>NZ_CDBW01000034.1 GCF_000820145.1 Aeromonas sobria | reverse complement strand
TATTCGGAACAGTTATTTAGGTATCGCGTTGCTGCGAGAAAAAATCGAGTCAATCCCCAGCGATTTAGTCGAATTTTGAATATCAGGCCAAATAGGCATTTGAGTGGGTGAGGTATACCCACTCACGTGCTTGCCTGGCAAAGTAACATGTTGATTTTCATCATTAAAATAGTGTGACAGGCTTCTGCTGTTACTGGTCGTTAATTTGACAATTTATTTATTTCAAATATATTGAAAATTGACATTAAATTAGTTTTTGTTAGGTTTCACTTTTTATTTGACTTGGTTTTTGCTGAATGTAATCCTGCGCAAAATTATAATAATAAAAACAGGGTGCACATGAAAAACAACAACAATCTAAAATCAGATCCTCGTGAAAAAACGTTCAAAACCGCAGTAGAGGAACACCTGAACATAAAATATCAACAGGTATCAGACGCAACCTATGATGTTTTGTGTAGAAAGGCCAGGCAGCTTATCCGTAAATGGGGAAAAAAGAAGCTGGTTGATATTAATGCAACCGACATCGAAATGTATATTGCCAAACTGCTAAAACGCCTCAAAGGGAACACAGTCAATCAATATATTGACATTATGCGACAGGTATTTAACAGGGCCTATCGAGATGGCATTATAAAAATCAATCCGATGTGTCATGTCAAAAATTGTCGATTTGAGGTGGTAGAGCCTCAGCCATTCCTGCAATCAGAGATCCAGTTATTTATTGCACATCAACATATCAACCCTATTGGTGCAGCAATAATCCAGGTTGGTATTTCCACTGGACTGCGGATCAGCGAATTGTTGGCAATTAGCCGTGAGGCTATCGACATGGATAAACGCACACTGCGTGTTGATCTGGCCCTGGTAGATGGTTGCTATAAAACGCCGAAAACTAAAAGCTCCTGCCGAACAGTCGAGTTGACTGTCCCCGCGGTGCAGGCACTTCGCACCCTTCTGGAGCATGCTAGGCATCGCAAAGAGAAAGCGATTTCGGTCATGTGTGCTGACAATCGTACGCGGATCAAACTGCGCCGGACTTTATTAGCCTATTATCCGGATAAGCGACGTCAATACACCAGCGTCGATGAATTCAGAGAGGATTTTTTTGAGCCGTTTTGTGCCACTGCGGGCGTTACCTACCGAGGGCCATCGCAATTTAGACATACCTATGCCAGTCAACTGTTGTCCGCAGGTGTTAATATCGAATGGATTGCCAAACAGATGGGGCATACAAGTACCGCAATGATAAGGCGCCATTATTGAAAATGGTTAGTTGAGGATGCTGCGGATTTCAAAACATTAGCCGAAAACGCTCTTGCTCGTTGTTTCCGCCTTAATGAGAAGCCAGCTCTGGTTCCGGCCAACAACTCAGAACTGGACATGACTAAATTAATTGCCGACCCACAAATTCAGCAATATTTATTAGGGCTGGTTGCTCAATCAATGAAAAACATACATGTTGGTGAACCGCATTCTCAATCAGATTAGCGATAACTACTGTGATTCATATCGATATATTATTGATTCGATAATACGTTAAATAAGGGCCGTTAAGAGCCTAAGGAATAAAAATGGCTACAGAAAAAACAAAACTAGAATACGAAATGTTGGCAAAAAATATCTATCTTCGCCTTGAAAGAAAAAACATCAAGGTTACAGCTAAAAACATTTCAGATGAGCTGTTGGCCTGCGCGCCTGAATATCGTCCTGACTACTGGCGTCGTCTGCGTGGAGCACTTGTCTATCATCAAAAAAATCTGGGTTATGTCGAGGCCGCTGAGCGCATTATGGGATTACGTAATCCAGTCACGGCTCAAGGTAGCAATACTCCAATTAAGAAAAAGCAGAACAGGGTTAAGAGCATCAATCCTGCTGACCAAACCGCGCTGATCGATTATTTCAAAGCGCGGGATGATATAAGAATGGTTGCTGCGATAATACTATTTTCCTACACTGGCATCAGGCCCGCTGAACTTGCTGACATTACAGTAAATGGCGATAAAGTACGTATTGTGGGGGCAAAAAAGAGCCATAATGGTATTCGTGGTGCAGACAGAACTCTGCAATTTGAAGGCGTTGACCCTCGCTGGTTAAGCTCAATAGTCAGAGAAGCACAGTTCGCCAATATTAAATCGTTGCAAGATAAACTTCGCATTGCAGGAAAAAATTTATGGCCGAAGCGCAATCATCTCCCTACATTTTATAGTTGGCGTCATCAATTGGGGTCAGAGCTCAAAGCCTCCGGAATGGACCGCGTACAAATTGCCTATTTGATGGGACATCAGGCCACAGCCTCAGTTAATCGTTACGGAAATCGAAAATCAGCAAGAGGAGGACGTTTACCGAGTTGTCCTGCTGATGCTGACCTGAGCCACATTAGAGTGACTCACAGCGTGCCGTCTGCGGATAATAAAAGCTATATCCAGCCAAATACACCAATAATGGTGGTTGAGCCAAGTGAGGAATCAAATGTTAAGCGAAAAGGAATGGCTGCATTTATAAATAGAGACAAATCAAAAGATGATGGTTTCTCGCGGTAATATTCTCAATCTTTACTCATCAAAAATAGTCATGATTGGACATATAAACACCTAATGATGGTCTTCATTGGCGTGAAAAATATTACATGTAGCGCTTACGGATGCGCACGTAAGTGCGCCATGAAAAGAGTACGTAAGTACGCAAAGAATACAACCGTAAGTATGATTTAAAACACACCGTAAGCACGGCTGTTGAAAACCATACTTACGCACGTAAGTATGGGGGTGTGTCGAGGTTACGAGACCGGAACCCCCGTAGGTTGCGCAGCGACCGGAGTGGGGTGGAGAACCCTTTTTTATGGATGGTATGAAGCGGTCAATATGGGATGACGAAGGAGGCGGGTATAGGGGGCAAGGTGGAGTCTGACTCGGGACGAGGAGGAACAACCTTGACACCTATATCTCGGTGACGGTCATCCCATATTGATGGCGCAATACCATTCATAAAAACGGTTTGAATTTAATTGAGTGGAGCCATTTATGTTTTAACTACCCCACTCAATTAAAAAGTAGAAAATGGCAGAGGTTATATATAACAACAATCAGGTGATAACACCGAGGATAATAAAAATGAAAAATAATAAAAACAAAACAGCGGGGCATGATATTTCGTCATATGACGGTCAGAAGGACGGTGCTGCCACACCACAGGTGCAGCAGGCTGTCAGGTCGGTGATGCAGGGTAAACTGCTGACTCTGCCGGATATGAGCCCTACTGGCCGCCCCATCAAAACCAGCTCGAATTTGTTTGCTCTTATCACATTCAACGGTTGGGATCCACGCTACAACCTGATGACGGGTGAGGCAGAACTGGCTGATGCGGATGGTGAGCGTCTGGGAGGCTCTGAGGCGGGTCAGCGATCCGCGCTGGTTGATGCCTGCCAGTTGGCAGGTGTGCCGGATGCCGTGATTGAGGAGCACCTGATCGCGATTTGTGAGCGCCACAGTTATCACCCTGTGCGTCACTGGCTCGAACGTGGGGCACCGTGGGACGGGATACCGCGCATCGATGCGGTGATTGCTACCCTCAATGCTGCTAATCCCGTCTATGCGAGTGCGGTGTTACATGCATGGCTGGTTGGGTGTGTCGCTGCACTCTATCAACCGCGCTGGTACTCGAAATTGGTGCCTGTGTTGGTGGGGGCACAGTCCTATCGAAAAAGCGCCTGGGTGAGCCGTCTGGCTGCTGTGGTGCAAGGTTCGACCCTCGATTGTGCCATCAATCCAGACAAGCCTGATGATGTTCGTCGCGCAGTGTCTGCATGGGTTGTGGAGCTGGCTGAGCTTGAGAGTACGACCCGACATGAGGCGGGTAGCCTCAAGGCTTTTTTGACCCGAGAGAACGACAGCTATCGCCTACCCTATGCCCGCAGCATGACCACCAAAAAGCGCCAGACTTCCTATATTGCCACGGTCAACGGGACGGATTTTCTCAAGGATACAACCGGTAACGCGAGATTTGCTGTTATCGAGTTGGCTGCGGCAGCTGATGTTGAGGGCCTGAATTCGATCCTTGGATGGAGCTGGAGTGCAGGCCGTTTGTCCCAGACAGACCCTGAGCAACTGCGCCAGTTTTGGCTGGAGGTAAGGGAGCGCTATGAGTCAGGAGCAACGTGGTTTCTGGATGATGCAACAGCTGCACTAGCTGCATCGGAAAACGATGCTCACACAGACAAGGGTCCATATTATGAGGTTATTTACCACCACCATCTATCGCGTCCACTGGCCTCATCTGAATGGCTCACGGCGAGCGAGCTGTGCGCTCGCCACGGTGAGAGGCTGAGCATGGCGAGTAGTTGGGGTAAGGCACTCCGGTTGCTCGCGAGCGAGGGCAAGCTCCAGAGCCGCAGGGCGCGTTCTAATAGGACCGAGTACCTGCTTGCCCGTCGATAGCCCCAAAGAGAAGGGCAAAGCCGATAAATAGCCCACAAGCCCTGCCGACAAGGCAGGGCTTTTTTCTGCCCGTCTGTTGGACAGATGATTAATTGGTTAAGCGCAGGTTAAGTGGTTTTTTTAGCTTCTTAACCAGCCTCAAACCCTCGCCATTACTGACCTACAGTGGTTTTTGGTTAATTGATTAAGGTGATTTATATATAAACACTGAATAAACCTTGATAAGAGCCCATCCAGCACTCATCACGCTTCATAGCAACTTCACTTACTCAGCTTAACCATCATTACCTCAAACGCAGTCATGGCAAGGGTCTGAGGCTGATTAAGAGGGGATTCACTCGCTTAACCGCATCTAACCAAAGTAACCCATGACATTCAATAAAGATTACCGATCACCACCACTCGACAGGTGAATTAGGGCATGAGGTTGTAAAACGCAAACTGGGTAGAATCTGATTTTCTTATTGCCGTTGAGTGCTCAACGGCAGATTAGCCACATCAACCCCTCTGCGTCCTTGTTGGTGATTATCAGTCCGCATGAGTCATGCCAAGCAACCAAGCCGTTTCATTGATAATATTGGTTTTAGTCGTGATATAGCTCATGTTCATGGTTGTAAAAGCATGATAGTTTTGAATAAATTATGAGAAAGGCCCAAATGAACTCGATGTTATAGATTACTCGTTTCATTGTATCAACCGGCTAATGGCAATCGTCGATTGAGCCGTGGTGCAGGTCAAACACTCTGCCCAAAGGAAGCTGGCGCACACAGAATCGATTGCAATGCCGCAGACTGGGGCGGTGAGCCAGCGGGCGGTAGCGTTGTCTAGAGAAGGCTGCTGGGAGGCTTGCTGCTATGTTGGCATGCCATCGATAGCGAGGGCGTAATAAGCCAGATTTATAAAGAAAAACGAGAGCATTGCATTGCATTGACTGCCTGAGCCTGGGTTTTTGCTGCGACATGTCGATCACAGACCAGGAACGTAAGGAATTGCTGTACCTCAGCGTCTCCGAGGCTCAGTGGGTGACGCTACTGCTGGCTGTGGATGAAGAATGCAATCCAATATAGATGGGGGTTGATGGTGGCCATGGCATAACGCTCAGTGAGCATCAGCTCATACAGATACTGACAAGAAAAGGTGAACCAAGCTTACGCATCATAATCCCCCTTAGATTAACAGTATTTATATACTAGTGGAGCCCTAGGGTAGTTATAGAGGAAACGTTCCCCTTTATCCTACAGACAATGTGGAAAACCTTGATATAACACATTGAAATAATTGATAATAAGATGGATAAACTACAAGAAAATAGTTATGATATGTAGAATAACCACATGTTTCTATACGGAAACATTTCATATGATAAATTGTTATGCATCAGTGAACTAAATTATGCAAAATTTCGATTCGAATAGAGTTGGGCGTGATGTATATGCTGTTCTCGGCTGGATTATTGCGTCGATGAGCTTGATCAGTTTTGTTCAACGGGTGTTTAGTATAGGGATAGGGGCAATAGCTACCAGTTTCATTGACTACTATCGTCGATTAGCGCATACGGTATTTTCCTTTCCAGCGGAACTGTTCGGTGTTGCTATATCCAGATACTCTAGTTGACTTTTGGGCTTTGTCGTTTGTCTGCGCCGGTGCATATGCAAAATCAAAAAATGTTGAATTTGCACGTTTTTTTAAATTTCTTAAGCTAGAAAAGCAGTCTATAAAGCTGAGAGTCTTTGTTTTTTTTATATTTGGATTTACCGGGGTTAGTTTGTTTATTCCATTGTCAGTGCTTTCTATAAGCACCTATGTTGAAGGGGATATAACGCGAGATGCCTTAAAAAATCTTATGATCATTTCGTTAATTGTCATTTTGTTCTATATCCTTAATGCGTTCTCTCCATCAGCGTAAAAATGCATAACAAGTCATTCAAGTGGACCCGCTGACGCGGGCAGCTTCACTCCAGCGTTATGCCAAATCTCGAATCACAAAAAAGGACGATTCATGACTTTTAAGAAAAGTCTCACCGATCATTTTAAGAAATTTTCAGCCTCTCCATTCCTTTTCGTTGGTTCGGGTATGTCCAGGCGATACCTTGGTGCAGAAAACTGGGAAGAACTGTTGAAGCGATTTTGTGGATTGATTGGTGGAAATTACACAAAAATCAGATCTCAAGCAGATGGTGATCTAATGAAGATCGCCAGCATACTAGCTCAATCTTATAGTGATAAATGGTGGGATAGTGATATTAAAGGGGATAAAGAAGAACGCTACACTGAGCACTTGCTGAAGAAGGACTCACCACTAAAGATTGAAATATCTGACTATTTAAAAGATATTCATAAAAATACACTGGAAGAATATCAAGCAGAAATTGAGCTTTTAGCATCAAGTAAAATTGATGGTATCATTACTACGAACTGGGATCTATTCCTAGAATCAATTTTTAGCGAGTTCTCCGTTTTTGTGGGACAAGACGGGCTATTTTCTAGTAGAAATCATGGAATTGCTGAAATATACAAAATTCACGGATGTGCAAGTGAGCCAAATAGTCTTATATTAACATCTCAAGACTATGAACTTTTTCGTAAAAAGAACCCTTACTTATCGTCAAAATTACTAACGATATTTATCGAGCATCCAATAATATTTTTAGGGTACTCATTAACTGACCCCCATATATTGGAAATCCTAGAGGAAATTGTCGAGTGTTTCCCAGAAAGCAAGATGGACGCATTAAAAGAAAATATTATTTTCGTTGAGTGGTCTGCGGATGCCGACGAGCCGGTATTAACTGAGTCAATTATACTAAAAACACTTCCAGTTAAACTCATTAAAGCAAGCTCGTACATGGAAATATTTGAAGTTCTTTCAGAAGTAAAACGACGAATCCCTGCACACATATTTCGACAGATTAAGGATGAGCTATACGAACTCGTGGTGACTAACGACCCTAAAGGTAAACTTTATGTGAAAGATGTTGACGATTTAGATGGGGCTGAGGGGCAACCAGAATTCGTGGTCGGTTATGGAGCTATTAGCAAGATCAAGAAATCAGAGGAAATCGCTAAGCAAGGGATTATTGGTGTAACTCGAGAAGACATCGTCAGGGATGTTATTTTTGATAGCGGAGGTTATGACGATACGTCTATTCTTATTAACGCCTTTCCGAATCTAATAAAAGGTCAGGTAAACATTCCAATATATAAGTATTTAAACGGTGCAGGGCTAATAACCGAGAGTGGTGAAATAACCATTGACGGACTATGTGATTCAGTAATAACCCGAATAGAACATGGTGTGGAAAAACTGAGACCTAGTGGGTATGAGGAACAGCGTTCAAAAAACATTCCTCAGGTACAAGAGGGGATAGAAGAGTTATATAACGCCGTAGACTTCAACTTATTTTTGAGGATGGCAGTTTTTGTCCCTCCAGAAAAGGTTGATTTAAACGATCTTGAAAATATACTTAAAAAACATGCATATGATGATTTCTCCACAGGAGAAAAAAGTCAGTTCATAAAAATAGTATGTGCCTACGATCTTATTAAGTACTCACGTAGATACAGCCAGAGATAACAGGTTAATCAACTGGACGCATAACGGCTGTCATCGTTTTGCGAAATAAAAAGACGCAAAAACAACGCCAACCTATGCGCCAGTTATTAAAGAGTCATTTCTCATGAGGTCATCAATGGATTTGCTGAGCGGAAATTTTGAAGAAAGGCTAAGAGCTGCAATATCATTTGCATGGGACGTATTTTCACGGAAAGTTGGCGCAGGACTCATTGGAGTCAACAAGGAAGCTTCCATGCAACTGCACTACGCCAATATACTCAGCCAAACACTGCCACTAGTAACAGTGGAGGCTGACGAGAGCAGTCATGTCGAATTGGAAACTGGCGTGACTGTTGAGGGGAAATCAAGAGAAATTGACCTCTTGGTGGTTGGACTAAAAGGCCAAACAACTCACCGAATAGCCATTGAGGTTAAGTGCTACCGAACCAAAGCTGCGTCCGGAGGCAATCGCGGGGCCACTGACATTTTCATGAAAGATGTCTACGACGACCTGCACATCCTCGAACGGTACTGTGAAGAGAAAAAGGCAGACAGGGGGATTGCTCTTGTCATGAACGATCGAGAAGGCTTCGTTAATCCCAAGAAGAAAGAAAGTAAGTGCTGGGACTATGATATTTCCAACGGAAATATGGCTGGTCCTGTGGTGCTAACTACACAGGTTGGCAGCACCAAGATACCTATCAAGATCTCCTTGAATCGCCAATATATTTTTTCTTGGATACAGCATGGAGGCTTCTGGTTCGTAGAGTTAGAAGGTGTTGTGCTGGAATAACCAATCATTCCAGTGGACCATCAAAAAGCGGCGTTTTTTCGTCCGCCTAATTGAAACGTTAATCTTCTACGGTAAGAATTATGAATACCATATCTAATAACACTCATCGTTTTATAAAAGCAGCATATCAAGCCATTCGCACACTCAACCACAATATACTACTTGATAGGGATTTATATTACTTTCAACATGAGTTATTTGACAATGATGATTATATTAATCTAATCCTTAAACTAGAATCACACGCGGAAAGATTAGTAAGCAATCAAGAACTGAGCCTTGAATTTAATGACAACGTTGATATTGGTGACATCTATCCAACTTTTTATGAAACCATTAGCGCAACGCCTATTTATTCAGATGTAATTTTGCTTGAAAAACAGTCTATTTTAGTCCCACCTAAAAAGATCATGAATCTTCAATATTTACTAAAAATACCTAACACTAAAAATGGAGTTGATATTGAAAACCACAATTTTGGATATCACTTCCATTACGGGAAAGTAAAACCCAATAAAAACACAATTAATAGAACAAACCTTTTGTTTACATTCAACCCAATTAACAAGCCTGACAACATGCCTCTATACTACGAATATCATGCAAGTGGTAAAAATATAGATATATGTGTAGAGAAGATAGGTGAAAATAAACGCCACCCAATTTATCTAACTTGCAAAGAAAAGGGTCAGGAAATAGGTTTTGAAAATTTCAAAATACCTGCTGCTAAATCAGATGTATTCTACAATCCCAACAATCAGTAATCGAAGTTTAACAAAAATTGGTGTGGAATTGCTTCGCAACCCCACAAGTAAAGTTTATATTCACAGAGATATCACGAATGTCTGATGGAAAAGATTACGAACAATTCGTTAAAAGCCTTCAGTAAGCACTTTTGGACTCAGAGAAATTCTCCGAACAAAAGAACATCGAAATCGAGATAAATAAGAAAATACTCGATAACTTCGGGATTGAGCGCGAATTTGATCTGTACTGGGAGTACGAACTAGCTGGCGTAACATACAAAACAGTAATTGAATGCAAAGATTACGCTTCACGCGTTTCAATTGAAAAAATTGATGCTCTTATTGGTAAAATACGCGACATACCAGACTTAAAGCCAGTATTCGCCACCAAGACAGGCTACCAAAGTGGCGCAGAGGCAAAGGCAAAGGCCAACCGAATGGACCTTCTAATTGTCCGCAAGCAACGTGATGATGACTGGGAAGACAAGGACGGAAACCCACTGATTAGAGAAGTTAACATTGAAATGCAGATTCTACCCTGCCCAAGAATAACCAATTTTCGGCCTCGAATAGACGGGGGCTGGGCAAATGAAAATACAAATATAAACACAAGCTCCCAATTGATTTTGTCAGGCATGAATAATGAAATCTTCATTGAAGACGTTGTAAAAAAAGAAACTTACTCACTATATGACTTAGCGTCTAGATTGGTTTCGGAAGCGAATGGAGAGTACGGCGACTTAACCCACTCAGAGACTTTTAAAGAAGCGTATCTCATTAATAATGGACTAAGACTTAAAATGCTTTCTTATGAGGTTGATTTTTTTATTCAAAAACCAATCATCAACCCCGTAAATATTGATTTTTCAAAAGAGCTGGTCGGCGTAATTGAGTATCTACACAAGGGCTCCTCAACGGCAATCTTTAAGGACCGAATCATTAAAGATTGGAAATAGAATATAACAACTGGTTGAAATCGTTCGCTGCGCTCACTGGGACGGGCTAAAGCCCCCCCTTAATCAAACGTTAGATGCTTTTTGGTAATTAAGGAGTTCAGTATCAATTATCAAGAGTTAGCCTCCACTATCATGAGTGGAGAATATGTATGCGATGTTTCGAGTAAAATGTGGGTGTCAGCAATAAAATATGCAGTTGAAAATATTGAGCAATTTTCTTTTGACATCGATAGTATGCATATGCTTTGGATTGTAAATGGTGGGCATATTCGCCGAAATGTTAGCGATGATAAATTGATACTCAATTGGTTAAAGCTCATATTGCCAAAATATGATGGTAGTGACCTTCAGCTTTATCGTGGCGAATGTCTATTTCTTTATGACCAAGGCTTAATCGGCTTTTGCTGGACCCCGAAAAAACAGGTAGCAGAAATGTTTGCTCGTGGTCTAAATTCTGCTGAATCTGGTGGTGTTTTATTGAGTGCTTATGTTTCATCTGAGGCAATTTTAAGCGCTCCCAACAGCCATAGCGCAGACTGGCTTGGAGAGTCAGAGTATACTTGTGATCCTACTCAAATAGGAACTATCGAAGTGTTGCACAAGTATCCAAAATTGGATTAATCGGAACGCACCTAACATGGCGTTCCAGAGCGATTCATGCCGCGTGGCATTTTTAGTATGCGGTGTTTTTTGGTGGTGAAAGTGCTCTGCGGAAACTTGGTTTATGCGGCATTCACCCCTTCACCTTCACGCGGCGTTACCGCAAAGTAGGAGTTCGCGAGGACGTAAATTGATTCGTCATTCAGAAGAAACGATAACATGATTCCGATTGTCAGAAAGCATGTGCTTGACATTTCAGAATTTCTCTTTATAAAAGATGTAAAAATCTCATGGCAATAGCTTGAGCCAATTGCGCTGCTTTTATGAACGATGTTAATTTCGTAAGCCATTGAATGTAAAGGTTATATTTGTGCTGTGATATACAAAAGTGAGGGTTCGAATCCCTCCCTCACCGTCATATGATAAGCCCAAGCAATTAAATTGCTTGGGCTTTTTATTTATGTGCGATTTTTGATATGCCATTCACTATGCCATCTGATGTTGGCTGGTACGGAACTATCTCGTACCCCGTTGGACACAAATCTTCCCATGCTGGGTTGACGAGCATCAGCAACCTCATCAGCAGTAGAACCTCAACGCCCCCTCACGTGGCGAGACCTGCTTTGCCGCCCCTGGTGTCAATTAGTCGCCCGACATCAACGCAACATCGATACCTGACCCTACCCGTACCGATCGCTTGCCTATCAAAAGGCATCAAGCTCCAGGGGAAGGCTGTTGGTTCGATGCGTGACTTATACGAGACCGCATCAACAGCTGATGGGATATTGTGCTATCTGATTGATTGTTGATAGTATTTAGTATGTTTACTCGCTTTTAAGCCGAACGATTGACCATTACTCCGTTCTACTTCCTCAATACCACCGATGCACTGACGTTGATCACCGAGTTCGGTACCGCTACTGATGAGCAGTCTATCGTGACCTTACTCCGCTCACTTTGTCAGCAGATGGGATTTGACCATTTTCGTTTGGGATTCATTTCCCCCAGCTCGATACAGCGCCCTGACGTACGGATCTTCAATGGCTGTCCTGCTGACTGGGTTCAGGTTTATAACGAACGGGACTTTCTGACTGTCGATCCTGTCGTGCGTAAAGGCATGGTCTATAGCACGCCAATCCTGTGGGCCAATCTCATCACTGCGTGTTGCGACCAACAAGATG
>NZ_CDBW01000033.1 GCF_000820145.1 Aeromonas sobria | reverse complement strand
AATTTAAGTTTGGTTTGCTTCGTGCTGTTACCGAAGTAACAAGCATTCAGCGGCTCAATGAATTGCTGAAATAAACTGTTCGACTTCTTATTGCTAAGAAATCGTCTTGGTCACTTCACCAGACATTGAAAATCAAAAATTAATTTTGATGCTCGATGCTGTGAGTGCCCACACAGATTGCTTGATTCAAATTGTTAAAGAGCGTTGCGCTTGTCGCGCTGAGGAGGCGTATAATACGCTTCTCACTTCGAGAGTCAAGCGATTGTTTTCGCTTTTCTTTCGGCGCCCACTTCACCAGGAAGCTAGCTCATCAGTCCGGCGTGTTCCGCCGTGCTGGTAGGGGCGCATTATAGGGATCTTCGACATGCTTGCAAGGCTTTAAAGCTTTTAAATTGCTAAAAAGTGCGATTTTTTAGTTATTCATATCAACACACAGCTTTTATACAAACTTATCAACAGAATCTGGTTCTGGATTGCTAGAATGGCCGAAAACAAGGAGGCCAAGATGGACTTGCGACTGAGACCCTACAAGGGAAAACGCCCGCAACTGGGCAAACGGGTATATATAGATCCCTGCGCCACACTGGTGGGTGATATCGAGCTGGCCGATGATGCCAGCATTTGGCCCATGGTAGCGGCGCGGGGCGACGTGAATCATATCCACATCGGCGCCCGCAGCAATATTCAGGACGGCACAGTGCTGCACCTGACTCGCAAGAGTGCCAGCAACCCTGATGGTTATCCGCTGCTGATCGGGGAAGATGTCACGGTCGGTCACAAGGCGATGCTGCACGGCTGCACCATCGGCAATAGGGTGCTGGTCGGCATGGGGGCCATTATTCTGGACGGGGTAGTGGTCGAAGATGATGTGATGATCGGCGCAGGTTCGCTGGTACCACCTGGCAAACGACTCGAATCGGGCTTTCTATATATAGGCAATCCCGTCAAGCAGGCTCGCCCCCTCAAACCCGCCGAAATTACCTTTCTCAAAACCTCGGCCGACAACTATGTCCTGCTCAAGGATGAGTATCTGCAAGAGGCTTGATGACGGGGCAGAAACAGGAAGCCCGGCAGTGTGCCGGGCTTCTCTTCTTATATAGCTATATATAGCAACCGAACATGGTGGATCAGTGGGCCTGATCCCAGTTATCGCCGGAGCCCGCTTCGACTAACAGCGGCACATGCAGATCGGCCGCCGCTGACATCTTCTCCTTGATGATGGCGGTGTACTCCTCCAGCTTCTCTGCGCGGATCTCGAACACCAGTTCATCGTGTACCTGCATCAGCATACGGATCGACTCATCCTCGATGCCGCGGATCCAACTGTCCACGTTGATCATGGCGCGCTTGATGATATCGGCGGCAGTGCCTTGCATCGGAGCATTGATGGCGGCCCGCTCGGCGCCCTTGCGCAGACCGGCGTTGCGGGACTTGATATCCGGCAGATAGAGGCGACGACCGAACAGGGTCTCGACATAACCCTGGGCTTCCGCCTGCTGGCGGGTGCGCTCCATATACTCCAGCACCCCCGGGTAGCGTTCGAAGTAGAGGTCCATGTACTTCTGCGCTTCGGCGCGACCGATCCCCAGCTGCTTGGCCAGACCGAAAGCGCTCATGCCGTAGATAAGGCCGAAGTTGATCGCCTTGGCGCTGCGGCGCATGTCGGTGGTGACTGCATCGAGCGCTACACCGAATACCTCGGCAGCCGTCGCCTTGTGAATGTCCTTGCCCTCGGCAAAGGCGGTCAGCAGCCCCTTATCACCGGAGAGGTGCGCCATGATGCGCAGCTCGATCTGGGAGTAGTCCGCCGCCACCAGCTTGTAACCGGCGCTCGGGATGAATGCCTGACGGATCCGGCGCCCCTGCTCGTTACGCACCGGAATATTCTGCAGGTTGGGATCAGATGATGACAAACGACCCGTGGCCGCTACCGCCTGATGATAGGAGGTATGTACCCGCCCGGTCTGGGGCTTGATCATCAGCGGCAGCTTGTCGGTATAGGTGGACTTGAGTTTGGCCAGGCCGCGATGCTCCATCAACAGGCGTGGCAGTTCATAGGTCTCCGCCAGCTCGGCCAGCACCTCTTCTGCGGTGGACGGCGCTCCCTTGGGGGTCTTTTTGATGATCGGCAAGCCCAGCTTGGTGAAGAGGATCTCCCCCAGCTGCTTGGGCGAGGAGAGGTTGAACTCCTGTCCTGCCAGCTCGTGGGCCTGACGCTCCAGCTCGGCCAGCCGCAGTTCGATCTCCTGGCTCTGCTGATGCAGCAGCTTGGGATCTATGGTAGTGCCGAGCAACTCCATCCGCGCCAATACCGGCAGCAGCGGCAGCTCGATTTCGTTGAATACCCTGGCAAGGCCCGGCACGGCTTCCAGCTGACCCCAGAGGGTCTGGTGCAGACGCAGAGTGATATCGGCATCTTCCGCCGCATAGGGGGCGGCCTGCTCCAGCTCGATCTGGTTGAAGGTGAGCTGTTTCACCCCTTTGCCTGCGATATCTTCAAAGGAGGTGGTCTCGACCCCGAGATAACGCTTGGCCAGCGAATCCATGTCGTGGCGACTGGCGGTGGAGTTAAGCACGTAGGATTCGAGCATGGTGTCGTAGGCGATACCTTGCAGGTCGATGTCGTGGTTGAGCAGCACGTTGCGATCGTATTTGAGATTCTGCCCCACCTTGAGACGGGCCGGATTTTCCAGTAGCGGTTTGAGCTTGCCCAGCACCACAGCCTCGCTCAGCTGTACCGGCGCCCCGAGATAGTCGTGGCCAAACGGTACATAAGCGGCTTTGCCCGGCTCAACCGCGAAGGAGACGCCGACGATCCGCGCCTCCATATAGTCGAGACTGGTGGTTTCGGTATCGAAGGCGAACAGCGGCGCGGCCTGCAGTTGGGCCAGCCAGCCGTCAAACTCGGCTTCGTCCAGAATGCAGCGGTAGTCGGTTTCGATGGCGGCAACCGGAGCAGCCGCCTCGCTACTTGCCTCTTCCGATCCGACGCTCTCTTCGCCACCGGAATCCAGCTCTTTGATCAGGTTGCGCAGCTCATATTCGCGGTAGACCGCCAACAACGACTCCTTGTCGACCGGTTTGAGCAACAGCTGTTCCAGATCCTGCTCCAGCACCACATCGGTCTTGATGGTCGCCAAGGTATAAGAGAGGCGAACCTGCTCTTCCTGCTCACGGAACTTGTCGGCAAACGCCTTGGAGCCACGAAAGCCAAGAGCGGCCACCTTGTCGAGGTTGGCGGCAATCTCGTCAATGCTGCCAATCCCCTGCAGCAGTGCCAGTGCGGTCTTCTCACCGACACCGGTCATGCCGGGAATGTTATCGACCTTGTCACCCATCAGGGCCAGATAGTCGATGATGAGCTCGGGCGGCACGCCAAACTTCTCGATCACCCCTTCCCGATCGGTCTTCAGATCTTTCATGGTATCGATCAGGGTGACATGGTCGGAAACCAGCTGCGCCATGTCCTTGTCACCGGTACTGATCAGCACTGGCAGCTGCTTCTCGGTCGCCTGACGGGCCAGGGTGCCGATCACGTCATCCGCCTCAACCCCGTCGATCATCAAAAAGGGGAAGCCCATCGCCTTGATCATCTGATGGATGGGAGCGACCTGGCTGCGCAGGTCTTCCGGCATGCTGGGGCGATTGGCCTTGTATTCGGGATAGATATCGTCGCGGAAGGTCTTGCCCTTGGCATCAAACACCACGGCCACATGACAGTCAGGGTATTGCTTGCGCAGGCTGCGCATCATGTTGGCCATGACACGGACGGCGCCGCTCGGCAAACCGGTCGAGGTACGCAGGTCGGCCTGCTGGGAGGCAAAGAAAGCGCGGTACAGATAAGAGGAGCCGTCGACCAGAATAAGGGGATTGCTAGAGGCCATGAAATCGTCCTGCCAAAGATAAATAGCCGCTAGGATGCCACAGGGGCCCCTTCACACCAAGGGGCGTAATACCACCATAAACGGGCACTTCAAACGCCCAAGGCTGTGGATAACTCTGTGTTCAAAAATAGCCACCTGGATGTTCATCAGTGATCAAGCTGTGCACAAAAATATAAAAGCCAATATAAAACAACAGGTTGAAATCCAATAAATAGACCGCAACACCGTTAGAATGATCTCGATCAATGTGGAAAAAGATTTAAGGGAGTAGGTAAGGCAGGATCCAAAACGAAACAATCCTAGCACAGCGAGATGACTTGACCAGCGGATGGCGAGCGATAACCATACAAAAGTACAACAATCTATCTTGGCTCACATTTTCAACAACGAGGAGTTTGCCATGAAAAAAGTGGCCGTGATTTTGAGTGGCTGTGGCGTCTTTGACGGGGCCGAAATTCATGAAGCCG
This sequence comes from Aeromonas sobria, assembly GCF_000820145.1. GTDB lineage: Bacteria > Pseudomonadota > Gammaproteobacteria > Enterobacterales > Aeromonadaceae > Aeromonas > Aeromonas sobria. The sequence continues at coordinate 76,159 of NZ_CDBW01000033.1, read as the reverse complement.
TCATCAGCCTACTGGCGCTGGCCCGCCAGGGAGCAGCCGTGCAGTGCTTCGCACCGAACGTAGCACAGCTTCATGTGATCAACCACCTGACCGGTGAAGTGAGCGAGGGAGAGAGCCGCAATGTGCTGGTCGAAGCGGCCCGCATCTGCCGTGGCCAGATCCGTGATGTGGCAGAGTTAGATGCACGCGACTATGACGCGCTGCTGGTGCCCGGTGGCTTTGGCGCCGCCAAGAACCTGTGCGACTTCGCCATCAAGGGGGCCGAGTGCCAAATCCAGCCCGATGTGCTGAAAGCGTGCCAAAGTTTTGCCAACGCCAACAAGCCAGCCGCCTATATCTGCATTGCACCGGCGATGATCCCGCTGATCTATGGCGCCGGAACGCTGGCGACCATCGGCCATGACGAGGGGACCGCCAACGCCATCGAGGCGATGGGCGGCAGTCACCTGAACTGCCCGGTCAACGAGTTCGTGGTGGATCAGGAACGCAAGGTGATCTCCACCCCCGCCTACATGCTGGCCAGCAATATTGTTGAAGCGGCAGACGGCATCGAGAAAACAGTCCGGCAGCTACTGGCGCTGTAATCCCCAACTCGCCAAAAACAGACGGGCCGCTCATGGAGCGGCCCGTTTTCAATTCTGCCTGATGGCAATGAATTAGATGGTTTCGCCCATCTGCTCCATTTTGCCCAGCAGGGCACGCAGACGCTCCTGCCATGCAACATGTTCGTTGCGCAGCTGATGGTTCTCGTCTTGCAGCTTGCCATTCTGCTCTTTCAGCTCGTCCAGCTCCATTTTCAGCAGGGAGATGTTATCGACGGCGGATTGTACTTTGGATTCGAGTTGCTCAAGGACTTCTAGTGACATATGCATACCTGTTTGTTCAATTGCGATGCCCCACAGAGGGCGATTCAAGCGCGTGAAGCCAGCATACCTCGACCGCATTGGCACAAACAAGCCAGTGCGCTGCAAAATGCGCCTTCCAAAGATGTATTGTCTAAATATGCGTCTATTTTTCTCGCATCCTGCGCCCGATCCGATACAAGAGCCTGATAACCAGCAAACAACCCCCTGCCAACAGGCTGGCCAAGGGTGAGATCAGTATCGATTCCACCTCATCCATACAAGGCGCTATAGGCCCCCAACAACAGGCTGGCGATAGCGTACATCATCAGCCCGTAACACAGATTCCAACGCAGGATCAGGGCAGCACTCAAGTTGTAGCGGGAGGCCAACGCGAGATTGGAGCCCGAGAGCGGACTGGTGCCGGTGGCGAGCCCCCATCCCAGCAAGAAGCACATGCCAAGCAGACTGGGGTCTGGCGACAGCGGCCAGAGCAGCGGTGCCACGGCAGAAATAGTGATCAGCGGATGAACCCCGACAATGGCCACCAGCAAAATGAATAACAGCGTCAGGGAGGCTTCGAGCCAGCCAAAGTGGTTGAACAGCGGTAGACCGTGCCCCATATCAAACTCGACTACTGACAGCGCACTGTTAATGCCCGCCGCCAGCAAACCGGCCCCCAGAAACAGCACCAGCTGACCGCCGATGGCGGGAAAGCGCTCCACCACCTGTCGCTTGAGGGCCGCCTTGCGCCCGACCCTCGGCATAAAGAGCAACGCCAATAAAGGGGCCACCAGCGCAATCACCGCCAGAATGCCAAGCTGGGGCCAAATCTGCTTGATCAGCAGCACCAGCAACGCCAGCGTGACCGGCAAGCCCAGCGTCTGCAGTCGCAGCGGATAACCGGCAAAGTCGGCCACCCCGATCCGCTCCACCTGCCAGGCGGTCAAGCCCATCGCCAGCAAGGCAGCGAGGATCCCGAACGGCAGAATATGGGAGAGCTGCAAGCCAGGGGCATAGGTGAGCGCCACCGCCATGGCAACAAAGAAGGGTGACCAGAAGGCGGCGGCACAGAAGATACGGCTTAGCACCATCACCTGACGCCGCTCCAGCGTCCCGTTGCGCTCCAGCCGATCGCCGATGATGAACAGCACCGAGAGATTGATCACCGCCCCCAGCAAATTGAGGCTGGCCATGGTGCTCCACAGCCCCTTACGTCCGGTCCAGGAGGTAGTGCCGGTCAGCAGGCCGGAGGTGGCGAGATTAAGGGTGCTCACTGCGGCAAACATGGTGAGCATATTGATGTTGGGCAGCAGCCAGTCGCCAGCAGCGAGGCTGGCCCCCCGCCACCAGGAGAAAATGAGCAGCAACAGGGCCGCACCATAAAGGGCCAGCGCTTGCCGTTTGGCGGCCCCCACCAGCCATGGCCAGGTGAGCAGTGACGCCCCCCAGGCTGCGATGGCGGCAGGCCAGGGGGATAACCCCAGATAGAGATGAAGCAGGTTGAGCAGCCACATCCCCAGGATCAGGTAACCTGACCAGCGCTTGGCCATCGAATTGTCTCGGTCAGGGGATCAGAGGCACTGATCCATATCCAGTGAAGGCTTGTCGCAATCCGGGCGGCCAACGATCTTGGCCGGTACCCCGGCTACTGTGGTGTGAGGTGGTACCGGGTTGATCACCACGCTGCCCGCGCCGATTTTGGCCCCCATGCCCACTTCGATATTGCCGAGCACCTTGGCGCCCGCCCCTATCATCACCCCTTCGCGGATCTTGGGATGGCGATCACCGCTCTCCTTGCCGGTACCGCCGAGGGTCACGCTCTGCAGGATCGAGACATCATCTTCGATCACCGCTGTTTCCCCGACCACGATGCCGGTGGCATGGTCAAACATGATCCCCTTGCCGATGCGGGCGGCCGGGTGCACATCCACCCCGAACACCACCGAGATCTGGTTTTGCAGATAGAGGGCCAGCGAGCGCCGCCCTTGCCGCCACAACCAGTTGGCAACCCGATAGCCCTGCAGGGCATGGAAGCCCTTGAGATAGAGCAACGGGGTGGAGAAGAGATCGACCGCCGGGTCACGTTCCTGCACGGCGCAGATGTCAGCCGCAACAGCTGCCAGCAGTTGCGGCTCACTGTGCAAGGCCAGCTCGATCACTTCGCGCAAGACGATGGCCGGCATGGTGGCACTGTCGAGCTTGTTGGCCAGCTGGAAGCTGAGAGCCGACCGCAGATTCTTGTGATTGAGAATGGTGGAGTGGAAAAAGCTGGCCAGCATGGGCTCTTCGGTCACCATGCACTGTGCTTCTTGCTGAATTTTCTGCCAGGTTTTGGCAACCAGTTCATCCATGTTGCAGCCTACTGTTGTTCGGGGTGGGGGCTCTGTTGTTCTTTTGTCAGCACCGAGATGGGGTCCATGTGGATGATGACATCCATCCGCTCGAATGCCTGGCGCACCGCCAGTTCGGCTTCATCGGCGATCTGATGGGCCTGGACCAGCGGGATCTGATCATCAAGCTCCAGATGCAACTGAACGAAGCGAGTCGGCCCGGATTGACGGGTACGCAGATCATGCACACCATGCACACCTTCTACGGCGCAGCAGAGGGCCATTATTCTCGCTTGTTCTTCGGCTGGCAACTGACGATCGAGCAGCGCCTGCACCGACTCATAGCCGATGTGTCCCGCCCCCCACAACAGGAACAGCCCGATCAGAATGGCAAACAGGCCGTCGGCCCAATACCAACCCTGCCCCGCCAACACCAGCGCCAGCAAGACACCGGCATTGAGCAGCAGATCTGAGCGGTAGTGCAGCATGTCCGCCTTGATGGCCACGCTGTTGGTCTTACGGATGACAAAACCCTGAAAACTGACCAGCAGCAGCGTCAGCACGATAGACCCGCCACTGACCCACAACCCCGCCTCCAGTCGATGGATCGGAGCCTGGTTGAGCAAAGAGGAGATGCCGTGCATCACCAGCAGCAGCGCCGAGCCCGAAATGAACGCAGACTGGATCAGCCCCGCCAGCGACTCCGCCTTACCGTGACCAAAGCGGTGCTCGTCATCGGCAGGGGCCAGCGCATAGCGGATGGCAAACAGGTTGATGATGGAGGCACTGACATCCATGAAGGAGTCGGTGAGTGACGCCAACAGAGTCGATGAGTCAGTCATCAACCAGGCGATCAGTTTGCCGATAATCAGCACGGTAGCAGTGGCGACCGCAGCCATACTGGCAAAGGTAACCCAACGGGAATATTGTTGATGGCTCAAAACCGGCTTTCCTATGACGGTGAAAAACTTATTATACCCTGACCCCGACGCCAGTTTGGCGCGAAAATCTGCGGAATAACTCCAGATGAACAGAATACTCCTCGTTGATGACGACCTTGAATTGACCCAGTTGCTTACCGAAATTCTGACCCTGGAGGGATTTCAGGTCACGGTCGCAGAGGATGGTGAAGAGGGACTGCTGCGGCTGAGCGAGCAGACTTTTGACCTGGTACTGCTGGATGTGATGATGCCCAGACTAAACGGCTTTGCCATGCTGACCAAGCTGCGCAAGACCCACGACACCCCGGTGTTGATGCTGACTGCACGCGGCGACAGCCAGGACCGGGTCAACGGTCTGGAGGCGGGGGCTGACGACTATCTGGCCAAGCCTTTCGATGATCGGGAGCTGCTGGCCCGGGTACGTGCCATCCTGCGCCGCACCCAGAGCGCCCCACCCCAGCGTGGCAACGCCTCCGACGAAGTTCACTTTATGGACATCGTGCTGCAACCTGGTCTGCAACAAGCTCGCTGCGGCGAACAGCTGCTGGAGTTGACCGCCACCGAGTTCGGCCTGCTGGAGTGCCTGCTGCGCAACCCCGGCCAGATCGTCAGCAAGAGCCACCTCTCGGAACAGGTACTGGGCAAAAAGCTGGAGCCCTTCGATCGCGCTATCGACATGCACCTGAGTAATTTGCGCAAGAAGCTGCCAGATCGTACCGATGACCAGCCCCGCTTCAAAACCGTAAGGGGGCGCGGTTACCTGTGGCTAGAACAAGAATAGAGAGCCCCCGCTCCCTCAACAGCATTTCGACCCACATCTTCCTCTGGTTCTGGTTCATGCTGCTGGTGATGCTGGCCGCCGTGATCAGCCTGCCAACCCTGGATCCCCGCAACCAGATCCCGTTGCCGACCCATGAAGCAGCGCGGATGCAGAATAACGTGCAGGCCCTGCTCAACGCCGCCGAGCCGGATCGGGATTTCGACCTGAGCAGGGTGATGGACAAAATCGCCATGCTGCCGGTGGATAACGTCTACATCCGTGATGAGAAGGGGCAGATCCAGTCCACCGCCCATCCCCGCAAGTTCGTGGTGCGCTTCATGGTGGATGCCGATGACCCGGCCAACCCCATGCTGGGCAACGAGGATCGCAAGGCCATCGCCGGCCCCTTTCTGATGGAGCATCACGGTCACAGCTACCACGTCTATTTCGGCCTCAATGCCGAAAACCCTTACCTGTTTCTGTTCATTCAGGTGCTGGACCACCCGATCCGCATTCTGGGCATCTCTATGCTGGTCAGTACCCCGCTCTGCCTGCTGCTGGCTTGGCGGCTGACCCGCCCTATCCTGCAGCTGCAAAAATCGGTCTCCCAGCTGGCGGCCGGTAATCTGGAGGTGCAGATCCCCAACCTGGGACGGGGGGACGAAATTGGCCAACTTGCAGATAACGTCAGCCGCATGGTGGAGACGCTCAAGAGCATGATCCAGAAGCAGAAACAGCTGCTTTCCGATATCTCCCACGAGCTGCGCAGCCCCCTCACCCGAATGCAGCTGGCGCAGGCGCTGATCCGCCGCAAGCAGGGGGACAGCGCCGAACTGGCACGGATCGAATCGGAGATAGGACGGCTGGACAAGCTGATCGGCGATCTGCTGGATCTGTCGCGGGTGCAGCAGCATGTAGAGGCGCCGGTGATCCATCCGCTGGCAGCGCTGCTGGAACCCATTCTTGAGGATGCCATGTTCGAGGCGAACCAGAGCGGCAAGCAGCTCAGATTGCAGCCGCTGCCTGCCGAGTCAATCCAGATGTGGCCCGAGCTGCTGGCGCGAGCGGTGGAGAACCCTCTGCGCAACGCCCTCAAGTATGCCCGCGAGTTCATCAAGGTAGACTGGTATCGGGAGGGGCTGGAGTGGGTGATGATCATTCGGGATGACGGTCCCGGGGTGCCTGACGAGCAACAAGCGCTGCTGTTCCAGCCCTTCTTCCGGGTCGATGATGCTCGCAACGCCAAGACCGGCGGCACCGGGCTCGGCTTGGCCATCGCCGCAGAGGCCATTCAGCGCCATGGCGGCACCATTGCGGCCAGCAACAATCATCCGACCGGGCTGACCATCACCATCCGCTTGCCCATCGCCTGATCCTTTTCATCCGGACGGGCGCTGGGTATGCTGGCGCCCCTTCTTGGCTTTACATCTCTTTGCAGGAACTCGTCATGCTCGATATCGTCCTCTACCAGCCTGAAATTCCGCCCAATACCGGCAATATCATCCGGCTCTGCGCCAATACCGGTTACCGGCTCCATCTGATCGAGCCGCTGGGATTTGAGTGGGATGACAAGCGGGTGAAGCGGGCGGGACTCGACTATCACGAGTTTGCCGAGGTGAAGCGCTGGCCAAGCTATGAAGCCTTTCTGGCAGCCGTGGCGCCCAAGCGAGTGTTCGCCTGCACCACCAAGGGCCGCACCGCGCACTCGGCAGCCCAATATGCCCTTGGCGACGCCCTGCTGTTTGGCCCGGAGAGTCGCGGCCTGCCCATCGAGATCATCGAGAGCCTGCCATTCGAGCAGCGGCTGCGCATCCCTATGGTGCCCCAGAGCCGCAGCATGAATCTCTCTAACGCCGTGTCGGTATTCGTCTACGAGAGCTGGCGCCAGCTCGGTTACGACGGCGCCATGTAAGCGCCATCGCGGATCAGTGGCGGGCGTCGAGCAGTTGCCCGCTACGCTCCAACCGCCAGCAGGTGACCCCCAGCGACAGGCCGCGCCCCACCATCAGTGCCGCCATCGCCGCCCACAAGGCGGCCACCCCCCACGACTGACAGAGCCACCAGATCGGGAAGAAGCCGCCAAATGCGGCCAGCATCATGCTGTTACGCATCTCCCGCGCCCGGGTCGCCCCGATAAAGACCCCGTCCAGCAGGAAGCACCAGACCGCCAGCAACGGCATGGCGATCAGCCAGGGGAGGTGGCGGTTCGCCTCCGCCACTACCGCCGGAATGTCAGTAATCTGACCCACCAGCCAGCCACCCAGCAGGGCGAACCCCAAGGTAAATGCGGTCGCAATCAGCGCGGCCCAGCCCAGATTGAGCACTATGGCCTCCCGCAGTTTCTGCCGATCCCGCAGACCGATGGCCCGCCCCACCATGGCCTCCACCGCGTAGGCAAAGCCATCGAGCCCGTAGGAGATGAGCATCAGGAAGTTGAGCAACACCGCATTGGCGGCCACCGCCACATCCCCCAGCCGCGCCCCTTGCAGGGTCATAAAGGCGAAGCAGAGCTGCAAACAGAGGGAACGCAGGAAGATATCGCGATTTAGGCCGAGCAGCCGCACCATGGGGGCGAGCTGTCGCCAGCGCTGCCAGCCATCCTGCCACACCGTCGACGCCAGTTGCCGCAGCTGACGACGCACCAGCCAGATCCCGGCGGCCAGCGCGCAGTAGTCCGCCAGCACCGAGGCCGCCGCCACACCCCGCACCTGCCAGCCGAGCCCCAGCACAAACAGGGCATCGAGCGCCATATTGACCAGATTGGTGAGGATCAGCATCACCATGGGGCTGCGGGCATCCTGCATCCCCAGCAGCCAACCCATGATCACCAGATTGCAGAGCGCCGCCGGCGCGCTCCAGATCCGCACCTCAACATAGTGGCTGGCATAGAGCTGCACCTCTGCCGAGCCGCCACTCAGGGCGATCAGTCGGGGTAACAGGGGAAAGAGCAACAACAGCAGCGCCAAACCGAGGGCAATGGCCAACCCCAGCGCCCGCAGCAGAGTATCGAGCTGGGCGCGGCCGTTGGCAGCGCCGTGGGCCTGCGCCGTCAGCCCGGTAGTCGACATCCGCAGAAAGCCGAGTAGCCAGAAGATGAGATTGATGAGGGTCGCGCCAACCGAGACGCCCCCCAGAAACCAGGCCTGACCGAGGTGACCGATCACCCAGGTGTCCACCAGCCCCAGCAAGGGAGTGGAGATATTGGAGAAGACCATGGGCAGGGCGAGAACAAAGACCGCACGGTGACGAGAGGGATCACGCCACCATGGGGCAACCGGCGGGGTCATTTTCAGTAGCCAGCCAGCTTCATCATGCGGGAAAAATCAGACAACATGGTAGCCATCGGCACCCGGGGCACCTCACCCGGCACCACCTGCGGGCGGAACACCCCCTGCAGCTTGCCCTTGGGATTGATGAGCACGATGGAGGCGGAGTGATCGATCAGGTAATCCTTCTCCCCCTGATTGGCGATGGAGTAGATCAGCCCCAGATTGCGCACAAACGGGAACAGCTTGTCGTGGGGGGCGGTAGCCGCCTTGAACTCGGGATTGAAGAAGGCGGTGTAGGTCTTGAGACGGGGTATGTCATCGCGCTGGGGGTCTGCCGAAATAAACACCACCTGACTGTTGGACGCCATCTTCTTCAGCTGGTCATACACGGAGCGCATATCTGCCAGGGTGGTGGGGCAGATATCGGGGCAGAAGGTGTAGCCGATAAACAGAAAGGTCCAGTGCCCCTTCAGGTTGGCAGGGGTGAACGGCTTGTTGTCCGCATCGGTAAAGGCGAAATCGTTGATATCCCGCCCCGCAGGATAGTAGTCAGCCTGTTGCGGCTGCTCAGGCTGGGTGGCGTAGAACGCCAGGGTCAGGCAGCCTGTCAGCAGTAGAAAAAGCAGGGGATAGCGGAGCTTCATCATCACAAGAGACCCTTTAAGTTCGAGGTAGATGGCCAGCAGTGACCGGACAAGAGGGGTATTGTACCCCAGCGAGCCAGCAACGTGGGTCAACCTTGTGTCTCGCACAGTCAGGAACCGACCATTTGGCACAATTGATCGCCAGTTCAGACCATAAAAAAACCGGCCCCTCGGGTGCCGGTTAGGTGTGCATCTGCTTGCCTCTTCTGCTCAGGGGCGAGCGTTGCGTCCCTGCTGCAACATCTTGCCGATGGCCCGCACGCCGATGGGAATGACGGGTGCCAGCAAGCCCTCTTCCCCCTGGCGATCGCCATGGCCCCGCTTGAACAGTAACACCAGGCGCACCACCTTCTCCTTCGGGCATCCCAACCAGAGTGTCCAGTGTGAACCCTTGTGGTGTAACCAGAGACCATAAAACCAGGTCATCCGGCTACCTTTGACACAACGGGTGATAGACGATGCCGATGGTACAACTACCACCTCTGAATCCCATGGCGATCTTGATGCCATACCAGTCCTCCTTGACCGACAGGTCATATTGCTGCATCGGCCTGAGCGATCGTCAGGCCCGTCACGACTAGCTGCAACTCTACGAGTGGTCCCCTCTGCCCGACAGGGCTCGGGATCTCTCCACTCCCCCTTCATATCCCGTGAAGGTGTACTTCGCGATTCTCGTTGTTACCGGCCCTCCCATAACGGCTCATTGACGTTGTCCCCATGAGGAGCCGAGCCCCGTCTCGGCGACAGGGCACTGATCTGAGCATATATCTGAAATAGATGATTGGTAACCGGTCGCGCAGGACAAAAATGCCGCCGCCGACGATCTGCTTGATATGACAGGGAAAGTGCGCCAGAAACAGCACGGCCTCCCGAAGGAGGCCGTGTGGCAAACGCAGTTGGAGGGAAGAACTACATCCAGTCGGCGTTGCGGATCACTCCAACCGCCAGCCCCTCGATAGTGAGCTGCTGGCAGGAGAGATCCACCTCGATGGGGGATAGCTCTTCGTTCTCCGGCAACAACCACACCTGACTGCCCTTGCGCTGGAAGCGCTTGACGGTGACATCCTCATCGAGACGGGCGACCACCACCTGACCATTACGCACATCCTGAGTCTTGTGCACCGCCAGCAGGTCACCATCCAGAATGCCGATGTTCTTCATGCTCATTCCCTGTACCCGCAGCAGAAAATCTGCCCGCGGATGGAACAGGGCGGGATCCACCTGATAATGGCTCTCGATATGCTCCTGAGCCAGAATGGGTTCACCGGCGGCCACCTTGCCGATCAGCGGCAGGCCACTCTCTGCCAGTACCTCTTCCTCTTCGAGCAACAGGCGAATGCCGCGGGATGTGCCCGGCATGATCTCGATGACCCCTTTCTTGGCCAGGGCCTTCAGATGTTCTTCGGCCGCATTGGCCGATTTAAAACCAAGCTTCTGGGCAATCTCGGCACGAGTCGGCGGCATACCGGTCTCGCTCATGTTTACCTTGATCAGCTCCAGCACTTCGGCCTGGCGGGGGGTAAGGGGTTTCATAGCATTGGCACCTGTTTTTTTATACAGCACACTGGCAGTATATACAGTGTGCCAGCCAAGGCAAGGCACAGCTGACATTTGTCGCAACCCATCCCGCATTTATCACTGTTTTGATCTCGCTCAGCCGACTCATCGTACCTCTCGGCGACAAGGGGCTACCGATTTGCTATGCTCACGCCGCATTTTTTTGGAGAGCAGACGCACATGTCCCTTGGACAGAAGATTTCCAGAGCCATCTTGCAATGGCCGGTCAGTGGCTTGGTCAATCACAAGAGCTTGCCGGAAAATCCCATCACCGAGCTCAATCTGGACCCGGACAGACCCATTGTCTATGCCCTGAAAACCAGTTCGATCACCGACCTGATGACCTTGCAACAGTGCTGCGAGGATCTCGGTCTGCCCGGCCCCTTCACCCCGCTGGAGCTTAATGGCCAGCTGCTGCCGCGCTACGTCTGTCTGGATCGTCCGCCTCCCCTGTTCGGCAAGCGCAGCAAGCCGCTGCCGTTCTTGCAAGAATTCCACCAGCTGCTGGATCTGCACAAGCAGGATCCCGAGCTGGATATCCAGGTGGTGCCCGTTACTCTGTTCTGGGGCCGCGCCCCGGGTCGGGAAGGGGAAGATGCCTCCGGCCTCAACATCATCAGCAGCCTGGCGCCAAACCGGCTGAAGAAGGCGCTGATCGTGATCCTCAAGGGTCGCGAGAATCTGGTGCGCTTCTCGCCGCCGCTCTCTTTGCGCCACATGGCAGACAAACACGGCACCGATGAAGCCATCGCCCACAAACTAGCGCGCGTGGCCCGCACCCACTTCAGTCGCCAGCAACTGGCCGCCACCGGACCGAAACTGCCCAACCGCAATCTGCTGTTCAAACAGCTGCTCGACTCCGGGGTGATCCAGCAAGCCATTGAAGAAGAAGCCCAGCGCGAGAACATTAGCCTCGAGAAGGCGCAAAAACGCGCCCACGGCTACATGGATGAGATTGCCTCCGATTTCTCCTACCGGCTGATCCGCCTTGGCGAGAGCTTCCTCGGCTGGCTGTGGAACAAGCTCTATCGCGGTTTGTCGGTCAATGGTGCCGAGAAGGTACGCCAGCTGGCGCAGGAAGGGCACGAGATTGTCTACGTTCCCTGCCATCGCAGCCACATGGACTACCTGCTACTTTCCTACGTCATCTACCACCAGGGGATGGTGCCGCCCCATATCGCGGCAGGCATCAACCTCAACTTCTGGCCAGCAGGCCCGATCTTCCGCCACGGCGGTGCCTTCTTCATTCGCCGCACCTTCAAGGGCAATCCGCTCTACAGCACCGTATTTCGTGAATACCTCAACCTGCTGTTTGCCAAGGGTTACTCGGTGGAGTTCTTCACCGAAGGGGGCCGCTCCCGGACCGGCCGTCTGCTGCCGCCCAAGACCGGCATGCTGGCGATGACCCTGCAGGCGATGATGCGCGGGCTGGACAGGCCGGTCACCCTGGTGCCGGTCTATCTGGGCTACGAGCACGTGATGGAGGTGAACACCTACCACAACGAACTCAAGGGCAGCCGCAAGGAGAAGGAGAGCTTCCTGCAGGTGCTCGGCATTCTGCGCAAGCTGCGTAACTACGGCCGTGGCTTCGTCAACTTCGGTGAGCCATTGACCCTCAACAGTTACCTCAGTGAACACGTCCCGGAGTGGAAATCCCATATCGGCGAAGAGGATCGCCCTGAGTGGATGGCGGGCACAGTCAACAATCTGGCCGAGTTATTGATGACTCGCATCAATGCCGCCGCCGCCGTCAACGGCCTGACCCTGAGTGCGCTGGCACTGCTGGCCGCCGAGCGTCATGCCCTGACCCGCGACGAGCTGCAGGCCCAGCTCAACACCTATCTGGATCTGCTCAAGCAGGTGCCCTACAGCCCGCAGAGCACCATTCCGGATGAGGATGCCAAGACCCTGCTGGATCAGGCGATGGAGCTCAACAAGTTCGAGGTGAGCGAGGACAAGCTGGGGCAGATCATCAGTCTGGACCGCTATCAGGCGATCCTGCTGACCTACTACCGCAACAACATCTTGCACCTGTTCGCCATGCCATCCCTGGTGGCGGCGCTGATCGAGCGTTGCGAGGGGATCTCCCACAGCGAGATCGTGGCCCGCTGCATCGACATCTATCCGCTGCTAAAGACAGAACTGTTCCTTCATTATGAGGAAGAAGATCTGCCGGCGGTGGTAGAGAGCCTGCTCGATGCCCTGCAGGCCCAGCAACTGATTGAGCTGCGCGATGGCGGTTACTGGGTTAATCCGGGCAACCAGATGCGTCTGCTGCTGCTGGCAGAAAGTATTCAGGAAACCCTGCAACGCTACGCCATCGTGCTGACCCGGGTACTGGCCCAGCCCCGTATCGAGGCGGAGCAGCTGGAAGCCGACGGCCTGATGATGGCAGAGCGCCTCGGCACCCTGCACGGCATCAACGCCCCCGAGTTCTTCGACCAGAAGCTGTTCAGCACCCTGATCCACACCCTGCGCAAAGAGGGCTACCTCTCCCCCGAGTGCAAGCCGGATCTGGGCCGCTTCCAGGCGCTGGCCGACAACATAGTGCCGCTGCTGAGCAACAAGATCCGCCGCACCATTCAGGCAGGCAACCAGCTCTGACCTGCAACGCAAACAAAGAAGGCCGCATCATGCGGCCTTCTTTTTTCATTCAGTTTTACTCAGGGCGCTATCGCGTCAGCAGTGTGTAGCCGAGCACCAGACCGGCAAACAACAGCACCCCAACACGCGACCCTCTTTTTTATTCCGCGTGACTCAGTACGTTATCACGCCAGCAGGTAGTCAAGCACCAGACCGGCAAACACCAGCGCCCCCACATAGTTGTTATTGAGAAACGCCTGGAAGCAGGCGTCCCGCTGCCGCTCGCGAATAAGCCGCTGCTGATAGACAAACAGCACCGCCGCCCCCAGCAATCCCCAGTAATACCAACCACCCAACAGCATCAGATGCCCCACAGCCAACAGCAGCAGCAGCGCCGAAAGCTGCAACGCCCCGATGATCCGCTTGTCATGACGACCAAACAGAATGGCGCTGGACTTGAGGCCGAGCTTGAGGTCGTCATCCCGATCCACCATGGCGTACTGGGTGTCGTAAGCCACGGTCCACAGCAGGTTGGCGAAGAAGAGTAGCCAGGCCACCAGCGGCAGGGCATCCGCCTGCGCCGCATAGGCCATCGGGATCGACCAGGAGAAGGCCATTCCGAGCACCAGCTGGGGGTTGGAGATAAAACGCTTCATGAAGGGGTAGCTCACCGCCAGCAGCAAGCCGACAAACGACAGGCTGATGGTGAGCGGATTCATGGTCAGCACCAGAGCAAACGAGATGATCGCCAGCACGAAAAAGAGCGCCAGTACCTCCCACGGCTTGACCCTGCCCGTGGGCAAGGGCCGACCAGCAGTGCGTTTGACGTGGCCGTCAAAGTTGCGATCCGCATAGTCGTTGATAACGCACCCAGCCGAGCGCATCAGAAAGACTCCGACCACAAACACGGTCAGCACCCAGAGATTGGGCAGGCCACCGGCCGCCAGCCAGAGCGCCCACAGGGTTGGCCACAGCAGCAGCAGAGTGCCTATAGGTTTATCGACGCGGGCCAACTGCATGTAGGCAAGTCCCCGCTCCTTGGTTAACAAATTCACTCCAGCTCCTTGTCACAGACGAGAGAGGGCAGAAACAGCTCGTGCACCAGCAGTGGCCATTGCCCCAGAAACAGACGGGAACGACGCCCCCAGACGATGGCTGTTGGGCAGCGGGGATTGGCGGCAATCTCGAAGCGCGCCAGTTGCAGGTGATCGCGGCGGGCAGGCTCATGGCCAAATATCCGCTCACCCAGCGGCTGCTCGCCAAGCTCGGCAATGCCGCTCCCTTGCAGCGCGCCATCGGCAAGCAGGGTCCAACCCAGCACCGCGGGCCCCCTATCCCCGTGCAGGATCACTTCGCGGCAGGTGCCGACCGGCGAAGCCGAATCCACCAGCCACTGCTCATCGGCAGTGAGGGCGACCGGGTGATTGCCCAGCCACGCCACCGAGAAGTGGCGATTGTGCTGGCGCAGGCGCCGGGTCATGGAGCCAGGCTCCAGCAGCCAGGGGCGCAAGCTGGCGGGCAACTCGCAACATTCAGGGGCCAACCAGCCGCTTAATGGCGTGAGGGGAACAGTCAACTCGGACTTCACAGCTTCACCATCCAGAGATTTCCGTGTTCAGGTTAAAATCCGGTTTATTATCCGTAAATCAATAGCGAAATGTAAGAACATCCGTGCTTGACGGCCCCGATGGCAGCATCAAAAATGGGGTATCTCTTGCTGATGAGCCATCTATATGAAGATCTTCAAAATTCTGCTGGTGTTGTTACTGAGTTGCGGCGCGCTTCAGGTATCCGCATCCGGGGGAGAGGAGCCGCCCGCAGAGGGAGAGGCCGCAGCGGCCGCCAAGCCGGGCTTCTCCTACCACGCGCTCGATCCCGACATCATCACCAACTACCTGAGCGATGGCAAAACCCTCGGCTATATCCGGGTCACAGTGGAGCTGATGGCGGAGAACGAAGCCGATCTCAAGCTGCTGGAGCAGCATGACCCGCTGATCCGCGACACCATCATCCGCCTGATGGGCAGCAAGAGCGCCGATCAGATCAAATCTCTGGTCAGCCGCGAAGAGCTGCGCAAGGAGTGCGAGACCAAGGTCAACGAGCTGCTGGTGAAAGAGACCGGCAAGAAAGCGGTGCGCGAGCTCATCTTCACCAAGTTCCTCTACCAGTAATCCCTCCCGAAACAGTCGCTTATTGGCATATCGGCCAATAAGCGAGCTTCGCCGGTTTATTCGAAATGAAAATCGATTACAATACGCCCATCGAGTCGTAGAGGTAGTCGTTATGGGCAGTAAAACCCTGTGTGAGTGGCGCCGTCACGAGATCCCCACCGATCTCAAGGCGTTGCGCAAGATAGTGCGCAAACCCAAGTTTGTCTGCGGCAAGTGTGCCCGCAGTGCCAATGACAAGGGTTATCTCTGCCAGCCGCTGCGCTTGAAAGAGGAGTAGCCCCCTCTCAACCAGGGCGTTATTGATCAGTCCAGCCGTGACGCCCCTGATCGAATAATCTGCGCGCCTGGGTATCGTTGGGGCAGACACCGCGATATTCACTGCCGGAGCGGCCAGCCAGATAGAGATGCTCAGGGCGGCAATACCAGGCCAGCCCCTTCTGGCGTCCCTGCTCCCATAGCTCGGCATCCACCTTCTTGCCACACTGATCCTGATGAAACTCGATCCGCTCACTGGTGAAGCCCAGTTTGCCATCCGCCTCCCCCACCTCGCTCCACACCTTCTCGCAGGGATCATCGTTCGAGACGCAGCCACCCAGCAGGGCAGCCAACAGTATGATGGTGAGTCGCATAGTCATCCTTGAGTGTCATTTGGGCAGTTCATTCTACCCAGCGGCCCGGCACTGACCAAGGGCGAACAGTCAACCTTGTGAGCGCGGCAAAAAAATCAGGCGGGCCAAAGCCCGCCTGTTCATTTAATGCTGTGGTTCACTGGTCATCGAAAGTGTCATCATCCTGCCAGCTTTCATCTTCCCATTGATCCAGCTCTTCTTCCCAGGATTCCGGATCCCACTCGTCATCAGAGGAGTCGTAATCCGGCTTGTGTCCACCCATCTTCACTCTCCTTGGATAGTTCACCCGCACTCCAATTTTATCCGGAAATGTCGGGCTCGCCAGTCAAGGTGAGATCAAAGTTTGACCAGGGTGCGGCCGGCAATCTGACCCAGGGTAATGGCCTCGGCGGCCGCGACCACCTGCTCCAGCCCAATCTCGGTGACAGCCTGTGCGAAGAAGCTGGCGGGCAGATCCTGCGCCAGTCGCTGCCACGCCAGTTGACGACGTTCAAACGGGCACAGCACCGAATCGACCCCCTGCAGGCGCACGTTGCGCAGGATGAAGGGCATCACGCTGGTCGGCAGATCGAAGCCGCCCGCCAGCCCGCAGGCCGCCACGGCGCCGCCATAGTTCATCTGGGCCAGCAACTTGGCCAGCACCTGACTACCAACGGTGTCGATGGCAGCGGCCCACAGCTGCTTCTCCAGCGGTTTGGCGGGCACCAGCAGTTCACTGCGTGGCACGATGCGACTGGCACCCAGCTCGGTCAGCATGGCGCCCTGCTCTTCGGGACGACCGGTCAGCGCCGCGACCTGATAGCCAAGGGCTGCCAGCAGCGCAACCGAGGTGGAACCCACACCGCCCGCCGCGCCGGTGACCAGCACCTCGCCGCTTTCGGGAGTAATGCCCGCCTCTTCCAGCGCCAGCACGCAGAGCATGGCGGTGAGACCAGCGGTGCCGATGCACATGGCCTGCCGCTCATCCAGCCCAGCGGGCAGCGGCACCAGCCAGTCCCCCTTGACCCGCGCCTGTTCGGCCATGCCACCCCAATGCCCTTCCCCCACACCCCAGCCGGTCAGCACCACCTTGTCGCCAGGCTGATAACGGCTGTCGGCAGATTCGAGCACGGTACCGGCGAAGTCGATACCGGGCACCAGCGGCCACTGGCGCACTATCTTGCCCTTGCCGGTGATGGCCAGCCCATCCTTGTAGTTGATGGAGCTGTAGGCGACCGCCACCCGCACTTCACCTTCCGGCAACTGGCTCTCGGCCAGCCGGGTCAGGGTTGGAACAGTCTTGCCGTCTTGGTTTTCCAGTAACAGAGCCTTGAACATGGTTGCCTCTTTGATGACGTGTGAAATGGGGGTCAGCTGCTTTGGCGCTTTTGCAGCTGAAAATCGAGAGCCAGAGCAGTACCGCTCACGGACTCCCCGGCCAGCTGGCGCAGGATCAGCTCGGCGGCCTCCTGCCCCATTTTGCGATAGGGGATCTTGACCGAAGTGAGGGTTGGATAACAGGCGCGCGCCACATCCAGATCGTCGAATCCGGCGATGGCCAGCTTGCCGGGCACAGCGAGATGGCGCCGCTGGCACTCGAACAGCACGCCCGCCGCCAGCTCGTCGTTAACGCAGATCAGCGCATCCAGCTCGGGCCAGCGCAGCAGAAACTCCCCCAGCATGGTGGCGCCAGTGCTGAAGCTGGGCCGCTCCGAGGTGTTGATGATGGCATCGGGGGAGAGGTAATTGTCGAGCAGCGCCTTCTGCCAGCCCTGCATCCGCTGTTGCAGCATCCACTGCTCCTGACGGGCACAGAGAAAACCGATATTGCGATAACCCCGCTCAATCAGGTGACGGGTCAGCTGATAACCGGCATCGAAATTGGAAACCCCCACATTCATGTCGATAGGGCTGCGGGCCATGGCCCCCACTTCCACCACCGGCAGACGAGAAGCTTTCAAGCGGGCCCGGATCGTCTCGCCGAGATCGCCGCCAAACAGCACCACCGCCGCCGGATTGTGCTGCAGGAAGCTGGTCAGCAGGCTCTCTTCCTGCTGCCTCAGGTGCTGGGCATCCCCCAACATGATCTGGTAGCCCTCATCGAGCAGGGTCTGCTGCAGACCGGCGATCATCTCGCCACAACCCGCTTCCGCCAGACTGGGGACGATCACTACGATGGTCTGGGAGGTAGCAGACGCCAGCGCCCCAGCCGCCCGGTTGGGAATGTAGCCGAGCTCTTCCACCGCAGCGTCGATACGCTCGCGCATCTTGTCGGAGACCATCTCGGGGGTACGCAGGGCGCGGGAGACCGTCATGGCTCCCACCCCGGCCAGCTGAGCCACATCATTGAGGGTCACCCGACCCGTGCTACGGCGCTTCTTTGCTTCTGACATCCATCCCATCCTTGACTTGCGGCTGCCCACTTTAAGGCAAAAGTGCGGCACTGACTATTTGCTCAGGGCCGATTCTACCCTCTTTCCCGGATCACGGGGGCAAGATGACTCCCGTTAATGGATGAAGTGATAGCGCTATCACAGTTTCATGTTAGCGCTATCTGATAGCGCTAACTTTCGCGATCACCCTCACAGTTTCCCGGCGACAAGATCGTTAGATTGGCCCCATCTTAACTAGCCGGATCACCACCATGCTGACTCAACTGCTGACCGAGGATGTCATCCGCATCGAACCTGCCGCTCGCGACTGGCGCCACGCCATCGAGCTGGCAACGGCGCCCCTGCTGGCCAATGGCACCATCGAACCCTCCTATGTGGCGGCGCTGTTTCGCTCCCACGAAGAGCTCGGCCCCTACTACGTACTGGGCCCCGGTCTGGCGATGCCCCACGCTCGCCCCGAGGATGGGGTCAACCGGCTGGGTCTGGGGCTGACCGTCATCAAGCAGGGGGTCAACTTTGATTCCGAAGGCAACGACCCGGTCCAGCTATTGGTGACCCTGGCAGCCAGCGACAGCAACTCCCATGTGGAGACCATCGCCCAGCTGGCCGAGCTGTTTATGAATGAAGAGGACGTGGCGGCCATCATTGCGGCCGACACCAAAGACGACATCTTGCGCATTCTGGCGCGCTACTGATCTGCGCCAAGGCGCACCTGACAAAGGAAGAGACGATGAAAATTCTGGTTGTATGCGGTCACGGTCTGGGCACCAGCCTGATGATGGAAATGAGCATCAAGAGCATCCTGAAAGAGCTGGCAGTCACGGCCGAAGTGGATCACCGCGATCTGGCCTCCGCCGGCAGCGAAACCGCCGAGATCTTTGTCGCCACTCGCGACATCGCCGAGCAACTGCAATCCATGGGCGTCAATGGCCGACTGGTGACTCTCGCCAACATGGTCGACAAGGTCGCCATGAAAGAGCAGCTCTCCACCGCCCTGCGCGAACTGGGCGCCCTCTAAGCATCCTCCATGCGGCCTGCGGGCCGCATCTTCCATTGCCAGGAGCTGACCATGGAATTTTTCAATTTTCTGATGTTTGACGTGCTGTCAGAGCCCGCCGTACTGGTTGGCCTGATTGCACTTATTGGCCTGATAGCCCAGAAAAAACCGGTGACCGAGTGCATCAAGGGCACGGTCAAGACCATCATGGGTTTTGTCATTCTGGGGGCCGGTGCCACCCTGGTGATCAACTCGCTGGGTGACTTCGCCGTCATCTTCCAGCACGCCTTCGGCATCAAGGGCGTGGTGCCCAACAACGAGGCCATCGTCTCCATCGCCCAAACCTCGTTTGGCAAAGAGATGGCGATGATCATGTTCTTCGCCATGCTGGTGAACATCCTGATCGCCCGTCTGACCCCGTGGAAATTCATCTTCCTGACCGGCCACCACACCCTCTTCATGTCGATGATGGTGGCGGTAATCCTCTCTGCCGGTGGCATGAGCGGCATTTCGCTCATCGCGGTCGGCAGCCTGGTGGTTGGCGTAGCCATGGTCTTCTTCCCGGCGATTGCCCAGCCGTTCATGAGACAGATCACCGGCTCCGATGATGTGGCACTGGGCCACTTCTCCACCTGCTCCTACGTGCTCTCCGCCCTGATCGGCGCCAAATTCGGCAACAAGGCCCACAGCTGTGAAGATGTGCAGGTACCCAAGAGCCTGCTGTTCCTGCGCGACACCCCAGTGGCCATCTCCTTCACCATGGGCATCATCTTCCTGGTGACCGCCGCCTTCGCGGGTCCCGAGTTTGTGACCAGCGTTGCCAAGGGCAAACACTGGCTGATGTTCTCCCTGATGCAGTCCATCACCTTCGCAGCTGGCGTCTACGTCATCCTGCAGGGTGTGCGGATGGTCATCGCCGAGATCGTACCGGCCTTCAAAGGGATCTCCGACAAACCGGTACCGAACGCCAAACCGGCGCTCGACTGCCCCATCGTCTTCCCTTACGCCCCCAACGCCGTGCTGATCGGCTTCCTGTCGAGCTTTGCCGCCGGTCTGGTGGGGATGGCGCTGCTCTACGTGATGGGGCTGACCGTCATCATCCCGGGCGTGGTACCGCACTTCTTCGTCGGCGCCGCCGCCGGGGTGTTCGGCAACGCCACCGGTGGCCGTCGTGGCGCCATTCTGGGCTCCTTCGCCAACGGCCTGCTGCTGCTCACCATTCTGCCGGTGTTCCTGCTGCCGGTGCTGGGCGACCTCGGCTTTGCCAACACCACCTTCAGCGACTCCGACTTCGGGGTGCTGGGCATCCTGCTGGGGCTGATCGTTCGCTAATCCCGGCCATCGCCAACAAAAAAACGGAGCGCATCGCGCTCCGTTTTTTTATGGCTGGCCATCGATAAGGAATGGCCGGGTTTGAATAGCCGGGAATCAGTCGTTTTCCAGCGCAGCGAGGCAATGCGAGAGGGTACGCGCCAGCGCCCCCTGATTGCGCAGCACCACGGCACGGGCCTGCTCCCCCATCTCGCGGTGGGCATTCCCGTCGGTAAACAGCTGGCTCACCTGCTCGCCCAGCTCGGCGGCATCGGCCACGATGGCGGCGCCCCCCTGAGCCACCAACTGGCAGGTGATATCGCTGAAGTTGAAGTAGGCGGGGCCGGTCAGGCAGGGCTTGCCGAGCGCCGCCGGCTCCAGCAGGTTGTGGCCGCCGATCTTCACCAGACTGCCACCAACGAAGGCCACATCGGCCGCCGCCAGCATCAGCGGCAGCTCGCCCATGGTATCGCCGAGATAGACCTTATCCTCGGCACTCACCGCAGCATGACTGGTGCGCCGCACGCAGCCGTAAGGGGCACACAGCTCGGCCACCCGATCGAACCGCTCGGGATGACGCGGCACCAGGATCAGCAGCGCAGCGGGATGGCGTTTGAGCAGCAGATCGAAGGCGGCCAGCACCTGCTCGTCTTCACCCAGATGGGTGCTGGCGGCGATCCAGACTGGTCGCTCAGCACCCAGCTGCTGGCGCAGGGCGCGACCTTTGGCCTGCACCTCGTCACCAAACTGGATATCGAACTTGATGGAGCCAGTCACCGCCAGCCGCGAACGATCAATGCCGAGGCGAGCGAAGCGGTCGGCGTCATCCTGATGCTGACAGAGCAGATGGGTCAGCGGTCGGCTCAGGGCGTCGAAGGCGCCGTGGAAGCGGGCATAACGCTGGCAGGATCGCTCGGAAAGACGGGCATTGATGATGGTCACCGGCAGATGGTGCGCCTCGCAGGCGGCCAGCCAGTTCGGCCACAGCTCGGTCTCCATCACCCAGAGCGCGCGCGGCTTGAAGGTGTCGAGAAAGGCCGCCACCGCCCAGGGGTAGTCGAGCGGCGCGTAGCGATGCACCACCAGCTCCCCCAGCTTGGCGGCCTGCTCGGCGCCGGTGCGAGTGGTGGTGGTGAGCAGGATCGGCAGATCGGGCCGCTCGGCCTTGAGGGCACGAATGAGCGGCGTGATGGCCAGCGTCTCCCCCACGCTCACCGCATGGATCCAGAGCGGCGCATCCTGTCCGGTGGCAGGCAGTCGGCCGAGATGCTCGGCCCAGCGCTCGCCAAAGCCGGGCTTACCCTTTTTCGGCTTGTAGAGCGCCAGCAGCGCCAGCGGCAATCCCAGATGGATCAGCAGGTTGTAGAGCAGACGGTAGGGCATCTTACTGGCTCTGCTCCAGCTTCTTGCAGGCATCGACCACCTGCTCCGGCGGCAAGTCGATCAGGCACTTGAGATGGCCGAACTTGCAGGTGCGCTTGAAGCAGGGGCGACACTCGATGTCGGTGTGGACGATCTCGACCCGATCCGCCAGCGGCGGGGTGTAGAGCGGCGAGGTGGAGCCATAAACGCCGACCAGTGGCCGGTTGAGGGCGGCGGCGATGTGCATCAGGCCGGAGTCGTTGGAGATGACCCGGCTGGCCAGCGCCATCAGATCGATCGCCTCGTGCAGGCTGGTCTTGCCCGCCAGCACGTGGCAGTTGGGGCGGGTCAGCAGATTGACCCGATCCCGGATGGTGTTGCCGACCGGCAGATCCTTGTTGGAGCCGAAGATCCACACCTGCCACCCTTCGTCCAGATGCTGCTGGGCCACCACGGCGTAGTGCCCCTCCGGCCAGCGTTTGGCCGGGCCAAACTCGGCACCGGGGCAGAGCACCAGCACCGGGCGGGCGCGATCCAGCCCCAGTCGCTCCAGCGCCTTGCTCTGATTGATCAGATCAACGTGGAGTGCCGGGTGCGGAATGGTCGGGATATCGGCCCGGCTCTTCATCTGCGCCTTGGGATAGGCGAGCGCCAGATAGCCCTCCACCATCAGCGGGAAGGCAGACTTGTTGCTGCGCAGATCGTTGAGCAGACCGTAGCGGCTCTCGCCCTTCCAGCCAGTACGCACCGGAATGCGGGCAAACCAGGGGATCAGCGCCGACTTCATGGAGTTGGGCTGGACGATGGCCTGATCGTACTTCTCGGCCGCCAGCTGCTTGCCGAGGCGGCGGCGCGCCACCAGTTTGAAGTCACCGTGGCCAAGGGGCATGGTGATCGCCTTGTCCACCTCCGGCATCCGCTCCAGCAGGGCGCAGCACCAGGATGGCGCCATCACGTGCAGCTCACACTCCGGGTGGTTGGCCTTGATCGCCTTGTAGAGACTCTGGGACATCACCATGTCGCCGACCCAGGAGGGGCCGATCACCAATATTTTCATCACGCGTCTTCTCTCGGGACAGGCCCGACTGTTAATCATCACTGGGCGAGATTATGCCCCAAGAATGACTGGATAAATAACAGAAGATCCTCGCTCATCCCCCCATCCGCCTCATTTTTTCAGCGGTGACCTTCTGCCCACCCCGCGAGATTACGCGTCCCATGCAATGGTCGGATAAATAACAGAAGATCCTTGCTTGGCGCTGCCGCCGCCTCATTTTTCCAGCGACGGCCTTCTTCCTGCCGAGCGAGATGAAACGCCAGCGAGACAGGAAAACAGCAGGCAGAAACGGGCAATGGCGGCTCTCTCTTTGGCCCATTTTTCCGTTAGAATGGCCCATCAATACCCATTCGCCCCACCAGCCGGGCAATAACCATGAGCCCAATTTTGTGAAAAAACCGACTCTGGCTGCCGTTCTGATCGTCAAGAATGAAGCCGACAACCTGCGCAAGTGCCTCGCCTCCCTCGACGGACTGGTGGACGAGATCGTCATTCTGGACTCCGGCAGCCAGGACGAGACACCGGCCATTGCCGCCGAGTTTGGCGCCCGCTTCTTCGTCAACCAGAAGTGGCCTGGCTTTGGCAAGCAGCGCCGACTGGCGCAGTCCCATGTGCAATCCGACTGGGTGTTGTGGCTGGATGCCGACGAGCGGCTCACCCCTGAGCTGAAAACCGCTATCGCCAAGGTGATGACCAATCCAGCCAGCGATACCATCTACTCGATCCCGCGCCTCTCCTGGGTGTTTGGCCGTTTTATCCGCCACAGCGGCTGGTATCCGGATCGGGTGCTGCGCCTCTATCCCAAGGCACTCACCAGCTACAACGAAGCGCTGGTACACGAGAAGGTGGAAGTGCGGGCCAACATGAAGATCGTCAATCTCCATGGCGACCTGCTCCACTTCACCTATCGGGATCTGGAGCACTATCTGGTGAAATCCGCCGGTTATGCCCGTGCCTGGGCCGATCAGCGCACAGCTCGCGGCAAAAAGGGCTCCCTCAGTCAGGGGCTGCTCCACGCCGTCGGCTGCTTCCTCAAGATGTACCTGCTAAAAGCCGGTTTCCTCGATGGCAAGCAGGGGCTGCTGCTGGCGATCCTCTCCGCCCACTCCACCTTCGTCAAATACGCCGACCTCTGGGTGCGCCAGCAGCCACAGCAGCCGGAATAACGGCCATACGAAACAGGGCCCCGCGGGGCCCTGTTTGCATTGCTGGATACCTTACTTCTGCCAGAAGGGCGCCGCCCAGCGGGCCATCTCCGGCACCATGGCCTTGGGATCGAGCTGGCTCATATCCTCCGGGTGGTCGCTATCCTCTGGCGGGCTGAAGGCAAGGTGACGACCTTCGCTGTTGAGGGGCTTCCAGCGCAGCGGGGTAGCAGAGCGGCGCATCGGGAAGAAGCCTATGGTCGGCACATCCAGCGCGCCGGCGATGTGGAGCGGCCCGGTACTGCCCGCCACGAACAACGCCGCGTTGGCGAGCACCTGACAGAACATCGGCAGACCATCGCTGGAGCGGTAGATCCAGCCGTTGCCGCCGTGGGCCAACAGCTCGGCCGCCAGCTGTTCGGCCATCTTCTCCTCGCCCGGACCTGCGGTCAGCACGCACTGCAGCTCGGGGCAGGCCTGATTGAGCTTGATGATGATGCGGGCATACTGCTCGATGGAGAGGTTGTTGGCCGAGCCGCCGCTGCCGGCGTGCACCATCAGCCAGGGGCGGCTGGCATCGAGCTTGAGCCTGAGCGCCAACTGTTCCCGCACCTGCAACAGGGTTGCGGGGTCGAACTGCAGAAAAGGCGTCTGGGGCTCCACTACGGCTACCTGCTGATCGGCCAGGAAACGGCGGATTAACTCCAGGTTGTACTCGGACTCCGGCTTCTGGGAGCGGGAACGGCGCTGCACCAGTCGCTGGTTGTAGAGCACCTGCGCCAGCTTGGTCGCCGGGGCCAGCCGGTAGGGGATGTGTGCCTTCCATACCAGCATGGCGTTGCGGGAGTTGGAGAAGAGGCAGATGGACGCATCGAACGCCGCCGCCTTGATCCGCGCGAGCAGCGCGCGCTGTTGCTCCTTGTCGGCACCGACGCCCGGATCGATGATCACCTCGTCAATCCAGGGGCAGAGCCGGGCCAGCGGCGCCGTGTAGGCTGGAACCAGCGCCGTCACATGACACGCCATGGATCCTTTGAGCATGGCGAAGCTCGGCCATGCCAGCATGAAGTCACCAATCTTGTCATTGCGAACGACCAGAATACGTTTCATAAAAATCCCTTTGCTCCCTGTCACCACTGCAAGGAGGCTTGATGCGCGATGGGCGTATTCTTGCCTGATGCAGGGCTATTCTCAAGCGAAGAGACCTGCTGACATGGATTAAAACCGCCAAAATGTACCTCAGACACCGCGCAATGAATAAATTCTGAGGCGGCGGCTGTCGCGATAACAGCCAAATCCCCCCTATAATGCGACCAAATTTACAGGCTGCAGGACTGCAAACATGACTACCAGGGTAATTTATCCCGGGACATTTGATCCCGTGACCAATGGCCACGCTGACCTGATCGGCCGCGCCGCCAAGCTGTTTGACGAGGTGGTGGTCGGCGTTGCCAACAGCCCGAGCAAGCGCCCGCTGTTCGATTTGGCAGAGCGGGTCCAGCTTGTCCAGCAAGTGACCAGCCAGTTGCCTAACGTCAAGGTGGTGGGCTTCTCCGGCCTGCTGGTGGATTTCGCCAAGGAGCATCAGGCCAATGTGCTGATCCGCGGCCTGCGCGCCGTCTCCGACTTCGAGTATGAGTTCCAGCTGGCCAACATGAACCGCCGCCTGATGCCGGAGCTGGAGAGCGTCTTCCTCACCCCGGCGGAAGAGAACTCCTTTATCTCCTCCACCCTAGTGAAAGAGGTGGCGCTGCACGGCGGTGATATCCGCCAGTTTGTCGATCCCGTGGTGGCCAAGGCCATCGCCGCTAAGCAGAAAGGGTAAAACTCTCCCCGGCTGGCAACAACGAACAAGGGCTACCCGTGGGTAGCCCTTGTTGTATCTGTCTCGTTATGGAGAGGTCAGCCTGCTTGCCGGTTACTGGCGGGCAAAACACGCGGTCATCCCCTGCACCAACAGATCGAGCCACTCGTAGCGGCGCCGGTACATGGCCCGCTTTTTGGAGGCGATCTCCTCCAGCGGCTTGCGCGGCTGCGCTTGCAGGGCGACGAAGTTGGCGTCCACATCCCGGGCGTCGAACTCCTGCCACAGCTCGTCATAATCAGCCTGCAGGTTGGCTTTCTGCTTGCTGCTGTAGCGCTTGGCCTGGAACACGTGGGCCCGCTTGCGCACCGCCAGCACCTCTGCCGCCCCCATGCTCTGCGCCAGTTGCAGCACCAGCTGTACCAGTAGGGATTTGGGCCGCAGGCCGTGTCCCTCTTTGGTCAGCTCGCGCACCCGATCCTGAGCATTGTCGACCGCAGGCTCCGGCCCCTGCATGGAGCCGATCATCAGCATCAAACGCTCCGCACTGCCCGCCAGCGAAAAGGCGCAGCTGTAGAGGCGCTGCCCCTCGCCGTTGACGATGGAGAGCGCCAGCTCGGCCTCGCGGCGGAAGGTGCCGTCATGGCGCAGCAGGATGCGGCAATCGCTCTGGGGATAGTGCCCCAGCTCAATCCCCTCGCCCAGATAGAGCGGATCGATCAGCTGCGGGTAACACTCGAGGAGCAACCGATAGTGAGCTTCCAGCATCTCGGCCCGTTGACGGGCGCTGGCACAAGCGAAGCGGTAAGGACGCATCGGCTTGTCGAGCAGCTCGGGGTAGATGGCTGGCAGCGCCTTGAGCGACTCGCACTGAAACAGGCTGAAGACCCGGCTCAGCGACTTGCGATAGAGCAGGCTACGCAGCACAAACTTGCCACGATTGAAGGTTTTTCGGTCACATCCCTCAGGGTAGAGGAAGCGGGCCATGGATTTTGCGCAATAGCGCTCTTGCCGGGATAGGAGTTCCCAGTCTATTGATTTAACTGTCATTTTTATTTCTCAAACCGCCTGAACGGTCGGGATATTAGTGACAGCTGTGCAAATCTTCAACAGCGTGGCAATACGCTGTTACAACTTCCCCCGGATCGGGGCAAAAAGTGTGTTCAGCGCTGACAATGACTGCAAAAAACCGTGGTGCGCTGGCCCATTCTGATCTCGGTCAGCAGGGTGTGACAATGGAAACAGGGCTGACCGCCACGGCCATACACCTGCAACTGCTGCACGAAATAGCCCGGCTTGCCATCGGCGCTGGTGAAATCCTTCAGAGTGGTGCCCCCCTGACGAATGGCCTCGGCCAGTACCCGCTTGATCTCGGCCACCAGGGTTCCCAACTGCTCGCCACTGATATTGCCCGCCGCCCGTTTGGGATGAATGCCAGCAGCATAGAGTGCCTCGTTGGCGTAGATGTTGCCCACCCCGACCACCACCTGATTGTCCATCAGGAACTGCTTGATGGCGGTGCTGCGCCCCTTGGCACGCTCGCGCAGGTAATCGGCATTGAAAGCGTCGGTGAGCGGCTCGGGCCCCAGCTTGGCCAGCAGCGCGTGGGCTTCGGCCGGTTCACGGGTCCAGAGCAGGGCGCCGAAGCGGCGCGGATCGTTGAGCCGCAGCAGCTTGCCATTCTCCAGCTCGATATCCACGTGGTCGTGCTTCTCGGCCGGGGTGCCGATATCCAGCACCCGCAGGCTGCCAGACATCCCCAGATGAAGGATGGCGGTGCCGAAATCGGTCTCCAGCAGCAGGTATTTGGCACGGCGACGCACCCGATGGATAGTGAGGTCCACCAGCTCCTGAATTTCACCGGGGATCGGCCAACGCAGGCGGCCATCCCGCACCACCACCCTGGTGACCTTGATGCCGGTAAGCCAGGGGGAGATCCCCTGACGGCTGACTTCAACTTCTGGCAATTCAGGCATTGGAACCTCGCAAGGAAAAGGAACTCAGGGAGCAGGACGCAACAGATCGCGATACTGCTCGGCAGTGAGGGAGAGCCAGAGACCGGATGGCAGTTGGGCGCCATATTGACCGCTGTTCTGATAGAGGCCAATCTCGACCGGATCGTTCTGGCCGGCCAGCCATACCTTGATGGTCACCGGCGTACCACGCACCGCCTCGCCGGGGGGCAGTAACCAGCTCTGCCAACGGGCCAGACGGGCAGCCAGCTGCTCACTGTTGAGCCCCAGCTCCGCCCCACTGCGCCAGCCCTGGCCGATCCGTTCAATCTGCCAGCTCGGCCCCTGCCAGGTGAGCACCACGGCCGCATCTGGCAGCAAGGGGCGCGCCCGCTTGGCGCTGTTCTCCTGCTGGGCACTCTCCATCCGGTGCAACAGGGTGATCACGATCAGCACCACCACGATGATCACGTTATTCCAGCCTTTGCGGCTCAATTTGAACATGACAATCCTCCTTTCGCTCCGGCAGTGTACTGAATTCCGCCCATAAAAAAACCCGGCACGAAGCCGGGTTTTTGGGAATGCAGCATCAAGTAATTACTTGATTTTGCCTTCCTTGTAGATCACATGCTGACGAATAACGGGATCAAACTTTTTGATCTCCATTTTTTCGGGCATGGTGCGCTTGTTCTTGGTAGTGGTATAGAAGTGACCAGTACCGGCGCTGGAGTTCAGACGAATCTTATCGCGAATACCTTTAGCCATGATCTAATTCCTTATACCTTAACACCGCTGGCGCGCAGTTCAGCCAGAACCACTTCAACGCCACGCTTGTCGATAATACGCATGCCTTTTGCGGATACGCGCAGGCTTACGAAGCGTTTTTCACCCTCAACCCAAAAACGGTGAGTGTGCAGGTTCGGCAGGAAACGACGCTTGGTAGCGTTGTTTGCGTGCGAACGGTTGTTACCAACGGCCGGACGCTTGCCGGTTACTTGACATACTCTAGACATGTCCGTCTCTCCAAATCTTACTTCAATTGCTCGAGCAAATGTCTGCCCCGCTGGCCTTCGATTGCGGGGCAAACAGAAGGCGGCATTTTATACAGCATCCATGATCAAAGATCAACTAATACGGAGCCGGAGCACAGTCATAACCAACCGCGCTCGGCAAACGAAACCGTGATGCCATCACCGATCACCAAGTGATCCAGCACTCTAATATCGATCAGGGCCAAGGCGGCCGTGATCCGATCCGTGATCTGGCGGTCGGCCCTGCTGGGCTCGGCGACGCCGGACGGGTGATTATGCGCCAGAATCACCGCAGCTGCATTATGTTTGAGCGCGATCTGCACGATTTCTCTGGGCCAGACGCTGGCCGAATCGATTGTGCCGTAAAAAAGCTCAACAAATTGAATGACTCTGTGCTGGTTATCGAGCAATAACAGCGCAAATACCTCTCGCGGCCGATCTCGCAACTGAGCCTGCAGATAATCCCGGGTTAGCTGGGGTGAGCTGAGCGCATCACCCCGTTGCAGCTGTTCGGCCAGATGGCGTCTGGCCATCTCCAGCACCGCCTGCAACTGGGCATATTT
This sequence comes from Aeromonas sobria, assembly GCF_000820145.1. Lineage (GTDB taxonomy): Bacteria > Pseudomonadota > Gammaproteobacteria > Enterobacterales > Aeromonadaceae > Aeromonas > Aeromonas sobria. The sequence goes on along the minus strand of NZ_CDBW01000033.1, from coordinate 46,836 downwards.
GGCAGGGCCCAAGCCGTGTGCCTCGCAGAATGCCTGCTGATCCGCCCCCAGCAAGCTGCGCAAAGAGCCGAATTGATTCAACAGGTTGCGCGAGAGGTCCACCGCACTCAGGCCATTGACACCGGTACGCAAAAAGATCGCGAGCAGCTCGGCATCGGAGAGCGCAGCGGGCCCCTGACGCAGCAGCTTCTCTCTGGGTCGCTCATCCTCTGGCCACTCCTTAATGCTCATTTGTCTCTCCCTCATCCCTGTTGAGAGAAAACATAGCAAAAAATTGCGCGCACCCGACCACACCCCTTGATGCCAACCCCTGTCGTCATCCATTGCCTGTGGTATCTTAGCCGACCAGTCAAAGTGAGCCGGATAGAGAAACAGCAGATGAGATTGGCCGATAAACGCATCCTGTTGGGTGTCAGTGGCGGGATCGCCGCCTACAAGAGTGCCGAGCTGGTACGTCGCCTGAAAGATCAGGGGGCCGAAGTTCGGGTGGTGATGACCCGTTCCGCCAAAGAGTTCATCACCCCGCTGACCCTGCAGGCGGTCTCCGGTCATCCGGTGGCCTACAGCCTGCTGGATCCCTCTGCCGAAGCAGGCATGGGTCATATCGAGCTGGCCAAATGGGCCGATCTGATACTGATCGCCCCCGCCAGCGCCAACCTGATGGCACGGATGGCCGCCGGCATGGCCGACGAACTGCTGACCACCCTCTGTCTGGCGACCCCGGCCCCCATCGCGCTGGCGCCCGCCATGAACCAGCAGATGTATCTCAACGCTGCAACCCAGGCCAACCTCAAGACCCTGGCCAGCCGCGGCATTCTACTGTGGGGGCCGGATGCCGGCAGCCAGGCCTGTGGCGACGTGGGCCCCGGCCGGATGCTGGATCCCCTCGATCTGGTGGATCGCTGCTGTCAGCAGCTGGCCGCCGAGCCGTTGCTGGCGGGCGTCAAGCTGCTGTTGACCGCTGGGCCGACCCGCGAGGCACTGGATCCGGTACGCTACATCAGCAACCACAGCTCCGGCAAGATGGGCTATGCCATCGCCCGTGCCGCCCGTGAGGCGGGCGCAGAAGTCACCCTGGTGAGCGGGCCGGTGACGCTGGCTACGCCTGCAGGCGTTACCCGTGTCAATGTGGAGAGCGCCGAGCAGATGCATCAGGCGGTGATGAGCCGGGTCGGCGAGTGTGACCTCTTCATCGGCTGCGCCGCGGTGGCCGACTATCGCCCCGAGCAGGTGGCCAGCCAGAAGATCAAGAAGACCGGCGATAACGACCAGATGGTGGTGAAGCTGGTGAAGAATCCCGACATCATCGCGGCCGTTGGTGCCCTTGCAGACAAACCCTTCACCGTCGGATTTGCCGCCGAAACCGTGGATGTGGAACAATACGCCCTCGACAAGTTGCAGCGTAAGCGGCTGGACATGATCGCCGCCAACGATGTGTCCCGCGAGGGGCAAGGCTTCAACGCCGATGACAACGCCCTGACCGTGTTCTGGCAAGGGGGCCAGGCCCCGCTGCCGCTGGCCGACAAGCTGACGCTGGCCCGTCACCTGATCGCCCTGATTGCGCGCCACTACCGGCGCTGAGCGTCCCGATAACGCAAGACTCATGACGCCCCCCCTTGCCGTGCCAAGAGGGGCGCCGACACAAGATCCAACTGAACAAGCGATTCATGACAACACAAATTGAACTGAAGATTCTGGATGCCCGTATCGGTACCGAGTACCCGCTGCCCGCCTACGCCACACCGGGCTCTGCCGGTATGGACCTGCGCGCCCTGCTGGATGCGCCGCTGACCCTGGCCCCCGGTGATACCACCCTGGTGCCGACCGGTCTGGCCATTCATATTCAGGATCCGGCTCTGTGTGCCACCATCCTGCCCCGCTCCGGCCTCGGCCATAAGCACGGCATCGTGCTGGGCAACCTGGTGGGTCTGGTCGATTCCGACTACCAGGGTCAGCTGATGGTCTCGGTCTGGAACCGTGGCAAAGATGAGTTCACCATGCAGCCCGGCGAGCGCATCGCCCAGCTGGTGATAATGCCGGTGGTTCAGGCCAGCTTCCAACTGGTCGATGAGTTCAATCAGAGCGAACGGGGTGAAGGCGGTTTTGGTTCTTCTGGTCGTCAATAACAGACCACACCACCCCTTTGGGCGGTGTCTAATAATAGAACCAAGCCATTGTTTTTTTAGGGGAATCCATGGCAAGCAGTAATCAGAAACAGAGTCGGCGCGATCAGATCCTGCAAGCGCTCGCCCATATGCTGGAAACCAGTCCGGGGCAGCGCATCACCACGGCCCGTCTGGCGGCCGAGGTCGGCGTATCTGAAGCAGCCCTCTATCGGCATTTTCCCAGCAAGGCGCGGATGTTCGAGGGGCTGATCGACTTTATCGAGGATTCCCTGCTGTCACGGGTCAATCTGATCATGGCGGAAGAGAAGGACACCATGGCGCGCTGCCACCACATCCTTCAGCTGCTGCTGGTGTTTGCCGAGCGCAATCCCGGCATCACCCGTATCCTCAACGGCGACGCCCTGCTGGGTGAGCACGATCGGCTGCGGGATCGCATCAGTATCCTGTTCGACAAGCTGGAGACCCAGCTCAAACAGGTGCTGCGCGAGAAGCGGCTGCGCGAGGGTCAGGGCTTCCAGCTCGACGAGACCATGCTGGCCAATCTGCTGCTGGCCTACACCGAAGGCCGCATCAGTCAGTTTGTGCGCTCCGAGTTCAAGCTCAAGCCGACCGCCGGGTTCGAGGATCAGTGGCAATTTATCCGCAGCCAGTTGCTGCAGAGCTGATGGTTTTTTAGCGTCATTCGGCAAAAAAGAAGGGAGGCCTTGGCCTCCCTTCTTTTTTGTGTCAGCTTTTTATGGCAGAAAAGAAGTACCAGATGCGACCCGGACTGTCGCGCTGCGGTGTTAGATTCATCCACCATAAACCTTTTAGAACCTGACAGGACATCCTATGGAACCCGAAATCATTACCGAAGCGCAGACCTGGCTGGTCAATAATCAGGGACTGCTGATCGAATACGGCGTCAATATCGCCGCCGCCCTGTTGACCCTGCTGGTCGGCTATATCGCCGCCAACCTGCTCAGCGGCGGCGTGGTCAAGGTGATGCAAACCCGCAAGCTCGACATCACCATCACTCACTTCGTCGGCAGCATCCTCAAGTACGCCATCCTGGTGTTCGTGGTGATCGCCGCGCTGGGCCGTGTTGGCGTGCAGACCGCCTCCTTCGTCGCCATTATCGGTGCCGCCGGTCTGGCCATCGGTCTGGCGCTGCAGGGCTCGCTCTCCAACTTCGCCGCTGGCTTCCTGCTGATCATCTTCCGCCCCATCAAGGCGGGTGAGTTTATCGAAGTGGCGGGCACTGCGGGTGTGGTGCAGTCCGTGCAGCTCTTTACCACTACCCTCACCTCCGCTGACAACAAGATGGTGGTAGTGCCCAACTCCGCCATCCTCAACGGCACCATCGTCAACTACTCACGGATGGATACCCGCCGCGTAGATATGACCTTCGGCATTGGCTACGGCTCAGACCTGCGCAAGGCCAAGCAGATCCTCGAGCGGCTGGTGAACGAAGAGCCGCGCATCCTGAAAGATCCGGCTGCCACCATCGCCGTCGCCGCACTGGCAGACTCCTCGGTCAATATCGTGGTACGCCCCTGGGTGAAAACCGCTGATTACTGGGGTGTCTGGTTCGACTTCCACGAGAAGGTGAAACTGGCCTTTGATGCCGAGGGCGTCGAGATCCCCTTCCCGCAGATGGTGATGCACATGCAAAAACCGCAGGCGTGATCGCGGTTCTGCTGCAATACACAATGCCAGCCTTCGGGCTGGCATTGTCGTTTCTGGCCCCGGCCCATGGCCGTTGCGATGCATAACCAAGCCAACCGGATGAAAACAATTTCAGGCCATCGGGGTGGCCCCAATCATGAGCAAGCGCAAGATCCGCCTTGCTTTCGTGACTCATAATCCCAATGTTCTGGTTGTATGCTCCCGACAGTGACCCATTGCGGTAAAAGACAATCGGTAAAAATCTGTTACACGGGCCGCCCGATCGGCTCGCTATAATGCTCGGATAATAAGGTTTGGCGGGACCTTGCCTGCAAGGTTCAAACACAACTTGGCATTTCAGGAATCCTATGAAAAATATCAATCCAACCCAAACCCAGGCCTGGCAGGCACTGGCAGCCCACTTTGCAGCAAACAAAGAGACACAACTCAAGGATCTGTTCGCGCAGGACCCGAAGCGCTTTGACAAGTTTTCCCTCACCTTCGGCGGCGACATCCTGGTTGATTACTCAAAGAACCTGATCACCGAAGATACCCTCAAGTTGCTGGTTAATCTGGCCAAAGAGACCGATCTTCGCAGCGCGATCGACGCCATGTTCAATGGCGAGAAGATCAACATGACCGAAGGCCGCTCGGTACTGCACGTGGCCCTGCGCAACCGCTCCGACCGCCCCGTCGAGTGCGACGGCAAGGATGTGATGCCGGAAGTGAACGCCGTACTGGCCAAGATGAAAGGCTTCTGCGAGAAGATCATCTCCGGCGAGTGGAAAGGCTACACCGGCAAGGCGATCCAGCACGTGGTCAACATCGGTATCGGTGGCTCTGATCTCGGCCCGGTGATGATCACCGAGGCACTGCGCCCCTACAAAAACCACCTGCAGATGCACTTCGTCTCCAACGTCGATGGCACCCACATCGCCGAGACCCTGAAGAAGATCGATCCGGAAACCACCCTGTTCCTGGTGGCCTCCAAGACCTTCACCACTCAGGAGACCATGACCAACGCCCTGACCGCTCGCGACTGGTTCATCAAGATCGCCGGTGACAAGGCCCACGTTGCCAAGCACTTCGCCGCCCTCTCCACCAACGGCAAGGCCGTGACCGAGTTCGGTATCGACACCAACAACATGTTCGAGTTCTGGGACTGGGTTGGCGGCCGCTACTCCTCCTGGTCTGCCATCGGCATGCCCATCGCCCTGTCCGTTGGTTTCGAAAACTTCGAAGCGCTGCTGCAAGGCGCCTTCGAGATGGACATGCACTTCGCCACTGCCTCCTATGAGCAGAACGTGCCGGTGCTACTGGCCCTGATTGGCCTGTGGTACAACAACTTCTACGGTGCCGAGTCCGAAGCCATTCTGCCGTACGATCAGTACATGCACCGCTTCCCTGCCTACTTCCAGCAGGGCAACATGGAATCCAACGGCAAGTACGTGGATCGCAACGGCAATCCGGTTGACTACCAGACTGGCCCCATCATCTGGGGTGAGCCGGGTACCAACGGCCAGCACGCCTTCTACCAGCTGATCCATCAGGGCACCAAGCTGATCCCCTGTGACTTCCTGGCACCAGCCATCAGCCACAACCCGATCGGTGACCACCATCCGAAACTGCTGGCCAACTTCTTCGCCCAGACCGAGGCGCTGGCCTTCGGCAAGAGCAAGGAAGAGGTCGAAGCCGAGTTCCTGGCTGCAGGCAAAACCCTGGAGCAGGTCAAGGATCTGGTGCCGTTCAAGGTGTTCGAAGGCAACCGCCCGACCAACTCCATTCTGTTCAAGAGCCTGACCCCGAAAACCCTGGGTGCCCTGATCGCCATGTACGAGCACAAGATCTTCGTACAGGGCGCAATCTGGAACATCTTCTCCTTCGACCAGTGGGGCGTGGAGCTGGGCAAACAGCTGGCCAACAAGATCCTGCCGGAGCTGGGCAACAACGAGGCTGTCACCAGCCACGACTGCTCCACCAACGGTCTGATCAACACCTGGAAAGCGTGGAAAGCCTGATTTATCGGGCCTTTCTGAATGCAAAAGCCCCGCTCGATGAGCGGGGCTTTTTTATGACTGTCAGGCTGATTTTTCTGGCTGGCCGAGCGGGTGTCCAGTCCGACCGGCGACGGGGATCGTCATCCCCGCCCCTTCATCATCCAGCCCGATGCCGGCTTAACCGCCAACGGCGATGCGTTTCATGTCTTTCATGTAACCGCGCAGTACCTGGCCGATTTTTTCGATCGGGTGGTTGCGGGTCGCCTCATTTGCAGCCAGCAGCGCCAGGTTGTCGACGCTCTGCCCTTCCGCCTTGCTGGCACCCAGATCGCCCGCTTTCAGGGTCGGCATGAAGTGCTCGCGCAGCAACGGCACTGCAGCGTTGGCGAACAGGTAGTTACCGTACTCGGCGGTATCGGAGATGACCACGTTCATTTCGTACAGACGCTTGCGAGCAACGGTGTTGGCGATCAGCGGCAGCTCGTGCAGGGATTCGTAGTAGGCGGACTCCTCGTAGATACCGGAAGCCACCATGGTCTCGAACGCCAGCTCGACACCCGCCTTGACCATGGCCACCATCACCACGCCATTGTCGAAGTACTCCTGCTCGGCAATTTTGCCAGCGAACGCCGGGGCGTTTTCGAAGGCAGACTTGCCGGTCTCTTCACGCCAGGTGAACAGTTTGACGTCATCTTCGACCCAGTCGGCCATCATGCCGCGGGAGAACTCACCGGCGATGATGTCATCCATATGCTTCTCGAACAGCGGACGCATCAGGGTGCGCAGTTGCTCGGAGAGCTCGAAGGCGCGCAGTTTAGCTGGGTTGGAGAGTCGGTCCATCATCAGGCTGATGCCACCCTGTTTCAGGGCTTCGGTGATGGTCTCCCAACCGAACTGGATCAACTTGCCGGCGTAGGCCTTGTCAGTCCCTTCGGCAACCAGCTTGTCGTAGCAGAGCAGGGAACCGGCCTGCAGCATGCCGCAGAGGATGGTCTGCTCGCCCATCAGGTCAGATTTCACTTCCGCCACGAAGGAGGATTCCAGCACCCCGGCACGGTCGCCGCCAGTGGCAGAGGCCCACGCCTTGGCGATGGCCATGCCTTCACCCTTGGGATCGTTCTCCGGGTGGACGGCAAGCAGAGTCGGCACACCGAAACCACGCTTATACTCTTCACGCACTTCGGTACCCGGGCACTTCGGCGCTACCATGACGACAGTGATGTCGCCGCGGATCTGCTGACCCTCTTCCACCACGTTGAAGCCGTGGGAGTAGCCCAGCGCGGCCCCCTGTTTCATCAGCGGCATCACGGTTTTCACTACGTCGGAGTGCTGCTTGTCCGGGGTCAGGTTCAGCACCAGATCGGCGGTCGGGATCAGCTCTTCATAGGTGCCGACCGCGAAGCCGTTGTCAGTGGCCTTCTGCCAGGAGGCGCGCTTCTCGGTGATGGCAGCCTTGCGCAGGGCGTAGGAGATATCCAGCCCGGAGTCACGCATGTTCAGACCCTGGTTCAGCCCCTGGGCACCACAGCCCACAATCACCACCTTCTTGCCCTTCAGCACGTCGCAACCGTCGGCGAATTCCGCCCGCTGCATGAAACGACACTTGCCCAGTTGGGCCAACTGCTGACGCAGGTTCAAGGTGTTGAAATAGTTAGCCATGGTGATTGCTCCGTTCGATTGATTCCATGCCGGGTAGCGGCGTTGTCTGAACCACTATAGCGCGGGACACTTATTGCCTGAACTGATATATTCGAAACAGTATGTTGCAAGAATTGAAAGATGATTCTTGGCAATTTCACCCCATGTGACTCCCCATTTCAGCAAAATTGCCGCTGAATTATCCGGGGACGCGGTTGCCCGAGCCGAACGGTTCGGCATGAATTTATGCCCTGACTGCAGCAGGAAGTGATCAATGGACCTTCGCAATCTCGAGCTGTTTCTCCACCTCGCCGACTCCCTCCACTTCGGCAAGAGCGCCGATGCCATGGCGGTCAGCCCCTCCACCCTGAGCCGCGCCATCCAGCGACTGGAACAGGAGACCGGCTGCATCCTGTTCGAACGGGACAACCGCTCGGTACGGCTCACCCCCGCCGGCGAGAAGCTGCGCGAATTCGGCGGCGGCCTGTTGCAGGAGTGGCGTCAGCTCAAACAGGAGCTCAAACGCAGCGACGAACCGCTGCAAGGGCGGCTGCGGGTGTTCTGTTCGGTCACTGCCAGCTACTTTCTGCTGCCCGAAGTGCTGGAGCGCTTTCGCCGCCGCTACCCCCAGCTGGAGATCAAGCTGGAGACCGGCGACCCGGCGCTGGCGGTGGACAAGATCCTGGCCGACGAGGCCGATCTCGCCATCGCCGCCCGCCCCGATGCCCTGCCCGCCAAGCTGGAATTTGCCAGCCTGCAGCTGGTGCCGCTGGTCTTTATCGCGCCGCGCAACGCCCCCCAGCTGAACCAGTGGTTCCGCCAAGGGGAGCCCGACTGGGAGCAGCTACCGCTGATCCTCTCCGAGCAGGGCTTGGCCCGCAAACGCAGCGATCAGTGGTTTCGCAACAAGGGGATAGCCCCCAACATCTACGCCGAAGTGGCGGGTAACGAGGGGATCGTCGCCATGGTGGCGCTCGGTTGCGGCGTGGGGCTGGTGCCGGCGGCGGTGATCGACCACAGCCCGCTCGGCGACAAAGTGCGGATCATTGACCTCAAGCCCGCCTTCAAGCCATTTGATGTGGGGATCGGGGTGCTCAAGAAGCGGCTGGAAGAGCCGCTGATCCGCGCCTTCTGGGATACTGCGCAGAATCAGGGTTCACTGCGCTGAAATAGGCTGATAGCGGTCGCGATAGGCCGCAGTTAGATGGCAGAGGGATGAAAATTACGGGCGCGGATAGGCTGCTCGGTTGCCGATACGCCAACCGTCCACAGTGCCATGCACCACCACCAGACTCTGATCATCCTGCGCACCATCCGTGCCTCGTGCTCCTCGCCATACTATAACGCCAGCCAGTGCCTCAACTGTGCCCTCTCTGAAAGATGTGTGAGCGTTCTCGTTTCAAATTTCGTGTCAAAAGTGACAATAGGCAAACTCGGCAGGTCATCGCAGACTGGGCGTTCATCAACAAATGCCAAGGCGCAGGGAGGAGAGCCATGAAACAGCATCTGGTAGAGATCAAGGGTTCAACCCTGTTTGACGAGTATCTGCAAAGCATGGGGGTGCCCAGCACGGCGCTGGACCGTGAGCAGGATATCTATCTGCAGGAACGCCACCTCGGCGCAATTCGCCGGGTGCAAGGCGAACTGCGCTTTTATCTACGTGCCAATGCCCTGAACAAACGGTGATCAGGATCCGGTCACAGAACCCGCAGCAAAGGCGTATTAGACTGGTATCTTCCCCCTTTTGTCGTGAGTGCCCATGAACGCAAGCGGTCTGGACCGGCTGTTCAAACCCCAATCAATCGCCGTGATCGGTGCCTCGACCGACCCGCTCAAGGCGGGTCACGTGATCGTGCGCCACCTGCTGGCGGGCCAGTTCAAAGGGCCCATCCTCCCCGTCACCCCGCGCAACAAGGCCATCGCTGGTGTGCTGGCCTATCCCGATATCGCCAGTCTGCCGCTGACCCCGGATCTCGCCATCATCTGCACCAGGCGGGAACGGGTCTTGCCGTTACTGGAAGCGCTCGGCCAAAAGGGCGCGGGAGCCGCCATCATACTGGCCGCCGACTTTTCCCCCAAGGAGCGGCTGGAGCTGAAACGGGTCTGCCAGCAATATGGCATTCGCCTGCTCGGCCCCAACAGCATGGGGATGCTGCTGCCCGGCCAGGGGATCAACGCCAGCTTTTCACCCATTGCCGCCAAGCCGGGACAGGTCGCTTTTCTCTCGCAATCCGCCGCCGTCAGCACCACCATTCTGGATTGGGCCAAACAGCATGAGCTGGGCTTTTCCGCCTTCATCTCCCTTGGCGATCACTGCGATATCGACTTCGGCCAGCTGCTGGACCAGCTCTCCCGCGACAGCGTCACCCGCGCCATTTTGATCTACATGGACAAACTGCACGACGCCCGCCACTTTCTCTCGGCGGCGCGGGCAGCCTCGCGCAACAAGCCGATCCTGGTGCTGAAAAGCGGGCGCCACGATCCGGCCCACGGCCTCGACAATGTCTATGATGCCGCCATCCGCCGCGCCGGTATGCTGCGGGTGCGGGATACCCACGAACTGTTTGCCGCGGTCGAAACCCTCAGCCACTCCATGACCCTCAAAGGGGAGCGGCTCGCCATCATCTCCAACGGCCGCGGACTGGCCAATATGGCGGTGGATGTGCTGCTGGAGCGGGGCGGCAAGCTGGCACGCCCGCCGCTCGATATCGGCAGCGATGCCACCATCACCACCTATCAGGAAGCGCTGGACAGCGTGTTGCAGGAAGATGGCATCGACGCCATCCTGATCATCCACGCCCCCTCGCTCACGGCACCGAGCGCGCCGCTGGCCAGCCATCTTATCGCCCATCTGAAACAGCACCCCAGAGCGCGCCGTTTCAATATCCTCACCAACTGGGCGGGCGAATACTCGGCGCAGGAGGGGCGTAAACTCTTTACTGAAGCGGGCTTCCCGACCTACCGTACCCCGGAAAGCGCCATGGCGGCCTTCATGCACATGGTGGAATACCGCCGCAACCAGAAGCAACTGATGGAAACTCCGGCATCACTGCACGGCAACCAGCTCAATGTCGAGCTGTGCCAGCAGCTGATCCGCCAAGCGCAAGACCGCAAACAGCTGAGGCTGGATACCCATCTGGTGCACCCGATTTTGCAGGCTGCCGGTCTCTCGACCCTGCCAACCTGGATCGTCACCGACGCCATCGAGGCGACCCTGACTGCCGAGCAGATCGGCTATCCGGTGGCGGTGAAACTGCGCTCCCCCGATATCCTCCACAAGTCTGCCGTGCACGGTGTAGTGCTCAACCTGCGCACCTCGGCCGAAGTGGCGCAAGCTGCAGATGCCATTCTGGATCGGGTCAGACAACATGATCCGGGCGCCCGCATCGAAGGCTTGCTGGTGCAGCGGATGGCTCGCCGCAGCGGCGGCCTGGAGTTACGGGTACGTATCCAGCAAGACGCCATCTTTGGCCCTGTCATCCTGCTGGGCGAGTCGGGCGCCGAACCGCAGGAGATGGTAGCAGCACTACCGCCGCTCAATCAGGCGCTGGCTCGTTACCAGATCATCGGCGCGCTAAAAAGCCGTAAAATCCGCGAACAGGCGACACCGGAGCGACTGGATATCGATGCCCTCGGTCAGGTGCTCTGCCAGCTCTCCGAGCTATTGCTCGCCTTTCCGGAGATTCAGGAGCTGGACCTGCACCCGCTACAAGCGTGCGGCACCGAGATGGTGGTACTGGATGCCAGCCTTACGCTGGCTGACCCCGCCATCCCGACCAGCAACCGACTGGCGATCCGCCCCTATCCCACCGAACTGGAGGAGGGTGCCTGGCTGAAAGACCAGCGCCACATCCTGCTGCGCCCGATCAGGCCGGAAGATGAACCGGCTCACAAGCAGTTCGTACTGCAAGTCTCCGATGAAGACAGGTACAAGCGCTTCTTTGCCGATGTGGGCGAACTGGGCCATGAAGAGCTGGCCCGCATGACCCAGATCGATTACGACCGGGAAATGGCATTCGTGGCGGTGGGGCAAGATGGCGAGCTGCAGGATCAGATCCTTGGCGTGGTGCGCGCCATTTCGACTCCGGACCTGAGCGATGCCGAGTTTGCCATTCTGGTGCGATCGGATTTGAAAGGGGTGGGCCTTGGCAAATTGATGATGGAGAAGATCATCCGTTATGCCAAAGAGCAGGGGATTGGTCAGCTATCCGGCATGACCATGCCGAGCAATCGCGGCATGGTCAACCTCGCCAAGCGGCTCGGCTTCAAGATAGATGTCCAGATGGAGGATGGGGTGGTCAATATGGAACTGCCCTGTAGCCAACAGGCGGCAGAAGTCTGATTTGGTCGGTCATAGCACCATTCAAATGGCTGTAGATTGAGCTGATAAGGCTCTGATATAGATAGAAAATGGCGGGAATGACAGGTTTTGAGCCATCTTCCGGTAGGAAAAAGCCAGATGTTGGCTGTTTTACATACTAAAAATGACAAAGCCCGGTCGAGAGAACGGGCTTTGTTGTTCGTCTGGTGTGCAAAAATGAGGTTCAATGGACAAAATCTGCCCATAGCAAAAAGGCCTTCCCAATCGGGAAGGCCTTTAAAATTAGTGGCGGAGCGGACGACCGCTATAAACAAGTCCGACACACGCCAAGCAAGCTCATTATACTAATCAAAATCATGCGCTTACATTAAAACCCAGTTCATCCCTGTCCAATCACACTTAACCATAGCCAACGTAAACTGGCATACTGCGTGGCACACTATGCTTTTATCAAGGATCTGTTATGGCACTCCTCTCTGATGCAAAAGCGCGTAGCATCAAACCCGACGATAAGCCGATACCACATGGAGGGATCTCCGGTCTCACTCTGCATCCATCCACCACAAAAGGTCGTGGGAAATGGGTATTTCGCTATGTCAGCCCTGTTACCGGCAAGCGCCGTAACGCTGGGCTCGGTATCTATCCTGAAATCTCGATTGCCGATGCGGGCAACCAGGCTCGCCTGATGCGTGAGCAACTGGCCAAGGGGCTGGACCCCTTGGAAGTAAAGAAAGAAGAAGCCAGTAAGCCTGCGATACCCACAGTGGAAATTGCGGCTCGTCAGGTGCACGAGCAGTTGTTACCCGGCTGGCGTAACCCCAAGCATGGGAAGCAATGGATCTCAACCCTAGAGCAATACGCCTTCCCGATCATTGGTCGGCAGCCTATCAACGCCATCACCCCGGCACATATCGCCAGTGTACTACAGCCTATCTGGCTGAAGATCCCGGAAACCGCCACCCGCGTGAAGCAGCGGTTACACGCCGTGATGGCTTGGGCGTGGGCGCATGGCTTCTGCCAAGCAAACCCTGTCGATGTCGTGGATAAGCTTCTGCCACTACAGCCCAGTAAAGCAATTCGCACCCAGCACCAACCAGCGATGGATTGGCGGATACTGCCAGCGTTCTACCAACAGCACTTGGCGAATGCAGAGCGCTTTGATGTCAGCCGAGCCCTACTGTCGTTCGTGATCCTGACCGGCTGCCGCTCTGGTGAAGCGAGAAGCATGCGCTGGGAAGAACTCGACCTAGATGCTGCAATCTGGACCATTCCGGCTGATAGGATGAAGACCCAAGTCATTCACCGCATTCCGTTATCTCTTCAGGCTATGGCTGTATTGGAGAAAGTGCGAGGGCTACATGGTGAATGGGTTTTTCCTTCCCCACGTAAACAAGTGCCACTGACGGATATGGCGCTGACCACCTTGCTCAGAAGAGTCGAGGCCCAGAGCACGACGCCTGAACGGCTGGCCACGGCTCATGGCTTTCGCTCGACGTTCCGGGACTGGTGCAGCGAACAAGGCTATCCCAGAGACTTGGCTGAGCGAGCACTCGCGCATCTCATCCAGAACAAGGTGGAAGCGGCTTATCACCGCACCGATCTGCTGGATCAGCGCCGTCCAATGATGGATGCCTGGGCTGAGTTTGTTGTTGGAGAACAACCGATCCAATAAGAGAAGCGGCCCTGGTAGGCCGCTTCTCTCTATGTTTTTTTAGCCATTGATGACATCTTGCCAAACCACAAGGGACAGAAAAAATTCATTCTCCCTGAAATTAATCCTAGATTAATACGGTCTTGTTATCCTTGAACATTCACAACAATACAAGGAAAAAAAATGAAACTGACCGTCAACCCTCTGGTAGCAGCAATTTTGTTCAGTCTACCGAGTTTTTCTGTGTTAGCCGATGTGAATCTGTATGGACCAGGTGGTCCGCATACCGCACTGATTAAGGTTGCCGAAGCGTTTCAAGCAGAGACAGGTGTTAAAGTGAATGTACACTTTGGCCCTCAGGCAAGCTGGAATGACAAAGCAAAAGAAAACGCCGATATCCTATTTGGAGCATCAGAACAATCTGCTCTGGCAATTGCCACTGGTCATGCTGACAATTTTGATATTCATAGCATCACACCGCTCTACTTACGTCCGGCAATCATCCTAGTTAAAAATGGGAACCCGAAAAATATCAAAGGCTTAACTGACCTAACAAAACCAGGAGTAGGTATTGTTGTTCCGGATGGTGCAGGGGTCAGTAATACATCAGGCACCGGTGTTTGGGAAGATATGATTGGCCGCACCGGGGATATCAATCTCGTCGCTAATTTCAGAAAAAATATAGTACTGTTCACTCCCAATAGCGGCGGAGCTAGAAAGGCTTTCTTGGAAGACCCGAAGGTTGATGCCTGGGTAACTTGGGCTGATTGGGCCAAGAGCAACCCTGATTTTGGTGATGTCGTAGGAATTGAGAATAACTTGGTCGTTTACCGAGATGTCAATATCGTATTGAAGCGAACGCCAAGTGAAGATAGCCTGAAATTTGCTAATTATCTAAAGGGCGAAACATCAAAAAATATTTTTCAGCAATTCGGCTGGTCTGACAAGATAAAACTTTAATAAACAAAAGATATCTGACGTATAAAAAAGGGGGCGACTCACTATTTAAAGTGATATGCTCAACCTAACAATAACAGAGTATCATTAAGCAAGAATGAAGCGGCCATCTGGCCGCTTCATTCTGAGATGTTTTATAACTTGTCACTTTATCGAACCAATAACAAATAAATATTAATTAGCACCTTTGCTCGCCAAAGTGATACATATGGCAATAAAAAAGAAATGGACAACATATAAATTGTAAAGCCGAAATCTCTATAACTTTCATTACAGCGCTTAGTATTAATTCTGGATAACCATCCTTCGCTGATGAAAATAAAAAACCGTAATAAACATGCACTTTTCGCATAAATAAACATATGCTTGCAATAGCACCATAAAATGCAATTATCATCAAGCCCCAAGCCATAAACACATGAATGCCAGAGAGGTCCCTTGCTATGGCAATCTTTGCAAACACAAGAAGAACGTGCATGGAGTAATATTCCTAATGAAATTAAGAAATCCTACATACCTCCCCCCAAAAATATGATTGATACTTCACGCTTTCACCATCACACTGCTCAATTAAAAGTTAAAGAAAAAATAATATTCATTATATCCTACCCCCCTTCTTTCTCGCATTATCGTTAACAGATTAGAGTTTACCAAACCAGTGCTCCGACAGCTTCTGAGCCTGTTTGACTTCCGGCTTTGTCATTGCTGCTTCCAGCTCGTCACGGGCCTGTACAGCCTCTGTCATCCCTTCTGTCGCCGCCAGTGACAACCAAGCATAGGCGTGTACCCGGTTACGAGGAGCCCCCAGGCCTTCCTCTCGCAGTGTTCCCATTCGGGATTGGGCCATGCGGTCACCTTGCTGGGCCGCCAAGCGATACTGCTTAAGAGCTTGTGCATAATCCACTTTGCCACCTTGTCCCTGGCGCAGCATTTCACCGTAGGTGTACTGCGCGAGAATGTGTCCTTGTTGGGCAGCCTTGGCATAACTAGCTCTGGCCTGCTCCAGTTCACCTTGCTTATGCTGTAGCTCCGCCAGCTCGAACCAAGCTTTGGTCACGCCACCGTCAGCTGCTTTCTCTACCCAGTAGACCCGCAGCTCCCGATCCACCTGCTGCAAGCTCAGTTGGTACTCTGCTTCGTGGGAACCGTGTCCGGCTGCCAGCTCCAGCCAGTAACGACCCAAAGCGGGGTCTGTAGGAACTTGTTCCCCTGCCAGATAAGCCATCCCTAGCCAGAGCTCTGCATCAGCAGAAGCCGTATTGGCAGCGCGCTGATAGGTAGCGAGAGCATTGGTGGGGGTGGCCTGTTTCGCTTGCTGTAGCAAAGCATCAGGTTGCTGCTGAGCAGCCGCTTTGTCATTCCAGCGTTGGGCGAGATCTGGTCGTTTGACTACCCCTTTACCTTGCGCATATCGCTCACCCAACAGGTACTGGGCATCACGGTTACCCAGTTCTGCGGACCGCTCAAGCCACTTGATGGCGTCCGTATCTGCCCCCGGTTGTTTGCTGTACCACCGGGCTAGGATCAACTGAGCTTCGGTATGATCCCGCTTGGCAGCTTGCTCGAACCAGTCAAGACATTCGCTCGCCGGTTTGCCCTGATGCTGCTCTTGGCACATCAGCCCCAGCCGATAGCTGGCATGGGTGTTGCCAAGGCGAGCCGAGCGCTGCCACCACTGTGTAGCGAGCGCCGTTGTGGTCGTGGCAGGGGTGGTAGGATAGGCATCAACTCAGTCCTTTGGGTGTGGCTTGTTTTGTTTGGCGACTAATGAGATCGCACAAACTGGACTGAGCTCCCTTCCTCCAGTGATCTACTATTCGGAACAGCTATTTAGCTTTTGGGTCTGAGCAACAGAGAATAGTAAGCTGGAAGGTTCTTTGAAACACTTCCGGATTTTGCTTAAACGTATGACATTACTCTTTTGTAAAGATACTCAATAAAGTCACTTGCATATAAATCTTCTTTATGCCCAATAGAAACGAATACTTTATTAGGATGTTCGACTTTTAAATAAAACTCCTCACCAAAATCGGTGTTGGATAAAACAATCTTCCCAATAGATATATTGTTTTCAGAAATCATATTCTGATAAACCAAGTCGCCACCAACTGCTTCATCAAACGGCAAGCAGTAAATGCTATATATTTCCTCCCCACATATATCACCGCCACCAAACTGACTTAAAAACCACTTGTATTCTTCTGGCAATATCACACCAAGAGCTTGCTCTGCCTTGTTAATCCACTCAGATGTCGGCGCATCATCTGAGGTACCGAAATTAACAAGACCTTCATTATTTTTCAGGAAACATATTAATTCATTTTTGTTCATTGAAATTCACTCGCTCTATTTACCCAATATTTTTCTCGCCAAGAGTTAAACTCTGTTCTATTGATGCCTGACGGGGTTGTGTTGGGATTAATATGAATTATACCATGATAACTCTTATGGTATGTTTGGCTTATCTCCGCAATAGGTCCATTTTGTGCTTGCAACATATGGTGTAAGTTTACAGCTTTCCCATCATAGCCAACCGGTGCTCTGCCTGTAGCCATCCTATCCATATTCGTGCCTTTAAAAACCTTCCCCTTATCACGCCAAGCAGTCATTTGATTAGGATCAAACAAATCACTACGTTGATAAACCTTATTCCCTTTAAATTGTACAGGATCATTTTTCCAATAACCTCTCGCAGTCGGACACCCCGCCAACCCGAACGGATCAACCCAATTTACCGGATTAGGCACATAGCCGTAGTTATTCTCCCCACCCAGTATCCCTATCGGGTCGGGGGAGATATAACAGGCACCTTGCGGGTCGTAGTACCGAAAACGGTTATAGCAGAGTCCACTCTCGTCGTCACGCAGTTGGCCCGCAAATGCCAGACCGGGGTCACGGTTATCAGCATGGTTGCTTAACCGCTGGCCCCACAGACTGGTTTTTGTTGGTTGCCAGTGCAGCTCCCCTTGCCGGTTATAAAACCCCAGCAGTTCGCCGTTTTGCTGGCTGACGACAAAGTCGGTCTGCCAACTTTCAGCAGCGACTTGCAGGCCTTGTTCGATGTAGGCCGTTGGTGCATACGCTTGGAGGCCAGGTTGCGCTTGTATCTCTTGACGCTGCTGCACCAGCAATTCCCAGCCACGCCAGACCCAGTGGCGGCGCAGTTGCAGTGTGCCTTGCTTGAAATGACGGACCTCGGCTATCTGGTCGCCATCCCACAGGTAACCCACCTCTTCGCCACTCTGCTCACAGCGTTTGCTGATGCGCCGACCAAACGGGTCGTAGCGATAAAACCAGTTAGAGCCTTCGGGGGTGGTGACCACCCTCAACTGGTTACGACTGTCCCAGCGGTAGTGCCACTGTTCGGGCCGAAAGCCCGGACGCAGCTGACGTTTGCCGATAAGCCTGCCCGCTTTGTCATAGTCGTAGTGGGTGTCACCCCGCTGGCTGACCCGCCCTTGTTGCCATTGGGTATGCTCGCCGTCGGTTAATGGCAACCCCTGACGGGTGTAGCTAAATTGCGCCTCCCGCTGGCGACCGGCGTTGGGAAGCCTGCTGAGGGTCTCCAGCACCCGACCACAGGCATCGAGCCGATAGCCCTGCGCCTCGCGCCCGCGCCGTTCACCAATCAGGTTGCCAGCACGGTCATAACCGTACTCGCGGGTGAGCCCCGCCAGCAAGCGTCCCTCTTGCAGTTGACCGCTTTGGGCGCGAGTGAGCTGGCCCAGAGCGTCATACTCTTGCTTCAGACCAAAAGCACCGCCCTGGCGCTGTGCCTCCCGACCAGCCAGGTCGTGCCCCAGGGTCAGCTCGGCCCCATCTGGCAAGCCAACACGGGTCAATTCGCCGACGTTGTTGACGGTAAAGGTGGTGGTCAGTGGGGCTGGTTCGTCTTCCTTATTCTCTTGGTGCGTCTCAGGCCAGCTCAGGGTTCGGGTCAGGGTGCGGGCCTGCTCGTCATAGGTACGGCTAATGGTGGCGCCGTTTTGCTCTTCACGTACCACCCGGTCGCGGGTGTCATATTCAAAGCGCAGGTGGCTGGTGTTGGATGACACTTCCAGCAATCTGCCTGCCCCGTCGTAGTGATAATGAATGGTGTCATCGTCACTGGTTTCGCGTAGCAGCAAACCCCGGCCATCAAACAGGAAGTGACGAGCCTGACCTTCGCCATTGCGGACTTCGATGCAGTGACCATCTTCGTCATAGCGGTAGTGGGTGAGGGTGCCCGCCATGTCTTGCTCACGGACCACCCGGCCATCATTATCGAGCCACCACTCCCACATCTGCTGGTCTGGCCCGGTGACCTTTATCAGCTGCTGGGTATCGCTGTCGTATTGATAGCGCCAACTACGGCCACTGGCATCGGTGCGCTCAAGGAGCAGGTCAAAGGCACCGAAGCGTTGGCGCCAGTGCTGACCATTACCATCGACATAGTCGGTCAGGTTTTTGTGGCGATCGTAACGGCGTTGCTCTTCTACCTCATCGGGCCGTTTGAGCTGCTCTGGCAGTTGCCAGCTGGGGCGGCGATAGCCTAACTGATAGCGAGCGCCGTCGGCCCGTTGCCACTGGGCAATCCGGTCCTGGCCATCATAGCGCCACTGCTCGGTGCGCCCCTCGGCATCGGTCTGGCTGAGCAGGCGCTGGCGGTGGTCATACTGCAGGCGCGTTTGCACCTTGCCACTTTGGTCACTCACCGCCGTCAGCAGTCCATAACGGTTCCAGCCAAAATGCACTTCGCTGGCATCCGGCCCCGTCAGTTTGTCCGGATTACCCGTTTCATCGAAACGCCACTGCCAGCTGCGCCCGAGCGGGTCAGCGACGGCGCACAACCGCTGCTGGTCATCATACTCGTAGTGCCACGCGTGACCGCTCCCGTCGACAAAGCGGGTAACCAGCCCGGTGTCATCCAGGTATTCAAACTCGACCACCCGTCCGGCCGGAGAAATCTCCCGCAACAGGTTACCGAATTCGTCGTAGTCAAAGCGGGTCACATGGCCGAGGGGGGAGCGGATTGCGCTCACCAGGTCGAGCTCATTAAGCTCATACTCGTGGCGACCCATCCCGTCGGTCATCACCACCTTGCCAGGCTGATAGTCAAAGCGGGCGGTGAGCATACCATCAGCACAGGTGGTGTAAATACAGCGCCCTTGCGCGTCATATTCATAACGCGCCCAGGTCTGGTCGTTATCATGCCAACGCGTTAGCCGCCCCTGGCCATCGTATTCGTAAAACAGGTGGTAGTGATGGCTGGCATCCGCTTCGACTAATTGACCGGCGCGGTTTTGGGTATAGTGGGCCAAGCGCGTCTGCTGGCCGCCATCTACCCGGACAATGTGTTGCAGATAGTCATCTTGCCACGCCAGCGCCAGCTCGATGCCATCGCTGTGGCGCACCCGGCAGAGTTTGCCGGTCTGGTCGCGTACCAAGATAATGCGATTGTCATGACGGTCTGACAGCGCACCGAGCCAGTACAGACCACCCTGCTGATGGATAAAGTGACGGGTCTGCTGACTGTCTCGGTCCCACAACAAAAAACCGTGCTCAGTTCGTGTCAAGGTAAACTGGGGATAGTGCGGGCAATAGACGCAGGTCACGTCTCGATGGAAAGTGAAATCAATGTCATAGCCCTGTGCCAGGGTGATGGTCACGATGGTGTCGAGACCCTGCTGACTGACGCTGGCGACTTCACTCCAGCTGTCATGCCACCCCTTACCGAGCAGCCCCGTATGGGCGGATGCGGTGAGGTAGGTGCGCTCAAAGCGCAGCGGCAAGGTTTGCCCCAACTCGACATCCAGCCGGGATTCAATCACCTCGCCACTGGGGATATAGACGGGGTCTTTAAGAAAACCCTTGGCGGCTTCCTTGAAGCGTGCCAGTCCTTTGTTATTTTTGAACCCCTGACTCATGCAACGCAGTGAGGTGCGCTTAAATGTGCGAGCGGCCCATTTAGCACCAACCCATGCACCCCGTAATGCCCTGCGCGGATTGGCAAGCAGCTTACCCAGTCCTTTAAACATACCGCGACTGGGGGGCACGATAAATTCAACCGCAATCAGCAGGGCCTTTTCCCACCAACTGAACTCATCTGCTATCTCTGCATAAGTTCCCTGACCTGAGCCAAAGAACACGGTGGAAGCCCCCTCTTTGATGGTGGCGCCACAGGCCATCTGGTCATCTACTCGTGCTGCGGGACTGTCGTTGACAAAAACAGACTCACTGCCTTGGGCAATGATGGGTGGAACCGAATGCTTGGTGCACGCGACGGTATCAACCAGTGCACGGGAGACCGGCAACCCTTCGACAAACACATTGGCCGAACCAGTTGCGACCGGACCGAAGGACGGGGATGCACTATCAACCATGCCAGACACACTTCCTGACACCTTGGCGATAAGGTCCCCCGCGCCTATGGTGGCAGCAATGCCCAGTCCAAGCTTGGCGACCCCCACCACCAATGCCAGTCCCATTCCACCCGTCACGCCCGTCAATGCGACGGCCGCCGTTACCACTGCCGCCGCCGCTGCAAACACGGCTGCCGCGACCAGGGCACCAGCTATCGCCCCCGCCAACGCGCCCAGAAAGCTCTTGTGCTTAATCATTTTGCCAGGGGACGTAGGAGGCTTACCCTCGCCAGGCTTGGGCCTGTCAGTTGGCGGAGAGGGGCGGTTTCCCGCATGCATCGCGCCGACTCGCGCTACCCGTGTTAAGATATCGCCAAGCATGCCTCCCCCTTAGCCCGCTGCTTTAAAGGTGGCTATCACGTCAAGCAAGGCTTGTTTCTGTTCATCTTGCAGGGTACCGGCTACCGTGATGGTAAAGGTTAGCAGCAACGTGCCCCTCACCTGCATCACCACCACCTGGTGCATCGGCCCCTCCGTTGAGCGCCAGGTGTACTCGATGGCTGGGGCGGCCTGCCCATCCAGCTGCACCTCCCAACTCGCCAATTCCTGATACCCCTTGAGGTGAGCCGCAAATTGCGAAAGCGTCTGTTGATAGACTGTCTCTGGCGCTAATCCAAACTCGAACGGTGAGCGATTGACCACCAGATTGACGGTGTCTCCCGGCAATACAAACACATGGAGGGACTCATCACGCCACTGCTGTGGTATCAACAGCGCACCTTCATTCATCTGATACATGTCACATCCTTAATTCAAATCAATGCGGGTGCCGTTCAACACCAGCCCCTTGCCGGTAATGGCGATGTTGCCTTCTTTGTCGATGGCGATATAACCACCGGCTGTGGCAATGAGAATGCCCCCATCCTGCGATTGGATGGCGATATTGTTCTTCACCTGCAGCGATTCATTGTCATTGACCATAGTGCTGCGATTCTTGGTGACCGCTATCGTCTGCTCCCCTTGCACCTCGGTCACTTGGTCCAGCTTGACCGACACCGTCTGGTTACCTTGAACCGTGACAGTCTGGCTTCCTCCTATCTGCTCATCATGATTGGCATTCACAGAGGTAGAGCGATTGTTGAGCACCACCGTATTCATGTCGTGCTGAGCGTGGAGGAATACCTCTTCCTGACCCGCTTTGTCTTCAAAGCGCAGCTCGTTAAAGCCTTTGCCCTTGTGGGTGCTGCTACGCAGCGACATGCGGGTTTTATTGGCAGGCAGTCCTTCAGGAGGAAGGCTGGTCGCATGGTAAGTGCGGCCAATAACGATGGGCTGGTCGGGATCCCCCTCAAGGAACGAGACAATCACCTCATGGCCTATTCGCGGAATAGCCATCATGCCATAACCTCCCCCCGCCCAAGCCTGACCAACCCTCACCCAGCAAGAGCTGTGCTCATCACTGGCACCGTATCTGTCCCAGGGGAACTGCAGCTTTATCCGACCATATTTATCGCAATAAATCTCTTCACCAGCAGGCCCTACCACAGTAGCAATCTGCGCCCCATCCACCATAGGCTTATGGGGCATCTGCGCACGCCAGGTGGTACTGGCTTTCACCACCCCAAATTCGTTGTAGTAGACGGTCGGGCCGCTGCCACCCTCTTCTTCCAATGCTTGAGGCTGCTTGCCAGTATGGGTGACATGCACCACTTGCCAGGCAATATTGAGTGAAGGGGCAGGGTGTTCTGATAGCATGAAGCTCAGCCCCGGCATCAATCCTGCCTCTGTCGAGCGGCCATTCCCCGTCACTGCATCGGCTCGCAGTGCATCCAACCGATGTTGGGCAAACGCCTTGCCGCTCGGGTCCTGCTTGAAGCGACCCGGGTAGTCAAAATGCTGGTAGGTGTCACGTTGATGCTCCAGCTCTGCCCCCATTTTCTTGTGAGAGAGACCATAGGCTGGGGTCTTGAAGCTGTAGTCTTTGAGCTCCACATCCGAGGGGCGCACCGCTTCCTGATAATGGAACCGGCGCACAAATGCGCCCTGTTGCAACCCTTGATTGGCCAGATTAAAAAAGAGTGCAGGCCCCTCTTGCAGCGCGGCAGCATCGTCAGCAAAGACAATGCGGTGTTTGCCTGCTTCAAACTCGTGGAAGTAGAACATCCCCTCTTCTGCGACCAGGCGGTTCACAAACGCCAAATCGCTTTCACGGTATTGCACACAGTACTCCCGCTGGGCATGCTCGTTTTTCAGGGCAAAGGCGTAGTCGGTGATGCCGTGCTCTTGCAGCAAAATGGAGAGGATTTCTTCAGGCTTCTGCGCCTGGAAGATGCGGGCATTAGTACACAAGGAGAGACGCCACAGCGCAGGCTTGACCACCATGCTGTATCGAGTACGGCGAAATCCGGTATCGCCCTGAGCGAATTGCGCCACCACACCACTGACGCGACGCTGCAGTCGCCCCTCATACCACACCAGCAGCTCACAGGGCTGGTCCAGTACGGCACCAAAATCGATATCACTTTGGCGACTGGCCAACTCGAGGTGAAGCTCAAAGGGACTATTCAGCCCCTCGTCAAATTCAAAGCTCGCCACCACGAAAGTGGGCTCAGGCAACGCCCCGACGTTGACGGTAAACTGCAATCCGGTCTTATTTGCCATGAAATCCCCCTATCACCTTTCGACACTGAGTCAGACACCAGTCAAAACACCACGCTACCGCCCTCTCTGGTACACATGCGAAAACCAAAGATAAGTAAGATGACGGGTAATACACTGATTGTGTCTGCATAACAGAACACCCCTTATTGCTTTGCAATCACTCCGCTCTCAACATCAGAACAGGGGGATGGCAAAACATAAAGGCCCCAGCCTGCGGGATTCATCAGGCTGGGGAAACATCTACGTGCTACGGATACGAACCACGTGGACAAGCACTACTAGAGAACTAAAACAAAGAAAGGAAAACGAGCCGTTACGCCTCGATAGGCGCACGCCAGTCGTCAGCACCAGAGGTACCGGCAACGGTGTGCTCCCAGTCAATCTTGCGGTAGGCCAGAGAGACCTGGATAAGCTGGGTGAAGTCAGACTTCGCCGGGTCTTGGCAGTGCGGCATCTGGCAGTCGATGTCCACAATAACGGCATCGGTCAGCACAGTAGAGAAGAAGTGCTCCTGCTTGCCTTCAACAGAGGTGCGGTACCACTTCAGGTTTACCTTCGGCAGCATCTCACCGGAGGCCAGGGCGTTGTACATCAGCGGCACGGCTTTGTTCAGTGCAACAGTGAACTTGAACGGCTTGTGGACACGCTGACCAGCAGGCTGACCGGATTGCGGGTCAGTCGGTACAGTTACAACGTGTTGGAATTCTTGCACCAGCATCTCGTCTTCGTGACCCTGTACGAAGATGTTGCCGACGGAGTCAGAGGTGAAGGCACCGGCGGTGATGTTGCCCTGGGTTTTACCTTCGATGCTGATATAACATGGAGTTGGCATGGGTATGCTCCTGAATAGGTTGGTTAAACGAGATAGCACTCGACCAACCCGTAGCAGCGACCATGCCAACCATTGCAATCGTTACTTATCAATGAGTTAGTGCCGCCTGCCTTCCTCGCACGCTTAGGTTTGAGCAAGAACTCGCTCAGAATGAGCACATCGACCAGCAAAGGTTACGCAAACAGTGGATTGCACCATAAAGCGAGCGAATTGTTGCGCCAGTTAGCATTACTCACTAAGCTCACTGATATTTCCCACTAACGCAGCATCGATATTGAGCCGCACAAGCCCCTGCTTGAGCGCCCAGGATATCGCCTGGCTTTTATTGCTGGCACCCAGTTTCTCGGCAATACGCTCCAGGTGAAAGGTCACCGTTCTAGGGGTGATGCCCAGGATTTTGGCGATATCACTGACCTGCTTCCCTTCTGCCGCCCACTGGCATACCTCCAGTTCCCGCTGACTCAGCGACTCACGAGGCGCGGCACCTGACAGATAAACTCGAGCAACGGCTTCGAAAATGTGTGTCGCCAACCAGCTCAGAAATGGGATCGCGCTAAGCCATTGATGTTCCGTGCGTGGTGTCCGCGTGATAAGAGAGAGCAGCCCCAAATGACCATTAGGTCCATGCCAGGGGATGGTGATGCCATCGCGTAACCCAGCCTCTTGGGCTAGCATCATGACCTCCAATCCAGCAGCATCCTGTTGGCCGCAACACTCAGTGATGAGATTGGCCCACAGGATTGGCGTGCTATAGACCATGCCTTTACGCACGACCGGATCGACAGTCAGAAAGTCCCGTTCGTTATAAACTTGAACCCATTCAGCAGGACAGCCATTGAAGATCCGCACGTCAGGACGCTGTATCGAGCTGGGGGAAATGAACCCCAAACGAAAATGGTCAAATCCCATCTGCTGACAGAGTGAGCGGAGTAAGGTCACGATAGACTGCTCATCAGTAGCGGTACCGAACTTGGTGATCAACGTCAGTGCATCGGTGGTATTGAGGAAGTAGAGCGGAGTAATGGTCAATCATTCGGCTTAAAAGCGAGTAAACATACTAAATACTATCAACAATTAATCAGGTGACACAATATTTAATCGGTTGTTGATAAGGCCTGGAATGAGCTGCGTATTGTTCCTGCAGCCTTCCCCAAGAGCTTGGCCCTCTAGATAGACAAGCGCACGATACAAGCAGGATCAATCGTCGATGCTGCGTTGATGTCGGGCGACTAATTGACACCAAGGACGGCAGAGCAGGTCTCGCCACGTGAGGGGGGCGTTGAGCTCCCAGGAACTGGCGAGCTGCTGATGGGGTTGCTGGTGTTCGTCAAGCCAGTAGGGGAAAATCTGTAGCACCCGCAGTAGATATTGCTGCCCACCTTTGCTGGGTACTCGTTGCTCATCGAACACCACGATCCCGGACAACGCTCGAACCCTGGCAAAATCGCGTTCTATGGACCAAGACGAAACACCAAATACGTCTGCTGCTTCACGTGTGCTGATTGCTCGCGGCTGTTCGTGCAGCCAATGTGCTACTTGCAAGTAACGCGGCAAAGGTTGCTTCGGATCGATTGACATGTCATTCCGTCATTACGCTGGGTGATGGGTAGGCACATTGGACTACCCATGGAGCAATTTGTTCAGGTAATCACAGTGAATACCCAGGCTAACTACTCGTCAGCAAGGCTTGGGCTTCGTCGCGTATCGCACAATATCGCTGCGTGAGGAGGGAACGCTTTTCAACTCGCCAACCGCCATATTTCGCTAGCCAGCGTCTGGGGCGACGTGGATCCCAACTATCAATGGCTTCACGTAATCGTGCATCCAAATCGGTACGTTCTGCGTCTAAGTCTTTTATGGCTGGCATCGGGATCGGCTATGAGGAATTCGGTGATAATCGTGGTGCTGGCTACCGGAATCGAACTGGTGACCTACTGATTACAAGTCAGTTGCTCTACCTACTGAGCTAAGCCAACATCATGCGCATGCTAAAGGATGTTTTTAATAATGTCATTACAGCTGACCTCAGTCATGCGACAGAACATTACCGAATACTCCTGGTTCATAACGATGAGAGCTGGCATTAATTGGCCATGGAGCGCGTAAACAGAAAGGCCACACCGTGAGGGCATGGCCTTGTCTATTTAGATGAGGAAATCGTCCAGCTGACGACCTTGCCCGAGTTGCTCAGTCAGGAACTTGGGGGTACGGCCCTGACCGGTCCAGGTTTTCTCTACGCCATTTTCAACATAACGGTATTTCGGGGGACGCGGTGCTCGTTTCGCTTTTGCCGCAGTCGCTGCTGCTGGGGCACTGCCTACCAACTCAATCGGGTCGATACCTGCTTGAGCCAACATCGCTTGGAACTCAGCCAGCTTTTGCTGACGTTCTGCATTGGCAGCTTGCTCTTTTTCTGCCTGCTCTAAACGCTCCAGATAAATCATTTCTATTTTCTCGTGGGCTTCTTTAACTTGCTCCAAAGACAACTCACGCAGTGCAGCCCGCAGGCTGCGGATGTTCAACAGCACTTTCAGAAATTCACTCATTATAATCACCTATCTATAAATATCGAAAACGAGGATGTAATATCATCTTTAGCATTATTTATCAAATTCTGTACGGGCAATAGGGAAAGGTACTTTGGTTAGTTAGCGTAATGCTGCTGATACGCTGTTTCGATCATCTCTTCTACCACTTGATAGATCTTTCGGTTGGAATCCCTTGCTATCTGTTTAAGCATGTCTTTATGCTCATCAGATAACGGAATGCTCATAGGCTTACGATTGTTTGAATTTATTCTATGTTTCTGCACTGCACCACTTTTGCTCAAAGATGCCATTAACAGTGCCTGATCTTTGACGGAGAGCATATCGTAGAGCGTGATCAATGCATTTTTCTCTTTTTCTTCATTTTTAGAGTTTGATAAATCAACCCATGCTGGTGTATCGAAACTCAAAAATCTCTTTAACGTATAGGTCCACGCCCAGCCAGCCATATTATCATTTTTATTTAACCAATCAGCCATTTTTGATTTGTTTTTAATTTTATTCCATGCATATACAAGCGCCTCCATTTCGTCTTCTTTTCTTTCTCTAGATACATCCCACAAATCAAAGAACCGAATAATACATTCTTTTTTTGCATGACTACCGTCTACTAACGTAGGTAGCCCTAGACTCTCATAGAGATTTGATTTTAAGCCAAAGAGGTTAACCGTAGGTAGTCGCCCCCTATCCTTTTCATCAAACTCTTCATACTCATTGGTAATGGTAAGCGATTGTTTATATTCTAATGTTCCACGGCGTTCATCAGACATTCTTAAGTATGTCCAGATGAAGTCACACTGTCGTTGATTATCGGATGATATCCACTCAAAGGCGTCTGACGTTAAATTGCAGCAGTCAAAAATATCCTTCATCAAGTATTTTATTTTAAAAGGGTCTTCGAAACTAACGTCTCTTGCCTTTATATTCATATCTCTTAGCTTGTCAAACAAGATATCCATTTCTACTCGTTCGCTAAGAACATCTAATATGAATGCATCAAGTTTTTTAGCAGCAACATCAATTGCAGGCATCGATACATCTCTGTTTCGCCGCCCTCGCCACCCAGCATCATCAGCGAAAAGATCATAAAGAAACATAATTTCTCTTTCTTCTTTTTTCGTATTCCACGTCACTTCAGCCATCTCAACCTCACCACCATCGATATCTACCACGCCCTCGGGAGACACAAGCAAGCATACCTCTAAGGAGTCCCATCCATGCTTGTGCCGGTAGCAAAAGACTCTGCACCAAACCAAGCGATATGAACATTACCATGTAGATTTTAAGATGTAAACGGTCGATTTCCGATGGCTTTTGAGTTGAAATATTGGCTTTTTTCTGTTGAACTTTGGTTGATTATGTGCATGCAGGAGTGAGTGAATTATGTCCCCGCCCCCCCCCATAGGGGTCCCTCTCACCTCCTCGATGAGGGTCTGGATAACCTGCTCGGGGGCAGCCTGGCCCCTCCTCACTACCTCACCAGATGATCC
Organism: Aeromonas sobria; assembly: GCF_000820145.1. Lineage (GTDB taxonomy): Bacteria > Pseudomonadota > Gammaproteobacteria > Enterobacterales > Aeromonadaceae > Aeromonas > Aeromonas sobria. The sequence goes on along the minus strand of NZ_CDBW01000033.1, from coordinate 18,629 downwards.
ATCCCAGAACAGAACAGAACGCCTAAGGAGATATAAAGCTGAAGCCATTTGGTGTGCATAGAGCTATATCTGTAAGTCTCTCGTTGATTATACCTCGAGCCTGAGTAGAGCTGTTTTTTTTCACTGACCCGCTCTTCTGATGAAACAACCCACTACATCATCAGGAGTACACCATGAACAACACCATCAAAGTCCTGCGCATCAAAGACCTCACCAACAAGATTGGCATGGCCAGGTCTACTATCTATGACTGGCTTAATCCCAAGTCTCCTCGTTATGACGAGACCTTCCCTAAACCCTTCAAGATAGGGCAGTCCTCTATTGGCTGGTTTGAGCACGATGTTGATAGCTGGCTTATTGGTAGAAGCCAGTCTTGAATGTACTTTTCCATCCCTAGTAAGCTCCATAACTTCCAGTGTTATAAATCATGCCTTGATAGGCTCATGGGTTAGGGGAATAGCCATTTCTTCTTATATATGTTTTTTGGTATTTTCGTAGGTGAGGCAGGCGTATCGCGTTTAGGTTTATTTATTATTTAATATCACTTCCATTCATTAAACATCACTACGCTATGTACAGCCACCCATATACACCCAATAACCATTACCACTATCGCGTACCATTACACCACTCCCATGTGGTGGTCATGCTACCACCAGCATAGGTAGCCAATACCATTCCACCAATCGCCCCTGTATACGAGTGTGTCTATCACACAGCGTAGGGTTACTCCTGCCTAAGCGAGGCCATCATGTTTAACTCAATCAGACTATTAGATATCCTATCCATAACAGACCTGCTCCAAAATACAACGCATCCTATTGTCAGGGCTGTTGATTCAGCCCCAGGTAAGTCACGCATCACTTGCATTGACCGTAGGCAATCAACCAAACTCGTTAATGCGTTGGATACCGTGTGTGATTATTTTTATTGTCATGAGGAGGTATCGTCAGCGCATCCAACGGTAGCGCTATTCCTAACGCATATGCGAGAGGTTTATGGATTGCACCTCATCCATGAGAGATCTCTCGATAGTGATGTCGGTGACGAATTAGCCAGGGATATCAATAACGCGCTGTATGCGTTTCTAAGAGAGTTCAAGAGTAAGGCACACCGTAAGCGCCTTAAGAACCTTGAACGCGTTGAGAACCGCAATCAGCTCAGTATAGCGACGTATGTTAATAGCCTATTCGACCAGCATGCCAAACTATTAGTCATCCGATTGGATATCGGCTATCACGAAGACTACTACGACCAGTTAAAGTTAGACCTCGTGATGGATGACCGGAATTGTTACCTTCGTCGAATACAGAACAAATACTCTGCATTGGTGGGGTATATCTGGAAACTGGAGTACGGTGTTGATAGACGTTTTCATACCCACGTTACGTTCATTTTTAATGGGGCTGTACACCAACGAGATATCTCGCTGAGTAGAGCGATAGGGGAGCTGTGGAAGGATATTACCGACAATAACGGGATCTATTACAACTGCCAGGTCAGGCGGGAGGAATATCAGAGATGGGGTACTGATGGGATTGGGATGGTGCACTACAGCGATACAGTCAAGCGTATACACCTGATTAATGCGCTGAGTTATCTGACCAAGCTGGATACGCAAATACTGGCAATATTGCCAGCCGGTCGTCGGACCTTCGGGCGTATGGAGAGACCATCACGCCAACCTCGCCTTGGCAGGCCAAGGAGAGAGGAGGAGAGTCGATAGTTTTAAGGGATATTCTGTCCTTCTTCTTGTCGTGGTCAAGTTGGTTGGTATGGAAAGGACACATTATACGCTTTAGGACGCTGGGCCTTGTCAACGGTGTGATAGATTTGATCACTTGCTGGTAGACAATGCAGAGTAGCAGGCTTACTGCTTAACCAATGTATGGTCGAACTAGGGGGCTAACACGATAGTCCTCACCTGTTTTTCTTGATCAGCCAGCTCCTGTACGAGCGCACTAACCAGTGCCTTTTCCTCGACCCGAATTTCTTCCAAGTACAGACCAGAGAATAGATACAGCGATGCTACATAAGTCTCATCGCTGTAAGCTCTTCAAGATTGGAGTGCTCCCATATCGGTTCAAGCAGAGGATGAAATTCACCGGCTAATCCGAATCAATGTTAAACGATACCCCTTGGCACTTTCGAAACTGATTGTAAGCTTATCGCTCTAAATCTACAGTCAGCGTTGAAGCCATGCTTTAAGTCGAGCCCAGATACTAATTGACTGGGCAGGAGAACACTGTTCTCGGGGAGGAATAGCATTCGACAACTCAGTACATGATTCATTCAAGACACGGTAATGTGCTGCTTTGGCTTTTTTGTCGCGTAAGCGTTCCGCCTCTATCTGGCCTTGCGACCAAGGTCCCGACTCTAAAACACGTCCTCGCTGAATGATGTAATGCGACCGACATTTCTGATTCCAGTTGCCTACGGAGGGCTGGAGCGAGATGGACTCTCCATCGAACGTCATTCGCCAGTCGGTCGGGGTGAATGGGGTCACCACGCGGTCCCCGCAACCGCAGCAGCATGAGTGCACTGCGGTTGCATAGTCCATCGAGATATACAAGATGCCTGGCTCCAGCTCGCGTGGAACATTTCGCACAAAACGATGTTCCAGAGTCTGATAGCGAATCATGTTTGATCTCCGTTGAGCAGCATGCTCCCATCGGTCGTGTACGTGCTGTGATGCTCGCTCTCTAGGTCGCGATAGAATCCGCAGAGCTTTTTCCACTTCACGACTGCGAGACAAGCATTCAAGGCGTTAAGGTCGGCCACTTGGATATTGGATGCGTACACGTCCTGACCTCCGCCACCAGCGAAAGAAATTCGCCCTGCGTGGACATGCTCGCGTTTCGCCGGCGTGCTCGTTGTCACCCGCAGAATGCCGCCCAAGCTACCGTTGCTAAGTTCAAGCCCCATCCCGACGTCGATGAATGGCACACCAAGTGCTTCGAGTTTCGCCACCACGGCCCGCTTTTCCTCACCCGCGTCCATGCTGATGAACGCAAATGTGATGCCGTCAAGCAGCCCCAGCGTCTCCGTTTTCATCTTCACGGGGTGAGCCACGATCCCGCGATGCATCCGTTCATAGATGCCCTTCAGGTAGTGCACCTTTTTGGGGGCGTCCCGCAACTCCTCGAGCGATGGAGCCCCGGGCGCGCGGAACGCGTTGTGGGAAAGAAAATCGTCATCGTCGAAGATCCGGATTTCCCTCACCGGCGTTTTCGCGACCAGATCGAGGATGTACCCACCGGTACCACCAGCGCCGAGGATGCCCACCACCTCACCTTCCAGCTTGCTAGATAGCGCGCCTAGGCCTACCCGGCTGGATGCTGTATCGAGATAGTTGAAGACGCTGGGCTCATTCTCATCGTCAGCACCACGGATCAGCCGTGGGCTGACTCCGGGCTGCAGGACGGCCGCAGGGCCGGCCAAGATGGTCGCGTAGGTAGCCATCTTAGTGTAATAGTCCGGGTAGCCATCCGGATTGGGTTTACTGGAAAAGCTGTGCCTTGCGGTGAGCCCGTAACCGAGGTCGGTGTTGGGCGACGCATGGGAAATGCCTGGCAAGGGCGTTCCATTCGCGCTGCAGGGGAAGTCGCCGTCCCAGTGGATTACGTGTGTCTCTGGTTTGCGCGTCCGATCCCCAGCCAAGTCAAGGTTGGACACCAGCGTGCCGGTACGCACACGACATTGAGCGTCGACATAGGGCACTTCCAGCATGACTAGGAGACTCCCCTGAATGCGAACGAAGTAGCCCTCCGTACGCAACCGGGCCAGATCGGCATTAAGACTGAACAGTGCGTGTGACATTGAAAATTGTCCCCTGTTTTTTGACTTCAACGGAGCCACCCTCAGCGAGTTCACCAGCATGGGGGTGCGAGGCAGCATTGCGGTATGTCATTGAGAACTTGACGTTGGTCTCTGCCGGCGCGTTTGGATGGGACAACTTGACCACCTGCTCGAAGGTGACATGCTTGTCCGGCACAATCTCCTCGACAGCATTGACCACGATGACGTAGCCCTTTTGCGGCTTGAGGGCGGTGATAAACCGCTCAATGCCAGGGCTGTCGAGATTGATCCTGTCATCCGGCTCGATGAGGATGTCTTCGCCGCCCCGTACTTCCAGGAAGATGGCCTCTTCGGGCGAGGCGTCGGCTAGGTCATACAAAACGCTGCCCAACAGCTCCGGGTGACCCCAGGCCATCTGGCGATCGTTCAAGGAGAACTTGAAGGTTCGGTCGGACTTGAATGCAATGAAGCGCTCAGCCCCCTTGCCTCGCAGATCCACTGTCTCGTCGAGACGGACGTCCTCAAAATCGCCCGAGGTGAGAAGTGCGTAGAGTAGATAGTCGCTTCGGCGATCGAGCCCCGCGCTGTCCAAGATTTGCCGACCGGTGGGTACCGGGTCAGGCACGTCGATGTTGCGGAAGGTCAGTCCTTCCAAGCCGAAGCGGATGCGATAGGCGCCGGCCTCTCGCAGTGGACGATCCTCACGGATCGCGTCACCAACGTCGTCAAACGGATAGTTTTTCATATGGTCCTCTAAAGTGTTGCGACAGAGTTTGTTCTGCCTTCAACTCTCTAATCGGACCCAGTGACTGCCGCCGGTAAACTTTTTTCAGAATTGTTTTAAGAGGGTTCCATAGGGGGCTGCGCCACACACAAAAAAGGCCGGGCAGTTCGGGCAAGTGGCGTCCGAAGTATTTGTTGGGAACTGGCCGCCTCGGATGCAGCGGAAAATCTCGCCCAATTTTTCTTGGCGATTGCTCAACTCTTTGGGGCTGAGTTTCAACGGCTTGCTTTCAGCATCAGCTAGGTAGACCAGTTCCAGCTCGGCACCCGGGAACTCCGCTTGGGCCGCTAGTACAAATGCAGCTGCACCGACGTCCTTGCTGTCACGGCTGGGCGCATGGCCAGTTCTTACCCGACGTATGGCCCGCTTTCCGTCTTTCACGATAACATCATCCGGTGTTACTTCGATCTCATGGCCGTCTAACACAATTCGCAGCGGGGTCGGAGCTTCAACCTGCGCGCCAGCCCTCGATGCCTGGAAGTATTGGAGCATGGTGGAGGCTATCTCACGGTAGTCATCGAAATAGCCATGTTCATGAAGCCCCTGAGCCGCGAAGGCCTGAGAAAGCAGATCCTCCCACTCAGCACTAGAGCTGCCCTGCACGACGATCTTCCGGTAGACCTCACGAATCGCTTCATGCATATGCATAAATGAACTCATGCAGCGCCGGCCACCCACCTGAAGCAAGTGTGTGTAGAGGAATCGCCGTGCACACGATTCGTAAAGCGCGACCGCATCTGAGCTGAACCGCGGGGTTCCCGAGAAGACGATGGGTATTTGCGTATCGTCCGGGGCAGGAGGTAATACCGTAGTAGGCGTGACGGCACGCCGTTGAGCTGGACCAATGCGATCCAAGAACTGCGATAGCGGCCTGGCACGCCCATTCGATGTTGAGGTCGCTCCGTAAAACGCCAAGCGTGTCTTCGCCCGGGACATTGCGACGTAGAACAAGCACTCCTGCTCTTCGTTGTGAGCCGCCCGTGCAATGTCCTCTGCACTCCCTTGACCACCTGCGACCATGCCTGCTGGTGGGGGACACTTTGATGTCCGAAGTGCCCCTGGGATGGAGTCCTTATTGACGCCGGCAATGTGAACCGCTGGAAATTCCAACCCTTTCGAGCCATGGATAGTCATCAGGCGAACCGCATCAATCCCCTGGGCTGCCGTGGGTAGCTGCCTCAAATCTCTGTCGTCCCGAAGGCGCAGCAGTCTCCTCATGCGATCAGAAAGCCGCTGGATCGGGAGACCCTGGCCGTTCGGCTGCGCCCGAACGAAGTTCATGAACTGCCAGATTGCGATGCCCTGAGCCTGGTCCGAGACGCAGGCTGAAGACGCAATGCGGGCAGCATGTCTAGTCCGGTCGAGCAGAAGGGTTGCCAGCACGATCCAAGGTTGGGAGGCCGCGTCGAAGCCTGCAAGAGCTGCATTGAGGTAAGACAGAGCTGCCTGACCAGCAGGTGTCAGTTCAGCTGGAATGCTAAGTCGCCAAGCGCCAGGTTCCGCGTCGGTACCTCGTAAATGTTCAAAGACACAAACTACATCCTCCAAACTCATGGCGAATTCTGGCCAACAAGCCGTCCGGATCATCCCCATCGCGCGCCGATCCACAAGTAGTGATAGCACCGCGACAAGGTCTTTTACTTCCGGGCGCTCAAACAGGCTGCCTAGGAAAAGCACTGGAATGCCGGCGCGCTCGAGCTCACGTCCAATTTCCGAAAGTCGATCGTTGCCCCGGCAAAGAACTGCCTGGTCCGGATACCGATAGCCCGACTTACTAAGCTCTTGAATGCCATCAGCGATGGCCGAAGTCAGCAGGGGGGCGTTGTTCACTATGATGATTTCGGGCAGCGTTCCGCTTGGGCCTCTATCCGCCTCAAGGGCCTCTTCTCCATCAGCTGCGGACATACCTGCAGCAAAAGCAGAAAAAGCATGGACAACTTCAGGGGTGGAACGGTAGTTGATTTTCAGGCTGTCCCGTACCGCTCCAGGGAAATCTTGGCAACCGAATCGGGCCATGTTGAACGAAGAGGCGCCGCGGAACCGATAGATTGACTGCTTGGCGTCCCCCACCACCCAGAGGTTATTACCTGACGGCTTCAGTGTCGTAAGAAGCCGAACGCTACTGTGGTTCACGTCCTGATACTCGTCGACCAGAATGTGGTGATAGTCGCTCTGCAACTGCCTTCGAACGGCTTCATCGCTCTCCAGTAGTTGAACCGGGCGCATAACTAGGTCGCCAAAGTCGACACATTGAGCGAGTGTTTTGAGCTCTTCATAGCAAGCGTAGACCTTGGCGACTTCTGTTGCTTTCTCCGCAGCCTCCACTTCGCTCGGGTTACTCGCCGCGTTAGCCATTGCATTGGCTAGCGCAAGATAGGCCGCCGCATCAACAACTTCATCCTTGGCTCGTGAGATCGCGGTCAGGATATCCGCAGCTGTCTGGGATGGATCGTAAAGATTGCGATAGTGGGTCAGACCTAGCCGAGGAAATTCGTTTTCAAGCAGTTCTACTGCTTCGGTTCGGTCCATTAGGCGGGGATCGACCGGAAGGCCACATCGATCGTTGAATCGTCTGAGGATGTCCAAGCCAAAGCTATGGAAGGTTCCGATGCAAAGAGCTGCGGCTTCCGCTGGCCGCTTCAGCGCAATCCGCTCGGACATCTCCGCAGCAGCCTTGTTCGAGAAGGTTAGGAGAAGGATACGTCTTGGATCAACCCCCTCATCCAATAAGCTCTCAACTCGCGCCACCAGCGTACGGGTCTTCCCGGTGCCTGGCCCTGCTTGGAGAAGGAACGCAGCCCCGCGATGGTTGGCTGCTGTTTGTTGCTTCTCGTTGAGTGGAATTTCGACAGGCGCTTCTGCTGCAACTACTGGCACTGGGGGGAGCAAAAGCGCATCAAGCATCTGCTGTGCGACGACCTCGAAGGGAGCCCCCAACCGGTTTGCAATCTCCGAACAGGTCTTCCCTTGAGTGACGTGCAAGTCGAAGACTCGCGACCTTGGCAACAGCAACTCTCTCGCGAAGAGGTCCATCTGGACTTCTCGGCGCTGCCGTCGGCTGTAATCGACCACTCGCTCTATCCCAACTGGCGAGACCTCAGAGGTTCGTGTTGGATCGATTTGAAATGCTGACCCTTCCTCTTCCTCACCGTCGCCAAGCACGGCGTGCCCGACTTCATGAGCTACGAGAAAGGCTTGCTCGAACGGAGTTCCTAAGTCCTCATGAACAATCAGCGGCAAGGCGGCATCAAACGTTGCGCGTGCCCCATCGAGGATTGAAGCACCGGGGACGCATCTTTCAACCAAGATGCCCAGCTTCTCCGCTATGTCTTCGGCGAACCGATAAGGAAACCATGGATCGCTGCCGTGTTGGACAGCTTCATCATGCAAGTGTTTCGCGTACTGTCGAGCAAGTTCTATTGGGTCCATGGTCACTCATCGTCGAGCAGTTGCTTTGAAATGCTTGCCTCATCCATTCCCGCCTCTCTTAAAAGGCGTTCAAGCGGGACTTTTTCGGCTAAGGCGGGTTTGTCATCGGACTTGTTTGAACGAACTGATGAGACCTGCGCAGGCAAAAGGAGAAATGACTGAATAACAGTTACTGATGTTTGTAACTCGTTCGCTAAACGTGTGAGAAACCGGCTTGGCAGCGTCGCAACATCTATTCGTCGCTCGCGAATGGCGACGCCGACTTGTATGGGTAATCCGAGAGCTTTGGCTGCGGCAGCGAAGATCTTTGGCGAAGCAGTCTGCAGCGTTTCTACCGTGACTGTGGACTCGCGGAGCCGATCCATTTTAGCGCTTATGGCGGCAAGCTCTTGCACGCTCAACGGAAGGTCCTCGTCGATTTCCCGAGAAAGCTCTCTGGCAAGATCGACAAGATCGGCAGCAAACTGGGGATAGTCAGCTAGATAATGTTTGAGGATGTCAGTCTTAGGCTCGAAATCCATCGCGAAAGCGTTCATGACGTCTTCGCTAGAAATAGGCGAACGCTTAGTCATCACTGTTTCCCCTTGCGTTCAAGGCGCAATCGTAAAGTTGCAAAGGCCTTGTCACGGTGTGTACGGATAGTCTTCTCACTCTTGCCCAACGCTTTGCTTATGGTAACGGCAGAGGGCTCTTGAGAGTCGATGGGAATGTCTTGAAGGAGCATTTCGATGATTCTTCTTTGGATTTCAGGTAGACCATCAATCGCATTGTCGAGCTGTAGCCGGTAAGATTTTTGATCGAGATCGTGAGGGTCAAAAGGATCATAGCCGCTGATTGCTGCCCCAGCAGCAAGAGATACATCATCTGTGAATAACTCTTCACTCCGATTTTCATGCTTCCAATGGCGATTGCTAGCATCCGCACGGTCTTTCGCGATGGCCGAATTGAAGTTGATCTCGTAGTAGTCCAGCCGGTCGTCGTACGACGACCTGTCACTAAGTAATAGATCGATGAATCGGTCTACAACATCATCTCGGATGTTTGCCTTGGTAAGTGAGAGGGTTGATTCATCTGAATTTTCAGCGCGAGGAAGACGACAGTAAACTCGTTGGAGTAAGAATTCGATTAGCTTCTTTCGATGCCCCCCTTCTTCCAAATTCCGAACAAGATGCACTAATGCTTCTGATGAAACAAAGCAGGGATCGGTAGGTGAGAGAATTGACGTTCTGTATTCAAGTTCCGCTTGGCTAACGGTTGCCAACTCTTGAATTTCAGCTTCAACAATTTCACGACGGGAGTACAAGGTTCCATCAAGTTTGCTTTTGCGAAGAGGGCGAACCACAGATATTCCTCTGTTTTATTTATACTCCGGCCCTTTTAGTAAAGGACGCTAAGTAAAGTAATTTAGGTGTATTACTACGCTATAAGTACCCGTACAGAGCTTATCATCGCAGTCAGTGCGATTGAATACAATCTCAGATAGATATCATCAGGAGACACCAAGCAAAGATCGCCGTAAGTCCGCTTGGGAGCGCCATTGCGGCCTCCCAAGTTATCGGTCCTGGTATCCCATCGGTCTGTCATCGATGCGCACTGTGAGTCATTAAGGCGCCAGTCGCGCCACCAGCTTATCTACCACCTCTAGCACCAGCGCTCTGTCAGCTGTATCGAGTTTGGCCAACTGCTGGCTGAGCACAATGCCTTGTTCGGTGGGGCGGTTGCTGGTCTCACGCAGAAAGTCTGCAAGCTCACAGCCAAACAGCTGAGCCAACTCTGCGAGCCGCACGACGGTCGGCACCACGAGGCCTCGCTCCATCCGGGAGACGGCTTCCATACCTATCTTCAAGTGCTCTGCCACTTGCTCCTGAGTCAGCCCCGCCTGCTGGCGTTGGCGCCCAATCGCTTTGCCCACGCTCTTGGCCAGCGCTTCAGAGTTGATGCTTTTCATAAGTCCTCCAGTCAACCCTTATAGTTGACTATGGACTTTTATTGACATTAAGGACCCTTTGCGATGAGGATCACCTCATTAGATCTAATCCAGTGAAATAGTTACCCCAACATCGAAAGGAGTTCGACACGACCTAACCTCAACCCATCCCTTTGGTGGCATTTGGCTATCAGCCTGCACCACCATTAACCCATTACGTTTACACCCGTTAGCCCGACAGGCTCGCCTCGTCGGTCAGGCATCCTTTTGCCATTTTTATTAAGGAGAAATCATGAATCGCACACTGCTTTATCCCTTACTGTTGGCTTGTGGCTTATCACTGAGCGCTTGCGATACAGCATCCGCTAATAGCCCAGAATTCAGTCTGGAAGTGGAATACACCGCTATCGGGCGACCTCAGATAGTCGTCACCTCGCTCAACGATCAAGTCACCATTCAAAAAGTGCTGATTAATGGCGGCAAGAGTAAATGCCGGGTGATGCTGCGCAGTGACTTGATGGGGTCGGTGGGAGGAACCTATTTCCCACTCAAGCTCAATTACACCGAAAGCTGGCGGCTGGTCATGACCGAGCCGTGCCGATTGAGAGAGGTCACCCTCTTCACCAATCTGGGCAATGCCTCTTACACCATTGAATAACTCGTTTGGAGAGTGACATGACAGAAAAAATCAGACTGGCACTGTGGTGCACATGGTTATCGCTGTTTGCTTTACCGACCTGGGCTGCGCCTGAATTCACTGTGCCAACAGTCACTAAACGGGTACCGGCCAACGTTGAGGGCATCCTCAATTTCGCCAGCATGCAGTTTTGGATAGAGACCTCGAAAGGGGAGCGCATCATGCTGATGCCGCTGGATGAAGATGAGCCAACGCTCATCCCCAGTGTCAGCCAGCCGGTTGCCCTGAACGGTTTTATGCTCACCTATTCCGATGGCAGTCGTTACTTCGAGCCCTCCTTTGCACCTGCGTCAGCTGCATCAAGTACCACGTCATTTACCATCGTGAAAAATGACGATGACAGTATCGAGATCCGGCATGGGGGTGAGGTGCTGCTGCGCACCGATGAATATGACGCCATCAAACTCACGCACCGTTTGCCGCTGGCTAACGGGCAGGCGGTCTTGTTTGAGCTGAACAGTGGCGGTGTGGCATGCCCGGTACTCTATCAGTTAGCGGTCGTTCAGACGGGGGCATTGACCATGCTCTCATCGCCTTTTGGTACCTGTAGTGATGAAGGCAAGCTGACCTCCGAACCCAACGGTTTTATCCTCGACCTGCCCGGCAATCCTCGCCAGCGCTGGGTATGGGATGCCAACAGCTTGACGCTGCGCAAGCAATCCTGACCACCAGCCACCACACACTCACCACCATCAGGGCACCTTCGGGTGCCCTCTGTTTTATGCCGCATTTTATTTAAGGAACTGTTCATGCCATTACCGCAATCAGGGGACCACCTTGTTTCCCCCCGCACCGGTTACCAGCACCACGGTATCTATCTGGGAGACCATCAGGTCATCCACTACCAGGGAGTCAGTGCCGGTATACATTCCGGTCAGATAGCTATCACCACGCTTACCGAGTTTAGCCAAGGGCGGGGCTATCGCATCCAGCACTATAGCGCACGAGCGTTCAACCGGGAGGAGAGTATCGACCGTGCTTACTCCCGCCTTGGAGAGGCGCACTACAGCACGCTCTTTAACAACTGCGAGCACTTTGTGCTCTGGTGCATCGAGGGCTTTCACTACAGCAAGCAGATTAACCAGCTGATTGCCACGGGGTGTATCGCACATCAGGCGCTTCGCACTGTGGCCCATCAGCCCACCCTTGCGGCCCTGCCTGGCATGGCCACCAGCACGGCACTGAACCCATCAGCAACTACCGCTGTGACCGCCGCAGTCGGTGCGCTGCTTGGGAGTTCGGCCACCTCGCTGGCGGCGCCCTTGGCAGCAACCTACGGCCTCTACCGCGCCTGGCGCTGGTTCAGGGATTAACGCGTCTCACATTCGATACGAAAGGACACACCATGATGACCATGCCATTTCACTTGGCAGGGATGGCCCTGCCGATTTCACCCGAGCTACCTGACTTGCTGCGCAAAGTCGTGCGGGCACAACAGCTCGACCTCACCCACCTCTCGACCCTGACCTTTAACTTTCGCAGCCCCGGCTACAGTGCCGAAACGGGTGGTGTCCATCCGGTAGAGCTGCGGCTTATTCGGGGATTACACGGCTGGGTCTTCGATTACATCACCGACTTCAGCTACCAGGGCCTGGGCCAGGATGCCGAGCTCTGCAAGGAGCTCGACTTCAACCTCTCCTGCGACGAGCACTATCTGCAAGGCTGGGGGCCACTGCCCGGCGTGGAAGCGCGGGAACTGTTTGCAATGTGGCAGAGCAATTTCATTAGCTACGCCCAGTTGGGGTATTTCACCGTCACGGTCAGTGGGGAGTAGGAGGTGTGTGATGACTAACGAACTGCCTCTGTCCCACTACTCACGCCAGTGGCTGGGACTGGTCGCGGCTAAAGCCAAACTGCTGCCGACTCGCCAAGGCGAGCGCTGGTTACTGCACCTGACTCCTGGTAGCCCAAACGCCCGTACCGTCACGCTGCATTTGCGCTGGTCTGGGGTGCTGTGGCAACTGATCTCTCTCACCAATGCCGAGGACTGGCACACCATGAGCCAACCCGTGGATGAAATCTGCGTTGACCCCAAGCATCGGTGTTTCTGGCGCTGCCAAGCAGGGCCTGTTTCTCTCACTGAGCAACCTCGTGTGTTGGCAAGTTTCCTAGCTGAGCTGCAGCGTACCTGCACTAATCACGGTTATCGCGTGGAGAGTGATCCCTTACCCCAAGAGGAGGCACGCGATGCCCAAACATCCGATAGCCGTTGAGCTGGAAGCCATCAATCGAGAGGGGGAAACGCAGGTGGTACGTGACAGCGGCCTGACCGTGCACGGCTACAGCGTCTACCTGCGGGCTGTGGAGGGCAGTGGGTTGGCGCTGGCCACCTGGGTAGCTGACTACGACACCATAGGACCGGCCTACCAACTGGCGGAACAGCTGAGTGTGGCCCTCGCTATCCCGCTCAACGTACTGGTCCCCGGACCGCTGATGCCGGTGAAGCGTGCCCCTACAGCCGGATCAGGAGCAGAAGCCGCCACCAAGACCAACTGAACTACCCTCAAAGTGAACCAACAACCGCTCTACCTTTGACCCCGACATGCTTTATGTGTGCCGGGGTTTTGTTTATTTGGAGAACTCCACTATGCGTTACCACAAGCTCAAAGCCGGGGAATGCCCCGGCACCTATGTCGTCACCGAACCCGTGACCGAACAAGACCTGCTGCACATCGCCAATCAGATTGCTCGCAAGCGTCTTGCCAAAGGCTCCGCCATCACCAGCACCACCGAGGCCGCTGAGCGGCTGCAAACCCTGCTGCAGGACCGGGAGCATGAAGTGTTTGGTGCACTGTTCCTCGACTCCCAACATCGCGTGTTGGCCTTTGAGGAGCTGTTTCGTGGCACCTTGGACAGCGCCAGTATCTACCCACGGGAAGTGGTCAAGCGTGCCCTGCTACTGAACTGCGGGGCAATCATCGCTGTGCACAATCACCCCAGCGGTGACCCTGAACCCAGTCAATCTGACCGGGTCTTCACCCAAGCCCTCAAAGAGGCCTTGGCGCTGGTCGATGTCCGGCTACTCGACCATCTGGTGGTCGGTGCTGAGGGCGTGCTATCCCTGGCCGAACGAGGTCAGCTATGAACCTTATCCCAAATAAAGCACACCTCACCGCCCTCGATATCCTCCTCGAGCTGCGCGGCTGGCTGGCAGATAACGTCCAGATGCAGGCAGAGCCCGCCATCGTGGCTCACCTGCCGAGCGGCTACCAACTCACCCAGAGCGATTGTGTCGAGGCCATCGATGCGCTGCTGCATCAGCTGCGCCATGGCCTGATAACCGCCTGCAACGAGGATGCACAGACGTTGCTGAAAAAAGCCGTCACTAAGGCGCGTGACGACGAGGGTTATGCCAAGCAGCTTGAAGAGACCTTGCTGCAAGGATCCACCATCGAGATCCGCGAGTGCCTCAGTTGCTTTGGCGACTACTTCGAGCGATCCCGAGACGCACCGCCCTATTACCCGCATCACGATGCCGTCAACGGCATTGATTGTGCGCTCTACACCATCCTGTTTGATGCGGCTCTCCCCGACACACTCCAGGATCACCAATAACGAACCGTCGATCGCCCAATAACATTCATGCCGATCACGTGTCCACCCGATCACCCAGATCATCCGCGCCAACACCATGATCCGGATATTCCGATCCCCCCAGCAAGGCCACCTCACTACAGGTGGCCTTTTGCATTTCAAGGAGCTATTCCCATGTCTGCCTTCATGATCGATCGCAAGGACTATCTTGCCTTTACCGTGCAGTTACACCGCTTTTGTAATGCCCCGTTGCCACCGCACTACACCCTTGAGTTGCTACGCACCCTCTGGTGGAACTCGCCAATGGATGTCACCAGTACCTGGACGTGGCGGGTAGACCGGCTGGTACGGCTGATGATGCTCGCCAACCGGCGTGCAGTTTGGCATCGCTATCAGCTTGGGCGTCAGCAGGACCACAAGGAACCACGTCAGCACCGCTCGACCAAGCTGGGGCCGCTTAAACCTGCCCATCGTTACCATCAGGCACCACTCACCGATGCCGAACTGGTAGCCCTCTACAAATTCACCTGCTGCGCCCTGTACCAGTCGAGCGAATGGAGCGGGAGTCCTGAGCAGGCCCCACGGCTAGTGAAGGTGATAGAGCAGTTGCAACAGGCGCTGGCGCAAGACGTGCTGACCCGGTTGTCACTGTGGGAACAAGCCCCCTGGGGAGAGATGTGATGGCTCTCTCCATCACCCTGACGATGACAAGCTCGCCACCGAGTTCAACGGCCCACCTAGCCCAACGTGTCGCCGATGACATGGCACACCTGCATCACCGTCTGGGTGATGGGGTCAGTGATGAACTGGGCATCAGCATCAGTTACCTAGTCGAACAGTTTGCGCTGCTGGCAGCGGCTTACCGTGCACCAGCAGAAAGGGAGAAACATCAATGATTGAGTTCAATGACAGCTTTAGCCAGGCCGCCGTGGCAGAGGCCATGTGTGCCCATTCAGGGCTCGCCAAGCTCATCAGTAAGCAGTTGATGCTGCCGGGCTTTGCCTATGCCCACGATGTGGAGGGACGGCGTATTGGTGGTCCACTGATAGCCCCCAACCCGGTACTGCACAAGACCACGCTCTTTGTCAGTCCTCGTGATATGCGTGAGCACCTGCCGCGAGAGATTCACTTCGCCCGCTTTCGCTGTGCCTGTAATGCTGCGGGTCAGCCGGTCGGCGAGTGGCAACGGATGATAGTCGGTGCCTACGTCAACCATGGCAGCAATGATGCGCCGGATTGGAGCAGCCACACGTGACCATGGCAACGCCCACTGCATCACCAATGGAGACCGAGGCCGCTATCGCCAGTCTCCGAGCTCATATCGAGGAGTTCATCGCACTGGAGCTGACCGACAAGCTCGACACGCAGTTGGCAAGTTTGGTGCGTTGCGGCGTGCTGGACCTGGATAACTGAGATGGGGCAAATCTGGTCCTGCCTCGCACCGTGACCACCGCACTGTTGGAAGCTGCTGCCGAGCGGGTGATTTGGCACAGCCACCGCCGTCGTTATCAGCGAGACATCAAGCGCCTCAAGCAATGGCTATAGACAAATCCTCCCCACAACCTCATGCAGCCCCTCACGCCGAGGGGCTGTTTGCATTTGAAGGAACCCCAACCATGCACGACCTGCGTGATTACAACACCCTGACTGCCCGGCAGCTCACCGCCGCCATCGGCCAGCTCAACCACAATATCGCGCCGAAGATAATGACCCACCTCGCATTGCGGGCCAGGCAACCCCATCCGCTCGGTAATGGCCGTAGCAGAGCCAAGGCCCTCAAGCTGCTGCGCCGGGTAAAGCAAGCTCACAAGACGGGACGTATCCCGCTTGAGCTCACAGTGACAGGCTGCCGACTCGACCGGGGCAGCCATCAGGCTGACCGCTACTACTACGACCGGACACTGCTAGCCAAGGGCTGGCAGCAGTACGACACCGAGGAAGATGCTTGGTATTTCGGCATCTGGATTAACACAGAGAAGCTCGAGACCTTTACCTATGCCGAGGGGGATACCAACCATGTGATTGCACCAAACATCGAGGCCTTTCGTGCCGAACTGGCGCGGCTCTATCAGTACCACCCGCAGGCCCCGGCGTTTATCAGTATCGACCCAGAGGCGGGCGTTGTGACTCGCCACTTTGAACACAAGCCGGAGGTGTGAGATGGCAAAGAACATCACTATCAAGGTGCCCGGCAAACATCCGCAAACTGGCGAGCTCACCACCTTTGAGCTCAAGGGCCAGCGCATTGATATCAACATCGGCGGGCAGGCTGTGCCTTTCCTCATTCACGGGAGGGGCATAGGCACCTCGCTCACCCACATCCCGAGTGGCTACCGCATCGCATTGCTCGGCGGCTGGCTCACTGCGCGTTACGCAATACCTGAAAATAAGCCCAGCAGAGCAGCCTGCGCCCAAATAGCCATAGACCGATTGTCAGCCCAGTACGGCTCGCTACACCTGCTGGACCGCCTCAATTGCAAGCCGGTTATCAATCAACAGTAACCACCGCCCAGACGACAACAAGGAACGATGCAATGACCCCTCTCTTCCCCACAACACCCGCCCTACAGGTCGGCTATCCGGTGATGAAAATGCTGGATGTCGCCATGAGCACCATCGTGGGCGATTACGATGACGCAGACCAGGTGCCTGAATGGCAATGGGTCAAGCGTATGGCCTCCCATGAACATGTCGGTGTGAAGGATGACTCCGCCTACGAATATATGTTGAACCTGGCCTTGGAGCTCGATGCCTACCCGCCAACGTTACAGCCCTTGCTCGCAGCAGCAACGCAAGCTGGGGTGAGCTACATCCTGTTTTACAACGACTAGCCACCGCGACCATCTCATCGCTCATCCACAAACAACATAAAGGGCCAGCCCTCACAGGCTGGCCCTTGGCATCATTGGAGTCACCGAACATGACCCGTCTTATCGCCGGGCTCGAGGTACATCGCTATGCCCCCGAGCTTAACAAACTGCATCTGCGCAACCGCCAAACGTTACCCGCTCCCGGCATCACCACCATCAAAGAGGCCAAAGCTCTCCTGTTTGGCTGCTGGCAGCCAGGGCATCAGGTGACTATCACCGTGAGCCATCCCGACTACGTCAATCTCTCCCAGCTCTACCGAGGGCGACTGGTAAATCTGATCGAACTCCCAGATCACCTGACCAGACTGCGCCAGCGCCACAATGTGCCAGGCACCATCATCCACACCCGATTGAGGTATCGCTGATCATGACCACGACAACCACCCACACCAATGGCCAACAATCTGAAGCACCAGACCTGCCCACCCGGATCTTTGCGCAGTGGGGCTTGCCCCATACTGTTACACCGCGCTTTGGCGCTCGTCTCATTCAGGAGCATCACCGGCTGCACTTTCTGTCAGATCGGGCATCACTCGTAGGCGAATTGGTAGAGGAGGCAATAGACCAGCTGGAAATTGCCTTTCCTAGCATCATCAAGGAACTGGAGGGCAAATTGCTGACGGGTGAACTCGATGCCCAACGCCAGCAACGCATTACCGTCCAGCACGCAGGATTTACCTGCGAAGCCGATAGCCTGGGCAGCCACGGATACATCTACATTGCGATTTACCAGGCTGCGCAGACAGCCAAAGATCATGCCACAAATGTACCCTCTACCTAGGATTGCTTTTTAAACTCCAGCATCTCCTTAAACAAGCGATGGGCATCTTGAGGGGGGATTTGCTCAATCAACTGATCTGGTGGGCATCGCAGCAAAGGGCTTTTAAGGCGGTTGATGTCTTCACCGGAGAAGGCTGTACGATTAGCCAGAAAAAGGGCATACATATTTTGGTACACGGTCGCTTTGTTTAGCTTACTCACCTCGGTCGCGGCTCGCCACAAGGTGTTATCACCGATATCCAGCCAACACTCGCCTTGCTTGTCAAAGACCGTGACAGGGGTAACCTCACGGGGAAGCTGACAATTCTGGGGCGGAATAGGGGCATGCAACAACGAACGCCCAGTAGCCCAATAAAGCGTCGTGCCAGCAGTCAATTGCTCACAAGGAACCTGAACATTGAGCATGAACAGGCCTTCCAGCTTGGCGTTCTTGAGGGGGAGCATCTTTTCACCAACCTGCAACAAGACATCCCCCTGCGTGGTTGGGCTCACCAGATGCATATACAGCTGGTTGCTTTTCACATCATACCGTTCAAAGCTGAACGTAGAGGCAGCAAAAGCGGGAATGGCCATAAGGCAGAGGATCAATAGGGGGGCGGTCATTCGGTTCACGGTGTTGGTTGTTCCTCCTGTAGGTTGGTTTGCAGGGTAACGGATGACTGACACAGCAGCCATGTTACCGCAGACCAGCTTACCAAAAGCTGAACACAAGGTGTCCAAAGAGATGCGATAGAGGAGAAGGACAGCCAAGGCCCTGTGGCACACTGCGTGGCACACCCAAATTTCAGGCAAGAAAAAAGCCCAAGCGAT
>NZ_CDBW01000032.1 GCF_000820145.1 Aeromonas sobria | reverse complement strand
CTCAGGCTGGCAGTTGTGGGCGACACGGAGAGACTGGTCAATGCCTTTTTAACCGTTACCGCAGACGTCGCGGTATAGGTGGTCCCATTCTCACTGTATTTGGCCGTGATGGTGGTGGTGCCCACTGCACCAGGATTCACATAGCCGCTTGTTGTGACCGATGCAACGCTCGAGTTGGATGATGTCCAGGTTGAGGGTGAAGATACATCCTTATTGGTACCATCCTTGTAATAGACGGTGTTTTTGAAATACATACCTGCATCAGCAGCATCGAACGTCTTTGAGGAAGGCGAGATCGCGGTATGATCCACCACCTTGCCCACACTGATCGCCGCACTATCCACCTGGCTGATCCCGTGGCTGTCGGTATAGCTTGCCTGGATCGTCGCCGAGCCACTGGCATTGGCCGTGACCTTGCCAGCCACCACACTCGCCACCGCAGCATCGGTCGATGACCAGCTGGCCGTCGTGGTGACATCCTCACTCACGCCGTCATCATAGTGAGCGGTCGCCGTCAAATCCCGGGTATCGCCGATCTCCATTGCTGCGCTGCCAGGTGTCACCACCAGACTCTTCAGCCCGGAAAACACCGTCACCGGATGGGCGGCGGCATCTGCGCCAGAGAAGCTGGCGCTGATATCGACACTGCCGGGAGCAACACCGGTCACCACGCCGGAGGCAACAGTGGCCATTGCCGGCTCTGACGAGGCCCAGTTCGCTTCCGCGCTCACATCGACCACATCGCTCGAGTCATAGGTGGCGGACGCGGTCAGGTTGATGCGCTGCCCCATCCGCACTTCATTGGCCCCGGTGATGGTCAGGTTACTGACCAGGTTTTCAATAAAGGTCACCGCCGTACTCAGGGTTTGGCTCAAGTAGTTGGCGTAAACCGTAAAGGTGCCCGCAACCGGTGAATCAACGGTGACTTTGGCCTTGCCATCGGCATCCGTCATCACCTGCTTCTGGCTAAAACTCAGATTGGCATCGCTTGAGTAGAAATAGACATTCCTCAAGGACAGCGGGCTGCCGTCACCACTCGTCACCAGCGCCTCCACCTCATCGAGGGTGCTGCTGGTCGGGCCGCCGCTCACATACTGGTTATCCACTGTGGTCTCTAGCCCCGCCAGCAGGCCAGAGTAAACACAGGTCACCCCCGCAGGTACCATTATCGGATTGAGAGCACTGCTGCCTGACACCAGATCGTAGACCTGACCATTGTTTGAGCTGTCCAGCGCAGCCCCTGTCCAGTAGGGGCGCGCGACTGGCCAGTTGTCACTGCCAGAGGGATCGGGCTTCTCACCGTGCAGCTTGTTCATCTCGGCAATGCTGGGCAGCACCATGCCTCTGACGGAGCACAAGGTCAGCGCCGCTTCATAATTGAACAGCGCCACCTGATAGGTGCCGGTGGCGTTGGTCTCTTCATAGAAATCCTGATAGGGAATGCCGAGACCATCGGCCAGGTTCTTCTCCCAGGGGGCGGTGTAGCGGGTGCCATCGCTTAGAACGATGTCGCTCCACAGGCTCTTTGCCTTGACGGTAATACGCACCACCCCGATGGCATAACCCCCGTTGTGATCGGTCACATAGTAAGAGACGTCATAGTTGCCCGGCTTGTCAGCAACAAAGTCAAAGCGGGTGTTCGATGATGTGGCATCCGTGGCAGACACGGTCGCATCGAAGGCGTAGGCATAGGTGAGCTGCAGCGGGTCGCCATCAGGGTCACTGATATGGTCTTTGACATCCACCGTCACCACGGCCCCCGGCAGCACATCTTCCGGCCCGGGGAAGCTCTCGGCCAGCGGCATGCCATCGGCCGACTTGGAAACAGAGACATCAATGGCACCGGCACGCACCTCGGTGCCATCTGCACTGAGGTAGCTGTAGATCAGGCGAGTGATGCCGGGCACTGCTGCTGCCATGTAGCTGATGGTGTTGCTGGCAGGATCGGCCAGTGCCGTGCCGCTACCGAGCACAATCACATCGGGTTGCAGGGTAAAGCCCGCCGGGAAGTAACCCCCCAGCTCGCTGGCCAGATCAATGGCGATCGTCTCGTTGACCACTGCGGTGTGGGAGAGAATGGGCAACATGGCCGGAGAAGCAGCAGCAGAGACCACCACATAACTGGTGGCCTGGGTCCGCTTGGGGGTGGCCCCATTGGTTGGCACGTTCTCGATGGTATAGGCATAAGTACAGGCATCCGCGCTGCCGTTATCCACCCGAAACGAGAGCGCCTCGCTGTTGACCAGCGGAGGTTGACACTGGCTGGTCAAGGGTTGCACCGACAGCAGTCGCAGCGCCAACCCCTGCGGATCGCTGACGCGATCGCGCAAAGAGACATCATTGCTGGCATTGGGCTGATTGGCGGTTAGCAACTGGTCGTAACTATCCCGTGCCTGAGGCGCCAATACCTCGGCAGCGGCCGGGGCACTGCCGCCATCTGAGCTGTCACCATCACCGCCGCCGCAAGCGGATAGCAAGAGTGACAATGTCAATAATAAGACTCGATATTTCATAAAGTGTTTGATCCTGAATCCATACTGGGTGGCAATGGTTGACACCACACCGAATTGAAGAAGATTTCAAATATCAGTGATATAAGAAATCCTGTTCCCTGTATGGATACAATTAATGGATGTTAAATGAGTGATGCGAAAATGCTACAACGCGGAAGAATGTGCGCGCCATATTGCGAATAAAAACTGACATTTCACGAAATGAGATTAATAAAATACCAAAGAGAGACTCGATGGAATGCACCAGATATCACTGTTGTATCGGCAATCACAGCCATTGAACACTCATGAAACCGTTACTGACAATCTCGACCAATAGATTTGTTCACCTATAAATTTGACTGTTTGCAATTAGGGTCATATATAAAAAAGCGACGTGCAGATGCACGTCGCCTTTCAGTTAGACATTATTACTACGGTATCACAGTGATATTAACAGTAGTACTGTCTTGCTGTACCCCCGCAATGAAATAACGACACTCCATTCTATATGTTGGCCCAGTGAGCAACCCCTTGGCACTATAAAGAGGGACTGATGGCGAACTAATCAGTTGCCAAGTTAAGGGCGATTGCACCGGCGATGGCTGAGTACAGTTAACCCCACTTGGATTATGGGTGGTAACTTCTGACTCATAAGTCGTACCGTCTGACCTTCTACTTGTAAAATAGAATTTGAATGTTCGTGTTTCACCCACTTTCAAATCAGTCACAACGCTTGGACTAGCCCGGAAAGAGCCACCAACATAGGTCGGGGCCGTCGTAACGGTAACCGCCGTTGTCGCGGTTTTGGTCACAGAGCCATCTTTGTAGCTAGAGGTAATGGTGGCACTGCCGCCAGCTTTACCCGTAATCAGACCCGTGGAGCTGACCGTGGCAACCCCGGTGTTGGAGCTACTGTAAGTCGAGCTTGAGGTGACAACCTTGCTGCTACTGTCACTGTAATGGGCGGTCACCGCAATCTGAGCAGTGCCATTGACACCGACAGAAGTACTGGTTGGGGTTACCGTTACACTGGTCAAGCTGGCACCTGTCACGGTCACTGCGGAGGTCGACGTATAGGTGGTGCCATTCTCGGTATATTTGGCCGTGATGGTAGTGGTGCCCGCCGCTTTTGGACTCACGAGACCAATACTACTCATACCCGAATTTGCTACCGTCGCCACCGTCGTGTTGGATGATGTCCAGTCCGAGCTCGTGGTCACATCCTTATTGGTACCATCCGTGTAATAGACCTTGTTATAAAAATGTATGGCCGAATCAGTCACCTTGAATGTCTTCGATGAAGGGGTTATCGCGGTATGATCCACTACCTTGCCCACAGTGATCGCCGCGCTATCCACCTGGCTGATCCCGTGGCTATCGGTATAGCTTGCCTGGATCGTCGCCGAGCCACTGGCATTGGCCGTGACCTTGCCAGCCACCACACTTGCCACCGTCCCGTTGCTCGATGTCCAGCTGGCCGTCGTGGTGACGTCCTCACTCGCGCCGTCATCATAGTGAGCGGTCGCCGTCAGATCCTGGGTGTCGCCGACCTCCAGCAAGGCACTGTCAGGTGTGACCTCCAGACTCTTCAGCCCGGAAAACACCGTCACCGGATGGGCGGCGGCATCTGCGCCAGAGAAGCTGGCAGTGATATCAACACTGCCGGGAGCAACACCGGTCACCACGCCGGAGGCAACAGTGGCCATTGCCGGCTCTGACGAGGTCCA
Source organism: Aeromonas sobria (assembly GCF_000820145.1). GTDB lineage: Bacteria > Pseudomonadota > Gammaproteobacteria > Enterobacterales > Aeromonadaceae > Aeromonas > Aeromonas sobria. The sequence goes on along the minus strand of NZ_CDBW01000032.1, from coordinate 319,221 downwards.
GCTCGCTTCCGCACTCACATCGACCACATCGCTCGAGTCATAAGTGGCGGACGCGGTCAGGTTGATGCTATCCCCCATCCGCACTTCATTGGCCCCGGTGATGGTCAGGTTGCTGACCAGGTTTTCAATAAAGGTCACCGCCGTGTTGAGGGTTTGGCTCAGGTAGTTGGCGTAGACCGTAAAAGTGCCCGCAACCGGTGAATCAACGCTGATCTTTGCCTTGCCATCGGCATCCGTCATCACCTGCTTCTGGCTAAAACTCAGGTTGGCATCGCTTGAGTAGAAGTAGACATTCTTCAAGGCCAGCGGACTGCCATTTCCGCTCGTCACCAGCGCCTCCACTTCATCGTGAGTGCTGCTGGTCGGGCCGCCGCTTAGATACTGGTTATCCACTGTGGTCTCCAACCCCGCCAGCAGGCCAGAGTAAACACAGGTCACCCCCGCAGGCGTCATCATCGGATTGAGGGCGGAACTGCCCGACACCAGATCGCAAACCTGACCATTGTTTGAGCTGTCCAGCGCCTCCCCTGTCCAGTAGGGTTGCTCCACCGGCCAGTTGTCACTGCCAGAGGGATCCGGTTTTTCACCGTGAAACTGGTTCATCTCGGCAATGCTGGGCAACACCATGCCCCGGGCGGCACACAGGGTCAGTGCAGCTTCATAGTTAAACAGCGCAACCTGATAGGTGCCGGTGGCGTTGGTCTCTTCATAGAAATCCTGATAGGGGATGCCGAGACCATCGGCCAGGTTCTTCTCCCAGGGGGCGGTATAGCGGGTGCCATCGCTCAAAACGATGTCGCTCCACAGGCTCTTTGCCTTGACGGTAATGCGCACCACCCCGATGGCATAGCCCCCGTTGTGATCGGTCACATAGTAGGAAACGTCATAGCTGCCCGGCTTGTCAGCGACAAAGTCAAAACGGGTGTTGGTCAGTGAGGTGGCATCCGTCGCCGACACGGTCGCATCGAAGGCGTAGGCATCAGTCAGCTGCAGCGGATCCCCGTTCGGATCGCTGATATGGTCTTTGACATCAACGGTCACCACAGCGCCCGGCAATACATCTTCCGGCCCGGGGAAGTTTTCGGCCAGCGGCATGCCATCGGCCAACTTGGAAACAGAGACATCAATGGCACCGGCACGCACCTCGGTGCCATCTGCACTGAGGTAGCTGTAGATCAGGCGAGTGATGCCGGGTACTGCCGCTGCCGTGTAGCTGATGGTGTTGCTGGCGGGATCGGCCAGTGCCGTGCCGCTGCCGAGTACAATCACTTCGGGTTGCAGGGTAAAGCCCGCCGGGAAGTAACCCCCCAGCTCGCTAGCCAGATCGATGGCGATCGTCTCGTTGACCACTGCGGTGTGGGAGAGAATGGGCAACATGGCCGGAGAAGAGGCGGCAGAGACCACCACATAACTGGTGGCCTGGGTCCGCTTGGGGGTGGCCCCATTGGTTGGCACGTTCTCAATGGTATAGGCGTAGGTACAGGCATCTGCGCTGCCGTTATCCACCCGAAACGAGAGCGCCTCGCTGTTGACCACCGGTGGTTGACACTGGCTGGTCAAGGGCTGAACCGACAGCAGTCGCAGCGCCAACCCTTGCGGATCGCTAACGCGATCGCGCAAAGAGACATCATTGCTGGCATTAGGCTGATTAGCGGTTAGCAACTGGTCATAGCTATCCCGTGCCTGGGGAGCCAATACCTCGGCAGTGGCCGGGGCACTGCCGCCATCTGAGCTGTCACCATCACCACCGCCACCACAGGCAGATAGCAAGAGTGACAATGTCAATAATAAGAAGACACGATATTTCATAAAGTGTTTGATCCTACATCCATAACCATTGTGAATTGACACAACACCGCATTGAAGAAACGTGCATATGCAAGGGAATACGCCTTTGTATTCTCTTGCATGACGTACAATAAAAAGATGTTAATTGAGTGATGTGATGATGCAGCAATACTGAAAAGCATGCGCGCCTCATCACGAACAAGAATTGACATTTGGCGAAACGAGGCGCAATTGACACGCTCGATGGGATCGAGCGAGAGCGGGGTAAGCAGTTTACTACTGTGCGATAAATTCGGCTTTAGCTATTGCTGATCTGCTTATTTCAATAAACAGCTGAAATCACCCAGAATCAACTTCCGTCTATCACACTATAGGAAATTAACGGCCATTGCCAGGCAATCTGATTTCAGCCATTTATCGAATAATCGCTACAGTGTTTTTTTAAAACTCACCAGCAACTCATTTTTATTATGACTATCGAAGAAAGTCGTTCGCCCACCCAGCATGATGGCACTGGTTGGCGTTAGCGCCAGTGATGAGGCGTACTCTACAAAGGGGTTAAAATCACTGACGCCACCACTCATGACAAAAGCAATGCTATCGGTAATGTTGAATGCGCGAGACAGTGAAAGATCAAGGACAGGGTTGGCGTCATCATGTTCTTCCGAGAGGGTGCGGATGCCAGCCCCCCACCATAACAGACTCTCCTCCGCTTGATATTGCACTGTCAAACCAATCGCTGTTTCCTGATTTGTATATATGGTTGGCGATAATGACCATGTGTCAGCATGAGCCACCAATGATATCAGACCACATATGCCGCTAAGCGCTCGCAATATAAACTTATTCATAGATTTGGCTCGAACATCACAGTAAATACATCGGTATAACTTCCCGTTTCAATATCATCAGCAGAAATATTGTTATATCCGACGTTGAGATCAAACACTATCGCATTGACCGATTTTCCGGGCACATTGTTTTCTTTTGCCTTCAGACTCCCCGTATCAACGATGCTGGTAATCGTACAATCAGGGCACTCGATCGAATACGGGATACGGGCACTGCCATCAAGTTGTTCCAGATAATAGTCGTCATCGGTAGAGTGGTTATCAAACACCATATGCAGGCCATTGCTGAAATAACCATTGGCGGTCACCGTATAGCGAGTCGTACCAGAGACAGTGAGTGCGCTTTTGTCATATACCGGCTTGATATAGCCAGTGCCATTGACGGTGATTGAAGTCAATTTGGCCGGGTTATATTGGATCTCGACATCCAGCGGCACCATGCCATTGCGATAAGTCACACTACCGGACGGACTTAAATAGCCATAGACACCGTTAACCATCACCCCGCCACGGTAAGTCCCCTCAGCCACATCGGCAGCGGTAAAGGCTGCCACCAGATCAGGCAACTTGATGATCGGCCGTAAAAAGCTGAATGGCGTAGAACTGGCACCACTGCTGTAAAAAGCAGTGTCTGAGACACAGAAACCACTACCCGACTTCAACAACCGGACCACACTGCCCATCTGCTGGGTCAAACAGCTGCCATAACCGATCCAGGAGGGTTTGGGCTTGGCGTCAAACAGGGTGCTTGAGGAGCCAAGATTATATTCCATCCCCTCAACCGACAGTGCCACGGTGACGGACTCCCCTGCCCTGCTGGTCAGGGTGATTTTGTCAGGGGTTGCCCCACGAAATAAACCCGGGATCCAGCCACTGGTGGGCGTCAGATTACTGATCGGCTGCCAATAGCTGGTGGTCAAATAATCACCCTGAGTAATGCCATTTCGCCAGCGCAGCGTATCCCCTTTCAAATTACCATTCAGGGTAAAAGCTTGGGCATAGCTGGCAACAAACAGGGTTGCCAGCAGCAGAATCCGCTTACTTTTTAGTGCCATCATGCAGTGTTATCTCCTTGCGATAGCTCTCGTCATGATTGACCACCAACAGTTTGATTGACTCGGTTGCCAACGTTGCCGGCAACGCAAATTCCCGATCAACACCCGCAAGAGCATAATTGGTGATGCGGCAATCTTTCTTGTTGGAAACGAAATTGCAACGATCGATATGCAACTTCAGAAAGGTATTACCCTCATTTTTCACATGAATCTTTCCACCGCGATAATCAATGTCATATTTCACATTGGATACGGTCGCCGGAATGATGTAGTAAGGTGAAAAGCCGAACAAGAAGTTTACTTTGTTCTCCTGCTCTTTGTCTGCATCCTTACGAGTATAAGGCTGAGGAATAAAATTGACCTGATACACTTTATCAACTGCTACATCACAATTTTTTTCGCACAAATTTTTGATAGCAAAGTTTTTTGACTCATTGGACTTCAGTACCGTTCTACCCGGGCTAACGGCCAGATCCCACAGCGGGAAGTTAGCCTTGGTCAGCGGCACCTTTTGCAATTTGTTATTGCTGATTTTTACCTGACTGACGTTGGCCAGCACAAAAATAGGCTCACGGTTATCATTATTGGACAGGGTGAACACACCATTACCATCCTTGTTACCCACCAGCATCATGTCACTGATGGCGAATGCATGTGCCTGGCTGCAAGCCAGCAGCGTAAACAGGGTAGATATCAGTTTAATTTTCATGAAAACCTCTTAGTTACTAACATATGTTTCTGTGGTTCTGGACTCGACGGCATACGCCTTCATCGCATCGAGCTTTGAGCCCTGCTCAGCAGTCAAGAAACCATCCAGTTTGATAAAGAGAAACTCTCGCTTGCCCACCGTTTTATTGATGAACTCGAATGGTTCATCCTTGGTGCTGTCAATGAGCTTCTTCATCATGGCGGTGTCATCAAATTCCCCCACATAGTAAAGATTTTTATCTGTGCCATGTGCCCCTTTAGCAATTTGATAACCATCATCATCAATATCAAACTGCGGCATACAGAAGTTTTCACCCAGGTTACGATTCTCGATACTGTTCAAATTCGGGATCAAACAACGTTGATTGTACGCTTGCAACTCATAAGGCATTCCCATACGAACCTTGAACTTAAATACCCCATCTGACAACTCTTCGACACTGACACAGCCAATACCACGGCAGGTAACGGCATCAATAGCCCGGCCATCCAAATCATTAAAGATCGAGATATATGAGCGTACTTCATGCAGATCGACATTCAAGTCAACCACAGTACCGGGATAACTGCTGGCGATGGCGCCATTACTACCATTGTTATAGTAATCAGAGCTATCGACATCCAACGTCACCTGATACTCCTTGTAACGCTTCAATGGATAAAGTTTGACATCATCATCAATGGTAAGGTCTCGCTCTGGATCACCATTTCGCTTGACCTTGACCGTTGAGTTAAAGATATCGCTCCGCTGTTCGGCCAATGACGAATCTTCAGATTTATTGCTCACCACCAAATAGGAGTCTGCACGGGTCGGTGTGGAATAGATATCATCCGATGTCACCACTTGTGTCGTATGCAGGCTGCCATTCAGCCCCATATCACCCCGACTATCCACATGAGCATAAGCACTACTGCTGAATGCATCGTTGCTATAAGTGCCACTCATGGTGAGATCAGCAGACATGGTTTGATCCTGATAGCCATCATATCCGACACCGACTTCACCAGAGAGAGAGCCATTTTTGCTCGAGAGCAGATCATCACGCCCATAAGCCGTTCTCAATGATGTTTTGCCAGGATTATCAGTGTATGAGCTCACAGTGACAGAATCATTAATGCTCAATGGCACCGAAATATTGATGCCAACCGTGTAGTCACTGTCAACATCTTCATTTTTGTTATAGCCAAGGTTAACATCAATGATGCTGTCATATAGCCATGGAAACGTGTAACCGGCACTGTAATTCTCATAACTTTTCAGCAGGCCTTCATCACTGGAGAAAATATAATCCTCAGTGGAAACATCACGCCCTTTCGAGTAGCTGACATAGGCATTACCTACTCCAATTTGCTGATAATAACTTACTGACAGATCAGTATAGGAACCAAAGCCAAAAAGATAGTCATCCAGTTCATCCTTGGTGTTGTCACCACGGTCATTGTATCTTGACCAGTCGACAGAGGCATTAAACAGCGTCACACCAAATTGACGATAATCACTCTGATTACTAAATTTTCCATAGAGCAACCGAGTGGATATCTGGTCGCTGAAATCAAAATTGACAGCTGTTTTGGCATACCAGGAATCTTTGGTATTCAACACCCCTGCCGCCAAGGTCAACTCATCAATGGCCTTGTATGAGAGTTCAGAGCGAGCAAACATCTGCTCATCAAATTCCCTACTAAGGCTGTTAATGGCTTCATCTGAAAATGATTCATGATTCAGCTCCATAAACTTGCCCAGTGAAAACTGGTAGTCCATATCGCCAACTGCCAGGTTGTGCTTATCCGAGTTGAAAATTTTCCGGTGCTCTTCGAATGCTATCTGCTCACCGTTGTAAACCCGGATAATGGCATCGTAATTACCTTTTGGTAATTTATAGTAAGGAATGAAATTTTGCCCGGATTGTGCATTTTCACTCAAAACAATTTTATCATCCTTGATGATTTGAACTCGCCCAGCAGCAGGAGATGAAAAATACAAGCGCTTGCTGTTCTCTTTGTTTACCTTTTCCAGGTCACTCGATGAACCAATACGAAATGCAATCTCACTATAGTTACTGTCATCAGCAAGAATGTCGGTACTATTGAATGAATAGGGTTTGGTATCATTGAAATAGCCAAGCTGGATATTCGTTGCAGGCATGGCATAGGTATAGCTCAATTCATTATAATCAAACTTGTCTTCACCAGTGGTTGCAGTAGAGATATCGCTGTTAAATTGACCACCCAACATATGCAGTGTACTGATGTTATTCCATGACAAACTGCTATTTGCTTCGCTGTCAACGGTTGCATAGAGATCACTGCTTGAGATCAGCGCCGAACGACCAACTTTGTTGGAGATATATTGCTTTTGCCCATTCTGGCTATTCATCAAATCAGGTGCGAAAAACATCCTGACAAAGCGATCTTCCTGACTATAAACAACATCGAATTTCTGACTGACAAACTGGCACGACTCCACATTGCCAATACATCTATCCGATGATTGCATACCACCAACCAGATTTTTTGCAAATTCATTGGCGTTGTTTTCATCAACAAAATGCATTTTCAAAAAATCTATCAGTTTCTCCTGTTCATCGGCATCCAAGAAAATTTCATCAAAAGTACCCTCGGTCACCAACTCGATAAAATCGCTGTCATTCATATAGAACTTGGTGATCATCGACTGTCTTTCATACAGGTCTTCAAAACCAGCAGGTGGTTTGATATCGGAAGCTGCGGCCAAGCCATGGCTGCTCACGATAGCCAAAGAAATAGCAACAGCAATGGCAGACAACTTCATAAACTCAACTCCGCAAGTAATGTCAAACTTCCCTGACACAATAAACCTTGATGATTGATAATTTGGCTAGTCAATGTCATCACATTACTACTCTTCAAATACCCATCATCGGTGACCGATGGAAATGAATCAAACGTCATTTTATTTTTAACAAAAGGTTTATCATCAATCAGTACATCGATAAAATCTTGCTGCATGACGACACCATCTCGCTTACAGATAGATTCATTGCTATCAATACTTAATTTATAACCGACATCTGTTTCTGCTTCAGGAATATTGGTTTCAATTACCAAGTTAACAGATTTATCTTTGAATTTTTGTTCCACTTTATCAAAATCAAGCACGATAAAGTTTTCATCAAACTCAAATCGGGTGATCGTGTAGTCATAAAATGCCAGCTTATTCAGATGTGTTAATGGCCTGAAGTCATGATTAATCCCTACTGCACACACGGAACAGGATGATAATAGACTCACAACCTGGATTAACCATCGCATAAAAATCCTCTTCATTATGAACATCACGCCTTCATATGAAGGCGTGATAAATACATCAAACTTGGACTGTTATCTGCTAATTACGGCAGAATTGGCAGTTCAGCAGTCACAACGGCACTAACCTGGATGCGCTCACCCGGAGCAATATCGGTAATAGCCAGATCATTGGAGACGTTGACAGCCAGAGCGTAATCTTCAGTCAGCGGAGTACCGATATCCAGAGCGCTGCCATCGGCAACAAACTTGACATTGGCGCCACTCATATCGGTAGTGGAGGCATCGATGGCATAAGAAGCCAGACCCCATACAACATCACCCGCAATGGGATCACCAGCCGCTGGACTTGCCGCATCACCAGTGTTGTCATGCGCTTCTACGTTGATGGCGGTAGAGCTGAAGGTGCCATCTTTCTCAACGTTCAGGAAACCTGCACGGATCGGGCCGCCCAGATCACCGGTAATCATGAGGTCATCAGTGGCAACAGAGAACGGCACCAGACCTTTCCAAGTCAGGGTCTCAGCAGCCTGAGTGGTAGGCAGGGCAGCATTGGCTGCAGCAGACATCAATACCAGGCCGGAAGCCATAACAATCATGCTCTTTTTCATTTTTATTCCTCTTGGTGTATATAATTTTTTTGCATTCAATCGATGCACTGAAAAATGTGATTCAAAGACATCATTTTTCATGTCGCTATTCTATTGAATTCACTGTGTGGTTCTTTACAAAATGCGACTGTGTTTTGACTTTTTACGTCAGCATCAACAAAACCATATGTCATTCATGCATTTATGATGGTGTTACTTCTGCTGTATAAAACAGGTACATCATCGCGCAGATATATGTCATAAGATTTGGCTAACGACTCTTGCTTATCATCATCACTACCATACGGCACCAACAAGATGTGCCATCAAGATTTCATAGCAAGGCTAAACCACCACAGCCGCCATTATATGGAGCCGATAGAACAAAACTTGTTAATACGCACGAGTATTTTGATTTTTTGCGAAAAAACAAACGGCCATTCAATGTTTAGTTATAACCATTTTGTCTTGTCAAAATAAACAAAGTTAAATCAGTAAGTTATGGCTATCTTGCTTGCTACCAAATGGCGCCATTCGCCATTTAACAAGAATCCCGCACATTGAGTCAAAAAACCCTCTCGTTTATAGCTTAGTGTTGAATATAGAAATCAATCCCTATTAAAACATTGAAGATAATGCACCTATATGACGCTATCTGATGATCGAACGACCAACGGGCATACTAAAAATGCAGCCCCCCTTTTCTCTGCTCGCAAAGAGTCATGGCACTATAAGCAACTCATATTTCCGCTGCTCACCGGAGTCACTTGTCTTATCTTTGGTATAGCTGCCATCTCAATGCAACAGATCCATGATCTGACTATGCAGTCACAACGCTCTGCACAGCACACTATTGAACTGTTAGACAACGCCATTGACTACTCGAGTCAAACCAACGAAAAAATCATTTCGTTAAATGACAAAAGCTGTTCGGATATAAGCAAGACGCTAAAAAAATATGTTGCATCCACACCATATGTCCGCACCCTTAATTTAGTTAAAGACAACTTCCTGTATTGCACCTCATTCTCTGGTGATACATTTATTTATAGCCCTGGCAATTACACATTAAAACTTGTCACTGGCACCCCAATCATGCCAACCAGAGGTGGATTGATCGTCAGAAACAATATCGCGAAAAGTGCAGCACTCAGTGTCATTGATGGGTTATATTTAAAAATATTATTCGGCATGGCAAAATACAATAATGACCTATATATGAAGGTAGGAGATATCTGGGTTGACTCAAATGGCATGTTAATGAAGCGTGCGCCGGTGCTAGAAAAAACGGGTGGCTATACTATTGAATCGGAAAAATACCCCTATATTGTCTACTCTGGCTATGTCAATGTTGACCGTACGGCAACTCTTTTTATGAAAAAGCCTATTTTGGCTGGGTTTGTCATTATGCTATCCCTTCTCGCGACCATTTATACCTGGTTTATGGTGCGCAAGCCAAAATCGCTCTTGTCTGAGTTGTCACGGGCACTGAAAAACAATGAACTGGTGCCCTATTTGCAACCCTTGATAGATAGCCAATCTGGACGCATGCTTGGTGCAGAAGTGCTGGTGCGCTGGCAACATCCTGAACTCGGGATGATCCCTCCTGACGCCTTTATTTCTATCGCGGAAGAGTCGCACTTGATCGCACCTATCACCACCAGCTTGATGCAGCAGGTAGCGAAAAAGATGCAACCATACGCCTCCCAGCTGCCGGATAACTTTCATTTTGGATTTAATATCAGTGCACAACAATGTTCGGACGACACATTAATTGCTGACTGTCTTTCATTTATTGACAGTTTTCCATCCAGCAATAGCATTTTGCTATTGGAACTGACCGAACGCGTGTTATTGGAAGATACCGATGCCAATCAGGCATTCTTCCATACAATAAAGAAGATGGGCATCCCATTGGCACTGGATGATTTTGGTACAGGTCAATCCAGCCTGGCGTATATTCAGCAATTCAACTTTGATTTTCTGAAAATTGACCAGCGTTTCGTATCTATGATCAACTCTGATTCCGTCTCGGCGCCCATTCTCGACATGCTGATTACCCTCAGCAAATCACTGAATATGCGACTTGTCGCAGAAGGGATAGAAACTGAAGCACAGCGCGACTACTTGCGCTCACAAGGGGTAGATCTGTTGCAGGGATACTTGTTCAGTCGCCCGATCCCCATCGAGCAGTTCATCGCAGAGTGGCTTCCTTAACGCCATACCGTTATCTCTCACTTTCATGCAGGATTTTTAGCTGCAACCGATTGAAATAGATATGAAAAAGCTTCGTTTGTGAACTGATTTTATCGCCAAACAAAACTGCCACGCACGAAGCCATGAACCATGGCTGGTGCCAACCACTATCTCAATCAACTCCTCTCTCCCGCAGAGCTCGAACGCATCGCTCGCAGCTCTGCTTTTGCCTGCGAAAATGAGCCACTTCGATCACGTTGCAGATGGTGACGAAGGTACTTCACCCACTACAAATCCTCAGATCGCAGGCCATGACAGGTCACCCCGAGCACCAAGAAAAAGCCCGTGTCATCACTCACATGACACGGGCCGGATAGACGCCGCCAGATCCTCAGCTCTGCACGGCAATCTCGTACTTCTTTATCTTGCGATAGAGGGTGGCAATCCCAATCCCCAGTGCCTGGGCGGCCAGTTTTTTGTTACCCAGCCGCTGCAGAGTCTCTTCAATCATCTGTTTCTCCATGCTCTCAAGGCCACTCTCACCCGGAACGGGTTCAGGCAGCTTCTCCGGCATCTCCGCGAGCGCTGCGGTGGCAGGCACATTGAATGCAGCATCCAGATTGGTTAGCGGGATCGACTGGGCCATCACGGGATGGGGCTCTTGATTGCGGATGATATTGGGGGGCAGCAGGCTAGCGTCAATCACCTCACCCGCCTGACTGACGTTGACCAGATATTCGATGAGGTTGCTTAGCTCGCGCACGTTGCCCGGCCAGCGATACCCCTTGAGCAGCGCCATTACCTCGGGCGCCAGCCCGGGATAAACAATGCCGATCCGGCTGGTGTGGAGGTTGAGGAAGTAGTGGGTCAGCAGCTCCACGTCCCCTTCCCGCTCCCGCAGCGGCGGCAGATTGAGCGGGATAACGTTGATGCGATAAAACAGGTCTTCGCGAAACTTCCCTTCGGCGATGCACTGCTCAAGATGCTGATGGGTGGCGGCAATGATGCGAATATCCACCGGCACCGGTCGGCTGGCCCCGATGGGGGTCACCTCCCGCAGTTCCAGCACCCGCAGCAGCTTGGCCTGCATGGTGAGTGGCATATCGCCAATCTCGTCGAGGAACAGGGTGCCCTGATGAGCAGCCTGAATAAGGCCCTGCTTGCCGCCGCTGGAGGCGCCGGTAAACGAGCCCTTGACGTAGCCAAACAGCTCGCTCTCCAGCAGTTGTTCAGGAATGGCGGCGCAGTTGATGGCGATGAAAGGTTTATCCTGACGCGGGCTCAAGCGATGGACGGCGCGGGCTACCACCTCTTTACCGGTGCCGCTCTCGCCGCAAATAAGCACGCTGGAGGGACTCAGGGCGATGCGGTGTAGCAATCGCTTGAGGGTGCGGATCGGCTTGCTCTCGCCGATGAGCTGATCAATCCGCGTGTCCGGATCAGGCTCCGGAACCAGACCGGAGTGGGACTGGTGAAAGGCCATCAGAAAGAGCTGCTGGCCCTGCACATGGTGCAACTGACCGATGATCAGCTCCTGACGATCTTCAAAGGTGATGATGTGCTGCAGATGGCCGCTCAGCCCCTGCTGGGAGAAGGTGAGCGGACGGATCCCCAGCTCGCGTCCCTGCAGTTGCTCCTGCTGGCAACCCAGGTGATGGAGCGCAGCCTCGTTGGCGTAGAGCAGCTGACTCTTGTCATCGAGCAGCAGGCAACCCTGATCCATGTTGGTCATCAGATTGAGGAACACCTTGTTGACCCCGTCCGACAGCCCGCGCGAATCGAGTAGCTTGGCCACGAAGATGGCCGAGATATGGCGCACATAGTCGCACACATCCTGCAAATTGTTGTTAAGGCGGGCCTGCTGCTCGGCGTTGAACGCCACCAGACTGATCACCCCGATGCAGCGCTCATCCACCATGATCGGCACCCCGAGAAAAGCGCGCTCACGGCAGCTCTCCTTGCAAGTACAACCGTCACACACAGGATCATCGCTGGTGTGAGTAACGATCTTCTCCCGCTGGTTATCAATCACATAGCGCAGCAGGCGGGAATCCCCCTCCAGCTGACGACCGAAGAACTTGCCATAGGGCCCGGTGCCAGCCACCCGCACCATATCGGCATCCACAATCTCGACCTCAAGCTGCAGCACACTCGCCAGCATCTTGGCAAAACGCAAGATGGTCGGCTGGATCTGCATCAACAGACATTGGTTGCTCACGGAGCTCATCCATCATTCCTTTTCTTATTGAGCGCCCTCTAAGGGGAGTCATGCTGGCCAGATACTAAGGGATATCAGGAGCAACTACTTCGGGGGGGATCACGAAAAGGGAAAATCACCCGCATTTACTACGGGTTAAGATGTGGGAATAAAACCAATGAAAACAGGGTAATAGAAGATAACTTCAGATCTATAGTGGCAAATGGAGCGCCAACCAGACCGCCAGCGGGATCACCAGCACCGAGAGGGCATTGCCGCCGAGCACGATACTGGCCACCTTGTCCGGCTGACAATGGTACTGCTCGCAGAGCATGTAATTAAGCACAGCTGGCGGCAGCGAGACCGACAACATCAACAGCGGGATCCATTCTGTTTTGAGTGGCAACAGCCAGATCGCCAGCAGCAGCGACAATCCACCCGCCAGCAGATAGAGCAGGTTGCACTTGAGTGCAAGACCAAGGTGATCAAGCTTCCCTTCCATCAGGCGAATGCCTAACGCAAACAGCATCAAGGGCACCGAGATCTGGCCCAGCAAGGAGGCCGTAGTGACCACATACTCCGGCAGCGTGATATGCAGGTTGGCCACCAGCAAACCGGCCAGCGCGGCCCACAGCACAGGGCTGCGCAACCAGAGCCAGCGGGAGGTGTTGGCCGAGAGGATAAACATGCCGACCGAGAAGTGGAGTAGGTTGGAGAGCACAAACAGGATCACGATGGCCCCCAGTTGCTGCTCACCAAAGGCAAGCACCATCAGGGGAATACCGAGGTTGCCGGTATTGCGGAACATGGCGGGCAGGATCAGCGCAGCCCGCTCAATCCCCTTGAACCTGAGCAGAGCGAGCAGCAGACCGGGTAACAGAATCACCAGCGCCCCCGCTGCAATCAGCGGCAGATGAGCCCCCAGCGCCAGCGGATACTTGACCAGCGCGGAGAAGACCAGCGCCGGGGTAAACAATTCGATATTGGCCAGATTGACGTAACCGAGCGCCGCCCCCGGTCGCCATCGCCCATACAGTGCCCCGAGCATCACGACCCCGAACACCGGAATGACGATATTGAGCAGGGCGCTGAACATGACCAGACTCCGTTATAGCTCGTGAGCCGGCTTGCCCATCAGCACTACCGGATCAAGCGTCACATCCAGTGTGCCATTGCTGACCCACAGTTGGCCTTCAGAGATGGTGCAGGTCAGGTGCATGGTGCGCTCAACCATGGCGGTCAACGGCAAGGTCTGGCTATCTGACAGCTCGATGATGCTGAGGTTGTCGTGCTGGCTCAGTTTGCCCTGGTTCTGCTTCCACCAGACGGCTGTACCACGGCCGCCGTAGAGATAGAGCACCACGTGACGGGACCGGTTGCAGGCCTTTTTGAGGCGCTTCTCGTCGGGCTGCCCCAGCTCGATCCAAAGTTCAATTTCGTCGGTGTAATTCTTGTGCCAGAGCTCGGGCTCATCATCAGCACTCAGCCCTTTGGTAAACTCCAGTCGTTCGGCCGCATGCCAGGCAAAGGCAGCGAGACGGATCATCATCCGCTCATCGGTTTCGGAAGGGTGGCGGGCCAGCGTGAGCGAAAAATCCTGATACACATTGCGGTCCATATCAGACAAGCTGATTTGGGCCTTGAATACGGTAGCCTTGAGCGCCATAGATAACCTTGAACACCTGAGTAAAAACGTGTGAATGGAAAATACGGCCGCCAGTGTAATCAAAATAGCGGTCAGGTTCGACCATCTCAGCCAAAGTTTCCCCCACCTCAGCGCAGATAAGTGCTTTAAAAGACTCAAAAAACAAATGCCAGTCCGAAGACTGGCATTTGGCGGTCATGAGAAGCGACTCACTTCTCGGCGGACTGCACCCCGAACGCATTGAGCAGCACACAGCAGGTTACTGCCACCGCCACAAATCCGCTCAGAAAGATAAAGGGCATCACCCCATATCCCAGTACTGTCCAGATGGTGTGTTCAAGAAAACTCATTTTCTGTCCTTCATCCGGTGAAAGGTGTGTTCCTTCTGGCGGATATTGGCTCCGCTCTTGATGCCACTATTTGAACTCAATAAGCGGTTGGGTCCTATGCCACCAAAGTGATAAATGCAGGGTTCATTTGCGCTGGATCAACGTTTTGCCCTCTCTTTGCACCATTCAATCCATTACCCGCGCTTGCCAAAGATGACCCGCCGTGTCCCCTTTCAGGCTCGCCGCCATCTGGCAGATGCATGCGACCCTGGGGATAGTTCAATACACATAAAAAATCCGACACCCATTACTGGGTGTCGGATTTTCACACATAACAAGGCTCGTTCAATGGCGCCTTACCTGCTCGGCATTAGCCGAGATGGCACCCCTTTCTGTGTTCAGGCGGCTGTGATGATCAGTTGCAGCAGCGTCCTTTCACCAGATTTCCTATGGCTACCACAGTAAACACCAACAGGTAGGCGGCAAAGATGATCACGAGCCACTGGGGCATGGAGAGCGTCAAGAATTGCCAGGTCACTTCAGCGCAATCCCCTTGTGGCATAAACAACCAGGGGATCCACTGATCAAGCGGTGCCCAACTCGGAAAGTCGGCATAAGGGCTGCACACATTAAAGGGTGAGGGATTAACCTGATAATCCACATGCTGTAGCGCCAGCTGCAGGCCACGGAATGCGCTATAGCCCCAAAGCAGCAGAGCACTCCAGCGAACATACCACTTCTCTGGCGCCACCATGCCGAGCAGACCTGCCGCCAGCACACCCAGTGTTGCCAGCCGCTCGTACACGCACATCACACAAGGATGCAAGCCTAATACATGCTGGAAGAAGAGGGCGCACAGCTCAAGGAACAGGGCGGAGGCTGCCAGCAGACCCCAGGCCAGTCGATTGGCTGCTAAACGGCGGAGAAACTCGATCATCTGATTGATCTCACAGAAAAAATAGTGGCTGAATTAGAGCAGAGCATGACCGAAAAGAAAAGAGCCCCAACGGTGCATCAAGGTCAACCCCCGGGATCGGCGGCCAGGGGGTTGTCATCAGTAAAAAGGGCCCTGAGGGCCCTTGAGCTGTGTTACATGGGATTAATGAAGCGCTGACTGCACCGCTGGCAGGGCACTTTCCATCACCAGCCATCCATGCTGATAGAACCACTCGGTGGTTGGGGCGAGCAGCAATTCAACGGCGAAGAACCCGACCACCCCCAGTACCAAGGTGTAGGGCAGAGCCATCCAGACCATGCGGCCATAGGAGAGGCGCAGCAGCGGTGCCAGGGCCGAGGTGAGCATGAACAGGAAAGCAGCTTGGCCATTGGGGGTGGCGACAGAGGGCAAGTTGGTACCTGTATTGATGGCGACCGCCAGCAGATCGAACTGGGCGCGATCGATGGCACCATTGAGCAGCGCTGTTTTCACTTCGTTGATATAGACGGTGCCGACGAAGACGTTGTCACTGACCATGGAGAGCAGACCGTTCGCCACATAGAAGAGCGCCAATTGTTGATCCCGCTCGGCCGACAGTACCCAGTGGATCACCGGTTTGAATAACTGTTGATCGATAATGACTGCCACTATGCTAAAAAACACTGCCAACAGTGCCGTAAATGGGAGTGCCTCTTCAAAGGCCTTACCCAAGGCATGCTCTTCGGTAATACCTGTGAGCGAGGTCGCCAGCACTATCACTGATAAGCCTATCAAGCCCACGGCAGCAAGATGGAGCGCCAGACCGACGATCAGCCAGACCGCGATCAAGGCTTGTACCATCAACTTGGCTTTGTCTTGCGGTGTGCGCTTGGCATTCTCATGGCGGTTGTACTCCTCCATGATCTTGCGTACCGAGTCGGGCAATTTGGCGCCATAGCCGAACCACTGCATCTTCTCAACCAGTACGCAGGTCAGCAGGCCACAAATAAAGACAGGCACAGAAACGGGGGCCATGCGAATGGCAAACTCACCAAAGTGCCAGCCAGCCTGTTCGCCGATGATCAGGTTCTGCGGCTCACCGACCAGGGTGCAGACGCCACCCAGTGCGGTACCAACGGCAGCATGCATCATCAGACTGCGCAGAAAGGCACGAAATTGTTCGAGGGTCTGATACTGATCCTCTTCCACCTCTTGGTCATGGGTGTGGTCATGTTCATGACCAAAACCCTTGCCGGATGACACCCTGTGGTAAATGGCGTAGAAGCCGGTCGCGACGCTGATCACCACGGCAATGACCGTCAGGGCATCAAGGAAGGCTGACAGAAAGGCAGATACCAGACAGAAGGAGAGGGAGAGCAGTATTTTTGAACGAACCCCGACCAGCAGCTTGGTAAAGACATAAAGCAGCAACTGCTTCATGAAGTAGATGCCAGCCACCATGAAGACCAGCAGCAGTAGCACTTCAATGTTAGCCACCAGTTCATGTTTGACTTGCTCTGCCGAGGTCATGCCGATCAGCACGGCTTCAATCGCCAGCAGGCCACCGGGTTGCAAAGGGTAACATTTCAGGGCCATGGCCAGAGTGAAGATAAATTCAACAACCAGTAGCCAGCCGGCCATGAAAGGATCGAGGTGAAAAGCGATCGGATTGATTAGCAGAAATAGCAAAATGGCGTTTTTATACCACTGTGGTGCATTGCCCAAGAAGTTCTTGGCGAATGCCTGCCCTAGGCTTATTGGCATGATGATGGGTCTCAACTCTGTTGTTAGGATCTGCTTCTATGCAGTGAAGGATAGTGTCGCCTGTTCCGCTCGATATTGGCTTTTATCTATCTGATTCCTCGTGATTTTAATCAAAAAAGGGGCTGTTTATAAATAATAGTGGATGAATATTTCTTCATGTGGTTGTTTTGCGACCACCGCAGGGCGGGGTCATCTGGCTTCTGTTATGGGATAAACAGCACTGCCATCACACTATATTTGGCATATGTGAGCAGAGGACTGACCTTATACTTGCCACACTTCCTTGCTTTGATATGATTCAGCCGCCTTTTTGCGTACTACAACAGAGTTAATCCATGGTCATAAAAGCGCAGAGCCCAGCAGGGTTTGCCGAGGAATACATCATCGAGTCCATCTGGAACAATCGCTTTCCTCCCGGATCAATTCTGCCCGCCGAGCGTGAATTATCCGAGTTGATCGGGGTGACTCGCACTACGTTGCGTGAAGTGTTGCAGCGGTTGGCCCGTGATGGCTGGTTGACCATCCAGCATGGCAAACCAACCAAGGTAAACAATTTTTGGGAAACCTCTGGTCTCAATATTCTGGAGACCCTTGCCCGTCTGGATCAAGACAAGGTACCTGAGCTGGTCGCACAGTTGCTCTCTGCTCGTACCCATATCTGCACTATCTTCATTCGGGGTGCGATCCGTCATAACCCGGAGCAGGCAGCAGAGATCCTGCGTGGTGCCGGCTCGGTTGATAAAAACGCGCAAGCCTATGCCGAGTTCGATTATCGTCTGCATCACCAGCTGGCATTTGCTTCCGGTAACCCGATCTACGCCTTGATCCTCAACGGTTTCAAGGGATTGTATAGCCGGGTAGGCAGTTACTACTTCTCTGACAAGCAGACCAGAGAAACCGCGGACGCCTATTATAAGGCTCTACTGAATCTGGCAGAGACCAAAGATCACGATGCCGTGTTTATGACAGTACGTCAGTACGGTATCGAATCTGGCAAGCTGTGGACCCGCTTGCGGCAGGATATGCCCAGTGATTTGTGTGACAACTGATCCTGCGCTCTCCTAATCGAGGAGGAGGCGGGATCACTCCCGCCTCCTCTTACACACCTCCCCTTGCCGGGTGTAGAGGATTAGCACCTTTAAGTCACCGGTTGCTCACCACAACAGCTGTACAGAGTGACAAAAGCCCATAAAACAATGCCAGTCAGGCTTAACTGACTGGCATTGTTTTATGGGTTCACTCTTGCTATATCGCGGTGGTTTGGCAGGAACAGCGCCTCGAAACACGGCTCACTTGGGCCAATGCACCCCTAGCTGTTCGCCGTAACCCGTCTGACGCTGGAATCCGTCGAGCCGTCCCTTGACCTTGTTCAGCTCGCCACTGCCCGCCGCCCACGCAGCATAGCGCAGCGCCTGACAATCCCCATGGCCCGGTAACGCCGCAATCGCACCGCCCACCTGATTGGCCCCCTGCAGCACCATCTCCTTGAAGCGGGATTCGTAGTCAAACATGCTGGAAAGCAACCGTCCCCAGCGCTGACGGGCAGGATCGTTACTGTCCGCGCTCTGACGCCAGCGGGGCAGCAACACGGTAGCGTTGGTGGTCACCGTCACCTGGTTGAGCTGGCAGCGTCCCGGCAACTGTTCGGTATCCAGCTGCCAATCCACCTGATAACTCGCCTTACCGAGCACAGGTTTGCCATTCACCTTGGGAGCACTCTGGGCAATCGCACGGGCAAGTTGATCAGGGCTGGTTGCATTGACCTCATAAAAACGGACATTGATGCGGGACTCTGGCACCACTTGCGGTCGGCTCGGCTGAGCCTGACTCATCAGGGGCAACAGCAACAACCCGACCCCCACTACTCCATAAACCTTGCTGACCATGCCAGACTACCTTCCTTGATTGCACGGGCGGAGTACCAACCTTGGTGAAACCCACCGCCACACAGATGACGGGTATAGCCTATGTGTGACGACGAGGCGGCGCAATACAATGATGCGCCCAGAAATCAGAGCACGCTCACAGGTTGCGTGAGCAGAGTATGGCACAAGGCCAAAACTGTATTTTTATTGAGCATGACGGCTGATGCGCTGCCAGTCGAGGTGATAGTTTTTCACATTGATGTCATGACCATCTATCTGAATAAAATGATCATTTTTAAGGCGGTTGGCAAAAAAGTCCTGATCTGCCCCCTCATTGAGCCACAGCTCGCAAAGTCCCCGTTTTCCCTCTTTGGCATAGAATCTCGGAGTAACCAGCAGCGCGACTCCATCTACCCGGATGGCATGACGGGCCAGGCAGTTTGTTTCCGTGGTTTTGGATGCCAGCGCGGCAAAACGGGGTCTGTTCCCCTCGGCAACCACCAGAACGCCGTAAGAGTGAGGAGCCATGAGACGCCGCATGGCGACCGCCTGATGAGGGCCGGTTTGATGAAAACCGTCATTGGTTACCGCAAACACGCAAGTAGGTGAAAATAGCATCGCAAGCAGGAAAATAGAGCGTTTAATGCCTATAAAGTCACCAATTGCCATATAAAAGCCTCAAAAGACAACCAAGGCTGGCAAGGGTAGGCAGCCAAACCCGCTGGGTAAAGTACCTTTACCTTTCTTTAATTCTGTTGATGGGGTTAAACGTTGATTTAGCTCACACAACATCCTGTTTCCAGTCGCCACTCTACCCCTATCGGAATAGACTCCCTCCACTCTCATCCAATCAGAAGGCAACATATGCTGGAACTCATCGTTGGCACCCTGGTCACCCTGGTGGTGGGCCGTGCCATTTTCAAAGGATACTCCGCGACCGGGGTGCTGCTGAGCGGCGGCTTGCTGCTACTGGTCATCACCGCCATGATGGGCAAGCCGGTACTACCGAGCAAGGTGGTCAGCACCGGTTATATCGCAACCGATATCTTCGAATACGTCCGCTTCCTGCTCAATGACCGTGGCGGTGGACTGGGGATGCTGATCATGGTGCTGTGCGGCTTTGCCGGCTACATGAGCCATATCGGCGCCAACACCATTCTGGTCAAGTTGGCCAGCAAACCGCTGGGCATCATCAAGTCCCCCTATATCCTGCTGGTGGCTGCCTATCTGGTGGCCTGCGCCATGTCGCTGGCGGTGAGCTCCGCTACCGGCCTCGGCGTGCTGCTGATGGCCACCCTGTTCCCGCTGATGGTCAACATGGGGATCTCCCGTGGCGCGGCTGCGGCCGTGTGCGCCTCGCCAGCCGCCATCATTCTGGCACCGACCTCGGGTGACGTGGTGATGGCCGCTCAGGCCGCCAACATGCCGCTGCTGGACTTTGCCTTCAAGCTGACCCTGCCCATCTCGCTGGTGGCGATCGCCTGTATGGCGGTGACCCACTTCTTCTGGCAGCGCTACCTGGACCAGAAGTCCGGCGAGCACAATGAGCCGGTCGCCCCAGGTGATCTGGTCACCACCGCCCCCGCCTTCTACGCCATCCTGCCGTTTACTCCCATCATCGGAGTGCTGGTATTTGACGGCAAATGGGGCCCGCAACTGGATATCGTCACCATCATAGTGATGTGCATGGTGCTGGCCAGCCTGCTGGAACTTGTCCGCATCCGCAATGGCAAGGAGCTGTTGGACGGGCTGCAGGTCTGCTGGCGTCACATGGCGGATGCCTTCGCCGGTGTGGTCATGCTGCTGGTCGGTGCCGGTGTCTTTGCCCAGGGTCTGATGACCATCGGCTTTATCGACACCCTGCTGACCCACGCGCAGGATCTCGGCTCGGGCGGCACGATCATGATGCTGTCTCTGGTGGTGATCACCACTCTGGCCGCCTTCACCACCGGCTCGGGCAATGCCCCCTTCTACGCCTTCGTGGAGCTGATCCCCAACCTGGCCAGCAGCCTTGGCATCAACCCGGCCTATCTGGTGATCCCGATGCTGCAAGCCTCCAACCTGGGTCGCACCATTTCGCCGGTCTCCGGGGTGGTGGTCGCCTGTGCGGGGATGGGCAAGCTCTCGCCGTTCGAAGTGGTCAAACGCACCAGTATGCCGGTCGCGGTCGGCCTGCTGGTGGTGATCATCGCCACCCAGATCATGGTACCCGCCTGATCGTTCACCAGCCCGGCATCCTGCCGGGCTGGTATCCTCCCCCCCCTTTGCAGTAGACTCGGTGCTCATTTTCCCCCTAAGGAGGACCGAGATGAGTATTACGGTTCAACTTGCCCATTTCAGTGATTGCCACTCCCACTTCGATGGCGCGCCGATGAGCTTCTCCCCTGTCGGTGAAGAGCAGTGGCGTACCCAGTGCGGCGGTTATGCCCGGATCCTGACCCGACTGACCCAACTGCGTGCCCAGGCCGCAACGGCCGGCCAGAGCTTTCTGTTTCTGCACGGTGGTGACTCCTTTCAGGGCTCGCTCTATTTCAACCGCTTCAAAGGGCGCGCCAACGCCGACCTGCTCGCCATGCTGGCCCCCGATGCCATGGTGCTCGGCAACCACGAGTTCGATCTGGGCAACGGCCCGCTGGTGGAGTTCTTGCGCCAGCTCGATTTTCCGGTGCTGGCCGCCAATCTGGACAACAGTCAGGAGCCCGCCGACACGCCGCTGGGGTTGTGGGATATCCCCCACCTCTACGACGCCCATCAGCCCTGGCATCGCCGGGTGATCGACGGGATTCCCTTTGCGCTGCTCGGCATCACCCTCGCCCAGATGGCTGCCATCGCCAACCCGGATCCTCACACCCGTTTCCACGCAGTAGCCGACACACTCACCAAGGTGCTGCGGGAAATCAAGAGCGAAGGGATCCAGCATATCGTGCTGCTGAGCCACCTCGGGCTGGATCAGGACAAGCTGCTGGCCGAGCGTTTCCCCGAACTCAGCCTCATCATCGGCGGCCATACCCACAGCCTGCTGGGGGATCTCGCGCCGCTGGGTCTGCCAAGCGAAGGAAGCTATCCCCTGATGAACAACGGGGTGGCCATTCTACACGCAGGCCATAGCGCCCTCTGTCTCGGCGTATGCGAGCTCACCTTCGATGAGGCGGGCCGTGTCGTACAAAGTGAGGGACAGCTGGAGTGGCTCCCCTGGCAGCCCTGGCCGTTCGCTGCCACGCCGCCCGCCGGGCTCACCTTCTGCGAGCCGGATGCAGGGCTCGAGCAACATCTGGCCAAACGCTACCGGCCGGAAATTGAAACCATGAGTCAGCGCATCGTCACCCGACTGGAGGCGCCACTGCCCCATCAGCGGCTGCCGGATGCCACCCTGCCCCACGGCAGCCAACTCGCTCCGCTGGTGGCCCGCGCCATGCTGACTGCCGCCCGTGAACAGGTGGGTGAAGTGGACTTTGCCCTGCACAACGCCGGTGGGGTGCGCTGCTCGCTGGAGCCGGGCCCCTTGAGCGAAGCGGATATCGCCGGTCGCCTGCTGCCGTTTGCCATTCCGCTCACCCTCTATCGGGTGCATGGCCACGAGCTGGCGGAAGCAATGGAAAATGCCATCGACAACGCCACCAACAACGGCGTGATCGGCAATGGCAACGGCAGCTTCCCCTACACCGCGGGGGTGCGCTTCACCTATCAGGCCGATCGGCCCAAGGGTCAGCGCATCACCCGACTGGAGTGGGAACCCGCCCCCGGCCAGTGGCAATCTGTCGATGCGCAACAAATCTATCGCGGGGTATCGAGCGCCTATACCGCCTCCGGCAAGGAGGGTTACACCGCACTGGCGCGTACCCTGACCCAGCACAATCAGGAGCTCGGCATCACCCTGGCCGATGCTTTTATCCGCTGGGCTCGCCACCTGCCAGCGCTGGAAGCGCAGCCGCCCCTGATTGAGTACATCGGCTGATGTAGGAGGTGGATGGCTGTTGCCACATGCCCCTGACGGCCAATATTGCCGCAGCAAGCGCCCGGTTCCCTTCAAGAACCGGGCTTTTTCGACAAAATTTGCCCCACACGGGCCCGCCCCATTGCATCGCACTCACTAGCTCGGCAAGATAGGCCCGCTTTCAAGACCAGCTGCAGGAACAGGCGACTTCATGAATCACTCCATCCGTTTCACCCCTCCTCGCGTCAACCCGGGTATCAAGCCAGCCATCGTGCTGCTGACCGCCCTGCTGGCGCTGCTCTTCTGTCTGCGCAACCCGCTCTTCCATGCCATGGCGCCGGGCTTTGATGCCTCGCTGTTCGCGGTGATGGGCAAGATGTGGAGCGAAGGGGGTGTGCTCTATCGCGACATGATCGACATCAAGGGGCCGATGATCTTCGCCCTCGATGCGCTGGGCTATGGACTGGGGGGATTTGTCGGGATCTGGGCGCTGGAGTGGGCGCTCTGCTGGCTCGGACTGCTGGCCAGCTGGCAAGCCTTTGCCCAGCTCGGTCTTTCGTTCAAGGCGCGCCTCGGCGCCATGCTGGCGGTGCTGGCCCTTTACGGCACCCGTTACTACTACGGCAACATGACCGAGGACTGGACCTTCCACCTCGCCCTCATCGCCCAGTGGGCCTTCATCACCCTGCTGCTGGACAAGGGATTTCGCTGGTGGCCCGCGCTGGTGGCGGCCCTCACCTTCGCCATCGTCGCCTGGATGCGAACCAACAACGGCGCCTTCTGGGGCGCCTGGTATCTGGTGTTGTTCTGCCACTGGTGTCTGCACGAGAAGTGGCGTGACGCCATTCTGCTGCTCATCTCCAGCCTGCTGGGGCTGGCGCTGATTGGCGGCCCGCTTTATGCCTACTTCCAGCAGCATGATATGCTGGCGGCCTTCAAATACTACGCCTTCGACATCTTCTTCGAAGGGAGCTACGGCAACGGCTTCTCCCCCATGGTGGGCGCCGTCGGCCTGCTGCGCACCGGCCTCATCATGCTGCTGCCCGCCTTCATCATTCTGATGCTGAGCCGTCGTCAGGAGTGGTATCTGCCCGCCCTGCTGGCGACCCTGTTTGGGGTGCTGTTCACCCTGATCGCCAACTCGGTCTCCGGCCATGTGTTCGATCACTACGACGTGCTCTATCTGCAACTGGCGGTGCTGCCGCTGGCGGTATTGCTGGATCGTAGCGAACAGCAGGCAGATGCGATCGGCCTGCTCTGCATCTCGCTGGTGGTGCTCACCGCCAGCTGGCTGCTGGCCCAGCAGCTCGCCTTTGGCTGGAGCACCAAGGAGTGGTCCCTCGAGCGGGTCAACGAGGTGCTCGGTACCAGTCTGCTCTGGGCGCTGCCGGTGCTGATCCTCATCCCCCTCTGGCGGGCATGGGATGTGCGCAGTGCCACCCCCTGGCTGGCGACGCTGGCCATGCTGCTGCTGATGATCAACAACGCCTGGGAGGGGACCCTCAAGGGTCTCCCCTTCAATCCGGCGGCGCAGGTACGGATCGATCGCATCAAGGCCGAGACCAGCCCGAGCGACAAGATCTGGGTCGATGGCATCCAGCCGCAATATTATCTCTGGACCGATCGCCAGCCGGCTTCTGCCTACCTCTTCTTTGCCAACGTCAATCCCCCCTATGACGTGCGCGAGCGGGTGCTGGCCGATATCCAGCGCCAGAGCCCGAAGTTCATCATCGCCAAGCCGGATCGGGTGAGCGAGGAGCTGAAAAAACCGAGCTCGCCTTCCCATCTCGCCTTCTATCAATACCTGACCAGCCACTACGAAGAGGTGGATCCGGGTCTCTATCGCCGACGCTGATAAGCTCGGGGATAAAGCTGGGGAACGGGCATCCTGATCAAACTGCGAGATCAGCCACAGGATGCCAATACCCTGCACGCTCAGCGGCAACGCTGGTCATCGCCAATGCCCCCGTCATGCTGCGCTTGGTACATGACGCATCTGGGACATCGAGCACCTAGGACATAGCGCACCCAGTGCATGCCCACGCACCTTAACCCCCGCCCCTGTTTCAGGTTAAGATAACGACCATTGTTTCCCCCACGGCGACCCGCCGCGGCAGACCACAGGTACGCCTTTGAACCGATTTACCCCATCCAGTGCGGCGAACGGCCGCGAGCAGCAGGTCTTTACCGTCACTCGCCTCAACAGCGCCGTGCGCATGATCCTGGAGCAGGATCTGGGGCTGGTGTGGCTGACCGGCGAGCTCTCCAATCTGGCGATGCCAAGCTCCGGCCACTGGTACTTTTCACTCAAAGATCTGGGGGCCCAGGTGCGCTGCGCCATGTTCAAGGGCAACAACCGGCGGGTGGTGTTTCGCCCGCAGGATGGCATGCAGGTACTGGTGCAGGCGCGAGTCTCTCTCTATGAGCCGCGCGGCGACTACCAGCTGATCATCGAGTCGATGCAGCCTGCAGGCGACGGCGTGTTGGCCCTGCGTTTTGAAGAGCTCAAGCGCCGCCTCGGCGCCGAGGGGCTGTTTGACGAGAGCCGCAAGCGGCCACTGCCCCGTGAACCGCGGGCGGTGGGCCTCATCACCTCTGCCACCGGCGCCGCCCTGCACGACATGCTGACGGTGCTCAAACGGCGCGCACCGGATCTGCCGGTCTTCATCTACCCAACCCAGGTACAGGGGAGCGCCGCCATCAGCCAAATCGTCGCGGCGATCGCCAAAGCGAACCAGCGCGCCGAGGTGGAAGTGCTGATCGTCGGGCGCGGCGGCGGCTCCCTCGAAGATCTCTGGTGCTTTAACGAAGAGGCGGTGGCCCGCGCCATTGCCCACTCCGCTATCCCGGTTATCAGCGCGGTGGGCCACGAGGTGGATGTCACCATCAGCGACTTTGCCGCTGACTTGCGCGCCCCGACCCCGTCGGCTGCCGCCGAGCTGGTGGCACCAGACAATCAGGCCCGCATCCAGCGCCTTGCCCACCTCAAGCAGCGACTGCTGCAGGCGATGAGTCGCCAGCAGACTGCCGCCCGCCACGATTTCATTCTGCTGCAAAAGCGGCTCGACCATCAGGATCCGAAACGGCGACTGGAGCAACAGTCCCAGCGCCTCGACGAGCTCTCCACCCGGTTACAGCAGCTGCTGCGCCAGCGGTTGCATAAGGGAGAGCGGCGCCTCACCAATCTTGAGCTGCGCCTGCAGGGCAAGAGCCCGGAACGCTTGCTGGCCGCCGGCAAGCGCCGACACCAACTGGCCGAGGAGCGGCTTCATGCCCTGATTGCCAAGCGCCAGGATCTTGCTAGCCACCGCCTCGCCATGCTCACCGCTCGCCTCGATGGGGTGAGCCCGCTCGCCACCCTGGGTCGCGGCTACTCCATCACCCGCACCGCGCGTGGCGAAGTAATAAGTCGCGCCGATCAGGTCAACAGTGGCGACCAGCTCATCACCACCCTGGCGCAAGGGAGCCTGCAGGTGCGGGTCGAGGGGATCGTCAAGGAGTCCGCGCCGTAACCGATAAAAGCCATTAAAGCGGCATCGTTTCCCAAATCGATGCCGCTTTAATGGAACTCGGAGCCGGTGATCTGATCACCACCCTCTCCTTCAAATCAGCATCATGGGCAAGTCGCTTCCCCCCATCACCAACTGGCCTCAATACAACAGGCCTCTGATTAACCGTGGCGAACTCACCTTCTGGATTAATGCCGATGCCATGAACAACTGGTTTCACCACAACCATCACGGAAGATACGGTCATAGCCAGAACCATCTGATGCTCAAAGGGACTTTTTGCCTCACTCTGTGAGCCACTACAAGCCAAGAAATATGGCCGTGCTGGTGAAGCGGAAAGAAGGGAGGGAGCGAAACAGGAGGCTCCTGCATATTCCGACACGCCGAGGAAAAGGGATGCGGGGCTTATCTGGGGCAGCATTGGAAAAGCAAGATTGGAAACGCGGCTACTCCTCTGGGCAGGCACTATGGTGGCAGACAATATAGTTCGCGATTGCCCACATAGGGTCATCTTGCGACCTGCCTCAATGTCGTTGATGTCCCTCGATACTCAGGGCACCACGACTTGATACCTTTTGCTCACCCCCTATTTGGAGTAGATCATGGATCCCTCAACCCCGTTAAGTCTGACGACCCGTTTGCTGCACTGGTCGGTCGCCTTGCTGATGATCGCCTTGACCCTGCTGGGCTATCTGATGGTGAAATTTGAAATATGGGATCTCTACGCCCTGCATAAATCTCTGGGGGTCATTGCACTGGTCTTGATCCTGCCACGCGCCATGATCCGCCTTGGCAAAGGGTGGCCTGCGCCGGTGCGCCAATATCCCGTGTACGAGGCGTTGGCTGCCAAGGCAATCCACTGGGGATTGCTTATTTCAACCCTGCTGATCCCGATTTCCGGTCTCTGTTATTCCGCGGCGGCTGGACGAGGTGTTGCAATATTTGGCTGGTTTATTATTCCGATGAATCCAGATCTCAATGCTCCAGACAATGTGATCCCATACAGTGAATCCATCAGGGACATTGCTCACACCCTTCATGTTTATTTGCCATATATCATGCTGGCATTGTTGCTGGTGCATATTGTCGGGGCGTTAAAACATCACCTGCTGGATAGAGATAACACCTTGCTGCGGATGGTCGGTCGAAAATCATAAAAAATGGTAATCCCTGTTGCGGCTGGAAATATCCATTGGTAGAGCTTCACCTTTATTTTTCAGAGGCCTGAATTGGGATCCCCACCTTTCAGACAGAGCACCCGTCACTGCTATCAATGGGCAACATATCGATTTCCCCGACCGAGAACAACGAGTCAGAGAGGACATCAAGCCCTCACTGTTAAACGTAAATTTTCACGCAAACGATTGAACAAAAAAAAGTGTCGGTAATGGCGTATTTTTACATTTTTTGCACAAGTGACAGACCTTGACGTGCGCCGTGACTGTCGATTGGTGGGTTATGGGGAGATGGCGGCAGCGCTGATGGCATAGGCTTGCCAGGCCCTTGATCTGGTTGATGATGTGCCTGACTGTAATGCACCGTCCGTATCACGGAACCACCACTGAACCCAAAAAATGCCACGGCTCACCGGTCAGAGGTGCTTTGGTGGTATGACCACCTGAAAGCGGTCACTTTATGGTCAACTCACGGGTTGAAAATGTGATCTGAGCACAGTCATCAAACCGCGATGGCAATCTGCATCTGAGTGGCCTGGATCTGTGCCAACCCAGCGCAGTTGGGGCGATGGTGCCATGCCGATGGCCGGGGATGTGCTGGCGTCGACCTCGGGGCGGGACACTTTTAGCGGATGCCTGCTGACGATGTCAATGTTGTATAAAACAGCAGCTGCTTCACTCTTTTGCATCAAAACGGCCATTTCAGGAGGGATAATCTTGGGTTTTTAGCCTGTTGGCGACCTAAAGTGCGGCTAGACCATAAAAAATCAAAAAAACTTCTTTACCAACACCCGATCGGTCAGTAAACTTTGTCGGCAATATTTTACACCCCCACTTCCTCAACGGTGAGATATTGCCATGCTCAGGATTACCAAAGAAGCGTTGACCTTCGATGATGTATTGTTGGTTCCCGCCCACTCCGATGTTCTTCCCAATACTGCCGATCTGCGTACCCAGCTGACCTCCTCTATCAGCTTGAATATCCCTATGATTTCCGCTGCCATGGACACAGTGACCGATGCCCGTCTGGCTATCGCACTGGCCCAGGAAGGCGGTATCGGCTTTATCCACAAGAACATGTCCATCGAGCAGCAGGCTGCCGAAGTGCGCAAGGTCAAGAAGTACGAGAGTGGTGTGGTCTCTGACCCCGTCACCGTACGCCCTGACATGACCATCGCCCAGGTCAAGGAGCTGAGCCACAAGAACGGCTTCGCCGGTTACCCTGTGGTGACCGAAGGCAACTTGCTGGTCGGTATCATCACCGGCCGTGACGTGCGCTTCGTGATTGATCTCTCCCAGACCGTCGAACAGATCATGACCCAGAAAGATCGCCTGGTCACCGTGCGTGAAGGGGCCCCTCGCGAAGAGGTGGTTGCCCTGATGCAAAAGCACCGTATCGAAAAAGTGCTGGTGGTGAATGCCGACTTCAAACTCAAGGGCATGATCACCGTTAAAGACTTCCAGAAAGCCGAGCGCAAGCCGCACGCTTGTAAAGACGACAAGGGTCGTCTGCGGGTGGGTGCTGCTGTGGGTGCCGGTGCCGGTAACGAAGAGCGCGTTGCTGCGCTGGTGGAAGCCGGTGTGGATGTGCTGCTGATTGACTCCTCTCATGGCCACTCTCAGGGTGTGCTGGATCGCATCAAGGCAACCCGCGATGCCTATCCTGAGTTGCAGATCATCGGTGGCAACGTCGCCACGGCCTCTGGCGCACTGGCGCTGGTCGCGGCTGGCGTCAATGCGGTCAAGGTTGGTATCGGCCCGGGCTCCATCTGTACGACCCGTATCGTGACCGGTGTGGGTGTGCCGCAGATCACCGCTATCTCCGACGCCGTTGAAGCGTTGGAAGGCACCGGTATTCCGGTGATTGCCGATGGTGGCATCCGTTTCTCTGGTGACGTGGCCAAGGCCATCGCAGCTGGCGCCAGCTGCGTCATGGTGGGCTCCATGTTTGCCGGTACTGAAGAAGCGCCGGGCGAAATCGAGCTCTATCAGGGTCGCTCCTTCAAATCCTACCGTGGCATGGGCTCCCTGGGCGCCATGTCCAAGGGCTCCAGCGACCGCTACTTCCAGACCGATAACGCCGCTGACAAGCTGGTGCCGGAAGGGATCGAAGGTCGCGTGCCGTACAAGGGCCGCCTCAAAGAGATCATCCACCAGCAGATGGGCGGCCTGCGCTCCTCCATGGGTTTGACCGGCTGTGCCACCATCGACGACATGCGCACCAAGGCTGAGTTCGTGCGCATCTCCGGCGCCGGGATGAAAGAGTCCCACGTCCACGATGTGACCATTACCAAAGAAGCCCCCAACTATCGGATGGGCTGATCAAGACGGGGCTACGGCCCCGTTTTGTCACCGTTTTTATCCCCGTGATTTTTGTTAAACATCCGCCTGATGCAGGAATAACATGATTAAAAATATTCACGAACACCGTATCCTTATCCTGGATTTCGGTTCTCAGTACACCCAGCTTATCGCCCGCCGTGTCCGTGAAATCGGCGTTTACTGCGAGCTGTGGGCTTGGGATGTCACCGAAGCGCAGATCCGCGAATTCAATCCCAACGGCATCATCCTCTCCGGCGGTCCGGAATCCGTGACCGAAGCGGGCAGCCCGCGCGCGCCCGAGTATGTGTTCAACGCCGGTGTACCGGTATTTGGCATCTGCTACGGCATGCAGACCATGGCCGAGCAGCTGGGTGGCAAGGTGCAATCCTCCACCGAGCGTGAATTCGGTTACGCCAAGGTGGAAGTGCTGGGCGACTCTGGCAAGACCAGCGCCCTGTTGCGCAACATCGAAGATGCCATCGCTGACAACGGCAACGCCCTGCTGGATGTGTGGATGAGCCACGGTGACAAGGTCACCGACATTCCGGCTGACTTCTCCACCATCGCCAGCACCCCGACCTGCCCCCATGCGGCTATGGCCAATGAAGCCAAGCGTTTCTACGGCGTGCAGTTCCACCCGGAAGTGACCCACACCCGTCAGGGTGCCCGCATGCTGGAGCACTTCGTCAAAGATATCTGCGGTTGTGAATGCCTCTGGACCCCGGCCACCATCATCGACGACGCCGTTGCCCGCATCCGCGAGCAGGTGGGTGACGATGAGGTGATCCTCGGCCTCTCAGGTGGTGTCGACTCCTCCGTGGTCGCCATGCTGGTGCACCGCGCCATCGGCGATCGCCTCACCTGTGTGTTCGTCGACAACGGTCTGCTGCGTCTGAACGAAGGTGAGCAGGTGATGGAGATGTTCGGTGATCACTTCGGTCTCAACATCATCAAGGTTGCCGCTGAAGAGCGCTTCCTCTCTGCCCTGGCTGGTGAAGCCGAGCCGGAAGCCAAGCGTAAGATCATCGGTCGCGTGTTCGTGGAAGTGTTCGACGACGAAGCCAAGAAGCTGAAAAATGCCCGCTGGTTGGCACAAGGCACCATCTACCCGGATGTGATCGAATCTGCCGCCAGCGCCACTGGCAAGGCTCACGTCATCAAGTCTCACCACAACGTCGGCGGCCTGCCGGCAGAGATGAAGATGGGTCTGGTCGAGCCGTTGCGCGAGCTGTTCAAAGATGAAGTACGCCGCGTTGGTCTGGAGCTGGGCCTGCCCTACGACATGCTCTACCGTCATCCGTTCCCGGGCCCGGGTCTGGGTGTTCGCGTGCTGGGTGAAGTGAAGAAAGAGTACTGCGATATCCTGCGCCGTGCCGATGCCGTCTTCATCGAAGAGCTGCGCAAAGCCGACCTGTACAATCAGGTCAGCCAGGCGTTCGCCGTGTTCCTGCCAGTGCGCTCCGTTGGCGTGATGGGCGATGGCCGCAAATATGACTGGGTGATTGCCCTGCGCGCCGTTGAGACCATCGACTTTATGACCGCTCACTGGGCCCATCTGCCCTATGACTTCCTCGGTCATGTGTCAAACCGCATCATCAACGAGATCAGCGGTATCTCTCGCGTGGTGTACGACATCTCCGGCAAGCCGCCCGCAACCATCGAATGGGAATAAGCCTCTTACTCTGATGCAGGTCAGTTAAGAACATGTGAGCCCCCCAAGCGGGATCAGGGCTCAACAGTGAGGGAGGCATTATGCCTCCCTCTTTTTATTGATAACCCGTTTACTTTTTATGGGCGCAAGCAGGATGCTACCGCCATAATGAGCCGCCACAAGCGTGATCCCTCGCTGGCTGTTCACGTCATACTCACACTTTTTCCAACATCGGAGTTCTCATGCGTCGATTCAATTTCATGCTCAATGGCAGCCGGTTGATGATGTTCCCCTTCTACGTCTGCATTCTGGTATGCGTGGCCCTGCTGATGGTGAAGTTTGCCATGCAACTCTATCTGCTCTGCATCAACATCATCGAGATCCACTATATGGACCTCATCACCGGCGTGCTGACTCTGGTGGACTTCGTGCTGGTGGCCCAGATGCTGATCCTGGTGGCGGTCTGCGGCTATGTGCAATTTATCCAGACCCAGGAGCAGCGCGAGGCCATCGGCGACAACTGGCTCAGCAAGATCAACTTTGCCTCCCTCAAGCTCATCGTCATCAACTCGCTGGTCACCATCGCAGGGGTCGAGGTGCTCAAGGCATTTCTCGAGGATGGCATCACCAATGAGGTGGAGATGAAGTGGTCCGTGGTGGTGTTTCTCGCCTTCTCGCTGGCCGCCCTCATCTATGCGGTGACCGAGCGGATGGCGGATCATAAATAGTCGGGCCTGATCACTGTGCTTGTTCAGCCTTGATTCACCAGCAATACAATTGATAACACTTTTCATTACTCTTACTGCGTTATAAACTTGCTCCCCCCGGGCTGCCCTGCCCGGGTGCTGGAGCCTTTATGACAAGCCTTTCCCTCTCACCCCGACAATTCTGGCAGTGGCTGGCCTACCACCATCAGGCCGCCGAGGGCACCCTCTATCTGATGTTCTTCTCCGGTCTGCTGCTGTGGGAGCCGCTGACCCCGATCTGGTCGCTGGCGCGCTGGAATCTGTTTCTGCACGTGATGCTCTCGCTCACCCAGTTTCCGCTGCTGTTTGGCGCTTTCTGGCTCTCTCATCGCAACCTGTTAAGCCGCAGCAACAAGCCCTTTTTGCGCACCACGGGGCGGATTATCGAAGCCCTGCTGCTGGTCTGTCTGGCCAGCGGCCTGCTGCTGGTGCTGCACGGCACTCCGGGCGACGCCATGGGCAGCCTCGCCAGCTGGGCCCACTGGCTGAGCGCGTTGGCGTTAACTCCTCTGGTGCTGCGCCACGCCTGGCGCTGGACCATCTTGAAATGGCGCTCCTGATCCCATGTTGAAGTCATCTCTTTGTGCACTTTTGTCACCCCTGCTGGCTCTCGTCCTGCTGCTGACCAGCCCCTTCGCGTTTGCCCAGCAGATGGGCGCTGGGATGCTCGCCTATGAAGCGGGGAACGCCCCGCGCCTCGTTACCGCCAACCTGAGCGCAGGCTCGGTCACCCTGCTTGAGCGCGATAGCGGCAAGCGGCTCAAAGAGGTGCAGCTGGGGGGCGATCTGCGCCAGCTTGCCCGCGCCGATGACGGCACCCTGCTGGTCACCGATTACAGCGGCGATCGCCTGCTGCTGCTGGATGATGATCTCGATCTGGCAAAGGCAATCGCCACCGGCCATAGACCCTACGGGGTCATCTTCGATGCCAAGCGGCAGTGGTTCTGGGTCACGCTGTTCGAATCAGCTCGCCTGCAGGCCTACGACACCGCGGGCAACCTCCAGCTGGATGCAGAAACCGCCGAGACTCCGCGCGGGCTGGCATTGACCAACGATGATCGCCTGCTACTCACCCACGCCATGACCGGCCAGCTCGCCATCTATGATCTCGCCAAGCTTGGCCACGGCACCAAGGGCGCTTCGCTTCCCAAGCCCAAGCTCATTACCCTGGCCGAGACCCACAGCGACACGCCGAGCGACTCGCAGGGATTGCCGCGCCTGCTCGATGGCATCGCCCTCTCCCCAGATGGCAGCGAGGCCTGGCTGCCCCATGTGCTGTGGAGCTTCGATCACCCCTTCCAGTTTCAGAGCACCGTCTTTCCGGCCGTCTCCATCATCGATCTCGATGAGGAGAAAGAGCGGGTCGATGAAAGAAAGCAGCTCTTTTTGCAGATCAATCTGCCAAGCGTCGGCAACCGCAGCCAGATCGTCTCCAACCCGTTCGCCGCCCGCTTCGCCGCCGACGGCAAGCGGGTCTATCTGACCCTGGCGGGCTCGGAAGATCTGCTGGTGTTTGACCTCTCCCGCAGCGGCAAATCCAATAACAACCGCCACCGCCGCAAAAAGTTTCAGGGGGGCGCCAAGGCGACCCAGCTGTTGCGCCACCTGCCGGGCCAGAATCCGCGGGATCTGCTGATCGACGGCGACCACATTCTGGTGCACAACGCCATGGGACAGGATCTTACCCGTCTCAATAGCGGCGGCAGCGGCCCTTTCGCTCGCGTGACGGTGGATACGCCCCACTTCGCCAAGCTGGTAGAGACGGATCCGCGCCCCGAACCACTTCAGCGCGGCGAGCGGCTGTTCAACCTTGGTAACACAGCGTCCAACTCACGCTTCCCCATGGCGGGGGACAACTGGATGAGCTGCAACTCCTGCCATCTGGACGGGTTCAACTTCACCAACCGCTATCTGATGGCGGCCCATCGCCAGAAGAGCGGCGACAACGCCATCAACGGCCATGCCAACCTCACCAACATGGTGGCGGGGGATTTTGTCGGCGAATACCTGCGCATGACCCAGCAGACCCAGGGCGGCATGGGCCATGACACCCGCGATGGCGCCGAGGCGGTTGACCCCGCCAAGCCGCAACCGGAAGTGAAAGCGATGATGGAAGATCTGCACGCCTTCGTCACCGCCGATGGCAACCTCCCCTATCTCACCAACTGGCTGCGGCTCGATGCCCCGCGCACGGATCCCGCCAAGGCGCCGACCACCCACCCGAAAGAGTGGCTCAACTCTGCCTCCTGCCAGAACTGCCACCAACAGGCGTTCAAGGACTGGAGCGAGAGCAACCACCGGCTGATGGGCAACTCCCACCCCTACTACAAGGTGGTGCAGGCGCTGGCCCGCGAAACCGAAGGGGAAGCGTTCGGCCAGTGGTGTCAGGGCTGCCACATGCCCCAGCAGGTGATGACCGGCCAACTCGATCTGCCCAAGGGCTCCCACATGTTCGAGCAGGGCGGCGCCTCGCTGATTGCCGCCCACAAGGCGGGCGAACCTGTGGTTGAGGAAGGGACCGGCTGCGTGCTCTGCCATCGCATCACCAAAGTGGAAGACGCGGGCGGCAACAGCGCCTTTACGGTCAATTTGAAAGGCCGCGAGAGCTATGTGTTCGAGGATGCACCGGGCGGCAGCCTCCAGCATTGGCTGGCCGAGCGGCAGATCAACGCCCGTCCGGCGGCTCACAAAGCCTCCTATCAGAAGGATTTCTACCGCGACGCGGCCCTGTGCAAGTCATGCCACAACGAGTTTGCCCCGGGCACCGGCGCCAATATCGTCAACACCTGGGACGAGTGGGAAAAATCCAGCTTTGCGAACGCGGAGGATCCCGCCAAACGGCGCACCTGCATCGATTGCCACATGAACCCGGAGCCGGGCAATGGCGGCGCGCCGGTGGCGGGCCAGTCCACCGAAAACGGCACCATGAAAGCGCTGCTCTATCGCCACAACTTTACCGGCGCCCAGCATCAGCTGGTGGGGCTGCGCAATCCCGACCTTGAGCAGGAGAGTCTGGCGCTGCTGCGCTCCAGCGCCACCCTTTCGGCCCGTATCGAGCAAGCAGCCGATAGCCAACAGCTGGTAGTGCGGGTCGCCAATACCGGCGCGGGCCATGCCCTGCCCACCGGGGTAGCCGATTTCCGTGAACTCTGGCTGGAGCTGACCGTCACCGACGCCACCGGCAAGGTGGTGCTTGCAAGCGGCCAGCCGGTGGATGGCACCGTCCCTGAAGATGCGCGGCTGTTTCGCAAAGTATTCGGCGATGCCAAGGGCAAGCCGGTGGGGCTCAAGTTCTGGCGTTACGCCAAGCTCTTGGAAGATACCCGCATTCCAGCCGATGGTTGGCGCGATGAAGCCTGGCCACTGCCAGCGGATGCCCAAGGGCCCTTCAAGGCCGATATCAAACTCAATTTCCGCACCTACCCCAAGTGGGTCAATGATGCGGTGCGCGCCGCCGAGCCCAGCTTGCCGGAGTCACCCATAGTGCAGCTAAATCGGTTGCAACTTACCCTGCAGCCTCTTCCCGTCACGCCCGCTACGGAGCCTCAATCCTGATGTTTGCAAGTTTTCTCATTACCCTGCGCGAGGGGCTGGAAGCCTTCCTGCTGGTTGGCATCTGCCTCTCCTACCTCGCCAAGCTGGGGGCGAGCCGCTACAACAAATTCATCTATCTGGGGGTAGGGCTTGGCCTTATCGCCTCCCTTGTCGTCGCCTTCCTGTTCCAGGTGGTGGTGAGCCAGTTCGAGAGCGAGCGTTACAACCACCTGTTGATGGCGGGGATCCTGATCTTCGCCACTCTGGTGCTCACCTATATGGCGATCTGGATGCAAAAGCAGGCCAAATCCCAGGTAGGGGCCATGACGGCGCGCATCGATGCGGCCATCGATGGCGGCAACCTGTTTGGTCTGGTGCTGCTCGCCTTCCTTGCTGTGATGCGCGAAGGGTTTGAAACCGTGCTCTTCTTCTCCGCCCTGCTCTACTCGGGGCAAGGGGTGGATCTGCAATCCGGCCTGATGGGTGCGCTGGCGGGGCTGCTGGTCTCCATCGCACTGGTGTGGGGGCTGCTGCGCTCCACCCGCAAGGTGGCGCTGGCCCCCTTCTTCCGCTGGACCGGCCTGCTCATCATCATCATAGCCGCTGGCCTGTTGTCGTCAGCCGTCAACATGTTGCAAGCGGCAGACAGCATCACCTTCTGGACCACGCCGGTGTTCGATATCAGCCACATTCTCGACGATCAGGGGGTATTTGGTACCTTCCTGCGCGCTCTGTTTGGCTACAATGCCTCACCCGCTGGCTTGCAGCTGCTGACCTGGGCCCTCTATCTGGCTATTTTCGTTACCCTCTGGCAGCGCAGCTATCGCCCGCAGGTGAGCACCACATCCAGCAAGGGCTGAGCCCGCACGCCTGTGGCATCAAGGCCATGGGGTAACAACACCATTCGGGAGCCGCGAATTGATGCGGTTCCCTTATCTATCAAGCAGTTTCGGAAAACGTCATGAGCGATAACAACAAGAAGCACATTGCGGTGCTGGGTGCTGGCCCCGCCGGTTTGATGGCCGCCTGGCGCCTGCGCCGCGCCGGTTTTGCGGTCACCCTGTTCGAGCAGGAGCCGGTGGTCGGCGGCATGTGCGCCACCCAGACCTTCAAGGGGCGCGATGGCGAGTATCGCTTCGACTACGGCGGCCACCGCTTTATCACCAAGAACCCCGAGCTGCTCGCCTTTATCGACGAGCTGATGGGTGACGACCTGCTCCACGCCGAGCGCAAGAGCGTGATCCGCTTTGGCGGGCGCACCTATGACTACCCCTTGAACCTCACCAATTTGATCAAGACAGCCCCGCTGCCGCTGATGGCCGGTGCGGTGAAAGACTTGCTGCTGTTGCCCTTTAGCAAGAAGCCGGACGATTTTGCCAAGGCGAGCTTTGCCGAGTGGATCCAGAGTCACTTTGGCCGCACCCTCTATCGCCAATTCTTCGAGGGCTACACCGGCAAACTGTGGGGCATCAACCCGGACAAGCTCTCCGCCGACTGGGCCGGTCAGCGCATCAGCCTGATCGATCTGAAAGACGTGGCGCGCCGCCTGCTGCCAAGACGCAACGGCAACCTCTCGGTGCGCACCTATGCCCGCAAGTACCGTTATCCAAAGTATGGCTTTGGCCAGATCTTCACCACTCTGGGCGAGCGGCTGGTGGCCGAGGGGGCCCTGCTGAAAACCGGCGCCACGATCACCCGCCTTGAGCAGGCTAATGGCCGTATCGAACGGGTGTATTGGTCGCAAGAGAATGTTGAACAGAGCGCCGTCTTCGATCAGGTGATCTCCACCCTGCCGCTGCCACTCACCTGCCAGCATCTGGGCTTGCCGTGCGATCTGCATTACCGGTCGCTGCGCTTCGTCAATATGCCGCTTAAACAGGAGAACCTGTCGGACAACACCTGGCAGTACCTCTCCGACCCCCATATTCTGGCGACCCGCCTGCAGGAGCCGCGCCGCCGCAGCCCCTTTATGGCGCCCCAGGGCCAGACCTCGGTGATGCTGGAGATCCCCTGCAATCCGGGGGATGCCACCTGGCAGGCGCCGCTGGCAGACTTGCGCGGTCGGGTCACCGCTGATCTGGCAAGCCTCGGCGTCGATACCCAGAAGCTTGGCGATGAGACCTTCGAGGCGCGCAGCGAGTACGCCTATCCGCTAATGGATCTTGGCTATCAGGCGCGCCGCAACGAAGCCATCAAGGCGCTGATGCCGATCAATAACCTCATCATGACCGGCCGTCAGGGGACATTCCGCTATATCTTCACCGACACCGCCATGGAGATGGGGATGATGGCTGCCGACATGGTGATCGACGGTGTGGACAGACGTCATGCCATCTTTAACCATCGCAATGAAAATACCGTCATTGAAACCCAGAGCGTGGCCTGAGTGCCGCGCCATTGGCATAACCTCTTGGCATAAGAAAGGAGAACAGGATGACCATCCGCCCGGGTTTACTCGCCCTCACCCTGATGCTGACCCTGAGCGGGCAGGCGCAGGCTTACTCCTACGCCGCCGCCGGCAAGGAGCCGCTGATCGACGCCCGCGAAGCGCTGCTTGGCGCCGCCACTGATGGCAAGGATGCCAGCGCCACCTTAAGCGAGATTGCCGACGAACTGACCTATCTGGAACAGCACCATAAGGTGGAACTGCAAGCGCCGCTGGCCGCCGCCATCAAGGGGAAAGATGCCGCTGCCACCGCCGCCCTGCTCAACCGCGCCTACAAGGCGGAGATCGAGCGCCGCCTCGAAGGGGCCAGCCAGAATCTTGGCGACTACCAGAGCGCCAAGGTGCTGGTGGTCAAGAGCAAGCGCTTCCTCGATCTGATCCTCCCCTCCTTCAGCGAAGGGGATCGCAAGGCGGCCGAACAGGCGCTGGCCAAGGTGCTGGATGCCATCGGCAACCCGGGGGTATTCGGGGTGGGCGCCAAGCCCGCCGATGCCGCCGCATTTGCCGAAGCGGAAAAAGCGCTGATGGCCGTGCTGGCGCCGCTTTGATGGCTACCTGCCAAGCATTGCGCCATCTCGCTGTGACAAACGGTGGGTTTCGCTTCGCGCTACCCACCCTACGCACAGCCTGCCGATAGATGCACCCGGACACCGGTTTGCCCCCTTCTCCCCTTGCGGGAGAAGGGTTGGGGATGAGGGGGAAGGTAACGTATCGGCGTTGGGCTTCCCCCTGCTCAACCACCATTTGGCTACTCATTCTGCTGCAACTGGCCTGGCTCGGCTTGCTGCTGGCCTTCCCGGTGGCGCTCGATTCCGACGATGCCCTCAATTTCGCCCACGGGGTAACGCGCTTTAGCGTGCTGGAGTTCTCCCCCCACTTTCCGGGCTACCCCGCCTTTATCTGGCTAGCGCGGCTGATCAATCTGGCGGTGGACGATCCAGCCCGCGCGGTGCAGTGGGCAAGCCTGCTCGGTAGCAGTTTGCTGGCGCCGCTCGCCGCCTTGCTGGCGGTCAGGTTATGGCAACGGCCAAGCCTGCTCGCCCCCGTCTGGCTACTGGTGTTGGCCCTGCCGCTTACCCCGACCTTGGCGCTCTCCGGACTTTCGGACGGGCCCGCTCTCGCTGCCTGGCTTGGGGCTCTCTTGGCTTTGCAGCAGCGCAGAATTGCGCTGGCGGGTCTGTTACTGGGCTTGCTGCTGGCGCTGCGCCCCTCCTACTTCGTGCTGGCGCTGCTGCCCTTTTGGCTCGGGATGACGCAGCAGGGAACACGCGTAAGGTTTGTGCTCCCCATCGCCTTGGTAGGACTGATAAGCCTGCTGTTTGTCTGGCAGGCCGATGGCTGGGCCTATTTTAGCGAGGGGCGGCGCTTTACCGATGGCCACTTTACCCTGTGGGGCAACACGGCGGCAGCCCACGGCGACCGGCTGTTAAGCTGGGCGCGCACCTTCCATGATCAGCTCACTCCGATCTGGCCTCTGCTGATGGTGGCCTTGTTGGTGCTGCCACTCTGGCCAAGATCAAAAGACCACCCTGCTGCCCTCTCCGTACTCTGGAGACTCTACTGGCTCGCCCTGTTGTTTTGGACCCTGTTTGGCCAGAATCCCGACAATCCCCGCCATCTGGCCCCCATCACCCTGCTCGGTATTGTGCTGCTGGCAGGTTGGCTGCCACGCCGTGGCGAGTGGCTGGTCGCGGTGGCCGGATTGCTGCTGCTCGGCGTGACCTTTACCCTGCCCCGTCCACCCGCCATGGTGCAGGCAGCAAGGCTCGCAGAGAAAAGCTGCCCGGCGCTGGTGACCCAGTGGGGAGTGAGACTGCTGCGGGAAACCACGGCACTGCCGGTGACCGATGGCTGGTACAAGGGGGATGCGGCGCTGGCGCTCTCTCAGGGAGCCTGCCGCCTCAGTCGCAGCTCCATCGCCGCGAACGAAATGCCCACCGCGGTGCGCCAGTACTGGTTTGCCCCGCGCTTTGCCGCCGAGCCCGGCCTCTGGCTTGCCATCCCCTCACCGGTGACCGTGGAATCACCAATGACAAACAACATAAAAAGAGCGCAAAACTCACCCAAATGACTCAAAAAGAGGGTTGCGACTCGGTTACACTCACTGCGCATCCATAACAACTGGGTCTCCTTATGCGTATGACCAGAGAGTGGCTATGGGTTCCATTGGCACTGATGACAGCGACCGCCCTGCTATTGCTGCCGTTTTGGCTACGTGGGGGCAGTCAGGGTCACGATCTGTTTCACCATCTGCTATCTGGCCACTTTTTTGCGGTGCAACTGTGGCAAGGGGAGATCTATCCCCGCTGGCTGATGGAGATGAACGGCGCCTTCGGCAGCCCGGCATTCTTCTTCTATCCCCCACTCCCCTACTATGTGAGTGCCCTGTTCGCTGGCCCCGAGCCCCTCGCCCATCACGCCATGATCCCCCTGCTCTGGAGCAACACTCTGGCGCTCGGTTTATCCGGGCTGTTTGCTTATCTCTGGCTGCGCCCCTTTGCCACGTCAGGTCGCGCGCTCGCCGCCAGCCTGCTCTACATGGCACTGCCCTATCATCTGGCGATCGACATCTATGCACGCTTTGCACTGGCCGAGAGCTGGGCCTTTGTCTGGGCACCGCTGGCGCTGCTGGCTCAGGATCGCCTCTGCCGCCGAGCCCCCTTTGCCCTGTTACTGCTCGCACTGGCTGTCGCCTTGCTGACCCTCTCCCATCTGCCGAGCACCCTGCTCATTTTGGGGTTGCTCACCGTGCGCAGCCTGCTGTTGGCCTGGCGCAGCAAGATAACCCTGCACCTCTGGCCCACCCTGCTGGGCCAGCTCTGGGGGCTGGCGATGGCCAGCCTATTGCTGTTGCCAGCCTTGCTGGATCAGGGGGGGATCTCCATGGATCAGATGCGCATTGGCATGTTCGAGTTTCACCGCAACTTTCTTGACCGTCTGCCCGAAACGAGTAGTGACTGGCGTTTTCGCGGCCATCTGGCCTGGCTGACCCTGCTCACCCTCGTCCTGCTACTGGTGGCATGGGCCGCGGCACGGGAGCCACGCCATCCGGAACTGCTGATCTGGGGCACCCTGGGCACCCTCAGCTTTTTAATGATGCTCCCCTTGAGCGAGCCACTCTGGCACCTGCTGCCTCCGCTACAGCTGGTGCAGTTTCCCTGGCGACTCAATCTGCTGCTGGTGATTGCCACCGTGGCGGTGGTGGCGCTGGGCGTCCCCGCCTATCGCCCCTGGCAATGGCTCTGGTGGACGGTGCTGGCCCTCACCCTGCTCTCGCAGGCGGTCTATGTGCATGAATCTCCGCTCACCCAGGCGCCGCAAAAGAGCGCGCTGGACGGGGAGTTTGACAGCAAACGCAGCGCCCGCGAATACCGGCCAAAGCAGGTGCCAAAAGGCATGTTTGCCCCGACCCTGCTGGCCTGGAAAGATGAATTTCAACCCGCGGTCACCACAGAGCAGCAAGGGATCTCGTGGCAGATCCTCAACTGGCAGCCACGGCAGATCGTCCTGACCGTCGATGCGCCAGCCCCTGCCAAACTGATCCTGCACCAATTTGACTACCCGGGCTGGCAAGCCAGGCTGGATGACACCTTGCCACTGACCATCAGCAGCACCCGCAATGGGCTGATACAGGTGTGGGTGCCTGCTGGTCGCCATCAGGTTACCTTCACCCTGACCGCCCGCTGGCCGGAGCGGCTCGGTTACGGCCTATCACTCATCGCCTGGTTGATCTGGAGCCTGCTGCTGGCCAGTCAGATCCGCACCCTGCGGCGCCAGCGCCAAGGCTAACACCTGCCCTCTCCGGTGAGGGGGCAGTAACGCCATGCTCGGCGACGCTAAAGCTGATAGAATTCCCGCTCTTCTTCTGCCGCCATAGTTCACGACCGGATAACTTATGCCCCACAGACATCCCCTCCCTCTCTCACCCCGCTTTCTATTTATTCTGCTTGGCGCGTTGGCAGGCCTGACTCCGCTGGCGGTGGACATGTACCTGCCCGCCATTCCGGCCATTGCCCGGGACTTGGCCACCAGCATTGATGGGGCCCAGCTCACCATCAGCGCCTTTTTAGGCGGCTTTGCCATCGGCCAACTCTTCTACGGCCCGCTGGCTGACAGCTATGGCCGCAAGCCGGTGATCCTGATCGGGCTCACCATGTTTGCCATCGCATCGGTGGGTTGCGCCATGGCAGACTCACTGCCGGAACTGCTGGCTTATCGGATGTTGCAGGCGGCTGGCGGCGCAGCGGGCTCTGTGGTGGTGAATGCGCTGCTGCGCGACCTTTTCGAGAAGGATGCGTTTTCCCGCGCCATGTCATTCGTCATTCTGGTGATGACGCTGGCACCGCTGGTGGCCCCTGTGATTGGTGGCTATATCAGTGCCCATACCAGCTGGCGGGTGATCTTCTGGCTGCTGGTGGGGATCAGCCTGCTGGTGTCCTTGGTGATGCAGTGGAAAATTCAGGAGACCCTCAAGCCCGAACACCGCCAACCCCTTAATCTGGGCCAGATCCTCAAGAACTACTGGGGGGTGCTCTCCCATCGCGGCGCCATGGGCTATGTACTGTGCGGTGCCCTCTCCAGCTCCGGCATGTTCGCCTTTCTCAGCGCCTCACCCTACGTTTATATCGAATACTTCAAGGTGCCGACCGAGCACTACGGCTGGCTGTTTGGCCTCAATATCCTGCTGATGATGGTGGTCACCTTCGTCAATAGCCGACTGGTGAAAGGGGTGGGTTCTGAGCGGATGCTGCAATACGGCCTGCTGGTGCTGCCCTGTGCGGGCGCCCTGCTGATCTACAACGCCTGGAGCCAGACCGGCGGCCTGTGGGGCATAGTGATTCCGGTGGTGCTCTTTATCGGCCATATCAGTCTGGTGGGCGCCAATGCCATGACCGGCCTGATGGGGCAGTTCCCCCAGTCAGC
Source organism: Aeromonas sobria (assembly GCF_000820145.1). Taxonomy (GTDB): domain Bacteria; phylum Pseudomonadota; class Gammaproteobacteria; order Enterobacterales; family Aeromonadaceae; genus Aeromonas; species Aeromonas sobria. Next base: position 275,792 of record NZ_CDBW01000032.1, on the reverse strand, counting down.
GGGCACAGCTTCCGCGCTGGCGGGCACCTTGCGCTTTGGCATCGGCGCCCTGGTCGGCATTCTGGTTAACCTCAATCCGCCCCAATCGCCACTGCCCATGGCCATCGCCATCGCCTGCTGTGGCGTGGGATCGGCCCTGAGCTACTGGGTATTGAAAACGCCCAGTGAGTAACGCGGCTGGCCCGGAACATCACCGGGCCAACCTCCCTATCGCTTAGCCCCCCTGATTGATCCACACATGGGCACCGATACTGTTCAGGTGACCCAGCGTGATGGCAGGCATCCATGTCAGCTTCCCCACAAAGGTATAGATGCCGTGCGCTTGCCCCACACCATCAAAGGAGGGTTGCCGAGCTGTCGAACTCCTGCCCTCGTTTGGGGGTGAAAGCATCGTTAATGTGATTGGTATCATCCCCCCTTCTTGCCCTGTGGAGTGATCCTGCGGGTTGGCTACGGCTCCCCGCTGCGACTCACACGGCATGCCCTTGTCTAACAGACAGCATGGCCACGCAATTCCGAATTCAATCCCGAATTCAATTTCGAATTTTGTATATAACTAAGAATAATTTGTTGTTTCCGTCTTTCTAAACCGCACAGTAGCATCCCCCTCATCCAAATGGCGCAATCACCCGGGCTCACTATGCCACGCTGTCGCGCCACCCCGTTTGCCGCTTATCAGGCCTGCCAACAAGTGGCGGCAGGGCAAGAGATAACGAAAGAGTGAGGAGGTGCACATGGAACATTCACCACTGCCGATCATCGATCTGGCTGCCCTCAACGGGGCACCCGACCTGCGTCGCCCTATGCAGGCCAGGCTGGCCGCGGCCGCCCGCGATGTGGGCTTTTTCTATCTGGTCGGCCACGGCTTGAGCAAGGTTGAGATGCTAGAAACCCTGGCGCTGGCAGAGCGCTTCTTTGCTCTGCCGGAGCAGGAGAAGTTGGCGGTGCAGATGGTCAACAGCCCCCACTTTCGCGGCTACAACCGGGTCGGTGCCGAGCTGACCCGCCAGCGGCCGGATCTGCGAGAGCAGTTCGATATCATGAATGAGGCGCAGGCCCTGCCTGCGGCCCTGATCCGTGAACCCTGGCAGCGGCTGATCGGCCCCAACCAGTGGCCGACTACCCTTCCCGAGATGAAAGGCCATCTGCTGGCGTGGCAGGAGCGGCTGAGCGATATCACCCTCACCCTGCTGGCTGCCTTCGCCGAGGTGCTGAAGCAACCGGCCAACGTGTTTGACGACAGCATTCGCGGCGCCCCCTATCAGCATATGAAGCTGATTCACTACCCGGGGCAAGAGGCGGGTGGCAGCAGTCAAGGGGTCGGCGCCCACAAGGATCCCGGCTACCTGACGCTGGTGATGCAGGACAATCACTCGGGGCTTGAGGTCGAGACGGCCGACGGCTGGATCTCCGCGCCGCCCCTGCCGGGAGCGCTGGTGGTCAATATCGGCGAGCTGCTGGAGCTGGCCTCCAACGGCTATCTCAAGGCGACCCTGCATCGGGTGGTGAGCCCGCCGCCCGGCGTCTCGCGCCTCTCCTGTGCCTTCTTTATTGCGGCGCGGCTCGATGCCACCGTACCCCTGCTCACCCTCTCCCCCGCGCTGGCAGAGCAGGCGCAAGGGCCGGAGAGTGACCCGACCAACCCGCTCTTTAATCAGGTGGGGGAGAACGTGCTGAAAGGGCGGCTGCGCTCCCATCCGGATGTGGCGGCGCGTCACTATGCTGCACCCTATGCCAGCAACTACGCCGTGCCATCGCAGCCGAGGGAGCTGTCGAAGGAGCAGCGGGAGCCCGCCTGAACCAGCGGAATGCTGGACATCGCCCGAACGAATATGTCACCGGAAGGGACGCCAGTTGCGCCCCTTCATATCGATTTTAAACGCGGAACATCAGGGCCAGCAGCTGGCCAGAACGGAGTAATACGATGAAATTCAAGACCATGAGCGTACACAGTGGCCAGCGGATCGATCCCCAGACCGGCGCCCTCACCACCCCGCTCTACCAGAGCAGCACCTTCAGCTACTTCAACGCCCAGGCGGGCAAGGATCGCTTTGCCGGTCAGGCCCCCGGTTTTATCTACAGCCGCTTTGGCAACCCCACCACCGCCGAGCTGGAGCAGAAACTGGCTGCGCTGGAGGGTGCCGATGAAGCGCTGGTGGTAGCGAGCGGCATGGCGGCGGTGAGCGCCATCATGTATGCACTGGCCGACAGCGGTGATGAAGTGGCCTATATCGGCCCGCTCTATGGCGGCACCGATGCCTTCCTCAAGCAGACTTTCAGCCGAGCTGGTATCAAGGTCACCGCCTACGAGAGCGATCAGGATCTGCTGGCCAATATCCGCCCCTCCACCAAGGTGGTACTGTTCGAAACCCTGACCAACCCGACCCTCAAGGTGGTGGATCCGCGGATCGTGGTCGAGGCGGCCCGCAAGGTGGGCGCCATTACGGTGTGTGACAACACCTTCCTTACCCCCTACCTGCTGCGCCCACTGGAGCTGGGTATCGACGTGGTGATGCACAGCGGCACCAAGTATCTGGGGGGCCACGGCGACATCATCGCCGGGGTGGTGGCGGGCTCTCACGCGCTGATGAAATCTATCCGCACCGTGGCCCTCAAGCATATCGGCTCCCCCATAGGCCCGCAGGAGGCCTACCTGCTGCAACGGGGGGTCAAGACCCTGCCGCTGCGGATGGATGCTCACCTGCACAATGCACAAAAGGTGGCCGAGTTTCTGGCGGCCCATCCGGCGGTGAAAAAGGTGATCTACCCAGGCCTTGCCAACCACCCGGGTCACGATGCCCTCGGCGCCTTCGCCAGCGGCTTTGGTGGCATGGTGAGCATCGAGCTGGAAGGCGGCTTTGCCCGCTGCGCCACCCTGCTCGACAACCTGCAGCTGTTCGTGCAGGCGGTGAGCTTGGGCGATCTGGAGAGTCTGGCCTGCCATCCGGCCAGTACCACCCACGCGGCCATGGACGAGGTGAGCCGTCTCGCCGCCGGGGTCAATGACGATCTGATCCGCTTCAGCATCGGGGTGGAAGATGCCGACGATCTGATCGCCGATCTGGCCGCCGCGCTAGCGCTGATCTAGCCAAGGGGCACTTGTCACACGCCCGCAAAACAGGGGTGAGTGACAATCCCCAACAACAACCGCGGCCCATCATGGGCCGCGGTTGTTTGATGCTGTTATCGGCAGTAAAGGGAGCCTTACTCCTCCCAGACCACCGAGTGGGAGGATGACCAGTCATCCCCCAGTCGAGCATATTTATGCTCCAGCAGGTGACGCTTGATCTTCATGGTCGGGGTCAACACGCCGTTCTCGATATTCCAGGGGGTCTTCACCACCAGAATGCCGCGAATTTTGGCATGGGATTCCAGCTGATCATTGACCCGCACCCGCGCCGCCTCCAACTTGGCATTAACCTCTTCCCGATTGCCCTTCATGGCACTCTCGGCCAGCTGTACCAGTGCGATGGGCTGGGGCATGCCATAACCAATCACGCAAAGTTGCTCTATGATGGGCTCTTGCCCCAGCAGCCCTTCGATGGGCACCGGTGCGACATATTTGCCCTTGGCGGTCTTGAACACGTCCTTCATCCGACCAGTGATGGTGAGGTAACCCTCCCGGTCCAGCTTGCCCATATCGCCGGTGTGCAGCCACCCCTCGGCATCGATGGCCTCAGCGCTGTGCTCGGGATCCTTGTAGTAACCCAGCATCATCCCTTCACAGCGACAGAGGATCTCCCCCTCGTCGGAGATCTTGATGTTCACCCCGAGCCCCGCCTTGCCGACGGTGCCGATCTTGTCGGCGCGGAACGGGTAGTTGATGGTGGAGTAAGCGTGGTTCTCGGTCATGCCCCAGGCTTCGGTCACCTTGAGGCCAATGCTCAGATACCACTGCAGCAGCGCAGGGGAGACCGGCGCGGAGCCACAGCCGAGCACCCGGGCCTGATCCAGCCCCAGCCCCTTTTGCAGCTTGCGTTTGATAAGGCCAGAGATGAACGGGATCTTGAGCAGCAACTCCAGTTTCTGCTGAGGCAGCTTCTCGTGGATCTTGATGCGAAACATCGCCCACAACCGCGGCACCGAGATAAACACGGTGGGACGGCAGCGTTTGACATCCTCGATAAAGGTATCGAGGGATTCGGGGAAGGCGACTTCGGCGCAGCCATACAAGCTGCCACCGTAGACATAGACCCGCTCGGTAATATGGGCCAGCGGCAGGTAGGAGAAGCCGCGATCGCTGGCGCACAATCCCACCGTTTCCACCAGCTTCTCACAAGACCAGGCGTAGCGCTCGACGCTCAGCATGGCCCCTTTCGGCTTGCCGGTACTGCCGGAGGTGTAGACCAGACTCAGCAGAGAGTCAGGGGCCTGCACCGGGCTGTCAGAAATTGGTTCGTGGGCTTCCAGCAGGTCATCCCACTGATGGCTGGCTGGCATGGTGTCGTAGGGGAAGGCAATACGCAGCAGATCGGCAGGGACGCCTACCTCCTGACTCTTCCAGTCATCCAGCTTGCCAATGAAAATAGCTTTGGCCTCGCTGTGGCGCAGCACGTACTCGATAGTGTCGACGTTGGCGGTCGGATAGATGGGCACGCTCACATACTGCCCCATCTGCATCGCCAGATCGGCGATAAACCACTGGGCGCAGTTCTTGGAGAGCAGCGCCACCTTGTCACCAGCCACCAGACCGAGGTGACGCAAGGCTGTCACCATTCGCCGCGCTTCATCGGCCACTTCACCCCAAGTGAAGTCGACATATTCGCGGTTGATGGTTTGACGCAGGTAGGTTCGATCAGGACACTGCCGCTCCCAGTGATAGAGCATCTCGAGCGGCAGTTTATTGGCAATACGTGAAGAGGAGGCCATAGTTTAATCCCTGAAACAAAAGGCGAAACTTATTATTAACGTTTCACTAACTTCAGGGAAGGATAAACTCAAACTTCTGTTTGAAATGTGTATCCGATCAAGCTTCTGCGTCTTGTTGCAAACGAATCCACATCGCCTGCACCAATTTCTCATCCTCTTCGGATAGCTCCCCTTGCAAGATCGCCTCGTTGAGGCTGCGCAATACATAACTTTTGATATCTCGTACCAGCGTCTTGCCTTCCAGTTCAGCCCGGGCAACTGCCAACGAGATATGACCTCGCAAGTAACCACCGGCAAACAGCTCATCTTCGGTTGCGGTGGCAACCATGCTGTCGATCAGTCCCAACAACTTGTGCTCAAAATCGTGAATTGTCATGTAACGCAGCCTCATTTCCAGAGTGGCTGGCAAAAAAATTGCCGGGAAAATAATTCGGGGTGTGGAACCGCAATTCGGGTGACTGCGGCTCTCTGGCGCCAGGCCAGCAGCGTCCTTGGCGTCCTATTCCGGGTTGGCCACCGGGTAGATGACCTGATCCTTGTATCCCGTGGTTATTTGCAGATAACCACGCAACGCCCGGTTCAATTGCGGATCATCGGTGTCCACCAGCAGCGGCCTGCCCGCGAGGGCAGCCAGCTTGGCTTTGGTTGCCAGCACCTGGATATTGTCCAGCCCGACACACCGAATCACCTCAGGACTCAATTGCTGATTTCCGCGCCCGAACAGATGCCCCTGTCCGCCGATCAGGGTAATGATCAGTCGGCAGCGACGGCCACGGATCCGGGTCAGGATCTCGACGGCGCTGAGATCCTGCCCGATAAGTCGGCCATTTTCCACCAGATCCACACCGAGCAAGCTATTTTCCAGACCCAGCTCAGCCATGCAGGCCGCCACCGTGCTGCCGGAGCCCATCAGATAGAGGGTATCTGGCTCCATCTGCTCCACCACACCGGCGGCCAAGTCGGCCAGCACCAGCTCTTCAGACTCCCTGCCCCCCTGTTTGACCGCCTGCACATAACGCAGATCGCCGGGCACCTTCAGCTGGCCGTAGTGGCGGGCACGCACCTTGCCGGCACGAAACGCCTCCTCGTCGATGTCACGCACCTCGGCATCGATCAGGCTGAGCAATTCCCCTGCGATCATCCGTGCCACCACCCGCCCGCTGGCAGCAGGGGTCACCCCGTAGACCCCGGAGTGGATCTTGCAGCCAGCCGGAATGCCGAGCACATGGCAGGACTCCCCCACCGCGGCGCAGATATCCCGCGCCGTACCATCACCACCGGCAAACAGCAGCAGATCGACCCCGGCTTCGCGCATCAGCTCGGCGGCATGGCGGGTATCGTCGGCAGAGGTCATCTCTGTGGTCGGACGATAGATGACCCGACAGGGCAAGTCGAGGGAACGGGCCACCGTCTCCCCCATCTCTCCTGCCACCGTCAGCAGTTCGAACGGGGTGGCCAACTCACACAGCGGCAATAACGCTTGCCGCGCCCGATCCTGCGCACGAGGGATAGCGCCACGGGCCAGCGCCTCGGCAACCATGCCATCACTGCCCTTGAGGCCCACTGCGCCGCCGATCCCGGCGACCGGATTAATGATGAACCCTAATCGAAACATGCCTGCCTCCCTTGCGATAGCGCCCATTTTTATCTTTTCCCCACGCGGGGACAAGCACTGGTTCCTCCTGCTAAAATGCCCCGTTTCATTTTCTTCAACCAAGGTTCAATCATGCTGGAATGGGTTCTTGATCCCTCTGCCTGGGTCGCTCTCGCCACCCTTACCCTGCTCGAGATCGTGCTGGGTATCGACAACATCATCTTTATTTCCATCCTGGTAGGTCGCCTGCCGGAGGCCCAGCGCCAAAAAGCGCGGGTTCTGGGTCTGGGGCTCGCAATGGGTACCCGGATCCTGCTGCTGCTCTCGCTCGCCTGGGTGATGCGCCTCACCGCTCCGCTCTTCACCGTGCTGGGTGAAGCCATCTCCGGCCGCGACCTGATCCTGCTGCTGGGTGGCCTGTTCCTCATCGGCAAGAGCGCCCACGAAATCCACGTCACCCTGGAAGGGGCAGCCGAGCCGGAGAGTGTCAGCAAAGCGGCCTCAGGCTTTATCAGCACCCTGATCCAGATCGCCATTCTGGATATCGTATTCAGCCTCGACTCGGTGATCACCGCGGTCGGCATGGCCGATCACGTGCCAGTAATGGTGCTGGCCATCATGATCGCCGTCTTCATCATGATGTTTGCCGCCAAGTCCATCGGCGATTTTGTGGATACCCACCCCACCATCAAGATGCTGGCCCTCTCATTCCTGACGCTGGTGGGCTTTGCCCTGATGGCTGAGGGGATGGATCTGCATATTCCGAAGGGCTACATCTACTTCGCCATGGCCTTCTCACTGCTGGTCGAGATGATCAACATCCGTCTGCGCAGCCATCACGACAATAACGGTCAACCGCGTTCACAATAATTCCAAGCCGGATGAATGTGCGATAGCGATTATCACGATCCAAAAGAGCGCCTATTCAGGCGCTCTTTTGTCATGGTTGACTGCATAGAATTGTGTTTATTGATCGCTGATCACGATAGCGACCCGACGATTGGTGGCGCGGCCGTCTCTGGTGTGGTTATCGGCGATCGGCATGGTCGCCCCGCGGCCATGGATCTCCAGATTGGCGGGCTTCATGCCCACAGAGATCAGCACGTCCGCCACAGACTGGGCCCGCGTCAGCGAGAGCTGCTGGTTGTAGCTGCTCTCGCCGGTGTTGTCGGTGTGGCCATCCACCCGCGCCTTGTCCAGCCCTACGCCCAGCAGGGTGTTGCCCAACTTTTCGACCACCTGACGAGTCTGAGGGGTCAGCTCACCCACGTTGTTGGCAAACAGCACCCGATTAGCAAGATCCAGTGTCCAGCCCTCATCGCTCAGATAAAAACCCTGCTCCTTGAGCACGGCGATCTGCTCCGGGGTCAACCCCTTGGGCGCGCTCTGGCAACCAGCCAGCAGCGACAACATCAACCCCAGCAGGGTGACTTTCAACAGGTGGGTGATCTTCATGGTTTGCTCCTTGTTTATGTTGTTATTCTTGCCAGTCAGGCGATGGTTTGCTGTTCGCTGCGGCGCGCCCGTTTCGCCAGATACATGGCGGCATCGGCCTGATCACACAGCACGCTGGCACTCATGCCAACCTGATAGACGGCAAAGCCGATACTCACCCCGGCCACCAGCTGACGACCGTCACGCAGCGCCACCGGTTCGCTCATCGCCTGCTGGATGCGGCCAATCACCTCTTCCACCTCATGCTGCCGCTGGAGCGGGCCAACCAGCACCGCAAACTCGTCGCCACCGAGGCGAAACACCAGATCATCCGGACGCAGCTGATGTTGCACCCGTCTTGAGAGGGCGATCAGCACATCGTCGCCACCATTGTGGCCGAAGGTATCGTTGATCTGCTTGAAGCGATCGCAGTCGAGATAGAGCAGCGCAAATCCCCCCTGCTCGCCCGCAGATATCGCCTGCCCGAGCCGCGCTTCAAACAGGGCGCGATTGGGCAGTCCGGTCAGGGCATCGTGGGTCGCCTGATGGAGCAGGCTGGCATTTTCGCGGGCCTGATGGGCCTGCCAATCCTGCAGCTCATCCAGCAGGGCATTGAAGTCATCCCCCAGCTCGTTGAGTTCGACGATATCGGCCGGCGGCACACGCATCCCCAGGGTGCGTTGACGGCGCACCGAGTGGGCCACCAGCGCCAGTTGGCGCAGGGGTGACGTGATGGTGACCTGCATCCGCCCGGCCACATGGAGTGCCAACATGGCACTCAGGGCAAGACAGAGCGCCATCACCAGCACCACCGAGAGCAAGAACAGCAACAGATACTCGCCATGACCGCGCAGCTCGATGGTGGCGATCTGCTCACCCCCTCGCAACATGGGGATCTTCACCGGCCCCGGCATCAGCAGTTGGGCCAGATAGTCCTCCAGTGTCACCAGCGGGTTGCTTCTGGGACGCACCCAGTTGGCAAACTGCTGACCATTGTTCAGAAAGATGGTGGCCTCAGCCACTTCTTCATGGGCAACAATGCCGATCAGCGCCTCGCTCGCCGCCTCCTCATCGTGGAACACTACCGCCGCTTCGGCGCTGTAGCTGATGGCGCGAGCCACCAGTTCCAGATTGTGGTCGGCGTACAACCGCACCACCAGCAAGGTGACAAGAGTCAAAAACAGTCCCGCTACGCTGACGGCGGTGATGGCCGCCACCAGATGGGTTCGCCCCAGGCTCTGACGCAGGGTCAGACGGCGGGAAGCCACGATCGGCGGTCGACTCATGGGGCCTCCTGGCCGGCATGGGCCAACTTGAGCACAGCGGGGTGCACCTTCACACCACTTAACGCCAACGCATCAAGATTAACTTTAAAACGTATCCGCTCTTGGTCTTGAGAGGTCTGCAGGCAGAACACCGAACTGCTGGTGCAGTCGTGGTTGTATTCGCTGATGCTGAGCACGGGGTGTCCCTGCAGGCGGGCAAACAGCGCAATCCGGGTCGGCTCGTCGAGTACCCCCAGATAGAGCACATCGCAGTTACTGCTGATAGCCGGATCGTTCGCCTCGTAGCGATTGACCTGTACCCGGCGGCCATTAGCTTGACGGTTGATGGTAAAAAGGTGGCCGGCATATTCGGTCGGCGCCGCCACGCACATGCGCAGCACCGCAGGCTCGGCGGGCCAGCGGGTGTAGCTCAGTAGATCGAGCACTAATTCCCTGACCGCCGTTGCCCGGCTCTCCGCTGCGGTTTCCGACTGCACTGTTGCCGGCCGTACTGTTTCCGCCAACCCGCCACGGGGCAGCAGCAGCCCGAGTGCTACCAGCACGGGCACCAGACAAGCAATGATACGGGGGAAATAGCGTAACAACATGATCAGAAACTGGCCGCCTTAACAACACCGCTGCAACTGCACTGCGGTTCGGATATATAGACGCTGATAGTAAGTTGGCGAGTGATGGCCTGACAAGGCTCCCTCTGTTGTCATTGCTCACCGCCGTATAAATAAACGAAAGAGCCCGTCTGGCGACGGGCTCTTTGGTGGCGTGCATCAAGGCGCAGATCACTTCTTGCTGATACCGTATTCTCGCAGTTTATTGGCGATAGCGGTGTGCGACACACCCAGGCGCTTGGCCAGCTGACGGGTTGACGGAAAGGAGGGGTAGAGTCTTGCCAGCAACTGGCTTTCGAAGCGCTTGACCGCATCGTCCAGGTCCCCTTCGAACCACTCGTCAATCAGCGGCACTGTGTCGGCGGTGACCGGCAGGTCAATCTGCTCCGGCCCCAGCTCATCCCCTTCCAGCAACGTCATGGCACGATAGAGGCAGTTGCGCAGCTGGCGCACGTTGCCCGGCCAGCGGTAGGCGGTCAGGTAGTCGGCCATGTTGCGGGTAAAGCGCGGGCGAGGCCGCTGTAATTCGCTGGCAAAGCGGGAGACAAACTGCTGGGCAAGCACCATGATGTCCGCCTTGCGCTCGCGCAGGGGGGGCAACGCCAGACTCAGCACGTTGAGGCGGTAGTAGAGATCTTCGCGGAAGGTCCCCTCGTGCACCAGATCCAGCAACTGCTTCTGGGTGGTACAGATGAAACGCACGTTGACCTTCACCTCCTGCTCGTCACCGACCCGGCGGAATACCCCATCCTGCAGCACCCGCAGAAACTTGGTCTGCAGATGAGGGGACATGTCGCCGATCTCGTCCAGCATCAGGGTGCCGCCACTGGCCAGCTCCAGCACACCGCGCTTGCCCTCGGTGTTATTGCCAAAAGCGCCGGGGGCATAACCAAACAGCTCGCTCTCGGCCACGTTATCCGGCATGGCGGCGCAGTTAAGCGCCATAAAGGGGTGGCTGGAACGCAGGCTGGCAGCATGGCAGGCGCGGGCCAGCAGCTCCTTGCCGGTGCCGGTCTCGCCGACGATGAGCAAAGGTGCATCCTGCATCGCCAGTTTGCGGGCCTGACCTAGCACCTCTTTCATTTTGGGACTCTCGGCCTGCAGATGCTCGAAGCCCTCCACTTCCACCGCATGAAGCGCGCTGAAGTGCATGCCAACCCGGCGGGCCGACTTGAGTACCACCACGGCACCAGCCAGAGCCTGTTTGCCGCGCGCTTCCGCCACGAACAGCGGCATCAGATCTGCCAGATACTCTTCGCCATTGAAGCTGAGCTTGCAGGTCTGCGGCTTGATCTCGCTCGCTTCCAGCCAGCGGGTGAAAGAGAAGCCCTTGACCAGCGAACCGAGCGCCACACCGCGCACCTCCTCCACCGGCAAGCCGAGGGTGGTGAGGGCCGACTGGTTGGCCTGGGTCACCTTGCCCTTGCTGTCGAGGGAGAAGACCAGATCCGGCAGCGCCTTGAGCAACGCCTCAATCTCGTGGTGCTCACGCTCGGAAGGCATGTAGGGGATAGTCTTGACGTCGTAGACACCGGGAATGCGGCGGATCTCCGGCATCAGGTGCTGAAAATCGCTGAACTCCAGCTCGGGAAAGTTGAGATAGATGATGCCTGAGGTATCGATTTCGATGCCGCGCAGATCGATATTGTGCTCCACCAGACGGTCGAGCAGTTCCCGGGTCAGGCCCAGGCGGTCTTCACAGCTGACTTCAAGACGCATTCGGGACACACTTCCTAGCTAACTCTATGAATGAGCTGATAATACAGTCTCGATCCCCCCAGTGCGAGCGCCAGCCCATAAAAATGCGGGCCTACGCTGCTTTCGCAGGCAGGCCCGGGTCAACCGATGACGCTGGTGTGTGGTGAGATTATCGGAGCAACTGATCGGTTCGCGCCGCCATGATGAAGTCGTTGCGGTGTAATCCTCCAATCTTGTGCGTCCACCAGCTGACTGTCACCTTTCCCCACTCGGTCAGAGATGCAGGAAGGGGGATACTCCGCCTCAACCTGCTCTCAACTTATCTGGACAATTGGTCGGTACGGGCAGCCATGATGAAGTCGTTGCGGTGCAAGCCGCCGATCTTGTGGGTCCACCAGCTGACGGTCACCTTTCCCCACTCGGTCAGGATGGCGGGATGATGAAACTCCGCCTCCGCCAGCTCCCCCAGGCGGTTGGTGAAGGCGAGCGCCTCCTTGAAGTTGCGAAAGAGAAATTCCCGCCGCAGTTGCAGCGCCCCCTCCTCCACCAGCGGCTGCCAGTCGGGGATAAGCTGCATCAGCTCGCGCAGCTCCTCATCGCTCACCTTGGGGGCATCGGCGCGGCACGCTTCACACTGCTGGCTGGCCAGTTCGGACATGGGTTACTCCTGCTTGAATTAATGAAAAATTAATGAAAATGAAATAGGGTTGTTTGCTTTTGGTCAGCTCGCCTGCTTGCCAGCGACAACCTCAAAGCGCGGCGGATAGAGGCCAAGCCGACTGGCCTCGGCCAGAGCAGCCATGATCTCCTCCCCGGTCAGCTGGTAGAGATGATCGAGACTCGGCAGCACAAAATAGGTGGGCTGCATGATGTCGATACGATAGGGGGTGCGCAGCACGGTCAACAGCTCGAAAGGTTGCAGCAGCGGCTTGCCGGAGAGGGCATAGGCGGTCTCACCGATGGAGGAGAGAATGCCGCCGCCATAGATGCGCAGCCCATCCGCCGTGGCCAAGAGGCCAAACTCCACGGTAAACCAGTAGAGCCGCGCCAGAAAGACCCGCTGCTCCTTGCTCGCCTGCTGGCCAAGCTGGCCGTAGAGGTGGGTGAAGTGGGCAAAGGCCGGATTGGTCAGCATGGCGCAGTGACCGAAGATCTCGTGAAAGATATCGGGCTCTTGCAGGTAGTCGAGCTCGTCCCGGCGCCGGATAAAGGTGGCCACCGGAAACTGGCGATTGGCCAGCAGGGCGAAGAAGCGATCGAACGAGATGAGCGCAGGCACCGCCGCCACCGACCAGCCGGTCGCAGGCTGCAAGACGGCGTTGATCTCGGCCAGCTGGGGGATGCGATCACGGGGCAATCCCAGCCTGTCGAGACCGGCCAGATACTCATCACACCCCTTGCCATCGAGGGCGGCGAACTGACGTTCGATCAGGATCTGCCAGGTGCCGTGCTCTTCGTTGCTGTAGTGGATCACCCCGTCAGCATCCGGCTGGTGGGCGGTGTAAAAGGTTGCCATAGCGGTTCCATCCTCTGGCGCCACATCAAGGCGCCTTGCCGTTTCATCACGGCTTCACTGTAACGAAATGGCAACAAAAAAAGCAGCCGACCCATGAGTCGGCTGCCGGAAACAGTTGTAAATAAATTGTGACGACCAGCTAAGTAACTCCCACTACAGCTTGACCATGATATGGCGCGGCACCGTGTAATCCTCCAGCGCATAGAGGGAGAGATCCTTGCCGTAACCCGACATTTTCATACCGCCGTGGGGCATCTCGGAGGTGAGCATGAAGTGGGTGTTGATCCAGGTGCAGCCATATTGCAGGTGGCTGGCCACCTTGCTGGCGAGGCTCAAATCCCGGGTCCAGACCGACGAGGCGAGACCATAGTCAGAGTCGTTGGCCCACTGCACCACCTGCTCGGCATCGTTGAAACGGGTCACCGACACCACTGGGCCGAACACCTCGCGCCGCACGATCTCATCCTCCTGACGGGCCCCGACAATCAGGGTCGGCTCGAAGAAGAAGCCGTTGCCGGGACGGATCTTGCCCCCCGCTGTCACCTCCACATGACCGCTGCTCTGGGCCCGCTCGACAAAGCTGGCGACCCGGTTGCGCTGTCTGTCCGAGATAAGCGGCCCCATCTCGACCCCCTCCTCGTACTGGCTGCCCACCTTGATGGAGGCCACCGCATCGGTCATGGCCGCGACGAACTTGTCGTAGATCTTGCCCTGGGCATAGATACGGCAGGCGGCAGTGCAATCTTGCCCGGCGTTGTAGAAACCGAAGGTGCGAATACCCGCCACCACCGCCTCCAGATCCGCATCGTCGAAGATGATGACCGGCGCCTTGCCCCCCAGTTCAAGGTGGGTGCGCTTCATGGTGCGGGCAGCGCTCTGCAGGATCTTCTGGCCGGTGGCGATGTCACCGGTGAGCGACACCATCCGCACCAGCGGGTGATCCACCAGCGGCGCCCCCACGCTTTCACCGCGTCCGCAGATGACGTTGATGACGCCGCGGGGGAAGATCTCGCTGGCCAGTTCAGCAAGGCGCAGGGCGGTGAGCGGGGTCTGCTCGGAGGGTTTGAGCACCACCGTATTGCCCGCCGCCAGCACCGGTGCCATCTTCCAGGCCGCCATCATCAGCGGGTAGTTCCAGGGGGCGATACTGCCCACCACCCCGATGGGATCGCGGCGGATCATGCTGGTGTGCCCCTCGATATACTCCCCCGCCAACGGCCCTTGCAGACAACGGGCAGCCCCGGCAAAGAAGCGGAAGCAGTCCACCACCGCAGGCAGCTCGTCGTTGAGTACCGCCAGATAGGGTTTGCCGCAGTTGAGGGATTCGAGCGCCGCGAACTCTTCGGCGTGGCGCTCGATGAGATCAGCAAGACGCAGCAGCAGGTTGCTGCGCTGGGCCGGGGTGGTGCGACTCCACTGGGCGAAGGCGCGCTGGGCACCGTTCACCGCCCGGTTCACCTGTTCGAACGAGGCTTCCGGCACGGCGGCGATCTGCTCGCCGTTGGCCGGGTTGAGAATGGGTTCGGCCTGCCCCTCGCCGGTCACAAACTGGCCATCAATCAAGAGTTGGGTAGAAAGTTTCATGGTTGCATCCTTGCGCACGCGTTGAGTCATCATTTGCCACTGCCAGCGACATCATGGGTGTCGCGAGTAAGGTAGTAGGCAAGCAAAATGGGGATAGTGGTGAAGGCCACTATGATGAGGGCCACCACGTTGGTAACCGGCCGGTCACGGGGGCGGATCAGCTCCTGATACATCCAGATGGGCAGGGTGGTCTGCTGGCCCGCAGTGAAAGTGGTGACGATCACCTCGTCAAAGCTCAGGGCAAAGGCCAGCATGCCCCCCGCCAGCAGCGCCGTGGCCAGATTGGGCAAGATCACATAGCGCAGGGTCTGGAAGCCGTCGGCCCCGAGATCCATCGACGCTTCGATCAGCGACTGGTTGGTGCGGCGAAAACGGGCCAGCGCATTGTTGTAGACCACCACCACACAGAAGGTGGCGTGGCCGATGACGATGGTCCAGAAGCTGAACGGGATCTCCATCAAGCCGTAGGCGGAGCGCAGCGCGATACCGGTGACGATGCCGGGCAGCGCGATGGGCAGCACCAGCAGCAGTGACACCACCTCCTGACCGAAGAAGCGGCTGCGAGCAATGGCCCCTGCCGCCAGAGTACCGAGGATCATAGCCGCCAGCGTCGCCAGTCCCGCTACCTCCAGCGACAGCTGGATGGCGCGCCACACATCGGGGCGATTGAGGGTCACCTCGAACCACTTGAGGGTGAGCCCGGGGGGCGGAAACTGGTAACTCTTGCTCTCGCTGGTGAAGGCGTAGAGGAAGATAAACAGAATGGGAAAGTGCAGGAACAAGAGCCCGCCAATGGCGGCGTACTTGAGCAGGCCCGAAGGGCGCTCTCCCTGACTGATCACGGAGCTAGCTGACATGACGGCCTCCTTGCTGCCGGTTCAAAGCGATAGGGTCAAAGCGCATCAAAAGCCCCCAGTCGTTTCGCAATCGCCAGATAGATGGCGATGATGAGGATTGGCACCAGCGAGAAGGCGGCGGCAAAGGGCAGATTGCCCGCCGTTCCCTGCTGCATGTAGACCACCTGACCGATATACATGGTCGAGTTGCCAATGATGCCGGGAATAATGTAATCACCTAGGGTCAGCGAAAAGGTGAAGATGGAGCCCGCCACCACACCAGGCAACGCCAGCGGCAGGATCAGGTTGCGAAAGGTCTGGGCAGGTGTCGCCCCCAGATCGCTGCTCGCCTCCAGCAGGCATCGCGGAATACGCTCCACCGCCGCCTGAATGGGCAGGATCATGAAGGGCAGCCAGACATAGACGAACACGATAAAGGTGCCGAGCCGCGAGAAGGAGAGCGACGGGCCACCTATCACCGGCAAGGAGAGGATGGCATCGAGCAGCCACTCCAGCCCCATGCTGTCGGCCAGCCAGCTCACCACCCCCTCCTTGGCCAAAATCAGCTTCCAGGCATAGACCCGCACCAGATAGCTGGACCAGAGCGGCAGCATGATCCCCACATAGAACAGCGCCCGGGTCTTGCCACTGGTGTAGCGCGCCATGTAGTAGGCAACCGGAAAACCGAGCAGGGCACAGGCCAGGGTCACCAGCAGCGACATGCCGACGGTGCGGCCGATCACATCCAGATTCTCCGGCCGCAACAGGGCAACGAAGTTTTGCAGCCCCAGTTCGTGGCGCACCTGACCGCTGAACTCGTCCAGCCCGAACAGGGAGTTGGAGAGCAGCATCAGCAAGGAGCCGACATAGATGATGCCGAGCCACAGCAGCGGCGGCCCCAGCAGGATCGCCAGCAGCAAGCCGGGTCTGCCATAGAGCAGGGTGGAGAGACGGCGCAGCGGCCTGAAACGGGCAGGGTCGGGCTGATGGTTCATGGCAAGACTCGCACTGTGAGGGGCACTCATGGCTGCGCCCCTTGATGGGCGGCGCTCAGGCGATGGATGGCCTGCTCCGGCCAGCTGAGGCTGACCTGGGTACCACGGCTCAGGCGAGCCTGCCCCTCATTGGGGTGGTTGACGATGATCTCGATCTGCTCCCCGAGGCTGACCCGATAACGGACAAAGGGACCCAGATACTCCACCTCGCGGATCTCCCCCGACCAGCCCGGCGTACCCGCTTCACTGAGCCGGATCCGCTCCGGACGTACCATCATCTGGCTGCCGTCTCCGCACAGCCGTCTGGCCTGCTCCCCTTCGAACAGATTGACGGTGCCGACGAAGCGGGCTACAAACGGCGTCGCCGGAGCATCGTAGATGGTATCGGGGGCGGCGATCTGCTCGATCTTGCCCTGACTGAAGATGCAGATCCGGTCGCTCATGGAGAGCGCCTCCTGCTGATCGTGGGTGACGAAGATAAAGGTGATGCCAAGCTGGCGTTGCAACGCCTTGAGCTCAAGCTGCATCTGCTCGCGCAGCTTGAGATCGAGGGCCCCCAGCGGCTCATCCAGCAGCAGGATGCGCGGCTGATTGATGAGGGCCCGGGCGATGGCGATACGCTGGCGCTGGCCGCCGGAGAGCTGGCTTGGGCGGCGCTTGCCGACGTCGGGCAGTCGCACCAGCTCCAGCATCTCGTCCACCTTGCGGTAGCGCTGTGCCTTGGCGACGCCCTTGAGCATCAGGCCATAACCGATGTTGTCGCGCACATCCATGTTGGGAAACAGGGCATAGTCCTGAAACACGGTGTTGAGGTTGCGATCATAGGGCGGCACCTTGGAGCAAGGTTCGCCAAACAAGCGGATCTCCCCCTCGCTCGGGTATTCAAAGCCCGCGATCATCCGCAGGCAGGTGGTCTTGCCGGAACCGCTCGGCCCCAGCAGGGTAAAGAATTCCCCGGAGGGGATCTGGAAAGAGATGTCGTCGACCGCCTTCACCTCGCCATAGTGGCGACTGACCCGGTCAAATTGTACGGCGTTCATGGGGCGTCCTTGTCTGTACTGGGATGGGCCGGACTCCTGTCCGGCCCGCTTGATTATCCGGTCTCGGCGGTCACGCAGAGGAGGCGCCGCTCCCCTGCTGTTGGCAAGGTAGCCGCTGTGGCGACCACCTTGATCACCCCGCCTTAGCGACCACCCAGAATGGCGATATAGTCGGAAACCCAGCGGTAATAGGGCACACAGGTTCCCTGGCTCTTGCACTGGGAGACAGGAGTGCGCCAGAAGCGAACCCGATCGAAGTTGTCGATACCGTTGGTTTTGCACCCTTTCGGGCCAAGCAGGGCATTACCCTCACAGGCGGCAGGTACCACAGGCACCGAGCCAAACCAGGAGGCGAGATCCCCCTGCAGCTTGTTGTTCAGGGAGTGCTCCAGCCACTTGTAAGCACAGGTTAGGTTCTTGGCATCGCTGTGCACCATGCTGGTATCGGCCCAACCGGTGACCCCCTCCTTGGGCACAGTGGTGGCGATGGGCTGCTTGTCGGCGATCAGGGTGTTGGCCTGGAACGGCCAGGAGCCGGAGGCAACCACCCCTTCATTCTTGAAGTCATCGATTTGAACGAAGGCATCATGCCAGTAGCGTCCCACCAGCTGGCGCTGCTTGCGCAGCAGATCGAGGGAGGCCTTGTACTGATCCTCGTTCAGCTCGTAAGGGTCTTTGATGCCTAGCGCGGGCTGATGGGTCATCAGATAGAGGGCTGCATCTGCGATGTGGATCGGGCCATCAAAGGCCTGCACCCGCCCCTTGTTGGACTTGCCATCCGCCAGGGTCTGCTCCTCGAACACCACGTTCCAGGAGTCCGGCGCCTTGGGGAACACCTTGGTGTTGTACATCAGGATATTGCCACCCCACTGGTAGGGCACGCCGTAGTGCTTGCCATCCACCGTGTGCCAGGGGGCATTCTGCAGCCGGGGATCAATCTTGCGGTAGCTCGGAATGAGCGCCAGATTGAGCGGCTGCACCTTACCACCGGCAATCAGACGGAGGCTGGCATCGCCGGAGGCGGTCACCAGATCGAAGCCCCCCTCGTTCATCAGCGCCACCATCTCGTCCGAGGTGGCCGCCGTCTTGACGCTCACCTTGCAGCCGGTCTCCTTTTCGAATCCGGTCACCCAGTCGTAGTTCTTGTCGGTCTCGCCACGTTCGACGTAACCAGCCCAGGCCACGATATTGAGCTGGCCTTCACCCTTGCCGAGCTCGGTCGGGGCAGCCTGGGTCTGGCCTGCCAGCAGCGCCGGGACAAGAGCCAGCATCAGAGGGGTCAATTTCATCATGCACTCCTTGCATTGTGTTGACTTGCATCAGGTGAAGGAACGCCGCCATGGGCGTTAACATCCTGTTAACCAGCAATGAGCTTAGGGGAGTGGCAATACGATGAATATTTCAATTTTTGGTGGCTCAGGTATCAGCTAAATCGATATCGAGTGCAGATGAATCTGAATTTTGGTGGCAACCCCGCAAGAGATGGCTAGCGAGGGAGCGCCTGACGGGCCCGTAACCGGCTCTGATCCCGCGCGATATCGATAAATTCCCGCGCCGTCCAATCCAGCCGAGAACCACGGCGCCACACCAGCCCGATATCGATGGCGGGAATGGGCTCCTTGATGGGGCGAGCCTCGACCCGCTCCTGCTCCAGCGACCAGGGGCGATAGGCAAAATCGGGCAGCAGGGCGACCCCGAGCTGGCTGGCGACCAGACTGCGCACCGCCTCCACCGACGCGGTGCGCAGCACGATACGGGGGGAGATGCCGTAACGACGCAGGCCGCCACCGATGATCTGATCGAGCTGATCGGCGGTCAGCGAGATCATCGGCTCCTCCCCCAGTGCCGTCAGGGAGAGGGTCGACTCGGCACAGAGCGGGTGGTTGGCGGCCAGCCAGAGCCGCAGCGGCGAGCGGGTCAGCAACTCGGTATCAAACGCCTCTTGCCGGATGGTGCGGTTGGTCATCAGGATCCCCACATCCACCTCGCCGTTGACGATCTGATGCTCCAGAAAAGGCTGTTCATCCTCCTTCACCTCGATCTGTACCGCCGGAAAGGCGCGGCGAAAGCGGCCGAGCGCCTCAGACAGGTAGTAACCCGCCACCAATGTGGTCACACCGATGGTGAGCCGCCCCTGATCCTGCTGGGCCACCGCTTTGAGGGAGTGGCTCGCCTCGGTCATGGCGCCGAGAATACGGCGGGCATGGAGCAAAAACTGGTGACCCTGAGTGGTGAGGGTGACGCCGCGCGGATTGCGCTCGAATAGCGGGGCGCCCAGCTCGGTCTCCAGCTCGCGAATGGCGCTGGTGACCGCCGACTGGGAGATATGCAGCTCGGCGGCGGCGCGGCTCACTGAGAAGCTGTCGGCCACGGCCACGAAATAACGGATCTGGCGAAAGGTAAAGTTCATCGGGCATCCTTGCCGATTAGTACGATTGGTGTGATTGATACGATTGACTGCCAGCTTAACCGTAAACGGGCGCCTCGCAAAAGTCGGGCACTGCTGCCAACTCAATGATCTGCCGATTAAAACCATGCCCCTGCGGCTTGGCGAGCACGACAGGGGCATGGGTCATCGCAGCAAGGTGCAGATAGGGCTATCAGGATTTGTTGAGATACCCCGCCAGCTGGCCGATCAGCCGCTTGCGCAGCTCTCCCAGTTTGGGTTTCTCGTCCGCACACCAGGGCAGCGGGCGGCACGCCTCTATGGTGCGCAGGCCAAGGCGAGCGGTGAGCAGCCCGGCCCCCACCCCTTGTGCGGCACGGGCGGAGAGCTTGGCGGCAAACTCGGCGCCCAGCAAGTCCATCCCCACCTCTGTTATCAGCTCGGTGGCGCCGGCGTAGAGCATGTTGCGAAACACCTGACGGATCAGACGTATGCGGCTCCAGTAGCCAAGCTCGATGGCATAGACATCGGCGATATCCTCGATCATCCGCAAGTTGCGCCACAGCATCAGTATCATGTCGACGGTGGCGAGCGGGCTCAGCGCCACCAGCACGGCGGCCTCCCCCGACCATTTGGCGACCCGCGCCTGCGCCAGTTTGTCACGCTCGCTCAGTACCAGCTGACTGTAAAGAGTCAGCACCTCCCGATCGCTGTGGCTCTCGTCGAGCTGAGCCAGCCAGGTTTGATACCCTTCGCGCCCCTTGTCGCCACTTTTGACCGCCAACCCTTCGCAAAAGGCCTGCCCCTGCCCGACCCCCTGATGGGCCAGCAGATCTTCTGCCCGCGAGCGCACATCCTGACGCCGCTTGAGGGTGCGCAGTCGCAGCCACTCGCGCCCCACCACACTGGCAGTCCCCGCCGCCACCAGCGCCGATGCCGCCAGCCAGGCGCTACCCCAGAGCGGGGTGGTGAGAAACTGCTCGTAAAGGAAGGCGCCATATTGCCCCAAGGAGAGCAGACCGACCGCCCCCAGCCCCCACGCCAACAGCCGATGGCGGCGGCGCGGTTTGATGACCAGGGCACTCTCCACCTCGGTGAAATCGTCCAACTCGTCGAGGCGCTCGAAACTCGCCTCCTCCAGCTGCTGGGCCGGTGCGGGCGGTCGCTCGTCACTGGCCACCGTCAAGGCAGGCTCAAGGATCACCTTGCCCTGCAGCGGTGGCCGCTCTTTTATCTGATCGTTCATCGCATTGTTCTCCTGAATGCGGAACCGAGAACAATCCCGGGCCGCACACCGTTATTCGAGGTGATCCCCGAGCAGAAACTCCAGCGCCGCATCGAGCCGGATATGGGGCAGCGCCTGATGGGCGCTCATGGGCATGGGGCGAAACGCCTGAAAATCAAAGCCCTGACTGTTCCACCACTGCGCGGGCGGAATATGGGGCGGCACTTCACCCGGGAACAGCAGCAGCGATTCGCCGCTCAGACTGGTGCCGCGAATGGCGGGGAACTCGCGGCCATTGGCCACCCCCTTGCCCACTTCGGTCGCCTTGATGGCAGCGAGCGCCAGACATTCGGTGGTGATCCCCTCGAAACGGGCCTGCCCGCGGCCGCTGCGCACCAGATGCTGGAGCAGGGATACCATGGGCGCATGCTGTTCGGGGGTGACGTGATCGGCCTTGCTCGCCACAAACAGCAGTTTGTCGATACGGGGCGAGAAGAGCCGCCGCCACCAGTTGCTCTTGCCGTAGGCAAAGCTCTCCATGATGCGGGCAATGGCCTGCTGCATGTCGCCAAAGCTGGCAGCCCCTGCATTGAGGGGCTGCAGGCAGTCCACCAGCACGATCTGGCGATCGAAACCGGCAAAGTGCTGCTCATAAAAACCCTGCACCAGATGCTGTTTGTACTGTTCGAAGCGCTGCCTGAGGGTGGCGTAGAGGGTGCCATCGGCGGGTTCGCCGACAGGCATCTCCCACACCCAGGGGACAAATTGCAGCATAGGGGCTCCGGCATACTCCCCCGGCAAGACGAAGCGGCCGGGCTGGATAAGGTGCAGCCCCAGCTCTTGTTTGCAGGCGTGCAGATAGGCGGTGTAGCGCTCGGCCAGCTCAGCCACCGGTCGTTCTGCAAAAGGTTGCGTTGCCTGCCACTCGGGGGTCAGCCAGCTGGCGGCGAGTGCTTGCAGCTCGGGGCGGCGCAGCTGCTCGCGCACCTGTTCGCTCCACTGC
Organism: Aeromonas sobria; assembly: GCF_000820145.1. Lineage (GTDB taxonomy): Bacteria > Pseudomonadota > Gammaproteobacteria > Enterobacterales > Aeromonadaceae > Aeromonas > Aeromonas sobria. Next base: position 253,721 of record NZ_CDBW01000032.1, on the reverse strand, counting down.
TCGTAACTCATCTCAAGCAGCGGCAAGTCGAGCAGCCACTCCCCGGGGTAGTCCACCAGATCCACGTAGAGGGTGGAGATCTCCCCCAGATGTTTGCGCAGGGGGTGACGGGTGCGATAGCGGATTTCGAGGCGCACCTCGGCCACGCCACGGGTGGGCTCGGGCCAGGCCGGTGGATCGCCAAACAGGGAGTCGAGGCCACGCTCGTAGGCAAAGGTGGGAATGTGGGCATTGAGCTGCGGCACCCGGCGCGCACCGAGGATGCGCCCCTGACGCAGGGCATCCCACAACGGCAAACGGCCATCGATGGCCGCGTGTTCCAGCTGGTTGACCAGCGCCGTGATAAAGGCGGTCTTGCCGCTGCGAGAGAGGCCGGTCACCGCCAGCCGGATATGGCGATCCCGCACCCGGTTCACCACGTCGTTCGCCTTGTGTTGCAGGCGAGTCAACTTCTGTTCCAGTTTATTGAGTATCAAGGCTTGATCCGTTCTCCCTTGGTGGTTGCATCTGGCGTGATCGGCCGTGCGACAAGGCAAACTGGCTATCCGCATCTGGATGGTCAATCTGCCTGAGTGGCGTCAATGATGGAGCATCACAGGAGGCTCCACCATCGACGATGAATACTGACGATGGCTACTACAGCTTGCTGAATTCCCGCTGCAGGGTGAACTCCTTGGAGGTCACCAGCTTCTCGATCCGCTGTACTCTGGGCTCCAGCGCGTCAAGTTCCTGCGCGATACGGCCCAGCGCCTGATGAGGAGTGACCCCCGCCTGCCAGCTGCGCGCTTTCATCCGCACCTCGGCAAAGTCGGCATCCTCTTGCGAATAGAGGGTGACCGGCTTTTTGTCGAGCAAGAACCAGGCGGCGATATAGGCGGTGAAGGTGATGAAACCGGCGAAGATAAGGCCACTGATGGCCAACAGCCGCACGATCCAGGTCTCCACCCCGAAGTACTCTGCCAAACCGGCACAGACCCCAGCTATCTTGCCGCGCTGGGGATCGCGATACAGGTTACGTCCGTCACGACTCACATTGCTCATACCTTGTTCCTCCAACCGGGTACTTCCGCATCCAGAATCGACTCCAGCGCGCCTACTCGCTCCTGCATCTTCTCGGCACGGCCGAGCAACCCTTGCAGTTGCTCCCGCTCGCTATCGGCGAGACCGGCACCAATCCGCCCCTTGGCCCGGTAGTGCAGCACCAGCCAGATGGGGGCCACCACCACCATGAAGACCACCATGGGAACCATCAATACACCCAGCAGATCTTCCATCTGTTACTCCCCCTGTTTGCCTTCGCTTTTGTGCTCACTCTGACCCAGCTTCTGGCGCATCGCTTCCAGCTCGCGGCTGATCTGATCATCCACTTCCAGCTCGGCAAACTGCTGCGCCAGTGCCTTGTCGGACTGACCCAGATCGGCGCGGGCTTCCATTTCGTCGATGCGACGCTCCATCCGCTCGAACTTGCTCACCACCGCCTGGCTCTCGCCACGGGCTACCTGGCTCTGCACGTTGAGACGGCTGCTGGCCGCTTCGGTGCGGATAGCCATCGCCTTTTGACGGGCGCGGGCATCTTCCAGCTTGGCTTCGAGCTGGCGGATCTCCTCACCCAGCTTTTCGATGCCGCTGTCGACCGCTTGCTGCTCGCGGTAGAGGGTCTCTGACAACTCGGTCTGTTTCTTCTTCTCGATAAGGGCGGCGCGGGCCAAATCTTCACGCCCCTTGGTCAGAGCCAGCTCGGCCTTGGCTTGCCACTCGTCAACCCGCTCCTGATGACGGGTGACCTGACGGCCAATCTCTTTCTGGCTGGCGAGGAAACGGGCCAGATTGGAACGCTCCTTGACCAGCTCATCTTCCATCTCCTGGATGATCAGGCGCACCATCTTCTGGGGATCTTCGGCCTTGTCGAGCAGGGACGTCAGGTTGGAATTGATGATGTCGGCCAGACGGGAAAAAATACTCATGGTTGCACTCCTGTTGTTGGCATGGCGTTGTTTCTCCATTGACAATGGCAACTTGTGTGCCAATCTGGAATGAAATTTAACTTGTTGATTTATATGGGGCTGAAAGACCGAATTACAAGATGCCTGGTGCAAGTGATGATAAGATTCACCAACTTTTGGTAAGATTGACCAGCTTTAACAACCGACAGGGATCACTATGACCACGGCCACGGAAAGCCTGCTGGGGGAATCCAACGCATTTCTCGAGATCATTGAGCAGACCTCACGGCTCGCCCCGCTGCGCAAACCCGTGCTGATCATCGGTGAGCGGGGGACGGGCAAGGAGCTGATCGCCCACCGCCTACATTATCTCTCGGCGCGCTGGGATCAAAGCTTTGTCACCATCAACTGCGCCACCCTGAGCGAGAGCCTGCTGGAGACCGAGCTGTTCGGTCACGAAGCGGGCTCCTTTACCGGCGCGGCCAAGCGCCATCAGGGCCGCTTCGAGCGGGCCGATGGCGGCACCCTGTTCCTTGACGAGCTGGCCACCACCAGCGCCCGGGTGCAGGAGAAGCTGCTGCGGGTCATCGAGTATGGCGAGTTCGAACGGGTGGGTGGGGCCAAGCCCCTCAAGGTGGATGTGCGGCTGGTCTGCGCCACCAACGAAGATCTCCCTGCGCTGGCAGACAGGGGGCAGTTTCGCCACGATCTGCTCGACCGGCTCGCGTTTGATGTGATCACCCTTCCCCCGTTGCGGGAGCGGCGAGAAGATATCCTGATGCTGGCGGAGCACTTCGCCCACAGCATGACCCGGGAGCTGGGCTATCCGCTGTTTGCCGGGTTCTCGCGCAAGGCAACCCTGCTGCTGCAGGATTACCACTGGCCGGGCAACGTGCGGGAGCTGAAAAACGTGGTGGAGCGCAGTATCTACCGTCAGGGCAATCCCCAGCTGCCGCTCTCGACCCTGGTGATCAATCCGTTTGATTCCCCCTGGCGCCCCGGTGCCAAGAGTAACCAGCAGTTGCCAGAGGGGTCGGGTGAGGCGCCAATCGCCACGGCGATGAGCTTGCCGCTTGAGCTGAAACAGGCGGTGGCGGAGTTCGAGATTAATTTACTCAAGCAAGCGATGCAGCAATCCCAGTATAATCAGCGCAAAGCCGCTCAACTGCTGGCCCTAAGCTATCACCAGTTCCGCGGCATGCTACGCAAGTATCAGCTGCTCAATGATGATAACGAGGCAGAACAAGAGCAAAAGGAGTCCGATTTATGACGACTCCCGCAACACGTCAGCCTTTGCGCTGGCACATTTGTATCAAAACGTGCGTACCCACATCGTATAAGAACATGGTTCAACAATGAGAATGCTCACCCCCTTGCTACTCGGCCTGCTGGTGCTGCTCACCGGCTGCCAGAAGCAACCCGAGGCCTCCAAAACCGGACTCATCTATTGTGCTGAGGGATCCCCCCTCTCCTTCAATCCCCATGTTTCCAACTCCGGGGTGACGCTGGATGCCACAGCCCGTCCGCTCTACGACCGCCTGCTGGAGGTGAATCCCAACACCCTGGCGCTGGAGCCGGCCCTGGCCACCGATTGGCGTATCAGCGAGGATGGGCTCACCTATACCCTGACCCTGCGCAAGGGGGTGACCTTTCACCATACCCCCTGGTTCAAGCCCACCCGCACCTTCAATGCCGATGACGTGGTCTTCACCTATGCCCGCCAGCTTGACGAACAGCACCCCTATCACAACGTCTCTGGCGGCGATTACCCCTACTTCTACAGCCTGGGGCAAGATTTGCTGATCAAGCGGGTGAGCAAGAAGGGGCCACAGACTGTGGTGTTCGAGCTGAACCAACCAAACGCCTCCTTCCTCGCCACCCTGGCCAGCGACTATGCGGTGATCCTCTCCGCCGAATACGCCGAACAGATGCTCAAGGCGGGCACGCCAGCCCTGCTGGACACCCGCCCCATCGGCACCGGCCCGTTCAGTTTCAAGGAGTATCGCCACAACGAGCTCATTCGCTATCTGCGCCATCCGGGTTACTGGGGCGGCGATGCCAAGATTGAACAGCTGGTCTACGACATAGCCCCAAAATCCTCCAAGCGGTTGGCCAAGCTGTTGACCGGCGAGTGTGACGTGATGAGCACCCCGTCTGCCAGCCAGCTCTCGGTGATCAAGCAGCATCCGGCTCTCAACCTCTCGGTCCAGTCGGGGATGAACGTCGCCTTTTTGGCCCTCAATACCCGCAAACCGCCGTTCAACAACATCAAGGTGCGCCAGGCCATTGCCAGCGCCATCAATACCGACAACCTGTTGCAGGCGGTCTATTTCGATACCGGTCTACCCGCCAACAGCCTGCTGCCACCCCTATCCTGGGGGTACAACCCCAGCCTGCCCGAGCGCAAGCCTGATCTGAAACGGGCGCGCCAGCTGCTCAAGGAGGCGGGACTGGAGAATGGGTTCGAGATGCAGGTGCTGGTGCAACCGGACGCCCGCCCCTACAACCCGGATGCGGTCAAAACCGCCCAGCTGATCCGCAGTGATCTGGCCAAAGTCGGGATCAAACTCAAAATTGTGCAACGGGAGTGGCAGGTGATCGAAGGTCGCCTCACTCAGGGGCAGTACGACAGCCTGCTCTCCGGCTGGATTGCCGACAACGCCGATCCTGATAACTTCTTCCGCCAGCTGCTGAGCTGCTCCGCCGTAGAGCGCGGCAACAACTACAGCCGCTGGTGCAGCCCGGCCTTTGATCAACTGCTGGATGATGCAGTCACCACGCCCCAGCTCGCCTTCCGGCTGCGCAACTACTATTACGCCCAGACCCTGCTCAACGAACAGCTGCCCCTTATTCCGCTGGCCCACGCCTTGCGCACTCAGGTCAGCCGCAGCGACATCGAGGGGCTGATGCTGATGCCCTTCGGTGGTACCTCCTTCAACCAGGCTCACAGGGAGTAAGCATGCTTTTATACACCTTGCGCCGTCTCAACCTGCTGCTCATCACCCTGCTGGCACTGACCTTCGTCGCCTATCTGCTGGACTATCGGCTGATCGGCAATCAGCTCAGCTTCTGGAGCGGTTATCCCGACTTCCTGCGCCGCATTTTCGCCGGTGATCTGGGGCTATCCAGCGTCTCCGGGCTACCGGTGCTGGACGAGATCCGCCACTATTTCCCGGCGACCCTGATCCTCTGTCTGGCCGCTTTTGCCATCTCGCTGCTGGTGGGTATTCCGCTAGGCACCCTGGCCGCGCTGTCGCAAGGCAAGACGCTGGATATCTCCATCATGACGGCAGGCCTCATCGGCTATGCGGTGCCGGTGTTCTGGCTGGCGCTACTGGCGGTGATGCTCTTCTCCCTCGATCTCGGCTGGTTGCCGTCTTCGGGGCAACTCAGCCTGCTCTACGATGTCCCGTCGATCACCGGTATCGCGGTGATTGATGTGCTACTGAGCAACGAACCCTGGCGGCAAGCGGCGCTGCACGATGCCCTGCGCCACCTGATCCTCCCGTCACTGGTGCTGGCGGTGGTGCCGACCACCGAGGTGATCCGCCATGTGCGCAGTTCCCTCATCGATGTGATGAAGCAAAACTACATCAAGGCGGCAGCGAGCCGCGGCCTCTCCAAATGGCAGATCGTCTGGCGCCACGGCCTGAAAAATGCCCTGCCACCGGTGCTGCCGCTGCTGGGTCTGCAACTGGGCAGCGTGCTCACCTCCGCCATGATCACCGAGGTGGTGTTCGAGTGGCACGGGATCGGCCGCTGGCTCATCAGCAGCATCGCCCTGCAGGATTATGCCGCCATTCGCGGTGCAACCCTGGTGGTCGCCAGTTTTGTGATCCTGATCAGCGTCAGCACCGAGTTGCTGACCACCCTTATCTATCCGGCACGGCGCAAAGAGTTGTATGCCAAACAAGATTGAACGCGCTCATGGCGTGACCAGGAGCCAGGTATCCTATGCAAGATAAATCGAACATCTATCCCGAGCTCAAGATCCTCTCGCCCCTTGAGCAGACGTGGGCTTCCTACAGCCGCAACCCGCTCGCCATGGCAGGGCTCTGGTGCTTTTTACTGCTGCTGCTTATCACCCTGGTAGGGCCGCTGGTGGTGCCTCACGGTATCGATGAACAGCATGCAGCGCACTTGTTGCTTGCCCCTTCCTGGGCGGCGACCGGCAACATCGACTACTTTCTCGGCACCGATGACCTGGGGCGCGACATGCTCTCCCGGCTGGTGGTAGGGGCTCGCCTCACCTTTGGCTATGCACTGGTGGTGGTGGTGATTGCCATGGTGGTGGGCTCTGCTATCGGCATCCTCGGCGGCATGAGCAAGGGGCTCAAATCGAGCGTACTACACCACCTGCTCGATACCCTGCTCTCCATCCCCTCCCTGCTGATGGCCATCATCATGGTCGCGATCCTGGGACCGGGCCTTGGCAATACTCTGATTGCCATTACCCTGGCGTTGATCCCGCCCTTTATTCGCGCCACCTATAATGCGGTGCACACCGAAATGCAAAAGGAGTACATCACCGCCAGCCGCCTTGATGGATCACCTCCCTTCCGGATCATGCGCCTGGCTATTTTGCCCAACATCGTCGAGACCCTGGTGGCCCAAACCACCCGCACCCTGTCGGCGGCCATCCTCGATATCTCGGCGGTAGGTTTTCTTGGCCTCGGCGCTCAGTCACCCCAGCCGGAATGGGGCGCCATGCTGGCCGATTCGAGCGATCTTATCTACCTCGCCCCCTGGACAGTGACTCTGCCGGGCATCGCCATCCTGTTTAGTGTGTTGGTCACCAACGTTGTAGGTGAAGGGATCCGTGAAGCACTCAAAGAGGGCAATGATTGATGATGCCCTTGTTCGAAACCCGCTCTATCGGCATCCCGCTGATACAACCCCCTGTGCCACACCGCAATGAGGAGCGCCGCTGATGCCCTTGCTCGATATTCGTAATCTCACCATCGAGATAGATACCCCGCAAGGCAAGGTCAAGGCGGTAGACAAGGTGAGCCTGACCCTGACCGAGGGGGAGATCCGTGGGCTGGTCGGTGAATCAGGCTCAGGCAAAAGTCTGATCGCCAAGGTGATCGTCGGCATCGAGAAGGACAACTGGACGGTGCGCGCCGACCGAATGCGCTTCAACGACATGGATCTGCTGACCATGGCCCCCAAAGAGCGGCGCCGTATCATGGGCCGCGAAATCGCCATGATCTTTCAAGACCCCATCAGTTGCCTCGACCCTTCCGAAGAGATTGGCACCCAGCTGGAAGAGGCAATCCCGACCGATTCGTACGAAGGGAAGTTCTGGCAGCGCTTCCAGTGGCGCAAGAAAAAGGCCATCGCCCTGCTGCACCGGGTCGGGGTCAAGGATCATCGCAAAGTGATGCGCGCCTATCCCCACGAACTCTCTGACGGTATGTGCCAAAAGGTGATGATCGCCATGGCCATTGCCAATAAACCGCGCTTGCTGGTGGCCGACGAGCCCACCAGCGCCATGGAATCGACCACTCACTCCCAGATCCTGCGACTGCTGGACAAGATGAACAAGCTGGGTAACACCACCATCCTGATCATCAGTAACGACATCGCCGCCATCGCCAACCTGACCGATACCATCAACATCATGTATTGCGGTCAAATGGTCGAGGTGGGCACCCGGGAGCAGATCCTGGAAAGCCCGCGCCACCCCTATACCGACGCCCTGCTCAAGTCGATCCCTGACTTTGACAAGCTGGTGCGTCACAAGTCACGACTCGACACCCTGCCCGGGATTATTCCCCCGTTGCAACACTTGCCCATCGGCTGCCGGCTGGGGCCACGTTGTCCCTATGCCCAGAAGCAGTGCGTGCAGACCCCGCTGATGCAAAAGATCAAAGGTCATCAGTTCAGCTGCCACTTCCCGCTGAATATGGAGGAGCCGAAAAAATGATGATCGTTAATGCCCCCATGAAGGAGCCCCGCCTGTGATCGAGCCATCCCTGTTGCAGGTCAGAGGCCTTAGCAAAACCTACCAGAACCGCACCGGTCTGTTCCGTCGTCAGGCGGTGGAGGCGATCAAGCCCCTCTCGTTCGATCTCGAAGTGGGCCAGACCCTCGCCATCGTCGGCGAGGCGGGCTCCGGCAAGAGTACCCTGGCCCGCATTCTGGCCGGGATGATCGAACCCACCAGCGGCGATATCGCCATCGACGGCCAGCTGATGGTGCATGGCGACTACCAGACCCGCTGCAAACTGCTGCGGATGATTTTTCAGGATCCAAACACCTCGCTCAACCGCAAGATCCGGGTTGGCCAGATCCTGGAGACCCCGCTGCGTCTTAATACCGGGATGAGTAATGAGGAGCGCAATGAGAAAGTGATCCAGACCCTGCGCATGGTCGGCATGCTACCGGATCACGCCCTGTTCTATCCCCAGATGCTCTCCGCGGGCCAACAACAGCGGGTGGCGCTGGCTCGCGCGCTGATCCTCAATCCGAAAATCGTGGTGGCTGACGAAGCGCTCTCTACCCTCGACATCTCGGTGCGCTCCCAGATCATCAATCTGCTGCTGGAGATGCAGGAGACCATGGGGCTGAGCTATGTGCTGGTGGCCAACGATCTGGGCATCGTCAGCCATATCAGTGACGAAGTGCTGGTAATGCATGAGGGTCGGGTGGTGGAGCGCGGCAAGACCTTGCGGGTGTTTGCCGATCCCCAGCACGATATCACCCGCCGGCTGATCCAGAACTACAACAACGAATACCGCAGATAAGCGTAACGGCTGCGTCCAAGCGAGATCGGGACGACCGCAGATCAAAAAAGGCCACTGCAGATGCAGTGGCCTTTTGCTGTTAGCACAAAGAGTTATCAGGCTTGCAGCAGCAACCGGTTAATGCGGGAGACAAAGCTCGCCGGGTCATTAAGACCACCCTGATCGGCCAGTTGAGCCTGTTCGTGCAGCAGGGTGACCCACTCGCCAAACAGCGCCTCATCCTGGATGGTGTCGAGCTTCTTCACCAGCGCGTGGTCGGGGTTGAGCTCCAGAATGTACTTTTGCTCCGGTACCGGCTGGCCAGCCGCACGCATCAGCTTGATCATCTGGGTGCTCATGCCATAAGCATCAGTGACGATGCAGGAGGGTGAGTCGGTCAGGCGGTGAGTCACACGCACCTCTTTTACCGCTTCGCCCAAACTCTGCTTGGCACGCTCCACCAGACCGGCATTGGCTTTTTCAGCCTCTTCCTGCGCCTGTTTGGACGCCTCATCTTCCAGATCACCCAGATCCAGTTCGCCACGGGTGACCGAGACCAGCTGCTTGCCGTCGAACTCGGTCAGGTGGCTCATCAGCCACTCATCGACCCGCTCGGACATCAGCAGCACTTCGACACCCTTCTTGCGGAAGATCTCGAGGTGCGGGCTGTTCTTGGCAGCAGCGAAGCTGTCGGCGGTGATGAAATAAATCTTCTGCTGGCCTTCCTTCATCCGGCCAACATAATCCTCGAGGGAGACAGTCTGGGCTTCGCCCTCGCCCGCCGTGCTGGCAAAGCGCAACAGCTTGGCAATCTCTTCGCGGTTGGCGTGATCTTCTGCCGGCCCCTCTTTGAGCACGTTACCGAACTCGTTCCAGAAGGTCGCATACTTCTCGCTGTCATCCTTGGCCAGTTTGGCCAGCATGGTCAGCACCCGCTTGGAGCATGCCTTGCGCAGGGAGACGGTCACCTTGTTGTCTTGCAAAATTTCGCGGCTGACGTTGAGCGGCAGATCGTTGGAGTCCAGCACCCCTTTGACGAAGCGCAGGTAGGTCGGCATAAACTGCTCGGCGTCGTCCATGATAAAGACGCGCTGCACGTAGAGCTTCAGACCATGCTTCTGTTCGCGGTTGTAGAGATCAAACGGCGCCCGAGCCGGGATATAGAGCAGGCTGGTATACTCCTGCGCCCCTTCTACCCGGTTGTGGCCCCACAGCATGGGATCTTCAAAATCGTGGGCGACGTGCTTGTAGAACTCCTGATACTCCTCATCCTTGATCTCTTTCGGGCTGCGGGTCCACAGTGCGGTGGCACGGTTGACCTGCTCCCACTCGCCAGGGGTACCGACTATGGTCTCACCCTCTTCTTCGCGATCCGGAGTGCCCTCTTTGTACATCTCGACCGGCACACTGATGTGGTCGGAATACTTGGCAACCACGCTGCGCAGACGCCAGTCATCGAGGAACTCGCCCTCTTCTTCACGCAGGTGCAGGATCACGTCGGTACCGCGACCGACTTTGGTCACGTCAGCCACGGTGAAGGAGCCTTCCCCTTCCGATTCCCACTGCACGCCCTGACCTTGTTCGGTACCCGCAGCGCGGGACACTACGGTCACCTTGTCAGCAACGATAAACGCGGAGTAGAAACCAACCCCGAACTGACCGATCAGCTGGGAGTCGCGGCCTTGATCACCGGAGAGGTTTTTGAAAAAGTCGGCGGTACCGGACTTGGCGATGGTGCCCAGATGCTCGATCACCTGATCCCGGCTCATACCAATGCCGTTATCAGAGATGGTCAGGGTCCGTTGTTCTTTATCAACCACCAGGCGAACGCGCAACTGGCCGTCGTTTTCAAACAAAGAGGCATCGGAAAGCGCCTTGAAGCGCAGCTTGTCTGCCGCATCGGAGGCGTTGGAGATCAGCTCGCGCAGGAACACTTCTTTGTTGGAGTAGAGGCTGTGGGCCATCAGGCTCAGCAGTTGTTTGACTTCAGTCTGAAAACCGTGGGTTTCGGCATGAACGCTTTGGGTCATCGACACTATCCTCAGGCAATTCGGGTTGAACATATTCCTGATACAAGATGGGGCCGTGACTCCTCATTTCAAGGGGGAAAAAAATCTTGGCAGTGCAGATGGCGTTTTTTGCGCCAAAAAACGCCAAAGGCCACCTATTCAGTCAAAAAAAAACCCGCCTTGGCGGGTTAAGCTGTGATGAAGAGTACCGCTCAGAGGGAACTGAGGCAGACTCAATTCAGCGGCTGTCGCCCCATCAGCGAATGAGAAAGCGTAGTACCATCCACCAGCTCCAATTCGCCGCCCACCGGTACACCATGGGCAATGCGGCTGACCTTGATACCGGCAGATCGGGCCATATCGGCGATATACCAAGCGGTTGCGTCCCCTTCGATGGTGGGGTTAGTGGCCAAAATCAGCTCACCGATCGACTCCGTTTGCAAACGTCGCTCCAGGATCTCCAGCCCCAACTCTTCCGGGCCAATGCCATCAAGGGGTGACAGGTGCCCCATCAGCACAAAATAACGACCCGAGAACTGACCGGTATGCTCGATCGCCGCCACATCTGCCGGGCTCTCAACGACGCAGAGCAGGCCACTCTCTTCACGCTTGGGATTGGCGCAGATCTCGCAAAGATCGTTCTCGGTAAAGGTGCGGCAGTGGCTACAGTGGCCAATCTCGATCAGCGCCCGACTAAGCAACTGAGCCAGTCGCAAGCCACCACTGCGCTCGCGCTCAAGCAAGGTAAACGCCATCCGTTGGGCAGACTTGGGCCCCACCCCAGGCAATACCTGCAGGGCTTTCATCATCTCATCAAGCAGGGGACTGAACTTCATAACACTCCTTACACCGGGCCGATCTGCCGCCCCCCTCAGGGACGCGACAGGTCAGCTGAACTGGATCACGCTATTGGCGCAGGACTATACCCGAGCAGGCGCGTCGCTGCCATCAGCTTTCCGGCCCGCCAACACCCATCCATCAATCGGGGTGGCTGGCTTTCAAAAAAGGGCGCCCCTTATACTTGGCCACAGATGGCCATTTGCATCATTGCCGCGCCAACCGTCAGGAGAGGAGCTAACCGATGAAAACACGCCACTTGAAGCCCTTGAACCGCCGTAACGGATTGACCCTGCTCTGCTCCGGTGTGCTCATCACCAGCCTGATGTTATTGCTGATCTGGCGACTTGCCAGCGATCCCCTGATCCCGGCTTATGCGCTACTACTGACCGGCCTGATGATGACCTTTATCGGCTGGCGGTTCATCTGCTGACCGAGCAGCGCAGTGTGCTGTTGCACGCAATGCAAAGCGAACAGCCTGGCTGCCTGAGCGGCAGTTGCAGCGATCCCCTGCTGGGAGGCGATCTATTGGAAGAGGGACGATTTCGCTCCCACGAAGGGCAACACTATGACGGGGCCATTGCCATGCTGGCGCAGCGGATGAGCCGTTTGCGCCAGTTGCTCGGCTATGACCTGCTGATCCCCATCGACAGCCTGGACCGGCAACCAGAGGCCTTTCTAACCCTGCTACGCCACTATCAACAAGAGGCAATAGTGATGATGCAGACCGAGTCACCCCCAACCTAGCCCCCATGACTGACGCATGTGGTCATTCGGCACGACAAGATCGCCACAGCCGGTTATTGGCTGATGACTGTCTACATTCAAAAACGTCGATAGCCTGATTAACGGAAAGAATTGGGGTGTTGGAATGCAGGAAGGGATATTGTTTAAATTCAGATTGTCGGCAAATAACCCGGTAAAGGGGCTCACACTCCCACATCAATAGCTCTAATGTGGTTTCCTGGTTTGCCAGAAAGCAAAAAACCGACCCTGAGGTCGGTTTTTTTAATTTGGCGGTGAGGGAGGGATTCGAACCCTCGATACGTTGCCGTATACACACTTTCCAGGCGTGCTCCTTCAGCCACTCGGACACCTCACCAAATTTTTACTTCTTTGAAGTGGCTTTCGGATCACGCTACGCGTGCTTTCTTGCCGACTTCGTCGGTGGGCAGCCACTGGAGCCGCTCACCAAATTTTGGTCTGTAGTTTTACGTGTTCAGCCAACACTGTGTTCACTGTGCTGTTGCGCTGGAACGGGGCGTAATGTAGGAGAAAGCCCCTCCTTCGTCAACGGCTTTTTTCAATTACCGGTTCGTTTGCACGCTTAATGCACAGATTCCGGTGATACCTGAATGTCTGCGAGGTTGAGGAAACCTGAGCGCTCGCACTCTGCAACCAGTTCATGGGTCGCGGCTATGGTGCTCTGGACGAACAGCAGGAACTGTTCAACCGTCAGTCCGGCATTGGTAAAGATGGTATGACCAACCACCAGTCGCGGCAGGTTGTCATCGATAATATCGAGGAACACCTTGAGCGAGGGGTACTGCATATTGAGTCGACCCAGATCAGCCACCAGCGGCAGCATAGCGGAAGGGCGTACTTCCAGCTCGGAGGAGAACAGCAGTCCCTCCTCTTCGACAAAAATTCGACTCTCCTGAATACCATCTACCGATTGCAAAGAGACAATGTGGATACCATGACACTGGTCGCAGACATAGTGTTCGATACGAGCCTGTTGCAACCAACGCATTACCATTTCGGAGCTGGGGATATTCATCATTTCCACGACAAGATTTGGATCAAGGGGCGCAGTCTAAACCAATTCTCTATCAACCAAAAGCACACCAGCCCGATAACCCTGCCGCCCGCTTCTTTTTGGCAAGCACTATGCATATACTCAGCCCAATCCACGGCTACGCTTGCCCCACAGGGGGCCCCATGACCATCCAAGAAAAGTACCGCCTGCATCTGAAGTCTCTCTCGGATGAGCTGCTTGCCCTGCAAAAACCGATCCGCATTCTGGATGCCATCAAGTGGCCACGCCACCTGCAGGCTGATTTTCTGGCCAAAGGGGGGCGAGAACTACCTGCTATTGATCACCATTTCTACGATACCCTCTCCCTTGGTTTCGACCCGCGCAACAAGTATCTGGAGCTAAAGGAACTTCGCGACAGGATCCGCAGAAAGCTGGGACCACAGGATGATTTGGGTCGCATTTTGCAAGAAACCGTCGACCAGTACATGGTGGTGAGCGAGATGCTGCGCCAGCGCGGGCAACCGGATTTTTTGCGCTATAGCCAGCTACTGTATGGCTCTGCCAGCGATCACCTGCGCGGGGATCGCAAAACCCTCAAGGAGTTGGGCTCCCGCCTGTGCGATATCTTCTCCCTGCCTGGCGCCCGTCATCTGGTGCGCCCCTACCCCAAGGCATTTTCAGGGGAAGCGGCCGTTGCCAAGTTGCAAAACAAGTTATCGACCTATTTCAGTGATGGCACCGTGCAGGTGAAGCTGAGCGACGGGATTGTCTCAGATGCGGCTGCCGGTGGTGATTACATCAAGCTCAACTCCCACGCCTGCTTCTCCGAGCTGGATCTGCAGGTACTGGAGGTACACGAAGGGTGGGTACATGTCGGCACCACCCTCAATGGCCGTCAGCAGCCCTATGCCACCTGGCTGAGCGCTGGCTCGCCGCGCATCACCGCCTGTCAGGAAGGGCTAGCGGTATTGATTGAGACGCTCACCTTCAGCTCCTTTCCGGACCGGGCCAAGCGCATCTCTGATCGGGTGATGGCCATCGACATGGCCGAGCGCGGCGCCAACTTTATCGAAGTATTTCAGCACTTCGTACAGCAGGGGGCCAGCGAGCACGATGCCTACAAGATCACCCAGCGGGTGTTTCGGGGTGGCATGGTGGGCGGCGGGGCCTGCTTTACCAAGGATCTCTCCTACGTGCGTGGCTATGTGGAGACGGTCAACTTCATCCGCAGCGCGGTGCTGGAGGGGGTGCCGGAGATCCTGCCGATGCTGTTTGTCGGTAAGGTGACGCTGGATGATATTCCAGTGCTCTATCAGCACTATCTGGAAGGACTGATTGCTGCCCCCCGCTACCTGCCGCCGATGTTTCGTGATCTCACCGGGCTCTACGTCTGGTTCGGTTTTTCGTCCGGCATGTCGCTGATCGACATAGGGCGAGTCCAGCGCCATTTCCGTCAACTGTTTCACCACCTGCCGGTCGCCAATCCCATCATAGCGCCAGTGGATATCGAGATAGACTGAGCCGCAGATAAAGAAGGGGCACCCTATCAGTGCCCCTGCAGATAACGAAAGCCCCCTGGTGCAACGAGGGGGCTTTTTTGGCAACGCATTAGCTCAGACCAACCATCACGGATTGTAAGCGACCACTGAACCGCTCAGTCCGGTCATCTGGGAAACCCGCCCCTGTATGCCTTGCAGCTTGTCCTTGGAGACATCAGGACCGATAAAGACCCGGTTGATCTGCCCCTGCACCGGCGTGCGTGGCGAGGTGTGGGCCGAATAACCGGCTGCCCGCAGCTTGCCCACCAGCGCATTGACGCTGTCAACGTTCTTGAACGCACCGAGCTGCAGGATCCAGCTGCCCTGAGCTGGCGCGGCAGCAGCTGGCGCAGGCTTGGTCGGCTGCGTCATTTTGCTCTCGATCAGATCGTCGAGGGATTTGATCTGACCCGCCTGCGGCTTGGCTGGCGCAGGTGCAGGCGCTTTGGCGACCTCAACCGGTTTGGCTGGCACAGGCTTAGGGGCAAGCTTCGGTTGCTCAACCGGTTTCTTGGCCACCACCTCCGGTTTGGGCTGGGATTTGACCGATGGGGTAACCGGCTGCGCAGCAGAATTGCCCTGCCCCTGACCCGCCAGAGTCATGGGATCGGCCACCTCTTCCACTTGCCACTGTTGGGCCGCCGAGGCCTGTTGCTGACTAGCCAGATGCTCGGCGGGCAAGCTGGTCGCCGCCGACACCTGCAACGCAGGCTTGGCAGGCTCCAGGTCAGGGCGCAGCGGGATCTTGGCAAAGGCCTCCTCCTTTTGCGCCAGCTTGTGACCATCCAGCAAGTCCGGCAGGAAAATAACAACCAGGGCCACCAGGATGACGGTGCCCACCAGACGGTTTTGAAACTTCGAGGCCAAGTTGAATCCTACCTTTACTTAACTCAATACGCGGTTTAACTCTCCTGCAGTAAGCAGGAAAGCGGCAGTGTGGCCTAGGAGGCGACACCTGCCAGAATGTCGGCGACAGTGTAAAACGAACCAAACACAATGACCATATCGTCCGGACTCGAAGCGGCCAATGCGGCCTGATAAGCGCCGCTCACCTCCTCAAAACAGTGCAGAGGCCCCTTGCCTGCCCCCAGCGCTATAGCAAGCTGCTCTGCAGTGGCGGCGCGCGGGCCGGTGAGGCTGGCAAGATACCACTGGCCAATCAGGCCATCGAGTTCAGCAAGCGATCCCGCCATGTCCTTGTCTTTGAGCATGCCGACCACGGCGCGGCGCACACCTGCGCAGGGTATTTGGCGCAATTGGGCCGCCAAATAGGCCGCCGAATGGGGATTGTGGGCCACATCGACGATGACCAGCGGCGAGCTTTGCAGCCGCTGCATCCGGCCAGCCAGTCGGGCATTGGCCAGCCCGTCACGAATGGCAGACTCCGGCAGCGGCAAGCCCAGCGACTCCAGCGCCGCCAGCACAGTCACCGCATTCATCAGCGGCAAGGCGGGTTTTGGCAGATCCCGCCACTGGTTGAGGCCGTGGTAATCCCAGCTGCTCTCATGCTCTTTGCCAGAGAAGTCGATCCCTACCTGACGCAAGGAGGCACCGAGGCGCAGCGCCTCGCTGGCAATGGTCGCTGGCGGGTTTGGCTCACCACTGATGGCGGGTTTACCAGCGCGATACACGCCGGCTTTCTCCACCGCTACCGCCTCGCGGGTATCACCCAGCCAGTCGCAGTGATCGAGGGCAATGGAGGTGATCATCGCCACATCGGACTCCACCACATTGGTGGCGTCGAGCCGACCGCCCAGTCCCACTTCCAGCAGCAGCACATCCGGCGCGGCGCGGCAGAAGAGCCACAACCCCGCCAGGGTGGCGAACTCGAAGAAGGTGAGCGCAATCTCACCGCGGGCCGTTTCCACTTCGGCAAACGCCGCGCAGTGCTCGCTATCGGCCAGCTCTTGCCCATTGACCCGCACCCGCTCGGTAAAACGCAGCAGATGGGGAGAGGAGTAGACCCCGACCTGGTAACCAGCCGCCATCAGAATGCTGGCCGCCATGGCACAGCTGGAGCCCTTACCGTTAGTACCGGCCACCGTGATCACCTTGAACGGCAGCTGGGTGAGACCCATACGCCGGGCAACGGCACCGACCCGATCCAGCCCCATGTCGATATTGACCGGGTGGATCTGCTCCAAATAAGAAAGCCAGTCGACAAGCGACCGGCTTTGGGATTGTTGCATGTTTGAACTCATCTTCACTCTTCGATGATGTGAGTATTCAGCATTTTGGCGAGCAAGCTGGCCAGACGATTACGCATCTCGCGGCGATCGATAATCAGATCGATAGCGCCTTTCTCCAGCAGGAACTCGGAGCGCTGGAAGCCTTCCGGCAGTTTTTCGCGCACGGTCTGCTCGATGACGCGCGGGCCGGCAAAGCCTATCAGCGCCTTGGGCTCACCCACGTTGATGTCACCCAACATCGCCAGGCTGGCGGAAACACCACCCATGGTGGGGTCGGTCAGCACCGAGATATAGGGCAGACCCGCCTTGGTAAGTCTGTCCAGCGCTGCGCTGGTCTTGGCCATCTGCATCAGGGAGAACAGGGCTTCCTGCATGCGAGCACCACCGGAGGTGGAGAAGCAGACCAGACCGCGGCCATCCTTGATGCACTCCTCGACGGCGCGCACGAAACGGGCACCGACCACGGAGGCCATGGAGCCGCCCATGAAGGAGAATTCGAACGAACAGGCGACGACTGGCACCCCTTTGAGGGTCCCTTTCATCACCACCAGCGCATCTTTTTCAGCCGTCTCTTTCTGAGCGGCAGACAAACGATCCTTGTAGCGCTTGGAATCCTTGAATTTCAATACATCCTGCGGCTCTAGCTCGGCACCGATCTCGGTACGACCCTGCTCATCGAGGAAACTCTCGAGACGGGCACGGGCGCTGATGCGCATATGATGATCACACTTGGGGCACACTTCGAGGTTGCGCTCCAACTCTGCCCGGTAGAGCACCTGTTCACAAGCACTGCACTTGGTCCACACTCCTTCCGGAATGTTGTGACGACGGGGCGCAGTGATCTTGCTCTTGGGAAGAATCTTCTCAAGCCAGCTCATGGAATTCCTTAATGCTTTTGTGCCTGACAACACGCATCGAGACTAGATTGTTCAATGACTTACTAGCTCGATGGCAACAAATGACGGGTCATTAAACCACAATTTTTTGGGCGCAGTTACTAAAAACTGGTCGTACCCGGTGCCGAGTCCGGCAGCCACAGCGGGCCAAGCGGCAACTGGGGCAGGGCAAACTCGGCCGGGTAATCGACATCCACCAGATAGAGGCCACCGGCCTTGGCAGTCGGCCCGGCCAGGTTGCGATCCTTGGCCGCCAGCACCTCGGCAATCCACTCCACCGGTTTGAGCCCCTGCCCCACCAGTAGCAGCGAGCCGGTGATGTTGCGCACCATATGGTGCAAAAAGGCGTTGGCACAGATATCCAGCACGATATAGGGCCCCTGACGACTGACGCAGAGGTGAGTCACATTGCGCCACGGGGTGTTGGACTGACAGGCAATGGCCCTGAATGTGGTGAAGTCATGCTCCCCAATCAGGCTCTGGCCCGCCTGATGCATCAATTCAGCATCGATGGTCTCATGGTAGTGGCTAACCCCACTGCCGAGGATCGCCGGACGGTAGTTATGGTTGTAGATGACATAACGGTAGCGACGGGCGGTGGCGCTGAAACGGGCGTGGAACGACTCATCCACCTCCTTGACCCAGCGCACCGCGATATCCGGTGGCAGGTTGGAGTTCAGCCCCAGGGTCCAGGCCCCTTCGCCGCGGTTTGCGTCGGTATCAAAGTGGATCACCTGACCGGTTGCATGGACCCCGGCATCGGTGCGTCCGGCGCACTGGATGGAGACAGGGTGGTTGGCAATCCGGCTCAGGGCCTTTTCCAGTTCAGCCTGTACGCTGATCACTTCTCGTTGACGCTGCCAACCGAAATACCGGCTGCCGTCATATTCAATGCCAAGGGCAATTCGCATGGATAAACGTATCTTGTAGTGAAAGTAAGCGATGAAAGAAACGGGGCGGATTATACGCGCTCAGCCCGAAAAGTCCCACCACGTGCGCAATTGACCAGAATGGCCAACCTGTGAGGCACCTGCCCCCCACATAGCCACTCGCCAAAAGAAGAGGGCAGCCTGCTGGCTGCCCTTCTTGTGTTAATCGGTTACTGGACCATGACTCACGCCAACCGCTTGAGCAACTTCTCGGCTTCGGCGCGCTGGTGATCACTGCCCTGCTCTGCCGCCTCCTGCAGCAGCTCGCGGGCGCTATCCTTGTCATCGATTTCCAGATAAGCACGGGCCAGATCAAGCTTGGCCCCCACGCCACCGTCATCGGCATCGACGTCAAAGCCGGTGGATTCGGGCAGCACCTCAGGGAAGCCATCCAGCCCCACATCCAGCGAGAAGCCCTGATAAGGCTCCGGCTCCGACGCAGTCGCATCCGCTTCAGCCAGCAGCTTGTCGATCTCGACATAACCGCCTTCGTTAGCCTGTTCACGTGGCTTCACATCCCCCTGATGGGACTCAACCTCGGCAAAGGCATCCTCAAAATCAGAGAGCGCCAACTCGTTAGGATCCCACTCCAGATCCAGCTCGGCCTCCTTGACCTTGGTGGGCTCGAGACCCAGCTCGGCCAGCATCGCATCCGCGCTCTCGTCCGCACCGTCTGCGGCACTGAGATCAATGGCGTGAGCATCGCCTTTTTTGCCAGCCGTTGGCTCATCGAGGGCATTTTCGAAATCGCTGAGATCGAAGCTGGCCAGATCGTCGTCAGCAGCGCCAATCTCGTCAATGGAGCTCAAATCGGGGTCGAGATCGGCAGAGAGATCAGCATCAAGCTCGGCAAACAGGGCAGCCTGTAGCTCCTCTTCGCTCATTACCTCGTTGCTCGCCTTGGGCTTGTACTCGCTGGCCAAGTCCATGGCCGGTTGCTTGAGCTGCGCCTTCGGTTCGTCATGGATAAGATCCAGATCAGGCACCAAATCCGGATCCCGGCTGGCGGACTGGGCGGGCATCCGCTCGGGCTCGAAACCCTCCAGCGCCACCTCACCATCATCGCTGAACACCAGATCCACATCCGGCTTGCTCGGTTCAACCGGCATAAAGCCATCAGGGGTATTGAGATCCGCTACCGGACGCACAGGCTCGTTATCGGTCACATCGATGCTGAGCAGATCATCAAACTCGCTCTGCTCCTGATCCATCATCATGGCGGTGGATTCGGAGAGACTCTTCTCTTGCTCTTCCAGCTCGCGACGGGCACGGGCACGCAACCACAGGGTCACCAGCGCCAATACCAGCAGCACTGGCAGCAAGATGATCATGGCGAGGTTGAGCGGTGAGGCGAGCAGATCCATCAACCAGTTTTTTTCTGGTTCAGGGGCGGCTGCCACCGGCGCGACGGGCTGTGTTTTGAGCTCGGCAATCTCTTTTTGTAGCGAGGTTTGGTCCTGCAGTTGGGCCTTGAGTGTTTCCACCTCTTCGGTCAGGGATTGCAGACGCAGCTTGAGCCTGTGGTTCATCTCGGTGACCTGACCGAGCTGGGCATTGGCATCTTCCAGCGCCAGCGCCATCTCGGTGGCCGGTTTGCCAATCGGCTTATCCAGGTCAGATGGCAGCGGTGCTGGCGTGGTGCTCTGTGCTGCACTTGGCACAGCAGCGGGAGCCACCGCCTCTTTTGGCGCCGGTTCGCTGACCTTGGCCACTTCTTTGGTTTCGGCAGCCGGTTGCGGTGCCACCACAGGGGCTGGAATGGGTGCAGCTTTCGCCACTGGCAGCGGTGCCGGGGCGGCTTTCACCGGCTCGGATTTGGCCGCCTCAACCTTCGCGGGTTTGGCTGCTACCGGTTTGGCCGTGTGGGCCTGCTTGTCAGCCAGATATTTGGGGCTCAGCCCCTTCCAGCTGGCGTTGTCACTGTTGAAACGCTGACGGGCCTGAGCATCGGTTATCACACTCGCTTCTGCTGCACTGGGCAGCAAAATCCGAGATCCCACCAGAATGTGGTTGATATTGCCATCGGCAAAACTGCGGGGATTTTTCTCGTAAATTGCCACCATGGTCTGGTAGACGCTGACACTGCTGGCGGGGCGATATTTGCTCGCCAGACTCCAGAGGGTGTCGGTAGGACGAACAGGGCCATAGCTACCGGCATTGGCAGTGGCCTGACGCACCACCGGCTGGGCGGTTGCGCGTACCGGTTGCGCCACGGGTCTTGCTTGTGGCTGGACCAGTGGCTGACGATTAACGGCAGGCGGTGCCGGCTCGTCAGGGCCTTTTAGCTCGACAAAAAAAGGCTCCCGCGCCGAGTCTTCAGCCTGGACGGTGCCCAGCAGACCCAATGCGAGTAGTGTTGCCAATGTTATGCGGGAATGTCCCATATTCGTTCCTTCGTATGACGGCCCTATCACATTGAAAAATCTGGATAGTTACCCCAAAACAGTCGGTTCAATATAAATCAGGCTCGCCTGGCAAGCCAGCTGTCCGACACATTTAGCACCCGATGTGTCACTGAATGTGCCACTGAGTGTAGGAAAAAACTTAATCAGTTGATATCCCAACAGAATCTGGATGCAGTAGAGTGCGGCTCAGGTCACAGACGCCCCGCTGTTACTGTGAAAGCGCAGCACTCCTTGCTGCGCCTTTGCCAAGGCTATCTGGCCTTACAGATAGTCGCGAACCAGCAACTCGGCAATCTGCACGCTGTTGGTTGCCGCGCCCTTACGAACGTTATCGGCCACGATCCACATATTGATACCACTCGGGTGAGAAATATCCTGACGCACCCGTCCCACCAGCACCTCATCCTTGCCAGTCCCATCGCGTACCGGGGTCGGATAATCCCCTTCGTCATCAAACAGGGTCACACCTGGCGCATTGCGCAGCAGATCTTTGGCCTGTTCGGCATCGAGCGGCTGGTGCAGTTCGACATGTACCGCCTCGGCGTGACCATAGAAGACCGGTACCCGTACACAGGTAGGGTTCACGGCAATGCTGGCATCACCCAGAATCTTCTGGGTTTCCCACACCATCTTCATCTCTTCACGGGTGTAACCGTTGTCGGTAAAGCTGTCGATCTGCGGGATCAGGTTGAAGGCAATCTGATGCGGATAGATGGTCGGCTCTACCGGACGGCCGTTGAGCAGATGGGCGGTCTGGCCTGCCAGCTCGCTGACCCCCTCTTTACCGGAGCCTGACACGGACTGATAAGTCGCCACGTTGATGCGGGCAATCCCCACTTCGTCGTGCAGCGGCTTCAGGGCCACCAGCATCTGGATGGTAGAGCAGTTAGGGTTGGCGATGATGTTGCGATTGCGAAAATCGGCCAGGGCGCCCGGGTTCACTTCCGGGATCACCAGCGGGATATCTTCGTCGTAACGGAAGCAGGAGGTGTTGTCGATGACGATGCAGCCGTGCTCGGCAGCAATCGGAGCCCACTTGGCAGAGACTTCGGCACCGGCGGAGAACAGCGCGATCTGCACCTGGCTCCAGTCAAACTCCTCGACATCGAGGATCTCGAGGTTCTTGCCGCCAAAACGCACGGTATCACCGGCGCTGCGGCTGGAAGCCAGCGGATAGAGGGTCGCTACCGGAAATTCACGCTCTTCCAGGATCTCGATCATCGCCTGACCCACGGCGCCGCTGGCACCCAATACCGCTACGTTAAACTGCTGGCTCATTCTGTTCTCCTCTGATAATGCTGCAATGGCACCGGCTGGCGCCATGGTCGGCAGGGCCTCCTGGATCGAGACGCCCTCGCCTGAGATGGCTGTTCCGGCGCAGAAGACGCTGCGCCGGAACAGTAAAAATGGCGGCGATGTGGCACGAACAGCTCACACCTGCCAGTTATCTTTCAAATCATAAAAGCCCCGACTCAGGGGCGTGATAGCGCAAATCCCAGCTCGCCCAGCCCTTGGTTGGCAAACGCCCCCTCAACCTGCAGGGAGGATAGTTCACGGCGCTCTGGATAGTGTTTGCGCTGCTCGTCAAAGCTGCCAGGCAGGCCGAGTCGGGCCCGGAAACGGGCATCATCACGGCGCACGTCATAGACCAGATGCACCAGCTGCTTGATCAGCGCCTGATCCGGCGCGCGGCCCGGCACCACCGCCTGCACATCGGGGGCAGGCAACAACTGACTCAAATCCTGACGCGGCTGGCGCCCCAGCTGCTGGCAGAGCGCCTGATAGAGCATCCAGGTGCCGCGCGCCTTCCCCTCCAGGCTGTAACCGGCGATATGGGGGGTGGCAATCTCGGTATGGGGTACCAGCTCTGCCAGTGGCTCGGGCTCGTTCTCCCACACATCCATCACCAGTCGCAAAGGCTCATCGCTCAGCTGGCGTGCCAGCAGGGCCCGGTTATCCCACACCTCACCTCGTGAGGCGTTGATCAGGATCTGCCCTGCCGGGCGCGCCGCAATCGCCTGCTCATCGAGCAAGTGATAAGTGGCATCAGCGCCCTCACGAGTGATGGGCACGTGAAAGCTGACGATGTCGGCCTTAAGCGCAGTGTGATAATCGACAAAGCCGCCGGCGGGATTATCCCGCGCCTTGGGGGGATCGCAGCGCAGCACCCGCATGCCGAGCGCTTGGGCCTTGCCAGCCACGCACTCACCGGTATTACCCGCGCCAACCACCGCCAGGGACATGGCCGAGAGGTCAAGTTCATAGCGCTCAGCCAGCACCAGCAGGGCGGAGAGCACATAATCCCCCACCGAATACTTGTTGCAACCGGGGGCGCTGAAGAAGGGAATATTGCGGCTCGCCAGCAGGGCCTTGTCCACATGGTCGGTACCTATGGTGGCGGTGCCGACAAACCCGAGTTTAGGGCTGGTCGCCAGCAAATCGCCGTTGACGCGGGTGACCGAACGCACCAGCAGCACATCGGCATCCAGCAGATCGCGGGCCTGCATCTGCCGTCCGGGCAAGGCGACCACCTCGCCAAATTCGGCAAACAGCTCGACAGCATGGGGCATATTCTCATCAACGACTATCTTCATCGGGCTCTCTTTGGTCACAACCGCCACGGGGGCGCCATTCTAGCGCAAAGCCGCCCGAGATTTCAGCCTGTGATGCAATCAGCGGTGAAAGGGCGCGACATTCCCTCATCGCAGCGCCACAAGCAGCAGATAACCCGCTCCGGGCTCGGGATCGGGTCGCAAATATGTAAGCAGAGGTAACAAATCATCCGCCCGACTTTGCCCGTAGATCGGCTAATGGCACAATGCGCCACTTTCTCACTAGCGCCCAACGACCATGCCTCCTTGCACAACGTCACTCTCTCGCAGCCAGGTGCTCGGCTTCACAGCCCTGCTAACCCTGCCCCTGCTGCTACTCGCCACGCTGCCCTGGCAGCCTTTTCTGACCGGCTCCCTGCAATCTGGCTGGTTATGGTGGTCATACGCCCTCACCCGCATGGTCGATATTCCCGGGATCGGGGTCAGTGGCGCCCTCTTGCTGCTGCTGACCCGCTACAAACTCAAACTGGAGCTGGCGCCCTTTATTGCGCTAGGGTGCGCACTGGCGGCCCTGCTTGCCAGCGACTGGGTGCTCAAGAGCCAGATCAAACACCTGACCGAAGAGCCCAGACCCTACCTGCTCTGGCTGGAGAGTCAGGCGCTGATCCCGGCCATCAAGAGCTTCTACGCCAGTAGTGTCGATGTGCGCAGCGAACAGGTTCACGCCGCCAGCCAGTTGCTGGCCCTGCCCGAGTGGCTCGGCCACCACTGGCAAAAGGAGGTGAATTACGCCTTCCCTTCTGGCCACAGTATCGCCGCCATCAGCCTGGCCCAATTTTTTGGTCTGATCTGGCTGGCCCGCGCCCCCACTGGGGTCTGGCTGTTGCCACTGTGGGCCCTGGGGGTTGGCATGTCGCGCATGGTGATGGGGATGCACTGGCCAGCGGATGTGCTGGCCAGCGCCCTGCTTGGCACGCTCACCGCGCTGATTGCCGCCCGCTGGTGGCTGCACAGATATTGACTCCGGCGCCATCTTGGCGCGGCATCCTGCGTGGGATGGGAGGACAAGCCTGTGCTTTTTTGCCATAATGCCGCCTCATTTTATCCCGACCGAGATCCCATGACCGACGCAGTTCATACCCTCAAGGGCCGTTTCCGTGGTTTTTATCCCGTCGTCATCGATGTTGAAACAGCCGGGTTCAATGCCAAGACCGATGCCCTGCTCGAAATCGCCGCTTACACCCTGAAAATGGATGAGCAGGGCTGGCTCGTTCCCGATCAGGTATTCCACTTTCATGTCGAGCCCTTCGAAGGGGCCAACCTGGAAAAGGCCGCACTGGAGTTCACTGGCATCGATCCCTACAACCCGTTGCGTGGCGCAGTCTCGGAAAAAGAGGCACTGACCGAGATCTTCAAGGGGATCCGCAAAGGGATGAAGGAGCAGGATTGCGGCCGCGCCATCATAGTGGCCCACAACGCCACCTTCGATCACGGCTTTGTGATGGCCGCCGCCGAACGGGCTGGCCTCAAGCGCAATCCGTTCCACCCGTTTGCCACCTTCGATACCGCCGCCCTCTCCGGGCTGGCGCTGGGTCAGACCGTGCTGGCCAAGGCGTGCCAGAGCGCCCGCATCCCATTTGACAATAAAGAGGCGCACTCTGCCCTCTATGACACTGAACGTACCACCGAGCTGTTCTGTCATATCGTCAACCGCTGGAAGAGCATGGGGGGCTGGCCGCCAGCTCATCCGGATGACAACACGCCGGATGCCCCTGCCGACCATGAGGGGCAGGAATAAACGGACGAAGGCTGCCACTGGCAGCCTTCGCTTTTTTGGAAAGTGATTGATTGCGCGGCGCACCGGAAATCACCTCACTATCAACCGCTGCGCGCGCGATACACGGAGACAAACAGGTCACAAACCCTCATGTTGATCAACCTTGCGCCAGATGCTGCTGCGATATGAGGGGGTTGACTGATTTTTTTCTCGACATTTGTCACATTTTTCGCAAACTAACTCCCCTTCACATGACAGACAGCAATAACAAACTATAAGGAAATCAAATGAATCCAGTTGTTATCGCAGTCGGACTGATGCTGGTGCTCAGTCTGCTGCGGATCAATGTGGTGGTCTCGCTGGCGCTGGGCGCCATTGCGGGCGGCCTGGTCGGGGGATTGTCGTTGACAGAGACCCTCACCACCTTCAGTGGTGGCCTGGGCGGTGGCGCCGAGATTGCGCTCTCCTACGCCATGCTGGGTGCTTTCGCCGTCGCCATCTCCCGCTCCGGGATCACTGACCTGCTGGCCCGCAAGGTGATCAGCCAATTGGGCAAAGATGCCAGCTCGACCCGTATTATGTGGGTCAAAACCCTGCTGCTCTCTTCCGTGCTGGCCGTGGCTATCTCGTCCCAGAACCTGATCCCGGTTCATATCGCCTTTATCCCCATTCTGATCCCGCCGCTGTTGCATGTGATGGCGCAGATGCAGATCGACCGTCGTCAGGTCGCCTGTGTCCTCACCTTTGGCCTGACCGCCACCTATATGGTGCTGCCGGTTGGCTTTGGCGGCATCTTCCTGAACAATATTCTGGCCAAGAACTTGATCGATAACGGCGTGCCGATCACCTCCGGCCAGATCCCGCTGGCCATGGCCATTCCGGTCTGCGGCATGGTGCTGGGCCTGCTCATCGCAGTGTTCATCAGCTATCGCAAACCCCGCCAATACGATCTGGCCAAGATCTTGGAAGCCGAACCAGAGACCGTTGAACTCAATCTCACCCATATCTGGGTCGCCCTGCTGGCCATTGGCGTGGCGCTGGGGCTGCAACTGATGACCAACAGCATCGTACTGGGTGCGCTGGCCGGTTTTGTCATCTTCACCTGCGGTGGCGTCATCAAGTTTCGCGAAAGCCAGGATGCCTTCACCCAGGGGGTGCGGATGATGTCGCTGATCGGCTTCATTATGATCTCCGCCGCCGGCTTTGCGGCCGTGATGAAGGCGACCCACGGGGTCGATAGTCTGGTCGAGGTGGTCGCCTCCGGCATCGGCCAACACAAGGGCATCGCAGCCTTCCTGATGCTGCTAGTGGGCCTGCTGATCACCATGGGGATCGGTTCTTCCTTCTCCACCGTGCCCATCATTGCCACCATCTATGTGCCGCTCTGTCTACAACTGGGCTTCTCCCCGATGGCAATCATCGCACTGGTCGGTACCGCAGGCGCGCTGGGGGATGCCGGTTCACCGGCCTCCGACTCGACCCTGGGCCCCACCTCCGGCCTCAACGCCGATGGCCAGCACGACCATATCTGGGACAGCGTGGTGCCCACCTTTATTCACTACAATATTCCGCTCATCCTGTTCGGCTGGGTGGCAGCCATGGTGCTCTGACCCGCATATCTGACCAAAGCACGATACATAAAACGAAGGCGACCTCAGGGTCGCCTTCTTCATTCGCGCTAACCAATGGCCAAGCTCGACCGTAATAAAAACCGTCGGTCAGATATGACATCGAAGCCATCAGCTCACCGCCACGGATCCCGGTCTCCCAAGTTGCCCAGCACTCTGTTCAGCAATCACTTGAACAAGGAATGCCACAGCCTGAGCTGAAAACCATAGATATTGCTCTTCTCTTCTCTTTTCTTCTGGCTGCCCATATGACAGATATCGCAGCTCTTCGCACACACGGCTTTCGCCACTCTCAGGACTCTCGGTAATAAGAACAACCGCAGCCCAGAAGCCTCTGTAGCAGAACGACTGTTTACGCCAGATAGCACCACAACCGCCCTGAAACAGGGCTTATATACACAGACACAACACCTCCGAACGCGGTAGCCATGGGCTCAAACCATGGCCCGTTTGATGGTGTTGTGCTAACCCGGGGCAAACTGCAGCCATAAAAAAAGCCGCTCGATGAGCGGCCTTTTTATCACTGGGTCAGCAATTAACCTTCGCGGCGCTTGCCACCGAATTTACGCTTGTCAGCACCACCTTCACGGCGATCCCCACCCTTATTGAACGGGCGGTCACCACTCGGACGACGATCCTTGTTGAAAGGACGATCGCTGCGCGGCGGACGGCTGGCAGTGTTGCTACCGGCAGGTACTTCGGTGTAGCGGCTGATCTGCAGCGGACGCTGACAAACGCGAGCTTTCTTGATCACTTCCAGCACGTCGCCGGTCATACCCTTCGGCAGATCAACGGTGGAGAAGTCATCAGCGATGTCGATGTTACCGATGAAACGGCTCTCGATGTTCGCTTCGTTAGCGATAGCGCCAACGATCTGGCCCGGCTTGACACCGTGGTTAGCACCCACGTCTACGCGGTAGCGCTCCATCTCGACATCCGGGTTGTCTTTCAACGGACGCGGCTCGAGGGAAGGCATACGACGGGCAGGACGATCACCACGGTCAGCGAAGTCACGACCACCAAAATCACGGCCACCATCGCGACGTTCAAAGTCACGACCACCGCGATCATTGCTGGCGTTTAGCAGCGGATCAGGGATGGAGTCATCCAGCAGCAGCGGTTGGTCACCCTGAACCAGCTTGGCCAGTGCGGCAGCCAGTTCCAGCGGATCGGCAGAATCTTCTTCGATCAGCTCGTTCACCAGGTTGTGATAGATCTCAAGCTCTTCGCCCATCATGGTTTCACGAATGCGCTCTTTGAACTTGGTCATACGGTGCTGGTTGATGTCTTCGGTGCTCGGCATCTTCATCGGCTCGATGGCCTGACGAGTTGCTTGCTCGATGGCACGCAGCATACGACGCTCACGGGGAGCCACAAACAGAATGGCCTCGCCCTTACGGCCAGCACGACCGGTACGGCCGATACGGTGAACGTAGGATTCGGTATCGTAAGGGATGTCGTAGTTCACCACGTGGGTGATACGCTCAACGTCCAGACCACGGGCAACTACGTCGGTCGCGATCAGGATGTCCAGTTGACCTTGACGCAGCTTGTCAACGGTACGCTCACGCAACTTCTGCGGGATGTCACCGTGCAGCGCTTCACAAGCGTGGCCGCGGGCGGCCAGTTTGCCAGCCAGCTCTTCGGCAGCATTCTTGGTACGCACAAAGACCAGTACTGCTTCGTACGGCTCTAC
Organism: Aeromonas sobria; assembly: GCF_000820145.1. Classification (GTDB taxonomy): domain Bacteria; phylum Pseudomonadota; class Gammaproteobacteria; order Enterobacterales; family Aeromonadaceae; genus Aeromonas; species Aeromonas sobria. Next base: position 224,835 of record NZ_CDBW01000032.1, on the reverse strand, counting down.
TTCAAGCAGACGAGTCATGGCGTCCAGCTTGTGCAGACCGGTTACCTGCCAGTAGCGCTGACGAATGGTCGGGGCAGTGGAGGTTTTGGAGACAATCTTGATCTCTTTCGGCTGCTTCAGGTGCTTCTGGGCAACACGACGGATCTGGTCCGGCATGGTGGCAGAGAACAGGGCAACCTGACGGGTGCTCGGGCACTGGTCCATGATCCAGTCAACGTCGTCGATGAAGCCCATACGCAGCATTTCATCAGCTTCGTCCAGAACCAGAGCTTTCAGGCCGGAGAGGTCCAGGTTCTTGCGACGGATCAAGTCCATCACACGGCCAGGAGTACCTACAACAACCTGAGCGCCACGACGCAGTGCGCGGGTCTGGGTTTCGTAAGAGGAACCGCCGTAGATAGGCAGAACGTGGAAATCAGGCATGTGCTTGGCGTAACGTTGGCACGCCTCAGCAACTTGCAGCGCCAGTTCACGGGTAGGTGCCAACACCAAAACCTGGGTGTTGCGGTTACCAGCTTCCAGACGAGATAAAAGAGGCAAGGCAAAAGCAGCGGTCTTCCCTGTACCGGTTTGCGCCTGCCCCAGCAGATCGTGTCCCGCCATCAGGTGGGGAATTGCTGCGGCCTGGATCGGTGACGGGCGCTCATAGCCCACGTCCTGCAGCGCTTTCAATACAGGCGCGGCCAGTCCAAGCTCACTAAAAAGGGGCAGTTGTTCGGTATCAGACATAGATTCTTCCAGATTAAGGCAGGCGGCTAAACACCGCGGAATAGCAAAAAGGCGGCGATTATAGCGCCACTTTGTTCTGCTGTCTTGAAAAATGTGATAAGCCTCTCAAGACGTTGGCAATTATAGAGGGATCTGGCGACTATAGCTTGCTTATTTTGCACCCTTAGGGCGTTATTGCAGATCACTCCTCGCTGGAGTCCTTGCCCCGCTTGTGTTTGAGCACTGCCATGGTCAGTCGGCTGGTGCACAATAAACGCTCACGTTCATCCCGAATTTCAATCTGCCACACCTGAGTTGTCGCCCCCAGATGCAGCGGTGAGCAACGCCCGCTGACCACCCCTTCCCGTTTGGCCCGCAGATGGTTGGCATTCACCTCCAGTCCCACGCAATAGCTATCTGGCCCCACCGCCATGTTGGCGGCAATCGATCCCAAGGTTTCCGCCAATACCACAGACGCGCCGCCATGCAGCATGCCAAGGGGCTGGTGGGTGCGATGATCCACCGGCATGGTCGCTTCCAGCCAATCGGGGCCAAAGGCGGTATAGACGATGTCGAGATGGGCCATCAGGGTGTTGCGAGAGGTGGCATTGAGCCCGTCCAGACTCATGGGTTTACGCCAGATGGGGGCAATATCGTGACTCATGGCAAGCAACTCCTTAAATCAGTAATGGATTGGTGCCGATGGGGTGACACACCCAGCATCGGCCAACCGGGTCAGAAAACAAACGGCCCCGAGCAAGGGGCCGCTTGATAAGTGATAACAGCAACCGGGACATCACCAGGGATAAGTCACCCCGGGCCACTCGTCCCAAGACTCTTGCCGCCCCGGTAGCCGGGGTTCAGGCCACTGCCAGACGTTGGCGAGCCAGTCGCGCAGCAGCGCCTCCAGCTCCTCATCCGTGATGGGTGCCTCGGCCACCTTCCAGAAGAAGAGCTCCACAGTTACCTCCGGCAGCACCGAAGGATAGAGATAAACCCCGCCCCAGAATTGCGGCTCTCGAGCTGAGCTCCATAGACCATAGGCAAAGGAGCGCTTGGCCAGAAACTCCGACTGCTGCCACTCCAGATCCCCTTGGTGCTGGCTCAGGCTGAAGTTGGCGGAAGGCCAGATATCGTTCGGGCGAAACAGCTGATGGAGCTGCTCGCGCTCGCGCAACATGGCGACAAACTCCACCACCGCCTGAGCCGGGGTGGCAGGCAACAGCAAAAAGCGCGGGTGCCGATAGGCCTTCGGCACCCGAAACCGTTTGGGAAAACGCAACATCAGAGCAGCTCCAGCAGGGCCTGCAATGGATGTTTGAGCTTCTCCCCCTCCATTCGCTTGACCTGACTGCGGCACGAATAGCCGGTCGCCAGACAGCGCGCTTTGGGCAGGCGGGCAAGGGGGTCGGCCCAGCTCAGCCCATAGATGCCCTTGGAGTTTTCCACCTGTTTGACGTCGTGACCATAGGTGCCTGCCATGCCACAGCAGCCCACAGAGACCGGCTGCAAGCTGGCCCCGAAGCGGCCAAACAGGGTGCTCCAGTCACCGTGGGTCGAGGGCTTGGCGGTCTTCTCGGTACAGTGGGCAAAGAGATACCAGGGCTCGGGATCGCTCCCCTCCCCGCTCTTTGCCTTGTCGGCGCTGACGGGCAGCTGATCTGCCGGCAACGACAGCAACCACTCCTGCGGCAGCAACACCTGAAAATCACCGCGGGCCGACCCCAGCGCCTTGGCATACTCGTCGCGATAGCAGAGCACCATGGCCGGATCCACCCCCACCATGGGGATGCCGAGCGCCGCCACCTTGTTGAGGAACTGGGCGCTGTTGGCGGCGGTGCGGGCAAAAGCGCGCAGGAATCCCTTGATATGCTGCGGTTTGCCGTTGGGTTTAAAGGGCAGCAGGTAGGGCTGGAACCCCAGCTTGCTGACGAGTTTCACCAGATCGCGCACCACGGGGGCATCGTAATAGCTGGTGAAAGGATCCTGCACGATGAGCACCACCTGCTTGCGTTGCTCGGCGCTCATCCGCTCCAGCCCCGGCAGGTCAAAATAGCGGGCGCGGTTGTCGTGTAGGGTCTCGGCCAGGGTCGGCACCGAGAGCAGCGGCACATCGACCATGCCGATGCTCTTCTCGGTCGCCTTCTGGGCCCACTCTTTTTCCAGGAAGAAGTTGACCAGCTTCGGCGCTTTGGCGAGCAGCGGCGCATAGCTTTCGACGGTGCCGACGAAGTAATCCTTCGGCGCGCGCAGATAGCGGCCATGATAAAGCTGCATAAAACGGGCGCGAAAATCGGGCACATCCACCTTGATCGGGCACTGGCTGGTGCACGCCTTGCAGGCCAGACAGCCCGCCATCGCCTCCATCACCTCGTGGGAGAAGTCATACTCGCCACGCTGTTTGGCCCAGCTGTTGCGCACCTTGTCCACCAGCTGTTTGAAGCGCACGCCACCGGATTGCAGTGCCACCTCTTCCGCCAGCGGATCGAAGCCCTGCTGCGCCAACTGACGCAGCCATTCGCGCATCAGACCCGCTCGCCCCTTGGGGGAGTGGCGGCGATCGCGGCTGATCTTGACCGAGGGGCACATGGGGGAGTCGGTCTCGAAGGTGAAACAGAGACCATTGCCGTTGCAATCCATGGCGCGGGTGTAGCTGGTGCGCACAGCGAGCGGGATCTGGCGGTCATACTTGCCGCGCTTGGGGCCATCCACCGACACCAGCTCGGCACCGCTGCCATAGGGGATGCAGATCTTGCCCGGGTTGATACGGTTGGCCGGGTCGAACGCCCCCTTGACTCGCTGCAGCTCTTCCCACAGCTCGCCAAAGAAGGCGGGGCTGTATTCGGAACGAAAACCCTTGCCATGCTCCCCCCACATCAGGCCGCCATATTTGGCGGTGAGCGCCACCACCTGATCGGAGATGCGGCGCAGCAGCACCTCCTGCTCGGGATCGCACAAGTCCAGTGCCGGGCGCACGTGCAGCACACCGGCATCGACGTGGCCAAACATGCCGTAATCGAGGCCGTGGGCATCGAGCAGGGCGCGAAATTCCATGATGAAATCGGCCAGCGACTCTGGCGGCACGGCGGTATCTTCAGTGAACGCCACCGGCTTCTTGCGCCCCTCGGCGTTGCCCAGCAGCCCCACCGACTTCTTGCGCATGGTGTAGATGGTCTCGATGCTCGGCAGGTGGTCACACACCTGATAGCCGATGATCCCGGCTTCCCCCTTGGCCAGCAGCGCGTCGATACGGTGGCAGAGCTCCGTCACCTTGGCCTTGTGTTCTGCCTCGTCGGTGTCGGCAAACTCGACGATGTTGAGCCCCTGCAGATCCTTGCCGGGCACATCCTGAATCAGGTTTTTCACCGAATGCCAGATGATGTCGGCGCGGGCCAACCCCAGCACCCGTGAGTCCACCGTCTCCACCGACAGAGCTTGCGCCTGCACCATAAAGGGGGCGTTGCGCAGGGCCGAGGGGAAGCTGTCGTACTTGACGTTGACCAGGGTGCGATAGCGCGGGATGAGAGTGATGTTGAGTCTGGCTTCGGTGATGAATCCCAAGGATCCTTCCGAGCCGCACAGCACCCGACTCACATCCAGTGTGTCGCTGTCGGGTTGATAGAGGTGCTTGAGATCGTAACCGGTCAAAAAGCGGTTGAGCTTGGGGAAGATGGCTTCGATGTCGGCGCGGCGCTCCTTGCCGATGCGATAGAGGGTGCGATAGATCTCCCCTTCGCGATTTTCCAGCGCCAGCTTGTCAGCCAGTCGCTCACCGGTCAGCGGCTCTGTGGCCATGATGTCGCCGTTCTCCAGCACCGCTTTGAGCCCCAGCACGTGATCCGAGGTTTTGCCGTAGACCAGTGACCCCTGCCCCGAGGCATCGGTGTTGATCATGCCGCCCAGGGTGGCGCGGTTGGAGGTGGAGAGATCCGGTGAGAAGAAGTAACCGTGGGGCTTGAGCCAGGCGTTGAGCTGGTCTTTTACCACCCCGGCCTGGGCGCGCACCCACCCCTCTTCCAGATTAATTTCCATGATCTGGTTCATATAACGGGAGAGATCGACGATAATGCCGCCGCCCAATGACTGACCATTGGTGCCGGTACCGCCACCACGAGGGAAAAAACTCAAGGAAGCGAACGCCGGTTCCGCGGCCAGCTTGAGCATTGCTGCTATGTCGTCCGCACTGTGCGGATAGAGAACCGCCTGGGGTACTACCTGATAGACGCTGTTATCCGTCGCCATCGCCAACCGGCTTGCATAAGACTTTTCGATATCACCACGAAATGCGCTGCGCTCTAGCAACTCAAGAAACTGCAGGGTTGCGGGTGACAAACTGTCCTGGTAATCGAGTCTCGGGATCATGAATCCTTGTTCCCATCCTTTGCTTGATGCCGGCACGCCGGCGACAACGACTGGCCAGCCGCCTATCAATGGCAATCAGACCAGTCCGCTCACATGTAAGCGGGCAGTATATCAGCAAGAAAACCGCTTGCCCTTGGCAATATTCACCATTTGAATGGAGGACTTTTATGGCTCACTATCGCCATGTTATCAGTACGTTTATCACCACCGAAAAGCAGGCTTTGACCCTGTCGCTGTTCGGCAGCATAGGGTTTGCCATCTTCGGCATCGGCTATGGCCTGCTGGTGGGATCCCACGCGATTATGCTCGACGGTCTTTTTAGCCTGTTCAGTATGGGCATGACCGGCCTTGGCCTGATCACCGCCTACCTCGTTACCCGCCCCTCCGATGCGCGCTTCCAGTACGGCTACGCCCATTTCGAACCCATTGCCAATGTGATCAACGGGGTCATCATTTTACTGCTCTGTCTGGGGGCGCTTTATAGCGGCATCACCACCCTGCTGGCGGGCGGCCGTGACATTGACCTCGGCCACGCGCTGATCTGCGCCGCTATCTCCACCTTTTTATGCTCCCTGTTTTATCTGGTCGAAGCGCGCTTGGCCAAGCAGTTCAACTCCGAACTGGTACGGGTCGATTCAGAGGAGTGGCTGGTTGATACCATACTGAGTGCCACCCTGCTGGTGGGTTTTTTGGTCGCGATGGGGCTAGATACCATCGGCTATGGCCAATACAACCGCTACATAGACCCGGTGCTGGTCTCCTTGCTGGCCCTGTGTGCCACCCTCATTCCCATCAAGGTGCTCAGTCGCAACCTGCGGGAAGTGTTGAAGATCGCCCCCAAGGGGGATGTGCCCCGTCAAGTCGAGCGGGAAATCGAGGCGCTGCGCCAACGCCACGGCATCGAGTGCTACAGCCATCTGGCCAAGAGCGGTCGGCGCTTTGATCTCGAGCTCAATATCCTGATTGCACCGGATCAAGAGTGGTCGGTGGATCGCCAGGATGCCTTGCGCCATGAGCTCTGGTCTCGCCTCGGCGATACCCTGGGTGATGCCTGGCTCTCGGTCTGTTTCACCCGCGAAAAGCGCTGGTTGTAACAACCGCACGGGGAGTGCGGCTTGGCCGCCTCCCCCAGTCTTGCTACTACCCCATCACGTCCCGCTGACGCTGTGCTTGCCAAATTGGCGCCAATCGTTATCATCAGGGCTCATTTTTCACCCGAGGTTTTATTGCCCATCATGGACAATCCCCGAAGTTGCTCTTCGTTCATTCCCTTCACGCACTCTCTTTATCTGCTTAATCCGCGCCTCTGAATAACGCCATTGCCTTGCTTTTACTACGGCCATCGTGCGCCGTGATCACTGTTTGCTCTGTCTGTTTTTATTGAGGTCGTCACAATGGAATTGCTGCTGGATCCCCATATCTGGGTTGGTCTGTTTACCCTGATCATTCTGGAAATCGTGCTGGGGATCGACAATCTGGTCTTTATCGCCATCCTGGTGAAAAAACTGCCCCCCGCCCAACGGGACAAAGCCCGCGTCATCGGTCTCTCCCTCGCCCTGCTGATGCGACTCGCGCTGTTGAGCGTCATGTCATGGCTGGTTACCCTGACCACCCCGATTTTACATCTGTGGGATCACCCCTTCTCCGGTCGGGACCTGATCCTGATGGGAGGTGGCCTGTTCCTGCTGTTCAAGGCCACCTCCGAGCTGCACGAGCGGCTGGAAGCCAAGCCCCATGACGATGGCCCGGTCGGCGCCTATGCCAGCTTTGGGGTGGTGATCGCCCAGATCCTGGTGCTCGATGCGGTCTTCTCGCTGGACTCCATCATCACCGCCGTCGGCATGGTGGAACACCTTGGCGTCATGATGGCTGCCGTGACCATCGCCATGGTGGTGATGGTGCTCGCCTCCAAGCCGCTGACCCGCTTCGTCAATGCCCACCCGACCGTGGTGGTGCTCTGCCTGAGCTTCCTGCTGATGATCGGTTTTAGCCTGGTGGCGGAGGGCTTCGGCTTTCATATTCCCAAGGGTTACCTCTACGCGGCCATCGGCTTCTCGGTGCTGATCGAGTTTTTCAACCAACTGTCCCAGCGCAGTGCCGAACGTCATGAATTAAAACAGCCCCTGCGCGAGCGCACTACCGCCGCCATCTTCAAGCTGATGGGCAGCAAGGCCTACCAGGATCAGCCGGACGACGACCTGGATGCGCCAGCGCCTGCGCCGCTGAGTTTTGGGGAAGAGGAGCGCTATATGGTGACCGGTGTGCTGTCGCTGGCCGAGCGTTCCATTCGCACCATCATGACCCCACGTTCAGACATGGCCTGGATCGATATCAACGACTCCAACGACGAGATCCGCGCCCTGCTGCAGCGAGAGCCCCACAGCCTGTTCCCTATCTGCGACGGGGATCTCGATGAGGTGATCGGGGTACTTAAAGCCCGCGATCTGCTGTTTGCCCTCAACGAGGGGCAATCCTTAAGCGAATTGGCCAAGCAGAACGACCCCATTATCGTGCCGCAGACCATCAACGTGATCCGCCTGCTGGCAGAGCTGCGTAAAGCCAAGGGGAGCCTTATTCTGGTCTCCGACGAGTTTGGCGTCATTCAGGGGCTGGTCACCACCCACGATCTGCTGGAGGCCATCGTCGGCGAACTGCCGGACGAGGACGAAACCCCGGATATCGTGCGCGATGGCGAAGGGTGGCTGATCAACGGCAGTACCAACATCCACCATGTGGAGCAGGTACTGGAGCACGAGGGTCTGGTAAGTGACAACGACGAGTATGTGACCCTGGCAGGCATGCTGCTTTCCCACTTTGGCATCCTGCCCAGCACGGGCCAGCAGTTGCAACTGCAGCAACTCAGCTTCGAGGTCGTCGAGGTGAGCGAGCGGCGCATCGAGCGGGTGCGGGTGATCCCGCAGGCAGTGTAAGCTGCCCACCATCATGACAAGAGGGCCACACGGCCCTCTTTTTTTGCATCTGGAACCGGCACAAAATAGATAGCCTCCCCTGTTTAAAGGCCGGTTGGGCTGATTGCTGCATTTTTCGCAATTCAATTATGCAATTACCCCTCTTTTTCACAACAAGATGCAGGCATAGAGTGGCGTCACTCTCACCCTCAGGAACTCAAGATGAGCCACGATCACCTGTTCTGCCCGCTGCGCCTCGGCCAGCTGCACCTTGCCAACCGCATCGTCATGCCCCCCATGACCCGCTCCCGTGCCAGTCAGCCCGGTGACGTGGCCAACGCCATGATGGCGAGCTACTACGCCCAGCGCGCCGACGCGGGGCTGATCATCAGCGAAGGCACCCAAATTGACCCCATGGGCAAGGGCTACGCCTGGACACCGGGGATCTACAGCGCCGAGCAGATCGCCGGCTGGAAGGGGGTAACCGATGCCGTGCACGCCAAGGGGGGCACCATGTTCGCCCAGCTCTGGCACGTCGGCCGGGTCACCCACCCCGACAACATCGGCGGCGCCCAGCCTATCTCTTCGTCAGCCATTGCAGCCGTGGGGGTCAAGGTGTTCGTCGATAACGGCAGCGATGCGCCGGGTTTTGTCGAGACCGTCACCCCGCGCGCCATGACCCAGAGCGATATCGAGCAGGTGATCGGCCAGTTCCGCCAAGCGGCCCGCAACGCCATCAGCGCCGGTTTTGACGGCATCGAGCTGCACGCCGCCAACGGTTATCTCATCAACCAGTTCCTCGACTCCGAGTCCAATGCCCGCACCGACAGTTACGGCGGCTCACTGGAGAACCGGCTGCGCTTCCTCAAAGAGGTGACCGAAGCGGTCAGTAGCGAAATCGGCGCCGATCGGGTTGGGGTGCGTCTCGCGCCGCTCACCACCCTCAACGGCACCGTCGATGCCAACCCGCAGGAAACCTATCTGGCAGCCGCCCGCCTGCTGGGCCAGCTCAATGTCACCTACCTGCACATTGCCGAAGCGGACTGGGACGATGCCCCCCTGATGCCGGAGAACTTCAAGCAGGGTCTGCGGGATGCCTTCCCCAACACCCTGATCTACGCCGGTAAATATGATGGAGCCCGCGCGCGCGCCGCCCTCGAAGCGGGTTGGGCCGACATGATTGGCTTTGGCCGCCCCTTCGTCGCCAACCCGGATCTGCCGAACCGGCTGCGCCACGGCTATCCGCTGGCCCCCCATGATCCGGCCACCCTGTTTGGCGGCGGCGAGAAGGGGCTGACCGACTACCCCGTCTATCAGGCCGATGACGCAACCACCAGCCGCTGATTGCCGATGGCCAACCGGCCACTTAAAGCAGGCCCCACAGGTTGGGGCCTGCTGTCTTGTTGCGCATTCGCAACAGTGATACTTATGACTGCCTTACTGTTGCAATCATCTCGTTAAGCTCTCCCACTGTTTCGCAAGGAGTCCTCATGAATCACACCCAAGCCTGGTGCTGGCATGCCCCCGGTGAACCGACCCAGCTTACCCTCGCCGATCTGCCCCTCTCCCCCCTTGGTCCTGACGAGGTGCTGGTAGCCAACCGGGTCATCGCCTTCAATCCGGTAGACTGGAAGCTGATCGAATATGGCCACTCCAACTGGCAGGACGGTCAGGTGCCCGGCGTCGACGGCATGGGCACTATCGTGGCGCTCGGTGCCAACGTCAGCCATCTACGCCTCGGCGCCCGGGTCGCCTATCACACCGACCTGCGCCACCACGGCAGCTTTGCCCGCCACACCCGGGTACCGGCCCGCGCCCTGCTGCCGGTGCCCGATGCCCTGAGTGACGAGGCGGCAGCCGCCCTGCCCTGCCCCGGCCTCACCGCCTGGCAGGCGCTGGCCAAGCTGCCGCGCCTGCACGGGGAAGCGCTGCTCATCACAAGTGCAGGCAGCAGCGTCGGCCGCTTTGCGGCGCAACTGGCCCTTAAACAGGGAGCTCGTGTCTTTGCCAGCGCCAGCCCACGCCACCATCAGTGGCTCAAACAGATCGGGGTGCAGGGGGTGGCCGATTATCGGGATCCAGAGTGGCTGGCCACCCTGCAGGCCGCCAACGGCAATGAGCCGTTCGAAGGGATCATCGATCTGGTCTCCAGCCAGCAGGCAGAAAGCTTGTTGCCTGCCCTTGGCTACTACGGCCATATGGTGACTGTGCTCGGGCGCATCCCCCACAATCCGCAGCCCGCCTTTGCCCACTGCCTCTCATTACACGAGATTGCTCTCGGAGCTCAACACGCCTTTGGCACCGACAAGCAGTGGAGCCGACTGGTGGCTGCCGGTGTCGCCATGATGGCGCAGATGGCGAGCGGCGAGCTGACCCTGCCGCCGCTGGTGGCCGGCAACTTCGAGGAGCTGCCCACCCTGCTCGACCGCTTCAAGCGCGAAGGACAGGGCGAGAAGTTTCTGGTGCGAGTGGCGTAACGCTGACCTCCCCCGGCAGCAACACCTGCCATTGAAACGAGAGAGGCCCGCCAGTAATGGCGGGCCTCTCTTTATATCTACTGCATGTCATCGCGACTTCATTAGCGCCTGACTCAGTGCAGGATCACCCCGTGGGTCTCGGCATAACTGCGGATCTCCCGGGTCAGCCGCGCCTTGTCGGCCAGAGGGATCCAGCTCGCCTCAACGGCATTGAGCGACAAGCGGCAGAGCTGACTCATGGTCGCGCCGAGGCCATCGGCCAGCGCCGCAAAGTTGGCCCCCATGTAGCCGCCGAAGTAAGCGGGATCGTCCGAGTTGATGGTGACGCAGAGCCCCTGCTCCAGCAGCCGCAGCACATTGTGCTGGGCCATCTGGTCGAACACCTTGAGCCGGGTGTTGGAGAGGGGGCAGACGGTGAGGGGCAACCGGGTATCGGCCAGATAGCGCAGCAGCTCGGGATCGTCTGCCGAGCGCACTCCGTGATCGATACGGCAAACGTGCAGCTCGTTGATCGCCTGCCAGATGTAGTCGGCGGGCCCCTCTTCACCGGCGTGGGCCACCACCGGCAGCCCCAGCTCGCGGCAGCGGGCAAAGACCCGGGCAAACTTGCTAGGCGGATTGCCCCTCTCCCCCGAGTCGAGGCCGATGCCGTGAATGCGGGCGAGGAACGGCTCCGCCTGCGCCAAGGTAGCAAAGGCCTCCTCTTCGCTGAGGTGGCGCAAGAAGCTCATGATCAGCCGCCAGCTGATGCCAAACTCCCGCTCTCCGGTCTGCAGCGCCCGCTCGATGCCGCCGAGCACAGTGGCAAAAGAGACGCCGCGGGCGGTGTGGGTCTGCGGGTCGAAGAAGATCTCCACATGCACCACCTTGTCGGCGGCGCAGCGCGCCAGATAGGCCCAGGTGAGGTCGAAGAAGTCCTGCTCGGTCACCAGCACGCTGGCACCGCGATAGTAGAGGTCGAGAAAGGATTGCAGGCAGTCAAAGTCATAGGCGGCACGCACGCTGGCCACGTCTGGCCAGGGCAGCGGCACACCGTTGCGGCGGCCCAGCTCAAACATCAGCTCAGGTTCGAGGCTGCCCTCGATATGCAGGTGCAGCTCCAGTTTCGGCAGTCCGGCGATAAATTGCGCGGCGGTGAGGTGTTCGGTTGTGACTGGCTTGGGAATTGGGGTGTCCATAGCGACGGCTCCATCAGCAAAGTGATCCGGCGTCAGCCCCTCCACCAGACTGACCCGACTGCAGCTTTATTGTGCACCCAAGTGGCGAGACAGGGGAGACTTGTCATCAAACAGACTTATAATGGCGTCACAAAAATCATAAATGATTGAACATCTTAACGATTGGCGGCTCGCCTGCGCCCTGACAAGGAGTTTTCATGAAGAAGAACGTCATCTGCGATATCGACGGTGTCATCCTGCACAATAACGATCTCATCCCTGGTGCCGACCTTTTCGTCCACCGCCTGCTGGAGCAGGGTAGCAAGCTGCTGTTTCTGACCAACTATCCGGCCCAGACCCAGAAAGATCTGCAAAACCGCTTCCGCTCCGCCGGGATCGAAGTGCCGGAGGAGAGCTTCTACACCTCCGCCATGGGCACCGCCGACTTCCTCAAGCGTCAGGATGGCAAGAAGGCCTATGTGATCGGTGAAGGGGCGCTGACCCACGAGCTCTACAAGGCCGGTTTCACCATCACCGACATCGACCCCGACTTCGTGGTGGTGGGCGAGACCCGCAACTACAACTGGACCATGATGCAGCTGGGCGCCAAGTTCGTCGATCAGGGGGCCCGCTTTATCGCCACCAACCCCGATACCCACGGCCCCATGATGCACCCGGCCTGCGGCGCTCTGTGCGCCCCCATCGAGCGGATGACCGGCAAGAAGCCGTTCTATGTCGGCAAGCCGAGCGCCTGGATCATCCGTGCGGCCCTCAACCGGATGGAGGCCCACTCCGACGACACCATCATCATCGGCGACAACCTGCGCACCGACATTCTGGCGGGCTTTCAGGCCGGTCTCGAGACGGTGCTGGTGCTCTCCGGGGTGAGCAAGGTGGCGGATATCGACCGCATGCCGTTCAGGCCGAACCATATTTTCGACTCAGTGGTCGACATCGATATCGTCTAATCACCACCCAAGCGTTAAACAGGGCAGGTCTCTCCTGCCCTTGCAGGATCTGTTATGGAACCCATTCTGATCGCCGTGGCCTTTGGCTGCGGCATGCTGGTCAATCTGATTGGCCTGCCCCCCCTGCTCGGCTTTCTGGCCGCCGGTTTTATCCTCAACGGCATGGGATATGAAAATACCCCCGCCCTGAGCGAGGTGGCCGATCTCGGCGTCACCCTGCTGCTGTTCACCATCGGTCTCAAGCTCAATATCAAGACCCTGATGCGGCGTGATGTGTGGGGCACCACCAGCCTGCACCTGCTGCTCTCCACCCTGCTCTTTACCGTGGTGCTGCTGGTCTGCAAGGGGCTGGGGCTCCACCTTGCCCTGTCGCTGGACTGGAAGCTGGCGCTGCTGCTGGGCTTTGCCCTCTCCTTCTCCAGCACCGTCTTTGCGGTCAAGGTGCTGGAAGATCGCAGTGACATGAATGCCCTCTACGCCCGCATCGCCATCGGGGTGCTGGTCATGCAAGACGTGTTCGCCGTGGCCTTTCTGGCGTTTTCCAGCGGTAAGTGGCCCAGCATCTGGGCGCTCTGGGTGCTGGGATTGCCGCTGCTGCGCCCGCTGCTGTTCAAACTGCTGGAGCGGGCTGGTCACGGTGAGTTGCAGGTACTGTTCGGGGTATTTCTGGCACTGGTCGTCGGAGCCGCCGGTTTTGAAGTGGTCGGGCTCAAACCGGATCTCGGGGCGCTGATCGTCGGCATGCTGCTCGCCTCCCATCCGGCGGCGGCGGGACTGGCCAAGGCGCTGTTTAACCTCAAAGACCTCTTTCTGGTCTGCTTCTTTCTCACCATCGGCCTCAACGGCCTGCCGACCCACGACACCATGCTGCTGGCACTGGCGCTGGTGCTGGCCCTGCCGCTCAAAAGCGCCCTCTACTATCTGGTCTATAGCGGCGCCCACCTGCGGGTGCGTACCGCCCTGCTCTCTACCCTGGCGCTCAGCAACTTCTCGGAGTTTGGCCTGATCGTTGCCGCCATCGCTGCCAAGGCGGGCTGGATCTCCCACGAGTGGCTGGTGGCGGTCTCGCTGGCGCTGGCGGCGAGCTTTATGATCTCGGCACCGCTCAATGCCCAGAGCGAGCGCATTTACCACCGCATCGGCCATTGGCTAAGGGGATTGCAGGCGAGCAACCTCCATCCGGAAGACAGGCCCATCGAACTGGGCGATGCCGAGGTGATCATCCTCGGCATGGGGCGGATTGGTCAGGGGGCCTACTTCGAGCTGGAGAACAAATACGGCAACGTCATCCTCGGGGTGGAAAACGACAGCGAGAAGCTGCCCACCCTGCGCGAACAGGGGATGAACGTCATCGAGGGGGATGCCACCGATACCGACTTCTGGGACAAGGTGCTGCTCTCCAATCAGGTCAATCTGGTGCTGCTGGCGATGCCCCACCACTCGGGTAACCTCTACGCCATCGAGAAGCTGCGCAGCCACGGATTTAGCGGCAAAATCGCCGCCATCGTCCGCTTCGAGGATGATATCGCCTCCCTGCAGGAGCAGGGGGTGGATGCGGTGTTCAACGTCTACAACGAAGCGGGCAGCGGCTTTGCCCGCCATGTGATCCGCCGCTTGCAGCCGCGCTGAGCACTGGCATCGGGGGCTTGGCAAGGACACTTGGCAAGGAGAGAAGCATCGTTTAAGTTATGCACAACCTCGTTTAATAAAACGAACGCGGGGCCGGGATGGCCCCGCTTTTATATCTCATTGCCAGGGAGGCACCATGAAGACCCTCAACGACTGGATCCTGCTCGACCGCCACGAAGCGGCCCCTACCCCACTGATGCCCGCCCCCGAGCGCATTAAAGCGGGCAACCCGGTGCAAACGGTGTGGAACCACTACTCCGATCCCAGCCAGCAGTTTCACGTCGGCTTCTGGGCTTGCGAGCCCGGCCGCTGGGCCATTCACTACACCGAGCACGAGTATTGCCAGCTGCTGGAGGGGGATGTGGTGATCCACGACAGTCAGGGCGGCCAGCTTGCCCTCAAACCCGGCGATCAATTCGTCATTCCCGCCGGCTTTGTCGGGGAGTGGGAGACCCTCACCCCCTGTCGCAAGGTTTATGTGATCTTCGAACCCGCCTCGGCTTGACGTTCACGTCACCCTGCCCTGTTGCAGCAGCCCTTATCCTGTTGATCTGCTTGACGCTTACGGCATGATTTTCTGCGGTTTTCCCGCTTGCAAAAGGTTTTTCCGCTAGGCATTGTGTCTGACGAGGAATGTAAATGGAATTTCGAGCCCGGACGTGGGGGGCTCATATAAAAATCAAGAGGATTACCGCCAATGTGTTCTATTTTCGGCATTCTGGACATCAAAACCGACCCGGCTCTATTGCGCAAATCGGCACTGGAGATGTCCAAGCGACTGCGTCACCGCGGGCCTGACTGGTCCGGCGTCTACAGCTCCGACAAAGCCATTCTGGTGCACGAGCGCCTGGCCATCGTCGATCCGGGCAATGGCGCCCAGCCGCTCTACAACCCCGAGCGCACTCACGTATTGGCCGTCAACGGCGAGATCTACAACCACAAAGAGCTGGAGAAGAACCTCAAGGTCGACTTCCAGTTCCAGACCAAATCCGACTGTGAAGTGCTGCTGGCCCTCTACAAGGAGAAGGGCCCAGCGTTTCTCGACGATCTCAACGGCATCTTCGCCTTTATCCTCTATGACGCCGAGCAGGATGCCTACCTGATTGGTCGTGACCATATGGGGATCATCCCCCTCTATACCGGTCGCGACGAACACGGCAACTTCTATGTCGCCTCCGAAATGAAAGCGCTGGTGCCGGTCTGCAAGAGCGTCGACACCTTCCCGCCGGGACACTACCTGTGGAGCAAGGATGGCGAGCTTAAGCAGTGGTACAAGCGCGACTGGATGGAGTACGGCGCGGTCGAGCACAACGTCAGTGACAAGGCCGAGCTGAAAGCCGCGCTGGAAGCGGCGGTCAAACGCCAGCTGATGTGTGACGTGCCTTATGGCGTGCTGCTCTCCGGCGGGCTGGATTCATCGGTGATCTCCGCCATCACCAAGATCTACGCCGCCCGTCGGGTGGAAGACGATGGCAAGAGCGAAGCCTGGTGGCCGCAGTTGCACTCCTTCGCCGTTGGCCTCGAAGGCTCGCCGGATCTCGCCGCCGCCCGCAAGGTAGCCGATCACCTCGGCACCATCCACCACCAGATCCACTTCACCGTGCAGGAGGGTCTGGATGCCCTGCGCGACGTCATCTATCACCTCGAGACCTATGACGTCACCACCATCCGCGCCTCCACGCCGATGTACCTGATGGCCCGTTACATCAAGGCGATGGGGATCAAGATGGTGCTCTCCGGCGAAGGCTCCGACGAGCTGTTCGGTGGCTACCTCTACTTCCACAAGGCGCCCAACGCCAAAGAGTTCCACGAAGAGAACGTGCGCAAGCTCGCCTCTTTGCACCTCTATGACTGCCTGCGCGCCAACAAATCGATGGCCGCCTGGGGCGTGGAAGGTCGCGTGCCCTTCCTCGACAAGGAGTTCATGGACGTGGCGATGCGCCTGCAACCTGCTGACAAGATGTGTGGCAAGGGCAAGATCGAGAAGCACATACTGCGCGAAGCGTTCGAGGAGCTGCTGCCCCACGAAGTGGCGTGGCGCCAGAAGGAGCAGTTCTCCGACGGCGTAGGTTATTCGTGGATCGACAGCCTGAAGGCGATGGTCGAGACCGAAGTGACGGATCAGATGTTCGAAGCAGCCGCATTCCGCTTCCCCATCAACACCCCGCTCACCAAAGAGGCCTACTTCTACCGCGCCATCTTCGACGAGCACTTCCCACTGGAAGCCGCCGCCCGCACCGTGCCCTACGGCAAGTCGGTCGCCTGCTCCACTCCCACTGCGCTGGAGTGGGATGCCAAGTTCAAAGAGATGGCCGACCCGTCCGGCCGCGCCGTGATGGACGTGCACCAGCAAGGCTACTAAGCCCGAACGGGGCAACCCGAGCGGATAACGCCAGATAGCAAAAAGCCCTTCACCATGGTGAAGGGCTTTTTCATATCCCCGCCCGCCAAACCACATCAGACCGCCGCAGATAGTTGATTTTTCATAAATATTTAATTTTTTTACCTAATGACCATTCATTGACAGGGTGTGCTTCGATTGACTATGCCTGAAGGGTGATCAACAGGATCACCACGATGACAACAAGGATCGGGAGGGGGCATGGACGCTAACACTCTTTCAAGGATTGGCCTGCTGGCAGCATTGCTTACCAGCCCGGCTGTGATGGCCAACGACAATATAGTGGTGCTGCAGCTTGGCAACGCCTTCAGCAATGAAAAACTCGATATTAAAATCGCCGACGCCAAGTTCCACCATATGTTTTGGCGTTGGGGGGACTCAGGCTGCCAATTTGGGCTGGGGGTACGTGGCGGTACCCTCAAGGTAGAAGATGAAGAGACCGCCAGACTGGGAGGCGGAGCCCGCATTGAATGCCAATGGGGTAACTGGGTGACCTGGCTCCCCGGCGAAATGGTCTGGCTCGATCAGCATCAATTTGGTACTCGCGGCCACGGCTACAAGGATTACGGCGGCCCCTTCCAGTTCACACTGGGTATCGGTCTCGGTTACGCCATCACCAAAAATTGGCTGGTCGGCTATCAGTATGAGCACATGTCCAACGCCTATATGTATGACAAGAACCCGGGGCTCGACAGCCATACCCTCCATATCGAGTACCGTTTTTAGCCAAGCAGGCTCAACCGTTATCGAAACCGTTAGACAAAAAAAGCCTTCACTTTCGTGAAGGCTTTTCGTCATGTGCACACTATCCATCGTTACAGATAGAAGATCCCCACGATCAGGGTATGGAAGACAAAGCCCGCCATCAGCGGCACAGAGGTACGCTTGATCACCGCAAACGGCGTCAGCTTGGCACCGCTGGCGACGGCGATAATCACCCCGGAAACTGGCGACATGGCCCGCCCCATATGGGAGGCCTGCTGCATCGGCAGGATCATCGCGGCTGTGTTGACCCCCATGCTGGCCGCGATCTGCGGGATCAGCTCGACAAAGGCAAGGAAAGGGGCATTGCCGGAACCCATGATGATGGCTGCCGCCAGGGTGACCAGCGCGAAGACGATAGCCATGGCAAATGCAGGCAGCCCCACATGCTCGGCGCCGACAATCATGATATCGATTACCCCCAGCACCTTGATGCCGTGGGCAAAGATCCCCGCCGCCACCAGCAACCCCACCACGTTGCTGAATGCTGACCCCATGCCATTGAGGAAGTGGCTGAAACCACCGCACACCTGCTTCATGTCACGGGTTCTGGCCGCCTCCACCACCATGCTGATAAACATCGAGATCATGACGATGGTGATGACGTTGAGCTTGATGTGATCCACAAACAGGGAGGAGAACCCCACCGCCATGATGATCGGCAGCATCGGCAAGATGGCATAAAAGCCCGGTACACCAACCTCTTTCGCCGACTCGTCCACCACAGCCGGCCCCTGATGCTGGTGCCCATCGAGCCGATCGCAGCGACGCTGCCAGAATACGTGCATCAAGCCCACCACCAGCACGGTCGCCAGCGCAGCGGGGCCCTGATAGGTGTAGACATACTCGATCACGTTATGGCCCATGCCCACCGCATCGGTCGCCCGAATGGCATCGATGGCAGTCGGGGTATAGGCAACCCCGAGAGAAGTAGCAATCACCCCGGCCGACGAGGCCGCAGAGAGCCCCAGCCCCACCATGATGGGGAAGAGGGTCGCCATCAACAGCACCGCCAGACCGGTCGCCGAGGGGATCGCCAGTTGCAGCGCGCTGGCCAGCAGGTAGGAGAAGAAGAGCAACACATAGGGGGAGCGCAACCGGCGCAGCGGACGGATGGCAATCCGCACCACCGCATCATTGGCCCCGATATGATCCATGTAATGGGCAAAGCCCATCAGCGCCATGATCATCAGACCCAGATCCGCCGCCCGCGAGCTGAAGAGATCCCGCATCACCTCGAAGGGATCAAACAGGGCAATGCCGGTGCTCTCGACCCC
Organism: Aeromonas sobria; assembly: GCF_000820145.1. Classification (GTDB taxonomy): domain Bacteria; phylum Pseudomonadota; class Gammaproteobacteria; order Enterobacterales; family Aeromonadaceae; genus Aeromonas; species Aeromonas sobria. Next base: position 206,185 of record NZ_CDBW01000032.1, on the reverse strand, counting down.
TTTGGGCAACACACTGCCCCACCCTGCCAGCTGGCTTGCCACCATCAGCACCAGACCGGCGGCAAACAGCACCGGCTCGGCCCGATAGCCTTTCAGGATCAATCTGGCCACCAGAACGATGACCAGTACAGCAATAACTACCTGAAACATGACGACTCCTTAGCGGCTGAAACGGGCGTGGGTGAGCTTGACTATCTCGATCACCACGGCACTGGCCGCTTCCAGAGATTTGACCGGCAGGTACTCGTAGATGGAGTGGAAGTTGTGGGCACCGGTGAAGAGGTTCGGGCAGGGCAATCCTTTCTGGGAGAGCACTGCGCCGTCATAACCGCCGCGCATCGGGATGGGCTTGGGGGTGATCCCCAGCGTCTCGTAAGCGGCCAGCGCCAGTTCGATGGGATAGCGGTTCTCCCCCTGCAGGCTGTTGAATACATTGCTGTAGCGATCGCTCAAACTGTAACTCACGCTCTGCTCGCCCCACAGGGCCTGACAGCTCTTGCCAAGGGTGTCGAGCAGGGTCATGCGCTGCTGATACCCCTGCTCGGTGAAGTCGCGCACATCCAGCTTGAGCACGGTGTTGGCGCTGTTGCCCTGCATCTGCTTGACCCAGTAGTAGCCCTCACGCCCTTCGGTATATTCCGGTGCTTCGCCCCCCGGCAGCATGGCGATGAACTTGTGGGCCATCAGCAGGGAGTTCTTCAGCTTGCCCTTGGCCGACATGGGGTGAGCCGAAGCACCGTGAAAAACAAACTCCGCATCACCCGCATTCCAGTTCTCATAGACCAGCTCGCCAATGCCGCAGCAGTCGAGGGTATAGGCAAAGTCGGCGCCAAAACGTTCGGTATCAAACGCCTTGGCTCCCCGCAGCCCCTGCTCCTCATCTGGCACCATACCAATTTTGATGGTGCCATGGGGGATCTCAGGATGCGCCTGCAGATAGGCCACGGCATTGACGATGGCGGCGATGGCCGCCTTGTCATCGGCCCCCAGCAGGCTGGTGCCATCGGTCACGATGATCTGATCACCGGCGTAATTGGCAAGCTCCGGGAACTCGCTCTGGCGCAGGGTGATCTGCTGCTCGGCATTGAGGCAGATATCCCCCCCTTCATAGCTCACCACTTGGGCATGGGTATCGGCGGTGTGCTCGGCACTGGTATCAAGATGGGCAAAGAACGCCACTGTGGGCAGATCTCCTGCCACATTGGCGGGCAGAGTGGCGGTCAGGATGGCGTTATCCGCCACCTCCACGGTCAGCCCCAGGGCGATCAGCTCCTGCGCCACCTTGTCAGCCAGCACCCGCTGGCCCGGTGAAGAGGGCATTACTCCGGCGGCCCCCGCTTCACGATTGGTAGTGGTATTGATTGCGGTATATCCCAAAAATCTGTCGACAATATGCATTGCGGTAGTCCTGTGAGTAGTGACGGATATGATGCAGTGACGAGATCCGACGGCGCGGTCACCTTATTCAGAAAGCAGCCGCCTTTTTCTGCAAACAGCCGTCTGATGAAGCGATAACGCCTTGGATTAACGAGAAAAAATGAGCTGGATAAAGAGAGTGCCCATCACAGTCGAATCAATGGGTAGTGATAAATAACACAGGAAAGATGCATAAAACCCACCAAATAGCCAAAAATGGGTAGTTGATCACATGACTGATATACCGAAAGGCGAAATAAAAACCTGAATGAAAGCATCCAATTTCGTATTTGGTAGCACAATCCACTACCCAGGCCAGACACATTGGCGGGATCTCATAGAGAAAAAATGCCAGAGCACAGGCTCCGGCATCGATAGAGGAAAAGTGAGCTGGGGGCCGGTCAGCCCGGCGGCGGCTCAAACCGACCGCAGCCCCTCCTTCTGCATGATGAGTGCGTCGCGGTTAATCCTTTTTCGCCTTGTTGGCGAAGAAGATATCGGCCTGAATATCTTGAGTGCGCACCGTGAAGATCTGGTTGGTCAGATCGTCGGTCAGCGTTTCGGCTTCCTGCATCACCCGCAGATTGAAGTCGTTGAGCATGCTGTTGGCGGCGGCCTTGTCGGTTTTGACCGTTTTCAGATAGTTGGCTTCCATCTCTTTCTGCTCTTTGGCGATCTTCGCCTCCCAGCTCTGGTACGCCTGCTTCACCATGGGTGCCAGTTTGGGGTAATCGGTCATCACCAGGGTCTGCAGCTTGCGATATTTCCAGTAGATGGAGTCGCTGTCGGCCTTGTCGCTGCCCATGGCATAGTGCGCCGGATAGGCTTCCAGACCGCTGTAGTAGGGAACGAAGGCGGTCAGATCCGCCATGCCGAGGCCCACATAGGTCACCTCCCCCACCTCGCGCGGCATCCAGGGGCGTACCTGCATCACGTGGGACTCGTAGGTGCGAAATACGCTGATGGGGCGCCACGGCTCCTGACCGTTCAACCCCTTACTGTAAGGATCGTGTTCGGTGCCATCATAGTGATTGCGCAGCACCGCCTTGACCTCCTCCAGCGTCATCTTCTTCTCGGGGGTCAAGGTGACCGGGAACTGACGACCGGCATCCACCGCCTGCTTGAGCGAGGGGTTGAACATCTGCTGGATGGTCCAGACTCGCGGATCGTTATAGCTGCGATCCCGTTCGTCATCGCGGGTATAGGCTTTCGAGAAGTTGAATGCCCCCTCCTTTTGCGGATGGTAGAGCCCCTTCTCGGTGGCAAATTCAATCAGATTTTTCGAGCCCATCATGTCGGCACTGGCCGGATCATACTGCTGCAGGCGGCCCTGATTGCCGGTGGCAAAGTAGTGATTTTTCGGCAAGCGCTGCGCCATCCAGTGGTGGCCGGTGGCGGTCTCCAGATACCAGAGCTCGTTATCATCCACCACAGCGACGCCAAATCCCTCTCCTGCACCGATTGTCTCGATGATGTTGCCAAGCAGGGCTACCGCCTCGCGGGCCGAGGTTGACCGGGAGAGCAGCACATCGGGAATGTCATCCTCGGTGATCCCCTTGTCCTCCACATAAGGGTCGACGGCGAGCGCTTCGGGTGAGGCGAAAATCGACTCGGTGCCGCTCACCCCTACCCCCTTCTCATTGAACCCGGTGGCGCCGTGCAGCTGGGTCTTCCAGTTCGGCACAGTGGTATAGCGCAGGGAATTTTTCGGCAAGGGGTAACTGAAATCATTGGCGCCATTATGGGCTTTGGAGCTGTGAACACCGCTCTGCCCCTGTTTGGCCGGATGGATCACAAAATGCTGGGCTTTCAGGGCATCGCTGTCGGCGCTGCGGGCCACCATCATGGAGCCATCGGCGCTGGCCTCGCTGCCAACCAGCAAGGTGGTGCAGGCGAACGCCGACGAGAAGAGGGCAAGATTGATGGAGAGTGCGACGACGCACTTTTTGAAGGAATGCATGAGATCTCCTTGTTGCACAGAGTGGTTGCAAATGAACGGTGGCTCGCCAGCCGACCTGCCGCTGTCGCAAGGGATCACCGCAGTGACACGGGCCGGGCAGTGCGGGCCATCAAACCGTAAAAATGAAAAAGAGAGGTGCGAACAGATCGTGGAAAGTAGAGAGACCCCGGAGCCCCTGATAGGCGACCTGTTCGTATCTCTCCTTTCCCCTGTTACGCAGGCGTGGCGATACTAGGCCTAATCAACTGGCACAAGTGTGATTGGCAACTCAAAACACCAACGAGGTGGCGCAGAACAATTAAAAATATCGATAAGTGTGACAAGCACGGGATTCCTGTCGACATTCAGACGTCAACACGAGGCGCGCAAGGAACACAGAGAGGGGGGAAATGAAGAGATGAGGGGAGATGGCGCGCGGGATGGCGTGCTGACGCCATCCCGCGATGTTCGTTAAGTCAGATTGTCACTGCGCGTCCAGCTGACTGGCAGGGGCCGCCTTGATAAAGGCCTGCAACTGCTCACAGTTGGCGACGATGCGGCAGATGGTGGGGTAATCGTCCAGGGTCATTTCGTAGCGGCGGGCATTGTAGACTTGGGGCACCAGCATGCAGTCGGCCAGGGTCACTTCGTTGCCGACGCAGTAGACGCCAGCAGTGGTCATCAACAGCTGCTCGAGGGCGGTGAAGGTCTCGTCAATCCAGTGGCGATACCAGTCCGCTTCCTGTGCTTTGCTGGCCCTGAAGTGCTCTTCCAGATAGTTGAGCACCCGCAGATTGTTGAGGGGGTGAATGTCGCAGGCGATCATGTTGACGATCTGGCGCACCCTGGCCCGCGCCTCGGGGGCCGAGGGCATCAGGGAGTAGGCGGGATAGGTCTCGTCGAGGTACTCCATGATGGCAACCGACTGGCCCAGCTGCACATCGCCATCCACCAAAAACGGCACCAGCCCCTGGGGGTTGATCCGGCGATAGGCCTTCTCGCGCTGCTCGCCCTGCCGCAAATTGATTGGATGCTGCTCATAAGTGAGCCCCTTGAGCTGCAACACGATCCGCACCCGAAAACTTGCCGACGAACGCCAATAGCCAAACAACTGCAACATAATCTATCCCTGCTTTTTATCTGGGCCCGAAGCCCGGCAGGTGCTCGCCACCTGCCTCCTTGTGTATCCGGCACCGGTTGAGGGCTCGTCGTGATCCGAACATATCCGGAATATCCTTGCCGCCAACCGGCGCTGGCCATCATCCTCCCTGACCGCTCGCTGGCACCAGCTGTTGAGAGATGGTGCCAAACAGGTTTTGGCCAGAGCGACCTTCCATCGCGATCGACACTCTATCACCAAACTGCAAATAGGGGGTTGTAGCTTGATCACAATCAAGAATTTCCAGCATGCGGCGCTCGGCGATGCAGGATGAACCGGCGCTGCGATCGTAATTGGAGACGGTGCCCGAGCCGATGATGCAACCCGCCCCGAGCGGTCTTGTCTTGGCGGCATGGGTAATCAGTTCGAAGAAGCTGAAGGTCATATCCACCCCGGCGTCTGGTGCGCCAAACAGGGCGCCGTTCAGATGGGTGCGCAGGGGCAGCAGCACCTTGCCATCGCGCCAGTCATCGCCCAGCTCGTCCGGGGTGATGGCCACCGGCGAGAAGGCGCTCGACGGTTTGGACTGGAAGAAGCCAAAGCCCTTGGCCAGCTCCCCCGGAATCAGGTTGCGCAGGCTCACGTCGTTGACCAGCATCAGCAGCTTGACGTGGCTGGCGGCCCCCTGCGGGCTTACTCCCATCGGCACGTCGTCGGTGATGATGGCTACCTCCGACTCGAAATCGATCCCCCACTCCTCAGATCCCATCACGATGGGGCCACGGGGGGCGAGAAAGCTGTCGGAGCCCCCCTGATACATCAGGGGATCGTGCCAGAAGCTCTCGGGCATCTCGGCGCCACGCGCCTTGCGCACCAGCTCCACATGGTTGACGTAGGCACTGCCATCGGCCCACTGGTAGGCACGGGGCAGCGGAGAGAGGCAAGACGCTTCGTCAAAAGGGAACGCCTCGGCCATACGGCCCTCGTTAAGCTGCTGATAGACCGCCTCAAGCCTGGGGGCAACCTCGGCCCACTCGTCGAGGGCGGCCTGCAAGGTGGGGGCAATCTCGCTCACCCGCACCGCCCGGGTCAGATCCCGGCTGACCACCACCAAAGCGCCATCGCGCTTGCCATTGTTCAATGTTGCCAATTTCATAAGCGATTCCTTATTTGCTGGCAGCAGCGTCCGGGCGCTGCCAGCTGGAGACATACCGGGGGTTCTCGATCCCTTCGCACAGACTGCCGACATGGAGCGCATCGCGGGTATCGAGCATCACCGCCACCTCGTCGGTGAACTTTTTGGCATAGGCCCGCCCCGCCGCAAACGCCTTGGGATGAGGGCCGTGGGTAAAACCGGCGGGGTGAAAGGTGACCATGCCCCGCTCAATATTGTCCCGGCTGAAGAAGTCCCCGGCATGGTAGAAGAGCACTTCGTCGTAGTCATCATTGCTGTGATAGAAGGGCACCTTGAGGGCGCCAGGGTCGCTCTCGATGGGGCGCGGCACGAAGGTACAAATCACGAAGCGGCTCGCCACAAAGGTGGAGTGGGCCGACGGCGGCAGATGGTAGCGGTGGCTCATCAGCGGGCGGATATCCCGCCAGTTGAGGCGCACCACGCACAAGTCGCCGTGCCACCCTTGCGCATCCAGAGGGTTGAACGGCCAGGTGATGACCGACACCTGATCGTGGCGTTTCACCTGCAGCGACCAGGGGTTCTCATCTTGCTGGGCCAAAAAGCGCGCGTTGATGGCGGGCACATCGAGCGCCGCCGAGTCAAAGATGGCGTGATTGCCCACCAGCCCCTTGTCCGGCAGCTGATAGCTGTCGTTGGTCGCCTCGATCATCAGGATGAACATGGGCGATGCGGGTTCAATGCGCCACATGGTGCCACGGGGGATCACCACGTAGTCGCCGTCCCGCAGAGTCAGATGGCCGTAATCGCAGAAGAACTCGCCGCTCCCCTCGTGGATAAAGAGCAGCTCGTCGCCGTCGGCGTTGCGCACCAGAAACGGCATCGCCTCGGAGAGCCGCCAGATGCGATAGCGGCAGTGGGGGTTGCTGAGAATGTCGGGAGCCACCCAGGGAGAGAGCGAGCTTACCTCCTCCTGGAGGGCATTGAGGTCAAACAGCCGTGGCCGCAGCGGCCCCTCCCAACTGATCCAGTCAGTGGGGGCATGCTTGTGGTGCATGTGGGTGGCGGGGCCGAAAAAGCCGCTTCGCCCCAGCTCGCGCTCATAGATGGCCTGTTCCGGCAGGTCGGCATGAGCCTGTCGGGAGTGGGTTCCCTCCCGGTGGGGAAAGTTAATCCAGTTACGCATCGCTCGCTCCCTCTTTGCGGGCACCCTTCTCATCCTCACCGCCATCCAGCACGCCGCGGCGGATCTGGTCCAGCTCTATCGATTCAAACAGCGCCTTGAAATTGCCCTCGCCAAACCCTTCGTTGCCCTTGCGCTGGATGATCTCGAAGAAGACCGGGCCAATCACGGTATCGGTGAAGATCTGCAGCAGAATGCCATCCTTGGTGGGGGAGCCGTCGATGAGGATGCGCAGCTCTTTGAGGGCCGCCAGATCCTCCTGATGCCCCTCGACCCGACTGTTCACCTTCTCGTAGTAGGTATCGGGCGTCGGCATAAAGCCGGTACCGCGGCTGCGCAGGGTGCGGATGGTGTGGTAGATATCGCTGGAGGCCATGGCGATGTGCTGGATCCCCTCCCCCTTGTACTGACGCAGGTACTCCTCAATCTGGGACTTGTCATCCGCCGACTCGTTGATGGGGATGCGGATCTTGCCGCAGGGGGCGGTCATGGCGCGTGAATGCAGCCCGGTCAGCTTGCCCTCGATATCGAAGTAGCGAATTTCGCGGAAGTTGCCGATCCGCTCATAGAAGTTGGACCAGACATCCATATTGCCGCGATGCACGTTATGGGTCAGGTGATCGATCTCCATAAGACCGGCATCTACCTCTGCCATCCGGGCCTGCCAGTCGGGGTAGAAGACAAAATCCACATCATAGATGGAGCCCTTGTCGCCATAACGGTCGACAAAGGAGAGAGTGCTCTCGCCGATACCGTAGATGGCGGGAATATTGAGCTCCATCGGGCCAATCTTGCCGACAAAGGGCTTGGCCCCCTTGGCGACGGCGAACTGCTGGGCCTTGCCCGCATCGCTCACCCGAAACGCCATGCCGCAGACGCTCGGCCCGTGCAGGCTGGCAAACTGTTCGGCTTGGGAGTGGGGCTCGGCATTGACCACGAAGTTGATGTCCCCCTGCCGGTAGAGCCAGCACTGCTTGTGCTTGTGCTGCGCGACCTCGGCAAACCCGAGCGAGACAAACAGGCTCTTGAGGGCGGCAATCCCTTTGGCATCGGGGGCCGTGTACTCGACAAACTCGAAGCCGTCCGTCCCTAACGGATTAGAGCTCAGCGGATTGATGGTATGGGTGGCGGAAGAGGTGGCATTCATCGGGCGCTCCTTGCTCTAAACAGGTTAAAACGAATTGCCGGGCGACTTGGCGCGGCAAGTGTTAACAACTTGTTTCATTAGAAGCAGGACGTAGCAGGAAGAGAAGAGGCAGGTCGCAGATAGTTGTGGGGGCTTGGCGGGCAAAAGATGTAAATAGATTGTGACGTTAAAGCCGCAGCCTTGCGGATCAACCGGTGACGACCCGCTGGTCTGTCAGCTTTGCCTTACAGCTGCCAATTCTTGACCATCAGCTGGGGCAAGCGGGCCCGGGCTTTTTGCAATCGCTCCGGGGTGGGATTGATCAACCATGCCTCTTTCCCCAACGCCAGCAGCGGCAGATCGTGCAGACTGTCGCTCAGGGCCAGCTCGGCATTGAGGGCGCAGATCTCCGGCAGCAGCTTGTGCTGACCCTGGCAATAGAAGCGCGGCATCAGGCCGCCGAACCGGTAGTGCATCCGCGAGCCAATGATCCGGTGGGGCAGCTGGCCGGGCAGTTGCTGATAAAGTTGTGCTCGCACCAGCGCGCAGGGGCTGGCGGAGATCACCCAGCAGCGCGCGCCCTCGCTTTGCAGCAGATCGCGAGCCTGACGAAACAACCCCGGCCTGGTGCGGCAATAGTCACGCACCAGCTTGCGCCACCCCAAAGGGGAGAGCCCAAAGGTGATGGCCCACCAGATAAGGGAGATACCGCGCCGCCGCTGGCTGGGAACAAGATAGACCAACCCACCCAGCGCAATCACCGGCAACAGCAGCAGCGGCCAGATCCGGCGGCGCAGAAGATAGCGCAGCAGACCGGCGTGGCTGTCGCCGGGAGCCAGAGTGTCGTCAAAGTCGGCCAGGATCCAGCGCGGAGTGCCCCCATCAGGCTCACGCGCTATCGATGAATGGATCATGGCATCAGGCTCAGTGCGCATAAGCATCAGGGCGCAAGGGTAGCGATGGCGGCAGTGAGCTCGGGGGTGACAAATTCACTCCCCACATCGGGCGGGCAGATAAAATCGAACGGCTCCCCCGCCAGGGTGAAGCTGAGCCGCCAGGCGTGCAGATAGCCCCGCTCGGCTGGCGTGCCGCCATAGCGCTCATCCCCCAGAATGGGCGCGCCGATACTTTTGAGGGCAACCCGGATCTGGTGGGTCTTGCCGGTCTGCGGCTTGATGCGGTAGAGCCGCAGCCCCTCGCGCACCGAGACAGAATCGAACCAGCTGATGGCGGGGTTTTCCAGCGTGCGCGCCAGCATCCAGCTGCCGCCGCGCCCCTTTTGCATATCCCCCTTCACCCAACCCTGCTTCTTCTTGGGTTTGCAATCGGAGAGCGCCAGATACTGCTTGCTCACCTCGCGGGCCGCAAAAGCCATGCTCAGCTCGCGATTCGCTTCTGTGGTGCGGGCCAGCAGCACCAGCCCGGAGGTCATCTTGTCCAGCCGGTGCACCGGATAGAGGGTGAGCCCCGTATCGGCCTTCACCCGATTGACCAGCCCCGGATTGACCGCCTCCCCGTCGCCCTTCTCGTCGTGCATGCCGATGCCGGGCTGCTTGTCGATAACCAGGAAAGCGGGATGCTCAAACAATATCCGGTACATAAAACCTCGGGAACTGGGGGATAAGGCACGCAGCCAACGGCTGGCTGCGCTCGGGAGTGCTGCATTCTCCCTGCTCGGCTGCCATTTGGCAAACCGGGCGGACAGCCGAAGAAGATGAAAAAAGCCGAAGAAGATGAAAAATGGCCCCACCTGCAACAGGCGGGGCCATTTTCGGTCATCTTGGCAGATCAACCCTTACACATTGCGCGGGCGCAGGTGAGCGTGCCAGCGCGCTTCCCACTTCTTGAACAGCCAGACGATAACAAAGGTAAGCAGCATATAGAGCAGCCCGGCAGTCAAAAATGCCTCGAACGGACTGTAGTAGCGGGAGTTGATGATCCGCGCCGCGCCGGTCAAATCAACGATGGTGATGATGCCTGCCACCGCCGACCCTTGCAGCATAAAGATCACCTCGTTGCTGTAAGCCGGCAGTGCCCGGCGAAACGAGTTGGGCAAAATGATCCGGGTCAGGGTCTGCCAGCGGCTCATGCCAAAGGCGTTGGCCGCCTCAATCTGGCCGCGCGGCATATTCTGTACCGCCCCGCGCACAATCTCGGCAGTGTAGGCGCCGGTGTTGAGGGTAAAGGCCAGCAGGGCGCAGAACCACGCCTCCGCAAACAGCGACCAGGCTGCACTGTTCTTCAGCCACTCCCACTGGGCGGCGCCGTAGTAGATGATAAAGAGCTGCACCAGCAGCGGGGTGCCACGAAAGAAGTAGATATAGGCCCAGATCGGCCCCTTGATCAGCCAGTTGCGACTATTGCGCAGGATGCCCATGGGCACCGCCAGCATCAGCCCAAGGATCAGCGAGACCGCCACCAGCCAGACGGTGGTATAGAGCCCCTCCCAATAGGTGGGCCACTCTTGGAGAATGATTGAGAAATCCATGGCTTACCTCGTCTTTATCGTGATGTAGTGACGCTCGGCACTGGCACCGCGACGATCACAGTAAACGGATGACCGCATTGAGTACGACATGGCTTACCTCGTCTTGATGGCGTAATGACGCTCGGCCCACTTGAGCGCCGAGGTGGAGACTGCAGTGAAGATCAGGAAGATCAGCGCCACCGCCATGTAGAAGGTGAAGGGCTGCTGGGTCGATCCCGCCGCCAAGGAGGCTTTGCGCACCATGTCATCAAGGCCGATGATGGAGACCAGCGCGGTGGTTTTCAGCAGCACCAGCCAGTTGTTGCCAAACCCCGGCAGGGCGTGGCGCATCATCTGGGGGAAGAGGATCCGCACAAACACCTGGGTTGCCCGCATGCCAAAGGCACGGGCAGCCTCCAGCTCGCCCTTGTCCACCGCCAGAATGGCGCCGCGAAAGGTCTCGGTCATGTAGGCACCAAAGATAAAGCCGATGGTCGCCACCCCGGCCACAAAGGGGCTGATATCGATATAGTCGGGGAGCAGGGAGACCCACTCCTGATTGGGATTGCTCTCCAGCAACCAGCTGTTGTAAGTCTCGTTGACCCAGCTGCAGATGCCGTTGATCAGCACCTGGCCGCCAAAGAAGAGCAGCATCATCAGCACCAGATCGGGGATACCGCGAATGATGGTGGTGTAGCCGGTGGCGATGGCCCGGGCCCATTTATAGGGAGAGAGTTTGGCCAGCGCCCCCAGCATCCCCAGCAGCAACGCCAGCAGCAGGGAGGCCAGCGCCACTTCCAGGGTGACCCAGGCGCCCTCCAACAGCGAGGCTTCGTATCCTTTCAAATCAAACATATGCAGCTCCATTGCAACTTATCGAGTGGGCTGATGCCTCTGAACAACAAGAGAACCCACATCTTTCAACACAGCCAGATGCAGCTCCATTGCAATTAATAGGGCCCATCGCTCCACACGGAGAGAACGGGCCCGATGACGACTGACGAGGTGAGCCGAACGGCCTGTTACTTGTCGTTGAGCAAAACGTCACAAGTCCCCTCACCCTGCCCTCTCCCAAAGGGAGAGGGCACTGCCTTTACTCGCCGTAAACGTCGAACTCGAAGTACTTGTCGTTGATTTCCTTGTACTTGCCGTTGGCACGCAGCGCCAGAATGGCGGCGTTGAATTTCTCTTTCAGATCCTTGTCAGCCTTGCGCACCGCAATACCGGCACCCTCGCCAAACCATTTGGGATCGGTCAGTTTCGGGCCGACGAATTCGAAGGCCTCACCGCCCTCTTTCTTCAGCAAGCCGTCGGTGATGGCGGCAGAGTCAGCCAGCACATAGTCCACACGACCGGATTTCAGATCGAGATAAGCTTCATCGGCAGTGCCGTAACGCTTGATGCTGGCGTTAGGGAAGTTGTCAGTAATAAAGGTATCCATGGAGGTCGCACGCTGCACCGCGACAGACTTGCCTTCCATAAAGGCTTTGTCGAGCTGCACGTCAGTGCCCTTCTTGGCGGCGAAACGGGCCGGAATGTGCTGGTACTTCTGGGAGAAGTCCACCTTCTTCTTGCGCTCGGCGGTGATGTCCATGGTGGCGATGATGGCGTCAAACTTGCGCGACAGCAGCGCCGGAATGATGCCGTCCCAATCCTGTTTGATCAGGGTGCACTTCACCTTCATCTCTTCGCACAGGGCGTTGGCGATGTCGATATCGAAGCCTTTCACCTCACCACTGGGCTCGGTCCAGGAGAAGGGGGGATAGGCACCCTCAACCCCGATCCGCACCTCTTTCCACTCCTTGGCCATCAGGCTACCGGACGCGAGGGCAGTGACTACGGCTGTCGCCAGCATCAGCTTGTTCATGTATCTCTCCTTGATAAAACAGTTGATTGGATAAGTCGGCATCCCGCCATCAGTAGATGGAGGAGATAAATTGCTTGAACCGTTCAGACTTGGGATGGGCAAAAATCTCCTTGGGGTTGCCCTCCTCTTCCACCCGCCCCTGATGCAGAAACATCACCTTGTTCGATACATCACGGGCAAACGACATCTCATGGGTCACCACCAGCATGGTGCGCCCCTCTTCGGCCAACTCGCGCATCAGGCCGAGCACCTCCCCCACCAGCTCGGGATCCAGCGCCGAAGTGGGTTCGTCAAACAGCATCACCTCGGGCTCCACCGCCAGCGCACGGGCAATAGCCGCCCGCTGCTGCTGACCACCGGAAAGGTGACCGGGATAGTAGTCGCGCCGCTCCCACAGCCCGACCCGGTTGAGCAGATGCTCGGCTCTGGCGATCGCCTCGGCACGGGGCACCTTGAGCACCTGGATCGGCACTTCGATGATGTTCTGCATGATGGTCATGTGTGACCAGAGGTTGAAACTTTGAAACACCATGGCCAGCCGGCTGCGGATCCGCTCCACCTGACGCATGTCTTGTGGCTGCCGCTCACCGGCCCGGTTGGTTTTCATGGCAATCAGCTCGCCATGGAGCGAGACGGTGCCGGATGAGGGGGTTTCGAGCAGATTGATACAGCGAAGAAAGGTCGACTTCCCCGAGCCGGAGGAGCCGATAAGGGAGATCACATCCCCCTTGTGGGCGGTCATGTCGATGCCCTTGAGCACTTCGTGGGTGCCAAAATATTTGTGCAGATCACGTACTTCCAGTGCGGCAACGTCGCTCATCCATTACAACCTTGTCTGTCCCTAGACGCCGCAGGGGCGTGACTCAACCATCGTCCATTTAACAAAAAGTTAACCGATGGCAACCTTCAGCGAAAATATCACCCGGATAGTGAAAAAACAATACAGAACGAGGGTCTGCAGGGGATTCGCTCTATTTTTATTCGCTCTTTGCGTATTTTTCAGCACTTTGTTTGCATAAACAGCCGTTTCAATGGCCGCTCAGATACCGCCTTTTTATACCCCAATCATATCAGTGGCAAGAGAAAAGCGTGATGTGTGCCAAACCGGCACCAAAATGGCTTTATGCACCCCCTTGCAGAGCGAAATATCAGCCCCCCGATCGGATCAACTTGATTTCATTGGTTCACTCGGGCTCGCACAGAACCTTAACAAACAGATGGGTTGTGGCAAAAAAGTAACAATCCTCCCCAAAAAGGGCTGTTTTTGGCCATGAAAGCGAGAGATATGTGACACAGAGCCAATAAGTAATGATAAGGTGGTATTTTTATCAGTTTTTGTGATCGAGGCCTCGATGTTGCTCAATGTGTTGCTGATCCTGTTGCCACTGGCAATCGGCTATCTGGTTCCCCTCTCCTCTGCCCGGCTGATCAAACTGGTCAACCAGAGTCTGGGCAAGATGGTCTACCTCATCCTGTTTCTGATGGGGCTCGGGCTTGCCTATGTGGAGAACCTGGGCAGCAATCTGGCGGTGATCTTCAAGGTCGCCGGGGTGATGCTGGCGGCGATCACCTTCTGCAACCTGCTGGCCCTCTGGTGGCTCGACAAGCGCACGCCGCCGACCCACGAGGCGAACGATGCCAAGATGCCGAGCAAGCTGCACCTGTTGTGGGAGTCCCTGCAGCTCTGCTTTGTGGTGCTCGGCGGCGTGCTGCTCGGGCTGCTGGTGGATCTGCGCGCCCTGCCCATCGACAAATGGAGCGAGTGGGCACTGATGCTGCTGCTGTTTCTCATCGGGGTGCAGATGCGCAACTCCGGCATGCGACTGCGCCAGATCCTGCTCAATCCGTGGGGGATGAAGATCGCCTTCACCGTCATCATCAGCAGCTGGATTGGCAGCCTGCTGGCCGCCCAGCTATTGGGCATGCCCCTGAGCCACGGGTTGGCCCTGAGCTCCAGCTTCGGCTGGTACTCCCTGTCGGGCATTCTGGTTGCCGACAAACTGGGGCCGGTACTGGGCTCAGCCGCCTTTATCAACGATCTGGGGCGCGAGCTTATCGCCATCCTGATCATCCCGGTGTTGATGCGTCGCCACCCCTCGGCCGCCATCGGTTACGGCGGCGCCACCGCCCTCGACTTCACTCTGCCGGTCATCCAGAAATCCGGTGGCATTCAGGTGGTGCCAGTAGCCATTGTCTCCGGCTTTATCCTGAGCCTGCTCGGCCCCATTTTTATTCTGGGCTTTCTGGCGATCTAAGCGCCCCAGATAGGCAGAACCACCATGAATTTTCTGGCTCATCTCCATTTAGCGGCCCATACCCGCAGCTCTCTCACCGGCAACCTGCTGGGGGATTTCGTCAAGGGGCCGCTGCCCACCGGTCTTGCAGCCTACTTCGATGAGGGGATCTGGCTGCACCGCAAAATTGACGGCTTCACCGACAGCCACCCCGAGCACAAGGCGGCCGTCGCCTGTTTCGAGGCCCCCTGGCGCCGTTTTGGCGGCATAGTGGTGGATATGATCTACGACCACTGGCTAAGCCAGCACTGGGAGCAGTTCAGTGCAAAGCCCCTGCCCCACTTCTTGCAACACAGTTATGACCAGCTATTGGCCGATCACCAACATCTGCCGGACGGACTGCCATTGCCCCTCAAGCGGATGGCCGAACAGAACTGGATCGCCTCCTATCGTCACAGGGAGGGGCTGGGGCAAGCCCTCAACGGCATCGGCCGCCGACTGCGCCGCCCGGTACTGCTGGGAGAGGCACTGCTGACCCTCGATGAGTCGCAGTGGCAAAAATGCGAGGAGGGGTTTCTGCGCTTCTATCCCGCACTGATGATGTTTAGCGAGCAGCAACTAGCCCTTTTTCGCGCAGCCCAAAGGGCTGAGTAATCCCTGCTGATTGCGCCCCTTCGCCATAAAAAACGCCCCTCGCGGGGCGTTTGCCATCAGTTGGCTTCATCTTTCTTCTTGCGAATGCTTAAGCCGAGTTCCCGGCCACGCAGTCGGGCGTAGTAGATGGTGCCGACAAAGGCGAGAGTGGTGAAGACCAGCTCCACCACCGCCAGCCACCGCTCCCCCTCATCCGTGGTGATCAGGGTGAGTGCATGGAGAAAATAGGGCATCAACACGAAGTTGCCCCAGGCGTGGGTGTAGGGGCTGCCCTGCACTATCCCCTTGAGCGGGAACAACAGCGGCACCGTCCAGATCACCGGCAGCAGCCAGGGATTGAGATCCGGGTGGGGTGACAGCCACAAGTGCCACAGTAGCACCCAGCCTAGCAGACCAAAGAAGCCGACCAGGGTCAGCCAACGCGCGAAGCGGGTACTCACTGGAGGATCTCCAGCACCAGCTCCGGCGGGCGACCAATGCGGGCCTGACCATTCTTGATGACGATGGGACGCTCGATCAGCTTGGGATGCTGATGCATGGCGCGTATGAGGGCATCACCACTGACATCGGCCAATCCCAGCTCCTTGTAGAGATCCTCCTTGGTGCGCATCAGTTGGCGCGGATCGTTAAAACCGAGCAGAGAGAGCAGGGTGTGGATCTCATCTTCGCTCGGGGCCTGCTCCAGATAGAGCACCACATCAGGGGCGATCCCGTGCTGTTCCAGCAGGGCCAGGGTTTCGCGACTCTTGGAGCAGCGCGGATTGTGGTAGATTTGGGTCTCGCTCATGGTAACTCCCTGATTAATCGCAAGATGGGACTAGAAACGGCGCTATTGTAGGGGAAAGTGATGGTCAGGGTAAGCGGCAGTGGAAAGGAATTGAAACGAATTTGTTGGCTGATTGTGGCTGGTCTGCTGGGCGCCTGCACGCCCGCCCCCGAATTTATCGCTGCCACAGGGCAGCCGGTCAGCTTGCGCCACTTTGCCGGCAAGCCGCTGCTGGTCAACTACTTCGCCCCCTGGTGCGCCCCCTGCCAGCGGGAGATGCCGCGCCTCAACGGACTGGCGGCAGAGGGCCAGATCGCCGTGGTGGCCATCAACTACGACCCGACCACCCCGGCAGAGCTGGGCCAGCTGGCAACCCGCTACGAGATCAAAGTGCCGCTGCTGATCGCCAATGAAGATGCCAAGCTCCCCTTCCCCCACCCGGGCGCCCTGCCCACCAGCTATCTGCTCGATAGTGAGGGCAAACTCAAGCAGACGCTGATCGGTGAACTGGACCCGTCGAAAATCGAGATGCTCAAAGCGACCGCCAGCAGCCTGAGTCACTAGCCCGTCGCTCTATCAACCTCACCAGCATCAACCTCACCGACATCAACGTTACCGCCATAAATAATAAGGGCGCACAACAGTGCGCCCTTATTTGCTTGGCAAATGCCCGGTGTCGTTAGCCCTTTAGGCTGTCGAGATCCTTCTTGGCTCGCTCCAGCTCGGTGATCCGCGCCTCCAGACGAGCCAGAGTCATCCGGTCGCTGGTGGTGCCGCGCGCCACGATCAGCTCGTCGATGGCCGCTTGATAATCCCCGCGCAGCGCGAGCATCTCGGCCCGCGCCATATGCAGATCGGTCATCCGGCCTGCCTTGCGATAGGCATCAGCCAGCAGGTTCCAGGCCAGATTGTTCTCTTCATTGGCACGGGCATAGGGGTCGAGGATGGCGATGGACTTCTTGTAGTTGCCGCTCTCGAGGTAGGCGTTGCCAAGGTTGACCACCACCACTTCGTTGTCCGGCATCCGGCTGCGGAACTTCTCGAGCCGAGCGATGGCCTGGGCACTGCGTCCCTTGGCCAGATCGATGTCGGTCAGGGCATCGACGATAAAGAGATCTTCCGGATGACGGGCCGCCAGCTCCTGCATCAGGGTGTCGGCCTCGTCGGTGCGCTTGAGCTGGATCAGCGCCAGCGCCTTGCCATAAATAGCGGCATCCTTGAGCGGGTAATCCCCCTTCTGGATCCGGGTATCGAAGTAGCTCAGCAACCCCTGCGGGGTATCGGTGCCAAAACGAACCTGAATACGCACCTTGGCCAGCCAGAAGTCGAGGCTGGGCGGCAAATCGCGGCGGCCATAGCTGCCGGCACGGGCGCGGGCCTCGCTGATCCGGGTCTCCGGCAGCGGGTGAGTCAGCAGCATTTCCGGCGGTTTGCTGGCGTAACGGTATTCGGCAGCCAGTTTCTGGAAGAAGTTAGCCATCCCCATGGGGTCGAAACCGGCATCATAGAGGGTCTTCATGCCGATACGATCCGCTTCGTATTCGTTGTCGCGGGTGTAGTTGATGGCCGACTGCATCGACAACCCGAGAGTGGTCTGCAATGCGGCGATACCGGCGGTGGGGTTGATCACCGCCAGCGCGATGGAGCCCACCAGACCGGCCAGTGTTATCGCCGAGCTGCTCGCCTGCGCTTCCATGTAGCGGGCAATGTGGCGCTGAGTCACGTGGGTAATTTCGTGGGCCAACACCGACGCCAACTCGCTCTCGCTGTCGGCGTAGAGGAACAGGCCGGTGTGCACCTTGACCCGTCCGCCGAGGAAGGCGGCCGCGTTGATGCTGGGATCGTTGATCAGGAAAAAGGTAAACGGGAAACGCACTCCATCGGCGTTGGTCAGCAGTCGCTGACCCAGATCGTCGATGTATTGGCTGAGCACAGGATCATCGATGATCGGCAGGCCCGCCCGGGCAAAGCGCATAAAGGCGTTGCCGTAACGCACTTCCTGTTCGATAGGCAGGGCCGAGACCCCGGCCGTGCCGATATCGGGAAGCTGGTTGTTAGCCTCGGCATGAAACGTGGCGCCCATCAGGGAAGCCAGCAGGGGAAGCGATGCCATCAGGGGGGAAAAGCGTGCCACGTTATCTCTATCTCCATCAGAAAGGGCCTCGGCAGAATACCCTTGCCTATCAAGGGCTACAAGCGTTGTTTCACGCTCTTATCACGGCCATAATAGCGGCCACCTGCCTGATGGAGTCCCTATGGAAGTTCTCGACCTGACCCCCTGGCGTTGCCCCGAGCCGCTGATCCGGCTCAAGCTCTGGTTAAAGGATGCCAAAAGCGGTCAAACCGTCACCATCCGGTTGGCCGATGCGGGCTCCCGGCAGGATATTCCGGTCTATCTGCAGCGTCAGGGCCACTATGTCGAGATGCAGCAAGAAGCGGACAATACCCTCTCTTTGCAGTTGGTTGTCGGGGCAAAACAGCCATCTTGAGCCCCAGTGATGTAAGGATGCAGTCATGTTAGAAGTATTGAAGCGCTGGTATCAGACCCGTTTCTCCGATCCCGATGCCGTTACCCTTTTCCTGTTGCTGGTGTTCTGCTTCACCATCATCTGGCTGTTTGGCGATCTGTTGGCCCCCCTGCTGGTGGCGCTGGTGATGGCCTATCTGCTGGAGTGGCCGGTCGCCCGGCTGCAAAAAGCGGGGCTGTCACGCACCCTGGCCACCAGCGTCATCCTGCTGCTCTTTATTGCGGTGGCGGTAGCCTCCTTGCTGGGTCTTATTCCGACGCTGGTAAGTCAGGGGATTAATCTGGCCAAAGAGGCGCCGGCCATGCTGACCCACGCCCAGGATTATGTGCGCACCCTGCCGGACAAATACCCCGAACTGATTGATGTCAGTCTGGTGGAGACCGTCATCGACAATATCCGCCAGCGCATCCTCAGTGGCGGCGAGCATCTGGTGAGCGCCTCCCTCAGCTCGCTGGTCAACGTGGTCGCCATCATGATCTACCTGATCCTAGTGCCGCTGATGGTCTTTTTCATGCTCAAAGACAAGCGGGTACTGATGGGCAGCCTGCGCCGCTTTCTGCCGCGCAACCGCACCCTGGTCAACCGGGTCTGGGTGGAGATGAATAACCAGATCATCAACTACATCCGTGGCAAGGTGATAGAGATCCTCATCGTCGGGATTGCCACTTATATCCCCTTTGCGCTGATGGGACTGCGCTACTCGGTGCTGCTGGCGGTGGCCGTCGGCTTCTCGGTGCTGATCCCCTATATCGGTGCCGCCGTGGTGACGGTGCCAGTGGCCATGGTGGCCCTGTTCCAGTGGGGGCTCACCCCCGAGTTCGCCTGGCTGATGGTGGCCTATCTGGTGATCCAGGCCCTCGACGGCAACCTGTTGGTGCCGGTACTCTTCTCCGAGGCGGTCAACCTCCATCCGGTGGCCATCATCATCGCCGTGCTGGTGTTTGGCGGCTTGTGGGGATTCTGGGGAGTCTTCTTCGCCATTCCCCTCGCCACTCTGGTCAAGGCGGTGATCAACGCCTGGCCCAAGCGAGAGGAAAGCACCCATGCCGTCAAATAATCGGCCACTGCGGCCACTCATTCAGCCACTGACCACAAGAGAGCGCCTATGACCCTTTCACGTCGCATCACCCTTGGCGGGCTGATGGCCCTGACCCTCGCAACCGTGACCCCGGCACAGGCCGAGATCGATCTCGGCTCGGTCGATATGCTGGCCAGTGACAGCCCAACCAGTCCGGTGCCGCAAGGACTGGTGGTGGGCGCCACCGTACTCGGGGGTCAGGCCCGCTATGAGGCACAGGACAGCGCCATCTACGCCATCCCCGGCTTTATCTACTTCGGCGACGACTTCATGTTTCTCGGGGATCGGGCACGCTACTACTTCCACAAGGATGAGAAGGTCGCCCTCTATGGCTATGGCCGGGTGCGTTTTGGCAATCTGGATCCCGAAGACTCACCCGCCTTCAGCGGCATGGAGGAACGCAAGTGGCAGCTGGAAGGGGGGATTGGCGGCAATATCGTCACCCCCTATGCTCTGCTGACCATCCGCGCCAACAGTGACGTCACCGGCCGCAGCAAGGGGCAGGAGCTGCTGCTGTGGGCCGATTTCCCCATCCTGCGCGACAATCTGCTGATCATGCCGGGCATGGGACTGATGCTGCGCAGCGACAAGATGGCCAACTACTACTTCGGCGGCATATCCGGGAGCGAAGCGAACGCCCAGCGACCCGCTTGGGATACCGGCACCACCCTCTCTCCGATGGCGGCGCTGATCACCAGCTACCGCTTCAGCCCCAACTGGATTGGCATGTTTGCCATGAACTACGAATTGTATGATCGGGACATCAAAAACAGCCCCATCGTCCAGCACGATGGCGAGCTCTATGCCGGTTTTGCGCTGGGCTATATCTGGTAACGCCATGTCAGCTGACCGGCGCGCCGCTCTGAGCAGGCCAACGCAGCACCTAAAGCAAAAGAGCAAAAAGGGAGCCATTGGATCCCTTTTTCATCCCTTGCGTCTGGCTTACAGCGCGCTCAGAAACTCGGCCAGCGCCTGATTGACGAAGGCGGGATTTTCCAGGGTCGAGATATGACCGGCAGCCGGGATCTCTTTAAACCGGCAAGCCAGCACCTCGGCCATCAGATAGCCCTCCAGCACCGGACGGGCCTTGTCCTCGCAACCAGTCATCACCAGCGCAGGCACGGTGATCTCTTCCAGCCACTCGATGCGATCCTCACGGGTGACAAAGCTGCGCCCCACCGCCACCATGGCGGCAATCTTCTCGGCAGGCCAGGCGGCCAAGCGCGCCTTGAAATCCGCCAGCAAGGTAGCATCGGGCTGGTTGGCAAAGAAGATCGGGGCCGCCTGTTCGATGATGGGCGTCGGCACAGTGCCGTGCTGCTCGATCATCGCCAGCATGCCGAGATAGCGCTCGCAGGTGATCTGGGGCTCGAGGCCGACAAAGCTGTCCATCAGCACCAGTCCCTTGAGGCGAGCTGGTGCCATGCGCGCCAGCTCCACGCCCCACATGCCACCGATGGAGAGGCCCACCAGCACGAACTCATCGACCCCGAGGGCATCGAGCAGCGCCAGATGATCGCGCGCCAGGGTTGCCAGGGTGCAGCCACCTTCGGGGAGCAGGTCGGAATCACCGTGGCCCCACAGCTCGGGCACGATGCAGCGATAGCTGCCCTTGAGCGCCTCGATTTGCGGCGCCCACATGGCGCTGTCCCACAGGTAACTGTGGCCAAACAGCAGCACCGGGCCCTGCCCTTCATCCAGATAGGCCATCCGGCGGCCCGCTATCTCCATAAAATGCTTCATGTTATCTCCTGTTGCCAGCTGCTGATGATGAGGCGGCAGTGCAAAATGCCATAAATGGCTTCATGTTTTTTCTATTGCCAGCGGCTGATGAGGCGGCAGGATAAATCGCCATAATTGCCGCATGTTTTCTTCTGTTTCTGTTGCCAACTGTTCATGGGGCGGCAGTGTATCACGTCCCCCTTGGCAGTGGCGTCTCCCTGGTGCAAGCTGGAAGTGACTCAAAGAAGTCACCCCCTGAAAGGATGCCAAAAGGAGAAGCGCATGGCGAAGGAGAAGAGCAAGAAGCGGCCGCGTCTGGACAAGAAGTGCTACGAGCACCACCTCGCCCATCTGCAGGAGGAGCTGGTCAAGCTGCAGGAGTGGGTCAAGCAGGAGGGGCTGAAGGTGGTGGTGCTGTTCGAAGGACGGGACGCCGCCGGTAAAGGGGGCGTCATCAAGGCGATCACCGAGCCCCTCAACCCCCGGGTCTGCCGGATCAGTGCACTGCCCGCGCCGTCAGATCGGGAACGCTCCCAGTGGTACTTTCAGCGCTATGCGGCCCAGTTGCCTGCCGCTGGCGAGATGGTGCTGTTTGATCGCTCCTGGTACAACCGGGCTGGGGTCGAGCGGGTGATGGGATTTTGCAGCGATGGGGAGTATCGCGAGTTTCTGCGCGCCTGCCCCGAGTTCGAGCGAATGCTGATCCGCTCGGGCATTACGTTGATCAAATACTGGTTCTCGGTCAGTGACGAGGAGCAGGAGAAGCGCTTCAAGGAACGCATTAATACCCCGATCAAACGCTGGAAGTTCAGCCCGATGGACTTGCAATCCCGCTCGCGCTGGGTCGAATACTCCCGCGCCAAGGATGACATGTTCACCTACACCGACACCGAGGATTGCCCCTGGTTTGTGGTGGAGGCGGACGATAAGCGCCGTGCCCGCCTCAACTGCATCGCCCACCTGCTCGGCAAGGTGCCCTATCAGGCGATCCACTACGAGCCCATCAAGCTACCGCCCATCCATACCGAAGGCTACGAGCGACCACCGCTGACCAGCCAGACCTTTGTACCCGATATTACTGCCGAGCTCGAGGCCTGAACCCTGCCGGTTTTACCGCACGGCAGGCACTGAAAATCAGACAATAAAAAGCCGGTCTGACGACCGGCAAAAAGGCATTGAATACTAGGAAAACCAGCACAACAAAACGATCAGGTACGGATATATTTGGCGGTACGGGGGAACGCCTGCTCCTTGGCATCAAACAGGTAGCAGGCCTCTGCCGGAATACCCACGCTGTAGGTCTGGCCGGTGACCACATCCACATCCGAGGTGGCCTTGACGGTAAAGTCGTGACCATCCACATCCATATAGACAAAAGACTCGGCGCCAAGGTGTTCGGCCACCTGCACGATGCCGCTCACCTTGCTATGTGCATGGGGGTGCGTGAGCGGGAACAGATGCTCGGGACGGATCCCCAGCTCCACCTTGTCACCGACCGCGCCACTGCGGGCATCGACCCGGGCACGCACGGTATCGCCAGAGGTCAGCTTGACCACGCACTCCTGCTCGCCAATCTCCAGCAACTCGCCGGTCAGGAAGTTCATCTTGGGTGAGCCGATAAAGCCCGCCACGAACTTGTTGTCCGGATTGTGGTAGAGATCCAGCGGTGAACCGAACTGCTCCAGGTTGGTGGTCGCATCGGCTTTAAGCGGGCTGAGTACCACTATCTTGTCCGCCAGGGTCATCGCTTCCACCTGATCGTGGGTCACGTAGATGATGGTGGAGTTGAGCTCTTTGTGCAGCTTGGCGATCTCGATCCGCATCTTGACCCGCAGGGCGGCATCCAGGTTGGAGAGCGGTTCGTCAAACAGGAACACCTGCGGCTGCTGCACTATGCTGCGACCGATGGCGACCCGCTGGCGCTGACCGCCGGAGAGCGCCTTGGGCTTTCGGTCCAGCAGCGGCTCGAGACCCAGGATCTCGGCGGCACGCATCACCCGCTTGTGGATGTTCTCCTTGTCCATCTTCTTGAGCTTGAGGCCAAAGGCCATGTTCTCGTAGATGTTCATGTGGGGATAGAGGGCGTAGGACTGGAACACCATGCCGACGTTGCGCTCTACCGGCGGTACGTCGTTCATGTAACGACCGCCGATGGTCAGCTCACCGCTGGTGATGTCTTCCAGACCGGCGATCATCCGCAGCAGAGTGGATTTACCGCAACCGGACGGGCCGACGAAGACGATGAACTCCCCTTCCTTGATGGAGAGGTTGATGTTGCGCAGGGTGTCCTTGTGAACAGCCGGATCGTAATTTTTGCGAACGTTGTTGAGTACTACTTCAGCCATGACGAGCTCCGCTCTTGAATCTTTGCAAATCGTGATAGCGGGGGGAGTCAGCTCCCCCGGCCATAAACCTTAACTTTTATATGTCACCCGTAGGGTGCCGCGAGCCAATCGCTCACGGCACGCGCATTTAGCCTTTCACCCCGCCAGCGGTGAGACCACCGACTAACCAGCGTTGCGCCATGAGGAACACCACTGTAATGGGGAAGCCGGAGAGCACGGCTGCCGCAGCAAAATCACCCCACAGGTAGTTCTGCGGATAGAGGTACTGCTGGGCCCCGACCGCCAGGGTCAGATTGTTCACATCCTGCAGCAGGATGGAGGCCATGGGCACCTCGGTGATGGTGCCGATAAAGGCCAGAATGAACACCACCGCCAGTATGGGTACTGACAGGGGCAGCAGGATCAGCCGGAATGCCTGCCATGGGGTGGCTCCGTCGATGGCTGCAGCCTCCTCCAAAGAGGAGTCGATGGTCTCAAAGTAGCCCTTGATGGTCCAGACGTGCAGGGCAATACCGCCCATGTACGCCAGGATCAAGCCACCGTGGGTATTGAGACCCAGCCAGGGGATGTAGTCACCAATCTTGTTAAAGAGCGCGTAGATAGCCACCAGCGCCAGTACCGCCGGGAACATCTGGAAAATCAGCATCCCTTGCAAGATGGTGGACTTGCCACGAAAACGCAGGCGGGCAAAGGCGTAGGCACAGGTGGTGGAGAGCACCACAATCATCAGGGCCGTGATACCGGCGATCTTGATGGAGTTCCACAGCCAGGTCAGCACCGGGAACGGCGGCGGCGTCAGACTGCCATCGGCGTTGGTGACCGTCATGCCCAAGGCAAGGCGCCAGTGATCCAGGGTCGGATTGGTGGGGATGATCTCCCCGACCGAGAAGTTGCCGCTGCGCAGTGAAATGGCGATAACCATGATCAACGGGAAGATGATCAGCGCCAGAAAGCCCCACATGACCAGGTGGGTTGCCCACACCCGGTATTTGACTGATTTGGGTTGTACGATTGCCATATTGACGCCTCCTTACAGTTGCTTGTCGGCTTTGGACAATTTCAGGTTGAGCAGCGCCAGCGCACCGACGATGAGGAAGATGGCAGTAGCGATGGCACTGGCCAGACCGTAGTCCTGACCGCCCGATCCCTGGAACGCAATCCGGTAGGTGTAGCTCACCAGCAAGTCGGTGGTACCGGCCGGGGTGGTGGCACCTATGATGTCCGGTGCGCCGTTGGTCAACAACTGGATAAGCACGAAGTTGTTGAAGTTAAAGGCGAACGAGGCAATCAACAGCGGTGTCAGCGGCTTCATCAACAGCGGCACGGTGATCTTGAAGAAGTTCTGCACCGGACCGGCACCGTCCATGGCGGACGCTTCGTAGAGATCTTCCGGAATGGCTTTGAGCAAGCCCATGCAGAGGATCAACATGTAGGGATAGCCGAGCCAGGTATTGACGATCAGGATCATCACCTTGGCCAGGAAGGGATTGGTATACCAGTCCGGCTTGATGCCAAACGCCGCCTCCAGGAACATGTTGATCTCACCGAAGTTCTGGTTGAACAACCCCTTGAACACCAGGATGGAGATAAACGCCGGAATCGCATAGGGCAGGATCAGCATGACCCGATAGAAACCGCGCCCCTTGAGGGATTCCCACTGCACCAGACTGGCCAACACCATGCCGATAGCCAGTGTCAGCGCCACAGAGCAGCTGGAGAAGATCACGGTCCAGATGAAGATCTGCAGGAACGGCGACTGGATGCCCGGATCGTTCACGATGCGCGCGAAGTTCTTCCAGCCCACGCTCACCACAAAGCCAGGTGCAACGCCCTTACCGACAAACTCACCCTGCTGATCAATGTATTGATAGAAGCCGGTCTCACCGTTAGGCAGCATCAGCTCGCCGTTCTGGGTGTCACGCAGCAGGTTGCTGTCTTTGATCACCACGCCAGACTCTAGTTTGATGCCATCCAGCAAACGGGTGTACTGCTGCTTCTGGGCGGCAAACTTGCGCAGGCTGCTCAGGGTAAGATGAGTTCCGCCATCCGGTAGCACCAGATCCAGGTCACTCAGGTGAGTACGATGCTCAACAATGGCGCGGATCGGCGCGGCCTTGCTGGCGGTTTCGCCAGTGAAGGGCTGCAGCTCGACCACTTGCTGGGTGTTCTGCACCCGGCCCTCGCGGGACGCCAGCTCACGGGCCTTGTTGGTCATCAGGGAAACAGGTTGGCTGATAAAGGAGTGATCATCCTGAGTCAGCAGCAGCTGGAACTGGCCATTGTCGCCACCCAGCAGGGTAAAATCGAATTCACCGCCCGCCACCTTGTAGCTTTTCTTCAGATGGTAATCTCGCGCCTGCTCCACGGAGAGCAAGTTGGCCCCCGAATAGTTGGTGAAGGCGATACCAATCGTGTAGGCGAGAGGAAAGATGATAAATACAACCATGCCCGCAACACCCGGAAAGATGTAGCGATGGGCATAGGTCTTCTTGTTCATGAAGACATACAGACCGACGGATACCACCACCAGATCCAGCAGCGCGAATACCCACTCGCCACTGGCGTACATCATCACGGCAGCGTAGCCGTTGAGGATGGCGACCAGGGCCGCTATGGTCCACTTAAGCCAGGTGTGCTTATCCTTCGGACCGGCATAGGACTCAACAGAAGGTACTACTTCCATGCCAATTAACCTTTATAACGCCAAGAGAGATTTGAGAGAGTGGGAGGCCATGGCGGCCTCCCGGGTAGTGCGTGCTTACTGAACGATACGCTTGGCAGCGGTATCCAGTGCTTCGTCAACACCCTGACGACCGGAGGTCACGTTCTTGAGGGCAGTTTCGAAGGAAGACCAGAAACGGCTCATTTCGGGAACGGACGGCATCGGCTCACCGGCCTGGGCGTTTTGCATGGTGGCCTTGATGTTCGCATCGGATTCCAGGGTTTTCTGGAACGATTTCAGCGCAACGGCGCCCAGCGGCTTGTCGGCGTTAACCGGTGCCAGACCGGCATCGGTCAGCAGGTAGTTTTCCAGGAACTCGATGGCCAGATCCTTGTTCGGGCTGGCGGCGTTGATGGTGGCACCCAGTACGCCAACGAAGGCTTTGGCCGGCTTGCCATTCAGGGTCGGCAGCGGCGCTACGCCATACTTGATGCCGCTCTTGTCCAGGTTGCTCCAGGCCCAGGGACCGTTGATCATCATGGCCACTTCGCCCTTGTTGAACTTGGCGTCCATCACACCGTAGTCGATACCTTTTTCCAGGTGACCTGACTTGATCATCTCGGAGATATAGCCCACGCCCATCTTGGCGCCCGCGTTGTTCACGCCGGTATCTTTGACGTCATAACCGGTCGCGGTTTTCTTGAAGGCGTAGCCACCGTTGGCAGCCACCAGCGGATAGCTGAAGTACGGGGTGTCATAAGCCCACATGATGGCGCGCTTGCCATTTTTCTTCAGAGTCTCGTCAATCTTGGCGATCTCTTCGAAGGTTTTCGGCGGCTCAGGCAGCAGATCCTTGTTATAAATCAGGCTGACCGCTTCCATGGCAACCGGGTAGCCATAGGTTTTGCCATCGACAGTCATGGCATCCCATGCCAGCTGTTCAAATTTACCTTTGGTCTCGGCATTCGGACTAACCGGAACCAGCAAACCGGCTTTGACCCACTCACCGTAACGGTCGTGAGCCCAGAAGAAGATGTCCGGACCGTTGCCAGTGGCGGCGGCTTGCTGGAATTTCACTTCAACCTGATCCGGGTGAGCCACAGTTACCTTGATGCCGGTTTCTGCTTCAAATTTTTTGCCCACTTCGGCCAGACCGTTGTATCCCTTGTCACCGTTGATCCAGATGGTCAGCTGGCCTTCATCGATGGCGGCAGTGGCAGAGCAAGCGACGCCAAGAGTGGCCAGACCGATCAGGGATGACAGCAATTTCTTTTTCATGAGCCTTTCCTTGTATTAGTTCCGCGCTGTAAGAGCATTGTGTGCGAGATGGATATTATCCCAAGCGGCAAACGGCTCACATGACGCAACTCGCATTTTTGAAATGCAATTACGTATTTCCTTCCAGAAAGTTCTGAAAACATTTTCTTAAAATGGGTAATTAGCCCCAATTATTGGCTTATTTCAGTACAAGCAAGGAAATATAATTACCAAAATGAAAATTTATTACCGCAATGAAAGGGTTTTCACTTCAATGAAAACCCTTTCAGGTGATTTATTTTGTTTGATTTGTTAACAAAGTACCGCGCCAGTTTCGGGGTCTGCCGCGGTGCAATAAAAAAAGAGACCCCGCCGGGGCGGAGTCTCTTTTTGCAGGAAATGACGACTTGATCACACTACAAGCCACACTACGACTGGCGCAGCAGCTGATCCTTGAGATTGGGCGGCACTCCCTTGATGGTCAGGGTGTCGGTCTGGGGATCGTAAAACACCCGGCTGTTCAACAGCTTCTGCTCAAAGCTCAGGGTCAGGCCGCCGCCGGAGCCGACAAACTTGGTCAGACCGCGCAGGGTAGAACGGTCCGCCGGGAAGCGCTCTTCCAGCTCATACTCCTGACCGATAAAGCTGTAGAAATCGAGGTCGCCGTCGCCAGGCAATTCGGCAGAGAGCTCCTTGATTTCGATCTCTTCGCCGGCACTGGCCTGTTCGGTGCAATATTTAAAGACCTGTTTTTTGTAATCATTGCGCTCGGTCGCCTCGAGCTGCTGACTGTCGCAATAATCTTCCACCGCCTGCAACAAGCCTTTATTTTGCACCTTGGCATCCATGCCCTCACGGGCACCCAGCAGATCCATAAAGAAGTCGCCCAGTTTACGACCGATACGCCCCTTGCTGAAGGTGATATAGCGGCGCGAATCGGCTTGAGTTTTCCATTCGGTCAAATCAATGCGGGCCACCAGATTGAGTTTGCCGATATCCAGGTACTGGATATGGCGCAACTCCAGCGCTTCGCTGACGGTAACGCTCTCCTTGCCCTCCAGCAGGGCAATCAGCAGATAGTCGACCCCGACGTAGTTATATTTGGCAAACAGCAGTACCCCTTGCTCATCGAGGGCGTGTTCCACCAGCTGCTTCACCAGCATCTGGGTCACAGTGATCGAAAAAGGGACAAATTCCGTCTGTTCGGCCAGCAGTTGCTCAAGGGCGATACGAAATGCAGGTGAAGGCTGCTTGGCAGCCTCTTCACCGTCAGCCAGCTCGGCGACGGCCGTTTCGGGGTCAGCAAAGAAGCCAAAGCCCTTGCCCCCCTTGCCGTTGTAGATACGATGCAGTTCCGCCATCAGCCCCTGTACTGCCTCATCAGCAGGGAGGGTCTGACTGCGAGTGTCGGCGTGGGGTTGACCATCGCCGCCCTGGCGCAAGGAGTGAAGAATGATCTTGTCGATATCGAGACTCATGTCACAAAGCCATAGTGTTAGCCGAAAGGGTGAAGTATTATAAGGCGCTTTGAACCGAGATGAACTGAAGATTATGCCCATCGTATCAAAGTACAAGAACGAGCAGTTTGACGCCCTGATGAACGACCTGATCACCGCGCTGGAAAAACATAAAGCGCCGGTGGATCTCAGCCTGATGGTGCTTGGCAACCTGACCACCAATATCATCAACGGTATGGCCCCGGCCCAGCGCCACGCCATCACTGAAAAATTTGTCCAGGCCCTGACCGCATCGGTCGATAATCGCCACGACGCACACTGAGTCCCCGACTCTGTTGATTTGACGTTTCTCAACGCAGATGGATCACTATGGTCGAAACCGGTAACCCCTATCGTGATAATGTCTCTCGCCTGATCACCTGGGGGCATTGGTTCTCCTTCTTCAACATTATCCTGGCCATGCTCATCGCTACCCGCTATCTGGGTGCCATCAGCTGGCCATCGACCACGCTTGGCGTGATCTATCTCGTTGTAAGCTGGATTGGCCACTTCTCGTTCCTGAGTTTTGTCACCTACCTGTTGACGATCTTTCCGCTCAGCTTCGTGCTGCCCAAGGAGAAATCGTTGCGGTTCATCTCGGCCATCATCGCCACCCTGGCGCTGGTGGTGCTGCTGATTGACACCCAGGTATTCCGGCTGTTCAAGTTCCACCTCAATAGTCAGGTATGGCAGTTGCTGCTGGATCAGGCACAAACCGAAGAGGGCTCAATCTGGAGCATCATCTTCGTCGCCGTGCCCACCATTTTCCTGCTGCAACTGCTGCTGTCGGCCTATGTCTGGCGCAAGATCAACAAGCGCAAGCGCCGCCAGTACGGCAATCAGGTAGGGCTGGCCCTGCTGGTCTGCTTTATGCTGACCCACGTGGTCAACAGCTGGGCGGATGCCACCCTCTATCAGCCCATCACCATGCAGAGAGCCAACTTCCCCCTCTCCTACCCGATGACGGCCCGCTCCTTCCTGGCCAAACATGGTTGGCTGGATCTGGATCAGTACCAAAAGCAAGCGGCATCCCTGCACGAAAATAGCGACAGCCGGATGATCTACCCGCTACGCCCGCTCAACGTCAATGCGCCCGTCAGCCACAATAATCTGTTGATCGTGGTACTCGACTCCCTGCGCTTTGACATGCTCAACAACATCAACATGCCCAATTTGCAGCGTTATGCGGATCAGCACATCACGTTTCGCAATCACTTGAGTGGCGGCAACGATGACCTGATGGGGATGTTCAGCCTGTTCTACGGGTTGCCGGGTCACTATTACAAGGACATCAGCAGCGACAAGCGTCCGCCGGTGCTGTTCGACGAGATGCTACGCCAGGATTACCAGTTCGGGCTGTTTGGCGCGATGGAAGATGCCCAGAAGTATCGCAAGAGCATTCTGGCTGGCCTGCGCAAACAGGTATTTGTCTCCGAGCAAATCGACGATGGCCAACTGCTGAGCGACTGGCAGTTGTGGCTAGAAAAACGCACAGCAGAGCGTCCCTGGTTCTCGCTGGTCTATCTCTCGAGCCCGGGTGATTATCAGTTACCAGCATCGATGAAAGGGCCATTCCAGCCAGAGCTCGCCAACTTCAATCCGGCGACTGCCTATCGGGCGGAAAATCTGCAAAAACTGGAGAACCGCTACAAAAACTCGGTCTTCTATACCGACCAGTTGCTTGAACAGATGCTGACAAAATTGCAGTCGCAAGGGATGGATAGCAACACCATCGTCGTGATCACCGCCAACCACGGTCAGGAGTTCAACGACACCCGCAGCAACAGCTGGGGCGCCGGCAGCAACTACTCACCCTATCAGGTGCAGGTGCCACTGGTGCTGGCTTGGCCAGGCCGTGACAGTCAGAGCCTGGATCAGCCCAGTAGCCATCTTGATCTGGCCCCGACCCTGATGCAGGGGATGCTGGGGGTACGCAATCCGGCGCGTGATTACAGCATTGGTCGCAATCTGTTTGATAGCGCGCCACGCCCCTGGCTGCTGGCAGGGGATCAGAACGACTTTGCCATCTATCAGGGCGACACCATTACCCACTTCAACAAGCAGGGTGACTTCGAGCTGCTGGAGCGCAACAGTTACCGCCCGATCAAGCACGGCACCCCCGATATGGGTGCCATGATCCAGGTAATGAACGAGCTCAATCGCTTCTATCGCCACCCCTGATCAGAGCAACGCCCCATAAAAACGCCCCCGAATTCGGGGGCGTTTTACGTTATATGAATCAACCATCTGCTGCGGGAGGTGAGTTAACTCCCCCACCCTTGGGGATACTTGTACCCGGCGAAACGGGTTGCCGCATAGGCTTTGAACGCTGGGGAGTTGTAGGCTGCCGCCACATCTTTGGCAAACTGCTGATCCGCATCCGCGCTTTTCACCACCACCCAATTGATGAAGTCGTAGCTGCGCTCCAGAAACAGCCCTTCGCTGAACGGGATGCCACTGGAGGCGGCGAAATTACCGTTGATCACCGAGAAGTCCACATCCTCCCGCGAACGGGGCAGTTGCGCGGCCTCCAGCAGCACCAGCTTGAGATTGTGCGGGTTGTTCACCACATCAAACTCGCTCGCCTTGAGCGGGTTGATCCCCTCCTTGAGGGTGAGCCAACCGAGATCCTGCAGTATCAGCAGCGCCCGCGCCTGATTGCTGGGATCATTGGGAATGGCCACCGTACTCCCCTCTTTCACCTTGTCGAGTGCCGCCAGCTTACCGGAATAGAGCCCCATCGGACCGGTTGGCACCTGGGTAATGGGTGCCAGTGACAAGCCGCGGTCTTTGGCAAAACTCTCAAGATAGGGTTTGTGCTGGAAACAGTTCACATCCAGTGATCCATCGGCCAGGGCAATATTGGGAGTCACATAGTCGGTGAACTCCACCAGCTTGACCTTGTACCCCTTGGCCTCCAGCTGCGGCTTGATGGAGTCGGTCACCATGTCGGCAAAATCTCCCACCGTGGTGCCAATCACTATCTCCTGTTTGGTCGGCAAGGGGGCATCGGCGGCAATTGCGGAAAAAGAGAGGCTCCCAACCGCCATCGCGGCAATGAAGGTGCTGGCGCCAGCAGTGGCACGCAAGGAAGCAGTGAAAGAAGAAGATAAGAAGGAACGAAACGGCATAGGGACTCCCTGTCAGGTACGCATCAAGATATGGGCCTGCGGCGGGGTTGGTCTCAAAGCCCCACCTCACACCATGGTAATCTAGCCATCCAAACGGCTAATTCAATTACCATAACAGAGCCATCCACCACCGCCAAGCAATAGAGCGGTGGCACAAACCCCACCTCATCGCCCTTGCACTGACTCCCCCACGCATACCTCCACTCGCGCCTACACATACAACCATGCCGTTCACTTTACAGGGTGTGCGACGCGCCCTCGGGATTGCTCCGTATCGAGATGGATGCTGCGAAGGAGAGTAACGAAAGGGGGAATTACAGACAAAAAGATCAGTAACAAAAAATGAGATCCATTCTCAATAGAACACATAAACAGCGCCATTGGAATACCTACCACAAACTGGATCAGATTTCTTTGAAGCTCGTAGATGTTTTTGAAAAAGGCTCTTTTTGAATCTCAATCGCCCGTGTATAGATTTCCATCGCACCCAGGATGGTGCGATCCAAGATGGAGTTTAAAAAATAATGAAGCAAACATCGTTAGCACTGGCGATCACAGCACTGCTGTCGACCCTGCCCAGTGCGCTCGTTCAGGCAAATGAAGGTTGTGCGCCGCTCACCGGCAAGGAGAGTGGCGTGGATATCGGACGCAACAGCACCGAACGCTGTCTGCCAGGTGCCAATCCCCTGCAGGATCAGCAATGGTATCTGCTCAACAGCGGGCAGGATGGGTTCAGTGCCCGTGGCGGGGTAGCGGGCAATGATCTCAACCTCTGGTGGGCTCATCGCACCGGGATATTGGGACAGGGAATCAACGTCGCGGTCGTGGATGATGGTCTGGCCATCGCCCACCCGGATCTGGCGGACAACGTGCGCCCAGGCTCGAAAAACGTGGTGACCGGCAGCGATGACCCGACCCCGACCGATCCAGATACGGCCCATGGCACCTCGGTCTCCGGCATTATTGCGGCGGTGGACAACGTCATCGGCACCAAGGGGATCGCCCCGCGAGCCCAGCTGCAGGGGTTCAACCTGCTGGATGACAACAGCCAGCAACTGCAGAAAGATTGGCTCTACGCCCTTGGCGACAGCGATGCCAGCCGCGACAACCGGGTGTTCAACCAGAGCTACGGCATGAGTGTGGTGGATCCCCGCCCCGCCAACGATCTGGATCAATCCCAGCTTGATCGCCTGTTCGAACAGCAGACCCTCAAGGCGCAGGGCGCGGCCTATATCAAGGCCGCCGGCAATGGCTTCAGCAAGATAGCGGCAGGCGGCTATATCCTCAACCGCACCGGCAACGGCCCCAAATTGCCGTTTGAAAACAGCAACCTCGACCCCTCCAACAGCAACTTCTGGAACCTGGTGGTGAGCGCCCTCAACGCCGACGGGGTCAGATCGTCTTACTCCAGCGTCGGCAGTAACGTCTTCCTGAGCGCAACCGGCGGCGAATATGGTACCGACTCTCCGGCGATGGTGACCACGGATCTGCCCGGCTGCGACATGGGCTACAACCGCAGCAATGATCCCAGCACCAACCGGCTACACGGCAATCCGCAACTGGATGCCAGCTGCGACTACAACGGCGTGATGAACGGCACCTCTTCCGCCACCCCCAGCACCTCCGGCGCCATGGCGCTGCTGATGTCTGCCTACCCGGATCTGTCGGTGCGGGATCTGCGGGATCTGCTGGCCCGCAGCGCTACCCGGGTCGATGCCAAGCATCAACCCGTGATGGTCAGCTACACCAGCAGCACCGGCAAGGTACGCGACGTGAAAGGACTGGAAGGGTGGGAGCGCAATGCCGCGGGTATGTGGTTCAGCCCCACTTACGGCTTTGGTCTGATCGATGTCAACAAGGCCCTTGCGCTGGCAGCCAGCCACCAGCCGCTACCGCCCCTGGTGCAACTGCCCTGGCAGAAGAGCAGCGTCACCGGCAGCGCCGCATCCATTGCGGATGCAGGCAACAGCCCGACCAGTTCCACCACCCGCATCGCGACACCATTGACGGTGGAAGCGGTTCAGGTGATGGTGAGTCTGGATCATCAGCGCCTGCCCGACCTGCTGATCGAACTGGTCTCCCCCGCTGGCACCCGCAGCATACTGCTGACCCCCTTCAACAGCCTGATCGGCCAATCCCTTGATCAGCAAAAACTGGGATATGTGCGCACCAAAGGGCTGCGGGACATGCGCATGCTCTCCCACAAGTTCTACGGTGAAGCCGCCGAGGGGCAGTGGCGACTGGAGGTAACCGACGTCGCCAACGGTACCCGTCAGGTCTCTCTGCTCAATCGCGAGACCAGGGAGCGCACCACCCTGACCGAGCGCAACAATCGCCAACCGGGCAAGCTGATCTCATGGTCCCTGCGGATCCTGGGTCACGATGCCAACCGCAGCTAACACTCTAGGAGTATTACCATGAACAAACCTGTTACCTTGCTGCTGGCAACCCTGCTGGCCCCCCTCTCGGGACAGCTCTGCGCCGAGGAGTCCGTCACCATGGATGGCAAGCAATACAGCACCATAGAGGTGAACGGCCAGACCTACCTCATTCCCGACAACGGCAGCAAGAAGCGGGTCGCCCGCAGTCTTAACAGCAAGGCCCCGCAGCAGACCCTGCGCCGCGGCGACGTGTTGATGCAAGGGGCCGCCAGCCCTGAGCTCACCGTCAGCGGCACCCTGCTGGTGGAAGCTGACGATGCCAGCGCCACCGAACTGGCAAGCCGCCACGGCCTGAGCTTCAAACAGAGCAGTGGCGGTATCGCCCTGCTGGAGGCCAAACCGGGCACCGATCTCAACGCCATAGCCACCCAGCTCAAGAGCGAAGGGATGAAGGTGCAGATCGAGCTGTCGGGGGCCGAACAGCAGCCGAAATAGGCCGTGTCACACAGATAACAAAGGGGGCCATCACGGCCCCCTTTCTGTGCTGCTCATTGTGGCAGTGGCTTACTTGGCGCCATGCTGCTCCGCCAGATAGAGCCAGGTATCGACCACGGTATCCGGATTGAGGGATAGTGAATCGATCCCCTGCTCCACCAGCCAGGCGGCAAAGTCCGGATGATCGGATGGCCCCTGACCACAGATCCCCACGTACTTGCCTGCCTTGCGCGCAGCCTGGATCGCCATCGACAGCAGCGCCTTGACCGCCTCGTTGCGCTCATCGAACAGGTGGGCAATCAGCCCGGAATCCCGATCCAGTCCAAGGGTGAGCTGGGTCATGTCGTTGGAGCCGATAGAGAAGCCGTCCACATGCTCGAGGAACTTGTCCGCCAGCAGGGCGTTGCTCGGGATCTCGCACATCATGATCACCTTGAGCCCCCGCTCGCCACGGCGCAGGCCGTTTTCGGCCAGGATGTCGATCACCTGCTCCGCCTCGCCCACGGTGCGCACGAAGGGGATCATCACCTCGACGTTGGTCAGCCCCATCACATCACGCACCCGCTTGATCGCCTCGCACTCGAGGGCAAAACAGGGGCGGAAGCTGTCGGCGATGTAGCGTGACGCGCCACGAAAACCGATCATCGGGTTCTCCTCGTGGGGCTCGTAGCCACGACCGCCCACCAGATTGGCGTACTCGTTGGACTTGAAGTCCGACATCCGCACGATCACCCGCTCCGGCCAGAACGCCGCCCCCAGAGTGGCGATCCCCTCGGTCAGCTTGGCCACGTAGAACTCCCGCGGGCTGTCGTAACCGGCGATCATCTTGCTGATGGTGGCCTGCAGCTCTGGGGTTTGCTGGTAAAACGCCAGCAGCGCCTTGGGGTGCACCCCGATCATCCGGTTGATGATGAACTCGAGGCGCGCCAACCCGACACCGGCGTTCGGCAACTGGGCAAAGTCGAAGGCCCGATCAGGGTTGCCGACGTTCATCATGATCTTGATGGGCAAGCGCGGCATGTTGCCTACCTCGGTCACCGCCACATCGAAGTCCAGCTCGCCGTCATAGATAAAACCGGTATCCCCTTCCGCGCAGGAGACGGTGATCCGCTGACCCGGCTGAATATGGTCGGTGGCGTTGCCACAGCCCACCACCGCCGGAATACCCAGCTCGCGGGCGATGATGGCAGCGTGACAGGTGCGGCCGCCCCGATTGGTGACGATGGCAGAGGCCCGCTTCATGATGGGCTCCCAGTCCGGGTCGGTCATGTCGGTGACCAGCACGTCGCCGGGTTGCACTTCGTCCATCTGGCTGATGGAGGAGATGACCCGCGCCGGACCTGCGCCAATCTTGTGGCCGATGGCCCGCCCCTCGATCAGCACCTTACCCGCTTGCTTGAGGGCAAAACGCTCGAGGGTATTGGCCTCCTGCCGACTGCGCACAGTTTCCGGGCGCGCCTGCACGATGTAGAGCTGGCCATCCTGCCCATCCTTGGCCCACTCGATATCCATCGGGCGGCCATAGTGCTGCTCGATGATGAGGGCCTGTTTCGCCAGCGCCATCACCTCCTCATCACTGATGCAGAAGCGGCTGCGCTCGGCCTCATCGGTGTCGACAATCTTCACCTGACGACCGTGACCAGCATCGCCCGAGTAGGTCATCTTGATAAGCTTGGAGCCGAGGGTCTTGCGTACCACCGCCGGGCGACCTCCCCTGAGGGTCGGCTTGTGCACATAGAACTCGTCCGGGTTGACGGCCCCCTGCACCACCATCTCCCCCAGCCCCTGACTGCCGGTGATAAAGACCACGTCGTTGAAGCCGGACTCGGTATCCAGGGTAAACATCACGCCGGAGGCGGCGAGATCCGAGCGCACCATCCGCTGCACCCCGGCCGAGAGGGCAACGCCCTTGTGGTCGTAGCCCTGATGCACCCGATAGGAGATGGCGCGATCGTTGAACAGAGAAGCAAACACATGCTTGACCGCCGTCATGACGGCATCGATGCCACGTACGTTGAGGAAGGTCTCCTGCTGACCGGCAAAGGAGGCGTCCGGCATATCCTCGGCAGTGGCGGAGGAGCGCACCGCAAACGAAGCTCTCATGCCATCACCCAGGCCACCGCTCAGCTTGTCATAGGCCACCTGAATGGCCTGCTCCAGCTCGGGCTGGAACGGGGCTTCGATCACCCAGTCGCGGATCTGCTGACCGGCCCGGTTGAGGGCGGCGATATCGTCCACGTCCAGATTGTCGAGCAGATGGTGGATCTTGCCGTTGAGGCCGCTTGACTCCAGAAACTCATTAAACGCAAAAGCGGTGGTGGCAAAGCCCCCCGGCACGGATACACCGGCGCCAG
The DNA here is from genome assembly GCF_000820145.1 of Aeromonas sobria. Taxonomy (GTDB): domain Bacteria; phylum Pseudomonadota; class Gammaproteobacteria; order Enterobacterales; family Aeromonadaceae; genus Aeromonas; species Aeromonas sobria. The sequence continues at coordinate 168,853 of NZ_CDBW01000032.1, read as the reverse complement.
AGAGGTTGCTGATCATCTCGCCAAGGGATGCGTTCTTGCCGCCAACGCGTTCTACGTCCTGCATTCCGAGCTGTTCGTACCAGAGCACGTACTGTTGCACTTGGATGTCTCCAGATTGGTGGGCACCGATGCCATGGCACCGCGTGCGCCCGATTTAATCGATGAGGTTATGGGTAAGTCAGGTGCGTTATTGTCTGTTTCTTTTGTTGCCAACGACCATGAAAACGTTTTCTATTGGTTTTCAAAAAAATCCCCGAACAAGGGTTGGGGATGGTCGAACGACCGGAACATTCTACAATGGCGACACAAAAAGATAACGACTCAGGTTTGCAAGCCACGTCACAACTTGGGCACAGCAGACCGGTTGACAAAACTGGTATGGTTTCGAGAGATACTTCTCACCCTTTACCCCATGCGGCCCTATACGCCGGTATCACAGGAGCCCCACGTGCACACCGTATTTTATGTTTCAGACGGCACCGCCATCACCGCCGAAGTGTTCGGCCACGCGGTACTGAGTCAGTTTCCGCTGGCCTTCGAGCAGATCACTATCCCCTTTGTGGAGACCCAGGAAAAAGCCCGTCAGGTACGGATGCGGATCGACGAACAGTTCCGCCAGACCGGGGTGCGCCCCATCCTGTTTCACACCATCGTCGACCCGCTGGTAAGGGAAGAGGTGCTCAAATCGGAGGCGTGCGGCCATGACTTTCTCAACACCTTCGTCAGCCCGCTGGAACAGGAGCTGGGGGTAAAAGCCGAGCCCCGCCTCCACCGCACTCACGGCATGGAGAATCGCAAGCTCTATGACGATCGCATCGAGGCGGTCAACTTTGCGCTGGCCAACGACGATGGCATCACCACCAGGGAGTACGACGAGGCGGACATCATCCTGATCGGGGTCTCCCGCTGCGGCAAAACCCCTACCAGCCTCTATCTGGCGCTGCAGTTCGGCATTCGCGCCGCCAACTACCCCTTTATCGAGCAGGACATGGGCATGCTGGAGCTGCCCGCCCCCCTCAAGGCCAACCGTCACAAGCTGTTTGGCCTCACCATTGCGCCGCAGCGGCTGCACGAGATCCGCAACCAGCGCCGTGCCAACAGCCGCTACTCCTCCATCGAGCAGTGCGAGCAGGAGCTGGCCTGCGTGGAACGACTGTTTCGCCAGGAGGCGATCCGCTTTCTCGATACCAGCTCCCACTCGGTAGAGGAGATCAGCGCCAAGGTCCTCGAGGCGACCGGTCTGCGTCGCCAGCTCTGTTAAGTCAGCTTGACAGCTACTGGCATCAACAGCAGATAAAAATCACACGTACACTGTAAAAGTCAGGCGTTGTGAGCTGTGGTTTGAGTAGATGGCAGTGAAAAGCGTGGATGAAAAAGGGATAAGCACCACAAATGCTTATCCCTCTGCGTGCCTACCTTGGCGTTGCGCTTGTCACCTGCCGCCCGTTAGCCGCCACTCTGTTCCGTTCCGCTCTGCTCTACTGTGCTCTGCTCTGCGCACAGCCAGACTGAACTAACGATTGAGCTCAGGGTTGTTCATCAATCTGACATAGAAGGCCAGCAAGCCGTGGCGCAGGCGAACCCGCTCCGCCAACCAGCCACCAGCAACAGCACCCGTCACCCCGCCGACCAACAGCAGCGGCTGCCAGTAGTGCAGCAACCCCTGGTCACCGAGCAACATCCAGCCCAGCAGCATGGTCGCGGCCACCAGCAACAGCAGCGGACTGGCGGCAATTGCCAGCCAGAGCGCCACCAGCAGCCCCCGGGCCACCCCTTGTTGCAGCACGCTTTCGCGCTCTCTGTACTCCAACTCCCTGCACTCTTCCCTGCACTCTCGCTTGTCGGGCATCATTTGCATCCATTTATGGTTCAGCACAACAAAAGCCCACAAACAAGGCTTGGCGTCAACAAAATCCAATTCGATTGCACAAACATCAACCAAAAACTACCAACAAGTCTCTTCAGATCATGAAAAAGCTGCCATTGGTACAAAATACGGCCATCCAGCATGGAAAACAGGTGCATTCATGGCGGATTATCACTATTCTGCCTCGGTTGCCAGCCAACGCTAAAAATTGAAAATGGCATGGTGTAACGAAATAAATACGACTTTCGTCAGGTTTTGGCTACGCACTGCGGCCTGCTCAGGATGAGCCCAACACCGACAAGAGACAACAGAGACGTAAGGACAGACCCATGGATTTGAAACAAGACGGTGAGGAGCTGAAGCGCGGCCTTAAAAACCGCCACATTCAGTTGATTGCTTTGGGCGGCGCCATCGGCACCGGCCTCTTTCTGGGCATTGCCCAAACCATCAAGATGGCAGGCCCCTCGGTCCTGCTGGGCTACGCCATCGGCGGCTTTATCGCCTTCCTGATCATGCGCCAGCTTGGTGAAATGGTGGTGGAAGAGCCGGTAGCCGGTTCATTCAGCCACTTTGCCTACAAATACTGGGGCGAGTTTGCCGGTTTTGCGTCCGGCTGGAACTACTGGGTGCTCTACGTGCTGGTGAGCATGGCCGAGCTGACCGCGGTGGGCATCTATGTCCAGTACTGGTGGCCCGAGATCCCGACCTGGATGTCGGCAGCGGTCTTCTTCGTGCTGATCAACGCCATCAACCTCTCCAACGTCAAAGCGTTTGGCGAGATGGAGTTCTGGTTCGCCATCATCAAGGTAGTTGCCATCATCGGCATGATTGGCTTCGGTGGCTATCTGCTCATCTCTGGCACCGGCGGCCCCGAGGCGAGCGTCACCAACCTGTGGGCACAAGGGGGCTTCTTCCCCAACGGCATCAGCGGTCTGGTGATGGCGATGGCGGTGATCATGTTCTCCTTTGGCGGTCTGGAGTTGGTGGGCATTACCGCCGCCGAAGCAGACAACCCCGAGAAGAGCATTCCCAAGGCCACCAATCAGGTGATCTACCGCATCCTGATCTTCTACATCGGCGCCCTGGCTATCCTGATGTCCCTCTACCCCTGGGGTAAAGTGGTGGAAGGCGGCAGCCCGTTCGTGATGATCTTCCACGCACTGGACAGCAACCTGGTCGCCACCGTGCTCAACATCGTGGTACTGACGGCTGCACTGTCGGTCTACAACAGCTGCGTCTACTGCAACAGCCGGATGCTGTTCGGTCTGGCCAAGCAAGGCAACGGCCCGAAAGCCCTGCTCAAGACCAACAAGAGCGGCGTACCGCTGGTCGCCCTCTCGGTCTCGGCCATCGCCACCCTGCTCTGCGTGCTGATCAACTACCTGATGCCGGGCAAGGCGTTTGGCCTGCTGATGGCGCTGGTGGTCTCCGCACTGGTGATCAACTGGGCGATGATCAGCCTGGCGCACCTCAAGTTCCGCAAGGCCAAGGTCGCAGAAGGTGTCCAGCCCAAGTTCAAGGCGTTCTGGTACCCCTTCGGCAACTACCTCTGCCTCGCTTTCATGGCCGGTATTCTGGTGATCATGTACATGACCCCCGATTTCCGGATCTCGGTCGAGCTGATCCCCGCCTGGCTGGTGGTACTGGGTATTGGCTTTGTCATCAAGCGCAAAGGACAAGCCCAAAGCAAGGTCGCAGCCAATCTGGGTTAATGCCCGCAGCTGCCGACATCAATGCAAAAACGCCGATCGGATGATCGGCGTTTTTTTATCTGGCTACTTCAGCTGCTCTTGCCATCACTCATAAACCACACGGTAGTGCAGATCACTTGATCCGTTTTCCTTGTGCATCCACTACCGGTTCCCCATCTTCCTTGCTGAAGGCACCTTGCTGAGGGCTCGGCAGAATATCCAGCACCACTTCGGATGGACGACACAGCTTGGTGCCAAGGGGCGTCACCACTATGGGACGGTTGATCAAAATGGGGTGCGCCAGCATGGCATCGACAAGTTCATCGTCGCTGAAGCGCTCCTCAGCCAGTCCAAGTTCCTCAAAAGGCGGCACGTTCTTGCGCAGCAGGTCGCGCACCGGCATGTCCATGGCCGCAATGAGCGCGACCAGCGTCGCGCGGCTCGGCGGGGTTTCCAGATAGTGGATGACGGTCGGCTCAACGCCGGCGTTACGGATAAGCTCCAGGGTATTGCGCGAGGTGCCACAGGCCGGATTGTGATAAATGGTGATTGGAGTGTTATTCATGATTAAGCCTCTGCGTTGAGATAGTTGCGTTTCATTCTAAGGGCCACATTGACCAGAGCGATCAGCACCGGCACCTCCACCAGCGGGCCTATCACCCCGGCGAATGCTTGATCCGAGTTCAGACCAAATACCGCGATAGAGACCGCAATGGCCAGCTCGAAGTTATTACCGGTGGCAGTAAACGCGATTGACGCATTCTTGTCATAGGGGATCCCGAGCTTCTTGCCGACCAGAAAGCTGGTGAAAAACATCAGCACAAAGTAGACCACCAGCGGAATGGCGACCCGCACCACATCCATCGGCAATTCGACGATCATCTCCCCCTTGAGGCTGAACATCAGCACGATAGTGGCCAGCAGGGCGATCAGGGTGATGGGGGAAATCACCGGAATAAAGCGCTCGGTGTACCACTGCTCCCCCTTAGCCTTGACCAGATAGTGACGGCTCAAAAAGCCAGCGAGGAAAGGGATGCCCAGATAGATCAGCACGCTTTGGGCGATATCCAGCATGGTGATATCCACTGCAAACCCCTGCAAACCAAACAGCGGCGGCAGGACGGTAATAAACAACCAGGCCATAAAGCTGTAGGTTAGGATCTGAAATCCGCTATTGAGCGCCACCAGACCGGCACCGTACTCCTTGTTGCCACCACCAAGGTCGTTCCACACCAGCACCATGGCGATGCAGCGCGCCAGACCGATCAGGATCAGACCCACCATGTAGTCCGGGTGGTCATGTAAAAACACCAGGGCAATCACAAACATCAGGATGGGGCCGACCAGCCAGTTCATCACCAAGGAGAGGGTTATCGCCTGCCGGTCGCGGGTCATGGTACCCATGGTGGCGTAATTCACTTTGGCCAGCGGCGGATACATCATCAGGGTCAGGCCAATGGCCAGCGGGATATTGGTGGTGCCGACCGACATCGCCTCGTTCCACTGGGCTACCTGAGGGAACAGATAGCCAATCCCCACCCCGATGGCCATGGCGACAAAGATCCAGAGGGTGAGATTGCGGTCGAGAAAACTCATTTTTTTGCTGACGGGCAGATCGCAGCAATCGTTGGTACTCATCAAAAGACTCCAAAAGCATTGGGTGAGATGAAAGGCTCGACACGAGCACAGAGCGCGCTTGATAGTGCCTTCCATGGAATATGGTGGGGCGCTATCTCACGCCTCCTGATGGATCGGGTGACATAACCCTTGTAATGCAGCCACTCCCACCGGCTCGACGGCCTGCAAGGGCACCACCGCATAACGCTTGGCATGACGCTCTTTGACCGCAGTAATATGGGGCTGCTGGCGATACGCTCGCTGGGCCAGCAGTGGCGAGGTGACGCTGGCCGGGGCCAGCATGTGATTGACCACCCAGGCCCATGGCTCGATACCGGCACGGCGCAGATCGGCTTGCAGGTTGGCCGCCTCCTGCACCGGAGTCGGCTCTGGCAGGGTGACAATCATCACCTTGGTCTGTTTCGGGTCTTGCAATTGCATCATGGGGGTAGTGAAGTGCAGGCCCTTGTTGCCCATCTGGCGGGCAATCTCCCTGTGATAGGCGCCGGTGGCATCAAGCAGCAACAGGGTATGGCCGGTCGGCGCTGTGTCCATCACCACGAAGCGCTTGCCAGCCTCGCGAATGATCCGCGAGAAGGCCTGAAACACGGCGATCTCTTCGGTGCAGGGGGAACGCAGGTCTTCTTCCAACAGGGCGCGGCCCTGAGCATCGAGACTCGCCCCCTTGGTGGCCAGCACCTGAGCACGGTAACGCTCGGTCTCGGCGTGGGGATCGATGCGGCTCACCTCCAGAGTGGGCAAGGCCCCGGCCAGGGTCTCACCCAGATGAGCGGCGGGATCTGAGGTAGTGAGATGAACCGGCAGCCCGCGACTGGCGAGCTCCACCGCCACGGCCGCCGCCAGCGTCGTTTTCCCCACCCCGCCCTTGCCCATCAGCATGATGAGCCCATGGCCATCACTGGCCAGTTCATCGACCAGTTGCTGCAACCCCGGGTGCTGCGGGTGCGGCTCGGCGGTGGTGCGTTCGACCGCATCGGCATTATCATCAGCACCATCAGCACCATCAGCACTATCAACACCATCGGCAGACACGGCGCCCAGTAACTGACGCAGGCTCTCTACGCCCACCAGATTGGTCGCCAGCAGCGGTATTCTGTCTTGTGGCAAGCTTGCCAGCAGCGCGGGCATCTGTGCCAGAGCCTGCTGCTCCCGTTGCCATACGGCGCACGCCAAGGGGTCATCCGCCAGCTCCCGTTGCGGGAAGATGCCATTGATCACCAGCTGCTGATTGGCAAGACCTATGGCCGCCAGTTCATCATGAGTGCGCGCAACTTCCCGCAAGGTAGAGGCTTGCGCTCGGGCCACCAGAATAAGCCGGGTTTTCAGCCCATCCGACAAGGCAGCGACCGCCTCAGCGTATTGGCTGCGCTGTTTTTCCAGCCCGGCCAATGGCCCCAGACAAGAGGCATCCCCCTTGCCTTGCTCCAGAAACTCGCTCCATGCACCCGGCAGTTGCAGCAGACGGATGGTGTGACCAGTGGGGGCCGTGTCAAATACGATATGGTCATACTGATCCACCAGCTGGCGGTCAGTCAGCAGGGCGGTGAACTCGTCAAAGGCGGCAATCTCAGTGGTGCAGGCGCCGGAGAGTTGCTCTTCAATGCTGCGCACCACACTCTCGGGCAACTTGCCACGCACCGGGCCGACGATCCGTTCCCGATACGCTTGCGCCGCCGCTTGCGGGTCTATCTCCAGTGCTGACAAGCCGCTGACGGCCGCGATGGCGGTGATCGTGTTGCCGATGGTTGTGTCAAATACCTGACCGACGTTTGAAGCCGGATCCGTGCTGACCAGCAGCACCCGTTTGCCACTGTCACACAAGGCGACCGCACTGGCGCAGGCTAGCGAGGTTTTACCCACGCCCCCCTTGCCGGTGAAAAAGAGAAACGGCGGAGCATCAGTCACAAACGAATAGCTCAGCAACGCGTTACTCAAAGACGAAGACATAAGCGACTCCAATCAGGCAAAACAAGACAATTCACCCCGCAGGCGGCAGGGATGTGGTCAGCAACACTCAGGGGTTAGCAGCAACCACTGTTGCCGCAACAGCCGCCGCTCTTGGCGATCCCTTTGATGACTGCTTGCGGCGCGGGCAAACCGGCATAACGGGCCAGCTCACTGCGGTCGGGATAACGGCCGGTGAGCACCACCTGACCATCCACCAGCACCAGCGGCAACCCCGCATCCCCTGCGTGCATCAAGAAGGCGCTGACCGCAGCGGTCTCGGCAAACACCATCGGCTGCTGCGCCAGATTGAAGCGCTCGATAGCCACCCCCTGCCCCTTGGCCCACGCCACATCGGCCGCAAAGTTCACCAACCGCTGCTCTACCTCGGTACCGCATACCCCGCTGGCACAGCACAGTGCCGGATCAAAAATCTGGATAACAGACATGGCATTACTCCTTATTGCAGCAAGATTGCTCGGGCAACACATGGGGCGAACAGCTCGACTCGGCGCGCATCATCCCGCACGCTTCGGGATGCCCGGCGCAACACTCTTCCGTGAGGTAGCCGATAAGATCCAGCATCAGGGGAATGTTGGCCCGGTAACGTAAAAAACGACCTTCTTGCTCCACCGACAACAGGTCGGCATGCAGCATGGCTTTCAGATGAAATGACAGTGTGTTCGGGGCGATATCCAGTTCACTGGCCAGCTGGCCAGCAACCCTGCCTTCCAACCCAGCCTTGACCAGCAGCCGCCAGACATCGAGACGGATCCCGGATGCAAGAGACTCGAACACTTTAGTGGCTGTATCTTTATTCATGGGAACCTCTTCATCTCATTTCATAGCTACAACTATACAAGAACTATTGAAATGATCAAACCACCGCCACCCTCCTCCTACCGCAGACAGTGCTGTTGACTACATCCGCAACTTTCAGCGCATCCGGGGATCTGATCATCTGAGTCAAGCAACCTAGAGCGTCAGATCGACACGTCCAAACAGAAGATCTGTAACAGGAAACGGTACAACCAAGCTTTGGTAAAACGCGATTCCCTCACCCTCTGGATGGATGAGCAAGCCATCAAACAATGGCATTGCCAGACGCACTACAGTCGCCGGCGATGAGGGTTCCACTACAGATACAGGGCTATTGAGACCGAGCGGATGCTCAAGGGTGTATTCCAATTGCCCCTGAGTGCGCTGGAGGGGTTCGTCAATTCGCTGTTCACGTTGATGGATGTTCCCTTGCCGTCACCGTACTACAGCTAACTCAACAAGCGGGTCAAAACTCCGTACCGCATGTCCAATCACGGGATCCTATAAATTAGGCTGCCATAATGCTGGAATATTTGCATATATCATCTCAGTTCACGCGTTCGTTTTTCGGTGGGCAATCGCGGGAAAATAGTCAATATATGAACAACGATAGACACAGAACCGCCCATATTCGCCTCAACACGCTTGGCTTCTTCTACTAATAATTCGTACAACTCCTTTATACCTATCGTTGACCCTGAATCTGGGTGTCGCCAAGTTCGCTCCTTTTTCAGGGTTATTAGCAAGGCTCCTGAGCGACGAGTTTCTATTGATAGATATTTTGTTACAAGTTGATCTTGAATCGTGTCACGCAGATCATGTGCGGTACGGTTGTCGCCAAGCTTTAGCTCAATCACGCTCTCATAATCAGACGCTGTGGAACGAAGACGAATATCCGTCTCCTTTTCCTCAGCAGTGACCGCCTCCTGGTCTAATTTATAGAGACCATTGGCTGAATACTGTAATGCTCTGGCTATTTCACGCCGCATGATCCGCTCCTGATCAATTCTTGCCCATGCCTCCCTTGGCGAAACATCACTATTCAATAATTCATCCAAATCGGCCAAGCGATCACAAAGCAAGGTGAACATAGCCGCATTCGTAGTCAATGGAACTTCACCTTTATCTTCAAGTTCACGACATTGCTGTTCATCCAAGAGTGCCGAATCAATTTCTTTGGCCCATGCTTCCTGAGCTAATGCCAGAACCCGATCTTTAAAATGAGAAAATAAGGGGTCAATGGCCATATCATGTTTAACTTGCCATCCCTCCTCTCCTTGTGACTCCAATAATGCAGTCAGAATTGCATTGCGTGCATATTCGGCATTGTCACGCATATCAGGAGTGTAACTTCCTTCATGCTCAGCATCATCCTGACGCCTTATATGCAGGTAAGCCAGGCGGACAAGTCTGAGCAATAACACAGGAGTAAAATCATTATTTCTGATATTAATGCCATCATGGCGTTCATTAAATAATTTTGTAAACCATACCACGGCTTTGCTTAATGGCTCAGGTTCAATATCTCGTAATTTTTCTTCAAGTGCATCAACACCCAACTCAGGATTTAAACGAATCAAGGTTGATAACCAGAGTAGCATAGCTGGTTCCAGCAGTTTTTTACTTATATATTCCTGAGCCATAGAACATAGTTGAGCTTGCTGATCAATATCGCCATACTTTAAAATCAACTCAATCACGCTGGAATAGCGAGATATCAAGGATGATAATTGAGATTCATAAGCGACTATGGGCTTAATTTCACTCAACCATGCAAACATACGAGGGATAAAAAGAATGGTCACTGGATCAGGGGCATTATAGAGGCGTTGCAACAACATGGAATGATGAAGTTCATTGGCAGAGGTAGAGAGTACCCAATCAAGCTCTTTACCAAAAACCTCACTGAGAGCAGATGGATGTTGCTTAACCAAGTCATCAATCCAACTTGGTAATTCATTCAGCTCAAGCAATGAATAGCGAGCGGCACGCATTGCTTCTTCATAGGTCAGCTTGCTTGCCCAATTGGGCTCCTCAGCTTCAGCATAGAGCCCAGCCAAACCGAACCGCCATAAGTCTAAATATGTACTTCGTTGATCTTCTGGTCTCTCACAAATGAGAGTTGGGAGATGCTCTCGCCAGCACTCCATAAAAATAGTACGCAGCCAATCTGTAACTGTTTCTCCAAAATGAGATTCGAGAAAAGGGCGATTCCAACCGGATAAATTACTATCATCCGAGCTACTTATCATCACTCTGAATAAATCCCAAGCAAAATTTTTACAACGCTCATCCGAAAAAGTCTTGTCAGGATATTCTGATATTTCACGATGTAGCATCACCCAGCGGGCACGGTTCTTTGCTGCTTTTCGCTCTCTTCTTTTATCTCGAATAACTTCTTCACGCCGGGCTCTTTCCTGCTTTATATCAAAGGTAGAAGGCTTCATCATCTCATCGATATATAAAATCAAATCCGGACAATCTATGACCAAGGGGCGTAAGTCTATTGGCGAGATACGCAATAGATAAAGCGCAACATGCATAAGCATCTGACGATCAAGAAATGGCTTGTTTTTATCTTGAAGATCATTGACTACCCAAGCCTGATCAAGCTGTACCGTGAGCTTAATAAGCGAATCATAAGGAATAATTTCAACCACACGTTTCCATATATCATCGATTGGACATAAAGATTGCACCAAAGCATCTATTGCCCAAAAAACCAGCTTCCTATTTTTGCTATCAAGTTCATTTATCCGCTGTGCTAACGCCTGATGAATTTTATCGTCATCGTATTCACGCTGCCGCAGGCGTAATGAAAGTACACTGGCATGGATCCATTGACCGGAGCACTGGTAATCAAGCCCTCGAATACAGGCCGCCGCCAGAGCACTACTCAGATACTGGTGGGAAGAGATCATATGTGGCCATTGATCTTGACGCCAGTGCAACCCATCCGAGATGAGGGTTACTAATTTGTCCCGCAGCTCCTCCAGTTGTGACATGACTAGTTGTGCATTTTTTATTAGCGATGGCAGTCGCCAACTCAAGTTGCTAACTGACCGTTTTTTCCATTGCAGCCAGCCTAATGCCTGGCAGAGCTGCGCCACAGAAAGATGACTTGGAAACAGCTCCAAAATCGCTTCACGCACTATTTTGTCAGGCCAGTCAGGATGTTGAGAAACCATAATTGCAGCTATTTCACCCAATCTTGGATCGTTCAGCGCTTTCAGTGCATGAATTGCATAAATACGTTCCACCTCAACAAGCACTGAATCCGTGGCAACTGAATATACAAGGTCAGAACAGCCACAAATCACTCCTCGCTCAATGAGCTCCAGCAAAACACACCGTACTTCATGATTATCGATACCTTGCTGCCACAGCAGATTAATCTCATCAGCCAACTCAGGAGTTGCAAATCGTTTAATTTGGATAGATGGAGTGTGTAAACCTCGCCAACCTCCTTTTCCATAACGCTGAACATATGCACCAAGAGCTTGTTTACGCTGAGCAAGAGTCAATGATGCAGGATCACCTTCATCCAGTAGCAACGTCGGCTCATGATCACGAATTGCTTGAAAAATATCGTCATTCAATGCTACCAACCAGCCCGCAATCGCCCGTTTGGAAGGAAGTACAATGGTATTACCCTTGGTCTCAATAAGGAGCAGCCGCTTGAGGGCACGAAGCGACATGCCTTTATCTCTCATCTCCTGCAATCTTTTTGCGGCAAGAAATTCTGACACTGAACGATGGTGAAAACGTACTCGCCCATAGGAGGCAAACCCAAACAGTGGCCGCTCCAATAACGTTTGTCGTTCCTCTTGTGTCCAGTCTGACAGGATTATCGACGGATCAAGCGCAGCTTCACCTTGTTGACCATTATCCGATTTGGCACTGTGTCTGATCGTCAAACGACGGGTCAGCCACATGGCTAGAGCCAGCCTGCTCGCCCCCTCGATAGCTTTATCTATAGAAAGTTCGGCAAGCTCATGCCTATCTTCCCTATCTCTGGGCTTAAGTTTGATATGAATACTGGCTTCGACTTGCTGGCGGTGGGTTCGAAGCTGAAATCCCGCCTGCCAATCAGCGCAAAGTTCAATAAGATCTTGAGGACGTCTGGCAAACTCAAAGGCGTTTTGCCTCTCAATGTCACTAAGCAATTCGGCTGTATTTTTGACACCTTGCTGCTCGGCAAACTCGACAATCTGGGGATTAGAGAGCGGCATCAGAGCAACGGTTCGCCACTCAGGAACTGACTCTTCATTCGATTGGTCAGAGGAGATGAGCATATGCTCGCCCAATGCCATGCTGGCAAATTCTCTCTCCTTTTCTTCAGTCGACGGGAGCTTAATCTGTGGTGGTACCGGCAATTTACTGCAAACAAGTTGACCATCAAAAGGGATAGGGCGGGTCGTCACAACCACTCGTACCCTGTTCAAGTTACTTTGAATACCTTTAACGAAACGATCCAGCGCTTGTTTGAATGATCCTTTGGTCAACTGCAGTTCGTCATAAGAGTCCAGAAAAAAGGTGGCTATCTCAGACTGTGAGGCCAGCCATAGATCAAAACGCGTCTCCTCCTCATAACCCAGCAGATCTCGCAAATGGGTGGATGCCAAACTGGCCAACTCAACAAAGAATGCGGCTTCACCATTTGCAGCCAAACGACGGGCTTGCTCGCGACATTCATGGGTCTTGCCTGACCCCGCCTCGGAAATAAGTAGGATACGTTTTGAGCGCAACAACACTTCCCAAGTGACACCGTCAGACCAACCTAGCTGAGTCAGAAAATGCTGCTTATCAGCATCAACTATTTGTTTTTCATCAATATCTTTGAAAGTGCGTTCGATCATGACTGCTCGCTGAGTGATGCTAGATGGATGACAGTAATAACCAGAGAAGAGAGCTTCAAACTGCCGCTGGCGGTACCAAGCGTATCTTACGAAAGATGGGGACAATAAATCTCGATTAACCGGTAGCTAAATCCATAACCAGTTGATTTAAAGCAACAACTTAAGCGATGAGTTCTTTGCATTGAAAAAAGGGCCACCTGTTTGGGTGGCCCTGTTGTTTATTGCGCGATTCTGCAGCACGCCTTTACTTGGCGTAATCCTCGGTCGGGATGCAGGCACAGAACAGGTTACGATCGCCGTAGACGTCATCGATGCGGTTGACCGACGGCCACAGTTTGGCGGCGCGCACGGCGTCGGACGGGAAGACCGCCTCGGTGCGGCTGTAGCCACGGGACCACTCTGCATCCATCACGTCATCCTGGGTGTGCGGGGCGTGCACCAACGGGTTGTCGGTCAGGCTCCACTGTCCCTCCTGCACCTTGGCAATCTCGGCGCGGATGGCGGTCATCGCCTCGACGAAGCGATCCAGCTCGCGCTTGGATTCCGACTCGGTCGGCTCGACCATCAGGGTGCCTGCTACCGGGAAGCTCATGGTCGGCGCGTGGAAGCCGTAGTCCATCAACCGTTTGGCCACGTCCATCTCGCTGATGCCGGAGGCTTCTTTGAGCGGACGGATATCCAGGATGCACTCGTGGGCCACCCGACCGTTGCGCCCGGAGTAGAGCACAGGGAAGGATTCACCCAGCTTCTTGGCCAGATAGTTGGCATTGAGGATCGCCACCTGAGTGGATTTCTTCAGCCCCTCGTCACCCAGCATGGCGATATACATCCAGCTGATAGGCAGGATGCTGGCCGAGCCGAACGGTGCCGCCGACACGGCGCCATTGTTGCGGCTCTCCTTGTCGGTCTTGACCACGGCGTGACCGGCCACGAACGGCGCCAGGTGTTGCTTCACGCCGATGGGGCCCATGCCCGGGCCGCCACCGCCATGAGGAATGGCGAAGGTCTTGTGCAGGTTGAGGTGAGAGACGTCCGCCCCGATAAAGCCCGGTGCCGTCAATCCAACTTGCGCGTTCATGTTGGCACCGTCCAGATAGACCTGACCACCGTGCTGGTGAACGATGTCGCACACCTCCTTGATGGTCTCTTCATACACCCCGTGGGTGGAGGGGTAGGTCACCATCAGACAGGAAAGCTGATCCCCCGCCTCGGCCGCCTTGGCCCGCAGGTCGTCGAGATCCACGTTGCCGGATTTGTCACAGGCGGTGACGATCACCTTGAGCCCCGCCATCTGAGCAGAGGCCGGGTTGGTGCCGTGAGCAGAAGCTGGGATCAGGCAGATGTCGCGATGCCCTTCACCACGAGACTCGTGATATTTCTTGATGGCGAGCAGACCTGCGTATTCGCCCTGGGCACCTGAGTTGGGCTGCATGCAGACCGCATCGTAACCGGTCACCTTCACCAGCCAGTTTTCTAGGTCGGCCAGCAGCAGTTGGTAGCCCTTGGCCTGTGCCAGCGGGGCGAACGGGTGCAACTTGCCGAACTCGGGCCAGGTCACCGGGATCATCTCGGCGGTGGCATTGAGCTTCATGGTGCAGGAGCCGAGCGAAATCATGGCGTAGTTGAGGGCCAGATCTTTCGCTTCGAGACGGTGGATATAACGCAGCATCTCGGTTTCGGAGTGGTACTTGTTGAACACCTCGTGGGTCAGCACGGCGTCGGTGCGCAGCAGATCCTGCGGGATGGCGTGATGAGCCTGGGCCGCCTTGTCGAGGGCCTCGATATCCAGTCCATGGCCTTGACCGAGGAAGAGATCAAACAGCTCGACCACATCAGCGCGGGTGGTGGTCTCAGAGAGCGACACGCCCACCGCACCGTCGAGATCGGCGCGCAGGTTTATGCCGAGCCCTTCGGCTTTGGCAATCAACGCGGCCTTGTCAGCAGTTTGCACGGTCAGGGTATCGAACCAGCTGACATGCTTGAGGGCCACGCCCTTGGCCTGGAGGCCGAGCGCCAGAATGGTGGTGAGACGGTGCACACGGGAGGCGATGGTTTTCAGCCCTACCGGGCCGTGGTAGACGGCGTAGAAGCTCGCCATGTTGGCTAGCAGCACCTGTGCGGTACAGATGTTGGAGTTGGCCTTCTCGCGGCGGATATGCTGCTCGCGGGTCTGCATCGCCATGCGCAGGGCACTCTTGCCACGGGCATCTTTGGAGACGCCGATGATACGACCCGGCATGGAGCGCTTGTAGGCATCACGGGTGGCGAAGAAGGCAGCGTGGGGGCCACCGTAACCCATGGGCACGCCAAAGCGCTGGGCGGAGCCCAACACCACGTCGGCACCCAGCTCGCCCGGGGATTTGAGCAGCAGCAGGGAGAGCAGATCGGCGCTGACGCAGGCCAGCCCTTTCTGGGCCTGTACCGCGGCGATGAGGGCGCGCAGATCTTTCACCTCACCTGTGGTGGTGGGGTACTGGAACAGGGCACCAAACACCTCTTCGCTCACAGCATCGCTCGCGGCGCCAACCGCCACATCAAAACCGAAGTGAACCGCGCGCTCCTTGACCACGTCGATCACCTGCGGGTGCACATCGTCAGCCACAAAGAAGAGGTTGGATTTGGACTTGGCCATCCGTTTGGCCAGCGCCATCGCCTCGGCGGCGGCGGTCGCTTCATCCAGCAGGGAGGCACTGGCCAGATCCATGCCGGTGAGATCCAGCGTCAGCTGCTGGAAGTTGAGCAGAGCTTCGAGACGGCCCTGCGCCAGCTCGGGCTGGTACGGGGTGTAGGCGGTATACCAGCCCGGGTTTTCCAGCACGTTGCGCAAAATGACGTGGGGCACATGGGTATCGTGATAACCCATGCCGATATAGCTCTTGGCAATCTTGTTCTGGGCGGCATAGCCCCTAAGCTTGGCCAGTGCCTCCACTTCGGTCATGCCGGCACCGATCCCCAGCGGGCCCGGCAGGCGAATAGCGGCAGGCACGGTCTGGGCAATCAGATCGTCCAGGCTTTCAGCCCCAACGGTCGCCAGCAGTTGGCGCAGCTCTTCTTCGCCCGGGCCGATATGGCGGCGGACAAAATCGGTTTTTTGCTCGAGTTCAAACAGTGACTGGGTCATTTCCCTATTTCCTGATAAATAAGTCCTGGCATGAAATCCTGATAGCCAAGACCTGATGTTCCTGATCGTCGGCTGATACCGACTCCACTCATGTTCTGGGTCCCGCAGACAGGATGCGGCACCGGATGCTGCGGCAGCATCAACAGGGGATCGCCTTGTTGCGGACCGGCCCGTTTGCCCTCTAACCTCCTAGGCTGGCAAACGGCTGGCGCGGGCGACTTCACCCTTCCACCGACCGGCGCTTGCCCTGCTGGCGGTCATACAAAAGGGCCCCGCACGTTGGTGCAGGGCCCGGGGCATTACTATTCGTCCACCACGTTCTGGTAGCCTTCGGCATCCAGCAGGTTGGCCAGCTCGCTCTCGTCATCGAGCTTGATGCGGAACAGCCAGCCGGCGCTGTAGGGATCGGAGTTGACCAGCTCGGGGCTCCCTTCCAGCTCTTCGTTGACGGCAATGATCTCGCCGCTCACCGGGCTATAGATGTCGGAGGCCGCCTTGACCGACTCGGCCACGGCGCAGTCGTCACCGGCACTGACCTGCTTGCCCACTTCCGGCAGCTCGACAAACACCATGTCACCCAGCAGCTCCTGGGCGTGCTCGGTGATACCGACCACGGCCTCGCCGTTGGCTTCAACACGGATCCACTCGTGGGAAGTGGCATATTTCAGTTCGCTCGGGATATGGCTCATTTGTGCTTCCTTTGATCTTTGAGTCGCGTTTAAAAACGAATATGAAAAGCGCGGGGAAGACACTGCCCTCCCCCGACATTGTGTTAAACCAGCTTCTGGCCGTTACGGACGAAAGCAGGCTTGCTGACCTTCACGGTGACCAGCTTCTTGCGGATCTCCACCTCGGCCAGTTCGCCGATATCACGGGGCACCCGCGCCAAGGCAATACTGTAGCCCAGGGTGGGGGAGAAAGAGCCGGAGGTGATCACACCTTCCCGCTTCTCACCGTTTGCCGCGGTGAAGGTGACCGGCATACCGGCACGCAGCACCCCTTTCTCTTCCATCACCAGACCCACCAGCTTGGGCTGGTTGCCCGCCGCTTTCTGCGCTTCCAGCACGTCGCGGCCGATGAAGTTGCGCTCGCTCGGCTCCCAGGCGATGGTCCAGGCCATGTTGGCGGCAAGCGGAGAAATTGACTCGTCCATGTCCTGACCGTAGAGGTTCATCCCCGCTTCGAGGCGCAGGGTATCGCGGGCACCGAGGCCGCACGGGGCGACGCCGTTATCCAGCAGCGCCTGCCACAGCTCACAGGCTTTCTCTTGCGGCACCACGATCTCGTAGCCATCTTCGCCGGTGTAGCCGGTGGTGGCGATAAAGAGATCGCCAGCCTGCACGCCGAAGAAGGGCTTCATCCCCACCACAGCCGTACGCTGGGCGGCGCTCAGCACCGCAGCCGCCTTGACCTTGGCGTTGGGGCCCTGCACCGCGATCATTGCCAGCTCCGGACGCTCGGTCACGCTGACGTCGAAATCGATGGCGTGATGGCGGATCCAGGCCAGATCTTTTTCTCGAGTGGCGGAGTTGACCACCAGCCGGTAAAACGTATCGCCAAGATAATAGGTGATGAGGTCATCGATCACGCCGCCTTCCGGATTGAGCATGCCGCTGTAGAGGGCCTTGCCGGAGACGGTGAGTTTGGCCACGTCGTTGGCCAGCAGGTGTTGCAGAAAGGCTTTGACCCGTTCGCCGGTCAAATCGACGATGGTCATGTGGGAGACATCGAACATACCGGCATCGCTGCGCACCGCGTGGTGCTCTTCCAGCTGGGAGCCGTAGTTGATGGGCATTTCCCAACCGTGGAAGTCCACCATCTTGGCGCCGGCTTCCAGGTGTTTGGGATGCAGTACAGTAGTCTGGATCATCGCATTCTTTCCTTAGCAAAAAGCCTTTTCGCTGTAGCGACCACCCTTGCGACCCGTGCCACCGCTCGGACTGCACTGCGCGCAGCAAAAAGTGACCGGATCCAAAAGTGTGTGCTCGCTCCTGCCCTTGCCAGGCAAGAGGGATTCCTTGAACGGAGCGGATTATATGACAAGCAGGCGAGCGTGCCGCTCAAAAAAAACTAATCCCCTCCCGTAAAACTGACTCCAGACACTAAGATAAATGCAGTGATAAAAACAGCCATAAGCCGACTCAGGCGAGATTAAATTTTGATTTTTACCGTTTCGTCACAATTTACAGAAAAACGTTTCGCTCCAGAGCAAAATTAAAGGCTGACACCCAAAACGGGTCATCAGCCTTGTCGGATTACTTTTGTTGCCAAAAACAGCGGGTAATATTAGTTTTTTTCACCCTTGGCCTGCATGGCACTGCCCTTGGTCGCCGCAACAGCCCAGTCAGGACGGGCCAATGCGGGCAACTCGCCCTCCAGCCCCATGGCGGCGCGGATCACCCCCGCCTTGAAGGGCGTCAGCAGGTTGGCCGCCCGCAATCCGACGCCTCGCACCAGCTTCTTGAGCGGGTTGGCGCCACTGAACAGCCGCTTGAGCCCTTCCATTGCAGCGAGCATGCGAGCCGCTTCGCTCTTGCGCCAGCGCTCGTAGCTGCGCAGGTTGGCGAGCAGGCCGATATCTTCGCTCGCGGCATGGCTTTGCAAAATCTGCTCTGCCAGCGCAGCGGCATCCAGCAGGCCGAGGTTGACCCCCTGCCCCGCCAGCGGGTGGATGGTATGAGCGGCATCCCCCACCAGCACTAGCCGCTCGCGGGCAAAGTCGCGGGCATAGCGGGCGGTGAGCGGAATGGCGCTGCGCGGCCCTTCCACCTTGCACAGACCGAGGCGGGCATCGAAGGCGGCGGTGAGCTGGCGATTGAACTGCTCGTCATCACAGGCACAGAGCGACTCGGCACGAGCTGCGGGCAGCGACCAGACGATGGAACAGAGGTTCTCCTGCCACAGCGGCAAAAAAGCAAGCGGGCCATCCGGGGTGAAGATCTGGCGCGCCACCGCCTCGTGGGGCTCGGCGCAGCGCACCGTTGCCACCAGGGCATGGTGGCCGTAATCCCAGCTGGTAAGCGGGATATCGGCCTGACGGCGTACCCAGGAGTGAGCACCATCAGCCGCCACTACCAGTTTGGCCGAGATGGCCTGACCATCTTCAAGGAGCAGCAAGGCGCCCGCCGGGCCGCTCTGCAGGCTCTTGGCTCGGGCGGGGGTCAGCAACTGGATGTTGTTGGCCCCCCGCGTCCCGTCAGCGAGAATCGCCTCGAGCAGCGCCAGCTGGATCACCCGATTCTCGACGATGTGGCCGAGGTTGGCCTGACGCAGGCTGGCGGCATCGAAGTCGATATGGCCGAAACTGTCCTGCTCCCACACAGCCATCTTGTCGTAGGCCTGCAGGCGGCGCGCTGCAATGCCATCCCAAGCGCCGACATGGTGCAGGATCTGCTGGCTGGCCAGGCTCAGGGCGCTAACCCGGTTGTCGGCCACCTCCCCCAACTGCGGGTCGGGCAGTTGCCCCTCAACCACCAGCACCTTGAGGGCGCTATGTTTAAGGGCCGCAGCGAGCCCCAGCCCCACCATGCCGCCACCGACAATCACCACATCCACATTTTGCATCTGCATCATCTCATCCTTTCAGAGCTGACCGGCTGGCCAGCGAGGGGACGCCCGCAGGCATCGCCTCTTTATTCAACACGTTTTGATCAACGAATGGCGGTCACTATCTTCCGGTCAACAGGTTCCGCTCAACAAGCGCTGGCTAGTTGCCGCACACATCGGCGACAAAACCCAGGGTGCGCGAGGCGAGCGGCGCCTTGAGGCACGGGAGCCGCCCCATCAGGGTGAGCGCCAGATTGCGCCCCGCCACCAGCGGATCGTGACCATTGGAGAAGAGCTGGGCCAGCGAGGAGGTGAGCCAGACGGTCTGCGCCTGATCGCGCTGGCGCTGCTGCCAGTAGCCACTCAGCACCTTGAAGCTGCCGATATCCTCCCCCTCTGCCAGCGCCTTGGCCACCGCACCGGTGAGCAGGTCGAGATCCCGCATCCCGAGGTTGAAGCCCTGTCCGGCGATGGGGTGCAGGGCGTGGGCGGCATTGCCCACCAGCACGGTACGCTGGGCCAGCGGATAGTCACAGGCGGTCAGGATCAGCGGATAGACGTTACGCACGCCACATCGCTCGAAGCGGCCGAGCCGCCAGCCAAAGGCCTGCTGCAGACGGGCGAGAAACGCCCCTTCATCGAGAGCCATCAGCTCATCCACCTCCTGCTGCCCGACGCTCCACACCAGCGAGGAGAGCCCCTGCTGCATCGGCAGCAGGGCCAGCGGGCCCCCTTCGGTAAAGCGCTCGAAGGCGCGTCCCTCAGGGTCTTGCGCTGTTTTGACCGTGGCGATGATGGCGTGCTGTTCAAAGTCGTGGCGGGTCACCGGCAACTTGAAGTGCTGACGCACAAACGAGTTACCCCCGTCTGCCGCCACCAGCAAGCGGGTCTCAATCTGTTCACCGCTCTCGAGGGTGAGGGTCACCTTCTCCTCATCGGGTTCTATCTCGCGTACCCGGGCCGGACAGCAGACCCGAATATTGGTGGCGGCCGCCATCGCCCGTTGCAGCTCGTTGCCAGCGGCAGCCAGCTCGATCACCTGACCCAGCGCAGGCAAACCATATTCGGCGGCCGACAGGCGAGCCTGACCACAGTGGCCCCGATCCGAGACATGAATATGGGTAATGGGAGCGCAGTGGGGGGCAAACAGCGGCCAGAGACCGCGCCGCAACAGCGCATCGCAGGTACCGGCCGAGAGCGCAATGGCGCGGGCGTCAAACCCTGAATCGGTATGCTGTTCGGGGATGCTTGCCTCCAGTAGCAGGATCTCGAGGGGGGAGCCATCGGATCGAAGCAGGGCCGCCAGCGAGAGCGCCAGCACGGCACCGCTCATTCCACCGCCGACCAGGGTGACATCGACCTGTCGCACATCAGATTGAGACATAAGCAGAGAGGAAGAAGTGAAAAAGGTGGCCTCATGCTATCACAAAGCCGCAAGCCGAATGCGAGGTCACTGGCAAAAAACCGGTTGCGCCTCACAGGGTTAGCCACAACAGCGCCATAAAAAAGAGCGCCATCAGGCGCTCTTGCAGATCAGAAATGGCCACTTCGGCCCGCGTCTCAATGGAGGGTTGGCGGCGTGCTCGGGGTCTCGGGGCGCTTGCCAAACTCTTCGAAGGTCATCATCACCCCCAGTTTGACGTGTTCGTAGAGCACCAGGAAAGAGGCTTCGTTCTCGTCATCTTCCTGATCGAACTCGGCAGAGACCTGAGTGATGCTGGCGATATCCTGGATCATCTCCTGTAGCTCTTCCGAGGCGCGGGAGAGCTCCTGTTGCACCACGCCGAAACCGGCCAGAAATGCCTGTGACCAATCCACCAGCGAATCGATGCGCTCATCAAGGGGGGCATCGTCGCTTGGCAGCAGCAGCTCGACGCCCTTCTGGGCCATCAGGCTCTCGACCACATTGTGATAAAGATCGGTCATCACCTGGCGCACCGGGGCCGGCAGGCCGAAACCGTCGTTCACCAGATCGTTAAAAGGAGGCAGCCAGCTCTTGTCATCCAGGGCCACGCCACCACATACCAGACCACAGATCACGCCGTGGGCTTCTACTGCCGTTGCCATCAACTCATGTTGCTCCATGAGGTCAGATACGGCGGTATATTCAAGGGGGTTCGTTTTGCTCATCGAGGATCCGCTCAAAGTTCAGTCAAATTTGCAGAATTAATGGCCAGGATCCTAGCATTCTCCCTCTTCCAGAGCCAGCAAGGCCTTGAAACTTATGCATCTGCGCTATATAGTCCCGCCCAGTTGTCCACGTGGATAAAGGCGGAAATCAGCTCCGCCGTATTGAGGAAGGCATGAGCACAGAGGCCGTAGAAATCGTCATTTTGGGACGTCCCTACAAGGTATCCTGTCCCTTGGGACAGCAGGATGCCCTGCGCCAGGCCGCCGAGCAGCTGACCGACAAGCTGATCGACCTGCGTCAACGCTCCAAAGTTTCGAGCAATGAGCAATTGGCGATCATGGCGGCGCTTAACTTCTGTCATGAGCTCTGCCTTGAAAAAGATAAGAATCACCAATACTCTGAAACCATGGACAAGCGGATCAAGATGCTGCAACGCACCATCGAAGCAGCCTTGATTGAGCATGGTCAGTATGGTGATTCCAGCGAAGAGGGGCAGCAGCCCTAATCGCAAACCGTTTTAAAATTCCCTGGGATGTTTGTCAGCCGGTTCAAGTCCCCGAGCCGATAATCATACCCAACAGGGGATCGGCCTTCTGGCTATTGCGCATGCTCGGCACGACCGAGAAGCCTGCGGTCAGATTCGATTCCCGCCTTGAACCTACGGTTCAAGGGCCCAAACCGGCAACGGCATCTCGGGGTACCAATAGCAAAAAGCCCGTCACCAAGGTGACGGGCTTTTTCTTTTTCCTCGCATAAACGGTCATGGCGCCCCGCTCTATCAAGCTGCAGTAGCACAGTGATGTGTACTCTTTCTGCCAAACAAAAGCCCACCAGTAACGGTGGGCTTATCGAGGTTGATCCCGTCGTTCAGATCGCCATCTGCTCGTGGGGGGAGCCATGGTGGCGCAACCAGGCAAAGCTCAGGGCAACCAGCAAGACCATCAGGGTCATGATAGCGCCCAAGGTCACCTGCCCTGTCATCGGGAAGCCAGCCGCCAGCAGCGTCACTATGCCGGCCCCCAGATTTTGCATCCCGCCGAGAATCGCACCGGCTGTGCCAGCCTGACCGGGGAATGGCTCAATGGCGCAGGAGGTGGCGGTCGGATAGAGGATGCCGCTACCGATGAAGTAAACCGCCGCGCCGCCAACCAGCGAGGCGGCACTCACGATACCGAACAACCCTGGCAACAGAATGATCAGAGAACCGAGCGCCAAAAAAACAATACCCAGACGCATCAACTTGCCCTGGCTCAGACGAAAACTGAGCTTGGCAGAGAGCCAGGCACCGAACAGATAGCCGGGCAGCGGCAGCACGAAGAGCACGCTCACGGTGCGGGCGCTCAGTTTTAGCACATCGCCCAGCAGCACGCCGGCAGCCGCTTCAAACACCGCCAGACCGGCGAAAGTTGCCATCAGGCAGAGCAGGTTGCCCTGAAAGCGTGGATTACTCAGCACATGACGATAAGCCGCGCTAACCCGCAGTGGCTGTTGACGTGCCGCCACCGGCAGCGTTTCACCAAACCAGGCCAGCAGCGCCAGGGTCGTTACCGCACCAAAGCCGAACAGAAACCAGTAACCGGCACGCCAGTTGAACAACTCGGTCAGCCAACCACCCAGCACCGGCGCCAGCAGCGGGGAGAAGATCACCCCCATGCTCACCAGACTGTTGGCGCGGTTGAGCTCTGCGCCATTGTAGCGATCGCGCATCACGGTACGGCTCATGGCACCACCAGAACCGGTCCCCAACCCTTGAATGAAGCTTCCCACCAGCAGGGCAGTGAAGTGTGGAATGAGCTGAATGATCAGGGTCCCCACCAGAAACACCATCATGCCGACGATCAGCACCGGACGACGGCCGATACGATCCGACAACGGCCCGTAGACAAATTGGGAGAGGCCATAAGGAATGAGGTAACAGGCCATCACCGCCTGCAACTGACTCGAGGCAACATTAAAATCCCCCGCCATCATGGGAATCGACGGTACATACAGGGTCTGGGTCATCTGGCCCACAGCGACCATCAGGATGGTCAATAAAAATAAAGGATAAAAACTGTGCCGATCCATATCAGTCCCGCTAAATCGTAAAAATGCTGCCGCCTCTCCGGGGTAATATGCCCAGAGAGATCTGATCACAGAGGCTGTGATGCCATCATAAAAAAGTGCTGGAAACAGTAGGCGGGGAGCCCGCCAGACCACCGCACAGAACGTGTGGCGGAATGGGGGCATCATAGTGATTCAGCTCACAAAAAACGAACGAATCTTTATAATCGGCTTGCCTTAGTTTTTCTAATATTACGGGGCGTAATGCCCCATCCACAGTTAAAAATCAACGCGTTACCATCTGTTGCGCCTGCTTGATCAGCTCATCTGGCTGCTCTTTGCGTGGCGGAATGGTGATCCCCTTCTGGCAGGCAGGCTTCTCTGCCATGCGGGCCATCCAGGCTTGCAGATGAGGCAGTCCCTCAATGGAGATACCGCTCCAGTCATAAATACGCACCCAGGGCCAGGTAGCAATGTCGGCGATGCTGTACTCGTCCGCCAGATATTCATGGTGGGCCAGATGGCTGTCGAGCACCTCGAACAACCGCCGCCCCTCCTTCTGATAACGCTCGATGGCGGCGGGGATCTTCTCGGGGAAGTAGCGGTAGAAGACGTTGGCCTGCCCCATCATGGGGCCGACGCCCCCCATCTGAAACATCAACCACTGGAGAGCCTGAGAGCGGCGTTTGGGATCGGCGGGCAGTAACTTGCCAGCTTTCTCCGCCAGATAGATGAGGATGGCGCCTGATTCGAATACCGCGAAATCGTCGTTATCCCGGTCGACAATGGCCGGAATGCGGCCATTGGGGTTGATGGCAAGAAATTCGGGCTGTTTCTGATCCAGCGCCGACAAGTCGAGGGGAATGACCCGATAGGGCAAGCCCAGCTCTTCAAGGGCAATCGCTACCTTGAAACCATTGGGGGTCGCGGCAGTATAAAAGTCGATCATGATTCACTCCTTGTTGGTCATAGCCTGATTGCACAGTGTTAACAGGGTGCAACACCATAGCCGCCTCATCTTGCAACAAGTGACCGGCTCCAGACCATTAAAAAGCGGCGCACCGCTGGCCAAAAAAGGCATGCGGTGCGCCGCTTGTACGCTCTGGCAATGGTAAATGCTAGTTGAGCAAGGCGACCGGCTTGCGCTGGCGCAGCATGATCAGGCGGGAAAGCAGCGGGAAGTAGGACTCCAGCTTGCGCAGCAACACCCGGCTGCAGGCAGGCTCGGCCAGCTCTGACTCATCCAGCACGATGCCGTTTGAGACAAAATAGAAACGGGGGTCACGCACATCCGGCCCGCAGACCGTCAGCTCCTTGTCTCCCTTGCGGATCAGCAGCGGCAAGACCGGCAAGCCGATCGTCTCGTCCTCTCCCCGGGTAAATCCGGTATCCTGCCAGGGATCAGCTCCGTCGATCAGCAGGATCGCCGCCTCCGTCTTGGCCGGTTGCCACTGGGCAAGGGGGGTCACTGTAATGTGGGCAAAGTGATCACCATACTCGGGTGATGACCGCAAGATGGCCAACAGTCCCTCACTGGCCGCTGACATGTTCTGACTCACTAATGACAAATTCATGGCTCATATCCCTATGCTCATGACAGCCTGTATCCGGCTGCTGGGATAAGACTAGCGCAGATCTGGTCTATATTGGAGCCGTCACATCTGGCAGTGGTAATCAATTGGTCGTAGGGGGATTACAGTTGCCATCGATAAAAATACTGGTATCATATGCCGTCCTTTTATCCCCCGTTCTTTAACATCCAGTGGTGAACCTATGCATCCGATGCTGAATATCGCCGTGCGCGCTGCGCGCAACGCCGGTCAAGTTGTAGTAAAAGCCTTCTCCCAGCCCGAGAACATTGAGGCTATCCAAAAAGGCAGCAATGACTTCGTGACCAACGTTGACCGTGAAGCCGAAGCGGCCATCATTCATACCATCAAAAAATCTTACCCTGAGCACAGCATTATTGCTGAAGAGTCTGGTGAGATTGCCGGTACCAATCCGGACTACCAATGGATCATTGACCCACTGGATGGCACGACCAACCTTGTTAAAGGCATTCCACACTTTGCTGTTTCCATCGCCTTGCGCGTGAAAGGCAAAACTGAACAAGCTGTCGTTTATGATCCCATCCGTGATGAGCTGTTTACCTCTACCCGTGGTAACGGCGCACAGCTGAACGGCTACCGCATCCGTGTTGGCAAAGCCCGTGAGATGGCTGGTACCGTACTGGCAACTGGTTTCCCATATAAGCAGAAGCACCACATTGCCCCCTACCTGAAAATGTTCCAGAGCATGTTTATCGAGTGTGCTGACATTCGCCGCTCTGGTTCTGTCGCGCTGGATCTGGCCTACGTTGCCGCCGGTCGCATCGACGGTTTCTGGGAAATCGGCCTCAAGCCTTGGGAAACTGCCGCTGGTGAGCTGCTGGCCAAAGAAGCCGGTGCCATCATGACCGATTTCGTGGGTGGTCATAACTACGAGAACTCAGGTAACACTGTCGTAGCTAACCCGCGCGTACTGAAAGAGATGCTCGCCAAAATTCGTGACGAACTGCCGGAGTCTCTGGCTAAATAAGCCAGTTTGCTCAGCAACCAAAAAAACCGGCGCAAGCCGGTTTTTTTGTATCTGCCTGGTGAAGTTACTTTAATCATCAACTCCCCCCATCCTGTCTCTCTATACACCCCTTTGGTGATCGCTCTCACCATCCTTCGCTTTCGCGTGTACCTCTCGGCGCAGACGCCATCTTTTGTTATGATCTACAGCAACTTAAACTCAGCCACACGGCTAGCAAGACGAGGTCAGCAATGAAAGTAGGTATTATCGGCGCCATGGAGCAAGAAGTAGCCCTGCTGCGCAGCCAGATGAGCAACCCCACCACCCTGCAACTGGGCGGCTGTGAGTTCTATCAAGGGATGCTGGCAGGCAAAGAGGTGATCCTCACCCGCTCCGGCATCGGTAAAGTCGCTGCCAGCGTGGCCACCAGCCTACTGCTGGAGAAATTCGCCCCTGACTGCGTCATCAATACCGGCTCTGCGGGCGGCTTCGCCCAGGATCTGCATATCGGTGATGTAGTGATTGCCAGCGAGATGCGCTTCCACGATGTCGACGTGACAGCCTTTGGTTACGAGATGGGCCAGATGGCGCAGCAGCCTGCCGCCTTCCCCTGCGACGAAAAGCTCATCGCGGTCGCCCAGGATTGCATTGCCGAACAGGGCAAGCATCAGACCAAGGTTGGCCTTATCTGCACCGGTGATCAGTTCATGTGCAAACCGGACGCCATCGCCAAGGCTCGCGCCGACTTCCCGCAGATGCTGGCGGTCGAGATGGAAGGTGCCGCCATCGGTCAAGTGTGCCACATGTTCAAGGTGCCCTATCTGGTAGTGCGCGCCATGTCCGATATCGCTGGCAAGGAACAGGTTGAATCCTTCGACGCCTTTATCGAAGTAGCGGGCAAACACTCCGCCGAAATGATCATCAAGATGCTCGGCAAGCTGTGATCGAAACCGGCTCGCTCAAACTGATGGCCGATGCCCTCCTCTCGACGACGGCGGCCATTCTGGTGGGGGCAGCCCTGCTGGAGGCGGTGATCCCGTGGCCATCCCATCTGCGGCTCTCGGCCATTACGCCCCTGCTGACCCGACTGGGTCACAAGGTGCACAGAGCCGATGGTACGCCGCGCCAGCAACTGCAAGCAGGCATGCTGGCGATGCTGGTGGTCTGGGTTCCCTGCGCAGCCGGGCTCTGGTCGTTGCGCAATCTTGCCCTGAGCGAGCCGCTGTTTGACCTGCTGTTCCTGCTCTTGATAATCGAATCCCGTCCGCTGCGCGAACTTGCCCATGCCACCCGCTCGCTCGCCACGCAGGAAACCCTACCGCTAGCGAGATTGCAGGCGACGCCCTGGCTCAAACGTGACACCGGCAAACTTTCTGCCATGGGCATTGCCAAAGCGGTGACGGAGAGCTGCGCCCTGCGTCTGGTGGGCCAATGGGCGGGCCCGCTGCTGGGGTACGCCCTCGCGGGGGTACAAGGCGCCCTGCTCTGGCGGCTGACCCAGCTGATGAACCAGAGCTGGAGCATGAAGGATCCCGCGTTTGGCTATTTTGGCCGTGCCGCCAGCGCCCTCTATCAGGGGCTCAATGCTCCCACCATCCTGCTGCTGGGGCTGCCACTGCTGGCAAGCCGCCTCAAACAGGCAGCACAGTTGCTGCGAAGTGGGGCGCTCTGGCCCTACCCCGCCATGGGGATGCTGTTGACACTACTTGCTGACAAGTGCCGGATCCGCCTTGGCGGTCCTCGCTACTATCAGGGAACCTTGCAACGCTGGCCGGTACTTGGCAGCGGTAATGACCCCGATTGCGAGTCTCCGCGCAAGGTACTCAATATTTTGCAAGGAATGGGCTGGGGCTGGTTGATGCTGGCGCTGGTTATCACGGTGGCGGGATTATTTCATGGTTAGATGGTTGCGATTGCCTGTCTGGCTACCCTGCGTACTGCTTGCCTGGTTGCCCGCTGCGCTGCTGGCCGCCACTCCGATCCGGGTGGTGAGCGTAGTTCCCCACCTGACCGAGCTGCTTTATGACATCGGTGCCGGTGACAAACTGGTGGCTATCGACGATGCCTCCGACTATCCCGCCGAAGTGAAAACCAAGCCCAAGGTGGCCAATTATCGCAGCATCAATGTCGAGGCCCTGCTGGCACAAAAACCGGACCTGATCCTGGGCTGGCGCTCGGCCCAATCCCGAATGCTGGCACCGCTAGAACAGCTGGGTATCCCGGTTTTTTACTCGGAGCCCACCGATTTTGCCTCGCTGGCCACCGAGATGAGGGCACTGGGCAAATTGCTGGGGGTTGAAAAGAGTGCCAACGAAGCCGCCGATCGCTATCTGGCGCGCCTGCATGACCTGCAACAGCGCTATGGCCAGCCAACCGGCGTCAAGGTGTTCTACCAGCTTTGGTATCCGCCGCTCACCAGCGTCAGTGGCAATGCCTGGCCTGCTCAAGCCATCGAGCTCTGCGGGGGGATCAACATCATGGCGAATGCCAAGACCCCCTACCCTCAAGTGGACATGGAACAGGTGATCAGAGCCAACCCCTCGCTGATCCTGGCGGGGAGTCAAGATCCTGACGCCCTGAGTCACTGGCAGAAGTGGCCCAATCTGGACGCTGTGCAACATCAGCGACTCGACTTGATCAACTCGGATGAGCTGCACCGCTTCACCCCGAGAGCCCTCAATGCGGTGGAGCAGGTATGCCGAGCCATTGCCCAACGCGACAGCAAGTAGCCAAAAAACAGCCATTCAGATCACACCTGCCAATATACGTCTGCAAATGGCATAAAAAGTGCTTTAGAATTCTATAGATACCAATCTTCATCATGGGACACCGTCATGTTTAATGGAAAAACAATCCTGGTTACCGGTGGCACTGGGTCATTTGGCAAGAAATTCATTGCAACCGTGCTAGCCCGCTACCAGCCCGCACGACTGATCGTCTACTCCCGTGATGAGCTCAAGCAGTTTGAAATGCAGCAGCGTTTCAACCATCCCTGCATGCGCTACTTTATCGGCGATGTTCGCGATGCCGAGCGCCTCGACATGGCAATGCGCGATGTCGACTTCGTAGTACATGCCGCGGCGCTCAAGCAAGTGCCAGCAGCAGAATACAACCCGATGGAGTGCATCAAGACCAACGTGGGGGGGGCCGAAAACGTCATCAAGGCCGCGCTCAACAATGGCGTACAGAAAGTCATTGCACTCTCCACCGATAAGGCAGCCAACCCGATCAACCTTTACGGTGCAACCAAACTCTGCTCTGACAAGCTCTTTGTCGCCGCCAACAATATGGCGGGCAAGAACCC
The DNA here is from genome assembly GCF_000820145.1 of Aeromonas sobria. Classification (GTDB taxonomy): domain Bacteria; phylum Pseudomonadota; class Gammaproteobacteria; order Enterobacterales; family Aeromonadaceae; genus Aeromonas; species Aeromonas sobria. The sequence continues at coordinate 139,334 of NZ_CDBW01000032.1, read as the reverse complement.
GACCATCTTCTCGGTGGTGCGTTATGGCAACGTTGTCGGCTCACGGGGCTCAGTGGTGCCCTTCTTCGACAACCTGATCAACAGTGGGGCTGATACGCTGCCTATCACCCATCCCGAGATGACCCGCTTCTGGCTGACCTTGCAGCAAGGTGTCGATTTTGTTCTTAGCAACTTCCAGCGTATGCGCGGTGGCGAGCTGTTCGTGCCAAAAATTCCGTCAGTCAGGATCACCGATCTGGCGGCGGCCATGGCTCCGGCCCTTAAACAGGTGATCATCGGCATCCGCCCTGGAGAGAAGCTGCACGAGGTGATGTGCCCAGCTGACGACTCTTTCCACACCTACGAGTTCAACGATTACTACGTGATTGCCCCAAGTATCACTTTCAACAGCCGCAACAATGATTTCAGCACGAATGCGCTAGGTGAAACAGCCCAGCTGGTCGCTCCGAGCTTTGAATATAATTCCCTAAATAATCAGCACTTTCTGTCGATAGCCGAACTACAGAGCATGAACCAGCAGGTGTTATCCGAATGATTCCTTATGGCCGCCAATCGATCAGCGATGCCGATATTGAGGCCGTCGTTGCCGTACTGAAATCTGATTATCTGACCCAAGGCCAAGCTGTTCCCGCTTTCGAACAGGGACTGGCCGATTACTGCCAGGTGCCGCATGTGGTTGCTTGCAGTAACGGAACCACTGCGCTTCATCTAGCCTGCGCTGTACTGGAGCTGGGCGTCGAAGATACCGTATGGGTCTCTGCGGTGAGTTTTGTGGCCTCGGCTAACTGCGTCCGCTACTGCAATGCCAACGTGGACTTTGTTGATGTTGATCCCGCTACCGGCAACCTCGATGTTGTGGCGCTCAAGAGCAAGCTGCAGCAGGCCGCGCTCATTAATGTTCTGCCCAAAGCGCTGATTGCGGTACATCTGGCGGGCCAACCCTGCGATCTCGAAGAGATTGGTGCGCTCTGCCGCCAGCACGGCATCACCCTGATAGAAGATGCCTGCCATGCATTGGGAGCCCACTATCAAGGGTCACCAATCGGTAGTTGCCTGCACAGTGATATGACGGTCTTCAGCTTTCATCCGGTCAAGCCGATCACCACAGGAGAGGGTGGCGCCATCACCACCCGGGATCCGGAACTGGCTGCCAAATTGCGGCTCTACCGTAGCCACGGGATCACCCGTGACCCGCAATCGCTGTTCATGCCCTCCCCCGGGGAATGGTACTACGAGCAGCAACTTCTGGGTTTCAACTACCGTCTGACCGACATTCAGGCGGCTCTCGGTCTCAGCCAGCTGAACCGTCTGGATCAGTTCATCACCCAGCGGCGTGAACTTGCGCATCGATATGACGAACTGTTAGCGCCCCTGTCAGCCCGGCCGCTGCAGCAACATAGTGACCGCCAGAGCGGCTGTCACCTCTATGTCATCCAGGTGGCTGAACGCGATCTGGTGTTTGCCCGGCTGCGTGCTGCCGGCATCGGCGCCAACGTCCACTATATTCCCATTCCTGCCCAGCCCTATTACCGTGGTCTGGGACATGACCCAGCCGTCTACCCGGGCGCGCAAGCTTACTATCAATGCGCTATCTCCCTCCCCCTGTTCCCGACCCTTTCATACTCGGAGCAGGAACAGGTGGTACACGCCCTGGAGCAGGCGCTATGCGGTTAGCTCTCGGCACAGTGCAATTCGGCCTCAATTACGGGGTAAGTAACCGGGACGGGCAAGTCAGCGATAGGGAACTCGATGCAATCATTGCGCTAGCCCGTCATGCAGGTATCGATACCCTCGATACGGCACAAGCCTATGGCAATGCCGAGCAGAAGCTGGGGACAAGAGATACCACCGACTTCACGCTGATCGACAAGCTCGCGCCAGGACTCCCGTTGGCTGATGTTCACAATGCAGTCAACAACAGTATGCGGCTGCTGGGGCGCAAACGGCTCGATGGCTTGCTGCTCCACCGCAGTCAGGATGCCTCTCCTGCCCTGTTCGAGTTGCTCACTGAACTGCAGCATCAGGGTACTGTCGGTAAGCTGGGTGTCTCCGTTTACTCCCCAGAGGAGCTCGGTGCCTGGATCGCAGCTGGCTACCCCCTTGAATTGGTGCAATTGCCTGCCAACCTGCTCGATCAGCGCTTTCTGCGCACCGGATGGCTCGACCAGCTGGTAGAGATGGGATGTGAGATCCATGTACGGTCGCTTTTTTTGCAGGGACTCCTGCTGATGGAGCCGGCGCAGCGCCCAGACTATTTTCACCGCTTTGCAGCCCAACTGGAACGATTTGATAACTGGCACCCTTCGCTCGTCCCGCTTGGCAGAGCACTCTCAATCATAACTGCCCTGCCACAGGTAAGCCGCTTCGTCATCGGTGTCTGCCATGAGCAAGAATTGGCCGCTATCGTTGCGGCCAGTCAAGCGCTACATGAATGCAACGAGACCGAAATTGCCCCGCTTGCTTCTATGGAGCAGGGCCTTATCAACCCCGGCCTCTGGAGAACACAATGATCCTAGGCATTCTGCAGGCAAGAACCGGCTCTACCCGTCTGCCCAACAAGGTATTGAAAGAGCTGCTGGGCGAACCCATGCTGGCAAGGCAGATTGAACGGCTGCAGCAGAGCAAGCTGCTGGACAAGCTGCTGGTTGCCACCAGCGATCAACCGGAAGATCGCGCCATTGCCGCATTGTGTGAAAAGCTGGGTATCCCCTGTTTCTGCGGCCCACTTGACGATGTGCTGCTGCGTTTCTATCTGGCAGCTCAACCCTACAGTCCAACCCATGTGGTACGTCTAACAGGTGACTGCCCACTGGCTGACCCAATGGTAATAGATGAGCTGATAGCCCTGCATCTCTCGGGCAAGTTCGACTACAGTAGCAACTGCGGCAACCCCAGTTACCCGGATGGGCTGGATGCCGAGATCATGAGCGGAGCAACATTGGCAACCTTGCAGGAAAAAGCAACTACGCAGACCGAGCGAGAACATGTCACCTATTACGTCCGCAGCCATTCCGAGCAATTTTCCATTGGCGAACTGCAGCGTACGCCTTCACTGGCACACCTGCGCTGGACTGTCGATGAGCCTGCCGATTTTGAATTGGTAGAGCGCATTTATCAGGCTCTATACCCTACCAACTCGGCCTTCACCACTGACGATATCCTCGCCTTGCTGGCACTACAGCCGGAGTTGGCAATTATCAATACCCAACACCAGCGCAATGAAGGGCTGGCTCGTTCCCTTGCCAAGGAAACACAATGATGAATTCGCGTTATCAACAATCACTAATTCTCTCGGCCCGTGCGGAGCAGAGTATTCCTCTAGGCTCCCAGACCTTCTCCAAAAGCCGACTCTGTTTCCCTTATGGAGCTGCCCCCCTCTTCATCGAACGGGGACAAGGGGCAAATGTATGGGATGTGGATGGAAATGAGTACATCGATTTTGCCAGCGGCCTGCTGGCCATCAGTCTTGGATATTGCGATCCGGATGTGAATGCGGCGGTCATGGAGCAGCTCAATCTGGGCTCAATCTTCTCTCTTCCTCACCGATTGGAAACAGAAGTTGCCGAACAGCTTATCGAGCTTATTCCTTGTGCTGAGATGGTTCGCTTTGGCAAAAACGGGACTGATGCGACCTCCGCCTGTATCCGGCTCTCCCGCGCCGTCACCGGGCGGGAGCGGGTGGCCGTTTGTGGCTACCACGGCTGGCAAGATTGGTACATTGGCTCGACTACCCGCCACCTGGGGGTTCCCGAGTGCGTGAGAGAGTTAACCCACAGATTTGACTACAACGATCTCGCCTCACTACAACATCTACTGGAAAACCACCAGGGGGAGTTTGCGGCCGTCATTCTGGAACCAATGAACGTAGCTTGGCCAACCCCCGATTTTCTGCCGGGCCTACGCCAGCTCTGTGATGCACATGGAACTCTGCTTATCTTTGATGAAACAATTACCGGCTTTCGAAATCATCTTGGAGGAGCGCAGACCCTATTCGGAGTAACGCCAGACCTTGCAGCATTTGGCAAAGGCATGGCCAATGGATTCCCTATATCAGCGGTGGTCGGACGTAAAAAATATATGAAGCGCATGGAAGATATTTTTTTCTCTGGTACTTTTGGTGGCGATGTTATTGCATTAGCTGCCGCCAAGGCCGTCATCAAAAAAATGCGCTATTACAATATACCTGCTCGCTTAGCTGAACGAGGACAGCTCCTTCTTGATGGATTGAATAACATACTTACTGATATAAAAGCACCAGAATGGATAAAAACTGCTGGACATCCTACATGGTGTTTCCTGTTAGTCTCCGATTCCCACAATCACTCTAGCTGGCTATTAAAAAGCTATCTGATGCAAGAGTTATGTAAACGAGGAATCCTTACGCTGGGAAGTCATAACCTCAACTATTCTCATACCGATGCGGACATCAGGAAAATATTGGAAATATATACAGAAATATTACCGGCACTGATAGAACATGATAGTAAATTGACAATAAAAGAAAATCTTGACGGTGAGCCTATTCAGCCTGTTTTTAAAGTACGATGAATCACGAATAAAATCCATAAGTGCGTATGTCATTTTAATATATGACGCTATATTTAGATGATATACGCTCCCTCTAAAAACTACTCTATGTATCATGGGTAACTCCGAACATTTATATTCAGAATACCCATTGAACCTTTTACATACATCTAGCCACTCAGAATCACGAATCACCAAATAATGAAACCTTTAACTCGACTAAAGAGCATACATATTTAAAATCGCCTTTTTTTTCCTGTTGACAACTGGGCACATCTGTAAGTAAATAGGTCATAATACCTGCTTGAAAGGACGATGTAGCACCTTGGATAGAATCCTCCACCGCAACAACATCGCGAGGATATAATCGAGATTTTTTCAATGCCAACAGATATGGATCAGGATGAGGCTTCCCAATATTTACATCTTCACCATCGACAATTAAATCAAAGGTATCTTTCATATCATTAATATCTAACCATGCCTCAACCCTACTTCTCTTATTGGAAGTTACGATAACCAATCGACATGAATGTTTCACAGCCTCATGAATCAGCTCGACCATTCCTATACTGGGGGGGGAATTAATGTACATCTCATCTATTAAAAGATTATACTCAGCAAGCAATGATTGATTGCTTTCAGGTAAATGATGCCAATCCTTTAAACAACGAACAACTTCGGTTAAAGGAGGACCATTTAGCTTTTCAAATTCAACAGTAGATGCCTGTATATTTCTTCTAGATAAAAATAAAGAATATATATGAAACATTGATTCCAGACTTTGAACCAGTGTCCCATCAAAATCAAAAAAAATTCCTTTCATGCATTTACCTTGACAAAATATTATTGCTTGCGATATAGATATAATCTATTTTGACCATAATCACCTAACATCTCATCCCCATTTTCAGTTAAGGCACTTGATAATTTTGCCGCAGCTTCAACGATGGGATTTTCATAGTCTACTTTTCCACCATTAATCATGGGCAGGAGGACATAGAGCACGACATCATGCAATGTTGAAAAACAGTTACTTTTTACTTTGAAGAACCCTAATGAATTTAATTGATTATTAACTAACTCTTCATTCATAAAGTGATTAAATTCTGCCGGTTCTCTTTTTTCAAGGCCACCAAGAGTTCGTAAATAATTTTGTCTTGAGTAAGAGCCAGTAGAATTTTCAAGCATTAAAATATATCCACCTGATTTTATTTTTTCTGCGATGTTAGCAATAGCATTCATTTGCAGAATGTCCGTATTTAAATTTATTAGGCAACGGACAGTAAAAATCAAATCGTATTGCTCACTAAGACACTCCAAATTGAGAACATTACCAACACTAAAATTTATTGATTCTTTCTCGATTAGTTTACTCTGCCTAAGCTGCTCTGCAGATGAAATCATCTCATCAATGAAATCTACTCCCTCATATTTATACTCTGGAAAGACTTCATATAAAGAAAAAAGATTGTGGCCATTACCGCAACCTATTTCCAAAATGTTAGCATTAATAGGAAGCGACCCTTTCAAAGATGATATGGTTTTTGCTAACTCAGCCAACTCGATCAGTTTTGCTGTTCCTGTTTTCGTGGTGGCTCGTAGTTCCGTGCCATAAGTAACAGCCCAATTTTTCCAGTGTTCATGAATCTGAATCAAATTCAACTTGTCTTTCATAAGTTTACCTCCTAATATACTTCTGCTAAGATAGCATGAATTTCTACTTTAAGGAAACATACAACATGTTAAGCGTGTATGCGTTTTCAGACAATGCAGTGCTTTTCATAGAGAAATACCGAATAAAACATGATGAAACCCTACTTCCCATAGTAGATGAAATTTGGAATCTGGCGCAAGATAACAATAGTAACTTGTTTGATGGGGTTATACTCTCCTGCATATCAGATTCATCAAATAGAATTACGTCTGTTATCGATAATTACAAATTTTTCTTTTCAAAAAGAATCCAACCAAAAATTCTTGAAAAAATAAAGATAATGCCTATTGCAGTTTCTGGTATTATGGAATGTAGAGACGGTTTTGTTTTTGGAAAACGATCTAAATTCACAACCCAAGATGCAGGACTCTGGGAGTTAGTGCCAAGTGGGGGGTTAGATGCCTCCATAATAAAAGACAATGATATATACGACTTCAAGAAACAATTACTGACTGAGCTACATGAGGAAATTGGTGTAAACCAAAATATGGTCCGCACAATAACTCCTTTTTGTTATGTTATTGACAAAGATGCATCTGTACTCGATATCGGTCTCTATATTTATAGTGATGTAAGCCAAGAGGAGATTCTTGGTTGTTTCCGAACAGTTAACTCTTTCGAGTATGAATCAATTATCTTCATCCCCAGAAACACTATTCTTGATTTTATTAAAATAGAAAGACAAAATATATCTTCTATTTCTGTTGCCATTATGGAATTTTTCTTAAAAAAAAGATAAGTTAACAAGCATACATTAACAGTTCAAGTGAGTATTTATCTATGGTTCCTTTCTCTATTAATGGCCGTCTTATTGACCAGAATTCACCACCTTACATCATTGCTGAATTATCAGGTAATCATAACGGTGAACTGGACAGAGCATTGGCACTGGTAGATGCTGCCGCTGATGCTGGTGCTGATGCTATCAAACTGCAGACATATACAGCGGATACTATGACGTTAAACTGTGATCTGCCCGATTTTCACATCGAGGGAGGCTTATGGGATGGCTATACACTTTACGAGCTCTATCATAAGGCCCACACTCCATGGGAATGGCATAAGCCGATCTTTGAGAGGGCACATTCTCGTGGATTAACGATTTTCTCTACCCCATTTGACGAAAGTGCTGTTGATTTCCTAGAGAGCATAGGCACCCCAGCTTATAAAGTTGCTTCATTTGAAATTACCGACATACCTTTACTTAAATATATTGCTAGACAAGGGAAGCCTGTTATTATTTCATCTGGAATGTCCACCGAAAAAGAAATATATCAGGCGCTAACAGTATTACGTGAGCATGGCTGTACACAAATACTGCTCCTTCATTGTGTAAGTGGCTACCCTACTCCTCTTTCAGATGTAAACCTCAAACGCATAACTCGTTTGGCTGATACATTTTCAGTACCCGTAGGCTTATCCGACCACACTTTGGGTAACACTGCGGCACAGCTCGCAATAGCTTTAGGAGCAGTAGCTATTGAAAAGCATCTTACGTTGGATCGCACGGATGGCGGAACAGATGCTGAATTTTCCTTAGAACCACACGAATTAAAAGAACTATGTAGTCAAACTCAACTCTGCTGGCAAGCCATGGGCTCAGGAGATAGTGGCAGTAACCAAGCGGAACAGAATAATCTGAGATTTCGTCGCTCTCTTTATTTTGTCACCGACATCCCTGCTGGCACAATAATAAAACCGGAACACATTCGGCGGATCCGTCCAGGCTATGGTTTGCCTTCTGATGCTCTGCCACAAATTTTGGGAAAAAAAGCTCGTCATGATATTCATCGTGGCAAAGCCGTTCATTTTGATGACATCTTATAATACCTTGTATGTTATTTTATGAGTCTTATATTAAAGGGTATATTGCATGAAACAAAAAAGTGTCTTCATGGAAAACGAGGCGGATGCATGGTATGAAAGAAATAAATTATGTATCAATAAAAAATCTGTAAAAAATGATCCTATATTCATGGCGCTACAAAGCATAAACTTTAAACCGAAACGAATACTGGAAATAGGTTGTGCCAATGGGTGGAGATTAGCGCAGTTTTCCGAATATTATAATGCTGACTGTTATGGAATAGATCCTTCAAAAATGGCTATTAAGGATGGCGTACAGTGCCATCCAGCATTACAGCTAAGTGTAGGTACTGCTGACCATCTACCAAAAATAGATCCTGTTGACCTGATTATATTTGGGTTCTGTTTATATCTATGTGACCCTCAGGATTTATTTAAAATTGCAGCAAATAGTGATAATTTATTGGCAGATAAAGGAATCATGGCGATTTTGGATTTTTGCCCTCCTACAGGACATTATCGAAACGAATATCAGCATCACGCCAATATGTTTAGCTATAAAATGAATTACAGTAGTATGTTCAGTTGGCATCCTAGTTATTATCGGATATTTGAGCACATCCAACATCATGATGGAAATTACGAACTGGATCCTGATGCTTTGATTTCAGTACAGATATTACAGAAAGACTCTCGACTTCTTGGCGCAAAAAACCCTTACCAAAAATGATGCAAAAAGGGAGGCTACACCTCCCTTTAAAAAAATATTCTCGTCACAGATGTACGCCATCACTTCCTAAAATAGGACATTATTTCATTATCAACCATATCAACACTTTCAAATGCTCGCGGATACATATTTCTTATCTTGGCTAAAAAATCCAACCATAAGTTTATTGCCGGTTTCATCAGCTCCATGGTTTTTTCTTCACCTTCAAAGGTGTAAAGAATAGAACTCAATATAGTGAATACATAGTTCATTGAACCAATCATAATCTGGGATATATGCTTTTGTCGAGTAGCTGAAATCTGAGAGAGATAGCCAAAATTGCGTAACATTAGCTGATTCACTTCATTCCTGGAGGAGAAATCCTGCTTCCACTCATCTACCATTTTGTTAATTAAAACATCAAAAAATTCAACATCCAAATATGGTTTGAAATCGTCTTTCGATAAGGGAATTGGTGCAGATAACTGCATAATTTGATGAAGCAATTCTGCTTTATTTATCACCTGTGATAAGTTTATTTCACGATCAGGAAAAGGCCTTGCTTTAGCAATTTTGGCACCATCGCTACAGTTAAAGCACTGCACATTTTCATTCGCAGCCAACACCTGCTCAATAACCCTACGAGAGGTATTAAACATTGCATTACTCGTCACAACACCACCGAAGTTACCCTCGTGTTGCCACTGGCTATCACCATACATCAAATCTCCAAGCACTTCAGCGCCCTCCTCACTATTGTAATAGGCACTAAACTTAGAGTGATGATGATCTTTGTATTTATATCCATTATCAAGACCAAAGAGATATATATTATTAAATCCAAGATGAATGGGGGTACTGATGCCAATATTACCGACTAATGGGTTTACACCACCAAGCGCAGCGTAATTTGGTAAGTGAGGAAAATTAACATGATATAAAATAACGCCTGGCTCACTGAGCTTAAACATTAGAGCCGACTTATCAAATAGTGTGGAGCAGTATGGATGAATGACATCAGTACTCAGAAAAATGATGTCTCGCAGGTAATCAGGATCATTCAAATTCACCAAAAAATCATAAACAATCTTAGTTCGCTCAGTTTCAACATGAATGTCAGGCTTAATACCTACTTTATGTAATGCTGATATAGCACTACCACACGAAATTAAGATAGCCTTATCTCTATTTTTTTCAATAACCGGAAGAGATGCGTCTAGAGATGGACCGTTGGCAATAACAAAAACGGGTGTTCGATTATATTTTGCTGGTATTCTTTTATCTTGAATCAAGAACGGAACGGCTCGTTCAATGTTATCTACAGTATGAGAAAGGGCTATCAGATTATCATCAAAGAACCCCCATCCCATTACCAATAGATAATATTCTTTTTGAATTCTTTCAATGAGCCTTCTTATTTTATCGTTTTGATAACCCCACATAATAAAGGCATTGGCAATAAGGAAAGAACCTCGACTATGAATTGCCGATGCAAAATCATTAAAAATAGTGTCTTCATCTTGGCCTAACAAAATATGTAAGCCTAAGTTCTCTTTATGAAGATAACCCAACAATGGAGCCCAGTCGAAACAGAATAGAGAAGCATAGAAGAGATCTAGATCTGGTTCAAAAAGAAATAGTGTTCCTATTTTACATTGCTCATAAAGATAACCAAGGTGATAACCCAATCCAATCCCAAAAACCAATGCACTGGGTACCTCTGTCGGTACTTTTTGTAGTAGTTCTTCTCGCGATGCAATGCTATCAAGATAGGCGTTGAGTTTGTTGAGATACTCCACATGCGTAAAACCGAGTGGATTAGCCTCTTGGCTAAATGAAAACTTAGAAAGCCCCCCTTTATCCATGAATTCTTTGACCAAAGTCTCACAAATCAAATATGGTTCATCACCATAGACGGCGATATCATCATCAACCCAAGCCATATTGGGCTGGCCATTATCATTACAAAAAAAACGAAATTGGCGAATTGGTTGATATGATTCATAGATATCTGCAATATAGGGGATATACTTACGAAACGCAGCAATATTCTGTGAGAATCGAAGTGGCAATGCCACCGACATGGCTGCCTCTTGCTCTGCCCGTTCTTTTAGTCGTAAAGCAACACTTTCTGCTTTTTTCAAAATGTCATTAATATTTTCCGACATCAGAACTCCTTGCTATTCACACTATAAATTTGCTTTGCTTTGCTCGCTAATCCAATCGAAGATAGCTTTTTAAAAATTACCTGATGGTGATCTGATGCCACTTTTTTCATGCTTTCTTCTTGTCTAGAAAGCACTGTAGCCAATAAAATCGCATCCTGTTTCAGGGTCGGGTCATTTTCAACCAGTAGTAACAAACGTTCAATCAAAGATTGCCGATAATCCATGCTAACTAGTGCTATATCATAGCTTTTGCTTGCCAGTAGAGATTCAATCTGCTCGTAGTTCTCCGTGAGCGCTTGCTGCAGAGAGGCTAATGCTAATGTGGCCATTACAACTCACCTAGCTGCTGTCTCATTTGATAGCCCTGTTGTTTAGCTAATTCAGGTAACTGATCCCAACCTGACTTGATCGTTACCATTAATGCCATAACCTCTTCAATTGGTGTGGTATCCAATGCCAAGCTAGCATCCCAAATCCGTTCATCCATGTAGGAATAAAGACTATACAGATTTTCCGCTATCGCACCTTGGCCCATATCAAGGGCATCCTGCAAGCCATGTAGTAAACCCTGAGCTTTGGAAACGGCAATAGCTTTCGCCTCCATATCCCGTCGCTCGATAGCTCCCTTGGCTTGAGCTAGCCTCTCAAGAAAACCTTGCATCATTAACTGAATGACTCGATGAGGGTCGGCAACGGCCAAATCAGCCGTTACGCTGGTTGCTTTGTATGCCTTTAAATTACGTTGATACATCACATGGCACCTCTACAGATAATACTTAGTTACTGTTACTTTTAACCTGTAACGATCTCAACGCTGATGCGGAGTTATTCATTTTAACCAATAATGCATCTAAGCTACCATACTGTGCACGTAGCGATGCTTCATACTTAACAAGCTGAGCACTTGATGTTGACTGCTTTTGATTCAAGCTACGCAAGTCAGCATTAAGTGTATCGGTACGCTCAGCCAACATACCGCCTGACTTGGTATATTCTTTTAAGCCCTTATTCATGGTGCCAGCAAGGCCATCATCACCACCAAACAACGCAACCACCTGATCAAAGTTTTTATCTACCGCCTGACCAAACTTTTCCTTATCGAGAGAGAGCTTTCCCTTGTTATCCATTTTGATGCCAATTTCGAAGATACTTGAATAAGTTGTACTCGAACCCGTTTTTCCTGTGATGGTATTAGCCATAAAGCTGCTAATTGTCCGTGTACTGGCATCACCAGCAAGTGCTCCGCCATCATCCTGTCTCACACCACCGGCAATACTGTTGCGCTTGCCCAGCGTATCCATCTTGTCCTGCAGCGCATTGTATCCATCGATAAATTGCTTCACCATATCCTGAATTGATGATTTATCGGTAGAGATGTCGACTTTGTTGGACTTTAGATCACCATTGCTATCTTTATCAGATACTCGGAGTATGGTTAGCTTAAGATCTTGAATAGAGTCATCGAAAACGTTAGTGTCACTTTTTAGGGTATTTCCGTCGACCAAAATCTCTGCACTGCCTGCAGCCAGGGTCTCACTCATAACACTTCCTGGTTGTCCAATTGAGAACATACCAAGCTCTGTGGTATTACCGCTAATAGTTAACCCTTTACCATCCCCGGAAATACCGGAGTCAATTATCAACTTTGCCTTGCCATCTGCAGTATTGACAATATTCGCACTCAATCCGAAATTATCACCATTGCTGTTAATACTCTTGCGAATACTTTGCAAGGTATCACCCGCTTTGACATCTACCTTAAATTCTTTGCCACCCGCACTGAACGTCAGTTGACCATCTTGAGTCACCAGTGGCGTTGTAGAACTGCCAAAAACCCCCTCTTGGCGACTGGTGGTCGCCAACTTATTGACGGTAATATTATACTGACCATTAGAACCCCCACTCTTACTCTCGACTTTCATAATGGGATTATCTTTATCTTGTGTGATATTGATTGCCCGCTTGTTGAAAGCACCTGGTTTGCTCAATGTATCGAGAATATCGGTGAAGGTAGTGAGGGATGACTTGAGCTGACCAATGCCAGAAAGCGCGATCTGGGTGCTGTTTTGCTTTTTGATGATTGGTTGTTGCAGCTGTGCCTTCTTGGCCGCCACACTAGCCGCAATCACACTCTCGAGATCGAGCCCTGAACCGGCACCGGCAGAGGTAATCGCCATGATATCTTCTCCTCAAATTATTTCGATTTAAATCTCGCGATCTAGCAACAGACCGAGCTTGGGATTCGCCCCCGCCTCACCTTGACGCAAGGCCTGGATCCGCTTGTGAATGTCGATCAGCTCTTCACTAGGAATTTGACGAATCACCGACCGGGTATCCGAATCCATCACTTTGATTACCACTTGGCCCAAGTCTTGCTCAAGACTAAAGTTAACCGTCCATCCTTGCAATTGGCCAAATTCCTGCAAAAATTGTACCTGTTTTTCAAAATCCGCTTGATTTAGTGTCGGTAAAGGCTCTGCATTTTTCAAATGCTGATTCTTCCGTAGATCAACACCTAGCTCTTCCACTGGTTCAGAAAGCAGTTGAGCGGCCACTTGGCCGCTCTTGTCACTTAGCTGTACGGAAGCGCCATTGGCAGATGACAGATTGCCGAGTTCAGTTGCCATCTTATTTCTCCCATCTCAATCAGTCCGCTTAATAACCCGCTATTAACCAAGCAGGGACAGAGCAGACTGCGGTCTTTGATTAGCCTGAGCCAATACACTTGAAGCAGCCTGCTGGAGGATATTTTGCTTGGTCATATTCGCGGTCTCGGTCGCGAAATCTGCATCACGGATGCGAGAGCGGGCTGCGCTGACGTTTTCCGAGATGTTAGCCTGGTTGCGAATGGTAGAATCCAGACGATTTTGTACTGCGCCCAGCTCGGCTCGCTTGCCATCGACTATAGCCAACATGGCATCTGCTGCAGCAAGCACGTTCTGCGCGTTACTTTGGCTACTGATGCTGATCCCACCAGCACTACCGCCAACAAAGATGGCTGATACCAGCACGGTAGCCCCAGTAGCCGTCGTGATCGAGGTTCCAGCTGCGGCTGAAATTCCCGAGATACTAAAACCATCGGTTTGGGATAGGCTAAAACCGATTGTCTGGTTGGCATCAGCACCAACCTGAAAAGTACCACCGTAGGTACCATCCAATAATTTAGTCCCTGCGAATGTAGTATCTTTCGAGATACGGTTTATTTCAGAACCAAGCTGATCAACTTCTTTTTGCAGAGCTTCACGATCCTTGGCGGAGTTTGAGCCGTTGGCAGATTGCTGCGCCAGAGTGCGCATGCGCTGCAACATACCGGTCACTTCATCCATAGCCCCTTCTGCTGTTTGTGCCAGAGAGATTCCGTCATTGGCGTTGCGGTTACCCTGATCCAGACCATTGACCTGAGAAGTCAAACGGTTGGAGATCTGCAAACCAGCCGCATCATCTTTTGCACTGTTGATGCGCAAGCCTGATGCCAAACGGGTGTAGGAGGTATCCAAGGATTTGGTCGTATTCATCAAGTTACGCTGAGCGTTAAGTGATGAGGTATTGGTGTTAATGAACATGGCCATAATAAATTCTCCCGAAGAACATGCGACTGCGGGTTGCGTCGTCACAACAACACGACGGCCCACCGTTGAAGAGCAGGGTGAACAAGCCTGCCTCTTCTGGCGGGTACCTGTTTGAACGAACAGACTACCCGCAGCTATGCAAACGTTGGATTCCGAACACCCCTCGATTGCCTCATCTTTGTTAACGGCAGCCAAGTTCAAATCTTTAGGAAAATAGTTGCCAGAAACAGTTTGCTTTCTTTTGTAACTCTATCTTTTCCTCTATGTACTACCTAGCTGGGCTTGGTCGCTATGGAGTTGAGCCCAGTAGTATCAATAAAGACAAAACGGCCTGAAGTAGGCCGCTTTGTCTCAAGGTTAATTATCAAGAGCGAACAGACGATTACCCTAGCAGCGAAAGAGCTGACTGAGGACGCTGATTCGCCTGCGCCAGAACACTAGACGCTGCCTGCTGCAAAATATTCTGCTTGGTCATATTGGCTGTCTCAGTTGCAAAATCAGCATCCCGGATACGTGAACGGGCAGCACTGACGTTTTCCGAGATGTTCGCCTGGTTGCGAATGGTGGAATCCAGCCGGTTTTGTACTGCACCCAGCTCGGCTCGCTTGCCATCAACAACACCCAACATGGCATCGGCAGCAGCGAGAACTTGCTGGGCTCCGCTCTGAGTACTGATACTAATTGAGCTACCTGCGACAAAAATTGCGGTGACGTTGATAGCGGTACCAATCACAGTGCCTACGTCAACTGTGGTATTCGCTGCAGCCGCAATTCCCGAGATACTGAAACCATTGGCTTGTGACAAGCTAAAACCGATGGTCTGGTTGGCATCAGCACCAACCTGAAAAGTACCACCGTAGTTACCATCCAATAATTTAGTCCCTGCGAATGTAGTATCTTTCGAGATACGGTTTATTTCAGAACCAAGCTGATCAACTTCTTTTTGCAGAGCTTCACGATCCTTGGCGGAGTTTGAGCCGTTGGCAGATTGCTGCGCCAGGGTGCGCATGCGCTGCAACATACCGGTCACTTCATCCATAGCCCCTTCTGCTGTCTGTGCCAGAGAGATTCCGTCATTGGCGTTACGGTTACCCTGATCCAGACCATTGACCTGTGAAGTCAAACGGTTGGAGATCTGCAAACCAGCCGCATCATCTTTTGCACTGTTGATGCGCAAGCCTGATGCCAAACGGGTGTAGGACGTATCCAAGGATTTGCTCGTATTCATCAAGTTACGCTGAGCGTTAAGTGATGAGGTATTGGTGTTAATGAACATGGCCATAATAAATTCTCCCGAAGAACATGCGACTGCGGGTTGCGTCGTCACAACAACACGACGGCCCACCGTTGAAGAGCAGGGTGAACAAGCCTGTCTCTTCTGGCGGGTACCTGTTTGAACGAACAGACTACCCGCAGCTATGCAAACGCTGGATTCCGAACACCCCTCGATTGCTTCATCTCGTTTAACGGCAGAATTTGTACAAGCTTTAGGAAAATCGTTGCCGCTAGCGGCAAGTTTTCTCCGGCTGGTTTAGGGTGGGGCAAACACCCCAAATCAATACAAAGAGGCATACGCCTGCAATCAGATAGATAGCTGGTTAAAGTGTTTGCTTTGGCACGATATGTGCTTTGGTATAATCGAGTGTCGCTAATTTGGCGGCACAATAAAAAACGGCCGGAAAACCGGCCTAAAATGAGCATATGCTCAGGAGAATATGACCAAGCGTGACAGAACTGAACAGCTGGGCAACACTTGGCATTACTAGTAGAGAATGATATTTCTCCCGATAGAACAAGGCGCAAACCCGAACACCCCTTTGTTCCATCTCTTGACCAGGGCGGCCTGAACAACCGCCCTGTTTTCTTTTGTTAGCCTTGCAGTAATTGAAGTGCAGACTGAGGTCTCTGGTTGGCCTGTGACAGGATGCTGGAGGCGGCCTGTTGCAAGATGTTCTGTTTGGTCATATTGGCAGTTTCGATGGCGAAATCGGCATCGCGGATACGGGAACGAGCTGCACTGACGTTCTCCGAGATATTGGCCTGGTTGCGGATGGTTGAATCCATCCGGTTCTGTACCGCACCAAGCTCGGCGCGTTTGCCATCCACTATCGCTAACATGGCATCTGCAGCAGCAAGAACGTTCTGCGCATTACTTTGGCTACTTATGCTGATCCCACCAGCACTACCACCTACAAATATAGCTGATACCAACACAGTAGCCCCAGTAGCAGTTGTGATCGATGTCCCTGCGGCAGCTGAAATTCCCGAAATACTGAAGCCATCGGCTTGAGATAGACTAAAACTGATGGTCTGGTTGGCATCAGCCCCCACTTGGAAAGTCCCACCGAAGGAACCATCAAGCAACTTAGTCCCCGCGAAAGTGGTAGAAGTAGAGATACGGTTGATCTCTGCACCCAGTTGATCAACCTCTTTTTGCAGGGCTTCACGATCCTTGGCAGAGTTGGAGCCGTTCGCTGACTGTTGTGCCAAAGTACGCATACGCTGCAGCATGCCGGTCACTTCATCCATCGCACCTTCGGCAGTTTGTGCCAGAGAGATACCATCGTTCGCGTTACGGTTACCTTGGTCTAGGCCATTGACCTGAGAGGTCAAGCGGTTGGAGATTTGAAGACCTGCAGCATCATCTTTAGCGCTGTTGATACGCAGGCCAGATGCCAAGCGGGTATAAGAAGTATCCAGTGATTTGCTCGAGTTCATCATATTACGCTGTGCGTTGAGTGATGAAACGTTGGTGTTGATAAACATGCCCATGACTATTCTCCTAAGCTATTAAAATTACTCTTCTATTTGCTCAGGCTTTATTATTTTCTGTGCCCGATGCGTCTTATTTAACGGCTCGTTTTTGGATGTCTTTAGCATTTTTTTCAACGCTTCATCGCATTAACGCCGCTTACCTTATATATCGGCGGGTCAGGGGGAAACTTAAGGAAAAAAACGGGCCAAAACACGCGATAGCAGCAACGTCCTGAACCCCGCCAACGGCGGGGGCAAGCGGGCACACACGAGACTCTCCCGGTTCGGGCAGCGAGAAAAAATCACGGCCGACTCTCAATTTTGTCGAGCACAGTTGGCGATTGGGCTCGCCAGCCCCTAAAATCGCGGCCCCATCAACAATTTGGCGTGAGTTGTTCTCCATGCAGACACTGGTTGAGCAGATTGTTTACATCAGCGACATGTTTGGTACTGCGGTATTCGCGTTTTCAGGGGTATTGGTGGCTGGCCGGCTCAGAATGGACGGGTTTGGCGTCATGGTTTTGGCGGCGGTCACCGCCATCGGCGGCGGCACTATCCGTGACATGATCCTGGGGGCAACCCCCGTGTTCTGGGTACGCGATCCGCTCTATATCTGGGTCGTCATCGCGACGGCGCTGATCGGTATGTGGATGGTCAAACTGCCCCGCAGGATGCCCTGGTATGTGCTGCCAGTAGCAGATGCCTTCGGACTAGCCCTCTTTACCGTTATTGGTGCCCAGAAGGCCCTCAACTTTGGCACCCCAGGGCTGATTGCTGTGATCATGGGCACCATGACCGGCGTAGCCGGCGGTATGATCCGCGATGTGCTGGCGCGAGAAGTGCCCATGGTGCTGCAAAAAGAGATCTATGCCACCGCCTGTATCCTCGGCGGCATTCTCTATACCCTGGCGCTGGAGGCGAACATGGACAGGGTAACCGCCATGCTCATCTGCATGACGGCGGTGTTTGGCCTGCGGGTTGCCGCTATCTACTGGCACTTGTCGCTGCCAACCTTCTCGCTGCAACGCAATTGAGAGCAGGCCCACAGCGCCATCATGTCGCGGTGGGCCTTGCGTTGAACCAAATCGGCTTTTCTGTTGTCATAGAAGCAGTCGTTGTTAGCCGGAACTTCTCATGCGCAAAATCGGTATGCTTACCACTCTTATCCTGGCGAACGTGACAGTAGCCCACGCCGAAGCACAAGCGGTATTTGGACGCCTGGCCTCGGCGCCGGTGCAGCAGTTCAACCAGCAGATACGTCAGGCAAGCCATCAACAGCAGCACTGGGTCAATGACTACCGTGAGGTAGCACTACGATTCGTTGGCCATGGCGACATACCCAGTCGCATCCACGCCCAGCAGCTGGACAATGATCTGGTGCTCTCGGTCGCCCTCGATGGCAGCAAGAGCGACATGATCTACATCCTGACCCTCTATCGCAACGACAACCTGTGGCAGATGCGGGAGGCGGAAATGGGCTGGCGTTGCCAGGGGCAAGACTCCTTCACCCCGGTCCCCTGCCCCTGATGGTCAGAGCTGACTCTGTGAAATAAAAAAATCCGGCACAGTGGCCGGATTTTTTATTGGAGGTGAAAGCACGCTTACGGGCGGTATACCTTGACGTTGTCAAAGCCCTTCTCTTTCAGATAGAGCGCCTGCAGCTTGCTCATCACGCCGCGATCACAATAGAGCAGATAGGTCTTCTCTTTGGGCAGATCGCCAAAGGCGGTGGCCAGCTTGAAGAAGGGGAGGTGCAGCACTTCACGGCCTTCCACCACCAGCGGCTTCTCGTCGTGCTCGTCGGCAGAGCGGATATCCAGGATCACCTCGTCAGCGCCCAGCACCTGAGTGGTTTCGACCTCTTGCACTTCCGCGGCTGTCTCTTCTCCGATGCGGCGGATATCAAGGTAACGGGCCTCGGAGACCACCTTGTCCAGAATGGCGAAGTCGAAGTTGGCCTCTTCTGCTTCAATGCGGGAGAGCTCGGCTTTCACGGTCGGCTTCTTGGAGATGACGCCGCAATACTCCGGCATGGTCTCGGCAAACTCCAGGGTTCCGATGCGGCGCGCTTCGCTGATGATGTCCGGTTTGTCCCAGGTGATGAGCGGGCGCAGGATCACCTTGTCGATCACCCGATCGATGACGTTGAGGTTGGTCAGCGTCTGGCTGGATACCTGACCCACGCACTCGCCGGTTACCAGTGCCGGGATCTGGAAGTAGTCGGCAACCTGACCGGCTGCACGCATCATCATCCGCTTGAGCACTACGCCCATCTGACCGTTATCCACTTTTTCGAGGATCTCGGCCACCACGGGTTCAAAGTCGATGGCGGTGAAACGCACCTTGTGGGAGGCGCCAAACTTGTTCCACAGGTAATAGGCGACCTGCTTGACCCCGATCTCGTGGGCAGCACCACCCAGATTGAAGAAGCAGTAGTGCACGCGGCAACCGCGCTTGATGAACTGGTAGGAGGCGACACCGGAGTCAAAACCACCGGAGAGCAGGCTCAGCACATCTTCCTGGGTCGCCATGGGGAAACCGCCCATGCCGTGGTGCACCGCACTGATGATATAGAGCTCATCATTTTCCACTTCCAGATTGACCTGGATGTCCGGCTTTTTCAGGCGCACCCCAGCGGTTTCACAATGCTGGTTGAGGCCACCGCCCACATAACGCTCCAGCTCCAGCGAGCTAAAGTCGTGCTTGCCAACGCGGCGGGCACGGACGCAGAAGGTCTTGCCTTTCAGGCGATCGCCCCAGACGGCGCGGGTCTGTTCGAAGATGTCGTGCAGGTCGGTAAAGTTGCTCAGTTTCACTTCGAGGAAGTACTGAATGCCCGGGATACAGGCCAGGGTCTCGAGATACTGGGCGTGGAACTGATCATTGCGGGAGCTCACTACCAGCTTGTCCCAATCCATCCGTACCCGGGCATCTTCGTCGAAGCGACGCAACACGTTGCGAATGTTGCCCTGCAACATCTTGGTGAAGCGCTGGCGAACTGATTTGCTCTTGATGGTGATTTCCGGGAACAGCTTGATAATGAACTTCATGGTTTTGACTCGGGTGGCCTTGATTTAAGGGCGCGGATTATATCAGAACTTTGTGGCAAGCGGCTACTGAATGAGCGCTTGCTCACATTACGCCATGCAATGTTTGCCGCCCGCCCGCAATCTTGCGTATATTCCCGAGCCTGCGCCTCGCCAGATTTTTGACAACAGACTGATCCGATGAAGACCTATATCTACTACCCCGGCATGGAGGTTCGCGACGAGCGTTGGCTCAAATTTGCCCTGCTCTATCTGGAGCGACTCGCCTTCGTCTTCACCGTCAGTGAAAAAAGTGGCCTCACCGCCTTGTTGGACACTCTTGAAGATCAGACCGATCTGCTGGCCGAACGTCCGGACCCCGCCTTCTTCGCAACCATCACCCCGCAACTGGAGAGCCAGGTCAGTGGCCTTGTTGCCCCCGATTTCGTGCGCCACAAGGTGTTTGGCAACAAGGAGCTGATTGATCGCTGGCGCCAGCGTGCCAACCATGACTGCTTCTGCCCGGCTCAGACCGGACTGGAGCGGCTGCACGGTTTTTGCCTGACTCACGGCTTTGCGACCCGGGATGAGGGGGGGATCAGAATGGCACGACGCTTTGCCAACCTGCTCTCCATGCGCCTCGCCCGTGAGTGGGCACTCGCCAATGACGGGGCGCTCATTACCGATCACGACTATCTCGACCGCCTGCTTCACCTGCTGGAGTCCCGCTACCACAACCGGGGTGGTCAGGATTGCTTCCACCTCGAGATCCCGTTGCAAGTGCCCACTAACCTGGCCGACATTCCGTTTGCAGCGCTGATTGCCCTGCGCGGGCGCAGCGGCTTTCGCCAGCAACTGGCCGAATTTCATCAGGCCCTCGACCATCTGCTCGCCATGCTGGGTAGCGGCTATGCCGACCCGGCGGTTCTGACCCGCTTCGAGCAAGCCCAGCAAGGTCTCAATCAACTGCTGGGGCCCGAGACCCTCAGCATGCCGCTCACCACGCTGGTCAGCACCAGCCTGCCCGCCATGGCGATGATCCATCAGTTAAAGGCAAGCCATCCCGACAGCAATCTCATCTTCCATCCCATCAAGAAGAGCCACTTTCACCAGCGCAAGAGCCAGCATTTCTTCACCCGGCTCGGCCATCTGCGCCAACCGGGCTGAATCGGCGGAATTAAAAAGGGGTTGGCATCTGCCAACCCCTCTCGTTATCTGCGGCCTACCAGTCATCACCACGGTGATTGGCCCGCTCTTGCGCCTGCCTACGGGCCTCCATCGCCTTGTCACGGCGGATACCCTCACTGGTACAGGCAAACTGTTTCTCGTAACAGCGTACAAAGCTTTCTGAGCCAGGCTCGAAAGGTGAATAGAACCCGGTACGTTCGGGAGAAACATGGTGATCACCATGATTGGTAGTGGCACAGCCCGAACTCATCAGCACCAACAAGGGACACAAAACACGCAGCAAAAGGGAACTCCCGATTGGATTTGAATGAGCTCGTAATTATTCATGAATTAATTCACCCAATCAAATATTGATGCATTTCAAAGGCTTAATTACATTCACCTCAATGGCTGTCGGCAAAACGCTCAACGGGTGATGATGCCGGCCTCACTGTCAGGATGCACCACGCGAAACTCGATGCGATCGCTGTTGCCCGCCTCGTCCACCACCACCAGCTGATAGCGTCCCGCCACGCTCAGCACCTGATCCCCATCCCAGCGCAGCCGCTGGCCGTTGAGAAACCAGAACGGCTTGCCGACACCGCCAAGCACCTTGGGCTGCAACCGGTAGCGCTGACTGCGAATAAGATTGCCCTCCCCCAGCGCCACGATGCGAATGGGGGCCTGCAGCTCGGCGCTCTGCCTTTCACCTTTGCAACTGCTGGCGAGCAGCGCCTGTCTGCGCTCGCTGGGTGTGCGCCAGGGTTCCAGTGACAGCGGCCAGAGCGCCCGAAAGCCGGATTGCGCCGCATCCTGACAGCGGGCCAGGGTCGGCTTGCCTTCGGCGGTCAGTGCAACTTGGCGCAGCGGCGAGGGCCAATCCATGGGGTCTGGCAAGGTGGGGGGATCCCGCGCCTCCAGCAACCAGGCGCTCTGGCGTTGCAGACAGGCCTCAGACAGGGTCGCGCTTGCCTTGCGCCCCAGCGGCCAGCAGACCTCGGCCTCGCTCACCGTGTTGGGCTGCGCCGGCAGAGGGCTGTTGTCGGCCAATCGCGAATAGACCGAGAGCAGCAGCGGCACCGCTGCACTCTGGCCGTAAAAACCCGGCAAGGGGGTGCCATCTGGGCGCCCCAGCCAGACGCCGATAGTCCAGCGACCGGAGACCCCCATTGCCCAGCTGTCGCGATAGCCGTAGCTGGTGCCGGTCTTCCAGGCCAGCCGGTTGACCCGACCGGTCGCCTCGCTGGCAAAGGGCTGATCCGCCCGCCCCTGCGCACTCAGGATCTGCCAGATGATCCAGGCTGCCCCCGGGCTCAGCAGGGGGCGTGACACCGCCTGCTGCCCCGCCAGCCAGACCGGCATCGCCACCTGCCCCTCACGAGTCAGCGCGCTGTAGAGCGCCACCAGCTGCTCGAGCCGGATCCCCGCCGCCCCCAGCGCAATGGCCGGATTGGGTTTGTCGGAGAGCGCCAGCCGCACCCCGGCATTGTCGAGGCGGCTGACCAGTTTGTCGGGCCCGAGCGCCTCCAGCACCTGTACCGCCGGCACGTTGAGGGATTGCTGCAGCGCCTGAGCGAGGGTCACCGGCCCCTGAAAGGCGCCGGAAAAGTTGGCGGGGCGATAATCCGAGCCCACTCTTGGCGCATCGGAGAGCAGAGAGGCCGAGTGCACCAACCCCTCGTCAATCGCCAGACCGTAGATAAAGGGCTTGAGGGTTGAGCCGGGGGAGCGGATCGCCTGCACCATATCGAGGTAACCGTGGCGGCGCAGGTTGCCATACTCGGCGCTGCCCACATAGGCGCGCACCGCCATGGTTTTGTTGTCTACCAGCAGCAGGGCGGCAGAGGTCTGCTCGGGGAAACGGCGGATATAACTGGCCACCCGCCCTTCCAGCCAGCGCTGCAGATCGCCGTCGATGGTGGTGTGCACCAGCGCCCCCGCCTGATGATCAGCGGCAAGGCGAGCAAACAGCGGCGCCTCCATCGGCGTGAAGTGACCGCGAGCCAGCACCGGCTCGATGCGCCCCTCCTGCCACACCGGCTCGGACCAGACCCCTTGTGCCACCAATCGCTGCATCACCTTGTCGCGGGCAGCGCGGGCTCGTTCGGGATGCCTGTCCGGCCGGTTGCGACTGGGGGCCTGCGGCAGCACTGCCAGCAGCGCCGCCTCAGCATAGGTGAGCTTGGCAGCGCTCTTGCCAAGATAGGCAAAACTTGCCGCCTGCACCCCCTCCAGATTACCGCCAAACGGCGCCCGATTGAGGTAGACGGTGAGCAGGGTGCGCTTGTCGTAGTGCCACTCCAGCTGCAGCGCGCGCGCCATCTGGCGCAGCTTGCCGGGTACGCTTCTGTGGTAGGGCTCGATCAGGCGCGCCACCTGCATGGTAAGGGTCGAGCCGCCCGACACGGCCCGCCCGTAGCGCAGCCACTGCCAAACCCCGCGCACCATGGCCACCGGATTGACCCCGGGATGGCGCCAGAAGTAGCGATCCTCGTAGCCCAGCAGCGCCTCGATATAGCGGGGGGAGACCTGCTCCAGGGTCACGGGGTAGCGCCACACGCCGCTGGTGTCGGCAAAGGCGCGCAGCGGCCTCCCCTTCATATCGAGCACCACCCGCGCATAGGCCGGGTCGAGTGGTGGCGGCGGAAAGAGGCGATCCAGCGCCAGTAGCGACAGGCATAGGGTGATGATCCCCAATATCGAGAAACGCAGCCAGCGCGGTAACAGACCAAGCCAGCGCCAACCAGCGCGGCTACTGCGACCCAATTTCAGCCAGCCACGCTGCCAGAGCGTGAGCGGGCGAACCCGCTCAAGGGAGGGAACGTTGCTCAGAGGGCGTCCGCGACTCATCAAGCGCCAGCTACTCAGAGATAACGACCTCGTGAATATCCTCACCCACGGCCCGCAGCTCAGGGCGGTACATATCCTCCACCTGAGTCGGCGGCACCTGATAGAGACCCGGCGTCACCGCCCGCATCAGGTAGACCAGCTGCTGGTTGCTCCCCTCGCTCAGATCCAGCGCTGCCGTGTAGCGGTCATCGCGAAACTCCTGATGCTTGAGATAGTCGTTCCACTCGCTCTGCCACGCCGGTTTCCCCTCGATGGAGAGCTCTTCCAGCTTGATGCTGTTGCCAAGGGCCGGGTTCTCCAGCTCGAAGCCGGCGGGCACCATCTCCACCAGCAGGGCATCGGGCACCGCGGATTCGCTGCTGACGTTGAGTCGCACCACCACCAGATCGCCCACCTTCACTTTGGCCGGGTCAAAACGCTGACCGTCGCTGTTGAACCAGCTGCGGGTCACGCTTATCCCCTGACTCAATCGGGCAGGAGCCTGTTCGGGGTAGCCGACCAGAGTGCGCTGCACATAGAGGGATCCCTTGCCCTCGTTGGTGACGGTGCTCGCCGCCAGTGCCTCGGGGGCACCCTGCTGTAGCGGAGCCGAACCGCTCAGGGATCCACTGCCAAGAGAGGAAGTTACCTTGGCCTGCCAGTCGACGGCAGGATCGAAACGGGCCAGTCGCAACAGAGCGAGCCGCTCCTGAGTGCTGAGCCACTGACGATGAGCCAGGGTGTCGGCCACCTTGGCACTGAGAGCTGGCCAGCGATCCAAAGCCAGCTTGTGCTGGCGCAGCAAGGAGAGCTCAAGGGCTCCATCGCGTGACTGCGAGCCGTAATCCCCGAGATAGTCGTCACTACGCTCGGTCGCCAAAGCCCGACTGAGGGCCTTGGCGGCGTTCTGCTCATCCCCCATGGCCGAGAGGGCCAGCGAGAGGTGCAAGAGCGGCAAACCGGAACGGGCGTGATCGGCCTGCTGCTCCCAGATAAGACGCAGGGTAGCGAGCGGCGCCTTGCCCACCCGGGCCAGCACATAGGCGCTGTAGGCCTGATAGGCCAACCGGCTGTGCTCGGGGGCACTGCTCCAGCGCTCACCATACTGACTGTCGGTGAGATAGCTTTGCAGCCGGTTCAGCGCCTGATTGAGCATCGCCTCCGGCACGGCGTCACCCGCCTCCTTGCGAGCCAGCAGGTAGTCGGCGGCATAAGCGGTGAGCCACTGCTCCTCATCGGAGCGACCATCCCAGAGGCCAAAGCCGCCGCTTGGCAGTTGCAACCGCTGCAGCCGTTGCAGCAGGGCGCGCTGCACATCCGCCTCACTCGCCGCTTTCTTGCCCTCTGCGGGTTTGCTCCAGGCGGCCCGCTCATCCGCCGTGGTCAGCAAGTAAGGCCAGACCCGCGACAGGGTCTGCTCCAGACAGGCGTAGGGGTAATCGGCCAGCGCCTGCCACTGGGCAGCCGGATCCCAGGGCGGGGTGCCGGAGAGGCTGAGCAGCCCCTGCAGGTTGGCGCGATCCAGCCCGGTCAGCTCAGCTGGCGTAAAGCTCATCTGCTGACCGGGGGCCAGCATCTGGTAGCGTTGACGAGTCTGGGCAGGCCAGGGGGAGCGTAGCGGCAAATACCAGTCGCGGCTGATGGCAAAATCCTTGCCGCTGGCCGCCAACTGCAGGCTTGCCACGCCGCTCGCCCCGGTCACGGTGAGCGGCAAGGTCAGCCACTGCTCTTCGCCGTTTTTAAGGGAAAGGGTGCTGGGCAGCTCGCCGTTTGCCTTGAGCCCGCCATTGAGGGTCCAGGCAAGGGAGAGGGTCTGATCCTCGCCGCTCATGTTGCGCAGTTGCACCAGCGCCCGGGTCTCATCTCCTCTGGCGCCAAAGCGCGGCCAGCCGATCTCGGCCACCAAGGGCGCCACCACCTTGACGGCGCGCTCGGCCTCACCGACCTGTTGTTCGTTCCAGGCCAATGCCATCAGTGCCAGCTCGCCATTGAAGTTGGGCAGATCGAGCGGGATCACCGCCTTGCCTTGCTCGTCAAAACTCACCTCGCCACTCCAGAGCGCGGCGATCTCGACCCGGCTCTCCAGCGCACCACCCTTTTTCAGCGGGGCCCGATCGCCGCCGTAGTTGAGGCGGGCCAGCTTGCCATCCTGCGGCGGGATCACCTGACCGTAGTTGTCGAACAAATCCTGTGCGAAGCGCTTGCGACCAAAGAAGATCTCGAACGGGTCGAGGGGCTGGTAGTCACTGATATTGAGCACGCCCCGATCCACCGCCGCCAGCACCACCCGCCCCTGACTGTTGGGGGTGGAGGTGGCGGTCACCTCCAGCCGGGTGAGCGGCACCGCTTTATCAGGCGCGCTCAGGGTGAGCGGCAGACGGTGCGCTTCCCGATCCAGGGTGAGCGGCACCAGCCCGACCGAGCGCAGGCTCTGCCCCTGCTGGCTACTGACCGGTTTGGAGGCGCTGTCTGGCGCGGCGATCTGGGCCGAGATATGCAAGTCATGGCGCTTCCATTCCGGGCTAACCGGGATCTCGAACTCGCCGCGGGCATCCTTGGCATCGCCACCGGCCCCCTTGAGCTCGATGCGCTGCCACCAGCGCAGGCCGTCGCCATCTTCCACCATCAGCAACCCCTTGCCGGGGCGCGGGGCTACCAAAGTCACTTTGGCCTTGTCGCCCGTCAGATAGGCGCGCTTGTCGAGGCTGATGGCAATCTTGTCGGGCCGCGCCTGCTCGCCACCGCCGCCCCAGGCGTAGCTGCCGATCTCCACCCGCAGGCTCGATTGATGGCCCTGACTGTTCTCCACCTCCAACCGATACCAGCCCGCCGCCAGTTGCAGCGTGAGAGGGGTCGGCCCCTTGCCATCCAGCAGCAGGGTCTGCTCCTGCTCCAGATAGGGCTGGCTGTTGAACTCGTACTTCCACCCCTCCCCATCGGCGTAGTGCCAGTAGTAGTCGCGGTACTCGTTGATAAGACGCACCTTCACCGCCCCCGCCACCGGCTGACCTTGTTCATCGAGGTTGAGGATCTGGAAGGGGAGCGGCTTGCCCCCTTCCACCCGCTCCACCACGAAGTCGGCCTTGAGCGCCGGCCACTGGCTGCCCGCGGGCCAGCCATACTGGGTGCGGCTGCGATTGACGGCGCGGCCACCGGGCTCGGAGAGCGACACCCGATAGGCCACCTCCAGCGGCCCGAGACCGCGCACCCCATCGAGCTCATCAGCCAGCGAAAAAGTCCCCTGCCCCTGCGCATCGAGGGTGAGATTTAGGGGCTCGAGATCCTTGGCCTGCTCGGCAAGCAGCACGTCACCCAGAGTGAACTCCTGCCACTGGGTAAAGGGCATGGTGGCGCGGCTGATTTTCACCTCCGCCTTCGCCTTGGTGGCGCTCGCCGGCGCACCGTAGAGATAGTCCCCTTGCAGCGGCAGGGTGAGCGCCTGTTGCGGGGTCAGCAATTCCCCATCCGGCCCCTTGCCAAGCTGCAGTTTCAAGCGCTCCGGCAAAAAATCCTCCACCAAAAAGGGCCACTCAAAGCGGCTGCCAGCGGCGGTCTTGAGGTTGATGGTCCAGCGCCCCAGCGGCGCATCATCCGGCAAGCGCAGGCCGTAGTGGGCGGCGCCAAGATTGTCCGGCAGCAGCCGTTTCTGTTCGAGCAGCTGGCCGTCCGGCTGTTTCACCTCCAGCTCCACCGCCATGCCGGGCAGCAGCTGGCCATCTTGGCCCTTGAGCAGGATCTCGCTGTCGAGCCGCTCGCCGGGGCGATAGAGATCGCGCCCACTGAACAGATACAACTGCTGGGCCTGCCAGGGCTGGGTACCGAGATCGAAAGTAGAGAGATCGAGCGCCGCCCCATCGAGGCGCAGCACCGCCAGATGATTGCCCTGCTCGGCCAGTAGCAGACGAGCCCCTTGCACCAGATCGAAGCGACGATGGCCCTGCAAATCTGTGGTTTGCACCTGCAACCGGTTGCCCTTCTCATCGAGTAGGGAGAGCTGTACATCCTTGAGCGGATCGGCGCTGGCCAAGGAGCTCACGAACACCTCCAGCTGATCGCGGTAACGACGGGCACTGAGCCCCATGTCGCTCACCGCGAAATAGGTGGTCTCCTTGCGCCAGTCGTAGTTGCCAAGGGGGGACATCACCGCAAAGTAGACACCGGCCTCGGCCAGCTGCGGCTCTTTCACGTTAATAAGGCGGGTCTCGCGCCGGTTGGCATCGAGCTCCAGGGCGTAGCGGCCGCTGAACACCCGCTTGGCCCGCTGGGTGATCTGCTCAAGCTCCCAGTTGCCCATGCCAGCACCGGGGCGATACTCCGCCAAAAAACGGGGCAGATATTCCGCATCGACCCTGAAGAAGTCGATATTGACCTCGTCCACGTTGACCGCGCTGATGGGCAGGCGCAGCTCATCGCGCAGCGGCAATACCATGCCGCTGGCGGTAAAGGATGCCCCCGCCTCCAGCGGGCGGGTCTTGAGGGTCCAACTCTGGGGGGATGGGCCCAGCCCCGACTTGAGGCTCACCTCGTAGCTTTTATCGGGCTGGACGTTCGGGAAATAGAGGGTGCGGCCATCTTCGGCGAGGATCCACTCCCCCTGCAACTGTTTGCCACCTTCACTGACCCCAAGCCAGCTCTGCCAGTTTGCCTTGGGTGCCAGGGGACCAGAGAAGACCAGCGCCAGCGCCGGGGCATCGCGATATTGGCGGGCATTGGCCTGCACCACAGAACCCGGTGCCCCCGCCTCTTGCTGGGCAGTGGTCGGCGAATTGGCTTCGGCATGCGTGGCGGGCTTATCAGGGCCGCAACCGGCCAGCAGCAGAGCAGCCAGCCCGGAGAGCAGCAGGGCCGACCAGCGGGGACGCAAAACGCCGGTTCCAGCAATAGATCTGTGAGAAGCAGGGGGAGAGTCGAAGAGGCGCATAGGTTCCATCCCGAGTTGGAGCGCTGCAAACGCAGCGTGGCAGCAAACAGGATAAGGCATCCTGCTCACCCGACACAAAGCTCATTACCCGGATGGGCACAATTGAGCGCCCCTGCCGCACGATAACCCCCTTGCCCACTCATGTTTAGTGCGGCAAGGGTTGTCATCTAGTCGTGGGTGGTCTGGTTTTTTGCCCCGCCTTTGAACCAGCGAAACAGGATGGCCATGACGGCCGCCAGAAACAGCACCAGCGAAGTGATCAAAAGCGCCCGGGTCAACAGCTCGCTGTGGTGGAGGAAGAAGGGGGTATTCATCGCCAGCTTGCCCACTAGGCTGAGACAGAGCGCCCACATAAAGGCACTGGCAAAGCTGGCCACGCACATGCGCAGCACGCTCAGGCGACCAATCCCCATCAACATGGGGGTCAGCACTCGCACGAACGGGATGAAACGGGAGGAGAACATCGCCAGAAAACCGTACTTTTTCAGCAGCCGGGTCGCTTTGGGCAAGCTGTCGGGGGGCAGCATCCGCTCGATATGATCCATAAAACAGGTGCGCTGCAGGGCCCGTCCCTGCCAGTACGCCAACACGGATCCCAGCCCCGCCGCCAGCGGCAGAAGACAGAGGGTCACTTCGGGGCCAAACACCCCCATGCCCACCAACCCGCCGGCCAGCAAGACCAGGCTGTCGCCCGGCAAAGGCAGAAAGACGAATGCGGACTCCAGCAGCAGTACCAGCATCAGGCAACTGATCAGCAGGGGTACCGCCTGCATCTGAACCAGGGCGTCAAAATCCTGATGCCAAATGGCCATCAGCATATCCAGCATGTCACTCTCCCTACTACACGGTTCATCATGAACGAGGCAGGGGTTATAGCACCCATCCCCTGAACAAAACGTTAATTTTGTCCGGCACAGGAAAAAAAGTGTGTCGAAATATTGCAGCAACCAGGGGAATGCAAGAAGGGCGAATAGCAGAGACAAAAAGCCCCTCATCTTGCACGCACAAGGGAGAGGGGCAAACAGGCACAGAAATAAAACGGTTACTCGGCGGTGGCCATCTGCCAGGTTTTGAAGCCACCGGAGAGGTTCTTCACTTTAAAGCCGTGCTGACTCAGCAGGCGACAGGCGACATGGCCACGCAGCCCGACCTGACAGCTGATCAGCAGCTCTTTGTCTTTGGGCAACTCATGAAGGCGACCACGCAACTCGTCGAGGGGGATATGCAGCGCCCCCGGAATCCGGCCCAGCTTGTCGAGTTCGGGGCCGTTGCGCACATCCACCACCAGCTGATGGGGGTTACGAGCCTGTACCTCGGCCACATGGCAGAGCAGGGTATCCCCCTTCAGGTGGTTGCTCGCCACAAACCCGGCCATGTTGATCACATCCTTGGCCGAGCCAAACGGCGGCGCATAGGTAAGCTCCAGATCCTGCAGGTCAAACACAGTGAGACCGGCACGCTGGGCTACCGCCAGCACGTCGATGCGCTTGTCGATGCCATCCTTGCCGATGGCCTGGGCGCCGTAAATCTTGCCATCGGGGGCAAACAGCAGCTTGAGGCTGACCGGATGGGCGCCGGGGTAGTAACCAGCGTGGCTGCCCGGGTGGACATAGACCTTCTCGAACGGCAGACCCAGTTGTACCAGTCGCTTCTCGTTGAGACCGGTGCTGGCCACCGCCAGATCGAACAGCTTGCAGATGGCGGTGCCCTGCGTTTTTTTGTAGGTTTCGCTGCGGCCCAGCATGTTGTCGGCAGCGATGCGCCCCTGCCGGTTGGCCGGGCCCGCCAGCGGGATCAGCACAGATTCGCCGGTAACGAAGTCAATCTCTTCCACCGCATCCCCCACCGCATAGATGAAGGGATCCGAGGTACGCATGCCGGCATCCACCTTGATACCGCCACGCGGGCCCAGCTCCAGCCCCGCCTTGGCGGCGAGCAGGGTTTCCGGTTTGACACCGATGGCGAGGATCAGCAGACCGGTATCAAGATGTGAACCGTCATTGAGAGTCAGGTGCAGGCCACCGCTGTTGGCGGTCGGCACGGCAGCGGTCTTCTCGACAGGCAGATCCAGACTCTCGATGGCGCTGAGGCCGGTGCGCAGGCGCAGATCGATCCCCTCTTCACGGATGCGGGCATGGAGCATGTTGGCCATCTCCTTGTCCACCGGCGCCATCACCTGATCAGCCAGCTCCAGCAGGGTGACATCCAGCTGGCGCTGGTGCAGCGCCTCCATCATCTCCAGCCCGATAAAGCCGCCGCCCACCACGGTGACGTGGCGCGGCTGCTCGTGGTGCAGGGCCGCCAGAATGCGGTCCATGTCCGGGATATTGCGCAGGGTATGCACCCGGGGGCTGTCGATACCGGGGAAGGGAGGACGGATCGGTGCCGCCCCTGGGCTCAGCAGCAGCACATCGTAATGCTCGCGCTGCTCGTCACCGGTTTGCAGGTTGCGCACCAGCAATGTCTTGCCTGCCTTGTCGATCTCAATCACATCGTGGAACACCCGCACATCGACGTTGAAACGGCGCTTGAAGCTCTGGGGGGTCTGCAGCAGCAAGGCATCCCGATTGGGGATATCACCCCCGATGTGGTAGGGCAGACCGCAGTTGGCAAAGCTGACAAACTCGCCCCGCTCGAACATCACGATCTCTGCCTCTTCACTCAAACGACGAGCACGAGCCGCCGCCGATGCGCCCCCCGCGACACCACCGATAATCAGGATCCGTTTCATCTGCAAGACTCCTCATACGTGATAATTGGCAATAAATTAGACTTTTCTAATTTAGAATTCAATGAAATTTTGTTTCACACCATTTTGCAGTATTCTTGCAACCCCGACGGTTGCTTAACAGGATGTTGTTTGTTCATGTCGTCTACCGCACTCAGTCATCTTCCTCCTGCCCTCCAGACGCCGCTCTTTTTCCGTCTGGATCTGCGCAGTCAACGGCTGGTCGCCCTGACCGACGTGATGCAAACCCCGCTCTACTGGCTCGACGAGCCGCGCGCCCCCTGGCCTGCCCAGCTTCCCGATGCCCTGCGCCTGCCCATCGAACAACTGCTGGCCAATGGCCATGGCGGCAAGATCACCGTGCGCTTTGCCAACCAGCGGTGGCACATCGCCCTCGCCCACGAGCAAGATGGCTTCTGGCTCATCTGTCTGCAGAACCTTCGCCAGGAGCCCATCGCCGATCTGGCCCTGCAACTGCCGCGCCTCAGCCAGATGGCGAGCCAGCAGCAGTATGCGCTCCTGCTCGAGGCCCTTAAAGATAGTTTGGGGGCCGATCGGCTCATCCTCTGGCACTATCAGGCCAATGGCGATCTGGGCTGCGAGCAGCTCACCCCGGTGTTCACCCTGGGGGTCGAGGCGCTCTACCCCATTCGCGGTGACAGCCGCTATATCCGCGCCCTGCGTACCCGCAAATCCTTGAGCTTCTCGGAAGCAGCCCATCAGCCGATGCTGAGCAATCACCTCTATCTGACCAGTTCCGGTGTGCGCTCGCGCCTCGATGGCGCCCTGCTGGAGCAAGACAAGCTGTTCGGGGTGCTGAGTCTGGAGTATCTCGATCCCACGCCCTTCAGTGACGATATGTTGTTACTGGTTCGCCACTGTGCCCAGTTGCTCGGCAACTGGCAGCCCAGACAGCAAGATCCTGAACTGGCATTGCCTGCCGAGCTCAATCACCTGACCGGGATCCGTTATTGCGAAACCCTGGTTCACTGGGCCATGGCGACCAGCGGTGCTCGGATTGGCTGGGTCGGCGAGTTTCAGCCCCGCGGCCAGGAACTGTGGATTATTCCCCGTTACGTCTGTAACGAAGAGGCATTACCCCCCCGCAAACCCATCCAGCTAGATCCCGGTCCTGCCATGGAGCTGTTCCAGCATGGCAAGGCTATCTATGTGGAAGATCTGCCATTGCGCTACCCCAAAGCACCCCGCTTACTGGCCCTCAATGCCAGCGCTTATATAGGCATTCCACTACATGGCCCGGATAGTACTCCTATCGGGCAGCTCACTCTGCTACTAGACACGCCGCTGAGCGATCCTGACACCTTGCTCGACTTGCTGAGCAGCCAGCACGAGCGAGCCGCTATCGAGCTACAGCGTCTGGCAGCCGATGACGCCCTGCGGCTGGCGGAAGTGGCCTTCAATACCCACGATGGTCTGCTGGTGATGGATCACAGCGGCATCGTTCTCAAGGTTAACCACTCCTTCAGCCGGATCACCGGATTCAGTGACGTTGAGGTGATCGGTCACTCCATTCGCAAACTGCGCCCCACCTACTACGGGGATAACCTGAGGGCAGATGTCAGCCGCACCGTCACCGAACAGGCATTCTGGCTCGGGGAAGAGCGTTGCCTGCACCGGGATGGCCACCTGTTGCCAATCCGGTTGATGGTCAGTGGCGTCAACAATGATCTGGGAGAGCTGAGCCATTTCATCTGCAGCTTCTACGACATCACTCAAGAGAAAGAGGCGGCCAGGCACATCGAGCAGCTTGCCTACTATGACGAGCTTTGCGGCCTGCGTAATCGGCGCAGCCTCAACACGATTTTGCAGCAAACCCTGAGCGAACCCAGTGGTCAGTGGGGAGCCCTGCTGCTGGTGGATCTCGATAACTTCAAGTCGATCAACGACTCCCTCGGCCACGCCTGTGGCGATCAACTGCTGCAGGCAGTGGTGCTGCGTTTCCAGGATCTTCCCCAGGACAATCTGGTGCAGGCGCGTATTTCAGGGGATGAATTTGCCCTGCTCTTTACCCAGCTTGGGCAGGGGGAAGTCACCGCCAAAATTTTGGCCGAGCACTTTGCCCGCGAGCTAATGGGGCTGTTTCGCACCCCGTTCGACATCGGTGATCACAAGCTGCACTGCAGCGCCTCGGTGGGGATCAGCCTCTTTTCTAGCAACGAGACGGATCATCTGATCCTGATGCAACAGGCCGACACCGCGACCCACATGGCCAAGCGAGCCGGTCAGGGCAACTATGTATTCTTCACCGAAGCGATGGCCCAGCACGAGAAGAACCGGCTGACCCTCACCAATGAGCTACGCGATGCCCTGCGTCATCACGAGCTGCAATTGCACTACCAGCCGCAATACCGGGTCGACAATGGCTCGCTGTCGGGCATCGAGGCACTGCTGCGCTGGCAGCGTAGCGATGGCACCATGGTGCCGCCCGCCGAGTTCATCCCCATCGCCGAGGAGACCAGCCTGATCCTCGAGATCGGCTACTGGGTGATGAAAACCGCCTGCGCCCAATACAGCTTCTGGCTTAACCGTGGCCTGCAGATCCCCCATCTGTCGGTCAACGTCAGTGCCCGCCAGTTCCACACCCAGGGCTTCGTGCAGCAGGTGGAGTACATTTTGCGCGATACCGGCGTGCCCCCCTCCCGCCTGCTGCTGGAGGTGACCGAATCGGTGGTGCTAGAGAATCGGCTCGAGAGCATCGCCAGAATGCGCCAGCTCAAAGAGCTGGGCATCCTCATCTCCATCGATGACTTCGGCACTGGCTACTCGTCGCTGGCTTATCTGCGGGATCTGCCCGCCGATGAGGTGAAGCTCGACAGAAGCTTCATTCAGACCCTGGTTAACAGCGAACAGGACCGCGCCATCGTCAAGGCGATCCTCGACCTGGCTCAGGTATTCCGCTTTACCGTCACCGCCGAAGGGGTGGAAGAGGAGGCACAGTTGGCCATCCTCAAAGCGCTGGGATGCCAGCATTATCAGGGATACCTCACCAGCCGCCCGCTCACCGTCAAGGCCCTTGAGCAGCTGCTAGGCAGTCGGGCGCCAGACTAAAGGTGTAGGATCAATAGGGGTTTATGTAATAAAATAACGTCCTGCTCGAATCGTTGGAGTTGTCTATGACTGTCATTAATCGGATCCCCGCCGTTGAAATCAGCCAACCGGCCGCATCTCAAGGCACCCTTGGCCGGATCCATTCCGTTGAAACCTGCGGCACTGTCGATGGTCCGGGAATACGCTTTATCGTATTCATGCAAGGCTGCCTGATGCGCTGCAAGTACTGCCATAATCGCGATACCTGGGATACCCAGGGTGGTCGTGAAGTGACAGTGCCGGAGTTGATGAAGGACATCACCAGCTATCGTCACTTCATGAATGCTTCTGGCGGCGGTGTGACCGCCTCCGGCGGTGAAGCCATGCTGCAACCGGCCTTCATCACCGAACTGTTTGCCGCCTGTAAAGAGCAGGGTATTCACACCTGCCTCGACACCAACGGCTTCGTCCGTCATCTCGATGAACAGGTCGACAAGCTGCTCGAACAGACCGATCTGGTACTGCTCGACATCAAGCAGATCGATGACGAGAAACACATTCCACTGACCCACGTCAGCAACCGTTATACCCTGGAATTTGCCCGCTATCTGGCGGCCAAAGGCAAGACTATCTGGATCCGCTACGTGGTGGTACCGACCTGGAGCGACGATGACGAGAGCGCCGAAGGGCTCGGTCAGTTTATCGCCGAGCTGGGAGAGAGCGTCGAGAAGATCGAACTGCTCCCCTACCACGAGCTGGGCAAACACAAGTGGGATGTGTTGGGCGACCCTTACGAGCTGAGCGGGATCAAGCCCCCCAGCAAAGAGGTCATGGAACGGGTCAAGGGCATCCTCGGCAAGTACCACGACAACGTCAAATATTGATGGTGAAAGCAGGCTGACTCGTCAGCCTGCTTTGCTATGGGCAGGTCAGGAAGGCCGCCCGGACTCACCCCTACTTCATGACTGGACGACAAGATGAGTGAAGGACAACTCGCCGCCCTCCTGCTCTGGCTGGTACTACTGGCCTTTAGCCTGCGCCGCTCTTTGTGGCAAACCCTCCATGACACCCCACTCTATCAGCACCTGTTGCTGGGCAGTGCCATCGCTCTGGTGCCGCTCTGGACGTTACGGGCCGGTCTGCATGAGGGGCTGGAAGTACATTTTCTCGGGCTCACCACCCTCACCCTGTTGCTGGGCTGGCGACTGGCGCTGCTCGCCCCTTGCCTGACCCTGCTGGTACTCGGCTACTTCGGGGTCACCAATCTGGCCGACTTCGGCTGGCAAGCGCTGCTTGGTATCGCCCTGCCAGTGGCCACCAGCTGGCTGCTGTTTCTGGCAAGCTGGGCCTGGCTGCCGCGCCATCTCTTTGTCTATATCTTCGTGGCGGCGTTTCTCGGCGGCGCCATCACCATTTCGGTCAAGGTGGCGGCCAGCGCGCTGCTAATGGGGCTAAGTGACAGCTACCCCTGGCACACCATTACGGCGGATTACCTCTCCATCTGGCCGTTGCTGCTGTTCCCCGAAGCCCTGCTCAACGGCATGGCGATGACGGTGCTGGCCATCTACCGCCCCCACTGGGTCAACACCTTCTTCGATCGCACCTATCTGGGCCAGTAGCCAGCATTTTCCCTGACAAGGGCCCATAAAAAAGGAGAGACCATGGTCTCTCCTTGTTACGTTCTGAACTGTGCCAGCTACAGGCTTAGTGCAGCTTCAGGGTCGGGCGCAGCACCCGGTTGATGCGGCCCACCAGCATGATGAGGCCGGTCTTGACGTAGCCGTGCAGGGCGACCTGGTGCATCCGGTACAGCGAGATGTAGACCATACGCGCCATGTAGCCTTCCACCATCATGGAGCCACGCATCAGGTTACCCATCAGGCTGCCCACGGTGGAGAAGCGGCTCAGGGACACCAGCGAACCGTGGTCGTGGTAGAGGTAGGGCTTCATCTCGCCACCGTTCATCTTGGCCAGAATGTTCTTGAACGCCTGACTGGCCATCTGGTGGGCAGACTGGGCGCGCGGCGGCACAAACTTGCCATCCGGCTGCGGGCAGGCGGCGCAGTCACCGATCACGAAAATATTCTCGTCACGGGTGGTCTGCAGGGTCTCTTTCACCACCAGCTGGTTGATGCGGTTGCTCTCAAGGCCAGCGATATCCTTCATGAAGTCCGGCGCCTTGATACCGGCCGCCCACACCATCAGATCCGCTTCAATCAGCTCGCCATCCTTGGTGTGCAGACCTTCGCTGGTCGCTTCGGTGATCATGGTGGCGGTACGTACATCGACCCCCAGCTTGACCAGCTCCTGATGGGCGGCACCGCTGATACGCTCCGGCAGGGCCGGCAGAATGCGGGGACCCGCTTCCACCAGAGTCACTTTCAAACTATCGGCCGTGAGGTTTTTGAAGCCGTAGGCATAAAGCTGCTCAACCGCGTTGTAAAGCTCGGCAGAGAGTTCAACACCGGTCGCACCACCGCCGACGATGGCGATTTTCACCTTGTCACCCGATTTGTATTCAGTAGCGAACTGCAGGAAGCGGTTCATCATGCTGTTGTGGAAACGATGGGCCTGGGAAGGGCTGTCAAGGAAGATGCAGTGATCTTTGATCCCCTTGGTGTTGAAATCGTTGGAAACAGAGCCGATGGCCATCACCAGCATGTCATAAGGCAGGGCGCGCTCATTGACCACGATCTCGCCATTTTCGTCATGGATCGGCGCCAGCACGATGCGCTTTTCGTCGCGTTGGATGTCGGTCAGGGTGCCGAGCTGGAAATCAAACCCGTGGTTCTTGGCATGGGACTGGTAGCTCAGGGCATCGATGCCCGCGTCCATGGAGCCGGTGGCCACTTCATGCAGCAACGGCTTCCACAGGTGGGTACGGTTACGATCAACCAGAGTGATCTTGGCCTTGTTCTTTTTGCCCAGCTTGCGACCCAGACTGGTGGCCAGCTCCAGACCACCGGCGCCGCCGCCGACAACGACAATATTCATCATGATGATTTTTCCTTGGTTCCTCAAAACGAAAGGGAGCCAGTGGCTCCCTAAAACGAAATCGGTCGACGTGATGATTCAAGCTTCTTTGAAGGCCTTCATCCGCTGCAGATGGTGCGAGATATTCTTGAATTTATGGGTCTCGCGCTCATCCCACACAATGTCGTAATAGTTCTTCAATTCACGTTCAGTGTCCCGATTATCGCGCACTTCATCCTGAACGGAAAGGATGCACAGGCAGTTTCCTGAATTTTTATTACGAAATTCAGTTACACACTTGGTGCCTATATCATCATATTCCTCTGGCCGGTCGATCTTGCCCTGCATGGTCTCTGCCGGATGGAGGTTGGGGTTGAAAATCACCTGGCGAATGCCGCACAGAAAGCCGATCCGCTCACTCCAGTAACCACCGAGCCCCACACCGCAGATCAGCGGCTTGGGATCGGTACTCATGTCGAGCTGTTTCTTCACTTCCTTAAGCAGGTGGCTCATATCATGACGGGGGTGAACCGTGCTGTAGTGCACGAAACGCACATCATCATCAATAAACTGCAACTGCAGCACTTTCTCGTGATTGCCGGGGCTGGTGGCATCAAAGCCATGCAGATAGATGATCATGGATAAGACCTCAGGATCTGTGTCGGTTTTATCGAAACTACCCCAGCGGCGGCCCCGTGCGCCACCAAAACATCGCACTTTCTTGCTTTGGATCACGCCCACCCCCTGATTACGCATTGGGGCAAGGGGGCGCCATCAGGCTCTTTCCCCGGCGCAGCTATCAAAGTGAGATCGCCAGATCGATAATGATAAAACGCTTACCAATCTGAGATGCCGCTGCGAACGCCCGCACCCTGACCAGGGCATTTATCGGGCCGGGATGTGACTCACCCCACAAAAACAAGGCGTTACAGCCAAACGTTTTCGCTCATGACCGGCGTTGTGCATGTTTTGTGCACTGACCCACACCAGCACCAGATCCCCTCATCACACCTGCAGATGGATCGGGTACGTCAGACCATGCTCGCTATCAATGACCGGGAAAGCGGTGGCTTTCACTATCTTGCCTGTGCCTGTTGTACAGGCTTCAAGGAGTGCTGTGTTCATGAACGAGACCAATCCCCCCTCCCCCCGACCGGGTGCGCGCAAGTACCCGGTGGATGAAGTGGAGCGCATGCTCCCCATGGGCCAGCTCTTTACCCTGGGCCTGCAACATGTGCTGGTGATGTATGCCGGCGCCGTGGCGGTGCCACTGGTGATTGGCGGCAGTCTGGGGCTGCCCAAGGATCAAATATCCTATCTCATCAGTTCAGATCTCTTCTGCTGTGGCATCGTCACCCTGCTGCAATGTGTCGGGATTGGCCGCTTTGCCGGGATCCGGCTGCCGGTCATCATGTCGGTCACCTTTGCCGCCGTGATGCCGATGCTGGCCATCGGTGCCAACCCGGATCTGGGGCTGACCGGCATCTTTGGCGCCACCATCGCCGCCGGGATCATCTCCACCCTGTTGGTGCCGCTGATCGGCCGACTGATGCCGCTCTTCCCCACAGTGGTGACCGGGGTGGTCATCACCTCCATCGGGATCAGCATCATGCAGGTGGGGATCGACTGGATGGCGGGGGGCAAGGGCAATCCGGAATATGGCAGCCTGCGCTATATCAGCACCAGCTTTGCGGTGCTCGCCTTCATCTTGCTGGTGACCCGCTTCACCAAGGGCTTTTTCAGCAATATCTCGGTGCTGCTGGGGATCATCTTCGGCTTCGTGGTGGCCATCGGTATGGGCGAAGTGAGCCTCGACAGTCTCGGCGACGCGGCCTGGTTTGCCCCCATAGTGCCGTTCGCCTTTGGTTGGCCCACCTTCGACCCTATCTCCATCGCCACCCTGACGGTGATCATGCTGATCACCTTTATCGAATCGATGGGGATGTTTCTGGCCCTTGGTGACATCGTCGGCCATCCGGCCAGTCGCGGCGACATAGTGCGCGGGCTGCGGGTCGATGCCATCGGCACCATAGTCGGCGGAGTCTTCAACAGCTTCCCCCACACCTCGTTTTCCCAAAATATCGGGCTGGTGAGCGTGACCGGGGTATCGAGTCGCTGGGTCTGCGTGATGTCGGGAGGGATCCTGCTCGCCTTTGGCCTGATCCCAAAAATGTCATTGATGGTTGCCTCCATCCCTCCTTTCGTACTGGGGGGCGCTGGCATAGTGATGTTTGGCATGGTGCTGGCGACCGGCATTCGCATCCTTGCCCGTGCTGATTACAACAGCAACCGCCACAACCTTTACATTGTCGCTATCAGCCTCGGTCTTGGCATGATCCCGACGGTCTCGGGGAACTTCTTCCAGCACTTTCCGGCGGCGCTGCAACCACTGGTCCATAGCGGCATCCTGCTGGCCACCATCAGCTCGGTGGTGCTCAACCTCTTCTTCAACGGCTATCAACCGGACCTGACCCACCAGACCAAACCATTGCTGGTCGGCCCGGTCAAACCGGAGCAGGAGCAGGCATAACAAACAGGCCCCCGGACACTCTCGTGGTCCGGGGGCCTGTTACTCACATCACCGCTCAGCCAATCAGGCGGGCAGCAGCTCGAAGCGTTCTACCGCCTGCGCCACCTGTGCCAGACTCCCCTGCCAGAAGGCGGCCTCACGAATATCCTGCCCCAGATGTTTGGCCACCAGATCTTCGGCGCTCATCCGGCCGGTATCGCGCAGCAAGGCGCGATACGCTTCGGCCACACCCTCTCCCCCCGCCGCCTTGCGGCTCATCAACTGCTGATAGACCCCGAGGCTAAACAGATAACCGAACAGATAGGGATAGTTGTAAAAACCCAGCCCCGCGATGGAGAAGTGCGCCTTGGCCGCCCAGAACATGGGGTGATAGCGGGTCAGGCTCCCCTCATACCAGCGCCCCCACGCCTCGTCGGTCAACGCCTTGAGCCGCTCTGCCGGCACATAGCCCTGCGCCCGCTCGGCAACCAAGGCCTGCTCGAAATCGAATCGGGCCGGGATATTGACCAGGAAGGTAGCGGCGCCATCGGCTTCCGCCCAGGCGATGGCAAGCTGCTCTTCCGGGCTTTGCGCCTGTTCAAACAGGGCACTGCGCACCAGGGTTTCGGCGAAGATGGAGGCGGTTTCCGCCAGCGTCATGGGGTAGCTGCGCTGGATCATCGGCAGATCGCGAATGACCCAGTTGTGCCAGGCGTGGCCCAGTTCGTGAGCCAGGGTAATGACGTTGTCCATGGTGCCGGCATAGGTGACGAAGACCCGCGGCTCCACCGGCGCGGCAAACTTGGTGCAGTAGGCGCCGGTGCGGCGATTTGGCGTGGGCGCCGCATCAATCCACCCCTTCTCCGCCATCATGCGGGCAAACGCCCCCATCTCGGGATCGAAACGGCTAAAAGCATCGGCAATCAACTCGATCGCCTCATCAAAAGGAATATCGCGGCTGCAGGCAGCCGGGGGCGGCGCAAAGAGATCCTCCGGCCCCAGCTCGTCGATACCAAGCCGCGCGGCCATCAATCCCAAGGCGCGCTGACCCAGCCCACGGGCCCGCCAGGTTTCGCTCATCAGGGCATCGAGGGTGGTGCGTTCGATATGGCTCTGGTGGCAGGAGAGATCCAGCGCATCGAGCAGCCGCTCACTACCACGCTGGCGAGCCAGCTCCAACCGCCAGCCGTTGAGGGCATTGAGGATGGCGGCGACCGTCTCCTGCTCCCCTTGCCAACCGGCACTGATGGCATCAAAGGCTTCAAGACGCAGGGCCCGCAGCGGACTGGAGAGCAGATTGCTCGCCTCCGCCAGCCCCATCTCGCGACCCTCAATGGTTAAGCGGATCTTGCCCACCAGATCGTTGTAGAGGTTGCCCCAGCCGTGCAGACCATCGGTGCCCAGACCAATCACCAGCTGCTCCGCCGCCACCGGCAGGCGCTGATCCTGCAAGCGACGCTCATGGCGCAAGCGGTACGCCTCCTCGCCGAGCAGCGGATCCCTCATCAGCGCGGCGAATTGATCTTCCGGCAGCGCCAGCATCAGATCGTCCACCGGCGCCAGCGTCTTGAACAGATCGGCGTTGAGGGCGCGGGCACGAGATGCCAGCTGTTTGGCCAGCGGATCCCGCGCATCCTGACTGCCGCGACACGCGGCCAGAATGGCGACATTCCAGCCGATATGCCGGATATCACGGGCGCGCAGCCGCACCTCCCGCAAAAAATCCAGCAGCGCGGCGTCATCGCCACGCACCCCGTCCAGACCCGCCATATAGCTGGCCAGCTCCCCCAGCGCATGGCGGGCGGCGTTCATGTCCGCTTCCAGCTCGGGGCTGTCGAGGCCCGGGTAGATATGGTCGTTATTCCACTGTTGTTGATACATAGCTTCTCGCAAGGGCCTTCATCGGGAGGCGCAACAGGCCTGCGGGCGCCGGACCCGAAGCCGAGCATCCCGCAGGCAAAAAAATGAAGAGAGGAAAAAAAGAGAAAATAGCCCGCAAGCTCACCTATCCCTTGGCCGGGGCAAGGCGGCTCACCAGCGTCATCACCGCAACCAGCAGCAGACCCGCCACCACACCGGCCACGGCGTTGAGCAGGGTTGGCGTCACCGCCGCCAGTACGGCCCCCACGGTGGGCAGAGTGGCAACAACGGCGGCTACGCCTTCAATCAGGTGATGGGCAAAAGGCCAGCCGTGCACCAGAATGCCGCCCCCCACCATAAACATGGCGATGGTGCCGACCAGTGCCAGCAGATGCATCAGACGGGGCGCCGTCACCAGCAGCCCCTGCCCCACCGCGCGGCGCAGGGCGCTGCCATCGGGCTTTTGCAGCAGATGCAGACCGATGTCATCGAGCTTGACGATCAGCCCCACCAACCCGTAGACCCCCACCGTCATCAGCAGGGCGATGCCAGCCACCACCGAGAGCTGCAGCGCGAGGCTTGCCCCCTGTACTGTGCCAAGGGCGATGACGATGATCTCGGCAGAAAGAATGAAATCGGTGCGGATCGCCCCTTTCACCTTCTGCTGTTCAAACGCGACCAGATCATCGGGAATGGGGGCTGTGTGTGCCTCCCCCTCGTTCGCCTCATGGGGCAGGAATTTGTGCGCCAGCTTCTCGGCCCCCTCAAAGCAGAGGTAGGCGCCCCCCAGCATCAAGAGCGGCGTGATAAGCCAGGGCACCAGCGCACTGATGGCGATGGCGGCAGGCACCAAAATAAGCTTGTTGCGAAATGAGCCCTTGGCCACCGCCCACACCACCGGCAGCTCCCGCTCGGCCCGTACCCCGGAGACCTGCTCCGCGTTGAGGGCGAGATCATCCCCCAACACCCCGGCGGTCTTCTTGGCCGCCATCTTGGTCATCAGCGCCACGTCATCGAGCACGCTGGCGATATCATCGAGCAGGGCCAACAAACTGGTTCCGGCCATATCAGAGATTCCTTATATCAGTGAGAACAACCCCGGGAGTGAGGTGTAGGTCCCGATAACCATCAGGGTCAGCAGGGCCACCTCATGGCGATCGCAGGCCATCATCGGCCGTGCCAAGAATCCGGTACTCGCCATCGGGGGTTACGTCTTTCGGGCAAAAGATGGCACAGTGTAACGAGAAGCCGCCACTTCGGCAGCACCCCTGAGCCATTTGATCTTGGTTCCCTCTGAATCACCTCAAGGAGTTCCCATGCAACCCTGGCAACCTCTGCTCGATCTCTGGTTTGGCGACGAGGCCGATGACGCTATTCGGGCCAAACGGCAAGCCCCCCTCTGGTGGGGAAAAAACAGCGAAACGGATGCCCTGCTGGCCAGCCGCTTCGGTGAGCTGGCACAGTCTGCGGCCGAGGGCAGCCTAGCACATTGGGCCGATATACCCAGCGGTCGGCTGGCGCTGATCCTGCTGCTCGACCAGCTGCCGCGCAATATCCATCGCGGCACGTCAGCAGCCTTTGCCCAGGATCCGCTGGCACGGGATCTCTGCCTGAAAGGGCTGGTGCTCGGGGCAGACAACGCCCTCTCGCCACTGGCGCGGGTCTTCTTCTATCTGCCGCTGGAGCATGCCGAATCCCGCGAACAGCAGGCCAGAAGCGTGGCCCTGTTCGAAGCACTGGCGGCAGAACAGACTGGCACACCGGCGCAAGAGACCTTCGCAGGATTTGCCGACTTTGCCCGCCGCCATCAAGTGATCATCGAGCGCTTTGGCCGCTTCCCGCACCGCAACGACATAGTAGGTCGCACCAGCACGCCGGAAGAGGCAGAATTTTTGCAGCAACCGGGCTCCGGCTTCTGACACCCGCCATATAAAAAATCCCCGCCAGATGGCTGGCGGGGAGAGCAGATGGACAACAATAGTCGGCGTTACTGAATGCGGTAGCGTGATATCTGCTGGTGGATGCTATCAGTAGTGACATTGAGCTCCTCGGCCGCAGCCGAGGTCTCTTCTGCTGTGCTACTGGTCTGCTGCACGACTTGAGCTATCTGCTCCACCTGATGAGCAATCGACTCGGCGGCCGCGCTCTGCTCGCGAATAGCGTTGGTGATCTCACCCACCTGATCCATGACCCGGTGCGAAGCACTGCGGATCTCGGAAATGATGGCGCCGCTCTCTGTCGCCATGGCGACCCCCTGACTCACCTTCTCCTCCACCAGATGCATCCGGGAGACTGTATTGTTCGACTCCTGCTGGATCGCCTCTACGGTGGCGGAGATCTCCTGAGTGGATTGGGCTGTGCGCTCAGCCAGTTTGCGCACCTCATCCGCCACCACCGCAAAGCCACGGCCGGACTCCCCGGCCCTCGCCGCTTCAATGGCCGCATTCAAGGCCAGCAAGTTGGTCTGCCCCGCCACATCA
This sequence comes from Aeromonas sobria, assembly GCF_000820145.1. Lineage (GTDB taxonomy): Bacteria > Pseudomonadota > Gammaproteobacteria > Enterobacterales > Aeromonadaceae > Aeromonas > Aeromonas sobria. The sequence goes on along the minus strand of NZ_CDBW01000032.1, from coordinate 94,543 downwards.
CGGATCACGTTGACCACACCGCCAATGCGCGAAATGCCCTCACCCAGCGCAATGACCTCGGCCGAGGCCTGCCGGATCGAGTCGGCGATCTCGTTGATGGCATGGACGGTGCGATCGATGGTTCTGCCCCCCTCGGTCGCCAGCTGCCCTGACTCATTGGTGATACGACTCGTCTCCTGAGTACGCTGGGAAATATCGGTGATGCTGACCGTCATCTCTTCCACACCGGCGGCAATCAGACTGGTAGCATCATTGGCCTGACTGGCCGAGCTGGCCAGGTGTTGCGCTGCCTGAGAGAGTGATTCGGCAGTGCTCTTGATCTGCAAGCTGCCGACGGAAAATTCGGTAAATGTCTGCTGCAGCGTATCGAGCAGCCGGTTGACCGCATTGAGGGTCAGGCCAATCTCATCTTGCTGTTTCACATCCGCTCTGAGGGTAAAATTGAGGTCACGCTGGATCCGGGTCAGGGTATCCATAGCGGTGCGAAGGGGATTGGCCACCTGATTGAACAACCAGACAAACAGTCCCAACGTCAGCACTGTGGTAGCACCGGCGATAAACAGCAGTGTTTGCATGCTGTTGTCGTAGTTTTCCTTGCCTTGCGCCTTCAGTTCCAATCCCAAATCGATATTGAAGGTAACGTGAAGCTCAATCGCCTTGGCAAACTGCTGGAACAGTCCGTATGCCTCTCCCGCCAGCATGTCTCTTGCTTCATCATTTTTGTTTTGGCGGGAGAGCTGCAGAACCTTGTCTATCTCCAGATAATATTGCGCGACAATACGTTGATCATCGTCGGTCAGGCGCCGATCTTCATCATTGGAGAGCTGCTCGGCTTTGTATTTGTCGAGCAGTGAATTGATCTGTCCCCGTATCTCGGTAATACCCGTTTCGATCTGCTGCATCTTGCCGGTGTCGGTATTGAGCACATGTGTCTGCACCAGCGAGTGCAATTCATAGAAATCGGCCTGTACCTCCTTGATCAGCGAAATACTCGGCACCGTATTGTCCGTCACATAGCCTAAATCCCGGTTGGCCGAATCGAGGCGGTTGATACTGAACCAGCTGAGAAAAATGAGTGCAAGGATAACCAGCAGGGCTATCAGTTGCAGTCGGCGAGCGATATTCATAACCGTACACTCCAGATGGAAACTCTCTAGCAGTGTAGACGAGCCATATACAACAACGGCCCGCATTGGCGGGCCGTTGTTGTATATTTTTCATGGCTTTGTGATCAGGCCTTGACCGGTTCACTGTCACCCAGATCTTCGGTCTCACCCAAACTGTCTTCGGTCTTGGCAACCACGCTGGCGGCGATGGCGTTGCCCAGCACGTTGGTGGCGGAGCGGCCCATGTCGAGGAAGTGATCGATCCCCAGCAGTAGCAGGATGCCCGCTTCCGGAATATGGAACTGGTTCAGGGTGGCGGCAATCACCACCAGAGAGGCGCGCGGTACCCCGGCCATCCCCTTGGAGGTGACCATCAGCAGCAGCAGCATGGTGATCTGCTGGGCCATGGAGAGCTCGATGCCATAAGCCTGGGCGATGAACATCACCGCGAAGGTGCAGTACATCATGGAGCCGTCGAGGTTGAAGGAGTAACCCATCGGCAGCACGAAGCTGGCGATGCGCTTGTCACAACCGAACTTCTCCAGACGATCCAGGGTTTTCGGATAGGCGGCTTCAGAGCTGGCGGTAGAGAATGCCAGCAGGATGGGTTCGCGGATCATCGCCAACAGCTTGATGACGCGACCACGCAGGAAAATGCTGCCCATGGCGATCAGCAGCAGCCAGAGGCAAGCCAGCGCGATGTAGAACTGGGCCATAAAGCTGCCGTAGGTCACCAGAATACCCAGCCCCTCTTTGGCCACCATGGCGGCGATAGCACCGAATACCGCGAACGGCGCAAAGTTCATCACGTAACCGGTCACTTTCAGCATGATCTCGGCGGCGCTGGCCATCAGCACCACCACCGGCTTGGCCAGATCACCCAGCGCGGCAGCAGCCAGACCAAAGAACAGCGAGAACACCACGATCTGCAGGATCTCGTTGGTGGCCATCGCCTCGACCACACTCTTGGGAATGGCGTGGGTCACGAAATCTTTCAGGCTAATGGCACCGGCCGCAATTCCTGAACTGGCGGTGTCATTGGGCAGGGAGAGGGAGAGACCCACACCCGGCTGCATCAGGGTCACCATCACCAGACCCAGGCTCAGGGACATCAGGGAGGCCAGCATGAACCAGCCGAGGGTTTTTGCGCCGATGCGACCGACAGTGCGGGTATCGCCCATCTTGGCGATGCCGACCACCAGAGTGGTGAACACCAGCGGGGCGATGATCATCTTGATCAGTCGCAGGAAGATATCGGTGAGGATGGTGATGTTATTGGCAAAATCCGCCGCCTGATCTGCGGCAAACATGCGATAGCCCTGGCCGGTTAGGATGCCAAACATCATGGCGATGAGGATGGCAACCGTCAGTTTATTCATTTTCATGGGGGAGTCCCGGGTTTGATTGGTGCAAGCCGTAAACAATGGCGTGGGAGCCACTACAGTCCGTTTTTGTGATCCGGGCCGTTGATTCCTGGCGGCCGGTATGCTGGGAGAATGCCTAAAAGCAGGGGCTAAATCCAGAGGCTTCACTAGAATTTTATGCTGTCATTAGGTGTATGTGATATGGATCTTGCAAAAAGCCACTATTAATCACTGCTTGTTTTTATTTCTGCGAGATATTTAGCAGACAGACTCTGCTGATCGACAGCCTGTGGCAACAAACGGAAAGTGAGCAGCGCCGAGATACGGTGCTGCACCTGCATCTGGGCCATAAAGAGATCAGGCTCATCCTCGTCAAAACCGAAGACCGGCCGTGACGGCGTCACGCTGACGGCATCACGGGTAATAGTCAGCTCATCGACCTTGAGCCAGGAGTAGCCCTCTGCGAGCGCCAGCTCCCCTGCCCGCTTGAGCACATATTTGCGGGCGGTCTCTCTGTCCACCAGATCGTTGCCGACAAACTCCAGCTGCCACTTGTCCGGACCAAGCCGGGTCTGGGAGAAACCGGTCTGGCCATTCCAGAACGACTTTTCACTCTGGTAAGGGGTGGCGCAGCCCCCCAGCAGCAGGGTGAGCATCAGCAGACAAACGGCTTTTGACAGGAGAGCAGGCACGGAGGACCTCGGCTGGGATGTGGGCAACGTAGTCGTTACTACAGCACAAACCCCGGTGGCGGCACAATCACAGTGCCGGTTTCCTCTGCCCGTATCCTCTATCTGTGTCCTCTACTCGTCTGCTCGACTCGACCCGCCGCTCCTGCCTCCCTTGTCTGCGCCAGTCTGGGCCACACAGGCGCCGAATTGCGCGCAAAAGAAAAGGCCTTGTCGTTTGACAAGGCCTTTACCGGGGAATTTGGTCGGTGTGAGAGGATTCGAACCTCCGACCCTCTACACCCCATGCAGATGCGCTACCTGGCTGCGCTACACACCGACGGAGTCAGCTCGGCTGACGGGGGCAGAGTTTATGGAGATGACCCCGCCCTGTCAACAAGGAAAAGAGAGCAAAACCCCGTCTATGGTGCGTTCGCTTGCTTTACGAACGATCAGCGGTTAAAGGTCAGCCGCTTGCCTAAAATCCCGTCACTGACCTGACCGTTCTGCCAGGCGATCTGGCCGTTCACCAGGGTCATCTCCACCGTGCTATGGAAGCGGTAGCCGTTGAAGGGCGACCAGCCACAGTGGTATAGGATGTTGTCATCGTTGACCACAAATGGCTTACCCAGATCCAGCAGCACCAGATCGGCGAAATAACCCTCGCGGATATAACCGCGATCCTCGACCTGGAAGCGCTCGGCCACCGCGTGGGAGGTCTTCTTGACGATGGTCTCCAGACTGAACACGCCGTTGTGATAGAGCTCCAGCAGTGCCTGCAGGGAGTGCTGCACCAGCGGAATGCCAGACGGCGCCTTGAAGTAGCTGTTCTGCTTCTCTTCCCAGGTGTGGGGGGCGTGGTCGGTGGCGATGATATCGAGCACATCATTGCGCACCGCATCGAGTAGCGCGTGTTGATCGGCGGTACTCTTCACCGCCGGGTTGCACTTGATCTGGCTGCCCAGGGTGTCGTAATCGGTGTCGTTAAAGAACAGATGATGGACACACACCTCGGCGGTGATGTTCTTGTCTTTCAGCTCGCTCAGATCGTGGCTGGCGGTAAACAGCGACAGCTCCTTGGCGGAGGTCAGATGCAGCACGTGCAGCTTGGCGCCGTACTGCTTGGCCAGCGCCACCGCCATGCTGGAGGATTTGTAGCACGCCTCGTCACTGCGAATGCGGCCATGCTCGCCCATCGGCACATCCTCGCCCCACTTGGCCCGCGCTGCCTCTTCGGCCTTGGCGATGGTCGGGGTGTCTTCGCAATGGGTGACGATCATCACCGGACAGTCGCGGAAGATAGCCGCCAGGGTCTCCTGATTATCCACCAGCATGTTGCCGGTCGAGGAGCCCATGAACACCTTGACCCCGCAGGACTGCTTGGGATCGAGCCGTTTGATCTCTTCAAGGTTGTCGTTGGTGGCGCCGAGATAGAAGCTGTAGTTGGCCGCAGAGGAGTTGGCAGCGATCTGGTATTTGGCTTCGAGGGCATCAAGGGTCGTGGTCTGGGGATTAACGTTGGGCATTTCCATGAAACTGGTGGTGCCACCAGCGACGGCGGCCCGGGATTCACTGGCGATGGTGCCCTTGTGGGTCAATCCCGGCTCCCGAAAGTGGACCTGATCATCGATCATTCCGGGGATAAGGTGACGCCCTGCGGCATCGATGACCAGCGCATCCGGCGCCTCGATATCGGGTGCAATGCGGGCAATCCGTTCCCCCTCGATCAACACGTCGGAGGCATAGATGCGGCCTTCGTTGACCAGGGTGGCATTCTTGATAAGCAGTTTGTTCATGGGGGGTTCCAGTTCCTTTGCCGATAATCGCGAGTCATAATATCGCAAACTGCCCTTTCGCTATAGCAAGGCCTGACTGATGAAGTTATTTGTAAGAGATTTGACCGTGATCGACTCCAGCTACCTGTGCGAACGCCGCGGCATGGTGGGCGAGAGCTGGCTGGTAGATATCGAAATGAGCGGTGAGCTCAACGAAATGAGCATGCTGCTGGACTTTGGCCGGGTAAAGAAGCTGATCAAGTCGATCATCGATGAAGAGGTGGATCACAAGCTGCTGGTGCCGACCGAGTGCCCGCTGATCCACATCGAGACTCTGGACGGTGACGAAAGCACGGTGGATCTGCTGCGCCCGGAGCGCTCCATCCACCTGCGCTGCCCGACCCAGGGCTTTGCCTTTATTGAAGCCCCCCAGGTCGATAAAGAGTCGGTAACCCGCTACCTGCTGGCGGTACTGGCCAAACGGCTGCCGGACAATATCAAGGATCTCTCTCTGACCCTGCGTCAGGAGGTGATCACCGGTGCCTTCTACCACTACAGCCACGGCCTGAAAAAGCACGATGGCAACTGCCAGCGCATCGCCCACGGCCACCGCTCTCCCATCGAGATCCACGTGGATGGTGAGCGCGATGATGAACTGGAACTCAACTGGGCCGAACGCTGGAGCGATATCTACCTCGGCACCGAAGAGGACAAGGTGGCGCTGACCGAGCTGGCGTTGAGCCCTCGCGCCAATACTCAGCTGGGTGATCACCATCTGGGTTTCAAATATGTGGCACCGCAAGGGCTGTTCCAGCTGGCCATTCCCGCCGCCGAGGTGGAGATGATCGACACCGACACCACGGTCGAGCTGCTGGCCTGCTACATCGCCCGCGAAGTGAAGCAGATGGTGGGCGATAAATTCGTCAAAATTGTCGCCTATGAAGGGGTCGGCAAAGGCGCTATCGCCTACGCATAAGCGCTCAGCTAACCCCATTAACAACAAGGCCCTGCATCTGCGGGGCCTTGTTTTTTAAGTTCCGACTCATCAGGCGATGAGGCGAAAGCGCTTGACCAGGCTCTCCTGCTGCTCGGCCAGGGAGTCCAGCTGCTGGCTGGTCGCGGCCACCCGCTCAATCCCCTGATAGTTGAGATCCGAGATATCGGAGATGCGGTTGAGGTTGGTGGCGATATCGGCGCTGGTGGCCTGCTGCTGCTCGGCGGCAGAGGCGATCTGGCTCGACATGTCGCTGATCAGCACCACGATCCCCTGCACCTCCTCCATGGCGTTGTTGGCATGAGAGCTCTGATCCACACAGCTGTCCATCTCGCGGGAGCACTCTTGCATCACGGTCACCGCCTTGGCAACCCCCTGCTGCAGGTTCTCGATCATGGTCTGGATCTCGCTGGTGGATTGCGCGGTGCGACCCGCCAGACTGCGCACCTCGTCCGCCACCACCGCAAAGCCGCGCCCCTGCTCGCCGGCCCGCGCCGCTTCGATGGCGGCGTTGAGGGCCAGCAGATTGGTCTGCTCGGCGATGCCGCGAATAACATCGAGGATATTGCCGATCTGGCTGCTCATGGCGCTCACATCGCCAATCACCTTGCCAGTCTGCTGCAACTTGCCCGCCAGTTGATGGGTGGTGGTGATGTTACCCGCCATCACCTTGCGTCCCATCTCGGAGGCCTTCTCCACATCCTGCACCCGCTCCAGGGTCTGGTTGGCCGCCTGCGCCACTTCACGCACCGAGGCCTCCATCTGGGTCATGGCCGCGGCGACCGAGGCAGTCTCCTGCCGCTGTTTCTCCAGATCCGCCCGCACCAATTCGGTGGTGTGACGGTTGCCATGAGCGGCATCGTTGAGCTGGGTCGATGCCTGTGAAAGCTGGGCCAGCACCTCCCCCATCTGGGCGATCAGCAGGTTGATCTGGCTAGCCAACTGACCAAATTCGTTGTTGCTGCGAAAACCGATGCGCTGGGTCATATCGCCCTGGGTCACACAGGTCAGTACCTGCAGCAGCTCTTTGAGCGGACGGCGTATGGCCTTGCCCAGGGTGTAGGCCACCAGCATGGCGATCAGGATGGCGACCACGATGCTGGCCCCCTGGGTCAGGGTGCTCTGGCTCTGCACCGCTCTGGCGTGCGCAATGCTCTGGCCCATCAACTGCTGGCTCTGGCCGGTGATCCGCTCAAGCCGGTTCTGGATCTCGACAATGAGAGCACTGGCCTGCTTGCTCTTCTCCCGCATCTGCTCTTGCTGCTTCATCAGCGCCAGATATTGGGAGAGTACCCCTTCGCTGGCGGTGGTGTCACGCACAAAGCCGTGAACATAGTGGCCCATGTCGTTGTCGAAATTCTTCAGCTCCCCTTGCAGATCCTTGATGGTGCTGTTGAACCCTTCGATCTGCATCTTGTTGCGCTTGAGCGCCCCTTCAATGGGTGCCGGAATGGTCTGATTGAGGGCATCCATGGTGGAGAGTTCGATGGCGGAGAGCTTGGTGGTCAGGGTCTCGGAGAGCATTTTGATGAAGCTGTCGTCGATGGTGATCATCATGTCACCCAGATTCTTCTTGAACTGGGGCAAGCTGACCTGAAACTGCCCCTTGGCCAGATTGACCTTGTGCAGTCGGGCCAGCAACGCCTCGTGTTCACCGGGCAGGGTGTCGGTCAGTTGCAAATAGCGGTCGACCTGTTGGCCCAGGGCCCCCATCTCCCCCTGCAACTCAGGATGATGAGCCAGCTGCTGGCGCAGGGTGCCTAGTATCTTGTCGACCTCGGCCTTGGCCTGTTTTAACTCCGCCACCTCGGTGGGCAACAGCTTGGGATCCTGCTCGGTGAGCACATCCCCCAGCCACTTGTTGGCGCTGAGCAGGGCGATCTGGGTCTGACTGCTGGCGATCACCAGCGGCATCGACTGCTGGGTGACCTGATCCAGCGCATTCCCCAGGGTCTGCTGACTACGAAATGTGAGCAGTGAACTGGCCACCATCACGGCCACTAAAATAGCGAAGCCCAGATAGACGCGCTGCAAAATGGAGAGATTTGACATGGTTTGTTTCATTATTGTCCCGCTGTATATGCAAAAGTCCCTTGCCTGAGTACCCCGTCCTTTTGATACCCTGCAGACCACCCTGAACAGGCAGTGCAGATGACGTCCCTCCGGCTATCGGTATTTTTAACAGTAACTGAAGGGAATTAGGCATTGGCGGTGTCAAATGTCGGCTTGTGTCACACTTGCTGAGCGACTCGCCTCCTGTCGGGAGCCTCTCGGGGCTAAAATTCAATTTTCTTTTTCATATAAGGGAGTTAGCAATGGCGAATGAAACCATTTTCAGCAAAATTATCCGCAAAGAGATCCCCGCCGACATCCTTTATCAAGACGATCTGGTCACCGCATTCCGGGATATCCAGCCCAAGGCCAAAACCCATATCCTGATCATCCCCAACATCCTGATCCCCACCGTCAACGACGTGGAAGCTGAACATGAGCTGGCTCTTGGCCGGATGTTCACCGTGGCCCGCAAGCTGGCAAGCGATGCGGGCATCGCCGAAGATGGCTACCGCCTCATCATGAACTGCAACCGCCACGGCGGGCAGGAGGTCTACCACATCCACATGCATCTGGTCGGCGGCCAGCCGCTGGGGCCGCTGCTCAGCCTGTAATGAAGCGCCACCTCGCAACCTGCCGCAGCGCCCTGTTGCTCTGCGGCGCCCTGCTGTTGCTGGGGGGCTGTGCCTCCCGCTGGCAGGATATGTTCGTCTCCTACTCCGATCAGATGGTGCCCCTGCGCAACCAGCTGTTGCTGGGCCATGCCGCCGAGGCACTGCCAGAGGTGCGTGACTCCACCCTCGGGGATGACACCTTTGTACTGGATCGTCTGGAACAGGGGCGCATCGCCTGGCTCGCCGGGCAGGATGCGGGCAGCAAGCAGGCGCTCGCCGCCGCCGACAATCGTCTGTCATGGGAGGATAGCCAAGCCGAATATCGGCTGAGCCAGGGGCTGGATCAAGTGGGCAGTCTGCTCACCAACGATCAGTCGATGGCCTACCGTACCCCCGATTACGAACGCACCATGCTGCACCACTATCTGGCCCTCAACTACCTGCAACGAGGCGATGCTGATGGCGCCCTGGTGGAGGTGCGCCGCGCCAATCAGGTGCAGGAACAAGCCCTGAAACGGCGAGCCGACGAGGTGCGCAAGGCGAAAGATGAGAGCGAAGAGGCCGAGGCAGAAGGCGAGATGCGCCAGCTGATGTCGCGCGGCGCACCGGATCTCGACCGGCTGATCGGCAAGGTCAAAAACGGTTTTCAGAACGCCTACACCTTCTATTTTTCAGCCGTGCTCTATGAGGCGGCCGGAGATCTCAACGATGCCTGGGTCGACTATCAGCGCGGCTACCAGATAGCGCCGGACAACCGCAGCCTGCAAGATGCCTTGCTGCGACTGGCGCGGCTACGTGGCTCACCGGACGAGATCCGCGCGACCGAAAAAAAGGTGGGCCGCAAGGCGCCGCCGCTTGCGAAAGATCAAGGCCAGCTGGTGGTGCTGTTTGAGGATGGTTTGATCCCGGCGCGGCGCGAGCTGTTCCTGCCGCTGCCCATCTCCACCTCTCGCGGTGATTTTCGCACCTTTACCGTCGCCATCCCTTATTACGATAATCGGGCCAGTGACACCGGACCGCTGACGGTGGAAGTCGGAAAACGGGTCGAGCAGACCAGCGAGCTGGTGCGACTGGAAGCGCTGGCGGCCAAAGATCTGCAAGAGCGGCTGCCGGGCATGCTGACCCGTCAGGCGCTGCGACTGGTGGCCAAGGAGCAGATGCGCCACACCGCCGCCAAAGAGGGGGGCGATGTGGGCAATATTCTGGTGGGGATCTTCAACACCCTCTCGGAGCGGGCCGATACCCGCAGCTGGCTGACGCTGCCGGCACAGGCCGCCAGCTGGCAGGGAATGTTGCCGGCAGGCAGCGTTCAGCTCACCTTGGGCGCGGGGGCGGCGCAGCGGCAATTGCCGCTCACCATCCACAAGGGACGCACCACCCTGGTGTGGGTACAGCGCCTCGGGGCCGGTCTGACCACCCGGGTGATGCCCCTTTGAACAAAGGGCCAAAGCAGATAAACGAGACGATTAACGGGCAAGCTCAAACGCTACCCCACTCACCCCAATTAAGGAGAGCAAGATGAAAGCATACGGGTTGGCCCTCGGGCTCGCGCTACTGCTCAGCGGCTGCGCCACCAATACCTCCGGCATTGCGCTCTATGGCCCGGCGGGCGGCGCACCCACGCTGGAGCAGCACCAGAATGTCAATGTCACTCTGACTGAGCTGAGCCGCCGCCAGCAAAACGGCCTGCTGCAGGTCAATGTGGCCGCCGCCAGCACCCAGCGCGGCGATAACAAGCTGCAATACATGTTCTATTGGTATGATGAGGCCGGTCAGGAGGTCGCCAGCGATGGCCGCGGCTGGACCCCCATCAAGCTGCATGGCTATCAGACCCGCACCCTCTCTGCCCTGGCACCTAGCCCGGCGGCGCAGGGTTACCGGATTTACGTACGTGAAGTGATTGAGGAATCCAACTGATGAAAATGAATCACGCCCTGCTGATCCTGACCGGCACCCTGCTGCTGGGGGGCTGCTCCAGCACCACCGTCAGTTATGGCGATCCCACTGAAACCGAAACCGTCACCGTCGATTACGGTTCAAGCGATCTGCAGGCCATCGCCGACAAGATGGCGGACTCCATGCTCGCCTCTCCGGCCACCCGCGAGATCACCGCAGGCGGTCGTCCGGTGATGTTTATGGACTCTATCCGCAACAAGACCTCCGAGCACATCGATACCGAAGCCATCACTGACACTATCCGCACCAAGTTGCTGCGATCTGGCACCTTCCGCTTCGTCGACATGAGCAAGGTGACCGCCGTCAAACAGCAACTCGAATACCAGCAGAGCAGCGGCATGGTAGACCCAGCCTCCATGGTGCGGCTGGGCAAGCAGACCGGTGCCCGCTACATGGTTTATGGCAACCTCTCCAGCATCGTCAAGGACAATGGCAAGGTGAAGGATGTCTACTACCAGATGACCATGAACCTGATGGATCTGCAAAACGGCGAACTGCTGTGGGCCGATCAGAAAGAGATCCGCAAACAGGCGAAGAAATCCACCTTTGGCTGGTAACAGGCTCCCGCTGAGCCACGGCCCTGATTCCCTGCTGGCCAGCCTGCCCGCTCCCTGGCGGGACGGGCTGCTGGAGCCCCTCGGGACGGGCCTCACCAACAGCAACTATCGACTGCGCCTCCCCTCGGGGCGCAGTTACTTTTTGCGTCAGGGCCACCCCGATCCGCTGCGCCTTGGCATCGATCGCCTCACCGAGTGGCAGCTTTATCAGGGGGCGATGGCCGAAGGGCTGGCGTTGCCCTGCCACTGTGGCGATCCCGCCAGCGGCCTGATGCTGATCGAGTGGTGCGATGAGCCCAACTGGGCCCACGCGGCGCCAGCGGCAGCCGAGCAGCCCCGCCTGCTGGCTGAGGTGCTGCGCAAGCTGCACCGCCTGCCGCTGCCCACGGTGGTGATGGCGGTGCGGGCTCATGCGGCGGGCTATCGCGCCCGACTGGCCCATGTCCCCTGCTGGCTGCCCGCGCTGGAGCGGGGCCTGCTCGCCAGCCGTGAACCCCATGATTGCTGGCGCCCTTGCCACCACGATCTCAATCCGGCTAACTTGTTGGGAAGCAAACCCTGGGTCATCGACTGGGAGTATGGCGCGGCAGGGCATCCCGGCTTTGAGCTCGCCAGTATCCAGCGCACCCATGAGTGGCCCGCCGAGCGGCGCGACGCGCTGGAGGCGCACTATCTGCAGGCACTGCCTCGCCACCAGTGGCCCGATTTTCAGAGCGAGGCTTTTTTACCCTGGGTCGACTACATCGGCCTGCTCTGGGCCATGCTGATGGCCGAACAACAGGCCTCACCCGACGATTCACCTGACTATGACACCCTGATCGCCATCAACCGGCAACGACTGGAGTAACAGATGATAAACAAGGTGCGCTGGCACAAGCCGAAAACCTGGGGTCTGCTACTGATCGGCCTGCTGCTGACCGGTTGCTCCACCCGGGTGATCTACTACTGGCTCGATACCGCCATCATCTGGCAGCTGGATGACTACTTTGCCCTCTCCTACTCGCAAAAGGATCTGCTCAGCCGCGAAGTGAAGGGGCTGATGGCCTGGCACCGCCAGCACGAGCTGCCCCGCTACGCCAGGGATCTCGACGCGCTGGCCAAAGCCATTGCCAGCCCCATGACCCCAGCGCAGATCTCGACCAATCTGGATGCGGTGCAGCAGAGTCTGACCCGCACCCTGGAGAACACCATTCCCCGCGCGGTCAGGCTGGCGCGCACCCTGAGCGACGATCAGGTCGCCCGCTTCATGACCGATCGGGTCAAGCGGCAACAGGAGCGGCAACACGACTTTGCCACACAACCCAAAGAGCAGATGCTGGCGGAGTTTCGCGACAAGATGAACAAGCGGCTGGTGTTCTGGATTGGCGAGGTGAAACCGGCACAGGCGCCGCTGGTGGCCCAGTGGGCCGAGTGGCAATACGAGCTGATGCCCCCCTGGCTCGATTTTCAGGAGTCCTGGACCCGGGAGCTGGACAGGCTGATGAAGCAGCGCCAGAGTCCCGACTTTACCCGTGAGCTGACCGATCTGCTGGCCGAGGGGGATGGCCTGATGGATGGCCGCTTTACCGGCTATACCGAGCAGTCGCGTCAACGCACCGTCAACTGGTTGAGCGACATGAGTCAGTCACTGGATCTCGCCCAGCGAACTCATCTTTACAGTCTGCTCAAGGGCTACGCCCGCGATTTTGACCAGATGACCGGCCGCTGAACCCCCTCATCCATCAAGGACTCATCGGGCCACAACCTTGTTCTGGCCCGATGAGTGTGGTAGCTTGCCTGCTCTCTTTTTGTGGAATTCACTGCTTGCGCCTTATCGACAAAGCCAAACTGGTGCTGGTAACCCTGGTTATCACCCTCACCCTGCTTTGTTCCATCACCCAGATGGAAGGCTCACTGCTACCCACCTTTTCGCACAGTGAACCGCAACAAACTCTGGTGTTCAATCAGGCTAGCGACAGCGATGAGGGCATCATCAAGTTTGTCGCCAGCCATCAGAATCACCTGCTGCGGCTGGAACAATCCCTGCGCAGTGACGACCAGCCCAAAGAGGTGGTTTACGAGCTGATCCAGAGCTGGTCTACCCAGGCCATCCTGTTGCTGTTGCTCGGCTGGCTGATACTGGCCGCCCAGATTTATCACCAGCGCAGCTTTCGCGATCGCTTTTGCACCATCCATCGACACCGGTTGCACCGCCAACACCTGCAATACCGCTTCAGTCAGAGCGTTCTGACCGCCTGACCCCGAGGGGTTTGGCAGCTATTTCTCGCACACCTCCTCTTCTGTTACGGGCTGCACTTCGGTGCCATCCCGCCTTGAACGCATCTTTTTTTTGCGCCCGGCCGAGCCGTTATGACACGGGCCTGCGCTCCATTCTCCTGACAGAGGCTATTTGGCATGAGAAAAATCAATCGCACCGTTCTCAATCGCATGAGCAAGTGGCAGTACGCGCTGCTGCTGTTGATGCTGTTGACCTTTACCTTTTACTCCCTGCCCACCTTCTTCGGTGAGCAGCCCTCCCTCGGCCTGCACGGACAGCAGAGTCTGACCTCCCAGCAGCAGATGCTGCTGACCGACAAGCACCTGACGCCGGTCAAGGTGATCGAGCAGTCTGAACGGGTCGAGCTGGTCTTTGCCAGCCAGGGCGAACAACAGCGCGCCAAGCAGTTGCTGGAGCAGCAGGGCCTCGACAGCGCGGCGCTGACCCTGGAGTTCCACTCCAACGCGCCGGGCTGGATCACCCGCCTCGGTGCCGATCCCATCAAGCTGGGGCTGGACCTGCGCGGCGGCTCCCAGCTGCTGATCGGGGTGGACGTGGATTTTGTCATCGATACCCAGACCAAGAATCTGGTGGATACCCTGCGTACTCGCTTCCGTGAAGCCAACCTGCGCGGCGCCAGCGTCATACGCAGCGCACAGGGCGCAGTGGCCGTGACCCTGCCGGATGTTGCCGAACAGGAGAGCTGGCTCTCTATCATCAAGGAGAGTGCCGGTACCCGTCAGGATCAATGGAAGCTGACCCGCTCCGGCAATGACCTGAAGCTGGTGCTGAGCGACGCTGAGCGCACCCTGCTGGTCAACAACGCCGTGACCCAAAACCTGTCGATCCTCAAGAAGCGGATCAACGAGCTCGGCATTGTCGAAGCCTCGGTGGTACGTCAGGGGCAAGATGGTATCCGCATCGAGCTACCCGGCGTCCACAACCCCAAGCAGGCAAAAGAGGTGATCGGTGCCACCGCATCGCTGGCCTTCTATGAAGCCAAAGCAGACAGCCACTTCTATATCGCCGATCGCAGCGGCCAGGCCATTGGCATGGCACGCAAGCCGGTACTGACCGGCGAGCACATCGTCGATGCCCGCGCCAACATGGGCGAGATGGGCCAGCCTCAGGTCAATATCGTGCTCGACACCCTGGGTGGCAGCAAGATGAACCAGTTCAGCCGCCAGCATGTGGGCAAGCCGATGGCGACCGTCTTCACCGAATACAAGACCAATACCCAGGGCAAGCTGCGGGCCCAGAGCGAAGTGATCAACGTCGCCACCATCCAGACCGCCCTTGGCAACCAGTTCCGCATCACCGGTATTGGCAGTCTGCCAGAAGCGCAAGAGCTGGCCATGCTGCTGCGTGCCGGCGCCCTCACCGCTCCCCTCAAGATCCTGGAGGAGCGCAGCATAGGCCCCACGTTGGGGATGCAGAATATCGAGGCAGGTTTCACCGCGCTGGCCTTCGGCATGGCGGGCATGATGCTGTTTATGATGGCCTGGTACCGCAAATTCGGCTGGGTTGCCATCACTGCGCTGGTCGCCAACCTGTTGATGCAGGTGGGGATGCTGGCGGTGCTGCCGGGGGCCGTGCTGACCCTGCCGGGGATCGCCGGTCTGGTGCTGACAGTGGGCATGGCGGTGGATACCCATGTGCTGATCTTCGAGCGGATCAAGGATCGCCTGCGAGAAGGTGGCTCACTGGCCAACGCCATCGACTTTGGCTATCGCTCGGCCTTCCACACCATCTTCGATGCTAACATCACCACCCTCATCTGCGCCGTGGTGCTCTACTCCATCGGCTCCGGTCCGCTGCAGGGCTTCTCGGTCACCCTTATTCTGGGTCTGCTCTCCAGCATGATCACCGGGATCTGGGGGACGCGCGCCATCATCAACCCCCTGTGGGGACGCAGCAGCGAACGCACCCTGAAGGTGTAACGGGACAGCAGTCCCTCTGATGAGCGGCTTTGGCCGCGCCATCGGCCATGGATATGGCCGGGGCGTGCCGGAGCAGAACCATGTTCCCCGACGTGTTGCGACACGTCGTGACAGGCCAACAGCCTCATGCTGGGTGGCCAAGGAGAGAATTATGTTGAGAATGATCGTTGCAATGGGATTGACTCGTTGGCGTTATATCGGCCTGTGGGCCTCTATCGCCCTGACTGTGGCCAGCATCGCCATCTTGCTGGTGAATGGCCTGACTCTGGGGCTCGACTTTACCGGCGGGATCCTGCTGGAGTTCAATATCCAGACCCTGAAAGAGGCCCATGATCTCAATGCCATGCTGGTCTCCCCGCTGGCGGGTGCCGTGGAACTCAGCTCTGCCGGTGTACCAGGCGAATGGCTGATCAAGTTGCCGCCCCATGAACTGCCCTGGCCCGCGGCGGATCTCGCCACCATGCTGACGCAGCAACTGGGGATGCCGGTTGAACTGCTGCGCACCACCATCGTCGGCCCGCAGGTGGGTGCCGAGCTGTTCCAGCAGGGGATGCTGGCAGTGCTGGTTGCCTCTATCTCAATGTCTGCCTATCTGGCGTTTCGCTTCGAGTGGCGCCAGGCCATCGGCATTCTGCTCTCGGTAGTGCATGACGCCATCGTAGCGCTGGGGCTGCTCTCCCTGTGCCAGATCGAGTTTGACCTCAACATCATCGCCGGTTTGATGGCGGTGATCGGCTACTCCCTCAACGACAGCATCGTCATCTCGGACCGACTGCGGGATCTGCTGAGCTCGCGCACCCAGATGGGGATCCACGAGTGCTCTGATGTGGCCATCAAGGCAACCTTCAGTCGCACCATGATCACCTCGGGCACCACTCTGTTTACCGTGGGTGCCCTGCTGTTGTTTGGTGGTGACGCCCTCTACGGTTTCTCCTTCACCCTGTTCGCCGGCATTCTGGTGGGTACCGTCTCCTCCATCACCGTCGCCTCGACCGTGCAGGAGCTGCTGGGTCTCACCCCGCAGGCATACCAGAAGAAGAGTGAGGAGCCACTGGCCAACGCGGCCTGACCCTAGCTAATCAGGCCCGGCTCACCGGGCCTCAACTAACCGAGCCCCTGCCAACCATTGGCAGGGGCTTTTTTCCATCTCGCCCGCCAATCTCTCGCCGCCCCTTTACCGCTCGGCTCGCCTCAATTGACAACTGACCATATTGAAAGCAATTACGGTTCAACCCGTCATTTTTAATAACAAAAAGGTCATTTTATTACGGAGAAAGCCGCAATTTTGTGACTGAAAGCACTTTCTTGAGGGCTCAAAAGAGGCAACATTGTAGTGATTTATCTACAAAGGGATATGAGATGTTGTTACAACCTGCCAATACAGCAAAATCAAGACAGTTGCTGAACGAGACCATGGCTTTGGTTCTCGCCGGAGGGCGGGGCAGTCGCCTCAAGCAATTGACCGATAACCGCGCGAAGCCTGCTGTTCATTTCGGAGGTAAATTCCGCATCATCGATTTCGTACTCTCCAATTGCATCAACTCCGGCATTCGTCGCGTTGGCGTCGTGACCCAGTACAAATCCCACAGTCTGCTGCGCCACCTGCAATCTGGCTGGTCTTTTTTGCGCTATCAGATGAACGAGTTTATTGACCTGTTGCCTGCCCAGCAGCGGGTTGACGAAGTGAGCTGGTACCGTGGTACCGCCGATGCGGTCTACCAGAATCTGGATATCATCCGCGATCACGCCCCCAAATATGTGGTAGTGCTGGCTGGCGATCACATCTACAAGATGGATTACGCCGCCATGTTGCTGGATCACGTCAACATGGGTGCCAAGGTGACTGTCGCCTGTATTGAGGTGCCACGCAGTGAAGCCAGCGCCTTCGGGGTGATGGCGGTGGATGATGATCGCAAGATCAACGCCTTCGTCGAAAAACCGGTCAACCCACCGGCGATGCCGGGTAAAGCTGACACCGCGCTGGCTTCCATGGGCGTCTATATCTTCGATGCCGAGTATCTCTACCAACTGCTGGAAGAGGACCTTGCCAACGCGCAATCTCATCACGATTTCGGCATGGATGTGATCCCGCGGGTGGTCAGTGAAGGCACCGCCTACGCCCATCCGTTCGGGATGTCTTGCGTTGGCTGCAGCCCTGATCGCAAACCCTACTGGCGCGATGTGGGCACCGTTGACTCCTTCTGGGAAGCCAACATGGACCTCGCTTCCGTCACCCCGGAGCTGGATATCTACGATCAGGATTGGCCCATCTGGACCAGTCAGAACATGACCCCTTCCGCCAAGTTCGTGCAGGACAAAAACGGCCAGCACGGCATGACCATCAACTCCATGTTCTCGGGCGGCACCATCGTCTGCGGCTCCTTTATCCTGAGTTCGGTGCTCTTTACCAATGTGCGGGTAGAGTCCTTCTGCACCCTGGATCAGGCCGTGATCTTCCCGGGTGTGGAGATCGGTGCCGGTTGCCGACTGCGCCGGGTGGTGATCGACAAGGGATGCAAACTGCCGGAAGGCATGGTGATCGGTGAAAATGCCGATGAAGACGCCCGTCGCTTCCACCGCTCCGAACAGGGGATCGTGCTGGTCACTAAACCCATGCTGGATGCACTGGCTAAACAGGAGCAGGCCAGCGACAGCATTACCGATGCCAAGCAGCCGGTATCGGCATAACGCCAGCCAACCCTTCTCATCACACTGCGGGAGCCAGATGCTGGCTCCCGCATTTTTTTGCCCATAGCGGTCCCCCCCATACCGACATCCCCCGTAGCCACTCAGCGAAGATGCGGCTGACATAAGCACCAAAGTGTAAATAAAAAAATACAAACCATGTTCATAGAAAGGTAAGTATCGCACTCCCCACTCCCTGAACGATGGGGTAACCATATAAAAACAGCTAAAAATGATTACATATCAACATTTACACTTGAATATCGAGGGTGAGTTGGTATCTTGTGGCCTCGTGCAACGAATTCGCACCACCGTAAATATTTAATTACACACACTGACCAGCCGCGCCGCTGGCGAGGTACCCAGCAATGCAACGAGATCCCCTGAACAACATCCATATCCAGTCTGAACAAGTGATGATCACCCCTGCCCAGCTCAAGGAGAAATTACCCATCTCCGATCAGGCGCTGGCCTTCGTGCAAGGGGCACGAGCGACGATCGCCGACATCATTCACCGCCGCGATCACCGCTTGCTGGTGATCTGTGGCCCTTGCTCGATCCACGACATGGACGCCGCCAAAGAGTACGCAACCAGACTCAAAGCGCTGCATGACGCCTATCAGGACTCGCTCTACATTGTCATGCGGGTCTACTTTGAGAAGCCACGCACCACGGTCGGCTGGAAAGGCTTTATCAACGACCCGAATCTGGATGGCACCTTCGATGTAGAGCTGGGACTGCACCGTGCCCGCGAACTGCTCTGCTGGCTGGCTGAGCTGGAGTTGCCGCTGGCGACCGAAGCGCTCGATCCGATCAGCCCGCAATACCTGGCGGAGCTCTTCTCCTGGTCTGCCATCGGCGCCCGTACCACCGAATCCCAGACCCACCGGGAAATGGCCTCCGGTCTCTCCATGCCGGTCGGTTTCAAGAATGGCACCGACGGCAACCTGGGTACCGCCATCAACGCGCTGCAATCAGCCTCTTCTCCTCACGCCTTTATGGGGATCAACCAGCAGGGTCAGGTCGCTTTGCTGCAGACCCAGGGCAACCCGGATGGCCACGTGATCTTGCGCGGCGGCAAACATCCCAACTACGACTCGGTCAATGTGTCGCTGGCGGAAGAGGCGCTGGAAAAAGCGGGCCTGCTACCCGGTCTGGTGGTGGATTGCAGCCACGGCAACTCCAGCAAGGATCACCGTTTGCAGCCCAAGGTGGCCGACAACGTCATCCACCAGATCCAGGAAGGCAATCGCTCCATTATCGGGGTGATGCTCGAATCCAACCTGTTCGAGGGTAGCCAATCCAGCGAGCAGCCCAAAGAGCAGATGCGCTACGGGGTTTCCATCACCGATGCCTGCATCGACTGGGACACCACAGCCGCGCTGCTGGATCGATGCCATCGGGAGCTGGCCACCCCGCTCAACCGCAGAACTGCACGATAAGTCGTGCTATCTTGTCGTAACCTATTGAACAACCTGGGTATCACTGGCTGTAACACGCAGTGATACACAAGTTGCATCTTGAATCACCAGGTGCCACTACCCGCGGTACCAGCAGGGACTGGATATGGCTGAAGAGTTGAATGCCCTCAGGGACAAAATTGATGTGGTGGACAAGCAGCTGATTGATCTGCTGGCCGCCCGTCTGGCGCTGGTGGGAGAAGTGGGTGAGGTGAAGAGCCGCCACGGCCTGCCCATCTATGCACCGGATCGGGAGGCAAGCATGCTGGCCCGCCGCCGCGCCGAGGCCGAACTGCTGGGCGTACCCGGCGATCTCATCGAGGATGTGCTGCGCCGGGTGATGCGCGAATCCTATATTCTCGAATCGGCCAGCGAAAAAGAACACCACTTCAAATGCATGAAGCCGGACCTTGGCAAGATTGTCATCATCGGTGGTCAGGGTCAGCTTGGTCGGCTGTTCGGCCAGATGTTTGGCCTCTCTGGCTACCGGGTCGAGACGCTGGAACAGGGGGACTGGCCGCGCGCTGACGAGATCCTCGCGGACGCCGGTCTGGTGATGGTGGCGGTGCCCATCGACATCACCTGCCAGATCATCGACCGACTCGGCAACTTGCCAGCCCACTGCCTGCTGGTGGATGTCACCAGCGTGAAGGCGGCGCCGCTCGAGCACATGCTGGCAGTGCACCAAGGGCCGGTGCTGGGGCTGCACCCCATGTTCGGGCCGGATGTGGCGAGCCTCGCCAAGCAGGTGATTGTCAGCTGTCAGGGCCGCGACCCCGCCGCCAGCCAGTGGCTACTGGATCAGATGACCATCTGGGGCGCCCGCTTGCAACAGGTGGAAGCCAAGGCCCACGATGAGGCCATGACCCTCATCCAGGCGCTGCGCCACTTCGCCACCTTTGCCTATGGCTGGCACCTCTCCCGGGAGCATGCCAATCTGGATCGCCTGCTGAGTTTGAGCTCCCCCATCTACCGGCTGGAGCTGGCCATGGTCGGGCGACTGTTTGCTCAGGATCCCCACCTCTATGCCGACATCATTTTGTCATCGCCGCAGAATCTGGCGATGATCCGCCGTTACTACCAGAACTTTGGCGAAGCGCTGGGGCTGCTGGAACGGGGGGACAGAGCCGGCTTTATCGACGCCTTCTCGCAAGTTTCCGGTTTCTTTGGCGAACATGCCGACCAGTTCCTGCGTGAAAGCCGCATGCTGCTGGCCCAGGCCAACGACCGCCGCCAGCACGGCTGATCCCGCCAATAGGGGCATCGGAGCCCAAACAAACGGTAAAAGGGAAGGTGCCTGAGCATCTTCCCTTTTTATTTGTTACTGATTTAAACATGGGCTTCCACCTCGCTCGGCTGCACGTCGAGTGCCCAACTCTGACTGGCTTCAATTCCCTCCTCCCAGCTTTCCATACACAACCATCCAGCATGGTGCTCCCATACATATCAGCGCAGATAGCGCCGCATCCCCTTGCAAGGGATGCCAGATACTCACAGGCCAAACCAAGCTACACGGTGCAGTTCACGTCACTGCACAAAAGAGAACAATAACCCAATCAATCAAAGAGATAAGCAGGAAGCAGGAAGCAGGAAGCAGGAAGCAGGAAGCAGGAAGCAGGATAGATTAGCCGAGACAGACGGTGCGCCAAATATCACCATGAAAGGCGATTCACCATGCTGCTAATACGAAGCAGCTATACCGCACCGCCAAAAAGAAAAATGGCCGAGAGTTCATCTCGGCCATTCGTAGCTTGGTCAAAGACTCAAGCCAGGATATTACTCTTGTTCAACTTATTAGAAGTTGTACTGCAGAGCAACTGTCCACTGGTCGTCTTTCTTATCCAAACCTTCGATTTTGTACTCGGTATACGCTTTCAGCTTGGAAGTGAAAGCATACTGAACGCCCAACAGAGTTGCATCAATAGAATCTTTGTATGCAGCGCCCGGAGCACGAGTCTCTTCTTTGTTGTAACCGGCCAGGAAGGTCCACGCATCGACGTTGTAAGAAGCAGCCAGCTCGTAGCCCTTACCTTCGTGCTTGTTACCAGTCGCCTTGTTTTTCAGGTCGGTTTCGTTATACATGGCTGCAAAGTAGAAGCCACCGATGCCGTAGTTGGAAGAGATAGCCCAGTCAGACTTCTCGAATTTGTTGCCTGCCAGGAAAGAGCCAGCGCGGTCAGCAGTCGCTTCCAGGTCAGAACGGTTGTAACCGGCATCAAAGCCCAGACCGAAGTCAAACTTGTAACCAGCTGCAGCACCGTAACCTTTGTCCAGCTTAACGTCTTGGGTAGTCTTGCTGATGGTGTTGGAACCGACGTCTTTAACGGAAGTCACTGCATCATCATTAGTCTGGTAGGAAACTTTACCGTGGAAACCACCGAAGCTGTTGGAGTAGATGATCTGGCCTTCTTGGCGACCATCATACAGGTTACCTTCGCTACCCCACTCGTTGAAGATATCGGTTGCAACGATGGCATCGTAGTAGGCGGTGTCGGTTTGACCGAAGATGATCTTACCGTATTGAGTACCGTCAAAACCTACGTAGATATGACGAGCTTCGAATTTACCGCCAGTGCTCTCGCCTTTGGTAGCGGTAGAGCCTTTATTAATATTGTCACTGTTCTCGGAAGCAACTTGCCACTCGGTCTTGGCAATACCAGACCAAGTATTGTTCAACGCAATCTTGCCGGACCAACCCAGACGGGAAGCACCAACCAATTCAGCGTCAGAAGAGTCGTGGTCACCGTAGTAGTTAGCCTGTACACGGCCGTAAACGTCAAAGTTGGTACCGTCTTTGTCATAGATCACTGCGGCGTTAGCGGCGGATGCAAACAGAGCCGGGATAGCAATAGCCAGAATTGTCTTTTTCATAGTTTCCAATGCCTACTGTAATTAAACACTAAGTTGTTGTTATTCCCTGTGTTAGCGATGTTCTTTGCATCACTATGCCGCCGAGACTAGCACCGGACTTTTTGAACCGCAATGAAAAAACTTGGAACTTTTTATGGAAATCATAGTCAGCAAAGCGAAAGTGTGAGCCAGATCTCACCTGGTCATCCAGCAAAGGGAAAACGTTTACAAACCATTTCGCTGAAAAAACGGACTCAAACAGCCTGTTTTACAGGCTAAAGGGGCTGACCACCTGATAAATCACCAACCTGGTCTGCTGCGCGTAACCTTGCCGTGATAATCGCAGTAACCTCGACCTCAAGGAGGGGTTACAGGTATCCTTACCCTTCTGTTAACTCCCTCAATGGCCATTCCTGCATGCTCTCGACTCGCCTCAAAGCTACCATTCGTCAAACCTATCGCCAGATTTCGGATGGACTGCCCAGTTTTGTGCCGCGCAAAGAGCAGAACTTTCTGGTGGCCGAGATCGCCAAAACCCTGACTGGTGAGTACGACAAACAGCGCCGGATCCTGGTTGCCGAAGCGGGAACCGGGATCGGCAAATCCCTCTCCTATGCTCAGGGCGCCATCCCGGTGGCTCGACTGACCCAGAAAAAGCTGGTGATCTCCACTGCCACCGTGGCCCTGCAAGAGCAGCTCATTCATAAAGATCTGCCTTTTTACCACCGCCACAGCGAGCTGCCATTTCGCTTTATGCTGGTCAAGGGACGCCAGCGCTATTGCTGCGAGCATCTGCTGGAGCAAGCGGCCAGTGGCGTCGAGATGGCCAACTTCGAAATCGACTTTGGTACCTTGAGCAAGCACAAGCCGTCGGATAGCGACAAGGATCGCTTTGCCCGCCTGTGGCAGGCCTACACCGATGGCAAGTGGGACGGGGATAGAGATAACTGGCCAGAACCCATATCAGACGCCTGCTGGCAGCATATCGCCGCCGACCGCCACACCTGTAACAAGGCCCTCAGCCACCATCAACACTGCCCCTTTCATCGGGCCCGCAACGACATGGACAGTGCCGATGTGCTGGTGGTCAACCATGCGCTGCTGCTCTCCGATCTCACCATGGGCGGTGGCATCATACTGCCGCCCCCCGATGAGTGTATCTATGTACTCGATGAGGCCCATCACCTGCCCACCATTGCCCGGGATCACGGCGCTGCGTCGGCCAGCGTCAAAGGCTCCCGTCGCTGGCTGGAGAAGCTGGTACAGAGTGCGGGCAAACTGGCGCGGGCCCTCAATAAAGAGAGCCTGATCGACCCCCAACTCAAACTGCAGGATGCGCTGGCCTCCATCCAGCCCGACCTGAAAGCGGTCGAGCAGTGGCTCAGCGCCAACGATCGGCTGTTTGGCAGTGAACCCCACTACCGCTTCGCGGAAGGGGTATTACCGGATCCCCTGCCGATGCTGGCGGAAAACCTCAAGGAATCGAGCAAGAAGGCGTTGCGGGCTCTGGATCGGATGCAGAGCGCCATCGGTGAAGCGCTGAAAGATGGCGAGATCCGCCGCAAAGAGGCCGAGCCCCTGCTGGCCGAGAGTGGTTTTCACTTGCAACGGCTGGAGAGTTTCTGCGCCTTGTGGGAGATGCTGGGGCGCCATGTGCCACAGGGCAAGACCCCGCTCGCCCGCTGGATGGCCAAGAGTGACGATGGCGATATCTGGTTGCACGCCTCCCCCATCGAGGTGGGTTATCTGCTGGAAGAGTGGCTATGGTCCAAGTGTCTGGGTGCCGTGCTGGTCTCCGCGACCCTCACCGCCCTATCTTCATTTAGCTATTTTCGCCATCAGGTAGGGCTCAAGGAGCACGACGGCACCCGTTACCTGCGCCTGCGTTCCCCCTTTGAATACCAGAAGGCCGAACTCTACCTGCCCAAGATGGAGCACGAACCCAACTCGCCGGCCTTTACCAGCGAGCTCATCAGCGTGCTGCCTCGTATTCTGGCTGGCAAGGAGGCAAGCCTGGTGCTCTTCTCCTCCTATCGACAGATGAATGAAGTGGTGGCGGGACTGCGCGCCAAGGGACTCTCTCTGCTGGTGCAGGGGGAAGCCTCTCGCAACGCCCTGCTCACCTTGCACAAGCAAAAATGCGATGGCGGCCAGGCCAGCATTCTGTTTGGTACCGGCAGCTTCTCTGAGGGGCTGGATCTGCCGGGCCACTACCTTACCAATCTGGTGATCACCAAACTCCCCTTCGCGGTGCCCAACTCACCGGTCGAAGAGGCTACCGCCGAGTGGGTCGAGCAGCGGGGGGGAAATCCGTTCCTGCAACTGACGGTGCCGGAAGCCTCCCGCAAACTCATTCAGGCCTGTGGCCGCCTCATTCGCAAAGAGGCCGATCGGGGCCGAGTCACCATTCTCGACCGGCGGCTGTTAACCAAACGCTATGGCAAAGGATTGCTCGACGCACTCCCCCCCTTCACTCGACGGATCGAGTGAGGTCTGCGCCTCCTTTATTGATATAAAAGCAGACAACAGAGTGAACGATGCGCACCAGAAAGAGCCATTGCCGCAGTGGGCCAAACCTGCAAAAATGAGCCCCTGTTTTCAGTGGGCAATCGCCTGACTGTTCAAGGAGATGAAATGAAACTGACTGTTCTGGTACCGGCGCTGGCTGGTCTGTTGTGGGCCGGTAGCGCCTTGGCTAATGCTCAATTGGAAGTGTCCAATCCCTATGTCGTCCAGCTGATCGATGGCCAATCCATCAACCCCAAGCTGCTCGACAAAACCAGTACCTTCCCCCTCACTGCCGGCAAACACCAGTTGGTCATCGCCTTTGAAGGCAACTTCTCCAACCGCAGCGAGATCAAGCTGGTGACCGCCGAGCCGCTGGTGCTCAACTTCACTGCCGCCGATAACCAGAAGCTGGTGCTGGACTACAAAAAGCCCCGCAACGAAACCGAGGCCAAGCAGTTTGTCAAAGATCAGCAAGTGGCACTGAAAGACAAGGTCACTGGCCAGCAAGTGAGCAGCGAACAGTTTGTGATGCCAAAAGTAGAAGGCTTCCAGCTGACCCGTGACTATCAGCAAGAGCTGATCAACATTGGCAAAGCCTTCAACCAGCCAACCACAGTAGCCGTCTCTACCGCTGCCGTGATGGCTGCTGCCAGCGCGCCAGTTGCTGCTGCTCCGAGCAAGGCCCAGAGCAACCCGGAAGCCCTGACCCAGCTGCAAAACTGGTACAACAAAGCCGATGCAGAAACCCGCAAAGCCTTCCAGATCTGGGTTATCCAGCAGCAATAAGCTGGGTTGATATCTCTTTACAGGGGTGTCGGTACTGAAATGTCTGCATAGCAAAGGGGAGCCGAGCTCCCCTTTTCCATATCCAGCAGTGTCACCTCACCTTGTTTGCGCACTTTACTGTATGAATTTCCTCTACAAAAAGTGCTGCTTGGCGCGGAAGAACAGCGCCATGTCGCGGCACATTTTCAATCCCCCCCTCTGCTACCCGAGGCGGCGAGCCAACGCTGTGGCGAAGATCTTTCTTGCCAGGCACACCGACATGGCCACCGTACAATGCCATCAAAAAATGCCATACAACAAATGCCATAAAACAGAAGAGGCGACCCTTGGGGTCGCCTCTTCTAGTTTCGTCACTGTGCTAACGCTGACTCGGCCGGGTTTTGCCAACGGTTAGCGGGCGAAACGGGATACGTGGCCGCTCACTACTTTTGACGCTTGCGGGCGTACTTGCGACGGGCTCTGGCCTGGCGCTCTTCCTCCCGCTCTGCTTTCTCACTGGCTTTTTGCGCCGCTTCTTCAGCTGCGCTAACGATCTCGACGCTCACCATCTCCGGGGTTTCCAGCGAGATGCGGCCAAGCAGGCCGGAGCGGAACTCGTTGATCAGGATCTCGGACGCCTTGTGCAGATCGGCCAGACCGCCTTTGCGCACGAAGGCCCGTTGGCGGGCGATCATCTCCAGCAGTTCGATCTCGGTCTCGGGCAGATCGGTTATCTGGTAGCGCGCCTTGATCCGCTCCGGATAGGCCTTGATAAAGTAGTCGGCCGCAAACATGGCGATATCGGCATAGTCGAACACCGTATCCTTGATGGCCGCAGTGATCGCCAGACGATAGCCGCAGGAGGGCGGGTTGAGCTTGGGCCAGAGGAAACCCGGGGTATCGGTCAGGATGACGTTGTTTTCCAGCTTGATCCGCTGCTGGGACTTGGTCACCCCCGCCTCGTTGCCGGTGCGGGCGATGATGCGCCCCGCCAGAGTATTGATCAGGGTGGACTTGCCCACGTTGGGGATCCCCATGATCATCGCCCGCACGCCACGTAGCTCAAAGTTGCGTTCCGGTAGCATCTCGTGACAGAGGCTCAGCAGTTGCTTGATCTTCTCCGGCTCTTGTTGCGTCAGCGGCAGCGCTTTGATCCCCTTCTCTTTTTCCATGTGCGCCACCCACAGTTCGGTGATCGCCGGATCGGCGAGGTCCGCCTTGTTCAGCACCTTGATCACCGGGGTATCACCACGCAGCTCGGGCACCAGCGGGTTTTCGCTGGAGAAGGGGATGCGGGCATCGAGCATCTCGATGATGACATCGACCTGGGGCATGACCTCGGCAATCTCTTTGCGGGCCTTGTGCATGTGACCGGGGAACCAGTTGATGGACATTCGCGTTACTCTCTGTGGACTATGGGGGCGCGTAAGGAACTACGGCCGCTCGGTGGCAGGCATCGAACGAAGGGGGCGCATTTTACCTGCTGCAGCCGCATTTTGACAGGTCATTCTAACCATCACGCCATCAAATCAGCAAACCGCCATGACGGGGCGCCCGGGCCGGAAAAGATCCGTTCAGTCAGAGCAACTGATAGATAACATATTGATATAATGTAACATTTTTATCATCTTTTCACACAACCGTCACCGATAGTCAGTAAAAGTGTCATCTGCGACCTCTAGGCTGCGCTCAGGTTTTACAAGGAGCGAACCCCAATGAGAAAAATGGCAGGACTTGCAGTGATGATCGGCGCCGCCCTGGCCGCCGGCTGCAAATCAGACAATGACACGGTGGCGACCAAGCCCGCCGACCAGCCCACCAACATCATCTTCTTCCTCGGTGATGGCATGGGCCTCAACACCCTGACGGCGGCCCGCATCTACGGTGTCGGCGAAGAGGGTGATCTGACCATCGATACCCTGCCAGAGACGGCCTTTATCAAGACCTTCTCCCACGACTCCCAGGTCACTGACTCGGCCCCCTCCATGGCGGCCTACATGACCGGGGTCAAGAGCAACAATGGCGTCATCAGCATGGACGGCGATGCCACCTATGAAAGCGACTGCAGCAAGAGTGCCGGCAAGCCGGTGACTACCCTGCTGGAGCTGGCCAAGGCCGATGGCCGCGGTACTGGCGTGGTAACCAGTACCCGGGTGACCCACGCCACTCCGGCGGCTACCTATGCCCATATCTGCAACCGGGATCTGGAGGTGGATATCGCCGCCCAGCTGGTGCCGGGCGGCAAAGGCTATAACAGCGCCCTCAAGGAGGGGCTGGATGTGGTGCTCGGGGGCGGCAGCAGCTTCTTCCTACCCAAAGCCGACAAGGGCAAGCGGGAGGATGGCCGCAACCTCATCAGCGAAATGCAGGCCAAAGGCTATCAATTTGCCAGCAATCTGGATGAGCTGAACAAGGTCGACGCGGGCAAACCGCTGTTGGGTCTGTTTGGTTCCAGCCACATGAAATATGACCTGGACCGCCCCGCCAGCGAGCCGTCACTGGCCCAGATGACCCTGGCTGCCATCAAACAGCTCAAGGGCAAGGAGAAGGGTTACTTCCTGATGGTGGAAGGGGGCCGCATCGATCACGCCCTGCACGACACCAACGCCAAGCGGGCGCTGCAAGATACCCTCGCCTTCGACAATGCCATCAAGGCAGCCATCGACGAGGTGAAAAAAAGCGACCCCGAACTGAAAAACACCCTGATCGTGGTCACCGCCGACCATGACCATACGCTAGTGCTGAACGGCTATGCCAAACGTACCGGCAAGACCACCGCCAATAATCCGGGGGTTCTGGGGTTGGTGAAAAACTACGAGACAGGGGATCCCAGCAAGGATAGCGAGGGCATGCCCTACACCATTATCGGTTTTGGCAACGGCTACAACCGGGTGGATGGCCCGCGCAGCAGCGTCGCCCCGCTCGACGATGCCACCGTCTCCGCCAATGACTACCACCAGGAAGTGGTGGTCAAGGTGGGCGAGATAGGCAACGAGACCCACGGCGGCACCGACGTCTTCCTCGGCGCCATCGGCCAGGGAGCGGAGAGCTTCCATGGCTCACTCGATAACACCGCCGTGTTCGGCAAGATCAAGGCTGCGGCCAAGCTGTAAGGAGCACTTTCATGAGCAAACAGATGAACACATCCATCAAGCACACGCTGGTCTGCGCCGCCCTGTTCAGTGCGCTGGGCGCAACCTCCCAGGCACAGGCCGGTGATGCCAAAAACGTCATCCTCTTTATCGGTGATGGCATGGGCCCCACCGTGCTCACCGCTACCCGCCTGTTCAAGGTGGGAGAAGAGGGCAATCTGGAGATGATGAAACTGCCGCGCAGTGCCCGCATCAAGACCTTCTCCAACGATGCCCAGACCACCGACTCGGCACCCTCCATGGCGGCCTACACCACCGGGGTCAAAATGAACAACGAGGTGATCGCCATGAGTAGCGACACCAAGGCGGTAGCGCCAGCCAAGGATATCAACGGCAACAAAACTGACAACAAATGCAGCAGCGATAACGGCAAGCCGGTGCCCACCATCCTGGAGCTGGCCAAGGCGGCAGGCAAATCGGTTGGCGCCGTCACCACCACCGAGCTGACCCACGCCACCCCGGCGGCCACTTACTCCCACATCTGCCATCGGGATGCCGCCTATGATATCGCCGCGCAGGCCGTCCCGGGGGGCGCTGGCTATAACAGTGCCCTCAAGGATGGGGTCGATGTGCTGATGGGCGGTGGTGCCAACCACTGGACCCCTTACAGCGCCAGCAACAAGGGCGGTCGCAATGACAACCGCGACCTGACCGCCGAGATGAAGGCGCAGGGGTACAGCTATGTCACCACCCAAAGTGAACTGGCCCAGGTCACCAGTGGCAAGGTGCTCGGTCTGTTCAGCAGCAAATCCCACCTCGACTACGAGCTGGATCGGGTTGCCAAGGGGTCGGCCAATACCCAGCCGTCGCTCTCCGAGATGACCGCCAAGGCGATCGATCTGCTGAGCCAGAACAGCCAGGGCTACTTCCTGATGGTCGAGGGTGGCCGGATCGATCACGCCCTGCACGCCACCAACGCCAAACGATCTCTCACCGATGCGGTGGCGCTGGATGAAGCGGTCAAGACGGCGCTCGGTAAAGTGGACCTCAGCAATACCCTGATCGTGGTCACCGCCGACCATGACCACACCATGACCATCAACGGCTACTCCGCCAAGGGCAACCCGGTGCTGGATCTGGTGAAAAATGGCGACGGCTCGACCCAGAACGACGTGGATGGCAAGCCCTTCACCACTCTGGTGTTCGGCAACGGTCCCAACCGTGCAAACGTGCGCCCCGTCCTCACCAGCGATCAGGTGATGGCCAATGACTATCTGCAGGAGACCGGCGTCAAGCTGGTATCGGAAACCCACGGCGGCGGCGATGTGATGCTGTTCGCCGATGGCGCCGGCAGCAACCGCTTCAAAGGCACGCTGGATAACACCAAGGTGTTTGGCAAACTGCGGGAGGCGCTCGGCCTGTAAGCAGCGGGGGCCCGGGAGCACCTGAGCAATCGACTCAGCGGCCCGGGCCCCGGCTCTTTCGAGCGACAGATGATGATGCGACTTTTACTTTCGTTATGGCTGCTTGGCAGCACCCTCGCCTTCCCCCTCCATGCCGACGATTCCCCCCCGGATCTCGCGGCCCGGATCAGCTATCATGACCGGGTCACCGGCAGCGATGGCATCGCCAGAGAGAGCGTCTGGCAAGAGAAGTGGCTGCGAGTAGGCAATCAGGTGTGGAGCCAGCGGCTCATTCCCCTCCCCCTTGCCCGTGCCTATCACGCCACTCACGACGCCACGCCCGGCCACAAGCACTTTACCCACCAGATGGCCGCCCGCTGGGTCAGTCGCAGTGATGAGGGTGAACTTCAGTTGCGCTATGCCGACAGCTGGCACAACCAACTGGTGGAGGTGCCGGTGGAAGAGTATGGCCAGGTGGCCTTCAAACCCGACTGGCCGCGGATCCGCCATCTCGTCAACCCGGCGCTGATCGAAGGGATGACTCCGCTGGATGAGACCGCCCCCGAGCAGGCCCGCTGGTATCAAAAACGCGAAGGGCGGCAACGAACCCGCATCCTCTGGTCGCATCAGTGGCAGATCCCGCTGGTGGTCGAGTCGGCCAGCCTCGATGGCTATCGCAGCTACCGGATGGAGGTGACCCTGCGCAAGCTGCCCGCTCAGCTCCCCTGGTTGCAACTCGCCGATTACGAAGTGCGCGATTTGCGGGATTTCTTCGACTGAGATCCCAACCCTTCAGCGGGTGGAAAGACAACGCAGGCAGGAATGTTACACTCTGACCATTCGACTCTGGCTCACGATCTTGATGCGCGCTCTCTGCCTGCCCTTTTTTGCCCTGCTGTTATTGCTGGTACACACCGGCGCCCAGGCTATTGTGCTGGTGGCGGCCGAGCTGCCCCCCTATGTCATTCGCTCCTCTCACGGCAAACCAAGCGGTGTCGCCATCGAGATCATGGAAGAGGCCGCACGACGCCTCAAAGAACCGCTCACCATCGAGTTGATGCCGCTGGCACGGGCGCTCACCCAAACCGCGCATCGCAAGGATGTCTTGCTGATCCCGCCGGTGCGCAGCTCTCAACGGGAACACCTCTACTACTGGGTGACACCGATCCTCGATGACGATTTTGTCATCGTCAGCGATCGCCGGTTTCATCCTGCCCCGCTCAGGGTGACTGATCTCCCCCCGCTGCAGGTCGGCACCCTGCGCTACTCCTTCGGTCAGCATCTGCTCAGACAACGACTCCAGCTTGAGAGTGATACTGTGGCTACCGAGAAGCTCAATGCCCAGAAATTGAATCGGGGTCGCATCGATGCTTGGGTGGCCGCCTGGAACGCCATCCTCTACAACCAGCGCCTTGGTGCTTTGCCGACCGACCTGCTGGTACGCGGGGAGACCCTGATGCGCACCCAGTTTTATGTCGCGGCCAGCAAGGATTTCCCCTTCACCGAAGGTCGTCGCTGGCAAGCCGTGATCGACGAGATGCGCCATGATGGCACCCTGGCGCGGATCATCCGTCAGTACAACTATCAGGCTCCTGAGTAGTCACTCAGTCACGGTTGCCAAGGCCAGCCAGAATGGTTATGGTAGCCCCATGAAAATACTCGTTATTTCCTCGCATTTGCTCACACCCTGCTGAGCCCCCGCCTCGCTCCTTCGGCCGCGAGTCGTTTGGGGGCATGGCATTTTCACTGTTTTGAATCTGTGTAAACCATTGTGTGACATCCAGCGTACTGGCCAGCCTTCCCTTGTCGGCCTGGCCTCTCTGCTATTGATAAGGAATATCCTATGAAACAACCTCATCTCGTTATCTCCAGCCTTGATCTGGACCGTATCGAACAACTGCTCGGCAACCACCCGCAGCATCTGGCCCTGCAAGAAGAGCTGGACCGCGCCGAGATCCGCGAACCGGCCGACATGCCGCCGGACGTGGTCACCATGAACAGCAAGGTGCGCTTCAAGATGCAGAGCAGCGGCAACGAGTTCTGCCTCACCCTGGTCTACCCGCGCGATGCCAAGGGCGACGAGAGCAACATCTCGGTACTGGCGCCGGTGGGCAGTGCCCTGCTCGGCCTGAAAGTGGGCGACAGCATTGCCTGGCCGGGCCCCGCCGGGCGCACCATCGAGGTGGAAATTCTGGAAGTGGTCTATCAGCCGGAGCGTGCCGGCGAGCTGCACCGCTGACTCCCGTTGCGGGCAGGCCAGCTCGGGAGGCCAGCCCGCACAGCCTGATCCCGATCAAGCTTCCCTTGCTTATCGAGCCGATTTTCCCCCTATCGTCCCCCGCCCCTTGAGCCTGACTCGGGGGGCAGGTATCTTGTTGGCCGCGTCATGGTCATGACGCACCGAATTTCAGGCTGACATCATGATAAAAATTGCCCTTATCGACGATCACCAGATCGTCCGATCCGGTTTTGCCCAACTGCTCAATCTGGAGCCCGATCTGCAGGTGGTCGCCGAATTCGGCTCCGCCAGTGACGCCCTTGCCGGTCTGCCCGGCAGCGGGGCGCGGGTCTGTGTCTGCGACATTTCGATGCCAGACCAATCGGGGCTGGAGCTGCTCAAGCAGCTCCCCTCCGGTCTGGCGGTGGTGATGCTCTCGGTTCACGACAGCCCCGCCCTCATTGAGCAGGCGCTGCAAACCGGTGCCAAGGGATTTCTCTCCAAACGCTGCAGCCCGGACGAGCTGATCGCCGCCGTGCGTACCGCGGCTCTGGGTGGCTGCTACCTGACGCCGGACATCGCCCAGAAGCTGGCCAGCAGCAGCCGGGATCCCCTCACCAATCGGGAGCGGGAGATTGCCCAGTTACTGGCGCAGGGGCTGGAGGTGAAGGCCATCGCCGAGCAGCTCGGCCTCTCCCCCAAGACGGTACATGTCCATCGCGCCAACCTGATGGACAAGCTCAAGGTCAGCAACAACGTCGAGCTGGCCCACCGCATGCTGGATAGCTGGTGATCTCCCGTCTGGCCAGCTATGTCGCCATCGCCCTGGCGGCCAGCTTCATCTTTGCCGCCGGCTGGTTTTGCCTCTGGAGCATCAGCCTGCATCTGGCGGGTGGCCCGGCGCTGGCGGTGCTGCTGTTCCCCTTCGGCCTGCGCTTGGGGCTGCTGCTGCAAAGCCCCGGCCACTACTGGCCGCCACTGCTATTGTGCGAAGGGCTGCTGCTCTACTGGCTCAATCTGGAGGTGGGGCTGCCCCACTGGCAGTGGCTGATCGTGGGCAGTGTGATCACCCTGCTGCCCCTGTGGATTGCCCGCCGCCAACAGGTATACAACGACTGGCAGCAACTGTTGTTGCTGCTGGCCACCGTCACGGCGGCGGCACTGCTGCAAGCCCTGCTCTGGTATCTGGTGGGGGAAGATGGCCTCTCGGCCCTGCTGCTCACCCTCACCGGCGGCCTGACCCTCACCACGACCTGCATGTTGATCTGGCACTACCTCACCCGCGCCACCTGGGTGCCGCTGGGCCCTGCGCTGGTGGATCAGCCGGTGGACTGGCGCTTTCGCCATCTGGTCTGGTATCTGCTGCTCTTTATCCTGAGCCTTGGCTTGCAACTGGGCTTACCCAACTCGCTGGTGCGCTTCACCCCGTTTTGTCTGGCCATCCCCATCATCGCCATGGCGTGGCGCTACGGCTGGCAGGGGGCGCTGCTCGCCACCCTGATGAACACCATCGCCCTGCTGGCGAGCCAGGCCTGGCATGATCACCCCCTCGACCTGCTGCTCTCCCTGCTGGCCCAGAGCCTCACCGGCCTGCTGCTCGGCGCCGGGATCCAGCGCCAGCGGGAACTCAATCAGGCGCTAACCCGCCAGCTCGCCCACAATCGCCAGCTCACCGAGCGGCTGCTGGAGACCGAGGAGAGCATCCGCAAGGAGGTGGCGCGCGAACTGCACGACGATATCGGCCAGACCATCACCGCCATTCGTACCCAGGCTGGCATAGTGCGCCGTCTCGCCCCTGACAACGCAGGTGTAGTTCAGAGCAGCGCCCTCATCGACACCCTGTCGCTCGGGATCTACGACGCGGTGCGCGGCCTGCTCGGGCGGCTGCGCCCGCGCCAGCTCGACGACATGACCCTGGAGCAGGCGGTGCGCGCCCTGCTGCGGGAGCTGGAGTTGGAACGTCACGGCATCGTCACCCGACTGGAGTGGCAGCTGGCGGATGGGGATCTCTCCGATGCCCAGCGGGTCACCCTGTTTCGGGTCTGTCAGGAGGGGCTCAACAACGTGGTCAAACATGCCAATGCCCACTCGGTCACCATTCGCGCCCGGGCCAGTGGCGAACAGCTGCAACTGGTGCTGGAAGATGATGGCCGCGGTCTGCCAGAGAGCCGCCCGCAACAGGGCTATGGCCTGCTCGGCATTCGCGAGCGGGTGCAGGCGCTCGGGGGCAGTCTGCAACTCTCCTGCATCCACGGTACCCAGCTGACGGTCAACCTGCCCAGTCGCAAACGGGAGGAGAGTCATGGCTGATCACCATCATCACCAGAGGGCCAGCCTGTGCTGAGTTTTATGAGAAGCGCACCGCCCCAACCCCTTATCCGGGATCAGGCCGAGATCGACGCCACCTATCGCCACTGGCGACTGCACCTGCTGCTGACCATGTATCTGGGCTATGCGGTGTTCTACTTCACCCGCAAGAGCTTCAACTTCGCCATGCCGGACATGCTGGCGAGCGGCATGCTGGACAAGTCCGACATCGGCATGCTGTGGACCCTGTTCTATCTCACCTACGGCTGCTCCAAGTTTTTCTCCGGCATCATCAGTGACCGCGCCAATCCGCGCTACTTCATGGGGGTCGGACTGATTGCCACCGGCGTCATCAATATCCTGTTCGGCCTCTCGTCGGCACTCTGGATGTTTGCCGCCCTCTGGGTCGCCAACGCCTTCTTTCAGGGCTGGGGCTGGCCCCCCTGCTCCAAGCTGCTCACCAGCTGGTATTCGCGCACCGAGCGCGGGGTCTGGTGGTCGGCCTGGAACACCGCCCACAACGTGGGCGGGGCGCTGATCCCCCTCATCGTCAGCACCATCGCCCTGCAACATGGCTGGCGCTACGGCATGATAGTGCCCGGCCTTATCGCCATCGTCGCGGGGTTGTTCCTCTGCTGGCGGCTGCGGGATACCCCGAGCGCCATGGGATTACCAACAGTGGGCGAGTGGCGAAATGATGCCATGGAGCTAGCCCAGCAGACCCAGGATGCGGGGCTCTCCCACCGCCAGATCCTGAGTAAATATGTGCTGGGCAACCCCTATATCTGGCTGCTGGCCTGCTGTTACGTGCTGGTCTATGTGGTCCGCACCGCCATCAATGACTGGGGCAACCTCTATATGACCGAGCAGCGCGGCTTCAATCTGATGAGCGCCAACTCGGCCATCTCCATGTTCGAGGTGGGGGGCTTTATCGGCGCTCTGGTGGCGGGCTGGGGATCGGACAAGCTGTTCAATGGCAACCGCGGCCCGATGAACCTGATCTTTGCGGTGGGGATCCTGCTGGCGGTGGGGTCGCTGTGGCTGATGCCCTTCTTCAGCTATGTGATGCAGGCGGCCTGTTTCTTTACCATCGGCTTCTTCGTGTTCGGCCCCCAGATGCTGATCGGCATGGCGGCGGCGGAGTGCTCCCACAAAAACTCGGCGGGGGCAGCCACCGGCTTTGTCGGCCTGTTTGCCTACATGGGAGCGGCGCTGTCGGGCTATCCGCTGGCCAAGGTGATGGAGATCTGGCACTGGAACGGCTTCTTCGTGGTGATCTCGGTGGCCGCGGGCGTCTCGGCCCTGCTGCTGCTCCCCTTCCTCAAGGCGCAGGCACCGAGAACAGCTCAAGCGAATTCAGAGTAGCGGGTGGCAGCTGACAAGCCATATCCGGCAAGCGGAAACAGCCAGGGCGCGGATCACAGCGCCCTGCTTTTATCCCTGAATCTATCCCTGCATCAGGCAGCCTGACAGACTCGGTTCTTCCCTTCCCGCTTGGCCCGATAGAGGGCATCGTCTGCGCGGCGGAACAGGCGGTCAAAGTGCCACTCCCCCTGCCAGTGAGCGACCCCCATGCTGACGGTGATATGGATCCCATCCACCTCGCTGGCCGCAAGCTGAACCAGCAGTGACTGGCAATGGACGCTCGCCTCCTCTGCGGTGGCATGGCGAAACAGCAGCACAAACTCCTCGCCACCAAAGCGACCGGCCAACACTCCCTCCCGCTCGCGCAGCACCAGCCCGACTCGCTCCAGCACCCGATCGCCGACCTCATGACCATACCGATCGTTGATCTGCTTGAAGTCATCCAGATCAAGCACCACCAGCGCCCCCTGTGGTGCAGGCCGTCCCCGGGCCAGACGTTCCATAAAACCACGGCGATTGAACAACCCGGTCAGCAGGTCATGACTGGCCTGATAGCGCAGCTCCAGCGCCCGGTGCTGGTTGCAGAGCAGCAGCACCCCGAAGGTAAGCATGGAACTGCCCACCAGCATGGAGACATAGGGCAACACGTTAAACAACTGGCGCTGGAACGGGCTTTCGATCACCTCGCCCCACACGGCAAACATCCGCATCAGGGTCATGGCAATCAGCACCAGATGCAGGCCAATCAGCACCCAGACCGCCACCTGATAATCGGGTCGGCCGTGACGCCAGAGCTGCCAGATGATCAGCGTACTGAGCCCGAGGAAGGTGGCGCTGCTGATCATCACCCGCACCGCAATCCGGCCATCGATGGCGACCGACCAGGTCATGATGATGGCAAACAGCAGGATAAATCCCCAACAGGCACGCCAGCCGGGCGGTTGACGGAAGAAGCAGCGTTGGGCGATCAGCAGCAACAACACATGAAAAATCAGGAAGACATTGCCAACCCAAGAGCCATAGGGGGTGGGGGTCAGCAGCAGACTGGCGAATCCCGCCTGACCCAGCATGGCAAACAGGCTGGACCACCACCAGACCCCGACGCCGGGAATATCGTTGTGGGTGACACGAATGATGGTGAGAGTGAGGAAACCGAGACAATAGCCACACAAGGCCATGATCATCAAAGTAAAAATATCCAGCTTGAGCAGTAGTGAGGCGTCCATACCAAAGCCATGCAGAGAGGGTAACTGAGTATATGAGAAGCGTTTGCCAAGACCCAGAGGCCCCTGACCGTTTTCACAATAAAAACATCCAGTTCACCTGTTTTCGCGCTGCCATATCACTATCGCCATGCCGTCACCAGATACTCGATTCATACCCGCTAATGAGAACAACCAGACTAAAGCCACATGCGAGCCCCTCGCTGTGTAACAAAATGTCTTAAGCATAATTTGGGCTTGAACCCACCCCATTAGATAGATATGTTGTTTTCGTGTGATTTTATGAATGAAGCCATGGGCAATAAATGTCTCTAACCTGTTGAGTCTTCTGACACAATCTGTTTTTGGTACATTTTTCACTCAACCACTATTCATAGCATCTCATATGGGGCTTTTGTCCCGCTCAAGACATTCATCCTGTCTTGCCTGTTGCCGGATGCAGCAGTCTCTTGTGCCACGGAGTCGCACGGGATCAGGTTCAAGGCCGAACACACCAACGACAGAGACGTCACTTATGATCAAAAAACTGATTCTTTCTACCCTGCTGTTTTGCGGGATCGCCACGGCGGCCCCGACCCCGGCTCCCACTTCCACCCTGGATGCAGTGCTCGAACGCGGCGTGCTGCGGGTCGGCTTCGATGCGGGCTATCAACCCTTCGAGATGACCAACAAGCAGGGCCAATACATCGGCTTTGACGTGGATCTCGCCAAGATGGTCGCCAAAGAGATGGGCGTGAAGGTCGAGTTCGTCAACACCGCCTGGGACGGCATCATTCCGGCGCTCTTGACCAACAAGTTCGACGTCATCATGGGCGGCATGACCGTTACCCCCCAGCGCAACCTGCGGGTCAACTTTGCCGACCCTTACATCGTGGTCGGCCAGACCATAGTGCTGCGCAAAGAGAAGGCGGGCGAAATCAAATCGTTCACCGACCTCAACGATCCCAAGTACAAGATCGCGGTCAAGCTCGGCACCACCGGCGAGCAGGCGGTCAAGCGCCTGATCCCCAAAGCCACCCTGCTGCAGTTTGAAACCCAGGATGACGCCAAGCTGGAAGTGATCAACGGCAAGGTCGATGCCTTCGTCTATGACCTGCCCTACAACGCCATCTTCGCCTCCCAGAATCAGGGCGCCGTGGTGCACCTCGACAAGCCGTTCACCTTCGAGCCGCTGGCCTGGGCCATCCGCAAAGGGGATCAGGACACCCTCAACTGGTTCAACAACTACCTGCGCCAGATCAAGGGCGATGGCAGCTACGACCGTCTCTACAAGAAGTGGTTCGAATCCAACGCTTGGCTGAACCAGCTCAAATAACCTCCGGGGGGCGGCATATGCCGCCCCTGCACCACGCAGCTCCCCACACAATAACGAGAAGAGGTTGTGACTGTGCACACACCCAAACCGACAAGACAGATGGAAAAACAGCCCAATCAGCTGCTCTGGCATGGGGTCTTCCTGCTGATGCTGCTGGTTGCCGTATTCGGCATCTACAAGGCTGTCCAGTCCGTGGATTACACCTGGCGCTGGGAACGCATTCCCCAATACATCGCCTATCAGGCGGAGCAGAATAATCTGGCCGAATTTGACGGCACCGTGATTGCAGGCACCAGCGAGGCTGAGAAGGGCAAGCTGTTCCTGCAAGACGATCTCGACCCCAATGTGCGGCAAGCCATCGCCAGTACCGGCGTACAAGTCGCCGAAGGGGATACCATCTTTCGGGGCGACACCCTCGACACCCAGTTGAGCTGGACCGCTGGCCCCATCGCCTGGGGCGTCTGGGTCACCGTCAAGCTCTCGCTGGTGGCGGGCATCTTCGCCATCCTGCTCGGCACTCTGGCCGGGCTGGCGCGCCTCTCCCCCAACCCCGCCCTGCGCAATCTGGCGGTCACCTATGTGGAGCTGATCCGCGGCACGCCGCTACTGGTGCAGATCTTCATCGTCTACTTCTTTAT
Organism: Aeromonas sobria; assembly: GCF_000820145.1. GTDB lineage: Bacteria > Pseudomonadota > Gammaproteobacteria > Enterobacterales > Aeromonadaceae > Aeromonas > Aeromonas sobria. The sequence goes on along the minus strand of NZ_CDBW01000032.1, from coordinate 55,431 downwards.
CGGCACAGTGCTGAACCTCGATCGCTTCACCGCCGGGGTCGCCGCGCTGGCGGTCTTTACCGGCGCCTATGTGGCGGAGATCGTCCGCGCCGGTATCAGCTCCATCCACAAGGGGCAGATGGAGGCAGGTCGCAGCCTGGGTATGACCTCGGCCCAGACCATGCGCTACGTCATTCTGCCGCAGGCGTTCAAGCGGGTGCTGCCGCCGCTAGCAGGGCAATTCATCAACCTGATCAAGGACTCCTCGCTGGTCTCGGTCATCTCCATCACCGATCTCACCAAGGCGGGGCGCGAGGTGGTCAGCTCCACCTTCAGCCCGTTCGAAGTGTGGTTTACCGTGGCCCTGCTCTATCTGGTGCTCACCGGCACCCTCTCTTTCCTGGTACGCCGTCTGGAGGTGAAATATGCGCGCAGCAACTGATCCCATTATCAAGGCTCAACAGAAGTCGAGCAGTGCTGCCATCACCGGCACGCCCCGCGCCTTCCCGGTTCGTTTTCTGGAGGCGAAATATGCGTACAGCAACTGATCCAATCATCAAAGCGACCGGAGTAGAGAAGTTCTACGGCACCGAGGTGCACGCCCTGAAAAACGTCAGTACCGAGGTGGCCGAAGGGGAAGTGGTGGTGATCGTCGGCCCCAGCGGCTCGGGCAAATCGACCTTCCTGCGCACCCTCAACCAGCTGGAGACCATCAACGACGGCAACATAGTAGTGGACGGCATCTGCCTGACCGAACCGGGCGACGTCAACAAGCTGCGGGAAGAGGTGGGCATGGTGTTTCAGTCCTTCAACCTCTTCCCACACCTCAATGTGCTGGACAACATCAGTCTCGCGCCGCAAAAGGTGCGCGGCCTGTCGCGCCGTGACGCCGAAGACCGGGCCAAGGCGTTGCTGCTGAAAGTAGGGTTATCGGTGAAAGCGGCCAGCTATCCTTCCCAGCTATCCGGCGGTCAGCAGCAGCGGGTGGCCATCGCCCGGGCGCTCGCCATGCAGCCGCGCATCATGCTGTTTGACGAGCCGACCAGTGCGCTCGACCCCGAGATGGTGGGGGAGGTGCTGGATGTGATGAAAGGGCTGGCCCGCGAGGGGATGACCATGGTGGTGGTGACCCACGAGATGGGCTTTGCCCGCGAGGTGGCGGATCGGGTGCTCTTTATGGAGAGTGGCGAACTGCTGGTGGATGAGAAGCCTGCCGACTTCTTCGACAATCCCCCCTCCCCGCGCCTGCGCCAGTTTCTGAGTCAGGTGCTGTAGCAAACACGCTCTACTGGATAAACGAAGAGGGACCGCATGGTCCCTCTTCTTGTTGCCCTTCACGCTGGAGCAGACTCAACCCAGCTGAACCCGAGTCCCCATCTCATTGGCTCAGCGCGGGGACTTTCCCAAGTAGCGCTCCACGATCACTTTCACCCCGTCACGTTTCTTGAGCTGATAGAGCTCCTTGTCAAACTGTTCGATAAAGGCCTGTTTGTAGGGGTACTCCCCCTTGCGGCTATAGCCGAGAAACCCCTGCTCCTTGCTGAGCACCGGCCCCTGTTTGAGCAGTGACATATCGGCCACCGCCAGTTGATCCCCCTTGATCATGTTAAGCAGTTCATAGAGCAGGGAGAGGCGGTCATTGACGGTGCAATCGACTCGGCCACGGACAATCTTGAGCAGATTCTCCCGATTGCTTTTCACCTCCTCCACATCGATCTGCTTCTCCTTCACCGCCTGCCAGAAGGCATCGCCACCAATGGCAAATCCGGCATTCATGCCAAAGCGCAAACCGTGATAGTCGAGCGGAAACCTGGCCTGCGGGGTATTGGCAGCCACACTGGCACCGCACATCACCACCAGCTCTTCATCCAGCATCGGCTGGGAGTAGGGCCAGATATAGGGGCGGGCATCGGGCAGGTAGTAGGGTGGAAAAATGGCAAAGGCGGCCCCCTGTTCCACCATGCTCAGGCCCCGCCGCCACGGCATGGGTTTGAGCACCACCTCATAATCACTCATGGGGGCGGTCACCTCGCGGATGATGTCGGCATAAATGCCTTTCACATCATCCCCTTCCTGCCAGGAGTAGGGGGGATAGGCAGAATCCGCCAGGATCTCGACCCGGGTCTTGGCGTGAATGCCGGTACAAAATACCAGCAATAAACAAATCCATAAGCGCATAAGCCCGATACTCCTGCAACACAGCCTGCATCAAGCATAGCCAGCCCATGTCATTTCCTGAGCACCCGTTGCAACTTTCAGTCACAGCGACCCCGCCAGCCGGCGCCCCGACATGTACCAGCACCCGCGCCGATAAAATGTTAATGAAATATTAAAACCATCCTTTATGCTGGAGAGCAATTGCTCTGAATGGATGGCCGCTTATGGATGTGCAACTGCTCCTGCTCTACCTCTCCCCGATTTTTCTGGCCTTTATCGGCTGGGAGATGCTCTACCTGCGCAAACATGGCGCCACCTTTCCCACCGCCACTTATCAGTGGCGGGATCTGTTCGCCAACGCCACGCTGGCCCTGATGCATCAGGGGGGCGATGCGCTGGCGGCCATCGCCATCGTTTATCTGTATGACACCCTCTGGGGCTGGCGGCTGTTCGATATCGAGCTCACCTTCTGGAGCGTGCTACTGCTGTTCCTGCTGCAGGATCTCTGCTACTGGCTGTTCCACTTCACTAGCCACCATGTGCGCTGGTTGTGGGCCTCCCACGTGGTGCATCACAGCTCGGAGCGGCTCAATCTCTCCACCGCCTTTCGCCAGAGCCTGATGTATCCGGTCTCCGGCATGTGGCTGTTCTGGATCCCGATGATTGTCATCGGCTTCCCGCCAGAAGCGGTGGTCGCCACCGTGCTACTCAGCCTGGGCTTTCAGTTCTTCGTCCACACCCAGGTGGTGGGCAAGCTTGGCCGGCTTGAGTGGATCTTCAACACCCCCTCCCACCATAGGGTGCACCACGCCAGCAACGCCAAGTACATAGACCGCAACTTCGCCGGGGTGCTGATCATCTGGGATCGGCTGTTTGGCACCTTTGTCGAGGAAGATCCGGCCGAACCGTGCCGCTTTGGCATCACCAAACCGATCCACAGCTTCAACCCCCTCACCCTCACCTTCCACGAGTGGCGTGACATGCTGCGCGACGCCCGTGGCCTGCCGTGGCGACAAAAACTCGCCGTGCTGTTTGGCAAACCGGCCGGGCCTGCCAGCCGCTAGGCCTTCGCCCCGAATAGCATCTCCCGGATAACAAGCCCCTGATAACCAGTCCTGATAACAAAGAGAGCGCCACTGTGGCGCTCTCTTTTATGGTCAGTCACATCTTCGATGTCAGAGATGGGCGAACGACCAGACGGCGGGGATCAGGCTCAGCAAGGTCACTCCGGCCAGCCATCGCTCGCGGCCGCTCAGGCGCAGATCTGCCCCCAGCTGACGACGGCTGTAGAGAAACAGCAGCAGGCCCGGCCCGTAGAGCAGCAAGGAGAGCAGCAGATACTCCACCCCGGCTGCATAGAGCAGCCAGAAGCCGTAACCGCTCGACACCAGCGCCACCGCCCGCATCAGGCTCCGGCCCTGCCCACACTCCCCCTTCCTGCTGAAAGAGAGTTTGAGCAGAAACAAACCGATCAGCAGGTAGGGCACCAGGATCATCGAGGTGGAGATAAGCAGCAAACTGGTGTAGCCCTTGCCGAGCAGCCACACCAGCAGCAGGCATGTCTGCACCGTCAGACTGGTGAGCCAGAGCGATGCGATAGGCGTCCCGTTGTGGTTCTGACGCCGGAAGATAGCAGGAAATGCGCCATGTCGGGCCGCGCTGAACGGCACCTCGGCCGAGAACAGGGTCCAGCTGACGTAGGAGGCGAGCACCGAGACGATCAGGCCGGAGCTTATCAGCAGCTTACCCCAGGAGCCGGTCATCTGGGCCATCAGCCCCGCCATGGAGGGGTTGGGCAAGGCCGCCAGCTCAGGACGACTCAATATCCCCAGCGCCAACACCGAGATAAGCACATAGAGCAGCAGTGCCAATACCACCCCAAGCACGGTGGCCGTGCCCACATCCCGCCGGTTTCTGGCGCGGGCCGACAGCACCGCCGCCCCCTCGATACCGGTGAAGACCCAGAGAGTGATCAGCATGGTATTGCGCACCTGCTCGGAGACCGGTACCGCCAGGGTGCTGCCCTGTTGATCCGCCGCGAAGGTGACCGGGTCGAACCAGAAGCAGGCGAACAGGATAAACAGCAGTAGCGGCAGGCTCTTGGCCAGAGTCGCCACCAGATTGAACAGCGCCGCCTGCTGCACGCCTCGGGCCACCAGCAGGTGCACCGCCCAGAGGATGCAGGACTCGCCGACAAAAGCCGCCAACGTATTGCCATCACCAAACCAGATCTGTTCGGGGGTATCGACAAAGCTGCCCAGCGCCGCAAAGGCGATCACCAGATAGCCCACCACACCGATGGTGGCGCACAGCCAGTAGCCCCAGGCGGAGAAGAAACCCACCAGATCGCCAAAACCGGCGCGGGCGTAGCTGTAGATGCCGCCGTCAAGATCCGGCCTGAGCCGTGACAGATAGAGAAAACTCATGGCGAGCGCCACTATGCCCACCCCCGTGACACCCCAGCCGATCAGCACGGCACGCGCACCCGCTACCTCGGCCATGTTCTGGGGTAGGCTGAAAATCCCCGCCCCCACCATGGAGCTGAATACCAGCGCGGTGAGGGACCAGAGCCCAATCTTGCTCTCTTTCATGGGTGCTCCTTAACGCAACCGGCTGCTCAGCGCCTGAATATGCTCGGGGCCGATGCCGCAGCAACCGCCGATCAAATTCGCCCCAGCCGCGCGCCAGCGCTCGGCCCAGCCAAGGTAATCCAGCGGCCCCAGATCGGCGCGGATCTCGTCCAGCCCATCGTTGGCGGTGGCCTCTTTGGGTTGTGGCGGGAAGGCGTTGGCATAGGCTCCGAGGCGAATGTCAGCGCGACCCACTGCCTGCAATCGGGCGCGGGCAACCTCGAGGGCCCCTTCGATCACCTCGGGCTGACAGCAGTTGAACAGGATGGCATCAACCCCGACCGCCACCAGCGCGGTAACCGCATCGGCCACCCGCTCGCCGGAACGCAGCGCTGGCTCGCAGCCTGGAGCCTCATCTTCCAGCGTGAAAGAGACCCAGAACGGCTTGCCATCTTCCGGCAGCAGCGCTTTCAGGGCCAGTGGCTCGGCAATGAGGCTCATGGTCTCAGCCAGCCAGATATCCACATGGGGCGAGAGCGCCCGGATAAGCGGCGTGGCCAGCTCACTCACCCTGCCCACCTCGAACAGGTCGGCGCGGTAAGAGCCAAACAGCGGCGGCAGGGAACCCGCCACCTGCACGGTGCCCTTCTGCGCGTCAGCCACCTCACGGGCCAGTTGGCCAGCCAGGGCTGCCAGCCCCTCCCCTTCGGCAAAGAAACGTTCATCGCCGATATGAAATGGCACCAGCGCATAGCTGTTGGTGGTGATGACCCGGGCTCCACTCGCCACATAGGCCTGATGCACTTCGCGCACCGTCTCTGGCGCCTCCATCAAGGCCAGCGCCGACCACTCTGGCTGACGAAACGGAGCCCCCCGCCGTGCCAATTCGCGCCCCATGCCCCCATCCAGCACCCACAATTCCCTGGTTTCCATCTGTCGTGTCTCTTTGTTATGTGCGTTGTTTATTTGCGTGTTTATCTGTTTGTTTTGTTGATCTGCGGTTTCGCGCTGAATCGCTGCAGATCGTCCGGCTTCATCCTGGTGAAGCACCTTTATAATTCAGCCATAAAAACATATGGATGTTTAGATGGCCAAAATAAGATAAAACAAAGCACCATTGGCGGCAATCAGTATCAGCAGAAATCAGCATGCAAACGGCGGGGCAAACGCAGAAATGCAAAAGGCCACCCGAAGGTGGCCTCATCACTATCTTGATCCGCTGGCGGCTTAACGCCCTGCCAGCACTCGCTTGATCTGTTTAACCCAGTCGGAAACCCGACCCTGCTGCGGCAAGCCGCGCCAGATCTGCTCCCACTGGGCAGGGCTGAGCGGACGACCCAGCCTGCGCTGCACACCAGCATAGAGGTAGTCATGGGCCGTCATTGCTGCATGCTCGGAGGTGAGGAATTTGGAGACAGGATCGGTCAACCGCACATCCCGCATGCCGAGCAGCGGATAGTCGTTGTGCACCGCCGCCAGCATGGTCTCGCGCATGGCGGACTCGATGTAACCGCGGGCAAACAGGGCGGTCACTGACTCCAGCGAGCCCTGATCCGGGCCGTGATACTCTTCATCGAACACCGGGCTCGGCTCTGCCATGCCGCTTTGCACCACCGCATCGGGATCCGGCTGCGGCACCACCACAGCAGGCTGGGGGGCAACCGGCTTGGCTGCCACTGTGGCTTTGCGCGGTGCACTCTGGCTACAGGCACCCAGTGCCAGGGCGAGCGCGGCACAGGCAAACACTCGGGAATGAGACTGCATCTTCATGACTCTTATGTCGCTCCTTTACGATTCCTGAGCTGGCTTCTCGGCCACCACCGGCTCAACCCGGGTAACCAGCAGCTGATCAATCTTGTAGCTGTCGATATCCACTACTTCAAACTTGTAACCGGCGTAGGTGACCGAGTCGGTACGCTTGGGGATCTTGCGCAGCATAAACATAATAAAACCGGCGATGGTTTCGTAGTTCTGGCTTTCCGGGAATGCCTCTATGTCGAATGATCTCATCACATCCGAGATCGGGGTCACCCCGTCCACCAGCCAGGAGTTTTCGTCGCGCTGCACAATCTGCTCTTCCACCACGTGGGTCGCCCACTCGCCCATCACGGTACTCATCAGGTCGTTCATGGTGACAATCCCCACCACCAACGCGTACTCGTTCATCACCACGGCAAAGTCGCCACGATGATTCTTGAAATACTCCATCGCCTCATAGAGGTTCAGGGTATCGGGGATGATGATGACGTTCTGCACCAGGTTGCCACCGATGAGATCGATGCTCTGGCCACCGATAACGCGGATCAGCAGCTCTTTGGCGTCGACAAAGCCCTTGATGCTGTCGAGGTTGTGGTCACAGACCAGAAACTTGTTGTGGGGGTGCTCGGCGATCTTCGCCTTGATGCTCTCTTCGCCCTCTTGCAGAGTGAAGTAGATCAGACTCTCGCGGGCCGTCATGGCAGAGGTGACGCCAAGGGACTGCAGCTCGAACACGTTCTCGATCAGCTGGTGCTCCTCGCGCTGGATAACCCCAGCCTCGGCACCGGCATCCATCACCGCATAGATATCGTCGGAGGTGATCTCGTCGTTGCGGATCATGGAGACCCGCAGCAGGCGGAACAGTCCGTTCGCCATGCCGTTGAAGAACCACACCAGCGGCATCAGCAGGGTCACGCACAGCAGCATGGGGCGCACTACCACCACGGCAACCCGCTCCGGCATACTCATGGCAAGGCGTTTGGGCATCAGGTCGGCGATCAGGATAAACAGGCTGGTAACGACGACGAAAGAGACGATCGAGCTTATCTCGGAGAGCCAGGGGCCTTGATAGAAGCGAGCGACAAACAGCTTGATAGCGGGGTTCAGGGCTGACTCACCCAGAATACCGCCCAAAATGGCGACAGTATTGAGGCCAATCTGTACCACGGTAAAAAAGTTGCCCGGCTGGGCTTGCAGCGCCAGCACCTTTTCGGCCTGGCGATTACCTTCGTCCGCCATCACCTGCAACTTGATCTTGCGAGAGGCGGCGAGAGAGATCTCGGAGAGGGAGAAAAACACACTACCGCCAACCAGCAGCATTAAAAAAAACACACTATCGGCAAAACTCATGATGAACCTATTGCTACACCCGTCTTAGCACAAGACGGTAAACTGGGCCTGGGAGACCAGACCGTGAGCCCATCCGGGACCCACACAGGGGCGCTATTCTACCAGAAAACAGCGTATTGGGTGCTTTATCTTACTCTGCGGACAGGTGCAACAAAAAAAGGCGCTTGGCGCGCCTTTTTATTCACTTCAGCTTAGTCCTTACCCAACAGGGCACCCAAGTCATCTCCCTTGGTATGACGCACATCCTTGCCTTTCACGTAGTAAACGATGTATTCGCAGATGTGCTGGCAACGATCGCCGACCCGCTCGATGGCACGTGCCGCCCACAAGACGTTGAGAACCTGAGGGATGGTGCGGGGATCTTCCATCATATAGGTCATCAGTTCACGAATGATCGATTCGTACTCCCGATCAACCTTGTCATCTTCCTTGTAGACCGCCAGCGCCGCATCCAGATCCATGCGAGCGAAAGCATCGAGCACATCGTGCAGCATCTTGATGGTGCGACGGCCCATGTTCTCCAAAGAGACCAAGGGTGGCTGAGGCTTGTTGGCGTTATCGGTCAGCATGCGGGCAATTTTGTCAGCCACATCGCCGATCCGCTCCAGATCTGTGATGGTTTTGATGATCGCCATCACCAGCCGCAGGTCGGAGGCGGTAGGTTGACGCTTGGCGATGATGCGGGTGCACTCCTCGTCGATCGCCACTTCCATCGCATTGACGGCATGGTCTTTGGCTACGATTTTGCGCGCTGCATCGAGATCCTGATCGTGGATGGCGGCGATGGCATCGGTGAGTTGTTGCTCTACCAGTCCTCCCATCACCAACACCTGATTGCGCACATTTTCGAGCTCGGCATTGAACTGACCGGAGATGTGTTTATTGAGGTTCATATTGTCCATACAAATAATCCTTGATGCTCCGATTATGCCTTAGCCGTTGAACTGGCTGGTAATCTGTTTATTGATGCTCATGTTACTGATCCCACTCATTGCGCCACCAGCGGCTTAGCCGTAACGACCAGTGATGTAATCTTCAGTCTTTTTCTTGGCCGGGGTAGTAAAAATGGTGTTGGTATTCGAGTACTCGATAAGCTCGCCCATATACATAAAGGCGGTCTGATCCGACACCCGTGCCGCCTGCTGCATGTTGTGGGTCACGATCACCACGGTGAACTGGCTTTTCAACTCGTTGATCAGCTCCTCGATGGTGAGGGTGGAAATCGGGTCAAGTGCCGAGGTCGGCTCATCAAGTAACAAAACTTCCGGCTCGATGGCGATGGCGCGGGCAATCACCAGACGCTGCTGCTGACCACCAGAAAGACCAAACGCGTTGTCGTGCAGACGATCCTTTACCTCCTCCCACAAGGCTGCGCCGCGCAACGAACGCTCGGCGGCTTCATCCAGCGTACGGCGATCGTTGATCCCTTGCAGGCGCAAGCCATAGACCACGTTCTCATAGATGGACTTGGGAAACGGGTTGGGACGCTGGAACACCATGCCCACCTGACGACGCAGGGCGGAGACATCCACGCTCTTGTCATAGATGTTGTGACCATGCAGTTGAATTTCCCCTTCGATGCGGCAGATATCCACCAGATCATTCATCCGGTTGATACAGCGCAGCAGGGTCGATTTGCCACAACCGGATGGCCCGATAAAGGCGGTTACCTGGCCTTTGGGGATCTTCATGTTGACGTTGAACAGCGCCTGCTTGTTGCCGTAGTACAGGTTGAGATCCTTCACCTCCAGCGCGGTCTGCTGCGGGCTCAGGTTCAGCAAGTCCAGTGCGGTGTGCTGGGTGGCGGTGGTCGTTACGTTGATCATCTGTTACCTCAAATCAGTCTGGGGTGGCTGGCACAGCTCGATGCCAACGACCTGAATACCTACTTGGTAACGATGGCGGCAGGCACATTTGCCGCCAATCGATTACCGCTATATCAATCTGGGGTGGCTGGATTAATGCTCCAGCGACCGGAATTTTTCACGCAGATGGTTACGAATACCGATAGCCGTCAAGTTCAGACCAACGATCACCGTCACCAGCAGGAAGGACGTGGCATACACCAGCGGCCGCGCGGCTTCGACGTTGGGGCTCTGGAATCCGACATCATAGATGTGGAAGCCAAGGTGCATGAACTTGCGCTCCACATGCAGGTACGGGAAGTTGCCATCCATCGGCAGGGTCGGCGCCAGTTTCACCACACCGACCAGCATCAAGGGGGCCACTTCCCCCGCAGCACGGGCAATCGCCAGAATAAGGCCGGTCATGATGGCCGGGCTCGCCATCGGCAACACGATACGCCACAGGGTCTCGGCCTGGGTGGCACCTAGCGCCAGTGACCCCTGACGAATGGTACTGGGAATACGGGACAGTCCCTCTTCCGTGGAGACAATCACCACCGGCAGGGTCAGGATCGCCAGGGTCAGTGCCGACCAGATAACACCGGGTGAACCAAAGGTCGGGCTCGGCAGCGCCTCCGGGTAGAACAGCTGATCCAGTGAACCGCCTAGCGTATAGACAAAGAAACCCAGACCAAACACGCCATAAACGATGGAGGGCACCCCCGCCAGGTTGATCACCGCGATGCGGATAATCTTGGTCAAACTGTTCTTGCCTGCGTACTCGTGCAGGTAGACCGCAGCCACCACTCCCAGCGGCGTGACAATGATCGCCATCAGGATCACCATGAACACGGTGCCGAAGATGGCCGGGAACACGCCCCCCTCGGTATTGGCCTCACGGGGATCGTCAGAGACGAATTTGCCGATCTGGTGGAACCAGTAACCCACTTTGGCTATCAGGTTCATATCGTTGGGCCAGACCACATCCAGCACCTTGGACATCGGCATGGTCACCAGCTCGCCGCGCATATCCTTGACGGTAATCGAGTCGCGGTCGGCTTGGCTGCGCAGAGAGAAGAGCTCCTTCTCGAGCACCTGATAACGGTCGTTCAGCGTCTTTCGCTCGCTGGCCAGTTCGGCTTTGAGCTGCTCGGTCAGCTTGTCATCCAGCTCGGCCTTGCGCTCTTTCAACCGCAGCCGCTCCAACTGATAGTTGATACTGCCAATGTCCCCTTTTTGCAGGTCGTTGGCCTGCTCGGAAAGCGAATTGGCACGGGCCAGCATCCGCAACAATGCAGGATGGAGATCCTCGGTAAACTCGCGCCCATCCTCTTTCACCGAGGCGATGTAACCATAAAAGTTACCATTGGTAGAACGCTCCACCATGGTCAGCTCAGCGGGCTGGCTTTGGGACTTGATGTCGGTCTCCAGCACCCAGCGAAAATCGAGGTCGACGAACTCGCGGTTGCCGGTTTTGACCAGATAGCGGGTCAACACCTCACGCTCTTCCCCTTCCAGCGGCAGACCTGCGGCGCGCAGTCGCTCCACAGGCACCAGCTCGCGATCGTTGATCTCGCCGATCAATACACTTTTATTGCCACTGGCATCTTCAAGTTGCCATTCATAGATGGGGTGAGGCCAGAAGTAGACCAGCCCACGCCAGCCGATTAGCAGTAGCAGACCCAGCACCGCCACCAGACTCAGGCTGACGGCGCCGCCGGTCATCCAGATCCAGGGGGCCCCTGATTTAAACCACTTACCCATTGTCGATTCCTTGTCCATTACAGAGTCGCCCCTTACATCGAGCTGTATTTTTCACGCAACCGCTGACGGACAAACTCGGCCAGGGTGTTGAAGAAAAAGGTGAACACAAACAGGACGAAGGCCGCGAGGAACAGCACCCGATAGTGAGAACTGCCCACTTCCGATTCAGGCATCTCCACCGCGATGTTGGCAGCCAACGTACGCAATCCCTGGAACATGGAGAAGTCCATGATGGGGGTATTGCCGGTCGCCATCAGTACGATCATGGTCTCGCCCACCGCGCGGCCAAGGCCCATCATCACCGCCGAGAAGATACCGGGACTGGCGGTGAGGATCACCACCCGGCTCAAGGTCTGCCACGGGGTCGCACCGAGGGCCAGCGAGCCCTGAGTGAGGTGCTTGGGCACCGAGAAGACCGCATCTTCAGCAATCGAGAAGATGGTGGGGATGACCGCAAAGCCCATGGCGATACCGACCACCAGTGAGTTGCGCTGGTCAAACTTGATGCCCATTTCGTGGGTCAGCCAAATACGCGAATCGCCGTTCATAAAGACATTCTCGATGAGCGGGCTCAAGGCAAAGGCACCCCAACCGATGAACAGCAGCACCGGGATCAGCAAGATAGCGTGCCACCCTTCCGGCAACCATGACTTGCCGCGCTCGGGCAGATAGTGCCAAAGCAACGCAGTCAACAGCATTCCCATCGGCAGCAATATCAGCAACAAGATGACGCCAGGCAAGGCCCCTTCGATGATGGGTGCTAACCACAGCCCGGCCAGGAAGCCGAGAATAACGGTCGGCAGCGCCGCCATGATCTCGACGGTCGGCTTGACGTATTTGCGCAACCCCGCCGACATGAAGTAAGCGGTGTAGATGGCACCGGCAACACCGAGCGGCACCGCAAACACCATGGCGTAGAACGAGGCTTTCAGTGTGCCGAACACCAGCGGCACCAGGCTCAGCTTGGCTTCGAAGTCGTTGCTGGCAGAGGTGGATTGCCACACATATTGCGGCTCCGGATACCCCTCATACCACACCTCTTGCCACAGGGCAGACCAGGTGACCTCGGGGTGATCGTTCTCGACCGCAAACACGGTGAAGGTATTGCCCTGCTGCATCAGCAGCGTGTTGTGACGAGGAGAGATCGCCAACGCAGACAGCTCACCGCCCGCAACCTTTTCACTCAGCAACTTGGTCTCGCCAGTGGCATGGAAGAAGCTGATTGCGCCATCCTTGTCGGCACTGACGAAGCCTTTGCGGTAATGCTCTGGCGTCAGCAGATCCACAGCCCCATCGCCTTTAAAGTCACGGATTTGGGTAAACTGACGTTTGCCATCTTTCGCCACTTCAAACCACTGGGAGATAATGCCATTGTCGTTGCCCACTAGCAGGGAGGAGGCGCCAGAAAGCAGCTCAACCCGGGTCACGTTGGCATTGGGGGCGTTAATCTCCATCACATTACGCAGCGATATTTCGCTGAGATTATGGATGTCATAGACAGAGAGGCGATTGCCTTCGCGCACCAGCAAGATACGAAGGTTCGGGGTCAGCAGCAGCTGATCCACATGGCGCGGCAAAGCCGGAATACTGTAGTTTTGGGAGCTCCACTCCACCTCGCCGGAGAGGAAGTTCTCCTCACCGCTCATCACCGTCATCACGCCACGACCATCTTCGGTCACGGCGGCAGTGGCCATCTTGTCCTTGGTGGCTTCGAACACCAGCTGCTGCAACGGCTTGCCTTGCGGGTCGATCACCACCGGCTCTTCGCCGAAAGGATATTGCAGGCTGGGCTCGATCACCCGAACATCGTTGGGATAAGAGACCTTGAACGCCGGCTGGACAACCTGCGCCTTGCCATCGGCAAAGCCATAGGCGATAAGCTTCTGGCCCGGCGCCGGACTGGTCACTGTGGTGATGTCACCCGTGACCTGGCCATTCCCCAGAGACTGCCCGATCTTGACCTTGCCCTCTCCCTGAAGGGCGAAGAAGTTGACCAGCCCTTTATCGCTGAAGCGATAGCCGATCTCGTTCTGCTCCTCCATTCCGAGCCAGGCAGTCTTGCCTGCAACGGGCAGCGTAAATGACGCAGTCGGCTCCATGGTGGCGCCATTGAAGATGGGTTTCACCACATAGAGCAGATAGAAGAAGATAAGCAACAGGGCCACCAGTACCAGGGCTCCGCCTGTGGTGACGCCATATTTGGCTAATTTGTCCTTGATCCGGCGTTTTCTACTGCCCGCCATAACCAAATTTAACGATTCCGATGACATGCAAAACCTCAATGTAAGCTAGGCTTGGCGGGATTATATGGCAGTAACATGACAGTTTTGTTACATGAGCGCCTGTTTGAAAGAGGTTATTGCGGGGTACAAAAAGCGGGATTTATCTCAGGAAAGACAAACTTAACTAACTGTTTATATACACATATTTAAAATAGCGATCAGCGGGCAGTGAGCACTGCCCGCTGAGTCATTCAGGAAAGAACATCGTTTGATTGTTGCAGCACCAACTTAGCTGCCTTCTTCTCGGCCCGGCGGCGTTTGAAAAACGCAGAAAGCTGGGCCGAGCAAGCCTCGGCCAGCACCCCGCCAGTCAGCTCGATCCTGTGGTTATGACGCGGATCCTGCAAAATCTCGAACACTGACCCCGCCGCTCCGGTCTTGAGATCTCTGGCGCCATAGACCACCCGCTTGACCCGACTATGGATCAGCGCACCGGCACACATGCAGCAGGGCTCCAGCGTCACATAGAGTACGGTGTCGAGCAGCCGGTAGTTCGTCAGCTGCTTGCCCGCCGCCCGGATCGCCATCACCTCGGCATGGGCACAGGCATCGTGCTCGCTGATGGAGCGGTTCCACCCCTCCCCCACCACCTGTCCATCCAGCACCAACACGGCGCCGACCGGGATCTCGCCGATCCCTTCGGCACGGGCGGCCAATACCATGGCATGGCGCATCCACTGTTCATCCTGTGCTGTGTGACTGAGTATCTCTGTGACCGCTGCTGGTTTCACGCCCATGCCTCTCTATAGATATCGATTCGCTGATCCCTCGCCCATGCCATGCCGTTATCTGAACCGGTACATGACGCCACTATGACAGGACTGCGACGGGTCGGCGATTATGCCAAATCTCCCCTTCAGGCCCAAGCCACATCTTGTCTGCACAATAAAGGAGCAGTTGGCATCTCACTGATAAAAAAGGAGTTGCACCAACAGATTCATATCATTAGACTCCCTTCCGTCAGCTCGAACTGACTCCGTCGGTGTGTAGCGCAGCCAGGTAGCGCATCTGCATGGGGTGTAGAGGGTCGGAGGTTCGAATCCTCTCACACCGACCATTTTCCCCGAGAATAGCCCAGTCAAACGACTGGGCTATTTTTTTGCCTCCGATTTATCCTCCTGACGATGCCTGCTCACCAAGCACAAAAAACAGCCAGAACCACTTGAATCTTTTTGACGAACTCATTAAGATGCGCACCTTTCCGCCGGTAGACAAAACAGGGAGGTGGAAACACCAGTGAAGGGATCACTGTCCGGCTTGCGTTCAACACAGGACCAGGCATGAACCAGACCACCGATTTCACACCCGCCATTCCGCTCTATTCCGTTCCTCACGACACCCCTTGCAACACCGAAAACGACGATGAACGAGTCATCCAGCTGGATGTGATCGACTTGGCTGAGCCGGATGATGACTATTGAGCCCGGCCTGGTGGCGACGCAATCATCCACCACCCCCTCTGTTTAACGTCTCTTTTTCCACCACTTGGCGACGACGTAGCAAAAAACGACAAACTGCTAATTCTATCAAGGATGGCAGTATTATTGACTGACATTCATCCCCCTCACCTCCCTGCCATTACCCCCGACAACTGATACAAACCTACGTTATTGCGCTTCACTTTCCATCGCTGCAACAGCTGGAGCCAACAGAGCCCACCCCGCCTATGCAAGTTTAAAACAGTCGTTCACTCGCCAGTATCAGTAAAGGTAGAACCCTAAATGGCATATTCAAACACGCTTTATACGGCTGTTTTGGCAAAGCCTGGAGTAAGGTCGGGATTTGTTTTTGCATTTGTAATTTTATTACGTAATAAGTTACAAAATGAGAGGCGGGGTAACGGCCCAAATTAGCCGTTGTCCGATGGGAAAAAGCAGGAGCATAACCATCTGCGTAGAGCTTTTATACCAATCCAATAAAACAATAAAAAACATAAACTTAACCATAGCGAGAAAACGGGTGTTTAAAAAAAACTGTTGACGTAATCAACAATATTTCGCACCTTATCAATCGTGTTATCCCGCTGTTACGGGAAGTTTGCAAGAACAGGGATTCGACTTTAGTCGTAGTTAGTTAGTTCAAAATGTAATTCTCAAAGGAGTGAACCTTATGTCGGCACCGGCTCAGACCCACTGCAGCGCCCGCCTTCGCATCCAGGGCGAGATGCTGCCCGAATACGCGCAAATTCTGACGCCGGACGCGGTGGCTCTGGTCTCCGAACTGGTGGAACGTTTTGCTCCCCAAAGAGGGGAATTGCTGAAACAACGTGTGGCACGTCAAGCCCGTATCGATGGCGGCGAGCTGCCTGACTTCCTGCCGGAAACCGCCCACATCCGTGAAGGTGACTGGACCATTCGTGGCATTCCCGCCGACCTGCAAGACCGCCGAGTGGAGATCACCGGCCCGGTCGAGCGCAAGATGGTGATCAACGCCCTCAACGCCAACGTCAAGGTGTTCATGGCGGACTTCGAGGATTCACTGGCCCCCGCCTGGAATAAAGTGATCGAGGGTCAAATCAACCTGCGTGATGCGGTCAACGGCACCGTCTCCTACACCAGTCCGGAAGGAAAGGCTTATACCCTCAACCCCAATCCGGCTGTGCTTATCTGCAGGGTGCGCGGTCTGCACCTGCCGGAAAAACATGTCACCTTTGATGGCCAGCCGATCCCCGGTGGCCTGTTCGATTTTGCCCTCTATTTCCTGCACAACTATCAGGCGCTGCTGGCCAAAGGCTCGGGCCCCTACTTCTACGTGCCCAAGTTGCAGAGCAATCTGGAAGGGCGCTGGTGGAGCGAGGTGTTTGCCTGGACTGAGGACAAGTTCGGTCTGCCCCGTGGCACCATCAAGGCCACCGTGCTGATTGAAACCCTGCCGGCAGTGTTCGAGATGGATGAGCTGCTCTACCAGATGAAGGATCACATCGTCGCCCTCAACTGCGGCCGCTGGGACTACATCTTCAGCTACATCAAGACTTTGAAGAACCATCCGGATCGGGTACTGCCTGATCGCCAGGTGGTGACCATGGACAAACCGTTCCTCTCCGCCTACTCGCGGCTGCTGATCAAGACCTGTCACAAGCGCGGGGCGCTGGCAATGGGTGGCATGGCCGCCTTTATTCCGGCCAAGGATGCCGCCGTCAACGAGCAGGTGTTTGCCAAGGTCAAAGCCGACAAGGAGCGCGAAGCCAACAACGGCCACGATGGTACCTGGGTCGCCCACCCCGGCCTCGCCGATACCGCGATGGCAGTGTTCAACGCCACCATTGCTGCTGGCGCCAAGAACCAGATCGGTGTATTGCGCGAGCAGGATGCCCCCATCACAGCCGCCGACCTGCTGGCCCCCTGTGAGGGTGAGCGCACCGAGGCGGGGATGCGCACCAATATCCGCGTTGCTCTGCAATATCTGGAGGCCTGGATCAACGGCAACGGCTGCGTGCCCATCTACGGTCTGATGGAAGATGCCGCCACCGCCGAGATCTCCCGCACCTCCATCTGGCAGTGGATCCGCCATGGCAAGAGCCTCGCCAACGGCAAGGTGGTGACCAAGGAGCTATTCCGCCAATTGCTGGCCGAGGAGCAGGAGGTGGTCAAAGCCGAAGTAGGGACCGAGCGCTGGCAGGCAGGACGCTTTGCCGAGGCAAGCGAGCTGATGGAGCAGATCACTTGCGCCGACACCCTGATCGATTTTCTGACGCTGCCCGGTTACGAGCGGCTCTGAATCACGGGCCCCGGGCGGGGCTCGCCAATAACAAGTCAATGGAAACGTGAAATCAATGAAAGAGGGAACTGATATGGCACTGACCCGTGAACAACAGATCCAGGCTATCGAGAAAGACTGGGCAGAAAACCCCCGCTGGAAAGGGATCAAGCGCGGCTACAGCGCCGAAGACGTGGTAAACCTGCGTGGCAGCTTGCAGCCTGCACATACCCTGGCCCAACGTGGCGCCGACAAACTGTGGGAGCTGATCCACGGCAGCGCCAAGAAAGGCTACGTCAACTGTCTCGGCGCCCTGACTGGCGGCCAGGCGGTACAGCAGGCCAAAGCGGGCATAGAGGCGATCTACCTCTCAGGCTGGCAAGTGGCGGCGGACAACAACTTGTCTTCCACCATGTACCCGGATCAGTCCCTCTACCCGGCAAACTCGGTACCGTCTGTAGTTGATCGCATCAACAACTCCTTCGCCCGTGCCGATCAGATCCAGTGGGCCAACAAGGTCGGCCCGCAAGATGCTGGCTTTATCGACTACTTCCTGCCGATCGTGGCGGATGCCGAAGCCGGTTTCGGCGGCGTGCTGAACGCCTTTGAACTGATGAAGGGGATGATTGAAGCCGGTGCCGCTGGCGTGCACTTCGAAGATCAGCTCGCGTCCGTCAAGAAGTGCGGCCATATGGGCGGCAAGGTGCTGGTGCCGACCCAGGAAGCGGTACAAAAGCTGGTCGCCGCCCGTCTGGCAGCCGATGTGTGCGGCACCACCACTCTGGTGATCGCCCGTACCGATGCTAACGCCGCGGATCTACTGACCACCGACGCCGACCCTTATGATGCTGGCTTCCTGACCGGTGAGCGCACCGCAGAAGGCTTCTACAAGGTGCAGGCAGGCATCGAGCAAGCTATCTCCCGTGGTCTGGCTTACGCCCCCTACGCCGACATGGTGTGGTGCGAAACCGCCAAGCCGGATCTGGACGAAGCGCGCAAGTTTGCCGAAGCGATCAAGGCGCAGTACCCGGACACCATCCTGGCCTATAACTGTTCACCCAGCTTCAACTGGAAAAAGAATCTGGACGATGCCACCATCGCCCGCTTCCAGCAGGAACTGTCCGACATGGGTTACAAGTACCAGTTCATTACCCTGGCGGGTATCCACAACATGTGGTTCCACATGTACGAGCTGGCTTATCAGTACGCCCGTGGCGAAGGGATGAAGCACTACGTCGAAATGGTGCAGGAGCCGGAGTTTGCTGCCGCCAGCCGTGGCTACACCTTCGTGGCGCACCAGCAGGAGGTCGGTACCGGGTACTTCGACAAGGTGACCACCGTCATTCAGGGTGGCCAATCCTCGGTCACCGCATTGACCGGCTCCACCGAAGAAGATCAGTTCCACTGATAGGCAGAACTCTTTGAGAAAGTCCTTGAAATAGCAAAACCCCGGCCTGAAGCCGGGGTTTCTTTTTGAAAGGCCTTTCTCCCGAGGGGAGAGGGAACAAAGCCTTAGAACCTGTTCACGGTCTGTGACGAGCGGTCGTCAGCAAGGTGAAGAGCAGCGCAGGAACCGGAGTGTGTAAACACACATGAGGATTCCGAGCAGCACATGAGCCTTGATCACGGCCTCGCAGTAAGAGCGTGAACCGGTTCTCAGAGCTCGAGGATCTCTTTGACAAAGGGGATGGTCAGCTTGCGCTTGGCGCGAAATGAGGCGTTGTCGAGCTGATTGAGGGTGGTGAGCAGGGTGCGCATGTCGCGGGAAAGTCGGTTGAGCAGGAAACGACCCACATCAATCGGCAGTTTGAAGCCCCGCAGCTCGGCACGCAGTTGCAGGGCACTGAGCTTGCCTTCATCATCCAGTTCGTCGAGATGAAAGCTTACCCCCCAGTCGAGACGGGAGGCGAGATCCGGCAACTGTAACCCCAGCTTGCGCGGTGCACTGCAGCCAGTGACCACCAGCGTCCCCTCGCCCTTCTCCTGCCAGCGATTGTAGAAGTCGAACAGCGCTCGCTCCCACACCGCATTACCGGCGATCGCTTCGAGGCTGTCGAGACAGACCAGCGGCAGGCTTTCGAGGGCATCGAGCATGCTGGGATCAAGCTGTTCAAACTGATCGAGGGAGAGATAGGCCGCCGCCGCATCGCGGGCGTTGACCTCGGCACAGGTGGCGTGGAGCAGATGAGAGCGTCCGGATCCCTTGGCTCCCCAGAAATAGAGGAAAGGCGATCCCTGACCGATGGCCGCGTTCTTGAGGGCGGTGATCAGATGAGCATTGTTGCCGGGATAAAAACTGACGAAGGTTTCATCATCCGGTAGTTGTACGGCTAAAGACAGTTGGGCCGGTTGCTTCACTCGTTAGGCTTTGACTGTGACATTTGTGGCTAAGTGTATCATCGCAAAGGCAGATAGAGAACCGCCCGGACAAGCCGGGCGGTATGGAAAAGCCTTATAAAATCAGGGCTGCGACCATTGGTAACGCAAACCGCTGCCATTATCGTCAACCTTGCGCAGTCGGCTCTCGAGTTGCAACGCTCGCCCCAGCTCTGCCGGATCTCCTTGCAGGGTGAAGTTGAAGGTCACCTGATCCCCCTCCAGCTGGCCGATCGCCACCTTGCTGACGCTGGCCATTCCCTGCAGCATTTTCTGCACGGCGATCATGCTGTCCACCTCTGAGAGCCCGTCCACCACCAGGGTCTGACTGGTTGCCGGACCCGAGATACGGGCACCGTAGTTTTTCACCAGCCAGGCCGCTAACGTGTCGGCAAACCCTTGTGCCACCTCGGCCTGAGTGCCACTGCTGTTACCACGGGTCAGCTCGGCCACTTCGCCAGCTGCTTTGGCCCCGTAGAGTCCCCAGTCGATGCTCCACTTGTCACCTTCCGGTGTCAGCTTGCCCAGCACCACCATCTCGGCGCCATAGCGCTGGCTCGCCTGCAGAATCGGATCGGCAAAACGGCCCCACACATCGGTGGTGCTGACCGCCATGTTGTCGTCAAGATCCATCAGCGGAATACTGATGGGCAGCCCCAACATCTGGGCCTGCTCACGCAAGGCTTGCGCCCAGCCGTCGCTCGACTGATCCGCCAGCAGGCTACGTTCGCCCTGATCCATCACCAACCAAATCGCCATCTGGGGCCGCGCCGGACCCAGCAGGGCAAACTGGCTCTCGGAGACCAGACTGTTGACCTTGTCACTGTTGAACTCGGCTTTCAGATACTTGACCGCGTCCAGATCCTGATAGCCATAGCTCTTTACATAGTCACCCGGCGCAGCCAACGCCTTGACAACCACCGGCTGGGTGAGGATATCCCGTTTACCGGTCACCTTGATCAATACCTGCCCCAGCGCCTGAGACTGAGCAGTAGCCATGTCGCCGCTGGTCGGTGCCTTGCCCTGATAAAGGTCGGCGACCTGAGCGGCCGAGGCCATGAATGACAAGCCGCAACAGAGGGCGGTCACAACACGTTTGAACATCAACAGAGTCTCGAAATGGGGGCGTGTGCTTATGGTAGCGGCAAGGCACGTCTTGCGGCAAGGCGGGCACAAGCAGCCACAAACAACAGAGCCGGCACAACGCCGGCTCAGATCACCACTCCCGATGAGGAAGCAGGTTAAAACATCAACTTATTTGGTACCGAAGATCTTGTCGCCGGCATCGCCCAGACCCGGCACTATGTAGCCTTTCTCGTTCAGGCCCTGATCGACAGAAGCACAGTAGAGTTCTACATCGGGGTGAGCCGCTTCCAGCGCCTTGATCCCTTCCGGTGCGGCAACCAGTACCAGCACCTTGATGGATTGGCAGCCTTTCTTCTTCAGCAGATCGATGGTGGCGATCATGGAGCCACCGGTGGCCAGCATCGGATCGATAACCAGTGCCAGACGCTCTTCGATGTTGCTGACGATCTTCTCGAAATAGGGAACCGGTTGCAGGGTCTCTTCATCGCGATAGATACCGACCACGCTGACGCGGGCGCTCGGCATGTGCTCCAGCACGCCATCCATCATGCCCAAACCGGCACGCAGGATCGGCACTACGGTTACCTTCTTGCCCTTGATCTGGTCAACTTCCACTGGCCCGTTCCAGCCGTCGATGGTAACCTTCTCGGTTTCGAAGTCAGAGGTGGCTTCATAGGTCAACAAACTGCCCACTTCTTTGGCCAGTTCACGGAAACGCTTGGTGCTGATATCGCCTTCACGCATTAGCCCGATCTTGTGTTTGACCAGGGGGTGTTTGACTTCAACCACTTTCATTATTGTCTCCTCTAACTCGCCGCAAAAAAATCGCGGAATCATACAATAAAAGCCCGCACTTGTAGAGCCTTTCCGCGCAAAAACGCGCAAACGATTTCCTTTCTGATTTATCACCGCCGCTGGTAGTATATGCCCCGAATTTTACCCTCCACTTCGATACATGACGGGGAATACGCGTGACTGACAAAACCTCACTGAGCTACAAAGATGCTGGCGTAGATATTGATGCTGGCAATGCACTGGTTGAACGTATCAAGGGCGTATCCAAGCGCACTCGTCGTCCTGAAGTGCTGGGTGGTCTTGGCGGCTTTGGGGCCCTGTGTCAAATTCCTGCGGGCTACAAGGAGCCGGTACTGGTCTCCGGTACCGATGGTGTGGGCACCAAGCTGCGGCTGGCCATCGACCTGAAGAAGCACGATACCGTGGGCATCGATCTGGTGGCCATGTGCGTCAATGACCTGATCGTACAGGGCGCCGAGCCGCTGTTTTTCCTCGACTACTATGCCACCGGCAAGCTGGACGTGGACACCGCTGCTGCTGTGGTCACCGGGATCGGTGTTGGTTGCGAGCAATCAGGCTGTGCCCTGGTGGGCGGCGAAACCGCCGAGATGCCAGGCATGTATGAAGGGGAAGACTACGACATCGCCGGTTTCTGCGTCGGTGTTGTTGAGAAGAGCGAAATCATTGACGGCTCCAAGGTCGGTGAAGGGGATGCCCTGATCGCGCTGGCCGCCAGCGGTCCCCACTCCAACGGTTTCTCGCTGGTGCGCAAGATCCTGGAAGTCTCCAAGGCCGACGTGCATCAGCCGCTGGGTGACACCACCCTGGCCAACGCCCTGCTGGAGCCGACCCGCATCTACGTCAAGCCGGTGCTCAAACTCATCAAGGAGTGCGAGATCCACGCCCTGTCCCACATCACTGGTGGCGGCTTCTGGGAGAACATCCCCCGCGTACTGCCCGCCAACACTCAGGCGGTGATCGACGAGCAGAGCTGGCAGTGGCCGGCGGTGTTCAGCTGGCTGCAGCAGGCAGGCAACGTCACCCGCCACGAGATGTATCGCACCTTCAACTGCGGCGTCGGCATGATCATCGCCCTGCCTGCCAATCAGCTGGAGAAAGCACTGACCCTGCTCAAGGCGGAAGGCGAGAACGCATGGCACATCGGTCATATCGCCAAGGCCGCCGATGGTGAGGAGCAGGTCGTCATCAAATGATGCGGATCATCGTCCTAATCTCCGGCAGTGGCAGCAATCTGCAGGCGATCCTCGACCACTGCGCCAGCGGCAAGATTGCCGGTGAGGTGGTCGGCGTCATCAGCAACAAGGCCGATGCCTATGGTCTAGTTCGCGCCAAAGAGGCGGGAGTGGCGACGTCAATTCTGACCCAGCAGCAGTTTGCCAGCCGGGAGGAGTATGACACCGCCCTGCTGGCGCTGATGGCGGACTATCAGCCAGATCTGGTGGTGTTGGCGGGGTTTATGCGGATCCTGAGCGCCCAACTGGTGCACCACTTCGCCGGGCGGATGCTCAATATCCACCCCTCCCTGCTGCCCAAGTATCAGGGTTTGCACACCCACCAGCGCGCTATCGACGCCGGTGACAGCGAGCATGGCACCAGCGTCCACTTCGTCACCGAAGAGCTGGACGGTGGCCCGGTGATCCTGCAGGCCCGCGTCCCCATCTTCGAAGGAGATGAGGCCGATGAGGTGGCCGCCCGGGTACAGGCGCAGGAGCACAGCATCTACCCGCTGGTGGTACGCTGGTTCTGCGAAGGCAGGCTGCAAATGGTGGACGGCGCCGTGCAACTGGATGGTGCCCTGCTTGGCACAGCTGGTTACGCATGCGAGTAACCGCTAACGACTGCATGTAAGATGCAACAAGGGAGGCTTAGGCCTCCCTTGTCATTTCTACCTATCTGCACGCTATCCACACGATGGCTGCGGTCAGGTCCGATTGCGCCGCAACGCGGCTAAGCGTCCCTACACCGGATTGTCGATATCGATAAAGGTCACATCCAGCCCGTGCACGGTAGCCAGCCACTCCCCCAGCGCCTTGACGCCGTAACGCTCGGTGGCGTGATGGCCAGCGGCATAGAAGTGCATCCCCATCTCGCGGGCGGTGTGAATGGTCTGCTCGGAGGCTTCACCGGAGATAAAGGCATCAATGCCCTGCTCCGCCGCCAGATTGATGTAGCTCTGACCGCCGCCGGTGCACCATGCCACCGAGCGGATAAGCTCGGGACCGGTATCACCACAATAGAGCGGTTCGCGGCCAAGTCGCTCGGCAATCAGCTGGGCAAAGTCGCGGCCGCTCATCGGTTGCTCCAGCTTGCCCACCATGGCAACGCTCTTGCTGTTCCACGGCTCCAGACCGCAGCGCACCTTGATGTCGAGCAGCTTGGCGAGCTGGGCGTTGTTGCCCACCTCAGGATGAACATCCAGCGGCAGATGGTAGGCAAACAGATTGATATCGTGAGTCAGCAGGGTCTTGAGGCGACGCTGCTTCATACCGGTGATCTGGGCCGGTTCGCCGCTCCAGAAGTAGCCGTGATGGACCAGAATGGCATCTGCCTCGGCAGCCACCGCTGCGTCGATAAGCGCCTGACTGGCGGTGACACCGGTCACTACCTTACGAATGCGCTCGCGCCCCTCTACCTGCAAGCCGTTAGGGCAGTAATCCTTGATGGCGTGGGGTTCGAGCAGATGGTTCAGTACAGTTTCGAGTTTTCGATGAGAGATCATAGGGGTCCCTTTTTAAGGCTCGGTCCCCTGTTTTACCAATAAAAACAGGGCTCAGGCGCCAAACGCCAAGAGCCCCATGATAATCGAGCTAGGCCACCAAGACCATGACAGCCCCCACATGATGACAGTTATCCGCCACCAGACTCAGGCAGGCAAGTCGATCCCCGCTTCCCGCATCTGGGCCAGCTTGTAGCGCAAGGTGCGTGGACTGATGCCAAGCCGATCCGCGACATCTTTACGGCTGCCGTTACAATCTTGCAGGGTATCGAGGATGATCTGGTGCTCCTGCTGCTTGAGCTCGCTGCCGAGGCGATCGCCGCCATAGCTGCGCTCCACGCTGACAAACTCCATCTCCTGCTCGTCCAGCTCCTCCAAAATCAGGTGGCCACTATCAATGACCCCATCCGGGCTGAGGATCAGCGCGCGCTGCACCACGTTGTCCAATTCCCGCACGTTGCCGGGCCACGGGTGGGCCAGCAGTCGCTCCCGCGATGCGCCCGTCAACTGTGGGGTCGGCAACCCCTGCTGACTGGCATGGAGCGCCAACAGGTGCTCCGCCAGTGGCAGAATGTCGCCGGGTCGCTCACACAGGGCTGACCAACGCAGCGGGAAAACATTGAGGCGGTAGTAGAGATCTTCGCGAAACAGCCCATCCTGCACCGCCTTTTTCACATCCCGATTGCTGGTGGCGATGACCCGCACATCCAGCGGGATCATCTTGCGGCTGCCGAGCCGCTCCACCTCTTTCTCCTGCAACACCCGCAGCAACTTGGCTTGCAGCCCCTGATCCATTTCGGTGATCTCGTCGAGCAGCAGGGTGCCCCCCTGCGCCTGCTCGAACTTGCCCGGGCACCCCTGCACCGCACCGGTAAACGCCCCCTTCTCATAGCCAAACAGGGTCGCCTCCAGCATGTTTTCCGGAATGGCTGCGCAGTTGATGGCGACGAAGGTCTGCTCGGCGCGATTGGAGTTATCGTGGATATAACGAGCCAGCACCTCTTTGCCCGTCCCGCTCGGGCCGGTCACCATCACGGTCGCTTCGCTTCTGGCCACCCGGGTCGCCAGCTGGAACAGCTCGGCGGTTTTGGGATCCCCGTAGACCACGGCGCGCTTCTCCACCTTCTGGGCGGGCACGTAGCGGCTGACCTGATTGAGCAGCACCTCCGGCGAGAACGGCTTGGCCAGATAGTCGATGGCCCCTTCGCGCATGGCGCGCACCGCACCATCGATGTTGGCGTAGGCGGTCATCAGCAACACGGGAATTTGCGGATATTGCTGACGGATGGTGGCCAGCAAGGTGAGGCCATCCATCCCACCCATCTGGATATCGGAGATCACCATGTCAAATGGCTGACGGGAGAGGATCAGCAGAGCCCGCTCGCCGCTGTCTGCCTCACGGCATTCATAACCGCCCAGCAACAGGGTGTCCACCAGCGCTTCGCGCAGGCCATTGTCATCCTCAACTACCAGTATTCTGGCCTGTGTCATGCTACACCTCCAAGCTGCACCGGTTGCTGATGCAGGGGGAACGACAGAGTAAAGCAGGTGCCCTCACCGGGCACCGAGGCCACGCCGACCTCCCCCTGATGGGCACGTACTACTGATTGCACCACCGCCAGACCGAGGCCAGTGCCTTGGGATCGGGTGGTAAAGAAGGGTTCGAATACCTGACCAAGCTGGTGAGAGGGGATCCCCTTGCCATTGTCGATAATACGCATCTCCACCCGGGCGCCGCTGCGCACCGCACTGACCAGCAGCGACGTCGCCCCCGCCTGCTGGGCATTGGCGATCAGGTTGTTGATGGCGCCCGCCAGCGCGCTGCTGTTGGCCAGCAGGCAGAGATCCGGCTCCGGCGCTTCCATGTGCAGCTCGCAACCCTGCTGGGCACAAAAGGCCTCGGCACCGGCCTGCACTTCGGCCAGCAGCCCTTGTACCGAGATGGGGGTGACTACCTGGTTGTCGCCGTTGCGGGCAAACAGCAGGATGTCGTTGATCTGTTTCTCCAGATCCTGCAAACGGGCCATCAGCTTCTGCTGAAACTGAGTGCGGGATTCCGGCTTGAGGGTGCGGTTGGCCAGATTGGCGGCATAGAGCATGGCGGCAGAGAGCGGGGTGCGGATCTGGTGGGCGAGCGAGGCCGCCATATTGCCCAGCGCCGACAGCCGCTTCATATGGTTGATGCGGTCTTGCAGTTTGCGGGTTTCGGTCAGGTCGTTGATAAAGACCAGCTGGCCGGGCTGATCCGGCAGCGGCTGGGTCGAGAGTTGCACCCGGCGCCCGTCGCGCAGGGAGATCTCGTGGCCATCATCCTCGCGCGGCTCAAAGCAGCGGGCAATGATGTGGCGCCAGAGCTCCCCTTCCAGTGGCTCACCCAGCAGGGAGATGGCCGCCGGATTCGCGCGGGTGACCACCCCTGCCCCATCAAGCAGCAACACCCCGGTGGGGAGCGCCTTGAAGATGGCATAGAGCTGGCTCACTTCGTGGGACTGGAGTGGCATGTCCTGCTGCTGGATTGTCATAAAGCTGACCTCAAACTGGCTATTGGGTCAGGTTATTCAATTTCCATGCCACTAAAATATGTGAATTAAAACAAAGAATTGTGCGCTAGCGTCAAGGCTTTGACCCTTATGCGTCTTTGCTCATGCCGTATTTTTTCATCTTCTCCACCAGGGTGGTACGGCGCATGCCAAGCAGGTCAGCCGCACGGGCCACTACCCCGTCCTGCGACTCCAGCGCCTGACGGATCAGCTCCACTTCGAGGTCAGCCAGCATCTCTTTGAGGTTGACCCCCTCCTCCGGCAACTGCATGGTGCGGGGCGAGGCCATTGCGTGATCCAGTTCGATCGGCTGTTGGAATACTGCCGCCAGCGCATCCCGTTCATCCATCTCGGTCAACCGCTCATCCCGTGGCTCGCAAGGCAGCAGCCGATAACGGCTCGGCAAGTCTGCCACATCGACGATCTGGTGAGGGTAGAGGATCAGCAACCGCTCCAGCAGATTGGAGAGCTCGCGCACGTTGCCGGGCCAGGGGTACTGCATCAGCGACTCCATCGCCCGCTGGGTCAGCCGGATAAAACCGTGATGCTGCTCGGCATGGCGGTTGAGCAGCTCTTGCAGCAGCAGCGGAATATCGTTGATGCGATCCCGCAGTGGCGGCGTCTCAATAGGAAATACGTTGAGGCGATAGTAGAGATCTTCACGAAATCCCTGGGTGCGGATCATCGCCTCCAGATCCCGGTGGGTCGCCGCAATGATCCGCACATCGGCCTGAATGGGCTTGCTGCCCCCCACCCTATCGAACAACCGCTCCTGCAGCACCCGCAGTAACTTGACCTGCATCGGCATCGGCATGTCGCCTATTTCGTCGAGGAATAGAGTGCCCCCCTGGGCTAACTCGAAGCGGCCACGACGGGCTGCCACAGCACCGGTAAATGATCCCTTCTCATGACCAAACAGCTCGCTCTCAAGTAGCTCGGCGGGGATGGCACCGCAGTTGATGGGCACGAAAGGACCGGCACTGCGGGGAGAGAGTTCATGAATGGCACGGGCCACCACCTCTTTGCCAGTGCCGGATTCGCCCAGGATCAGCACGTTGGCATCAGTCTCGGCCACCTGACTGATGAGGCGGCGCACCTCCTGGATCCCCTTCCCTTTGCCCACCAGCAAACGCAGCAGGGCCTGCCCCTTGTCATGGGTCTGCTGGCGAGGATGTAAGGAGACAAAAGCCTGGCAAAAATGCAGATGGCGGGTGAGGGACTCATAGGTAAAAGGAGAGAGCGCTACCCCGATGAAATTGTTGTTGGGCAGCTCCGCCGCGACCAGCGAGAGGAAGGGGGTTCGCGGGAAGGCTGTCAGCAGATCCGGCAACTCCCGACCCGCCAGATCGCCCACCAGCACCCCTTGCAGCGGGCCTGAGGATTCGATGGCCACATCCAGATCGCCTTCGGCCACCTCCTGCCACGGGATCCCCATAAACGAGAGCACAGTTCCCAATTGCTGACGTCGTTGCCCATCGGCATCAACAATCAACACGCCCATCTCCACCATATCCATCCCTCGCGATAGCCTGAACTAATTTATTGTTTTTTCTCATCAAACAGTTTTTGACTGTTTTGTTGCTGGTGCACAAAGTGCCAAAATTCCGACGCATTGTCAAAAACTGTCGCGCTAGGCTAAGTGTATCGACAGAAACGGGAGACTAGTTGAATTTGTCGACAATTCTTCTGCAACCAAGGCAGCCAGAGGCGGAAAGCAAACTGCCCTCGTCAGAGGGCAGCATACAGCACAGTGAGACAAACTCAGTGGGGGTGACGGTGGTGGGGCGCCGCATAGCGACAATCGGGAAAGCGGCTACACGCCAAGAACAGCTGACCTGCATGTGGCCCTTTCTTTGCTTCCCTCTCCAGCAGGGGGGCATCACAACGGGGGCAGTGGTGAACCTCTTGCTCTTCATCATCCTCCGTATCGATGAATAAGCTCTCTGCCAGATCCCCCTCCATCGCAGGTAACTCTGCCGTCCACTTACTGTGCCGGGATGACCCCGCCGGTAATTGAGCGCCAGCAGTGGCGATCGATTCTGGCGCTGCACGACCATGACTGCCAGTGCCAACATCGACCCCATCCAGCAACAGGGGATTGAAGGTTGGCTCGCGGCGCTGCCCCGGTATCGGCGCATCCACCACAGGCTCGCTACGTTTGATCAGTAACGGCAAAATCAGCTCACGCAGTTCTTGCTCAAGACCGTGACCATTTTCTGCGATCTGCAGCAGGGGCAGACCCGCGCTATCGCAGGCTGTTTGCAGAACCGAGTCGCGAACCTTGCGTTTCTGATGACGGTGGGTGCTGTCACCGAGCTCGATGGCACAAATAAAAGAGAGGTCGGCGGGATGACACAGCAAATAGTCGAAATGCTTGCCGCTGATCTTGCCGAGGTGTTGTTGCCATTTACTTTTGCCAAGCCCCACCTCGGGCGTCAGCACTTCCGCTACCTGCACCTTGGCAAATACCCGAACCTTGTCGCCCACCGCCATTTCTAGCACTCTGAGGAAAGCGTGCTCTTCAGGGCTGAGCAAGGTCTCCCGAAGATCGTAGGGAAGACGTTTCTTCGGCCGGAATCGAAGCCAGAAAATCGCCATCACCAGCAGTGCAAACAACAGCAATCCCGATACGACAAAGGTATTCATCAGAGCACGTTCCAGTTCACAACACGAAAGGGGCACCACTTTACCACAGCCGCAACAGGGCAAGGCAGCAGTCAAGTACCTGGAAAATGTCAAAGCACCGGATTTTTATCTATTGGTCAGTCTGCGGGGCTTCATATGACCAGCCACTGCAGGCACAATGGCAATAGGCATAACATCCCATATCAAGGAGAGCAGGATGCAAAAGCAATTGGTGGTCACCGTGATCGGTGCAGACAAACCCGGTATCGTCGAAAGTCTGGCTGCCGTCATCAGCCGCGAACAGGGCAACTGGCTGGGCAGTGCCATGAGCGAGCTGGCGGGCCAATTTGCCGGTATCCTCCATGTATCTGTCCCCGATGATCACTATCGCAGCCTGTGCGAAGCGCTGGCCCTGTTACCCGGGCTCACCATCAGCTTTGCCGAAGGAACGCCCACCGCAGAACCGGCTCATCAGGTGATGATGACGGTGACCGGCAACGACCGCCCCGGTATCGTCCACGAAGTGGCCAGCATCCTGCGCCAGCTCGAGATCAATGTGGCCGACCTTACCACTGGCTGCGAACCGGCCCCTCACTCCGGCGCCCCACTCTTCTATGCCCATGCGCTGGTTGCCCTGCCTGACGGACTGGCGATGGAGACCCTGATCACCGCGCTGGAGTCCCTCTCCGACGATCTGGTGGTTGATATCGATGAGGCGTTGCACGAGTAACTCTCTTGTCATCAATCTGACATCTTCTCACGCCATAACTGCCGCGCAGACGCGACCTGATACAGAGGCATAACATGAGCACCGACAAGCAGTATGAAGAGAAAGAGCTGAGCTGGCTCTCATTCAATGAACGGGTGTTGCAAGAGGCAATGGACAAAACAGTGCCCCTCATCGAGCGGGTCCGTTTTTTGGGGATCTTCTCCTCCAACCAGGATGAGTTTTTCAAGGTGCGGGTCTCTGACGTCAAGCGCCGGATCCTCATTAGTGAAGTTCACGGTGGCGGGGACGATGCCAAGGTGCTGCTGCGCGCCATCCAGCAGAAAGTGATGGCCCTTGGCGAAGCGTTCGACAACACCTACAAGGAGCTGTTGATCGCGCTGGCCCGTCACAACATTTTTCTGGTCAATGAGAGCCAGATTTCCGAATCGATCCAGCAGTGGCTACGGGTCTTTTTCCGGGAAAAAGTGCTGCGCCACATCATCCCGATCCTGCTCAACAAGGAGGTCAACCCGGTCAAGTTTCTCAAGGACGAACACACTTATCTGGCCGTCGAAATGAAAAAAGATGGTCAGGTGATCCAGTACGCGCTGGTGGAAGTGCCGACCGACGACCTGCCCCGCTTCTTCCAGTTACCGCCGGAAGGGACCCGCCGCAAGAAACAGATCATCATTCTGGATAACGTCATCCGCTTCTGTCTCGACGAGATCTTCAAGGGCTTCTTCGACTACGACGAGATTGCCGCCTATGCGGTGAAGCTGACCCGGGATGCCGAATATGATCTCTCCGACCAGCTGGACTTGAGCCTGGTAGACAAGATGAGTGATGGCTTGAAACAGCGCCTTACCGCCATGCCGGTGCGCTTCGTCTACGAGCGGGAGATGCCCGCCGCCATGATAAGCTTCCTCAAGCTCAAGCTGCAGATCAGCAGCTACGACGCCATCATGCCGGGCGGGCGCTACCACAACTTCAAGGATTTCATCGGCTTCCCCAACGTGGGCCGGGACTATCTGGAAAACCCCAAGCTACCGGCCCTCGATTGCCGTGATTTTGACGGCTTCGTCAACGCCTTCGATGCGATTACCAAGCAGGATATTCTGCTCTACTACCCGTACCACAAGTTCCACCACTTCACCGAGCTGGTGCGTCAGGCGGCGTTCGACCCGGCGGTGAGCGCCATTCGCATCAATATCTACCGGGTGGCCAAGAAGTCGCGGATCATCCACTCCCTTATCGATGCCGCCAACAACGGCAAGAAGGTGACCGTGGTGGTCGAGCTGCGCGCCCGTTTCGACGAAGCGGCCAACATCGACTGGGCCAACATCCTCACCGATGCCGGGGTCAAGGTGGTGTTCGGGGTGCCGAGCCTCAAGATCCACTCCAAGCTCTGCCTCATCACCCGTCACGAACATGGCGAGGCGGTGCGCTACGCCCATATCGGCACCGGCAACTTCAACGAGAAGACCGCCAAGATCTACACCGATTTCTCGTTGCTGACCCGCCACCCTGATATCACCGCCGAGGTGGAGGGGGTATTTGAATACATCGAGTACCCCTATAAGCGTTACAAGTTCAACCACCTGCTGGTCTCCCCCATCAACAGCCGCCGTCAGCTCTATCGCCTCATCGACAACGAGCTATCAAACGCCAAGGCGGGCCAGCCGAGCGGTATCATCCTCAAGATCAACAATCTGGTGGACAAGGATCTCATCAACCGCCTCTATGCCGCCGGTCAGGCGGGAGTGCCGATCCAGATGATCATCCGTGGCATGTGCGCCCTGCGTCCGGGGGTGCCGGGCCTCAGTGACAACATCAAGGTGATCAGCATCATCGACCGCTTCCTCGAGCACCCGCGGGTGATGGTGTTTCACAACAAGGGCAACTCCCAGCTCTATATCTCCAGCGCCGACTGGATGAGCCGCAATATCGACGGCCGGATCGAGGTGGGCACCCCCATTTATGATGAGCGCCTCAAGCAGCGCATCATGGACATTCTCGAGCTACAACTGAGTGATACCTGCAAGGCGCGGGTGATCGATGCCGACCAGCAGAACGAGTATGTGAAGCGGGGCAACCGCCGCAAAATTCGCTCTCAGGTGGCGATTTACGACTATCTCAAACGTATCGAGTCAAACAATGGACAATAGTCTCTATGCCGCCGTGGATCTCGGCTCCAACAGTTTTCACATGGTGATCGCTCACCTGAGCGAAGGGCGTTTTCGCATCGTCGATCGCATCAAGGAGCGCGTGCGTCTGGCCGAGGGGATGGATGAGCAGAAGCGGATGAGCCCGGAGGCGATGGCCCGTGGCCTAGCCTGCCTGTCGCTGTTTGCCGAGCGCCTCACCAATATCAAGCAGGATCAGATCCGCATCGCAGGTACCTATACCCTGCGCCGCGCCAGCAACGCCCGCGAATTTGTGAGTGAAGCAGCCAAGGTGCTCAACCACCCCATCGAGATCATCAGCGGGCAGGAGGAGGCGCGCCTCATCTATCAAGGGGTCGCCCATACCCAGCATATTGAAGGTCAGGTGCTGGTGGTGGATATCGGTGGTGGCAGCACCGAGCTCATCATCGGCGAGGGGTTTGATCACAAGGCTCTCACCAGCCGCAAGATGGGTTGCGTCAGCTTTACCCAGAGCTTTTTTGCCAGCGGCAAGCTGAGCGACAAACACTTCAGCAATGCGGTGCTGGAGGCGCAGCACCAGCTCGCCCCCATCATCAACCAGTATCGCAAGCTGGGCTGGCAGAGCTGCCTTGGCAGCTCCGGCTCCATTCGTACGGTGCGTGACGTGCTGCAGGGAGAAGGGCTGACTGATGGCAGCATTACCCTGGAGGGGCTGGAGCGGCTCAAGGCGATGATGATCGAGCGCAAGCGGGTCGACAACCTCAAGCTGGCGGGGCTCACCGAAGAGCGACAAGAGGTGTTTGCCGCGGCTGTGGCTATCCTGCTAGGGCTGTTTACCTCGCTGCCTATTGAGCGACTCGACTACTCTGACGGCGCCCTGCGCGAAGGGCTCCTTTACGAGTTCGAGGAGCGCTTGCAGCACCACGATATCCGCGAGCGCACCGCCCAGGCGCTCGGCACTCACTACCGGATGGACCGCAAACAAGCCGCCCGGGTGGAACAGAGCGTGTTGACGCTGTTCGATACCTTGCAAGAGCCGTGGCAGATGGAGATGGAGCCCTACCGCGCCATCCTCGGCTGGGCGGCGCGGTTACACGAAATTGGCCTTGCCATCAACTACAGCGGCATTCATCGCCACTCCGCCTATATCCTGCAACACACCGACCTGCCCGGCTTCAACCAGGATGATCAGGCGTTGCTCGCCGCGCTGGCACGCTTTCAGCGCAAGGGGCTCAAGCTCTCCGAACTGCCAGCCCTGCCCAACCACGATCTGCAAACAGTGCTGCGCTGCATCCGCATTCTGCGCCTCGCGGTCGCCGCCCATCACAAGCGGCAAGACAACTTGCTACCGGAGTGGAACGTGCAGGCTGCCGGCGATCAACTGGTGGTCAACCTGCCCGCCAGCTGGAGTGAAGAGAATCGCCTGCTGATGCAAAACCTCGAAAAAGAGCAGCGCTACTGCAATGAGCAGGGCTGGCCTCTGCTGTTTCAGCTGAGCTAAACCGCGTTTTTTTCGCAAAAATAGGCCAAAAGCAGCGGAGGGAATGGGGTCGGATTTAGTTGACCACTACAGATAGTGGCTAAAACTGGGCAGTATTTGTTGGGTGAAGGAAGTCGAGAGCCTGTTCGATACGCATAAAAAATCCGAAACCAATCAACAGGTTTCGGATTTTCACACCTCAGAAGGATCGGTCAATAGATCCTTAACTGATCGGCATTACGCCATGTACGCCGGTTTTTTATGAGTGAAGAGCTAGTGGGCCTTACTGCGCCTGCTCTATGTGTTGCTGGTAGCGCTGCTGCCACTTACTGGTTTCAGCTTCATCTCCCTGATCCTTCCAGAAGGCGCAGATGGAGTTGGCAAGTTCGGAGGCCATGGCGTGGTCCCCGTCACGGCGACTCATTAAATAATCAGCCAGCCAGCTTTGATATTGCTTCATTACCCGATCTCCTTATCTCATGAGCTCTTGATGGTGTCGTTGCTAACAGTATCTTGTTAGCTCGCTATCCGAGGTGACATCATCAGGCATGATGGTGCAAAGTCACGACCCGGGCAGACAGCCCGATGGGCAATCTGGCGGCGAACGTGAAGTGAGATGTCAAAAAACGAGCGCTATGGTAGCACAAACTGACCAACTTGGGGGATTGTCGCCACACCTAGCGGCAGTTCAGCCCCATCTCCTTGTTCCCAAAACAGAAAAACCGCCTTGATGGCGGGATTATTTGCTGATAAATGCGCTGAAATTGACTAGCGCCGAGCGCTGGCCAGGTACTTGGCCATCCCATCGGTGGCCCCTCCCCGCTGCGTGAAGCCAAGGCCACAGCCGTACAGTGTGAAAAAACCAATCAAAAATGCCAGTCAGGCTTAACTGACTGGCATCAGGACCTCGGCCCCTCTCATGATACTAAATTGCGCTATTAGCGAATTTGCAGGATGGTCTGCTGCAACGAACTGTTGACCTCCAGGGAACGGGAGTTTGCCTGGAAGTTACGCTGGGCAGTGATCAAGTCAACCAGTTCGGAGGTCAAATCCACGTTGGACTGCTCCAGCGAGGATGACTTGATGGTGCCAAAAGTCCCTGAGTTGGGCGTCCCCGGCAAGGCATCGCCAGATAGCAGAGATTGCCGCCAGGAGGTATCCCCCACCTGGGTCAGCCCTTGCGAGTTGGCGAATTTAGCCATCGCAACCATAGCAACCTTGATGGTGGTGGCGTTACTGTAGGTCGCAGAGACAATCCCATCAGGTGTGATCTCCACCTTGGTCAAACGGCCGACAGTGGAACCATCCTGAGTCAACTTGTTGACTTCAAACGGTGAGGCATACTGGGTCACTGTTCCGAAGTTGATATCCACCTGTTGGGTGGGATCTGCACCGTTAGTGATAATGCCAGCGCCTGCTGGGGGCGCGGCTCCCAATTGCTCTGTCTTGATGGTAGCTGGTGTGGTCGGGGTAATCATCTTGCCATCTGCCCCGAAGGTGATTCGGGCACCAGAAGGTGCAGGGGTCAAACCAGCGGCCATGGTTGGTGTTACACCACCGACAATATCAATGGGCTTATCGCCTTGGTAGAGATACATACGCCAAGCGGTCGGATTGGCAGGCTTGGTCAGATCTGCCGGATCAGCCTCTTTGACAAAATATTGCGTGATGGTGTGGGGCTCCCCCAGTGAGTCATAAATCACCACAGAGGTAGAAGAGGAGTACGTTTTTGAATCCTTTATATTAAATGTGGAGGCATCCCCGGCACCTGTACCGGCAGGCAAAGGCGACGCTGTCGACGGCAAGTTGAAACTGGCGTCAATCTTGGAGGTCTTAATTGGTTCTCCAGCACGGTCAGGGATCTGGATCGGCTTGGTCGCATTGATACTGACCGCCTTAGGCGTACCATCGGCGTTTATTTCATACCCTTGCAGATAATGGCCCTGATTGTTGACCATATAGCTGTTTTCATTGAGCTTGAAGGCCCCGGCACGGGTGTAAGTACGATCCAGGTTGGTCAGACCGTCGGAGGTCACAAAAAAGCCGTTGCCCTGGATCGCCAGATCCAGTGCGTTATTGGTAAATTGCAGCGCCCCTTGATGAAACTGCTGGGCCACCGCCCCGGTCGCCACACCATTACCGACCTGGGTCTTGGCATTGACAAAGATGGAGTTGGCATAGACATCCGCAAACTCGGCACGAGACTCTTTAAAGCCCATGGTGTTGACGTTGGCAATGTTGTTTGCGGTGACGTTCAAATCTTTTTGTGCCGCGTTGACACCGCTCAAGGCATTGTTAAATGACATATCCAGCTCCTTAGATCGATGCTGTCGACGTGGTTTTTGACTGAGTAGTTGGTTTGTTTTGATTAGACCCTGAAATTTGCAGGATACTGTTAAGCGTTGTGGTGCCAAGACCTCTCAGGTTGAGCTGGGTCGGATTGGTTCCATTACCCAGAACCACACTATCGACCTTGCCATAAGTCAGGGCCGAGATGCTCTCAGACTTTCCATCCATGGTGCCGTTGGCTTTAATCACATATTTTCCAGACTTGGCTGGATTGCCTGACTTGTCTTTCCCATCCCAGGAGAATTCAACGTTGCCCCGCAAATCACCTTCCAGAGGGAACTCCTGGATAACCTGACCTTTTTCATCTTCCACTGTTATCTTGACGTTCGAGTACTTGTTCTCGACACCGACTGCCACAACACCGTTGACGGAGCCATCCTTTTCCAGATAACCGATATTGCTAGGTAGCAGCACATTCTGTCCTACCAAAGCAGAGGCTTGCAGTGCCTGGCTGGAGGTCATCAGGGTATTGAGGTTCCCCATCTGGGTCGACAAGCTATTAATCCCCTCCGAGGTTGACATTGACGTC
The DNA here is from genome assembly GCF_000820145.1 of Aeromonas sobria. Taxonomy (GTDB): domain Bacteria; phylum Pseudomonadota; class Gammaproteobacteria; order Enterobacterales; family Aeromonadaceae; genus Aeromonas; species Aeromonas sobria. The sequence goes on along the minus strand of NZ_CDBW01000032.1, from coordinate 18,661 downwards.
ATCTGGGAGAGCATCTGGGCGTTATCAACCGGCTTGAAGGGATCCTGATACGACAGCTGCATAGTGAGCAGTTTCAAAAAGGAAGCCTGATCCAGCTCTTTTTTGGGAGCTGTCGTCGTCTGAGGTGTGGTACGGCTGATACCGTTCACACTGTTGGTTGTATCGACCATATTGCATCCCTCCTATCAGGACTTGCCAAGCTGGAGTGTCTGCTGCAACATTCTCTTGGCCGAGTCGGCAACCTGGACGTTAGTCTGGTAACTGCGGGACGCGTTGATCATGTCAGCCATCTCTTCCACCATGTTGACGTTCGGTTTGAAGATGAAGCCATCTTTGTCCGCCATCGGGTGATTCGGGTTAAATTCCTTAAGCAGAGGAGCCTTGCTCTCAACAATTCCCTTCACCTCAACCCCGACTGCCCCCTGTTTATCAGACATTGCCTGGTCAAGCTGAGCGGCAAATATTGGCCGCCGGGCATGGTAAGTATTTTCCACACTGGAGCTGACACTGTCTGCGTTGGCCATATTGCTGGCAACCGTGTTGAGCCGCACAGACTGTGCACTCATAGCCGAGCCTGCTATGTCAAAGACCTTGAACAAACTCATCACTGTTCTCCTTTCAGGGCCTTGAGCAGGCCGCTGATCTTGCCATTCATAAATTCCAGGGAGGTTTGATACTCAAGACTGTTACGCAGGAAATCACTACGTTCCTGCTGCACGTCAACGGTATTGCCATCGCCGGTGTCCGGTTGTAACGGATTGCGATATTGCACAGTACCTGGGGCATCCATATTCAAGGCAAAGTGCTTCTCGCTGGTCGTTGCCAGTCCAAAACCCTGCTGATGTTGGGCATCCTGCAGCGCCTGAGCAAAATTGATATCCCTAGCTTTAAACCCCGGGGTATCAGCATTGGCAATGTTGCTTGAAAGCACCTCAGCACGCTTGGCACGAACGCCGATCGTGTGTTGATGCACACCAAATACCTTGTCAAATGAAAGAGCCATAGCACACCTCCTGCTTGGTATTTGTCTTGCAATAGGTATGCCAGAATAGAGTACACGGTAGCGTGGTTCGAAATAGCAGCGCCTGATATAGCGAAAAGATCGCAGGAACCGACCCTATAAAGGGGAGAGCCGATCCTCATTTTTCACCTGTATCGACGTGATTCTGAGGTCAAACATAAAGAAAGAGGGAAGCAAAATGCTTCCCTCTGGTATCACAGTAAGGGTCTAGACAACCCTCAGATTACGCGGTTACCGGGCCTATTTAACCTTATAAACGATCCCTGGATTACAACGGATCATCTCGAATCTGTCGGTCAGGCCGGCCAATGATTCTGACGCACCCAGCATCAGATAACCACCAGGGTTAAGGCTGCTGGCAAACTGGTTGAGGATCTTCGACTTCACATCCGGAGCAAAGTAGATAAGCACATTACGACAAAAAATAATGTCAAATTTTCCGAGCAAGCTGTAACTTTCCAGCAGATTTATTGGCCGGAAAGTGGTCAATTTTCTGACTCGCTCAACTACGCGCATCTTGCTATCACCATAGGGCTCAAAAAACATTTTTTTGCGCTCTGGTGACAACCCCCGAGCCAAGGCCAGGCTGTCATAGACACCCTCCTTGCACTGGTTCAACATAGTTGTCGAAATATCCGTTCCCACAATCTGCACGCCACCAGGCAAGGTGCCGGGTTTTTTCATCTGTTGCTCAATAGCTGTCATGGCAATTGAGTAGGGCTCCTGCCCGGATGATGACGCAGCAGACCAGATCTTGATGGGACGACCACTTTTTCCCAACTCTGGGAAAATTTTATCGGTCAGTAACTGAAACGGATAGGTATCACGAAACCAAAGGGTCTCGTTGGTGGTCATGGCATCAACCACCGCCATTTTCAAGTCACGCTCTCGTACACTCATTGCACGAGTGACCAGATCAGACAAACTCTCGATGCCAAACTGCGCCATCAAAGGTGAAAGACGGCTCTTCACCAGATACTGTTTGTTATCACCCAGCACGATCCCGCTCTGTACCGCCAGAAAGTTGCTGAACTGTTTGTATAAGTCGTCCGAAAGTGTCTTCATGCAGCGATTCTTCTTTATTAGAGTGCGTTTTGTACGGCTTTGGCCAACTCATCCGGTTGAAACTTGGCGATGAAGTTGTTCGCACCGACTTTCTGCACCATTGCCTGGTTAAATACCCCACTGAGGGATGTATGCAGAATAACATGCAAATCCTTGAGATTTGGATTATTCCGGATCTCGGCAGTAAAGGTATAACCATCCATTTCCGGCATTTCGATATCTGAAATCACCAGCGCAATCTGATCCTTGATAGGGCCATTCTTGGCCATTTCCAGCAGCATGTTTAACGCTTCCCGACCATCTTTTGCCAGCACACACTCAACCCCAATCGCTGCAAGTGCACGTTGCACCTGTTTACGCGCGACAGACGAGTCATCTGCAACCAGCACAGGGCGCCCCAAAGTCGGATGATCGGAACTGGCTTCCACCAACTCTTGGCTTACTTCAGTAGATACCGGAGAAATTTCGTTGAGGATCCGCTCAACATCCAGGATCTCTACCAGCTCACCATCGACCTCAGTGACTGCGGTCATGTAGTTGATACGGCCAGCCCCTTTAGGAGGCGGCAAGATGGATTCCCAATTCATATTGATGATGCGCTCGACCGAGTGCACCAGAAAACCCTGAACAGATCGGTTGTACTCAGAGATAATGATGAAGCACTTGCTCAAATCTTCAATCGGGCGCTTACCCACCGCCATGCTGAGGTCGATGACAGAAATAGTCTGGCCACGAATATGGGCAACCCCGCGAATGCAGGAGTTCAACTTGGGCATCACGGTCAAATGCGGACATTGCAACACCTCACGTACTTTAAATACGTTAATGCCAAATCTTTGACGTCCATTGAGACGAAATAACAATAACTCCAGCCGGTTTTGCCCCACTAGCTGGGTACGTTGGTTGACCGAGTCCAGGATACTGGCCATAAACACTCCCTAAAAGACGCTTGGCATTAATCATGCATGCGTAATGGATTGCATCAGACTATCGATGTGACCACAAACAGATTCTGAAGCAATCATAGTTAAATATGGTGATATGCGTGAACAACTTATCGACCAACGAGCGAAAATGATTAACCGTCTTTTACTCATCAGCCTCTTTTTAGGTAGCATCTCTTCCAGCTATGCCTCGGACGTCACCACCTATCTGCAAGAAAAAGCGCAAGAGTTCGTTTATGGCCAGCTAGAAGTGCCCTTGGATGCCAGGGCTGATGTCACCTCGGCAACGCTGGATGAACGGCTCCCACTGACCCGCTGCGAAGACCGATTAACCATCAGCTTACCCGCTAAAATGGAAATTCGTCGAAATACAACTGTTTACCTTAAGTGTGAAGAAGACAAACCTTGGGATGTCTATTTGCCTGTACGGGTTAGCATTCAAAAACCCTATGTCACCGTCGCCAACCCTATTGCTAAAGGGGATCTGCTGACCGAGCCGCAACTTATACTTGCCTATCAGGATCAAACCCTGATCCGTGGCGACTATCTGACCGACCCCACCCCACTCATAGGGGTACGTAGCAAACGCGAAATCAAACCGGGGCAGCCCATCCGTTTGAGCCAGGTGTGTGTGGTATGCAAAGGGGATCAGGTCACCCTGACAGCAGAAAACAACAACTTCCAGATCAAAACCATGGCCCGAGCCTTGCAAGATGGCAGCTTCGGAGAGATCATCAAACTCGTCAATATTCGATCCGGCAAAACCGTTGAGGGTAAAGTAAGTGGTGTTGGTGCTGTATCGATCACTTTCTAATGCCAGATGTTCGATAATTTTTCTAAAGTTCTGACCTGCTGCACCGATAAACAGGTAAGCAAACCTTAAAGCAGACGAAGGTAACTAAAATGGCCATCAACAATATCAACAACTTGGCGAATAATCGGTTGCAAAATACCGGTAACAGCCAGGGGACAGGCAGCAAGTCAGTCACCTCATCGCCCGAAAACAAAGCGGCTACTGTCAAGCTGGACTCAGTCTCCTTGACCAGTGAGGCGCAACAATTGCAAAAGATGCAACAGACCCTCAATACCGCGTCTACCGGTAATGAAAGCAAGGTCGAACAACTGAAAAAAGCCGTCGCGAGTGGCGAATATCAGGTCAATAGCGATGCAGTAGCCAAGAAGATGTTCAGTTTTGAAGCTAATCTGGACAACGTTCTTAGATGATGGACTTACCTTCGTTACTGCACACCCAAGATGATTACCTCACCCAGATGCAAGGCATTCTGGAAGAGGAGTTCCGCTTGCTCGAGCAGCATCAGGCACTGGCCCTGCCTGCACTGACCGAGCGCAAACAGCTGTTGCTTGCTGCGATAGAAACCCTGGACAAGACGCTGGCAGAGATGCCGGAACTGGCACTACAGCTGGCAGCCTATCCCGATGAGATGACGCAGCTGCGTGAAAAACTGGATGCATGCCAAGCACAAAATGATATCAACGGTCGGCTGCTTGAACTGAGCATCGTCTCCAACCGTCGTCTGGCAACCTTTCTGAGTCAGCTGCGCGATCGCAACAGCCTGACCTATGACGCCAAAGGCAACACTCGCTCTGGCACCCGTTCCTACGGTATCAAGGCCTGACATCTCTTATCAGGCCTTGCATTTTTCTGTCCGTTTTTTATAGCGCCAATCGCAGCAACTCTCGTCCATCCTCACACGCATTCACTCGAAGCACCCCGGCCTCATAGCTACCATAACTGGCAGGCAATTCGCCGCGCGGAAAACAGATTGAACCCGGATTCATCAATACTCGCTCACCCTGCCATTCCAATACCGGTACATGGGTATGGCCGCTCAGGAACAGACTACCCGGCGGCAGTTGTACCTCGTCAGGATGATAGAGATGGCCGTGGCTGACAAACCAGCGCCGTTCATCGACCAGCAGCTGGTTGTAGGGGGCGGTGATGGGGAAACGCAATAACATCTGATCCACTTCAGAATCACAGTTGCCACGCACGGCGATGATCTGCGAAGCCAACTCATTGAGCCGATCGGCCACGGCTGGCGGGTTATACCCTTCAGGCAGAGGGTTACGCGGCCCATGATTGAGCAGATCACCGAGCAGCAGGTAGTGATCGGGCTGCCATGGCTCAAGCAGGGTCAGCACCCGCTCCAGCGCAATGATGCTGCCGTGGATGTCGGAAATAATGGCAAGTTTCATTCAATGCTCCTCACTGCTGGCTGAAATAGAGATCCTTGGTGGCAATCGTCCCTCTCAAACTCTCGCTAGGCAGCCCACGTAGTGTGGGATCGACCAGCCTCATCTGATTGTAATGATACACGGGAAGGATCGGCACCTCCTCAAGCAGCAACTGCTCGGCATGTCGATAGAGTTCGACTCGGCTCGCGCTGTCCAGCGTGTTGCCAGCCTGCTCCAGCAACAGATCAAAATCGGCATTGCAGTAACCACTCTCGTTGCGCAGATCCTGGCAACGGAAACTCCCCAGCATGGCTGACGGCTCCACGTAATCGCCAAACAGGAAGCTTCTGGCGACCTGGAAGTCACCACTATCCTTGGCCATCTGATAACCCCCCCACTCCAGATGGTTGAGGGTGACCTGCACCCCCAGCTTCTGCCACATGGCCGCGATAGCCTGCGCCATCTTCTTGTGGGTCTCGGCGGTGTTGTAGGTAATGCTCAGTTTTAGCGGATTCGCACTGTTATACCCCGCCGCTGACAGCAGTGCTGCCGCTTTGGCCTGCCGGGTCGGCATATCCTCCAGGGCCACGGGCAGGACCACCCGCGGATAACCCGGCATCTCCGGCAACAGCGACCATGCCGCCAGCTCATCCTGCCCGCTCACCGAGCCAATAAGCTGCTGCCGATCAATCGCCATGGAGAGCGCCTGACGCACCCGCACATCCTGCAGTTCGGGGCGCTTCAGATTGAAGGCGTAGAGATAGGTACCAAACAGCGGCAAACCCCAAAGCCGCTCCGGGAATTCGCGCTTCATCTTCTGGTAATAGCCGAGCGATACCTTGTTGGTCAGCTGGATTTCGCCGGCCTCATAGCGCAGCCGTTCCGCATGCTGCGAGGCGATTGGCAGATAGGTGACCCGGGCAATCCGGGTATGGAGATCGTCCCAGTATTGGATATTACGCTCAGCTTCAAGCCGCTCATGAGGTACCCATTGTACTAACCGGTAAGCACCATTGCTCACCAGTTTGCCTGGCGCCGTCCACTGCTTGCCAAACTTGGCTATCGCCTTCTGGCTAACCGGCACGAAGGGGCGCTGGCTGATCAGCTGCAGGAAATAGGGGGAGGGTCGTTCCAGGGTGATTTTCAGGATCTGATCGCTTTGCGCTTCAATCCCCAGGTTGTCAAGTTCCAGTGCCCCCGCATAAATGGATTGGCCGTTGTTGATGCCAGTCGCCAGCAACAGCTCAGCGGAAGGGGAACCCATTGCCGGATCGAGCAGACGGCGCCAAGCATAGACAAAATCAGCGGCAACCAAAGGGTCGCCATTGGACCACTTCAGCTGGGGACGCAGGAAGAATCGCCACTCCAGTCCATCCTCACTCATCTCCCAGCGCTGCGCCTGCGCCGGAACGATATGCCCTTGCCCATCGTCGCTGACCAGTCCTTCAAACAGATCGACCAGTACCGCCTCCCCCGGGAAACCGGATCGCACCAGCGCAGGATCCAGCGACTCCGGCTCACCGCCATTACCCTTGATCAGGGTTTGCCGATCAGCAAGCAGAGGCTGCTGCTCGACTGTAGTTGCATGGGCCAAGGGCCCTGCCAACACGGCAAGCAATAGCGGGGAAAGCCAGCGTTGCGCCAGCTTGGGGAAGAAACCATACCTCATGATAAAACCTCGAATAAAACCACTGCAGGAGGGGAAGGCCGAGGGCGCGCCTGATGAATGCCTGATGCCGCTCTTGTTATCCCCGAAAACGCCCCGTATTGTATCGGGCTTGCCCGAGAGATGGAGTCTTTCGGGCTATTTTTTTCAGGAGTTTTTATGGGGTATGAGTGGCTGGCACTGGGTTCGGCCAGTTTATGGGCAGTTGCGGCGCTAATTTCGGTCAAACCGGCCCGTCATCTGGGGGCATTTGCCTACAGCCGCTGGCGTATGTTTCTGGTCAGCCTCATGCTCGGCAGCGTGAGTCTGCTCACTGGTGGCTGGCAAACACTCACTGCCAGTGCACTGCCCTTGCTTGCCATCTCGGGGCTGATCGGCATTTTTGTTGGCGATACGGCGCTGTTTGCCTGCATGAACCGGTTGGGGCCAAGACGCAGTGCCCTGCTCTTCTCCTGTCATGCGCTGTTTTCTGCCCTGCTCGGGCTCTGGCTGTTTAACGAAACACTCACTGGTTGGCGACTGTTGGGGGCCATGCTGGTGTTTGCCGGCGTAATGCTGGCGATCCTGTTTGGCAGACGCAGTAGCAGCAACGAGTGGGAGCAGATCCGGGGCAATCTGGCGCTGGGGATTGGTCTTGGCCTGACGGCGGCGCTTTGTCAGAGTCTGGGGGCCATTATCGCCAAACCGGTGATGATGAGTGGCGAGGTGGATGCGGTGAGTGCATCGGGTATCCGGATGGGCAGTGCCCTGCTGGCCCACTGCGTCCTGCGGCTGGGGCGCTTGCCGCTGGCCATGCCGCTCAAACCGGTCAATCGCCAGATCCTTGCCATGATTGCCACCAACGGTTTTCTGGCGATGGGGCTGGGTATGACCCTGATCCTGATGGCCTTGCGTAAGGGCGAGGTCGGCATGGTGGCCATTCTCTCCTCCTCCACTCCCGTGCTACTGCTGCCGCTGTTGTGGTGGCACTCGGGGGAGCGGCCATCCATTGCCGCTTGGGCTGGCGCCCTGATTGCCACCCTGGGCACCGCGCTGGTACTGGGTTTCAGCGGTCACTGAAACCCGATAAGGCACGCGCAATCAGAACAGCGCGATCTCCTCAGCAGTGAGTTCGCGATAGTCACCCGGCGCCAGCGCATCATCGAGCACCAGGCTACCAATTTGCTCACGATGCAGGCCCACCACCTTGTTGCCGATCGAGGCAAACATGCGCTTGACCTGATGGTACTTGCCTTCGTGGATGGTCAGTCTGGCCTCGCACTCATCGAGAATTTCAAGCTGGGCAGGACGAGTTTTGTCATCCTCATTGCGCAGGAATACACCTTCGGCAAACAGCTCGATGGCATCCGGGCTCACCGGGTCGGCCAGCCAGACGTGATAAGTCTTGGCACACTCGTGGCGCGGCGATGTGATGCGGTGGGACCATTTACCATCATCGGTCACCAGCACCAGACCCGTGGTGTCGAGATCGAGTCGCCCAACCACATGCAGTTTGCCCATCGCAGGCTCATCCATCAGGAAAAACACTGTCGGGTGATCAGGGTCTTCATTTGAACAGACGTAACCGACCGGTTTGTGCAGCATGAAATAGCGGTTGCGCTGCTCTAGCATCAAGGTGACACCGTCAAATTCGATCTGGCTCTGCTCATTGATATGAAAAGCGGGTTGCTTGACCACAATGCCATCCACCATGACCTCACCCTGACGGATCAGTTTGCCGGCAAGCGAGCGGGTCAAATCAGAACAATCGCAAAGAAATTTATCAAGCCGCATTCACAACCTCAGGTCCAACAAGTAAAGGGGCGTCATTATATCGGGCGGCGGCCACAACGCCACTGTTAAGGGGTTACCCATCATGACGATCTGGGCTTCCAATGTTACACTTCTCACTAATACCTCATCTGATCGATGCTCATAATAATAAACGCCAGGAAAAATCCATGAAGTCCCAAGCATCCTATCCCGTGATCCCCGTCAACCAGCTGAAACCCGGCATGTATGTTATTGCTATCGCCAGCCAGACCGGTGGAATGGAGATCGCCCAGATGGGAATGGTGACGAATGTGGCGCAAATTGCCAATCTGGTGCGACAGGGGGTGCTGACGGTGCGCATCGATCTGGCCCGCAGCAAACTGGGCAGTGCTGAGAGCGAAGCCGTTACCTCCCCCGACCTCAATGCCAATAGCGCTCAAGTGGGACGCAGGGCCAGTGCCAACAGCGAAGGGCGGGAGCTGAAGATCCGCCGTCTTTATCAGGAGGCACGCGAGCTACAGGGCAAATTCATTCGCCACCTCAAAGCGGGTGAACCCATCGACATCACCCCGCTGGCCGCTGTGGCCGAGGAGATGGTGGACACCATGTTCACCCATGGCGATGCCATGCTCTGTCTGGCTCGCATTCGCGCCAAGGATGCCTACCTGATGGAGCACTCCATGAACGTAGCCATTCTGCTCGCCAACTTCGGCCGCTATCTGGGGCTGGAGCGTAGTGTGCTCAAAGAGCTGACCCTGGGGGGCCTGCTGCACGACGTGGGCAAGATCATGACCCCGGACGAGGTGCTCAACAAACCGGGCAAACTGACCGATGAGGAGTTCGCCATCATGCGCCAGCATGTGGTGCATAGTTACGAGATCCTCAGCAATACTCCGGGCATCACCCCCACCATGCTGGAGGTGGCCGCCAACCATCACGAGCGGCTCGATGGCACCGGTTACCCACAGCGGCTCAAAGGCGATCAACTCTCCCTCTATACCCGCCTGAGCGGCATCGTCGATGTCTATGATGCCATCACCGCGGATCGGGTCTACAAGGCTGGCATGCAGCCAACCCAAGCCTTCCGCATCCTGCTCAAGGGGATCAATCAGCACTTCGATGCCGAACTGGTGACCAAGTTCATCAAGTGCATGGGGGTCTATCCGGTAGGAACGCTGGTGCAACTTTCCAACCAGCGATTGGCCATCGTAATGCAGCGCAACGAGCAGCAGCCGCTCAAACCTATGGTCAAGGTGATCTATCACGCTACCCAGCGCCACTACCTCGATGTGCAGTGGCTGGACTTGGCCAAGTCAGGTGTGCAGGAGAGCATCGAAAACACCGTCGATCCCAAAGAATTTGGCATCAGCCTCGCCAACTTCTTCTAGGGGCTGTCGTCCATTTCACTACCCTATCGGCCTCGTCAACGTAACTATGTACAGCTACATGACAACACCTGCACTCATTGCCACGATATCTCTGACCGAGTATGGGTCTTACTCGATTCTCATATATTGGGGAACAAGGCCGAGTGGCGCCTTTGATATAGGCATTAACTGATTTCTTCTGGCACGGCCTCTCTGACGAGACTTGCCATCTGCATCTGATTGTGGCTAGGCCGTGAAGGTAGAAGGGTTCAGGGCGCATCACCTCTGTTGCTTGAGCTGCTTGCAGGAATCAATCTGCAGGATACGCCACTCTTTCTATCCTTCCGTACATCAGAAATCCCCCTGCCCCCACTTATTACACTCCTCCACTCATCTGTTGGCATTCTAATTGCTTTCTTCCGGTCAGAGTCATCTGTTTGACGGAGAATGCCATGGATCACCTGCTTTATATCGCCATGTCCGGGGCCAAAGAGACCATGAACAGCTTGGCTGTTCGGGGTAACAACCTCGCCAATGCCAATACCACGGGTTTCAAGTCTGACTTTGAGCAGGCAAGAAGCATGCAGGCGTTTGGCGAGGGCTTGCCAACTCGTGTGTTCGCCATGGCGGAGCGTCCTGGTCAAAATCTGCAGCATGGCATGCTGATGACCACCGGACGGGATCTCGACGTGGCAGTTGATGGCCCGGGTTGGATTGCGGTGCAAGACCCCAAAGGGGGCGAAGCCTATACCCGCATGGGGAATTTGCAGGTCAATGCGACCGGCAATTTGCAAACGTCGACCGGGTTGAACCTGGTGGATGACGGTGGCCAACCTATCGTGCTGCCGATGCCGATGGAAAAACTCGAGATCAATCGTGACGGAACCATCAGTGGCCGCCCAGAAGGGGCTGCCGCCAACTTGCCGGAAGATTTTCAGCGGATAAAACTGGTCAATCCGGCTGCTGATGCCGTGGAGAAGGGACAGGATGGTCTGTTTCGCCGCAAGGATGGTCAAAATGAAGCCGCCTCAGCCAATGTTGGCTTGATTGCCGGCTCTCTTGAAGGGAGCAACGTCAATGTGGTGGACGAGATGACCAACCTGATCCGGTTGCAACGCCAGTTCGAAACCCAGGTCAAAATAATGAAGACGGCCGAAGAGAATGATGAAGCCCAAACCCAGCTGCTGCGTATCAGCTAATCAAGGAGTTACACCATGAATCCTGCACTCTGGATCAGCAAGACCGGGTTGGATGCACAGCAGACCAATATTTCGGTCACCTCCAACAACCTGGCGAACGCCAGCACCGTGGGCTTCAAAAAGTCGCGGGCCATCTTCGAAGATCTGCTTTATCAGAACATCAATCAGCCCGGTGGCCGTTCCTCTGCCGATACTGAACTTCCCTCCGGCTTGATGCTGGGAGCGGGAGCCAAGGTGGTAGCGACCCAAAAAAACCACAGTCAGGGCAACGTGCAAACCACCGACAATTCGCTGGATCTGATGATCAGTGGCCGCGGCTACTTTGAAATTCAGCTGCCCGATGGCAGCGCTGCTTATACCCGTAATGGCCAGTTTACCCTCAATGATGAAGGCACCATTGTCACCCCTGGTAATGGTTACCCTCTGCAGCCGGAAATCCAGATCCCGGAAAACGCCCAGAGTGTCACGGTGGGTGAAGATGGTCAGGTCTCGGTGCAGCTCAAAGGAGACGGCGCCTCACAGGTGGTGGGGCAGGTCAATATCTCCGACTTTGTCAACGCCAGCGGCTTGCAGCCGATGGGGGAGAACATGTTTGTCGAGACCCAATCCAGTGGAGCCGCGATTCAGGGGGTTGCCGGGGCGGATGGTCTGGGGGTGATCAAGCAGGGGATGCTGGAGACCTCCAACGTCAACGTGACCGAAGAGCTGGTGAACCTGATCCAGGCCCAGCGGGTGTACGAGATGAACTCCAAGGTTCTCTCGGCAGTGGATGGCATGATGTCCTTCCTGATCCAGCGTACCTAATTAGGAGGCGCATGATGAAAGCCGTATGGATGCTGGGATTGCTGGTGCTGGGAGGGTGTAGCAGTACCCCCAATACGCCCAGGCCGGATGATCCCGAATTCTCCCCGGTCTACGGGGAGTCGGATCCTGTCTCGGTGCGACCGACAGGGGCCATTTTTCAGCCGGATCAGGTCAATGGCATCTATTCGGATATCAAGGCGCACAAGGTAGGCGACATCATCACCATCGAACTGTCGGAATCGACCTCCGCCTCGAAAAAGGCCAATACCCAGAGTGGCAAGGACAACAAGTTCAATCTGGATCCAGTCAAGCTGGGCGGCGTGTCAGTAACCGCCAGCCCCTACGACCTCTCTGCCTCTATTGGTCAAAACAGCGCGTTCAAGGGCCAAGCCAAGGCGGATCAGAGCAACAGCCTGCAGGGTAATATTTCAGTCAGCGTGGCCAAGGTGCTGCCCAACGGCAATCTGGTCGTACGCGGTGAGAAGTGGATCATGCTCAACAATGGTAATGAGTACATCCGCATTACCGGCCTCATCCGTCCTGGCGATGTGACCTCGGATAACAGTGTCTCGTCACAGAAGGTGGCCAATGCCCGAATTTACTATGGTGGTACCGGCGATCTGGCCAATAGCCAGGAGCAAGGGTGGCTTACCAGCTTTTTCAATGGCCCCTGGTGGCCGCTCTAGGAGATGTTATGAAGTCACTCCGTCTCGTTACCCTGCTCTGCTGTCTGCTGCCCTTGGGGGCGGCAAACGCGGCCCGGATCAAGGACATCAGTTCGGTTGATGGGGTGCGCAACAACCAGCTGATTGGCTATGGTCTGGTGGTCGGTCTGCCCGGTACTGGCGAGAAGAACAACGCCTTTACCGAACAAACGTTCCGCACCATGCTCAATAACTTTGGCATCAAGGTACCGGACAACATCAAGCCCAAGATCAAGGATGTGGCACCGGTGGCGATTCATGCCGACTTGCCCCCCTTCTCCAAGCCGGGCCAGACCATTGATGTGACGGTTTCTGCCATCGGGGAAGCCAAGAGCCTGCGCGGCGGTACCTTGCTGCAAAGCTTTTTGAAGGGGCTTGATGGGCGGGTATATGCCGTGGCACAAGGCAGTCTGGTGGTCGGTGGTTTGGGGGCTGAAGGGGCTGACGGTTCCAAGGTGGTCGTCAATACGCCGACAGTTGGACGTATCGCCAATGGCGCGACTGTGGAGCGGGAGGTGCCCAACTCCTTCAGTCAGGGCGACACCATTACCTTCAACCTCAATCGTCCCGATTTTACCACTGCCCGTCGCTTGGCTGATGTGGTCAATGACCTGATCGGCCCCAACATGGCGCAGGCACTCGACGCCACCTCGATCAAGGTTTACGCACCGCGCGATCCGAGCCAGCGGGTGGCTTATCTGGCCACTATCGAGAATCTTGAAGTCGATCCGGCCAATGAAGCAGCCAAGATCATCGTCAACTCCCGTACCGGCACCATCGTGATCGGCAGTCAGGTCAAGCTCAAACCCGCGGCCATCAGCCATGGTGGGCTAACGGTGACCATCGCCGAAAACCAGCAGGTCTCCCAGCCAAATCCATTGGCGGGAGGAGAGACGACCGTCACCAACAACTCGACTATCAATGTGCAACAGGAGCCGGGGCGGATGTTCAAGTTTGATACCGGTGCGACCCTGGATGATCTGGTGCGGGCGGTGAATCAGGTCGGGGTGGCCCCCGGTGATTTGATGGCGATCCTTGAGGCGTTGCAACAGGCCGGCGCCATCGAAGGACAACTGGTCATATTGTAACAAGCGGCAAGTGATTGCCATGGGTGGCAATGAGGTAAGCAAAATGGCGGAGTTTGACACCAACAGCGGCATGAATCTCGGGATGGTGCAGGACATCAAGAACCTGGATCGTCTGCGCCAGATGAGCCAAAGCAAAGAGGGACAGGCCGAAGCCCTCCAGAGTGCGTCGCGTCAGTTCGAGTCAATCTTTACCCAGATGCTGTTTCAGGGCATGCGTCAGGCCAATGCGGTACTGACCCAGGACAACCCGATGAACAGCAGTTATACCCAGTTTTATGAAGGTATGCTGGATGAGCAACGGGTTGCCGACCTGTCCAGCAAGGGCGGATTGGGGTTGGCCCAGATGGTCGTCAAGCAATTCTCCCCGGAGGCGTTTACTCACCAGGATGGTCGGGTGCTAAAGATGCCGCAGCGCACCGAACGGGTCTATAAACCCTACGAACCACCCAAGGCCGCCGCAGATGAATTGATCACTGCGTCAAAAGTTGGCAAAGATTTTGCTGAGAAAGAGATGGCTGTGCCCCATGGGCTCGCCATGCCCAGTCGGCCACATCGCAGCGTACCGCCGATGGGACACCCCGCCAGCGAAGCGGGCACGGCCCCTGGCAGTGGTAGCAAAGAGTTTGATACCCCGGAAGAGTTCGTCAATCGCCTGATGCCGCTGGCCAAGAAAGCGGCCGACAAGTTGGGATTGAGCCCGGCGGTACTGGTCGCCCAAGCGGCATTAGAAAGTGGCTGGGGCAAACGAGTGATCAAGGATGGTGACGGCCAGATGACCCATAACCTGTTTGGCATCAAGGCAGATCCTCGCTGGGAAGGGCCCAAAGCAGTGGTCAGCACCCTGGAATATGAAGAGGGTGTCGCCTCCCGCCAGAAAGCGGCATTTCGCTCCTATGAGTCATTTGAAGAGAGCTTCAACGACTATGTGGACTTTCTCACCTCCGGTTCTCGTTACAAGGGGGCCCTGACGAAGGTGGATAGCCCGGATCGCTACTTCGAGGCGTTGCAACAAGCGGGTTATGCCACCGATCCGCAGTACGCCAGTAAACTGAAACAGGTATTGCGCAGTGATGCCATTGCCCAATACAACGAGATGGAGCTGTAAGGTATGGCAAGCGACCTGCTTGGAATTGGTACATCGGGCGTGTTGGCGCAACAGCGCCTGCTGCAGACCACCAGTAACAACATAGTGAACGTCAATAGCCAGGGCTATGTGCGCGAACGTACGCTGGTGTTTACCAATTCGATTGGTCTGGGCACCGGTGATCTCGTGACCGAGCGGGTAATTAACAATTACATGCAGGGTGAGGTGCGTCGTGACACCTCTGCCTACTACGGCTCCATGACTCACTATGACCAACTTGCCAGCGTTGACAGTTTGCTGGGGGATGCGAGTAACAGTGTCGGCGAGACGATCAGCTCCTATTTCAAGGCGTTTCACTCCGCCAATGAGTCACCTGCCGATATCGGTGGCCGCAAGGTCAGCATGACCGAGTTAAGCGGCATGGTTAACCGCTTTCATACCCTGTCCTCCCAGTTTGACAAACAAAGTGACACCATCAATACCCGCATCGAAGATGAAACCAAGCAGGTGAACAGCCTGCTCACCAGTATTAATGATTTGAATCAAGCCATTATCCGTACTCAAGGCTCGCCAGAAGAGAACCTGATGCTGTTTGATCAGCGTGATGAAGCGATCAAGCAGCTATCGGCAAAAATGGATATTCGCACTGTCGCCCAACCCAATGGCAGCATGCTGGTCAATATGACCACTGGCCACTCACTGATCCTCGATGGCGGCGTGGCACAGTTCAAGGTGGTAGCAGGGGATCCGGACTCCCGGGATCAGGAGCTGCAGCTGACCTTGGGGGACAACAAGGCATTGATTGACCATGATACCTTCGGCGGCGCCGTGGGCGGATTGTTTAAGGCCCGTACCGATCTGGAGCCGACCAAGCGTGAACTGGGGCAACTGGCGATCGCCATGGCCGATGCGCTGAACCAGCAAAATCGCCTCGGGATGGATCTGGATAACGAGATTGGCGGTGATATCTTCACCTTGCCAACCGGCAAAGGCTTACCTTACGGCAGCAATACAGGGTCAGTCGGAGCTAATGTCAGTTTTGTGCCAGGCAAGGGCACATCAGTGATGCCCCTTGATTATGAAGTCCATTTCAACAGCGCCACCGGTTATGAGGTGTTCTCGCTGGACAAGTCGGGCAATCGTACCTCTATCGCAACGGGGGCCACCCCACCGACAACCTTTGAGCTGGCGGGGCACGGTATTTCGATCGATCTGACCGGAGCTCCCGCAGCTGGAGATAAACTGTTACTGCAACCGACCAAGAGTGCAGCGGCGGGCCTTGGCCAGCTGATCACCCGGCCGGAAGATTTGGCCTTGGCGTCTCCGTTGAAAGCCCAAAAGGCCACCAATAACGTCGGTAGCGCCGACATCAAACTCGGTGGGGTATTCAATACCGGTGCCGGGTCGGGTTTTGGTGCCAATGCTCTGAGTCCAACGGCCCCTCAGGTGGTCAAGATAGACGCCAGTGGTAACTATCAGGTCTTCCAAGCCAATGGCACTACCTTGATCGGCACTGCGCCTGCGAGCAGCAAGGGGCAAAATTTGATGTCGACTATCGTTAACCCCTTCCCGGCAGGAACGGCTGTCTATGCAAACCCAACACAGATGCCAGGCTATGAGTTCAGTATTACCGGAACGGCTAAAGCTAGCGATAACTTCACGCTCAGTTACAACACCAACGGGTTCGCCGATAACAGCAATGGTTTGGCTCTGGCCGAGTTGCAGAACAAAGATCTGGTGCGCAAGAGCACCAATGGCGGTACTACCAACGACAAGATGACCTTTAACGAGGCCTATTCCGGATTGGTGATGGCGGTGGGTAACAATACCAGCCAAGCCAAAACACTGCTTAAGGCCAATGAATCCAAGCTTATTCAGAGCACGGGTATTTATGAAAGTGTCTCCGGAGTCAATCTGGAGGAGGAAGCGGCTAACCTTATTCGCTTCCAACAATCTTATGCTGCTTCGGCACAGGTGGTCAGTACGGCCAAAACCATTTTCGATACACTGCTCTCTTCCGTGAGGTAACGTCATGCGCATCACCACCAACATGATCTACGACCGGAATACATATTCCCTCAACAACGCCAATGAGCGGCTAAATACCGCCTATCAACAGTTGCAAACCGGCAATAAATTTCAAACTGCGGGCGAAGATCCTGCTGGTATGAGCCAGAAGATGGCATTGACCAAAGAGATCGATCTCTTCAAGCAATATGGGGTCAATGGCAGCTTGCTGGAGAACAGTTTGGGGCATGAAGAGACAGTATTGACTTCAATTAACAACGCCATGTTAAGTGCCCAAACCCTGATCCAGAAATCCAATAACGGCTCTATCAGCCTGGATGACCGCAAAGCCATCGCCAGTGAACTGGAAGGGCTACAAAAGCAGATGTTTGACTTGATGAATAGTAAAAACTCATCCGGTGAATTTATTTTTGGTGGTAATCAGAGTAAAACCCAGCCTTATGTAAAAGACACCAACGGCAATTACATCTATCAGGGTGATACTGGGCAGCGGAATATTCAGGTCTCCTCAACGGTGCAGATCGCCGCTAATGATTCCGGTCAGGATTTGTTTGAGATTGTAGCAACCAGACGCACAGCCAGCGCAGTCAGTGCCAATATCAAGGTTGGCATAGGGGATCAGGGCAATTTTGATAATTTTTATCAATCCAGTTATAACCCGGCACTGGCCAGCAATAGTTACACCGTATCGACGACCATAGGGCCACCGGACACGTATGACATCAAGGACAGCGGTGGTAATACCTTGCAGACGGGTGATTACAGCCCTGGCACCAAGATCCCGTTCAATGGCCTGGAGTTAACCCTTGACCAGCCTGCGGGTGGTGCAGTGCAACAGTTTGACCTTAATCCGCCCAAGAATGACAACGTGCTAAACGGAATGTCCGATTTCATGACTGCCTTGCTTGATCCAAATATTTCAGCAGAGAACTTTGCGAGCCGCGTGGCCGATGCAACAGTTCATATGAAAAATTCCCGTTTGAATATAGATCATGGCCTGGGGGAGTTGGGGGGGCGGATGAATAGTCTCGAGCAGGTCATGAATTCTAATGAGGGATTAAGTACCCTTAATACCGGTGCACGAGCGAAAGTGTCGGAAGCAGACCTCTATGAGGTTATTTCGACACTGTCAAAAGAGGATGCGGCACTGAGTGCTTCGCAACTCTCTTTCAGCAAAATAAGTCGCTTGACGCTATTTGACTATATCCGCTAATAAAAGGCCCTTTTGGGGCCTTTTATTTGGCTATGTCCCAATTACGTGTTGCATGGGGTGCCCCAGCGCCTCATGCAAACACGCTTTGATATTCACTCCTTTCCCGTAGCGCTCCAGCATCCTGCGCCAACCCAGATAATTCCTCAGGTAGTGCGTCGCCACGCCATGGAAGCGCTCCATCCACTCTTTCAACCGACGGTGATAGCCGTTTACATGTTGAATGTGGTATGCCCCCATGACCCGTTCACCTTGACGATTGCGCACCACCTTATGAGTCACTCCCTGCACTTTACTGAAACTGGCATACACGCCCGCGCCATCGCTACACAGCACAGCATCCGGTGACACCAGCGGCTTCAACACCGCGATGACAGTCTCGGCATTCATATGCTCCAGCTGAAAATCCGCATGATGGCCTGCGCGGTCCTGCACCACTATCACCGGGATGTAATCCGGCCCGGTACCACGGGTTCGGCCTTTCCCTCCACGACGCCGAGCCAGGCGAGGTAATCCCCGTTGCCCCTTGAACG
>NZ_CDBW01000031.1 GCF_000820145.1 Aeromonas sobria | reverse complement strand
ATAGGGAGCCGCGCCGGGATAACAAGGGCTTTTTGTAAAAATGCGTTCGTTTGCTGAAAAAGCGAACTGAACACCCCAAAACAACCCCTTGCCACCTCTTTTACGCCGCTTTTTTGCTCAACTCTTCGCTTTGTGCCCGGATATAGTTGACCCAGCTGGTTGCTTTCTGCTGCCAGTTATCCTGTTGCTGCAGCTCACGGGCCAGTTCCAGCGCCTGGGCATACTGCTCCTTATTAAGGTGTGCCTGCACCAGCAATGCTTTGGCGCGATTGCCTTGCTCGCCTTTTACCGACTTGATGGCAGCAAGCTGGGTCATGGCGGCATCTGTCTTGCCCTGTTGCAGCAGCAGTTCGGCGGCACGCATGGCGGCTTTGGGCTGACCATGCTGGTTGGCCAGCAGTTGCCAGCTATCAACTGCTTGTGACCACTCCCGGGCACCTTCCCACAATTGGGCCAGCAGTTGGCGGTTTTCAGCACTTTGCTTCATCTGTCCCTTGGCCATGGCCGCTTCCAGCAGACGGGCACCACGATAAGGCAGCCCTTGCCAAGCATAGAGGCGGATCAACTGATTGCGAGCTGACCCATCATCCATCACTTTTCTGTCGATGGCGGTCTGCAGCAATGCCAGCGCTTGATCGCCGCGCTTGGCGGAGAGGTTGAGCGATACCGCCTGTTGCCACCATTTGCTCTCTGTCGGCTCGTGGCGGATCAGCTCGGCCGCCTGATCGGCCGCCACGCCATAACGTTGCTGAGCGGTGAGGGCAGAGAGACGAATAATGGCGGCCTGCTTCTGCCAACCCTTCTTCAACAACTGTTCGCTCTGGCTGGCGGCGTCACCGTACTGCTTGTTGTGGTAATAGAGGCCGGCCAGACGCAGCCGCAGTGCATCGTCTGGCTTCAGTGCCAGCGCCGCCTTGTAGCTGGCGATAGCGCCAGACCAGTTGGATTGCTGGGCCTGAATATCACCGCACAGTCGCAGCAGCTGGAGCTGTTGCTGCTCCGGCCACTCTTTATAGGCAAGTGCCTGTTCGACGTAACGACTCGCTTGGGCGGTCTGTTGCAGATTAGCCGCCAGCGAGGCTTGCAGTTGGGCCAGCCAGGCACGCTCGGCATCGCTATTTGGCTTGAGAACAGACGCCTTGCTCTGAGCCTGTTGCCACTGGCCGGACTGATAGAGCTTCATCACGGGTTCAAGCTGGCGAGAGAAGTGAGGGCTGACCTCCATCGCCAGACAGGCTTGGCTGACCAGGGCCAGCAGACAGATCCAGATCCGCAACATTGTTATGACTCCAGTTTGAATTTGAGCGTGATGACCTGCTCTAGCTTGTCGCTGGCGCCCGGCCTTGGCTGATAGCGCCACTTGTTGATCGCCTGAATGGCCGCCCGCTCGAACTGACGCTTGGGCTTGGCTTCAACGACCTCTACATCCTGTACTCGTCCTTCCGCATCTACGCTAAAGCGCAGGGTCACGGCGCCTTCGATCCCCGCCTGCTGAGCACGATAGGGGTAGACCGGCTCGATCCGTTGCAACGGCATCAGCATGTCACCAACGCCAATGCCAGTTCCCTGCTGCTGGCCGTGGTAGTTGCCACTCAATACCGGCGCGGTACTGGTCGCCACACCGGGGGCATAAACCTGTACTGCACTGAGGCTGGAAACCAGATCCAGACTTGGTTGCGCCGGCGAAAGCGGCGCAGTAGCTGGCATTGGCAGAGGCGTTGCCGCCAGCGCGGCAGGGGGCTCGGGCAAGGGTTCGGGTTCCTGCGGCACCGGGCGCTCGCGCACCTGCACCTCGGTCACCTCGTTCTGCATATTGATGACAATGGGCTTCTGCTCGCTCGCCACCTTCTCGCCTCGTGGCGGTTCAACCAGCGTGGCCATAAACAGCAGGATGCCCAGACTGAGGGCAATCCCCAACCCCAGGCTCATCAGCTTGTATTTCATTTCGGCGCCACCGCCACGGCGATATTGGCGATACCCGCCGCCTTGGCCTCATCCATCACCCGCACGACCTTGCCGTGGGGCACTCGCTCGTCGGCCTGGATCACCAGACTGGCATCGGGTTGCTCCGCCAGCAGACGGGCGATGGTGGCCTGTACCCGCTCCACATCGATCTGCTTGCGGTCGAGGAAGATCTGACCCTGAGCCCCGATTGCCAGCATGATGCTGGAGGATTTCTGCGCCTTGGCCTGACTGGCCTGGGGCCTATGCACCTCGAGCCCCGCTTCGCGCACGAAGGAGGTGGTGACAATAAAGAAGATCAGCATGATGAACACGATATCCAGCATGGGGGTCATGTCGATCTGCACTTCGTCACGCTGGCGTTTGGATTGCCGTCTCATTGCATTACCTTCTCTTCTCGCAGGCCGTCCCGGGTCTTGGCCAGCGCACGCTTGGCCTGACTCTCGAGCCGACTGAGTAACAACACGCCGGAGAGCGCCACCACCATGCCTGCCATGGTGGGGATGGTGGCGCGGGAGATCCCGCCCGCCATGCTCTCCGGGTTAAAGCGGTTGGCCGCGGCCAACGCATCGAATACGCCGATCATGCCGGTCACTGTGCCCAGCAACCCCAGCATGGGGCAGAGCACCACCAGGGTGCGGATGAAGATCAGATGACGGTTCAGTTCCAGCTCGGCCTGCGCCAGCCAGCGACTGCGGATCGCCCGGGCGTGCCAGCTATGGCGCTCGCCGCGGGCCTGCCAGCGGCCGAGCAGCTGTTGCTGCAAGGGGCCGAAACCCAGATTGAGGTAGAGCAGCCGTTCGATCATCAAAATCCACATCAGCACCAGCAGGGCCAGAATGACCCAGAGCACCGGGCCGCCACGGCCCATGAAGCTCTGCAGCTGTTGCCAAATGTCGAGCATCATGCTGCTCGCTCCATCCCGCCGTTATTGCGCTCGGCACGCTCGGCCAGAATGCCGGCCACCTGCTGCTCCAGCACATTGGAGAGCTCGGTGAAGCGCGATTGCAGCAGGCTGTGGGCCAGGATCAGCGGAATGGCAGCTACCAGACCCTGTACCGTGGTGACCAGCGCCATGGAGATGCCGCCCGCCATGATCTTGGGATCGCCGGTACCAAACTGGGTGATGGCCTGGAAGGTGCCGATCATCCCGGTCACGGTACCGAGCAGACCCAGCATGGGGGCGATAGCCGCGATTACCTTGACCATGCCGATGCCGCGCTCCATGCGAGGAGTCTCCTGCAGGATCGCCTCATCAAGACGCAGTTCGAGGGTCTCCATGCTCAGCTCGGGATGTTTGTCCGCCACCGTCAGCACACGGCCGAGGGCGTTGTCGGCATGGTACTCACCGCTCTTGAGCTGGCGACGCACTCGCGACAGTTCGCGGGAAAGGCTCCACAACCGTACCGCTGCGATCCCCAAACCGATGGCAGCCAGCAGCACGATAATGGCACCGACCTGACCACCTTGTTGTACCTGCTGCCAGAAGGTGGGCGCCTGTGCCAGCATCGCCAGCAGAGTGCCGTGGGAAGGATCCAGCGGCAGCGCTTCCCCTTCCTGACCCTGATAAGCCGCAACTGCAGAAAGCACGCCGCCGGACAGACCCAGTACCGGGCTCAAGCCTTCGGCGGTCGGCTGCAGGAAGCCTTCGCTCCCCAACAGGGCAAAGCTGCCAACCCGGGTCAGCGACTGCTCGCTGGCAGCCCCCTGGGCATCGAGCACCTTGCCGTTGAACTGGGTAATCCGGCCCGATTCGCGGATCTCTTGCAGCAGGGTGGCGGGTAAAAGGGCGAGGGCGGCGCGATCCGGCACCTGTTTATCCTGTGCCATGGTTTTCAGCGGAGCGAGGCGATCAGGATGCTGACCCTCGACCGCCGATTCAGTCAGTAACTTGACCGCATCGCTGGCGCCCTGACGGGTGACCGCAAAGATCTCGTTCATGTCGCCGGAGGCTTGCTCCCATTGGGCGTTGAGCTCGACCAGTTGCTTCTCGTTGCTGGCGAACTTGCCGGCCAGCTCCTTGCTCAGGCGCTGGGCCTCGGCCAGTCTGGCGCGGGCAGTGCCGAGCTCCTTGGCAACAATCGCCAGATCTTGCTGAGCCTGCTGTTCGCGAGCCTGTTCCTGCTGCTGCCACTCATCATTGGCGATAGCGGCGTTGGTGCCGCAGGAGAGGGCAATAAGGAGGGGAAACCATTTCATGGTGACTCTCATGATTGGGCCTCCTGACTGCGGCTGACAGAGAGGGGGACATTGAGCAACTGGGGAACTTTCTTGTCGGCTGCCACATCCATCGCCTCGGCGATGGGGGAGAGCCACTGGCTGTCGAGGGCTTGCCACTGCTTTGCCTCGGCGGACCAGCGCCATGCCTGACTACGATCAGCGGTCATCGCCAGCAGAGAGATACGACCCAGCGCCAGCACATCAACCCGACGTGGGGCACCGTCCAGCTCCAGCTCGGCGGAATAGTTGTCCATC
This sequence comes from Aeromonas sobria, assembly GCF_000820145.1. Taxonomy (GTDB): domain Bacteria; phylum Pseudomonadota; class Gammaproteobacteria; order Enterobacterales; family Aeromonadaceae; genus Aeromonas; species Aeromonas sobria. The sequence goes on along the minus strand of NZ_CDBW01000031.1, from coordinate 8,382 downwards.
CGGCTGCCGTATTCGGCTTCGATCTGATAGGCCTGCAGCAGCTGACGGAATTTCTCCGCCTCGCTCACATCCGCGCGGGCCAGCGTCGCTTTCAACTGGTCAACCCGCGCCAAACGATCTTCCTTGCGCAGCGGGGTGTCGTTTTGCACCAGCTGTTCCAGGTCAGCCTGCATCTGCAGCATCAGCGGGATCAAGCCCTGACGGGTCTCTTGCACCGCTTCCAGCTGTTGGCTCAGTTTACCCAGCTCATTTTGCTGATCGGCCACCAGAGATTGCATGTAGCGGTTGTAGGCTTCGAGGTCGCGCAGTTGCAGCTGGGCATTTTGCAGCTCCAGTCGTGCGGCAACGGCGGCATCGGCGGCTTTTTCCACCCGCTGCTGGGAGGCTTTCCCGGCAGCTATGCTGTTGTTGAGGGCGGGAGCAACCAGCTCATCCCCGATGGCAGCAAAGTGGACTAACAGTGGCAGCAGGGCCACACCCCATAAATTGTTCATCGAAACGCATCTTATTAATGATAACCATTATCATTATCTCAAATACAGCGCAGGCTGGCAACGAGAGGATTTCCTTGGCCTTTATGCACAAAAACAGGATAATTTTTAAGCAGGCACGGAATAAGTGGCGCCAATAGCCACCACACAAATATAAATAACGAGAAAAATCTTTTCGATCAGTGTGATAGAGATCGAAAAAGGAGAAAGTAATGCTCAACGATGCGATCTGGGAACATATAGACAAGTTCACCAAGGCAACTAAAACCAGCGATATCCAACAGCTGCTGGAAGGCTTCAGTCATCAAATGGGCTTTGATTACTTTCGTCTGCTGATTATTTTTCCCATCAGCATGCAGAAATCCCATGTAGCGCTGTTCAATAACTGCCCGGTGGCTTGGTTTGACGCCTACAGCGAGAATCAGTATCTGACTCAGGATCCAGTGGTCTATCTGGGGCTGAAACAGACCCAGCCGATCTTCTGGAACAAGCTCGACTGCGACTCACCCTGGCTACCCAGCGCCAGCCGCGACGTGATGAACCTGGCGGCCGATTTCGGGGTGCGCAATGGCGTCTCCTTTCCGCTGCACACCCCGCAGGGGGAGCACGGCATCTTGTCATTCATCACCAAGGACAAATCCAACTCCGACCTGATGTTTGAAAATGTCCCGCTGCTGTCGTTCTGCGCCAGCTACATCTTCAACTCCGCGCTGCAACTGATTAAAAGCAGACCGGATATGATGAAATACCTGACCGAACTGTCGGATCGGGAGAAGGAGTGTCTGTTCTGGGCCAGCGAGGGCAAGACCTCCTGGGAGATCGCCACCATCCTCGGTATCAGTGAGCGGACGGTCAACTTTCACCTGACCCAGGTGACCAACAAGACCGACTCGAAGAACCGCAGTCAGGCCATCGCCAAAGGGATCACCAGCGGCATCATAGTGCCCTCCCTCGACGAGGTAACCATCACCAACCTGCGGCTGTCGTAACCCTCAGCTGCAACAAAAAGAGCCGCAATTGCGGCTCTTTTTTCATCTCTGGGAGTGACTTACTCAACGGTCACCGATTTTGCCAGATTGCGCGGCTGGTCGACGTCGGTGCCCTTGATCAGGGCTACGTGGTAGGAGAGCAGCTGCAGCGGCACGGTATAGACGATGGGGGCGATCACCTCTTCCACATGGTTGAGGTTCATGACCCGCATAGTCTCGTCGCTCTTGAAGCCGGTATCGGCATCGGCGAACACATAGAGGATACCGCCACGGGCGCGCACCTCTTCCACGTTGGACTTGAGCTTCTCCAGCAGATCGTTGTTCGGTGCCACCACAATGATGGGCATCTCGGCATCGATCAGCGCCAGCGGGCCGTGCTTCAGCTCGCCAGCGGCGTAGGCTTCAGCGTGGATGTAGGAGATCTCTTTGAGCTTGAGCGCTCCTTCCATGGCGATGGGGTACTGGCTGCCACGGCCGAGGAACAGGCTGTGCTGCTTGTCGGCAAACTCTTCGGCCAGGGTTTCGATATCCTTGGCCAGCGCCAGGCTCTCTTTAATGCGCAGCGGCAGGGCTTGCAGCGCCTTGACCAACTCGGCTTCGGCGGCCGCGCTCAGGTGGCCACGGCAGTGACCGACCGAGGCCACCAGCATCAGCAGGCCAGCCAGCTGGGTGGTGAACGCCTTGGTGGAGGCCACGCCGATTTCGGCACCGGCACGGGTCATGAAGGCCAGATCCGATTCACGCACCAGCGAGGAGCCCGGCACGTTGCAGATGGCCAGCGAGCTCATGTAACCGGACTCCTTGGCCAGACGCAGCGCCGCCAGGGTATCGGCGGTCTCGCCACTCTGGGAGAGGGTCACCAGCAGGCTGTTGGGGCGCACTACCGATTTGCGATAGCGGAACTCGGAAGCGATCTCCACATCGCAGGAGACGCCAGCGATCTCTTCGAACCAGTAGCGGGCCACCATGCCGGAGTGATAGGAGGTACCGCAAGCGACGATCTGGATGTGCTCGACCTTATCGAAGATGGCACGGGCACCGTTGCCGAAGGATTCGACCACCACGTGATCGCTGCCCAGACGCCCTTCCAGGGTGTTGGTGATCGCTTTGGGTTGCTCGTGGATCTCTTTGAGCATGTAGTGGCGGTATTCGCCCTTGTCACCGGCATCGTGGGAGAGTTCGGACTCTTTCTCTTCACGCACCACGGCGTTGCCGTTGGTATCGAAGATATGCACGTCGCGGCGGGTCACTTCGGCCACATCACCCTCTTCCAGGAAGATGAAGCGACGGGTCACCGGCAGCAGCGCCATCTGGTCAGAGGCAATGAAGTTCTCGCCGATGCCGCGACCGATCACCAGCGGTGAACCGGAGCGGGCAACCACCACGCGGCTGTCATCACGGCTGTCCATCACGACTGTGCCGTAGGCTCCGCGCAGCTGCTTCACTGCAACCTGCATAGCCACCAGCAGACTGGGGGCGGATTTCAGCTCGTGATGGACCAGATGGGCAATCACCTCGGTGTCGGTGTCGGAGCTGAACACATAACCCAACCCTTGCAGCTCGGCCCGCAGCTCTTCGTGGTTCTCGATGATGCCGTTGTGCACCACCACGATATGCTCGGAGACGTGGGGGTGGGCGTTGCGCTCGGAGGGTTCGCCATGGGTCGCCCAGCGGGTATGGGCAATACCGGTGCCACCGTGGACGGACTGCTCGTCGAGCGCCTTGGCCAGCTCGGCCACCTTACCCAGACGGCGAACCCGCTGCAGCGGCTGGTTGGCGCTGAACACGGCCACACCGGCGGAGTCATAACCGCGGTACTCCAGACGGCGCAGGCCCTCTACCAGAATTTCAGCCACATCACGTTGGGCTATAGCCCCGACGATGCCACACATACACTTCTCCTTGAGATGCAAAAACGTTGATTCGGTTATGTTCCGTGCTCTGTATCAGCAGGCGAGCGGGGCACAGATAAGCTGGATGCCCTGAGCCTGAATATGTTCTCTGGCTTCGCTGGCCAAACCATCATCGGTGATGACGGTCTGAATGCCGGACCAGGGCAGTTCGAGATTGGGGATCTTGCGGCCGATTTTTTCCGACTCGACCATGACAATCACCTCCCGCGACACCTCGGCCATCACCCGCGACAACCCCACCAGCTCGTTGAAGGTGGTGGTGCCACGCTCCGGATCTATGCCATCGGCACCGATAAAGAGCTGGTCGAAGTCGTAAGATCGCAACACCTGTTCCGCCACCTGACCCTGAAAAGATTCGGAGTGAGGGTCCCAAGTGCCACCGGTCATTAACAGGGTAGGCTCATTTTCCAGCTCGCGCAGGGCACCGGCCACATTGAGGGAGTTGGTCATCACGATGAGGCCACGCTTGTTGCCCAGCATGGGGATCATGGCGCTGGTGGTGCTGCCGCTGTCGATGATGATGCGATTGTGATCGCGGATCCGCTCGGCAGCGGCCCGGGCAATGGCTAACTTTCGGTTCGAAACTTGTTCGGGATTGGCCTCGACCACCATCTCGCTGGGCAAGGGGACGGCGCCACCGTAACGGCGCAGCAGCAGACCGCCGGTCTCCAGTACCGCCAGATCTTTACGGATGGTCACTTCAGAGGTAGCAAAGTGTTTGGCGAGAGCGTCGACACTCACTTCACCCTGCTCTTGTACCAGGGTCACTATGGTGTGGCGGCGTTGTTGAGTATTACGTTTGGTCATTTTTAAGTTTCGATTCGAAAGAACATCGAAATATTAGCCCCTTTTTCGGAAAAATAAAACAGCAAATAGGATCCGATTTGGTTCGATGCCAGAATGGGGGGCCAATTTGCGACGAGGATGCCATGCAAAAGAGAGTCATCTGGCTGGTGGAGGATGAGGCCAGCATCGCCGACACCCTGATTTACGCCCTGCAAACCGACGGGTTTGAGGTGGAGTGGTTCATGCTGGGCCAACAACTGCTGACACGACTGGAACAGACCCGACCTGACTTCCTGATCCTCGATGTGGGGCTACCCGACATCAGCGGTTTCGAACTCTGCAAGCAGGTGAGGGCGCTGACCGATATTCCCCTGATGTTCCTCACCGCCCGCAGCGAGGAGATAGACCGGCTGATCGGGTTGGAGATCGGTGCCGACGACTATGTGGCCAAACCCTTCTCGCCACGGGAAGTGTGCGCCCGGGTGCGGGTCATCCTGCGCCGCAGCCAGCCCGTCGCCCCCCAACCCAGCGCCCTGCTGGTACTGGATGAGGAGCGGGCCCGCATCCATTTTCGCGGCCAGCCGCTGGCCCTCACCCGCTACGAATATCTGCTGCTCAAGACCCTGATGCAGGCGCCGGGGCGGGTCTACTCCCGCCAGCAGCTGATGGATCTGGTGTGGCTGGATGCGGAGGAGAGTCTGGATCGCACCGTCGATACCCATATCAAGACCATCCGCGCCAAGCTGCGCGAGCATGACCCCGAGGCCAACCTGATCCTCACTCATCGCGGGCTGGGCTACAGCCTGGAGCTGGCATGAGACTCGGTCTGCAACTGCTGTGCGGCCTGCTGCTGATCTTCGCGCTGGCCGCCTGGTTCGTGCTGGAGATCTTCGTCGAGGAGATCAAACCGGGGGTGCGCAGCGCCACCGAGGATACCCTGGTGGACATGACCCAGCTGCTGGCACCGCTGGCGCTCGATGATCTGCAAGAGGGAAATATGATGAACGGGCGACTGGCCAGCGCCTTCGCCCGCCTCAACCAGAATCCCATCAATGCGATGATCGACGGCCACCTCAAACAGCAGGCGGAGTACCGCATCTATGTCACTGACCGGCAAGGCATGGTGATTTACGACTCCGACGGTACAGATCTGGGCAAGGACTATTCGCGCTGGAACGATGTCTACCGCACCCTGCGCGGCCAATATGGCGCCCGCAGCACCCGCACCGATCCCGATGATGCCACCAGCTCGACCATGTATGTGGCGGCCCCGCTGCGGGAAGGGGCCGAAATCATCGGCTCCCTCACCGTCGCCAAACCCAACCGCACCCTGATGCCAGCCATCGAACGGGGGGAACAGCAGCTGCTGCGGGCCGGCGGCCAGATGCTGCTCATCTCGCTGCTCATCTCGCTGCTGATCGGCAGCCTGCTGGTGTGGTGGCTCAACCGCGCCATTGGCAAACTGGTGCACTACGCCGACTCGGTCAGCAAGGGGGAGGCGGCAACCCTGCCACGGCTGCACACCGTCGAACTGGATCGGCTCGGCCGCTCGCTGGAGACCATGCGCCACCAGCTCGATGGCAAGAGCTACATCGAGGACTACGTCCATAGCCTGACCCACGAGCTGAAGAGCCCGCTGGCCGCCATTCGCGGGGCCGGGGAGATTTTGGCCGAAACGCCACCTCCTGAGGTCGCCAAACGCTTTATAGGCAACATCAATCTGGAAACCGCCCGCATGCAGCAGCTGATCGAGCGAATGCTGCAACTGGCGCGGCTGGAGTCGGGTCAGGGGCTGGATCGCCAGTCGGTGGAGCCGGTGAAACTGGGCAAGCGCACCCTCGACGCCCGCCAGATCATCGCCCAGCGCCGTCAGGTCGAGTTGGTGGCCGAGCTGGCCAGCGCGCCGAAACAGAAGTGGGATCCACTGCTGGTGGAGCAGGCCATCGGCAACCTGCTGGATAACGCCATCGACTTCTCTCCCGCCAACGGGCAAGTCACCCTGAGCGGCAGCCAGCAGGAGGAGGGTTACTGCTTCCGGGTTTGCGACAGCGGTCCCGGCATTCCCGACTACGCCCTGCCACGGATCTTCGAGCGCTTCTACTCCCTGCCACGGCCGGACAAGGGCAAGAGCAGCGGTCTGGGGCTCAGCTTCGCCCATGAGGTTGCCCACCAGCATGGTGGCCGCCTGACCCTCGCCAACCGGCCGCAAGGTGGCACGCTGGCCGAACTCTGGCTGCCATTCGCCTAGTCACCTCCCCACCACTTCACATTCACCACACAGAGCGGCGTTAAACTGCCGCCTTATCTTATTGATTAGCCTCATCCATTTGCTCAAGGAAATGCTATGTCCCGCCTGCTTCTCTCCAGCCTGCTGGCTGCCGGTCTACTCGCCGCTCTGCCAGCTTCCGCCGCCAGCGGCTGTTTTCTCTATGCTGACGGCAATGGCCAGACCCTCGCCAGCGAAGGGGACTGCTCCAGCCAGCTGCCGCCAGCGTCTACCTTCAAGATCCCGCTGGCGCTGATGGGTTACGACAGCGGTTTTCTGGTGGATGAAGAGCATCCGGCGCTGCCCTTCAAACCGGGGTACGACGACTGGCTGCCCGCCTGGCGCGAAACCACCACGCCGCGCCGCTGGGAAACCTACTCGGTCGTCTGGTTCTCCCAGCAGATCACCGAATGGCTGGGGATGGAGCGCTTCCAGCAATACGTCGACCGCTTCGACTACGGCAACCGGGATCTCTCCGGCAATCCGGGCAAGCATGACGGCCTGACCCAGGCATGGCTCAGCTCCAGCCTCGCCATCAGCCCGGAGGAGCAGGCCCGCTTCCTCGGCAAGATGCTGAGCGGCAAGCTGCCAGTCTCGGCGCAGACCCTGCAGTACACCGCCAATATCCTCAAGGTGAGCGAGATCGACGGCTGGCAGATCCACGGCAAGACCGGCATGGGCTACCCGAAGAAGCTGGATGGCAGCCTCAACCGCGATCAGCAGATCGGCTGGTTCGTCGGCTGGGCCAGCAAACCGGGCAAGCAGCTGATCTTCGTCCACACCGTGGTGCAGAAACCGGGCAAGCAATTCGCCTCCCTCAAGGCGAAAGAAGAGGTGCTGGCCGCCCTGCCCGGGAAATTGAAACATCTTTGAGCGGATGGTAACCCCTGCGAGCAAAAGATGGCGGATCACGCCTGCCCGCAGGGTTGCCAAACCGGGGTCCGGCAAGTGATGGGGCAAAGCGGTTATCAGCGATACTTTTGTTCGATCCGGGCCATGACCCCGGTGTCAGCGAGCTGTTGTAACGCGCTCTCCAGGCGCTTTATTCTCTCGCTGTCCATGTTCTTGCGCACCAGCAGGTAGAAGGGTTGGGTCTCGAAGACCGCTGGCAGAATCCGAACCTGTTGCTCTACTCCCTTTCTATTGATCTCGGACTGGAATCCCGGGATGCGGTAATAGAGGAAGCGCCCGCGGCCTGAAATCAACTTTCCCAGATTGGCTGACGTAGTCAGACCACCATCATCTACGTAAAGTCCGCCAAGCGCATGGAGCCGAGCAATAGCCCCGCTGCCATGATTCACCAGAATGATGCCCTTATCACCGAGTTTGCGCACATCATCCCAGGTTTGAATCACTACAGGATCATCAATACGAACCGCCAGGTGGTAATTGACTGAAAAGACAGGGGGTTGCAGAAAATGGTAATACTCCCTGCGCTGGGAGTTATCACCCAGACCACAGAAGATATCCAGCTTGCCAAACAGGACGCTGCGTTCGATCCGCGCCAGTGGCTGCATATCCTGGTCTCCGAGGATGCGAATAGCCGGATCGACCTCTTCTATTGCTCGAAAAATATCAACACAGAGCCCGACAACCTCTCCGCCTTGCTCACGCTGGAAATACTTGGGGGCAGAGTCCTGCTGCGCTGCCGTTAGATAGGTCCATATATCTCCGGCAGACAACGCAGGGAAGGCAAGCAATGAGAGCAAGGTAACTGTGAGGTATTTCATGGCAATCTCCTGAATACACATCTCCAGCGTGGCACCAGAATCGACAGAGGGGACCGGCAGGTTCAATTATTTATCCTGTTTTTATCCTTCTTCACGGCGTTGTTGCCCAAATCAGCCATTAGGCCACAACTTCCCCAGCCCCAGGTGATAGCTACACTTGGGGCTTTCTAACCGGCAGACCAAGGGCATTCAGTTTGTTCATCGCTC
>NZ_CDBW01000030.1 GCF_000820145.1 Aeromonas sobria | reverse complement strand
ACCTATTTCAGGACTAGACATTCATCTACTTGAGAGCGCCCTGTGCAGACGCCCGAACCTTCAGAGGGTTACAACCAGGGTGCCGCGGTCGGCCCGTGGTGCAGGCCCAGCTTCCAGACCCGGCCAAAGTGTTTGTAGTGACCTGCGGCCACGCCAGCGTCCTCCCCCATGCCGTGATAGAGGTCAAGATGACCTTTCTTCACCGCACCGCCCACATCCAGCGCGATCAGCAGCCGCAGCTGGTGCTTGCCGGTCCAGTTGCCCTCTTTGTCGAGCAAAGGCACTTCCGCCAGGATCGGGGTGCCCATCGGCAACAGGGTCTTGTCGGCAGCAACGGCGGCCAACGGCAGCAAAGGGATGCCTGCGGCGCCGACCACGTCATTGGTGGGGCGACGCTCGAAGAAGACATAGGAAGGGTTCTGCTCCACCAGCTCCATGACACTCTCTTCCGGCTGGCGATTGGCCCACTCTTTAATGGCCTTCATCGACATCTGCTCTTTGGCCACCTCGCCCCGGTCGATCAGCACCCGGCCGATGCTCACATAGCCGTGGCCATTCTTGCCGCTGTAACCCAGATATTGCAGCCGATCGTCATCCCCGTAGTGAACAAAGCCGGAACCTTGCACATCCATCAGGAAATTGTCGATCAGGGACTTGCTGTAACCGAGCTCCAGCCCCCGGTTAGCCAGCGCCCCCTGATGGATCTCGGCCCGGCTCGGGCAGCGACCGCCACATTTAGGCATGGCATAAAGCGGGTACTTGTACTCGGGATCGGGGCGGTGACGCACCTCCAGCACCGGCGAGTAGTAACCGGTAAAGAGCACGTTGCCCATCCGGTCAGAGCCCCCAAACTGCGCCAGACTGACGCCATAGCGAGTGAGCTGCGCCGGATCGCCGCCATTGGCCACCCAGCGGGAAAGCTGACCATAGAGCTCGCCATAGCGGCTTGCCATCCGACTGGAGCGGGCCATCACCACCTGACTTTGCCGGGCGAAACTTTGGTAATTCCGGCTGGCCTGACTGTTAACCCGCTCCACCCTCACCAGATCCTCTGGCAGGGTCCCGTCCAGATACTGCTTGCCCAGATTGACCGGCACCTCGCAGTTAAGAAAACATCTGTTGTCGGTCTGTTTTTTGGGCACTTCTGCTTTATCAGAATTGCCCGCACAACCGGCCAGTCCCAGCACTGCGGCGGTCAGCCAGTACGCGTGTTTGTTCATATGTCCTCATATAACGCCAAGAGCCATGCTCGGCGGGGAAGATGCCAAATTTGCAGGGGGAAAGCAAACGACATCAATCACTTGAAGCAGGATTTCTCCAAAGGGGATCCGCTGGGTTATAACAAGGTGACAGGATGTGCGAGGTGATGGATGGAACAGCTCGAAATATTCCCGCTGCAGAGCCCCTGCATCGGGGTCTGCGAAGTGAACAATAAGGGCTACTGCAAGGGGTGCTTGCGCAATCGCGACGAGCGTTTCAACTGGCTCACCATGACCCCGACCCAGCAGCAGGACGTGATGCGCCTGTGCCGCAACCGCAAAGCCCGGGTCGACGCCGCCCGCCGCAAGGCACAGGAAGGAGCAGACGCGGAACAACAGGAACAACCGGGATGGGATTTTTAAGCTACGCCCACCAGCCCTGCAACCTCTCGCCAATGGCCTACCCACACTAAAAACGTCCCTACCCCACACAAAAAAGCGGCCCGAAGGCCGCTTGGTCATTGATTGTGGTTAATTGCATTACACCACTCAGGCGGTTGCCAGCTTTGCCTGCTCTTCGCTGCGTTTGAGCATGGCGTAGGAGACGCCGGTCAATAGCGAACCAGCCGCAATCGCCACGATATACATCAGCACATTGCTGATGGCGTGGGGAATGAACAGTACGAACAGACCGCCGTGGGGTGCCATCAGCTCGCAGCCGAACAGCATGGAGAGCGCACCGGTCAGGGCGCCGCCCACCATACAAGCCGGGATAACCCGCATCGGATCCTTGGCGGCAAACGGAATGGCCCCCTCGGAGATAAAGCACAGACCCAGTACGAAGGAGGCTTTACCCGCCTCTTGCTCGGTCTTGATGAACTTGGTGCGCGCCAGGAAGGTGGCGATGCCCATCCCCAGTGCCGGTACCATACCGGCCGCCATCACCGCCGCCATCGGGGCGTAGGTTTTGGAGGCCAGCAGACCCACCCCGAAGGCATAGGCAGCTTTGTTAACCGGGCCACCCATGTCGAAGCACATCATGGCGCCGATGATGACACCCAGCAGCACCGCATTGGTAGAACCCATGTTGTTGAGGAAGGTGGTCATGGCACTCATGATGCCAGCCACCGGGCCACCCACCACATAGATCATCACCAGACCGGTAAACAGGCTGGCCACCAACGGAATGATAAGGATCGGCTTGAGCGCTTCCAGAGTGGTCGGCAGGCGCACCTTGTCGCTCAGGTATTTGGCGCTGTAACCGGCCAGGAAACCGGCCACGATGCCACCGAGGAAACCGGCACCCAGCGAGCTTGCCAGCATACCGCCGATCATGCCGGGGGCGAGGCCCGGGCGATCAGCGATGGAGTAGGCAATGTAACCGGCCAGCACCGGGATCATCAGGGCAAAGGCCGAGCTGCCACCGATCTGCATCAGGGCGGCAGCCAGGGTGCCTTCCACCTTGAACGCTTCAATACCGAATACGAACGAGAGCGCGATGATCAGACCACCCGCGACCACCATCGGCAGCATAAAGGAGACACCGGTCAGCAGATGCTTGTAGGGGCCTGCTTTTTCCTCTTTCTTAGGCTGGCTGGCACCGCTGTGGCGGTACAGGGTCGCCTCATTCCACGCCTTGTCGAGCTCGGCGCGGGTTTTCTTCAGCGCAGCACCTGTGCTGGTGCGATAGACCTGCTTGCCGTCAAAGCGCGCCATGTCCACTTCGATATCGGTGGCTAGGAACACCAGATCAGCAGCGGCAATCTCCTCGGCGGTCAGGGCATTCTGGGCACCGACCGAGCCTTGGGTCTCGACGCGGATCTGGTAACCCAGCTGCTTGGCCATGGTCTCCAGCGCTTCTGCCGACATAAAGGTGTGAGCCACGCCAGTTGGGCAGGCGGTCACCGCCACGATGCGCTTGCCAGCGGCGGCCGGTTTGGCGGCAGCATTGGCAACGGCGGGAGCGGCTTGATGGCGATAGACGCTGGCACCGTTGGTTGCGGCCTCCAGCAAAGCTGCCGGATCTTGCAGGGCCAGATCCATGCTCCCCTGATAGACCTGTTTGCCATCATAGGCAGCGAGATCCAGCGGGCAGCTTGCGACAACCAGCACCAGGTCAGCGGCGGCAATCTGCTCCTTGTTCGGCATCTGGCGGGGTTGCACGCTGGAGCCGACATCGAGGGTGAGCTCCCAGCCAGCCAGTTTGGCCTGCTGTTCTATCCGTTTTGCAGCGAGAAAGCTGGTGGCAATGCCCGCCGGGCAAGCCGTAACCAAAATTGCTTTCATTGGGCATCTCCTGAGTTGTCCATTGAGGGGGTATTGCATTGAGCCGGTGCCAGCTCAGCCAGACGCTGCACGCGCACCTGCTCAAGTAAGGGGTTGAGCACAGCAATATCGCTAAAGCCGACCGCTACCTGACTGACCGCCAGGGCCGAGACGGCGGTAGCCAGACGCAGGGTCTGCTCCGGCGCCCAGCCAAGGCTCAGACCGTGGGCGAGACCAGCCACCAAGGAATCGCCAGCACCGACCGTGCTGACCACCTGCATCCGCGGCGGAATGGCTTGCCAGACGGCATCTGGTGCAAACCAGATCAGGCCATCGGCGCCGTTGGAGATCACCACGTTGGGGATCCCGCTGGCCTGCAGCGCGCGGGCACACTCGGCCTGCTCGCTCAGGGTCTTGATGGGGCGGCCAGCCCATTGCTCAAGCTCTTCCAGATTGGGTTTGACCAGAGTCGGCGCCGCCTTGATCCCTTCGCTTAGGGCCGCGCCGCTGCAATCGAAGATCACCTGCTTGCCCTTTGCCTTGAGCAGGCGGATCAGATGGGCGCAGTAATCGGGGGCCACCCCTTTGGGCAGACTGCCCGCCAGCACGAACCACTCGGCTTGCGGTGCCAATTCGTCAATCGCCTGCTCCAGCGCGCTCACTTCCCCTTGGTGGATGGTGAGCCCCGGCAGGTTGAGATCGGTGACCCAACCGGATTGTTCGGAGATCTTGACGTTGATGCGGGTGCTGCCCGCCACGCGCACAAAGTGATCATCCAGCGCCCGCTCCGTAAACAGGGAGACAAAGCTCTGCGCATTGTCAGCACCAAGCCAGCCGGTGACGCCCACCTCGCGGCCCAGATCTTTGAGCACCATGGCGACGTTGATCCCCTTGCCCGCCGCACGCAGGTTGGCCTCGCTCACCAGATTGACCTCGCCAAGGCTCATCGCCTCAAGACGGGTGGTGAGATCAAGGGCCGGGTTGAGGGTAATGGTGACAATCTTCATCAATGCGCCCCCTCGCCCAGACCGGCGGCGATCGCCTCACCGATCCCCTTGAGGGCGGCTTCGGCATCAGCACCTTCGGCGCGAAACGCCAGACGGTGCCCGCATTTGACCCCAAGGCCGATCACCTTCATCAGGCTCTTGGCGGAGACCGCCTCGCCGCTGCCATCCAGATTGGCGACCCGAATATCGGATGCAAACTCTTTGGCCACCTTGACCAGCATGGCGCCCGGACGAGCATGCAGGCCGTGGGGGTTGATGATGGTGAAGGTCTCGGCAAGACCGCTCGCTGGCCCCGCCTGCAACATGGCCAGCCCGTCGCTGCCGGCAAGAGTGGCGAGCTGACCTGCGGCGGCCAGTTTGGCCAGATTCTCAAGTTGCGGCAGATGACCTGCATCGGCAGCGCACAGCAGCAGCATGGCGCTGACCGGCAGTTCACCTGCGGTGAGTGCGTTGCTCGGGGTCGCCAGTACCCAACCGGTCTGGGCGGATGCTGTTTGCTGAACATTGGCACGTGCCAGCCAGGCTCCCTCCCCCAGATAGGCGGGATCGCTTGCCAACAGGGCGCTCACCATGGCGGCATCGCCCCAACCCGCAGACTTGGCGCGCGCGGCCGCCCCCAGCAGCAGCTGGTCGCGATCATCGGCCGGGAAGTCAGCCAGGGTCAGGTATTGCACCTCTTTGGCCGCAGTGGCGCCGGTCAGGATGTTGATGATGGTGTCGGCGTCAATGGCCTCTCTCAATTGCGCGGCCGCCTGCTCGTCACCCAGCACATGGGTGAGCTGGCGCAAAATGCCCAGATGCTCGTCAGACTTGGCAGCTATGCCGATGGCGACATAGGCGATTTGCCCATCGTCCCACTCGATGCCCTGGGGGAACTGGGCCACCATGACGCCGGTGCTCTTCACCAGATGGCGGGTGTCGGTAGTGCCGTGGGGAATGGCGATGCCGCTACCAAGGTAGGTGGCATGCTGCGCTTCACGGGCCAGCATTCCATCTACATAGCCCGCTTCCACCAGACCGGCTTCGGTCAGTTTGCCTGCCAGCAGGGCAATGGCTTCCGACTTGGTTGCCACCGACTGTCCCAGCAAGATCTGCTCTCGCGCCAACTTCAACATAGAGACTCTCCATCAGGTTCCGGCCGCGCCGGTACATCACAATTGAACATTCGGGTAACTCGCCAGCTGACAATAGGCATGATCGCGATTAACTGTGATCAAGGTTGGCTTTTGAGGCCTGGCTATCTATCCGCTGCTGACAGGCTGAATCGTTTCACTTACACTCAGACTGAATCGTTTCAGCGAATTGATCAAGTGCCCGTATCCAGTGCTTTTCAATGATATGATCCCGCGCACACTTTTCGGTGCCCTCACCCGGCAGTGACCGTGGGCCTTGCAACTCAAACAGAGCCAATATGATGAAACTGGATGAAATCGCCGCCCTCGCCGGTGTCTCGCGCACCACGGCAAGCTATGTGATCAATGGCAAGGCCGACCAATACCGCATCAGCCAGGCGACCCGCGACAAGGTGATGGCGGTGGTCACCGCCCACAACTACCAGCCGGACAGCCGCGCCGCCTCCCTGCGTGGCGGCCAGACCAAGACCCTGGGCTTTATCCTGCCTGACCTAGAAAACGCCAGTTACGCCAAGCTGGCCAAGCGCCTCGAACAGGGGGCGCGGGCGCAGGGCTATCAGCTGCTGATCGTCTGCTCGGAAGATGATCCCGCCACCGAAAAAGAGCTGGCCCAGATGCTGATAAGCCGCCATGTGGATGCCCTACTGGTAGCCAGCTGCCTGCCGCCGGACGACTCCTTCTACGGCAAGTTGCAGGCACAAGGCAGCCAGATCCTCGCCATCGACCGGGCCATGGCCGCCGACAAGTTTGTCACCGTCGCCAGTGAAAACGAGAAGGCGAGTTTTGATCTCACCAGCTCCCTGCTCACCCCGACCCTGCGCCATATTGCCTTGATCACTGCGCTGCCGTTGTTGACGATCAGTGTGCAGCGTAAAGCCGGTTTCGAACAGGCGGTCGCCAGTCACAGCACGGCGCGCCACCTGTGCGAGGGGGATCACTTCTCCCGCCTTGAGGGGTATCGCCTGATCAAGGATCTGCACCAACAGCTGGGCCAACTGCCCGAGGCGCTGATCACCACTTCCTATATCCTGATGGAGGGGGTGCTCGATTACTTGCTGGAGTTAGAGCTGGAACAAGAGATCGATATGAGCCAGCTCGCCATGGCCACCTTCGGCGACGATCGGCTGCTCGACTTCCTCCCCTTTGGCATCAACTCCCTGCCCCAGCAGCACGATGCACTGGCGAGCCAGGCGCTGGAGCTGGCACTCAAGGCGGTGAACGGCGAATACCAGAGCGGCCTGCACTATGTAAGCCGCACCCTCAAGCGCCGCCGCTAACCCGGTTTGCTGTCACTCCATGCGAAAAACAGTGCGTGACAACGGTTCGTGAAAACAGTGCGAACATAAGGCTGCCAAAATCGGCCGCCTTATGTTTCTCCCCACAGCCCTGCCGCGCTCTGCTTTCTGCTTTCTGCTTTCTCTACAGGTTTGACCGACTAAACAACCGGCCGCCACATCCCTGTTGCCCCTCAACGCCACGCCAGCGTTCATACAACACCCTCCCCGCTCCCCTATCTGCACTGCTGCCACTTGGCTGATCTGTATCTATGAGCCCCCTCTGCCAGTCATTTTTTTCGGTGCTTTTTTCTGCAATTAGCCACCACTGTCATCATTTATTTCCACTTAATGCCACATACCAGCACAAGATCCGTGTAAAAGGGGTTGTTTCCGCTATTTTGATCCGCTAACTTGGCAACCATCTTTTACAAGTGACAGGTTTTAGGTACAGATGTTCCCGTTCTGATATTGCTAGCCTCCGGCCCTATCCCCGGAGGCGCCTGCTGATAACGCCAATTGGCCCCCTCTTGTTGACGTCACTGCTGACACCGCCTGTTTGCACTGACACCGCTACGTTCGGATGGATAACATGAATACCAAAACCCTGGGTTGTACCCTGTTGATTGCCGGCACCACCATAGGCGCCGGAATGCTGGCCCTGCCGCTGGCCTCCTCCTCCCTTGGTGGCCCCGCCACCCTGCTGCTGATGGTTGGCCTCTGGGCCCTGATGGCTTTCACCGCCATGTTGCAAGTAGAGGCAAGCCTCAACACCGGCAAGTGGTACCTGCACCAGCTGGCGGATCATCTGCTCGGCCCCTGGGGCAAGCGCATCGCCTCCTTCTGTATCCTGATGCTGTTCTACTCGCTGGCCTCCGCCTACATCAGCGGCGGCAGCAGCCTGCTGGCCCAAGCGCTGGCCGATGCGGGCATGACCCTCAGCCAGGAGCAGGCGGCCTGGGCCTTTACCTTGCTGTTTGGCGGCATGGTCTGCGTCGGCACCAAGCAGGTGGATTACCTCAACCGGCTGATGTTCACCGTGAAACTGGTGATCATGGTGGTGGTATTGGCACTGCTGCTGCCCCGCGCCGAAGGGCAGCACCTGCTCTCGATGCCGCTGGGTCAGGGCTTGTTGCTGGCGGGCCTGCCGGTGATCTTCACCTCGTTTGGCTTTCACGGCTCCATTCCGAGCGTGATGCTCTACCTCGGCGACTGCCCCAAGCAGCTGCGCCGTGTCTTTGTCTGGGGCTCTGCCCTGCCGCTGATCCTCTACGTGCTGTGGCAGGTGGCGATCCTCGGTCTGCTCGGCCAGCAAGCGCTGTTGCAAACCGGCGGGGCGCTGGACAGCCTGCTGGCCAACATCGGCAAGCTGGTGAGCTGGCCTGCGTTTAATCAGGCGATGCACCTGTTTGCCGATCTGGCGCTCGCCACCTCCTTCCTCGGGGTCACGCTGGGGCTGTTCGACTTTATGGCCAAGGTGACCCGCCGCAAGGACAACTGGCAGGGCCGCAGCCAGACCGGCCTCATCACCTTTGTGCCCCCCCTGCTGTTCGCCCTCTACTTCCCGCAGGGCTTTATCATGGCGCTCGGCTATGCCGCCATTGCGCTGGCAATCCTCGCGGTGCTGCTGCCGGTGGCACTGGTATGGCAGAGCCGCAAGCAGGCTCCCGCCCACCACTACCGCGCCCCGGGTGGCGTAGTAGCGCTGGGTCTTGCCGCCGCCATGGGCGTACTGATCGTCGGTGTACAGGTCAGCGTTAGCCTCGGCATGCTGCCTGCGCTCTGATCCTTGCCACGATTCAATCGCCCATTCCAAATAGCAAAAGCCCCGCCAATCAGATTGGCGGGGCTTTTTGTTGGTGAAATGATAAACGATTTTAGAGGGCTGCGACTTCCCCATCTCTACTAGATAAATATTCCTAAAGCATTGTATTGTGGTATAAGTCAGCAAATCAGCTTTAAATCTATGGTCGATAATGAATAGCATTATGCTGCTGGCTACTGAAATTTAACTAGAAACTCCAATAATGCTTTTTGCGGATCATTCTCTTTTGAAGTAAGCATCTTTATGCCCCACTGTTCCAATATGGTTATTACTTTTTCACAAGTGCATCAGCATTTTTCACACCGAATGGTATATGAACTGAAGGTGCTACAGTGCTTGTTGAGTTTAAGTGACCAGACTGATCATCAAAGAAAATATGTGGTTTAAGCACGCCTAAAATCAGTCCTTTATCGACTCCCCCTAAGAAAAATGCATCATTTGTCATTACCCCCCAATCTTTCAGAGTATTCACAGCTCTTTCATGTGAAGGGGCATTTCGAGCAGTAACAATAGAAACTCGAAGTCGATTACGATAATCAGGCTCAGATTCTTTCTTCTTTTCTTCTATTTTCTGAATGGCTGATATTTTTACTAAAAACTCTTTCAATGGTCCTGGGTTATGTGGCTGCAAAACATTCTTAGTTTCATATTCATGGAATTGACTCAGATCATTTGTATTATGCATAACCGTCTCAGATTCATCATCGGCAAGCACTCCATCGAAGTCAAATGCAATTCTCAAATCATCATCGTCTTCATCAATGATTGCCGATTTCATCACATGACCTGCAGGATAGCCTAAACCAATAGCTTCTTTTACGTCAGATGAGTTACCTGATAAAAATAATGAAATACTTAATGCCGGAATATATTCATAAGGCGATTTACCTTGCATAAAAATAGCTCTTGAAATAGGTAAACCATGATGCTTTATTGATTTCATTACTCGAAGACCCGTATCTGGATCATTCCTTGATAACAAAACCACTTCAACTAAAGGCCCCAAACTATGACTATCACTTAGATTGTTAAGTGATAACAATCGTTTGACGAACGAAAAAGAAACACCTTTTTCAAGTGGGGTATCAATATTGTCAGACTGATATTTTCTATACTCTGCCTCACCCTTTTCACGAAAAACACGATCTGATTCAGTTAAATCAAACATTGCGCTTGAAGCAACACCAATAACTAACCTATTACCCAGTTCATCAGGCATAAACCCACTCCGAATATTGATAATCAACAGAAAAACTGTCACACAGAATGATTTTTAAGAGCCCCAAAAAATATAAATTATGATTGCTCAACCATCTAAAATTCAACAAGCTATGTGGACCTACTTCCAACTCCTGATATAGATATACGGGAGCATTATTTTCTGCCACGCGATGGCCTTAACTAATATTAATTTCTTGTTGCTCCTCTCCAATATGGCTATCACACGGGGTTTCAGCTTCCCCTTGTGCTGTTTTTCACCCGAAAGGATAAGGATCAACCATCAAATAAACCCCAGTTATCTTTGGCAGAGTAACAAACGTTGACAGGTAGGGTATCAAATGCGAACGCCACCAGTGAGTGAAAAGTTATTTATTGGGCTAATTTTGGTCGTTTTTTTGATGGCGATCAGCTTTCTGGTGCAAAGAAATGAGGGAAAATGCTTTGGTAACTAACTCAAGTACAAAGCATATAAGCCTCTGGGATTAAGGGATACGCTTGTCCTTGTAACGGCGTTGTTGCCCAAATC
>NZ_CDBW01000029.1 GCF_000820145.1 Aeromonas sobria | reverse complement strand
ACATAATTGGGACAGAGCCTATAAAAAAGGGGGCCTGATGATTCAGGCCCCCTTTTTGTGGATGAATGATCAATCGGTTAGAAATGGATCCCCTTGATCAAGGTAGACACGGCAATCTTATCGGCGGCCGCTTTGGATTTATCCCCATCTTTCGGGTCGGAAAACGTGCGAAAACTGGTGTTCATGATCACCTGGGCAACACGCGGTGCCAGCGCATGGATCACCTGACCGAATACCCCAAGGCGCGTCGCCAATCGAACATGCTTGTTGATGATGGTATCGCACACCAGATCGGCGGCCTCTTCCGGGGTCATCATCGGTACTTGGTCATATTCTTTGGTGGGCGCGACCATCGGCGTTTTCACCAGTGGCATATTGATGATGGAAAAGCTAACCCCTCTGTCGGCAAACTCTGACGCGGCGGTGCGCACCCAAGCATCGAGAGCAGACTTGGAGGCCACATAGGCAGAGAAGCGCGGCGCATTGGTCAACACCCCGATGGAGGAGATGTTGATGATGTGGCCTTTTTTCTTCTCAATCATGGTGGGCAGCACGCCCATGATCACCTTGAGTGCCCCGAAGTAGTTCAGTTGCATGGTGCGCTCCAGATCGTGGAAACGCTCGAACGAGTCTTCAATGGAACGACGAATGGAGCGACCGGCATTGTTGATCAGAATATCGACCCCACCGTGATCCTCGACAATTTGCCTGGTAATCGCCTCCCCCTCGGCCAGATCGGCAAGATCCCCCTGATAGACCTCGATGGCGAGGCCCAACTCGGCAAATTCGGCGCGGGTTTCGGCAATTTTTTGCTCATCGCGGGCAATGGTCACCACGGTCGCTCCCGCCCCTGCCAACTTGCGTGCAGTGGCGCGACCAATCCCCGAGGTGGCACCAGTGACTAATACCACCTTGCCTTCGACCCGCCCGCGCAGGGAGCGGTCGATAAAGAGTTCGGGATCGAGATGACGCTCCCAGTAATCCCACAAACGCCAGGCATAGCTGTGCAGTGGCGGGACCTCAATACCAGAGCCTTTCAATACTCGCTGGGTTTCGCGACTATCGAAACGGGTGGGATAGCTGATGAGGCGGAACATATCTTTGGGCAGCCCCAGATCGGCAATCGCGGCATCGCGGATCCGGCGTATCGGTGCCATGGTCATCAACATGGCGCTCAGATGACGGGGGATGAAGTTAAACAAAGAGGCATTAATGCGAATGGCGGGTTCGGGCGCGTGGGCCGCACGGGCAAAGGTGCTCAGCATGTCGCCGACCCGCATCGGGTTGGGATCCGTCAGGTGAAATGTTTTGCGTTCCTCCCCTTGCTGGTGGGCGATGTAGACCATGGCGTCTACCACGAAGTTGACCGGTACGATATTGATGCGGCCCCCCTCCACCCCGATGGCAGGCATCCAGGGTGGCAACAGACGGCGCAACTTCTGGATGGTTTTAAAGAAGTAATAGGGGCCGTCTATCTTGTCCATCTCGCCAGTATTGGAGTCGCCGACCACAATGCCGGGGCGGTAGATCCGCCAGGGAATGGTGCATTCGTTGCGCACAATCCCTTCTGATTCGTGTTTGGTCTGGAAATAGGGCAGGTCGAGGTGCTCGGCCTCCTCGAACATGTCTTCCCGAAACAGGCCATCGAACAGTCCTGCGGCGGCGATGGAGCTGCAGTGATGGAAGTGCCCGGCGCCCAGGCGGTCGGCAAGTTGTACCGCCTGGCGGGTTCCCTCGATATTGACCTGCTGCTGGATCCCCTCTTTGGCATTGAGATCATAAATGGCAGCCAGATGGAAAAAGTGATCGATACGGCCACTGAGCTGCGCCAGCTGCTCGGTCGATATGCCCAATAGTGGTAGCGTGATGTCACCAAATACCGGGATGGCTCGTTGTTCATCGACTTGCCAGAAGGCAAACAGGTCGGTCAGTTTTTCTTGATGGGATGAACGCATCAAAAAATAGACTTTGTTGTCGAGTGACGCATCCAGTATTTTTTTAATCAATCTGTGGCCTATAAAACCACTACCACCTGTAATGAAATAGTTCATGTCATCGTTCCGCTACTGATTTGGCTATTACTTACCGTTAGATATATCACGATTCATATGGAAATCTGCAATTCAATAACCAGTTCGTGAGCTATCCCTAAGTTCGGTTAATTTACAGTTTCGTTATTAGGTAGAACCCTCTATTTTTTGTCCCTAGACTGAAATTGAAAAATCAGTAATGCCACAACCGGACTGCACGTTGTCGTTGTCGCCATTACGGTTAACCGTCGTTATTCAAGGAGAAGATCATCATGGCTAAAAAACTCAAAGCACTGGCAAGTTCAGTGACCGACAACCAACTCACCTCCACCATCAAGGAGTCCACTCAGCAGATCTGGTTGGCTGGCTTGGGTGCCTATGCCAAAGCGCAGGAAGAGGGTGGCAAAATTTTTGAAGCGCTGGTGCAAGAAGGGGAAGCCTTGCAGGCCAAAACCCGTCAGAGCGCTGACGAGAAAATTGCCGCAGTGACCGACAAAACTGCCGGGACCTGGGGTCGCCTCGAGCAGGTATTCGAAGAGCGCGTAGCGCGTGCGGTTGCCAGCCTCGGCATCCCGACCCGCAAAGATATCGACAAGCTTTCCAAGCGCATGGCGGAATTGACCGAGGTGGTACAGCAGTTGCTGGATGCCGAGGACGATGCGGCCCCTGCCGCGGCCACCGAAGCAAAACCGGCCGCAGCCAAGAAACCTGCCGTCAGAAAGGCACCCGTAAAGAAGGCTCCGGTCGCCCAGGCTAAAGAGGCGGTGGTCGAACAGGCCGCGGATCTGCTCTCTGCCGCCGAGGATGCCGTCAAAGAGGTGAAGGCGAAAGCGGAAAGCGTTCTCCCCTGATCTCTGATCCTGCCAGATGGTGATTGATACCGGCCCATGCCCTTAGCTGGGCCGGTTTTTCCATTTATAGCGAGGTGGCACTATGAGTACGATCGCAATTGCCCTGGCCGGAGGCGGCCCGCTGGGCGGCATCTACGAGATAGGTGCCTGTGCTGCCCTCTCAGACAGCATCAAGGGGTTGCGTCTTGAACATGCTGACATCTACGTGGGGGTCAGTTCGGGGGCCGTAGTGGCGTCGGCACTGGCCAATGGCATTTCAGCCGACAAGCTGGTGCGGATCCTGCTCAGTGATGACTCCGGTGAGATATTCGATCCGGCCACCTTACTGCGACCTGCTTTTGGCGAATATGCCGACCGGCTGAGCTCCATCCCGCCGCTGGCCTGGCAGAGCCTTGGCCATTACCTCTCTGCCCCCTGGAAGCATCGGCTGTTCGAGTCGCTGCAGGGGCTCTCCAAGGCGATCCCGACCGGGTTGTTTGACAACCACGGGGTGGATCGGATCCTGACCCAGTTTTTTTCTCGCCCGGGCCGCAGCAATGATTTTCGCCAGCTAGCTGGCCGTCTGTTCGTCGTCGCCACTGAGCTCAATACCGGCCATGCGGTGGCCTTTGGCAGCCCGGGGCTGGATGATGTGCCCATTTCGGCGGCGGTACAGGCGTCTGCAGCGTTGCCCGGATTGTTTCCCCCTTCCCTGATCAATGGTCGCTACTATGTGGACGGGGCGCTGATCAAGACCCTGCACGCCTCGGTCGCATTGCAGGAGGGGGCAGATCTGGTCTTGTGCATCAATCCATTGGTGCCTTTTGATGCCAGCATGATCCCCGGGGAGCCTACCAATCTGGTCGACAGCGGGCTGCCGGTGGTGCTGGCCCAGACCTTTCGCGCCATGATCCACTCCCGCATGCATGTGGGAATGGATCGTTACCGCCATGAATACCCCGATGCCGATGCGCTGCTGTTTGAGCCCTCGGGTGCCGATAGCGAGATGTTTTTTACCAATGTGTTCAGTTATCGGGATCGCCGCCGTCTCTGTGAGCACGCCTTCCAGCGCACACGCAGTGACCTCTGGGAGCGACGCGAGGGACTGGCCCCCGTGCTGGCCAAGCATGGCCTGGAGCTCAATCTGGCTGCACTGGAAGATAAAGAACGAACCTTGCTGGCCCCCAGCAGCGGTTCGGTCGCCGCGCTGGACAAGTCACTGGAACAGCTGCAACACTGGCTTGCCAAGCGTTATCGCCACGGTGTGCGTCGTTCATTAGTCAAGGAGTAGCATGGATCGCAAGCCCAAACGCCGTACCCGGGAGCGGATCCTGACCACTGCCCTCGCCTGCTTCAATCGACAAGGGGAACCAACCGTTACCACCTCGGCCATTGCCGCCGAGATGGAGATAAGCCAGGGCAATCTCTATTACCACTTTCATAACAAGGAGGAGATCGTCAATGCGCTGTTCGCTGAGTTCGAACAGCAGATGGCTCGCCTGCTGGATGCAGTCAGTACCCCCACCGATGAAGCGGAAGATATCTGGCTCTTCCTGCACCTGATGTTTGAAGCCATCTGGCAGTACCGTTTCTTCTATTACGATATCTCGACTCTGATGAATAGCTACCATCTGGTGGAGCAGCGCTTTTCCGCTCTGCTGCGCCGCAAGGAGCACACGGCTGCGGCCATCTGCCAGCATTTGCAAACGGCCGGGCTGATGGACGGGTCGGCACAACAGATGCGTTCACTGGCGGCCAATGTGGCGCTGGTGGGCACATTCTGGATTTCTTACCAGCGGGCACTGCACCCCAAGGCGGACGCCGATATCGCCCTCGGCGTCTTTCAGGTGATGCAGCTGGTCGCACCCTTTCTGCGGGCAGATGCCCGCGCTCATCTGGGCGCCCTCGCCCACCACTACACCGATAAGGTTTGATTCACATGCTACAGGGAGAACAAGCATGACTACTTCACAACTCGAATTTGTCCCCTTCCCCTACGCGGATGCTGCTTATGACTATGCTGGCCAAAAGCTGGCGGATCACTGGGAGCGCCTCCATCAGGGGGATGCGGAACCCTGGCCTGAGGATGAACAGGTACAGGATGCCTGGCGGGCCTATCACGCCGGGGATTTTGCCCAGGCGGTGGCGTTGGGTGAAGCTGCTGGTGACGAAGGGCTCAACGTGGCAAACAAGGCGCTGGTGATCCATGCCAGTTACCTGCTGGATGACAAGTATGCCAAGCGCGCCGCCTTCGAGCGGGCCGCCAATCACTCCGAGCAGCTGCAAAAGCGCCAGCCCGACAACGCCAACGCCTGGTATTTCCACGCCCTGGCGCTCGGTCGCTACAGTCAGGTGATCTCTATCACCAAAGCGCTGTCACAAGGGATTGGCGACAAGATCAAGAGCAGTCTGGAAAAGGCGCTGGCGCTGGAACCGGATCATGCCGAAGCCCATATCGCCTTCGGTGCCTGGCACGCCGAGATAGTCGACAAACTAGGGGCCATGATTGGCGGCATTACTTATGGTGCCAAAAAAGAGGAGTCAGAGCGCCACTTCAAGGTAGCGCTGGCGTTGATCCCCGATTCTGCCATTGCTCGTATGGAGTACGCCAATGCCCAGGTGATGCTGCACGGCAAGAGTCGCCTGAAAGCCGCTGAGGCGCTCTATGCCGAAGCCGCCGAGTGCCAGCCGGTGGATGCGATGGAGCGCCTCGATGTGGCTGCCGCGTGTGATGAGCTTGAGGATGAGTGATCCCTTGCTCTGCCGCTAAAGAGTGAGGCCAACCTGCAGGTTGGCCTCTTTCGTTATGGCAGGAAATGAATCTGCGGTGGGTCAACCCAGTAGCGCATCGAGCTCGCGCGGGTCACAGTGCAGTGCTGGCTCCATCAACGCCAGTAACAGCAGCTGTTCAAACTCTACTGCAAAACGTGCCACCACCTGGTCGGGGTCCGGCACCAGCTTCTTGTCGGTGATCAGACCCAGCTGTACCGTATGGTCGTAAGAGAGTATGGAGACCCCCACGCCGATATCCCCGGCTTGGGGTACCCAGAACAGCGGTTGGCGCAGCCGCGCGCCGGCCAGATAGAGTGTCTGCTGCGGGCCTGGCACATTGGTGATCACCGAACTGGCTTTGGCCGAGAGCAGCTCGACAGCTTGTTGTTGTACCGCCTTTGGTGCCATCCCCAGCACCTGCAGCAGATTGAGCACAACGATAGGCTGTAGCGAGGTGCGCAGTGCCAACATGCGGTCACGCACGGCATAGAGGCGTTGCAACGGATGTTCAATATCGAGCGGCAGATCCAGGGCCACCAGCCCGAACCGATTGCCAAGGGCGCCATCATCGTCTGGGGCCCGCATATTGACTGGCACCAGCGCCCGGATCTCTACTTTGTCCGCGTCATCCCCCTTCTCCTGCAAGTAGTGGCGAAAAGCACCGGCGGTGGCGGCGATCAACAGATCGTTGACCGAGCAACCCAGCACTTTGCCCACGGCTTTGATGTCTGGCAACGCAATCTGTTCTGACCAGGCCACCCGCTTGGTGCTGGCGGTTTTTCCCCGCAAGCGGCATGGGGAGTCATCGTTGAGGGTGGCAATGTGGCACAGCTCGCTGGCGACATCTCGCCCGATCTTGAGGTAGTCCATGGCCTTGGTGGGATGGGTAACCACATCGACATATCTGGACCAGAGGTTTCCGGTCAACTTCAGACCTGCCCGCACTAACCTGCTGCCCCCGTGTGGCATCTCCTCCTCTTCTTGCGTTGACTC
This sequence comes from Aeromonas sobria, assembly GCF_000820145.1. GTDB lineage: Bacteria > Pseudomonadota > Gammaproteobacteria > Enterobacterales > Aeromonadaceae > Aeromonas > Aeromonas sobria. The sequence goes on along the minus strand of NZ_CDBW01000029.1, from coordinate 126,590 downwards.
ATCCTGCTGCGCTGATGGTTGGGGGCGTGGTGAACCTTGCGGGGTGTTATCCATCATGGTCAGAATGGCCCGAACCAGCGAGAAACCGTCGCCCATGGCATGGTGGATCCGCACCACCAGCGCCTGCCCGCCGAGGGAGGTGTCAGTAAGATGCATGTCCCACAAGGGACGCTGGTGGTTAAGGGGGGTGGAGGCGAGATCGGCCACCAGCTTTTCCAGTTCAAGCTTGCCCGCTTTGCCCGGCAGGATCACCCGTTTGAGATGTTGGTCGAGATCGAAGTCAGGGTCATGGCGCCAGTAGTACGACCCCCCTTCAAGCATGGCGCGTTGCTGAAAGCGAGGTTGTACCGACATGGTATGGCGCAATCCGTCCCGCAGGCGCGGCTCATCCAGTTGGCCTTCGAACATCAAGACGCCAATAATCTGCATCAGATTATTAGGTCTGTCCATGCGTAACCAAGCAGTGTCAACGCAGGAGATAAATTCACTTAGTGGCATGGTTGTTTCCCTACAACATGAATTTAGCGAGGCGGTCAATCACAGATGCCACTCATATCCGGTGAGGGCATTCAGGGAGTGAACATAACAACAGCAACTACCGACTCGAAATATGAAAATAGAATGATCGAAAATAAAATACCCCGTTCATTAACTGCCTATTAAATAACCACGCAAGGCAAGCGAACGGATATATTATCAGGCTGACTTGCCTGCAGATCCGGCTATTTCAGGTGTACCCCTGATGGTTTCACGCACGATGAGGGCAAGGTAGCCGGTTGTTGACATAATCGAGGATCTCCTGCTCCAGCACGCTACGCACCGGTAGCAGCATCAAGCCGAGATGTACTTCCAGTTTCAGGGTCTCATCGTCCAGGGTGAGGGTGCCATGTACCCCTGAGCCACGAAACCGCAATTCGGTCTCCTCTTCATCTGCCCATTCACAATCGAGCTGGTAGCTTTCGCTCATATCCTGAGCGATGGCTTCTGCGGCAAGGCGTGCAGCGGCAAGGCCCAGAGGATGTTGACGGTTGACCTGAATGGTGGAGAGTCCGCTGCTACCAGCGAGTGAGTCATATAGAAACATGGTGAATACTCTGGGCCATAAGATATTTATTGATATTAAACACATGTTCACCACAAGTGAAAGGGGTGTTCCCATAAATGGGACTCACTTAACAGAGTCGACAGGGATGAAGGCCGTCTACGGGGCCAGGCATTTATTCCCTCCCCCTTGCGCGCTACACTTGTGATGGAACGCTCAGCAAAAGCTGCTTGTTTTTCATTCACTTGTATCTTCATACCACCAAATCCCAATCAATGGGCCCAAGGCCAGAGAGCTGTAGATGACGCATCAAGAACATGCCCACGACGACGATAGTACCCTGGGTCGGCTCTATCGCCAGCTCACGCGGGTTGCCGCCTTGCGCGAACAGATGCGTGCCCACCCGGAAGATCAGCAGGATCGGGATCGGCTGCGCCAATGGCAGGCCGACAGGTTGGGGCGTACCCATCGCGATCTGCTGGAGAGTGACCGCTACGGCCCCGCCGCCGCATTTTTCCTGACCGATCTCTATGGCCCCGGCGATTGTGCCCGCCGCGATGCGGACGTGATGCGGGTGATGCCGACTGCCGAGCGGCTGTTGCCGGAGTCCGGCCTCAAGGTGCTGGCGCAGGCGATCGAGCTTGATGCCCTCTCCGAGGAGCTGGATTATCTGATGGTGGTGGCATTGCGCCGCATTGGTGGTATCAATCCGATCAGTGCCGAATACTACGTCATTGCCTATCGTGCCGTGGGCGAGATGGCCCGTCGCGAACAGCAGATCACCCTGGTGAATGAACTTGGCATAACGCTGGACAGGCTGGCGAGAAAACCGCTGCTGGGTGCGACCCTCAAGCTGGTGTCAGGGCCCGCCCATCTGGCGGGGCTTGGCGAGCTGTTCTCCTTTGTCGAGCGGGGTTATCGGGTCTGCCATCAGATGGGGCGTGCCAACGAGTTTCTCGAGACCATCGCCAGTCGTGAGACGGCGATCATGACGGCGCTCTTTAACGGCGATAGCAGTGTGCTGGCGTAGTGTTGCGGTGAGGGATAAACCGCCAGAATAACAAAGCGGGCCGATGGACCCGCTTTTCGTTTATAACTGCTTGCCGGTAGATATCGGTCAGATTACCAGCAGATCCATAAAGGCGTGGACCGGTGTGCTGGCCAGCTGCTTGCCATCCTGGCAGAGGGCGAGAATATCGCGGACCCGTTTGGCCGGGAAGCGGGTGGCCAGATTGTGCTGGAATTTCTCCACCAGCAGCGGGATCCCCTCTTCCCGGCGACGGCGATGGCCGACCGGATACTCCACCTCCACCTTGGCGGTGTGAGTACCGTCCTTGAAGAAGATCTGGATGGCGTTGGCAATGGATCGCTTGTCCGCCTCCAGATATTCACGGCTGTAGCGTTTGTCCTCCTGCACCACCATCTTGTCGCGTAGCCCGTCGATACGGGGATCGGCGGCTACATCGTCCTCGTAATCCTCGGCGATAAGGCGACCGAAGATCAGCGGCACCGCCACCATGTACTGCAGGCAGTGATCCCGATCGGCCGGGTTGTTGAGGGCCCCCACCTTGCTGATGATCCGAATGGCCGACTCATGGGTGGTGAGCTCGATGCGGTCAATCTCGTCGAGCCGCCCCTTCACCTGACCGTGCAGCTTCATGGCGCACTCCACCGCGGTTTGGGCGTGGAACTCGGCGGGATAGGAGATCTTGAACAGCACGTTCTCCATCACATAGCTGCCGTACCCCTGATGCAGAGCAAACTGGTTGCCCTTGAACAGCACGTCGTAGAAGCCCCACTTGGGTGCGCTCAGCACGCCGGGATAGCCCATCTCGCCGCTCATGGTGATAAGGGCGAGGCGCACCGCGCGGGAGGTAGCATCCCCCGCCGCCCAGCTCTTGCGGGAACCCGCATTGGGGGCATGGCGGTAGGTGCGCAGGCTCTGGCCATCGACCCAGGCCTGGGAGACCGCATCGATCACCTGATCGCGGGTTCCCCCCAGCATATGGGTCACCACGGCGGTACTGGCGACCTTGACCACTACCACGTGATCGAGGCCAACCCGATTAAAGGAGTTCTCCAGCGCCAGCACCCCCTGAATTTCATGGGCTTTGACCATGGCCACCAGCACCTCGGCCATGGTGAGCGGCGCCTTGCCCTCGGCCACGCGGGTACGTGACAACCAGTCGGCGGTGGCCAGAATACCGCCCAGATTGTCGGAGGGGTGCCCCCACTCGGCGGCCAGCCAGGTGTCGTTGTAATCGAGCCAGCGGATGATGGCGCCGATATCCCAGGCCGCCTTGACCGGATCGAGACAGAGCTGGGTACCGGGCACCCGGGCACCAAAGGGCACTATGGTGCCCGGTACTATGGGGCCAAGGTGCTTGGTGCACTCGGGGAAGCGCAGAGCCAAGAGGCCGCAGCCTAGCGTGTCCATCAGGCAATAGCGGGCGGTGTCGAGGGCCGCCTCGCTGGTTATGGGGTGGTTGCAGACATAATCGGCAATATCGACCAGCACCTGATCGGGCTCGGGTCTGTGGTTGACGTCGACGTTGGCGGACATCGTGATTTCCTTATCGTTGTTGTAGGGAGACAAAATGACGGGGCGCCGGGCCGATATAATCGGCGCTCGGGCGGATGATCCGGTTGTGTTCGCGCTGCTCCATCACGTGGGCGCACCAGCCGGTGACCCGCGAACAGACGAAGATCGGAGTGAACAGCTTGGTCGGGATCCCCATGTAGTGATAGGCGCTGGCGTGAAAGAAGTCGGCGTTGGGAAAGAGCTCTTTTTCTTCCCACATCACCTTCTCCGCCTCGCAGGAGACGCGATAGAGCCGATCATCCCCCACCGCTTCGGCGAGTTTGGCAGACCACGCCTTGATGATGACGTTGCGCGGATCTGAAGTGCGGTAGATGGCGTGGCCAAAGCCCATCACTTTATCCTTGGCCGCCAGTCTCGCCAGCAGTTCGCGCCTTGCCTGGGCTTCATCCTGCCAGGGCTCGATCATCGCCATGGCCGCCTCGTTGGCGCCGCCGTGCAGCGGGCCGCGCAGGGTACCGATGGCTGCGGTGATGCAGGAGAACATGTCGGATAGGGTCGAGGCGCAGACCCGCGCGGCAAAGGTGGAGGCGTTGAACTCATGCTCGGCGTAGAGGATGAGGGAGACATGCATCACCCGACGCTCCAGCTCGCTTGGCGACTTCTGGTGCAGCAGTGCCAGAAAGTGGCCGCCGATACACTCCTCATCGGTATCGAGAGCGATGCGTACCCCTTCATGGCTGAACTTGTACCAGTAGATCAGGATCCCCGGGAAGGCTGCCAGCAGCCGATCCGCCACCTCATGCTCATGTTCGAAACCATCTTCCGGCTCCAGATCGCCGAGCATGGAACAGCCGGTGCGCAGCACATCCATGGGATGGGCATTGGCGGGGATACGCTCCAATACCTCCAGCAGCGGCAGGGGCAAGGCGCGCAGGCGACGCAGTTCGCGCTTGTAGGCGTCAAGCTGCTGCTCACCGGGCAATTCCCCCTTGAGCAGCAGATAGGCGACCTCCTCAAACTGGGCACTATCGGCCAGCTCCTTGATGTCGTAGCCGCGATAGGTGAGACCGGTGCCACTCTTGCCCACGGTGCAGATGCTGGTCTCCCCCGCACTCTGCCCGCGCAGACCTGCCCCGCCCAACGGTTTTTGCTGTCCCATACGCTGCCTCCTAATCCCTGGATGTGAACAGACGATCCAGTGTCTGCTCGTAGTGGTGATAGCCGAGATAGTCGTAGAGCGACTCCCGGGTCTGCATGGTCTCCACGACGGCCCGTTGATGGCCATCCTGGCGAATATGTTGATAGACGTTGAGGGCGGCCTGATTGGCGGCCCGGTTGGCGCTTAACGGGTAGAGCACCATGTCGACCCCGTGGGCGGCGAGCTGCTCCTTGTCAAACAGCTCGGTTTTGCCAAATTCGGTCATGTTGGCGAGGATAGGTACCCCGACCGCCTGCTTGAACTGGTCGTACTGGGCAAGCTCGGTCACCGCCTCGGCGAAGATCATGTCGGCACCGGCAGCCACATAGGCTGCGGCACGTTCAAGAGCAGAACCTATCCCCTCCACCGCCAGCGCGTCGGTGCGGGCCATGATGACGAAGTGCTGATCCTGACGGGCATCCACCGCCGCCTTGATCCGATCGCACATCTCATCCAGCGACACCACCGCCTTGTTGGGGCGGTGGCCGCAGCGCTTCTGGGCCACCTGATCTTCCATATGGACGGCGGCGACCCCGGCCCGCTCGAACGCGCGAATGGTGCGGGCAATATTGAATGCCCCGCCCCAGCCGGTATCGATATCAACCAGCAGTGGCACGCGGGTCGCCGCGGTGATCCGCTCGGCATCGATCAGCACGTCGTTGAGGGAGGTCATGCCAAGATCCGGCAAGCCGTAGGAGGCGTTGGCCACCCCGGCACCGGAGAGATAGAGAGCTTGAAAACCGCTGCGCTCGGCCATCAGCGCCATATAGGCATTGATGGTGCCGACGATCTGCAGGGGACCTTCGTTGGCAAGGGCGGTGCGAAAGCGCAGGCCTGCCGAGGGGGACAAACTGGACATCATGACTCCTTTCACCTGTCTAGTCTGGCTATCTAATATCACGTTTACGTTAACGTCAATCATACTTTCGTCCCATTCAGGGCGCAGGCAAGACAGCGAAACGGTTTTAGGGTAAATTTCACCGATTCATTCAACAGGTTGAATTGCATGATGGAGCCCAGTTCCGTGATTGTCTGTCCGGCGTGCGACTTGCTGATCCAGCGCAAGGCTCTGCCGCTGCGTCGCCATGCCCACTGTCCACGCTGTCACCAGCATCTTTATGGCCGCTATGCCTTTCGTCCCTCCCAGTTGATGGCATTGACCATCACCGGCTTGCTGTTGCTACCCTCCGCTTTTTTTGAACCACTCATCTATTTGCGATTAGGCGGGGTGAACTCCGATGCTGATCTGCTACGCGGCATCCTGGTGCTGTTTGGCGAGGGAGAATGGTGGGTGGCCGGTCTGGTGCTCTGGTGCGCCGTGCTGGCCCCCGTCGGGCTGCTGGCCGGTATCTTTGCACTGGCATCTGGGCTGGCCAAACGCTGGCAGATCCTGGCGCCGACCTTGAAGCTGGTTGAAGTGTTTCGCCACTGGGCCATGCTGGAGGTCTATATCGTCAGCCTGCTCGTTGCCCTGTTCAAACTGATCGATATAGCGGATGTCCAGCTTGGTGGCGGATTGCTGAGTCTGGGTATTTTGATGTTGCTCAATATGACTCTGCTGATCCTGTTTGACCCGGCGCCCTACTGGGCACGGATCCCCCTCAAGGAGGCAGCAGATGACCAGCGCCCGTGAGATGGGGCTGTGCCGCTGCCACGACTGCGGCTTACTGGTTCGTTATCAAACCGGTGCCCGCTGCCCCCGTTGCAACAACAAGCTGCAGGTGCGCATTCCCCGCTCCCTCGCCTGGTCGTGGGGCTTGCTGGCGCTCGCCACCTTTATGCTGCTACCGGCCAACCTGCTGCCCATTACCCACTTTTACAACAAAGGGTTGCTGCAGTCAGATACCATTTTCAGCGGTATCATGATGCTCTATCACAGCAAAATGAGCGGGATTGCCACCATAGTCCTCACCGCCAGCATATTGGTGCCGGTGGGCAAGATATTGGGGCTGGGCTGGATCTGCTGGCAGTTGCAGCGGGCCAAACCGGTGCGACGCAAGCGCCAGCTTTTGATGTATCGGGTGATCGACTTTATCGGCCGCTGGTCGATGCTGGACTTGTTCGTGATTTCACTGATGGTGGCGCTGGTCGATCGCGGTGTCATGCTGAGTGTCCGGGCTGGCCCCGGTGCCACTGCCTTTGCCGGTGTGGTGGTGCTGACCATGATGTCAGCCCGCATGCTCGATCCCCGTTTACTGTGGGATAAGGCGGCCCGTTGATGAGTTCTCTGTTTCTGTATTATGTGCTGTTTAATCCAGCCAATAAGGAGTCGGTATGATCGGGGCTGAACCCGTCATTGAAAAGCGCCGCTGGTTATCGCCAGTCTGGTTGCTCCCCCTGATAGCCCTGCTGCTGGCGGGGGGCTTTCTCTATCAGCAGGTGTTGAGTCGTGGCCAACTTATTCAGGTCAACTTCGCCCAGGGTAACGGTATTTTACCGGGCAAAACCCAGATCCGTTATCAGGGGGTGGCCATCGGCGTGGTGCAAGAGATGGATCTTGCTGAAGATGGTCGCAAGATTGCGGTGATGGCCAAAATAGACAGCCGGGCTCGGCCACTGATCCGCAAAGGGTCAGCCTTCTGGCTGGTGAGCCCCAAAGCATCGCTGACCGAGATCTCCGGACTCGATACCCTGGTCTCCGGCAACTATATCAATCTGCAACCCGGGCGAGACAACAATCCGTTGGAGGAGACTTTCGATGCACTGGAGGGGCCTCCCCCCGGCTATCAGGCTCAGGGGCGGATGCTGCACCTGACCGCTGACTCGTTGGGCTCGGTGGGGATCGGCGCTAAGCTCTACTTCCGTGGCATCGAAGTGGGCAGTGTCATCAATACCCGCCTTGGCCAGGACAACCAGAATGTCATTCTGGATCTGGTGATCGAGCCTCGTTTTGAACATCTGATCAAAGCAGATACCCGCTTCTGGAACATCAGCGGCTTCAAGGGCTCGTTCAGTCTGGCCGGGGTGAACGTGGAAGCAGGTAGCCTCACCTCCATCCTGAGCGGCGGCATCGCTTTTGACTCGCCCAAAGCCTCACCAGAGCCAGAGAAGGGTCAAATGTTTACCCTCTACAAAGGGCTGGCGGAAGCGGCGCGTGGTGAGCGCATCAATATCCTGGTTGGTGATCTCCCTATCAAGGAGGGAATGCCCATCCTTTATGAAGGGATCGAGATTGGCCGCATTGACCCCATTGGTCTGACCGACAAGGGGCGCGTGGTGACGGCGCTGATCAACCCTGAGCAGGCTTACCGCATTACCGACCAAAGCCAGCTGGTGTGGGAGAGCGTCTCCCTCTCCCCGACCGGTGTGCAACATGCAGATCGCCTGCTCTCCGGCCCTGCCATTCGCCTCGACTATGTAGCGGGCAAACCGGCGCACAAGATGACCCTGACCGATCGCGCTCCCCAGAGCGGCTCCAAGGTGACGCTGCAAGCCGAGGATCTGGCCGGGCTAAATTTGGATGCACCGGTCTGGTACAAGGGGTTGGAGGTGGGCCGGATCAGCCAGCTGATGCTGGATGCGCGCGGTAATGCCAGTGTCGAACTGGTGATGACGCCGAACTATGGCCATCTGCTCAACCGAGCCCGTTTTTATCGCGCTGCACCGCTGCAGATAGATGCCGATCTGAGCGGCATCAAAGTGGAAACCAGCCCAGCCAGTGCCTGGCTGGGTGGCGGGATCAAGCTGGTACAAGCCAGTAGTGGCGAGCGGATCAATCGGCTCTACCCGAATCAGGAGCTGGCACTGCTTGGGACTCGTGATGCCAAACCACAGCGCTGGTTGCTGAATGCAGATCAGGCTGATGGCATCGGTATCGGCTCCCCCGTGCTTTATCTGGGATTGGAAGCGGGCAAGGTCAAACAGCTGCGCGCCGCGAAAGAAGGGGTCGAGATTGAGCTGGAAATTGACGGGGTGTACGCCCCCCTCCTCGCTCGGCAGCCGCAATTTTGGAAGAAAGCAGCCATCGACACCCGGGTAGGGGTTGACGGCGTCAAGGTCAAAGTCGGTAATCTGGCCACCTTGCTGCGCGGTGCCATTGAGTTTGACCGGCTGGGTACCGGCCGTAGCAGCCATCAGCTGTTTGACAATAAAGAGCAGGCCAGAGCCAAGGTACGCCCCCTCTCTCTGGTGGCAGAGAGCAACCCGGGCCTCGGAGTTGGCAGCCCGATCCGTTATCGGGGGGTCGATATCGGCAAGATTGAGCAGATTGAGCTGGAGCCGTCATTGGGTCAAGTGATCTTCAAGGCAGAGCTTGATGGCCACTACGCCGAGCGTTTCCTGCAATCCGGTGCCCGCTTTACGCTGGTGCAAGCCAAGCTGGGGCTGGGCGGTGTTGCTCACCTCGATACCCTGATCAAGGGGGCTTTTGTCGAAGCCCAACCTGGTAAGGGGGCAGGCAAAGATCGCTTCCCCTTGAGTCAGAGTGGTCCGGTCGGGTTGGCCTTGACCCTCAAGAGCCCTTCGGTCAACGGTCTTAGCGTTGGTAGCCCGCTGCTGTTTCGCAAACTGGTGGTGGGCAGTGTCACCAAGGTGGCGTTGGCACGGGATGGCAGCGAGGTGCTGATTGAGGTGAGCGTGGAGCAGGAGTATGCCCATCTGGTGCGTGCCAACTCACGGTTCTGGAACGTCTCCGGAGTGAAGGCGGATATTGGCCTGACCGGCGGCACCATCGAAGTGGAGACGGTGCAGAGCCTGCTGGCGGGCGGCATCGCCTTCAATACCCCGGAGAAAGAGATGGGGCCGACCGTCAAGACAGGCCACAGCTATCCACTCTACGGCAAAGCCGAGAAAGCGTGGCTGGAGTGGAGCCCGCGCATCCTGCCCTGATCTTCTTCCTCAATCACCGTTGATTGCTACAAACGCCCGGCCCGCATGCCGGGCGTTTTATTTCATCTGGTCTATTTAACTAGGGTCACCATTAAGAGAATGGCTTGGCGTGTGGTAGGATATCGACCCTCTTTTTCGGTCAACGAGACGGCGCCGTGCACGACAACACCTACCTTCCCGATCACTTTTTACACCACATTGCGGCCATCATGCCGGCTCATCTGTCTATGGATGATTTTGTGGCCAGTTGTCGGCGACCGCTGCGGCGCAGCATTCGGGTCAATACCCTCAAGATCACTGTGTGTGACTTTTTGGCACAAATGCAGCCACAGGGTTGGCAGTTTGATCCCGTGCCCTGGTGTGACACCGGCTTTTGGCTCACCCGCAGCGATGAAACGGTTCCCCTCGGCAACACCGCCGAGCATCTGAGCGGCCTCTTCTATATCCAGGAAGCGAGCTCCATGTTGCCGGTGACGGCGCTATTTGCCAGCGACAAGATCAAAGCGGACGGCATGTTGCTGGATGCCGCTGCCGCTCCCGGCTCCAAGACCACCCAGATCGCTGCGCTGATGAACAATCAGGGAATGCTGGTTGCCAACGAGTTTTCCAGCAGCAGATTGAAAGTGCTCAGTGCCAATATCCAGCGCTGCGGTGTGACCAATGTGGGCATGACTCACTTTGATGCCAAGGTGTTTGGCCAGTGGCTGCCGGAAACCTTCGACGCCATCCTGCTCGATGCCCCCTGCTCCGGCGAAGGGACGGTACGTAAAGATGAAGATGCCCTGCGCAACTGGAGCATCGAGAGCATCGACGAGATTGCTGCGGTGCAACAAGGGTTGCTGGAGAGCGCCTTTCATGCCTTGAAACCGGGCGGCGTGCTGGTCTATTCCACCTGTACCTTGAGTGAGCAGGAGAATCAGGCGGTCTGCCAATCTCTGCTGGACAAGTTCGGTGATGCCCTGATGTTTGACTCACTGGCGGACCTGTTCCCCCATGCGGAGCAGGCTTGTACAGCGGAAGGATACCTGCACGTTTGGTCCCAGATCTTCGACAGTGAGGGTTTTTTCGTCGCCAGATTACGCAAGCAGCACTCGGTGCCCAATACCATGTTCAAACCGGGCAAGCTGGGAAAATTCCCCTTCTCACCGCTACCGGCCAAAGAGGCTGACCCCATGTTGCAAGAGATTGCCGCCACTTTTGGAGTGGTGCCGCAGGGGCAATTGTTTGGTCGCAATGACGAGATTTGGCTCTTTCCCCATCTGTTTGAACAGGTACAGGGCAAGCTGCGTTTCGATCGCATCGGTATCAAGTTGGCCGAGACCTTCAAGAAAGGTTATCGACTCACCCATCAATGGGCACTGGCTTATGGTGATAAAGCCAGTCAAGGATTTGTCGAGCTCGACAGTGCCAATGCCCGTGAATTTATGATGGGACGAGATGTCTGGCCTGAGCAGGCAGCTGGCGCTGGTGAGGTGATCGTCCGTTATCAGGGGCATACCCTGGGCATGGGGAAATGGGTTGGCAGTCGGGTCAAGAATGCCCTCCCCCGGGAACTGGTGCGAGACAACAATCTCTTTGGTGCGTAAGCAGCGGAACGAGTCTGGAATAGCCACACTCAGGCTGAACTTCTTTTCGGATCTTGAAAAGCCTTGAGCCTTGTCTAAGCTTAAGGCAATCCGAACACCAGTTAGCGCACGGCTCTGCAAGGAGCCAATTCCCCTATGCCAGGTACAAGGAATTCGTACCTGGCTCTTTTTATCTCTTATCGTCCCGCCAACTCTTCATCACTAGGCTTTTACAACCGTCTCTTCCACCAGGCTGGTGACAGTGTTTTCAAGCGGTGATCCCCTGCCCAACTCATGTTGATAAAGCAGATCGATCGCTTGTTCTATCAGTGATGCCTGACTGTCTTCGAGGTGAAGACCCAGATCAGCCAATCGCTCGGCGTGGCGATTGCTGATCCAGCATTGCAATCGGGTATGGGTCTCCTGTTTGCGTTTTACATGCAGGCGCTGCCGCTCGGCATTGTTTTGGGGAACCGCCTCTTGCTCTTCATTCACTGTCATTTCTTGGCTCATATGTCCTTGCGATGTTTCATTTTCGAATTTGTTATCTCTCATCACATGCCATTATCCATTGGAAGATGACCCTTCTACCTTGGACTGTTGGCTTCGCGACAAATATATCATCAGATCAACAAGATATCATTTAACATAAAAAATGCAGTGACGCACTTATATCAAAGCAAGCCATCGAGCGCGTGATCAGAGAATTTATGGGCATCATCGAAGTACTCCTGCAGAGTCCGCATATCCTTGTGGCGAGTGACTTCAATGATCTTGTTCATCGGTTTGCCAGCTGTGACTGCCGAGGTGATAAATCCGCGCCGCAAGCTGTGGCCGCTGACGTAGAGATCATCGATGGCCTGACCGGTTCGCCGTTTGATCATCAGGTTTATCCCTTGTGGCCCCAGGGGATCTGGCATGAGTTGCCCCCAGCGGTTCATTCTCCGAAACAGCGGCCCCTCGCTGATCCGGCTTTTGCGCAGCCAGTGCTGCAGTGCCGACACCGGGCAATGATGCTTGCCCGGGATCAGCGCAATTTCGGTTTCATGGAGTTGATGCTTGCTCGGTTTGAGGCGAAGGCGGATCCCCTGCCCTACAAAATCGAGATCGCTCACTTCAATTCTGGCCGCTTCCGAGCGGCGCAAGGCGCCACTGAACATCAAGAGCAGCAGGGTGTGATCGCGAAGGCCGGCCAGATCATTGGTGTCGATACCATCCAATACCCGAGTTAATGGTTGCAGCGTTAATGCACCTGTCTTGCGCTTACGGTTATCTCCCAGTCGCACTATACCGCGCATCATCTCCTTGATTTCGGGATGCTCGGTGGGCATTGGGTTAATGCCTTTTTGTTTGAAGGCGTAGCGGATCCCCGCCAGCCGTCTTACCAGGGTTGCCGGTTTTCGAGGCTCGCCGTTACGTAGCTCCCCTTTCCCCTCCTCTTTATCGAGCCATATCCAGTCGGCCAATACCCCATCTGCCTGATCCGCCAGAAAGTTCATAATGTCGTGATGGGTCGTTTGCAGCGGATCCAGCCCGTGCAATTGGCACCAAAAGACAAAAATACGGGTATCGGCCTGATAAGCATTGAGGGTTGAATCGGCTTTTGAACTGCGCAAAAAGCGACGAGCCCGACTATTTAGCTGGGCATCGAAGACGGTTTGCAGTGACTGATGAGCCGGATTGGATAAGCTTGGATATACCACGGAACACTATGATTCATATGAAGTTTGAGAGGATCTTACAGGATCCTTCCCACACATCAAGTATCGATAATGAATATTATCGATACTTGATGTGACTTGATTTAATACCCTTAACCACCATAGAACCTATTGAACATGGCGATGTTAATAGCAGCTGTTTGGCATGAATTTAGACTAAGTGGACACAACAGTAAGTAAGAGATAACGAGGCATTGTGTTGATATTGACGGGGGTAATCAGCTTGATATTTGAAATGTAAGAGGCCCCGAACAACGGAGCCTTTGGGTTATTTTTTCGCCAGCTTGAACAGTTCAAAGAAATTACGGCTGGTCTCTTCTGCCAATTCAGCGAGCGGTATATGACGCAGGTCGGCAATAAACTGGGCAACGTCTCGTACAAAGGCAGGTTCATTCTCCCTCCCCCGATGGGGTACCGGTGCAAGATAGGGCGAGTCGGTCTCGACCAGCAATCTGTCGAGGGGCAGAGCCTTGACCACTTCTTGCAGTACAGACGCATTTTTGAAGGTGGCGATCCCGGAGATGGAGATATAAAACCCCATCGCCATCGCCGCTTGCGCCATCTCGAGAGATTCGGTGAAACAGTGCAGCACACCACCAACCAGATCCGCTCCCTCTTCACGCATGATCTGCAAGGTATCTTGCTGGGCATCGCGAGTGTGGATGATCAGCGGCTTGTTCAGTGCGCGGGCAACCCGGATATGCTCGCGGAAAGAGGCTTGCTGCACCTCTTTATTCTCGGGGGAGTAGAAGTAGTCGAGCCCGGTCTCGCCAATGGCGATCACTCGTTCGTCCGTCGCCTGGGTCAGCAGCAAGGCAGCATCCACCCCGGGTTCCTGATTGAGCGGGTGCACCCCACAAGAGGCAAATACCTGGGGATACGGGGCGATCGCCTCGAGCATGGTCGGGAACTGGGTCTGAGTCACACTGACACAGAGAAAATATCCCACATCCAGTTTCGCGGCCTTGGCCAGTACATCGGCCATGCTGGTCTGCTTGCTGCCATAGCTGAGGCGATCTAGATGACAGTGGGAATCAACGAGTAACATATAAAACCTTTATTCTTGTCGGAACTATAACCAGCGACTGAGCCAGTTCATCAGATGGATGGTGGGGTTGGAGAGCTGTCCCGGCTGACAAGCGGCCTTGAGGGCAACCAGATCTTGTTCTGCCTCCAGCAGTTTTTCGCTGGAGTGCTGCTCTGCAAATCGTTGACTCAAGATCGCCAGATCCGGCATCGCCAACTGGTGGTGACCGCATCCCGCCTGGGTTTTCAACGCGTCGCATAAAAACAGCTGCAGCCAGTGCAACCTGACCTGGGTCTCTTGCCCCAACTGGCTACAAACTGCGGTTGCTTTGATGGGGCTTTGCTGCAGAGCGACGAAATTTTCCAGCAGCTCACGGCGAGTTCCGTCCTGTTGCTGCTCGATATAATCGAGTACCCGCAATGGGGCGCCCTGACAGATCCGCACCTGGGCCAAGGTGGCCTGATGACCCTGCTCTGCCAACCAGCGTACTGTCTCCCCTTCCGCCGGCAACTGGCAGACATGTTTGTGACAGCGACTGAGAATGGTGGGGAGCAGCCGGGAAACCTGGGAGGCAATCAGCAACAGCAAGCTGTCGCCAGCCGGCTCTTCCAGGGTTTTCAGCAGGGCGTTGGCTGCCGATTCGGTCATCCGCTCCGCATCAGGAATGATCACCACTTTGCCACGGCCGAGCTGGGCAGAGCCCTGCAGCCGGGTGCAGATCTCGCGAATGGCCTCGACCCCGATGGTCTTGCTGTCACGGGCTATGGTGCCGAGATCCGGGTGGTTGCCCTTGTCAAACAGCTGGCAAGAGTGGCAATGACCGCACGGTTCTCCACGATCCGGTTGTTGGCAAAGATGTAAGCGAGCCAGTCGTTCGGCCAGCTGTTCCTTGCCAAGACCGGGATCCCCAAGCAGCAGCCAGGCGTGACCGAGCCGACCGGACTGAGCTGTCTGGCTTAAACGGTGCCAATCCGGGATCAGCCAGGGATACATAGCTGCTCGTTCGACAGATAGTGGTCCAATGCATGCTCGATGGCCGCTTTAACCTGATCCGGCGTTTGCGCCGCATCGATCACCACAATGGAATCATCCTTGGCGGCCAGTTCGAGATAACGCGCTCGGGTACGTTCGAAGAAACTGAGCTGCTCCAGTTCGATGCGATCCAGCTCGCCGCGATGGCGGGCGCGCTGCAAGCCAAGGGCGGGATCGATATCGAGATAGAGGGTGAAATCCGGCTTGAAGTTACCGAGCACCGCCTGCTTGATGGCACCGATCAGGTTGGCATTGATACCACGGCCACCACCTTGATAGGCCTGGGAGGAGAGATCGTGGCGATCCCCCACTACCCAGATACCGTCGGCCAGTGCCGGTTTGATGCGAGTCTCCACCAGTTGTACCCGGGAAGCATACATCAACAGCAGTTCGGCTTCGATGGTAAGGCGCTCATCGTGCACCTCTTTGACGATGGCGCGCATCCGCTCCGCCAGCGGGGTACCACCCGGCTCGCGGGTGCATTCGATCTTGTCGATACCGTAGCGCTGCAGATAGTCAGTGACATAACGCACAGCCGAGCTCTTCCCTGCCCCTTCCAATCCTTCGATCACAATAAATTTAGACATTAAGGTTTCTTCAATATGAATTCGCGAACCGCCCGATTGTGTTCATCGAGGGTCTTGGAGAAATAGTGGGCACCGCCCCCCTTGGCGACAAAATAGAGATAGTTGCTCGCCAGCGGGTTGAGCGCTGCTTCAATAGAGGCTTTGCCCGGCATGGCGATAGGCGTGGGCGGCAAACCATCGATCACATAAGTGTTGTAGGGATTCTTGTCGGTCAGATCGCTGCGGCGAATATTGCCATCGTAGCGATCCTTCACCCCGTAAATAACCGTGGGATCAGTCTGTAACTTCATCCCCAGACGCAGGCGATTGACAAATACTGCGGCAATTTGTGCTCGCTCATCAGGCTGGCCGGTCTCTTTCTCGATGATGGATGCCATGATCAGCGCCTCATAGGGCGTCTTGTAGGGCAAGTTGGCCTGACGTTTCTCCCAGCTCTGCTGCAAGAAGGTCTCCATATCCTGATGGGCCCGGCGCAATAGCGACAGATCGCTGGCATGGGTGGTATAGGCGTAGGTTTCCGGCAGGAACCACCCTTCCAGCTTGCCATTCTCGATGCCGAGCTCCTGCGCCAGATCGGCTTCTGATTGCTCGACCGTCAAACGCTCAAGATAAGGTGCGCTGGAGAGCTGCTTCTGCCAGTCCTCGAAACGGGAACCTTCAACGAAGGTAAGGCTGAAGTGAAACTCCTTGCCTGAGGCAAACAGGGAGAGGGTATCCTTGAGGGGAGCCCCTTCCTTGATCTCATAGGTGCCCGATTTGATGGCCACCAATTCAGGATGACCACGCAGCCAGAGCCGCACCGCCCATGGGCTGGTTTCCCCCTCCCCCAACTCGGTGATCAAGCGGGCGGCATGAGCCCCTTTTTCCACCGTAAAGAGCCGGGTCGGCCCTTTGTTGGTGAGTGTCTCCACCTGTTGCCATTTGTAGTGCACATAGCCCCCGGAGACGGCAACAGTCAGTGCCGCCCCCGCAAGCAGGGTGTAAAGCCGATTAAACTTCAATGACCAAACGCTCCTGTAAACGGCGACTCAATACCGCGGCGGGATAATAAATATCCTCGATACCGTTGACCGGTACCACCCCCATCAGGGTATTAGTGAGCCATACCTCTTCTGCCTGCCATAGTGACTCCAGAGGAGCCTCCACCACACGCAACTCAATACTCATCTGTTTCAGCATCGCCATCACCTGGCGGCGCATGATGCCATCGACGCCACCGCGGGCCAGATCCGGTGTAAATACCGTCTTGCCTCGACGCCAAAACAGATTGGCACTGACCCCTTCAGTCAGAAAACCGCGACTGTTGAGCACTATCCCTTCGACTGCACCACGGCTGACAAGTTCGCTTTTCAGCAATACCTGCTCCAGACGATTCAAGGTTTTAAGCCCGGCCAACATGGGGGCATCACCGATCCGCTGGCGGCACACCACCATCTCGATACCCTCCTGTTGCCACTGGCCATAGTGGGTGGGAAATGGCGCCAGGTTGATAATGCGGGTGGTGTGCTGACAACCGCTGCCATCATAGCCTCTGCCACCCTCTCCGCGGGTCAGGATCACCTTGGCCACACATTGTGGCTGGTTGGCCACCATCTCTTCAACTTCTTGGGTCAACAGATCCCAGTCAGGTTCAACCAATCCCAGCCGGTTGTTGGCCAGCTGCAGCCTTGCCAGATGGGCAGGCCACTGCAACACCCGACCATCTCTGACCGCCATGGTGGTGAAATGACCGTCACCATAGGCCAGCCCCCGATCATATGCCGAGATGCTATTAAGCTTCATTCCATTGATAAGCAAAGGGATCCCTCCGATAAAAAAGGCCCGATACCGGCAGTATCGGGCCTGTGTCTTTGCCCTGCGGCAAATTATACGCGTTTGAAGATCAGTGAGCCATTGGTGCCACCAAAACCAAACGAGTTGGAGAGGGCATACTCGAAGTTGCCTGGCTTGGCCACGTGGGGCACCAGATCCAGATCGCACTCTTCATCCGGGTTGTCCAGGTTGATGGTGGGCGGAGCCACCTGATCACGCAGGGCCAACACGGTGATGATCGCCTCGATGGCACCGGCGGCGCCCAGCAGGTGACCTGTCATGGATTTGGTGGAGCTGATCATCAGGGATTTGGCGTGCTCGCCAAACACTGACTTCATGCCACGCAGCTCGGCCACATCACCCAGCGGGGTGGAGGTGCCGTGAGCATTGATGTAACCAATCTGCTCGGGGGCAATGCCGGCATCCTTGATGGCATTTTTCATGGCGCGCGCGCCACCGTTACCATCGGCGGGAGGCGCAGTCATGTGATAAGCGTCACCGCTCATGCCAAAACCGACCAGCTCGGCATAGATCCGGGCACCACGGGCCTTGGCGTGTTCGTACTCTTCCAGCACCAGTACACCGGCACCATCACCCAGCACGAAACCGTCACGATCCTTGTCCCACGGACGGCTCGCTTTTTGCGGCTCATCGTTGCGATTAGAGAGCGCCTTGGCTGCGGCAAAACCGCCCATCCCCATCGGGGTGGAGGCTTTTTCAGTACCACCGGCCACCATCACCTCCGCATCACCGTAAGCGATCATCCGGCCCGCCATGCCGATGGCATGGGTACCCGTGGTACAGGCGGTGGTCACGGCAATGTTCGGCCCTTGCAGACCTTTCATGATGGAGAGATGACCAGACACCATATTGATGATGGTGGATGGTATGAAGAAGGGGCTCAGCTTGCGCGGACCACTGTTGATCAGGCTGCTGTGGTTCTGTTCAATCAGACCCAGACCACCGATACCGGAGCCAATTGCCACGCCAATACGCTCGGCATTCTCTTCATTGATGGTCAGGCCGGAATCATCCAGCGCCTGCATACCGGCAGCGATACCATATTGAATAAAGAGATCCATCTTGCGAGCGTCTTTACGGTTGATGCCGTATTGCTCGGGATCGAAATCTTTGACCATGCCTGCGAAGCGGGTCGCAAACTCGCTGGCATCAAAGTGGTCGATCAGGGAAATGCCGCTCTGCCCGTTGAGCAGTGCTTGCCAGCTGGATTCGGCAGTGTTACCCACCGGGGAAAGCATCCCCAAGCCGGTCACCACGACTCTGCGTTTTGACACTGAGGTAGTCTCCGAGAGGTTTTTGAAAGGAAGCAGATATAAAAGAAGCGGCCCTTGGGCCGCTTCTTTCAGAACAGGAAATTAATCCTGATTAGCGGTGATGTAGTCGATAGCCGCTTGAACAGTGGTGATCTTCTCGGCTTCTTCATCAGGAATTTCGGTATCGAATTCTTCTTCCAGCGCCATTACCAGTTCAACGGTATCCAAAGAGTCAGCGCCCAGGTCGTCGACGAAAGAGGCGGCGTTCTTAACGTCGTCTGCTTTAACACCCAGTTGTTCGATGATGATTTTCTTTACGCGTTCTTCGATGTTGCTCATGACCTGAATTTTCCTTTAAAAATACGCTATTGCGTCTGGTTGGGGTAGTTTATTCAATTGACGTGAGTTTGCAAGTAGCTTGCCGCTGGTCAAACCACGATATTCGCCAAACTTCGGCGTATTATCGCAAATTTGAACAGATCTCACGACAAATTGATTACACCATGTACATCCCGCCATTAACATGGAGGGTTTCGCCGGTGATATAAGCTGCTTCATCAGAAGCCAAGAATACCACAGCAGCGGCAATTTCTTTTGGATCACCCAAACGGGCGGCAGGCACCTGGCTCATGATGCCACTGCGTTGATCATCATTGAGTGCGCGGGTCATGTCGGTTTCGATGAAACCTGGCGCGACCGCGTTCACAGTGATACCACGGGATGCCACTTCCCGTGCCAACGCTTTGGTAAAGCCAACCAGACCGGCCTTGGCGGCCGCATAGTTGACTTGACCCGCATTACCCATGGTTCCCACCACGGAGCCAATGCTGATGATGCGACCATGACGTTTTTTCATCATGGCACGCAACACCGGTTTGCTCAGACGGTAGAGAGAGGTCAGATTGGTATCGATGATCTCGTTCCACTCGTCATCTTTCATCCGCATCAAAAGGTTGTCACGGGTGATACCCGCATTGTTGATCAGAATGTCGATGTCGCCAAAACGCGCCTTGATGGCGGCAAAGACGGCTTCGATGGATTCCTGGCTGGTCACGTTCAGTGCCATACCGCAGCCATTGTCGCCCAAATAGGCACTGATCGCCTCGGCACCGCTCTCGCTGGTTGCAGTACCGACCACTTTTGCGCCACGGGCCACAAACGTTTCGGCAATCGCACGACCGATACCACGACTGGCACCGGTCACCAACACAACCTTATCGGTAAAACTCATCACTTGCTCCTGTTTACTTGGACTGGGCCAGCGCCTGCTCGAAAGAGGCCGCATCGTTGGCATGGATACCTTCCACACGCTTGTCGATGCGCTTGGCCAACCCGCTCAATACCTTACCCGGCCCCATCTCAATCGCGAGAGTGACACTGTCATTGGCCATCTGCTCAACAGTCTCGGTCCAACGAACCGGGCTGAACAGCTGACGCACCAGGGCTTGCTTGATGGCGGCCGGATCCTGTTCACAGGATACGTCGACATTATTGATGACTGCGATGGTTGGAACCTTGATCTCGATCCCGTCCAGCGCTGCTGCCAGTTTTTCTGCGGCAGGTTTCATCAGGGCGCAGTGAGACGGCACTGAGACCGGCAGTGGCAGAGCACGCTTGGCGCCCGACTCTTTCATCAGCACGTTGGCACGCTCAACGGCCTCTTTGTGACCAGCAATAACTACCTGGCCCGGGGAGTTGAAGTTGACCGGAGAGACCACCTGCCCTTGCGCCGCTTTTTCGCAGTTGGCAGCGATAGATTCGTTGTCCAGACCGATGATGGCGGCCATGGCGCCAGTGCCTTCCGGTACCGCTTCCTGCATGGCCAGACCACGCAGTTCGACCAGTTTGACTGCATCGGAAAAATTGAGTGCACCGCTGCAAACCAGCGCCGAATACTCACCTAAGCTGTGACCCGCCATCACAGCAGGCGTTGCCCCACCCTGCTGTTGCCACAAACGCCACAGGGCGACAGAGGCAGTGAGCAGCGCAGGCTGGGTGCGCCAGGTTTTGTTCAGATCTTCAAGTGGACCATCCATCACCAGAGCAAGCAGGTCATAACCCAGCACCTGGCTCGCCTCGGCGAAGGTCTCCTTGATCACGGCATGTTGTTCGGCCAGCTCGGCCAACATGCCAACGGACTGGGAACCTTGTCCCGGGAAGGCAATGGCAAAATGGGTCATCATTGATTCCTGTTAGAAAAGATGAAAATGAAATCTGAAACGGAATGAGGCTAATGCCTCATCCCGACGAGGATCAGAGGCGAACCAGCGCCGAACCCCAGGCGAAACCGCCGCCAAATGCTTCCAGCAACACCAGCTGACCGGGTTTGATCCGGCCATCTCTGATCCCCTCATCAAAGGCGATCGGCACAGATGCCGCAGAGGTATTGCCATGTTTGTCGAGAGTCAACACCACTTTGTCGAGGCTCATACCAAGCTTCTTGGCCGTCGCGTTGATGATGCGGAAGTTGGCCTGGTGCGGCACCAGCCAGTCCAGCTCGCTTGGCGCGATACCGGCAGCCGCCAGGGTTTCGGTCACGATCTCGCTCAGGCGGGTGACCGCTACCTTGAATACGTCGTTGCCCTTCATATACATGTAGGCTTCGAGCTCGGCACCCGGCATGCCACGGCGCGGATGTGGCAACTTGAGCAAGTCACCATAACGGCCATCAGCATGCAGATGGGTAGAGAGAATACCGGGGGTCTCGCTGGCGCCAATCACCACCGCACCCGCCCCATCACCGAAAATAATGATGGTGCCACGATCTTGCGGATCGCACATGCGGGAGAGCACATCGGCCCCCACAACCAGCACATTACGTGCCGCGCCGGATTTGACAAACTGATCGGCAATGGAGAGCGCATAGGTGAACCCAGCGCAGGCTGCTGCCACGTCAAAAGCAGGAATACCTGGTACGCCGAGCAATCCCTGCAGCTCGCAGGCTGCGGCCGGGAAGGCATTTTCCGCACTGGTGGTCGCCAGCACTATCATGTCGAGATCGGCTGCGGTCAGACCTGCCGCATCCAGGGCGCGCAGAGCCGCCTGATGAGCCAAGGTTGCCACTGTTTCGTCAGCACCGGCAATGCGGCGCTCATGGATCCCGGTTCGTTCCACGATCCACTCATCACTGGTCTCGACCATCTGCTCAAGATCGGCGTTGGTACGCACTGAACTCGGCAAGTAGCTGCCAGTACCCAGAATTTTGCTATGCATAGAGTTCTTATAGATCCCTGTCAGAGAAGACAGCTTCAAGGCGATCTGCTATTTGCAGTGGAAGTTGATGTTTGGCCTCTTGTGCGGCCAGCAGGATCGCATTACACAAGGCACGCCGTTCAGCACGCCCATGACTTTTTACCACAATGCCGCGCAATCCTAACAGACTTGCCCCGTTATACTGGTCGGGGTTCAGGTAAGAAAAGCGTCGTTTGAACATAAACCCGGCGATACGGCCAAGAAAACTGCGTTTCTTGCGGGGATATCCGGCCAGCTCAGCCATCATCCGTACCACACCTTCTGCCGTCTTGAGCGCGACATTACCAACAAAACCATCGCAGACAATCACATCACACTCACCACTGAAGATACGATCACCTTCGATGAAGCCAACATAATTGAGTGCACTGCACTGTCGCAGCAGCTCGGCACTGTGCCGCACCAGATCATTACCCTTGATCTCCTCCTCGCCAATATTAAGCAAGGCGACCCGAGGCGCCGATATGCCTTCTACCTTCTCGGCCACAACGGAGCCCATTACCGCAAATTGCAGCAAGGTATCGGCATCACAACTTACGTTGGCGCCGAGATCCAGCATCATGGTGCGCTGGCCGCTCAAGGTCGGCAATGCCTTGATGAGCGCCGGTCTGTCTACCCCCGGCAAAGACTTGAGCACGCATTTGGCCATGGCCATCAAGGCTCCGGTATTACCGGCACTGACACAAGCATCGGCCTCACCGGCTTTCACCAGATTGAGCACAACTCGCATGGAGGAGTCTTTAAGGGTACGCAGTGCTACGATCGGCTTGTCGCCCATGCCAACCACTTGGGATGCATGTACGAAACGAACGCGGGGATGATTGAGCAAGCCATGTTGCTGCAACAAAGAGGAGGTCTGGTGCTGGTCGCCGACCAGGATCAGTTTTAGCTGGGGCAAAAGAGACAGTGCCTGCACGGCGGCAGGCACTGTTTCAGAGGGGCCAATATCTCCCCCCATGATGTCTAGCGCGACAGTTTGCGTAGACAAAGGCAATCCTTAAGCGATTACCTTTTTACCGCGATAGAAACCATCGGCAGTCACGTGGTGACGACGATGAATTTCACCACTGGTCTGATCAACAGTCAGTGCAGCGGAGGTCAGTGCATCGTGGGAACGACGCATGCCACGCTTGGAACGGGTTTTACGGTTCTGTTGTACGGCCATTGTAGGCTAACTCCTAAATTCACTTACGTTTAAGCGCTTCAAGAACTGCAAAGGGATTCGGCCGCTCATCAGCAGGTTCGATTTCACCCCAACTCATCTCCATATTCCCTCTCGGGCAAGCATCCATAGGGTGCATTGCGACTTGAGGCAACGTGAGGATTAATTCATCCTCGAGGATTTGATGAAGATCTATCTCGCCGTTTTCATCCAACTCAATGGGCTCATAAGCTTCCGGCAGTTCTTCCTCGTTTGTTTTTTCAAACAGCGGAGTGTAGATATATTCAGCTTCACAAAGGTATTCAAACGTTTCACCACAACGTTGGCAAACCAGGTCAACCTTGGCATGGGCAGTGCCTTTCATAACGGTCAACTTCTGGACATCTTTACCAAATTGCAGTGATACATCGATATCACTCTGCAAGCCAGCGGTTGACTCTTCCAGCCTGGGCATCTGCGACTTTTCCACTATCCCGACATAATCGAGCAGTTTCAAGGCACTACGGACTGGATCAACCTTAACGGGCAACTTCACCTTTTGCATAGGGCGCGAATATTATAGGTCCAACAATGGATAGTCAAAGGAAAAAGTCCTTACCGCCGATGATTTTAACGTCACAAGTCCCTAGAATGCCGGTACTTGCTTTCATCGGTGCCTGATATTATGCCACAGAATCTGACCCTCGCCTCAACTTCTCGTTACCGTAAAGCCTTGCTGGAGAAGCTCGGCCTGCCCTTTGATTGTGCCGCACCGGATGTGGATGAGCGCCCACTGGCGGGAGAATCGGCCCAGGCGTTAGTGGCCAGACTGGCCCGCGCCAAGGCACAAGCCATCGCCGATGGTCGTGATCACGGCCTGATCATAGGTTCTGATCAGGTGTGTGTCTGCGATGGCCGGACCCTCGGCAAACCGGGCACTATCGACAATGCGGTAGCGCAGTTAATGGCGGCACAGGGTCGCAGCGTGACCTTCTATACCGGTTTGTGTGTGCTGGATGCCGCGACCGGGCAGGCCCATCAACTGGTGGAACCTTTCACCGTTCATTTTCGCAATCTCGATGAAGCCGCCATTCGCCGCTATGTAGAGGCTGAATTGCCCCTCGATTGTGCCGGCAGCTTTAAATGCGAAGGAATGGGGATAGTGCTGTTCAAGGGGCTGGAGGGACGCGACCCCAACGCCTTGATCGGTCTGCCACTGATCGGCCTGATCGAGTTACTGGATCGCCACGGCATCGCCCTGCCCTGATGTCTCATTGCACAAAGAAAGATAACCATGACCAGCGGCAGGATCGCCGCCTCGTCTGGCAAGCACAGTCCGTTATCTTGCTGTTTCACTCTTATCCATCGGGAACCAGATAGTGCGTATAGATGATTTGAGGCTGTTTCTCTCAGTGGTTGAACTGGGCAATTTTGCCGCCGTGGCACACTCCCTTGATGTGCCACGAGCCCAGGTCAGTCGGCGGATTGGCGATCTGGAGCAGGCCCTTGGCTGCAAGCTGTTTACGCGCACCACCCGCAAACTGGCCCTGACGCCAGCCGGCACTGATTACTTTATGCAGTTGCAGGAGATTATTCCCCGGCTCGAAACCCTGAACCAAAGTATCAAGAATCAGAGCTCGGCCCCCACCGGCTCGGTCAAACTGGGGTTGATCGGGGATGCCGATATTCTGGCTCACGATCTGTTGCTTAATTTTCTCAGCCAGTACCCGCTCATTACGCTGGAAACCCACGTCAGTAATCTGGGTTATCACGACATCATGAACTACGGACTCGATGCCTGTGTCCATATTGGCAAGATGCAAGATAGCTCGTTTATTGCCAGACCCCTGACCACGGTATCGCGCAAGCTTTATGCCAGTCCGGGCTATCTGGCCGAGCACGGCATGCCGCAACAACTTGAGGATCTTCAGCAACACGCACTGCTGATCCACCGACTGGCCAGCGGTGAACTGGAAGATTGCTGGAACTTCAACACGGGCCCACTCAAAGTGAGTAGCCGACTCATCTCCAACAGCAGCCACTATATCCGCTACGCCGTGCTCAAGGGCGCCGGTATCAGCCTGCTGCCCGAGTTGAGCGTCAAGGCACACGTCACCAGTGGTGAACTGCTGGAGATCCTGCCTGCCCACAAGGTCTATCTCGATGATGCCTGGCTGGTCTATCCCAGTCGCAAGGGGATGACCCATGCCGCCCGCCTACTGATCGATAGTTTGCTGGCGGAATCGGCGCTACTACTGGACTAATTGTCACGCATTTCGAGACATTGAAGCACAGATAGACGGGATTATTAACGCTTCATGATTCAATTAAACTGGCGCCATATGATAACGCCTGTTTAAAGGAATCCTCCCATGGCACTTTCCCATCCCGGTACAACAGTGCTTAGCAGCACACTCCTGCTGCTGTTAAGCGGCTGTGGCGCCGACGCCACCACGCCCCCGTCCCAGCAACCAGCACAACTGCGCGCCGTCCAGGTGATGACCCTGGCTGACCCCGTTGTCACCCGAGCGCACAAATTTAGCGGGGTGCTGAAATCAGCCCACACCACTGACCTCTCGTTTCGCGTTCACGGCATGTTACAGGAGCTGGTAGCGACCGAAGGCTCGCGGGTCCGCAAAGGGGAGCTACTCGCGCGACTCGACCCGCACGATTTTCAGGTCTCAGTGAGCCAGGGAGAGGCCCAGTTAGCTGAAGCAACCGCCGCCCACCAACTTGCACGGATCGAGCTAGCTCGGATCAAGCGTGCTTGCGCCGATAACGCCATCGCCGATGTCAATCTCGATCGGGCTATCAGCGGCGAAGCCCGTGCGCACGCAGCGGTCAAGCTGGCCACTCAGGGGCTGCAAAAAGCCCGTGATGCGCTGGCATATAGCGAACTGCGCGCTCCCTTTGACGGGGTGATTGGCAAGCGACATATCGACAATCACGAGTTCGTGCTGCCCGGTATCAAGGTGCTCACCTTGCATCAGCCAGATCAGCTCAATGTGGTGATCGATGTACCGGAACGCCAGGTCAGCAGGATAAAAACCGGTCAGCTGGGTCATCTCGCCTGGGGTCAGCGCCAGCAAGATCTCGCCGTCATGGTGACCGATATCGCCTCCATCCCCTCCCCGCTCAAACGCACCTATGAGGTCACCCTCTCCCTGCCTCGGGATCAGGTCAATCTGGTGGCGGGCAAGTCGGTTAATGTCACCCTCGAACAGCCGCAGCAAGCTGAAAACCCGCTCTTCTGCCTGCCCGCGATGGCGGTCAACAGTCAGGATCGCCAGTGGCATGTCTGGCGGGTGGCGCAAGACCACGTAACCCGAATCCCGGTGTCACTCCATGATCAGCAGCAAAATACCCTGTGTGTCAGTGGTGAACTGGCGGCAGGTGATCAACTGGTGGTCGCTGGCAGCGCCTTCGTCAGCGAAGGCGAGCAGGTCGCAATTATTGCCAACCACTCGCTGGATCAGGTGGCTATCATGGCAAACCAATCACTGGAAAAGGTCGGCAAATCATGAATCTCTCGACCTTTGTGCTACGCCAGAAGACCTTCGTGATCTTCTTCACCCTGCTCTGCACCCTCGTCGGGCTGGTCTCCTACTTCCAACTTGGCAAGCTGGAAGATCCCGCCTTCACCGTCAAAAGTGCGGTGATTGTCACCCTCTACCCCGGTGCCGATGCCGGTGAGGTGGAGCGGCTGGTCACCGATCAGATCGAAACCAAATTGCAGGAGATGGCGCCGCTATGGAAGCTGCGCTCCCTCTCCCGTCCCGGCAGTTCGATGATTTTTGTCGATCTGCAGGAGCAGGTGAACTCTGCCGAGCTCCCCCAGCAGTGGGACTTGCTGCGCCGCAAGGTGGATGACGTCAAGCTGTCCCTGCCACCCCAAGCCCAGCTCACCATAGTGCAGGATGAATTTTCCGAAGTGTATGGCATGCTCTTCTCCCTTTATGGCGATAACGTCGCCATGGCCGATCTCAAGGATCATGCCCGCGAGCTGCAACGCCGGCTCAAGGCCGTCGAGGGGGTGAAGAAAGTTCAGTTGCACGGCATTCGGGAGCAGGTGATCAACATCGATCTCGATGATGAACGGTTGGCACAAGCCAACCTGACCACCCTGCAGCTGATCGATCAGCTAACCAGTCAAAACATGCCATTGCACAGTGGGGATTTCCCCCTTGGCATCGAGCAACTGCGCGTTGAGCAGGGCGGTGCGTTCAACAGCGTGGAGGATATCCAGAACCTCAGCATCAAGACCGGTATCAATGGTCTCGAAAGCGCCACGGTGAAGCTCGGTGATATCGCCAACATCTATCTGGACTACCAGGATCCCGCCATGACCCTGAGCCGCTTCAATGGCCAGCAAGCGATCACCCTGGCGGTGAGCCCGGTCAACGGCATCAACGTGGTCAGCATTGGGGACACCCTCAAACAGGAACTGGTACAGTTCGAAGCCACCCTGCCGGAGGGTGTGCATATCGGCATCATCGCCTATCAGCCGGAGGAGGTGGCCAAGTCGGTCAATAACTTCATCCTCAACCTGGCCGAGAGCGTGATCATCGTTGTGGTTGTATTGCTGATCTTCATGGGGTGGCGCAGTGCCGCCATCGTCGGTGCCAGCCTGTTGCTGACCATCCTGTTTACCCTGATCTACCTCAATCTGACCCAGGTCGATCTGCAGCGGGTATCGCTCGGCTCGTTTATCCTGGCGCTGGGCATGCTGGTGGACAATGCCATCGTCATCGTCGATCTCTTTGAGTCCAAATTGCGCCAGGGGATTGCTCGCCATCAGGCGGTGAGCGACAGCATCCGCGAAATGGCGCTGCCGCTGTTGGCTGCCACCCTGATCGCCGCACTGGGAACCGCACCGGTACTTTTCTCCCAGACTGATGCCGCCGAGTTTGCCCTCTCCATCGTCCAGGTGCTGTGCAGCTCCCTGCTGCTCTCATGGCTCATCGCCATGACGGTCACCCCGTTGCTCTGCTGGTATTTCATTCCAACACCGAGCCAAACCGACGGCACGGCACGGGTCTCAGCCATGGCCCAGCTCTACCAAAAAGCCGTGTTCTGGTCGGTAGACCATCCGGTCAAACTGCTGCTCGGGGTGGCCCCTGTGCTGCTGTTGACCCTGGTCGCCATTCCGCTGCTGCAGGTCAACTTCATGCCCTCCTCGGATCGCCCCATGCTGTTTCTCGACTACTGGCTGCCCAACGGGGGACGGATTGCGCAAACCTCCGCTGACATGCACAAAATTGAGCGGTGGCTGCTGCGTCAACCCCAGGTGATCAGCATTTCCAGCCACGTTGGCGAGAGTGCCCCGCGCTTCTCGGTCACCGTGGAGCCCGAGCCTTTTGACAACAGCTATGGCCAGATCCTGATCAATACCCGCAGTTATGACGATATCGCCTCTCTGACGGCGGCAGGAGATGCCTGGCTGCAGGCCGAGTTCCCTTATGCCGAGCCCAGATTCCGTCCGCTCAAGCTGGCCACCAAGGATAAATTTGCCATTGAAGCCCGCTTCGTTGGACCGGATCCTCAAGAGCTACACCGGCTGGCCAATCAGGCCAAGCAGTTGCTGGCGGCTAACCCCCGCCTCATCTACATCCGGGATAACTGGCGGCAGGAGAGCAAGGTGCTGGTGCCCCTCATCAACCAGGATGCGGCAAGAATGGCCGGCGTCAATCGCACTGATATTGCCAACGCCATTTCCCGGGCAACCGATGGTAGCCTGATTGGCCTGATGCGCTGCGATGATGATCTGATCCCCATCAAACTGCGCAGCAGCAACGCCTCGCTGGAGCACTTTGGCAATATTCCGGTGCGATCCCTGCTCGGTAGCCACAGCGTCCCGATGGGACAGGTTGTCGATGGTATCGAATTCAAAGGGGAAGAGAGCATGCGCTGGCGCTACAACCGTCAACCGGCCATCACAGTGCAGGCTGACGTGCGCGGCGATACCCCTTCCAATGTGCGCAAGGCCGTGGCCAGTGAGCTGGAAGCCATTGCCCTGCCCCCCGGCTACACCATGGAGTGGGGCGGCGAATATTATGACGAGAAGCGGTCGGTCGATGATCTGATGACCCAGACCCCCAAGGCGATGATCTTGATGACCATCATCCTGGTCGCCATGTTCAGTGCCTATCGCCAGCCGTTCATCATCTTGGTGACCCTGCCATTGGCCTCCATCGGCGTTGTCTGGAGCCTGTTGTTACTGGACAAACCGTTCGGCTTTATGGCGATTGTCGGCCTGATCTGCCTGAGCGGCATGATCATCAAAAACGGCATAGTGCTGATCGACCAGATCGAACTGGAACGCAAGAATGGCAGAGCGCTGGCAGAGGCGGTGAAAGTCGCGACCCTCAACCGCACCATGGCCATCTCGATGGCGGCCCTCACCACGGTACTCGGGATGATACCGCTGCTGACCGACCGGCTGTTTGATCAGATGGCGGCCACCATAGTGGGCGGGCTCTCCGCCGCCTCATTCCTCTCCCTTTTCGTGATGCCAGCCCTCTATCAACTGCTCTATCGCGGCGACAAGCAGGCGGCCATCACCCCCTCGATCAGCAAGGAGCAGTGCCATGATTGACTATCGACTCACCATGGTGGCCGCCGCCCTGCTGCTGTGCGGTTGCAGCATGACCCCAGACTATGAGGTGCCGCTGGTGGCCGTGGGGAATGTCTATCTCAATAGCCAGGGAACAGCGGGGATCAGCGCGGTCAAGCCCGTGGCTGGGGTGCACTGGTGGCAGCAGTTCAATGATCCGCAGCTCGACCAGCTGATCGTGGCCGCCCAGCAACAGAACATCCCCATCAGGATGGCCAAGGAGCGGATCAACGCTGCGCAATCCTATCAGGCGGCGGTCTCCTCCCTTAAAGTGCCTACCGTCTCCCTTAATGCCGGTTATCTGGATATGCGGCTGAGCGAGAATGGGCCGCTGAGCGGCCCTGCCGTCACCGAATATGCGCTGCCGCCCCAGCTGGGGGGCAGTAGCATCAGCCTGATCGATCGCGACAGCCATGCCCATCTGGCCAGCGCATCCATCGGCTGGGAGGCAGACCTGTTTGGCCGGATCGATGCCATGAGCCAGGCTGCCAGCATCCGGGTTGAGCAGGCCGAGCTGCTGCAGCGCAACCTCACCACCCTGATGACCGCCGAGGTGATCAACAACTACTTGCAGTACCGCGCCGCTGAAGAGCGCATGGCCATCACCCGCCAGACCATCACAGAACAGCAACAGGTGCTGGATCTGGTGCTCTCCCTCCAGCGCCACGGCTATGGATCTGAGCTGGATATAGCCAATGCCCGCGCCGCCCAGGCCACCACAGAAGCCATGCTACCGATGCTCGACAGTGCTCGCGCCGTCCATCTTGGTCGGCTGGCCATTTTACTGGGGGAGACCACCGCCCAGACCCGCAACCGGCTCGGTGACGGCGTCTTGCCACAGATGAAGGGGCTGATCCCGGTGGGCCTGCCATCGGATCTGCTGACCAGACGATGGGATATCGCCCTGGCCGAGCGGGAGATGGCTGCGCGCAACCAGCAGCTGGGCGCCACCATCGCCAACCAGTACCCGAAACTGATGTTGACCGGTACTCCCGGGGTATCGGCCCACAACCTGGACGATCTGCTCTCCTCGGGTTCCGTGGGTTGGTCCCTTGGGGCTGGCATAAGTTGGAACCTGTTCGACGGCGGGCGAGGTGCTGCCATGGTGGATCTGCAAGAAGCGGCATTTCGAGAATCCGCCCTCACCTATCAGCAGGTCGTCAATGGCGCCTTCAACGAGGTAGATACGGTGCTCAATGCTTATGCAAATAGCCAGGAGTATTACCGCTTGCTCAACCAAGCCGACCAGCAGGCGCGCCTGGCGGTCAACAAAGCAACCAGCCTCTATCGGGCCGGGCTCGAAAACCATCTGAGCGTGCTCAATGCCCAGCGCGTCAGCAACAACCTGCAGGATGCCAAAGTACAGGCCAGGCTCAATACCGCCACCACAGTGGTGATGTTGCACAAGGCACTGGGTGGCGAATGGACAGTGCCACAAGCCCCCGCGCATGAAGAAACGGCAGGATAAGCAAGATAAAAAAGAGCCCGGCCAATTGGCCGGGCTCTTTTTTATCGATGGGATTCAGGCATTCACAATAACTGTTGCAGCGCTGCCATGGTATCCACCACTGCCGATGGCCGGTGACGACTGAGGGCATCACGGTTATCGACCCCCCAGCTAACGCCAATCCGGGGCATGGCAATCGCCTCGGCCATCGCCATATCATGCACCGAGTCACCGATCATCACCGCCTGCCGGGGCAATAGCCCCAGCTCGGCCAGGATCTGCTCAAGCATCAAAGGATCAGGCTTGGAGCGCGCCTCATCGGCCCCCCGGCTGGTGATGAACAAGGGGCGCAACCCAGTCTCGTCCAATACCCGGTCAAGACCACGACGTGATTTTCCGGTGGCGACCGCCAGCAGCAACCCCTGGGTGTGCCAGCCACGCAACAACGCCTCTGCCCCAACAAATAAAGGGCTGGGAGTCACATCGTGCAGATAGTGATGGCGATAGCGATCGGTCAGCGCGGTGATCTGACACTCATCATCGCCACAACCAAACAGGTGGGACATGGCCACATCGAGACTCAATCCGATAATTTGCCGGATCTGAGCCGGTGCTGGCACCGCCAGTTCGCAATCGCTGGCGGCCCCTTGCACACAGGCAACAATCCGGCCCACCGAATCCATCAGGGTACCGTCCCAATCGAAAATGGCGAGCCGGATATCTTGCATTAGCGAGCCAGTTTTTCCAGGAAGCCATCAAGCTCAGGAGCAAGAGGAGCCTCCATCTGCATCTCGCGACCATCGGCAGGATGAATAAAGCTCAGCTTCCAGGCATGTAAAAACAGTCGTTTCAGCCCTTGGCTGCGCATTTTCTCATCAAACGCCGCTTCGCCATACTTATCGTCGCAAGCGATCGGGTGACCGGCATGCAGGGTGTGAACGCGGATCTGGTGGGTGCGACCGGTGATCGGACTACACTCGACCAGGGTCGCTTCGGCGAATTGACGCACGACCCGAAACCGGGTTTCAGACGGTTTGCCATCAGCACTGACCCGCACCACCCGTTCACCGGATTGCAGATCGTTTTTGCGCAGCGGTGCGTTGACCACTTTGACGTGAGCCTGCCACTTGCCGCGAACCAGCGCCAGATACTGCTTGCGCATGGTCTTAATCCGCAGTTGTTCATGCAGGCTACGCAAGGCGCTGCGCTTTTTGGCAACCAGCAGCACGCCGGAGGTATCGCGGTCGAGACGGTGTACCAGCTCGAGGAAGCGAGCGTCCGGACGCAAAGCACGAAGCCCCTCGATGACGCCAAAGCTGAGGCCACTGCCACCGTGTACTGCCATGCCAGAGGGCTTGTTCAGCACGATCATCGCCTCGTCTTCGAACAGGATCTGGCTCTCCAGACGCTGGATAACCCCCAGATTAGCCGACGGCAATTCATTTTTTTCGGCAACGCGGACAGGGGGCACCCTTATCACGTCACCCGCGCAGAGTTTGTACTCCGGTTTGATGCGCTTTTTGTTTACCCGCACTTCGCCTTTGCGAAGGATGCGATAGATCAGGCTCTTGGGGACGCCCTTTAGCTGAGTCTTGAGAAAATTGTCTATGCGCTGCCCGTCATGCTCAGCTTCGATGGTGAGCAGCTGCACTTGTTGTTGTATCTGTGTCATGGCGCGGATTTTAACACTGCCAAGGCCCCTTGGCTGCATGGTTTGTTGAAAAATGGCGCCTTGCTATAAAAGAGGTTTAAATGGGATAATAAACAAGGTTTTGTCATTGTGTTCAAGCCTTGTACTAAGTGGCCAAATAGTATGCCACCCAATCCCGAAACACCGTGTATACAAGAACATGACGGTTCCCGGGTGCGAGGTACAACGCATGGAGAACACAAACATTACCGTTTATTTGTCTCCACTGCGGCACCCTTAACTCGTCACCTCTCGAGAAGTGACGACCAGAGCGCCCTTAGTTTGCGCCTCATGCATACCCCAGCCGGGAGGTTGCCCAAGTATGCTGAAGACCCGAGGCCGGCGCCGGCAGGACCCAAGTGGAGGAAATCAAAATGACACAATAATGAGAACTCAATGAAAAGAATGCTAATCAACGCAACTCAAGAAGAGGAGTTGCGCGTAGCGCTGGTTGACGGACAACAGCTTTACGATTTGGATATTGAAAGTCCGGGACACGAGCAAAAGAAAGCGAATATTTACAAAGGTAAAATCACCCGCGTAGAGCCCAGCCTTGAAGCTGCTTTTGTCGACTACGGCGCCGAACGACACGGTTTCCTGCCGTTGAAAGAGATCGCCCGCAACTATTTCCCCTCCGGTTACTCCTATCAGGGTCGTCCCAACATCAAAGAAGTGGTCCGCGAAGGCCAGGAAGTGATCGTTCAGATTGATAAAGAAGAGCGTGGCACCAAGGGTGCAGCCCTCACTACCTTTATCAGCCTGGCTGGTAGCTATCTGGTACTGATGCCGAACAACCCCCGTGCCGGTGGTATCTCCCGCCGCATTGAGGGTGATGAAAGAACGGAACTGAAAGAAGCCCTGAACGGACTGACCGTGCCGGAAGGCATGGGCCTGATCGTGCGTACTGCCGGTGTTGGCAAATCGCCCGAAGAGCTGGAATGGGACCTGAATGTTCTGCTCAACCACTGGGACTCCATCCACAAGGCATCACAAGAGCGCACTGCGCCCGTGCTTATCCACCAGGAAAGCAACGTGATCGTACGTGCCATTCGCGATTATCTGCGTCGCGATGTGGGTGAAATCCTGATCGATGACCCGGTGATTTTTGAACGTGCCCGTGCTCACATCGAGCTGGTTCGTCCCGATTTCCTCAATCGGGTGAAGCTGTACAAGGGTGAAGTTGCTCTGTTCAACCACTTCCAGATTGAGAGCCAAATCGAGTCGGCCTTCCAGCGCGAAGTGCGCCTGCCCTCCGGCGGCAGCATCGTTATCGATCCGACCGAAGCACTGACCTCCATCGATATCAACTCCTCCCGCGCCACCAAGGGCGGCGATATCGAAGAGACTGCGCTGCAAACCAACCTGGAAGCGGCCGACGAAATTGCCCGTCAATTGCGCCTGCGCGACCTGGGTGGCCTGATCGTCATCGACTTCATCGACATGACCCCGGTTCGCAACCAACGCGAAGTGGAAAACCGTCTGCGTGAAGCTGTGCATCAGGATCGCGCCCGCATTCAGTTGGGACGTATTTCCCGCTTCGGTCTGCTCGAAATGTCGCGTCAACGTCTGCGCCCCTCTCTCAACGAGTCCAGCAGCCACATCTGCCCTCGTTGTCAGGGTCAAGGTGTCATTCGTGACAACGAATCCCTCGCATTGTCCATCCTGCGCCTGATCGAAGAAGAGGCCATGAAAGACAATACCGAGCAGGTGCACGGTCAAGTGCCGGTCGATGTTGCCGCTTATCTGCTCAACGAGAAGCGCGCCGCCATCGCCAGCCTGGAACAGCGTAATGATGTCCGTGTTTACATCATTCCGAACCAGCATCTGGAAACGCCGCACTACGAAGTCACCCGCATTCGTCAAAACGAGATTGCGGAAGCGGCCAGCTATGAACTGAAAACAGAAGTGGCCAAGCCGACTTACCAGCCGAAACAGGCCCAGGTGATCGAGCGTGAACAGCCCCTGTTGCAAGGCTTTGCCCAACCGGTACAACCTGCTCCTGTGGCCGCCCCGGCCCCCATTGCAGCAGCCACTGCCGCACCAGCTCAAGCCGGTTTCTTTGGCAAACTGATCAAGGGTATTGCAGGTCTGTTCAGCAATGATGCCGCTCCTGCCGCAGTGAAAGCGCCTGCCGAACAACCGGTTGAGCGGGAAGCTCGCAAGGATGACGGTCATCGTCACCAGCGTGATGACGCCCGTGGCCGTGGTCAGCGCCCTCGTCGTGACGACAATCGCAACAACCGCAACAACGCGGAAGCTGGCGAGAAACGTGAAAACGGTAACCGTGAAGGTGGTGAAAACCGCAATCGTCGTCCTCGTAAAGAGCGTGAGCCCCGTCAGGAACGCGAACCGCGCGCTGAAGCTCGTAATGAGCAGCGCATGGAACGTGAACCTCGTGGTGACGTGCAACCTCGCGTTGAGCGTGAGCCTCGCGAACCTCGTCAAGAGCGCGAGCCCCGTGCACCACGTCCGGCCCGTGAGCCACGCGCTCCTCGTGAGCAGCGTGCTGAAGTCGTTGTTGAAGCAGTAGAAGCCATTGACACTGTGGAAGCCGCGATCGAGCCGCGTCAGGAAAAAGAGCAGAAAGTGGCTGAGCGCCGCGAACGTCGTCAACTGCGTAAGCAGATCCGTGTCGATGTCGTTGCTACCGATGCCCCTGCCCTGCCGGTTGACGAGGCGCCAGCTGAAGTGAACGAGGCAACAGTGGGTAATGAGCAGGAAGAGCAGACCGAAGGTCAACGCCGCTCCCGTCGTACCCCACGTAGTCAGCGCATTGAAGGTCAGCGTCGCAAGCGTATCAACGAAGATACTCGTAGCCAGCGTGATGAAGAGCAGCAAGCAGATGTCACTCTGACAGCCGCGGCCCAGGCCGATGCTGCTCAGGTCAAAGTGGAAGAGCCTGCCGTACCAGTCGTCACTATTCCTAGCGCAGACGCCATTGCTGCGGCACTGCAGGCATCTTCAGCATTGACTGAACATGTTGTAGAAGCTGTTGCGGATGACATCCGTGATCAGGTCGTCGCAACCGAGGTTCACGCTGCCGTGGCTGACGTTACTCCAACAGCACCGACTGCCGCACCTGTGCAGCTGGTTGCTGATGTGGTAGTCGCTCCTGTTGCCGACGTAGTTGAAGTGGCTGACGTGGTGATTGCACCTGCTTCGTTGGTAGAAACTGCCTCAGTAGCTGCAGTTGCCGTTGAAGCTGCGCCAACTACCGAAGTAACGGCACCTGTGGTCATTGCTGAGGTAGCCGTGATCGAGCCCGTCGTTGTGGCCGCTGTTGAACCTGTTGCCAAGGAAGCGGTCGCCGCCCCAGTGGCCAAGCAGGTCAACAAAGGTGCCGGTTTGCTGGCTCGCGCTCGCAAAGCCTCTGCACCTATGGCCACCCCTGCCGAGGTGCCTGTCGTGCAGGTTAGCAGTGAGCCAGTGAGCCATCCGCCACTCGTTCGCAGTGAAGTGGCCAGTTCTGGCCGTCACGGTGGCAGCACTGCTGCAGTTAACGTGGCAACCAGCCCAGCTGGTCGACCATAACAGATCAGAGTTACCTGATTTGCCAAAAGCCACACCATCCGGTGTGGCTTTTTTTATTGCCTCTCACACGCTCATCTTGTCGCTCTCTTTTAGTGCCGCCCTGCTAGTCCTGCCCCCCTTTAGCCTTTGCTCAACCGTTTTGATCAAACCGCAAATATCTTCCGATAGAGAACTCGATACTTAATTTTATATGTTGTGTTCAATATCCAGTTTGTTGGCATATGAATAGGCGTGAATATTGAGCAAGCATCTGCGCCCACTTCACCCCACTGCAATAAGTGGTTTCCCCTATGGGTGCTATATAGCGATATGGGCGTGCTTGCCGATATCGAGCTCATCCCTCTCTTCCTGCGGATTTAAAAAAGAAACAGCCCAGCAAACTTAGCTTGCTGGGCTGTGGATCTGGCTGACCATGATCTGAATCCGAACCCCGGTAACAGGGTCAAATTGCCTCATCGGCGCTTATTGTGCCAGCAGGTGACCTACCAGCTCATGACGCCACCCTTGCAGCAGCATCGGCTTGTCGCTGCGAGCCCGCTCTTCGTCATTCATCCGCCAGCTCCAGGTGAAGTACTGGTGAATGATCTTCTTGCTGGCAATCAGCTCGGGCGGAATGTTGCTGGCCTTGGCCTTCTCTTCCACCATGGCCTTGATGCGCTTGAGCTCGGCCTTGTACTGGGGGAAGTCCACCAGCCGACGAATGGGCTCGGGCCAGCTGTCAGGATCGCTCTGCTGGGCACGGGCGACGATATCGAGCATCCGCTTGCCGTGGATCTTGATCTCGATGGGGGCCAGTCCCAGTTCGTTGAGGTCACGCATGGAGGTCGGACGACGCTCCGCTACCTTGAACAGGTGCAGCTCTTTGACCACGAAGTTGAGGGCCAGATCGCGGCGCACCGCCTCTTGCTGACGCCAGGCGGCCAGCTCGCGCAGGATGGCGAGCTCACGGCGACCCAGCTGCCAGGCGTTGACGATTTCAAGATAAGCCTGACGGGGATCGCTACCCTGGGTCTTGCGGGCGGAGTGGTTTTGGCACTCCTGCTCGAACCAGGCAAACTTGCCGCTTTCCCGCAGTTTGGCCATCACTTTCTCGTAGAGCGGCATCAGGTAGAACACATCCGCCGCTGCGTATTCGAGCTGACGATCGGTGAGCGGACGGGCCAGCCAGTCGGTGCGCGCCTGATCTTTTTCCAGCTCGACCCCGAGGAATTCGTTAACCAGCGCGCCAAAACCGACCGAGACGCCGTAACCGAGGAAGGCGGTGGCCAGCTGGGTGTCGTGCATCTGGTTGGGCAGGTGGCCCGCCTGATGTTGAATAAGCTCCAGATCTTCGCCAGAGGCGTGCAGGATGGCGATCTGCCCTTCCCTGCCCAGTCGCTGCCAGAGGGCGGAGAGATCCAGCGTCAGCGGATCCAGCAGCGCCAGATGCTCGCCGTCATAGATCTGGAACAGACCAAGCTGGGGATAGTAGGTGCGGGTGCGAACGAATTCAGTATCGATAGCCAGGGGAACTTCGGCCAGAGAAGCGAGATAGTGCTCAAGTTCGGCTTGCTGAGTGATAAGTTGATAGTGCATCTGTGCCTGCGCGGTTGATCAGGGCCAAAAAGAAAAAACCGTGGGATGACCCACGGTTTTGCATAACGACGGTTGGGTGTGCAGAGGGTTCTGCAGCCGCAGTCCGGTTATTGCTTGGCAATCTCCTCGTCGCGCAGTACGCGGCGCAGGATCTTGCCCACATTGGTCTTGGGAAGTTCGTCGCGAAATTCTACCAGTTTCGGCACCTTATAGGCAGTCAGATGTTTGCGGCAGTGGGCAATAATCTCGTCCTCCTGCAATTTTGCATCTTTCTTGACCACAAAGATCTTCACCAGCTCGCCAGAAACCTGGTGCGGCACGCCGACGGCGGCCACTTCCAGCACTTTCGGGTGCAATGCGACCACATCTTCAATCTCGTTCGGATAGACGTTGAAGCCGGAGACCAGGATCATGTCCTTCTTGCGGTCAACGATCTTGAAGAAGCCCTGCTCATCGCATACGGCGATATCACCGGTACAGAGCCAGCCATCCTGCATCACTTCCGCGGTCGCTTCGGGGCGCTGCCAGTAGCCAGTCATCACCTGCGGGCCGCGTACCTGCATCTCGCCGGGAGTGCCGAGGGCGTGGATCACCTGACCGTTGTCATCTACCAGACGGATCTCGGTAGAGCAGACCGGCAGGCCGATGGAGCCGTTGTAATCGGTCAGATCGTAGGGGCAGACGCTCACCAGTGGCGAGCACTCGGTCAGGCCGTAGCCTTCCAGCAGCGGAGTATGGGTCAGTGTCTTCCACTTTTCCGCAACCGCGCGCTGCACCGCCATGCCGCCGCCGATAGTCAGCTTGAGCTTGTCAAAGGAGATGCCTTGAAACTCTTCGTTGTTGACCAGCGCATTGAACAGGGTGTTGACGCCGGTGATGCAGGTGAAGGGGTACTTCTTGATCTCTTTGACAAAGCCCGGGATGTCGCGCGGGTTGCTGATCAGCAAGTTGTAGCCGCCGACTCGCATAAAGAGCAGGCAATTCACGGTCAGGGCAAAGACGTGATAGAGCGGCAATGCGGTGACCACAAACTCCTTGCCGCGCTCCAGCATGGGGCCGTAGACGCCGAGGCACTGCTCGACGTTGGCAATCATGTTGCGATGGGTCAGCATGGCCCCTTTGGAGAGGCCGGTAGTACCACCGGTGTACTGCAGGAAGGCGAGATCGTCGTTGGTGATCTCCGGCTTGATGTACTGCAGGAAACGCCCCTTGGTGAGCGCCTGACGCATGGTGGTGGCGTGGGGCAGATTGTATTTCGGCACCAGCTTCTTGACGTACTTGACCACGAAGTTGACCAGGGTGCCTTTGGCCAGCCCCAGGTTGTCCCCCATCCGGGTCAGGATAACGTGCTTGATCGGGGTGTCGTAGACCACTTTTTCCAGGGTATGGGCAAAGTTGGAGACGATAACGATGGCCTTGGCACCGGAATCTTTGAGCTGGTGCTCCAGCTCGCGCGGGGTATAGAGCGGGTTGACGTTAACCACTATCATGCCGGCCCGCAGGATGCCGAACACAGCGATGGGGTATTGCAGCAGGTTCGGCATCATCACCGCGACCCGATCACCCTTCTCCAGCTTCAGCTCGTTTTGCAGATAGGCAGCAAAGGCGCGGGACTGCTCTTCCAGTCGGCGGTAGGTGATGGTCTGTCCCATGTTGACGAAGGCGGGCTGGTCGGCAAACTGGGTCACCGAGGATTCGAACATCTCTACCAGGGAGCTGTATTGGTCTGGATTAATCTCGGCGGGAACCCCTTTTGGATAACGCTTCAGCCAGACTTTTTCCACGAACTTCTCCTGCATAACTAGCACCTGTGCACTCACTGTGTTGCCTCCGTCCCTGTTCACATCCATTTAAATCGGTCGTTTTAAGCTGATACTCTAATGCGCCCATACTTACACAGCGCAACATTAATTAACAGCGAATTAACAATGAAAAAATGTGAGGGGGATGACAAACTTGGAATTATTGAAAGCCGGTGATTCTACCGAACTTGACAAAACTTTACGATACAAACGGCCGTATCAGCCGAATTTTCCATATGAAAATGGTGGTTTCCACCCAATATGACCCGCTCGATCTGCTGGAAGGCATCCTGACGGACTTGCCATTGGGTTTCCAGCGCAGCAAAGCCCTGCTCCCCCTGGATCAACAGTACAGGACAACGGATGGCCGCCATCAGTGCCCGGGCTTGCCCTTCGCTCATTCTAAGGGGCGAAAGATCCCGCAAACGGGGATCGCTGCGCCAGTGCCAGCGCCCTGCCCGCTTTTCAAGCTGCCGCTCACAGATCAGGCGCGCCGCTTGCGCCGTGATATCCGCCACTTTGCAACGGGCGGCTACGGCTTCATCGATGGAGGCAAAACCGTTGGCACTGCGCTCCCGGGTGCGACTGCGGTTTAAAATCGCTCGTCGCAGCTGGGCCGGTACCTCCTCATCGGGCTGACTGAGCGGCCCCAGCCCCTCCAGCATGATCAGCCGCTCTACCTGCTCGGGAAACACCCCGGCATAGGCCGAGGCGATCAGCGCACCGAGGGAGTGACCAAGCAGAGTGAAACGCGACCAGCCTGCCGCCTGCACGATCTGGTAGAGATCGTCCAGCCAGTCGACAAAGACATAAGAGGTGGTTTTGTGATCGGAGTGACCGTGCCCCGGCAGATCGACACAGATGAGATGAAAATCACCCAGATGCGGCGCCAGCGGCACGAAGCTGGCACTGTTGTCGAGCCAGCCATGCAGGGCAATCAGCAGGGGTTTGCCCTGCTGATCATGCTCAGCGGATTGGTTCTCCAGCAGGGCCACCTGCCGACCATCCGCCAAGGTGAGTAGACGTTCGTGCAGCGTGTTCATCATGGGGTTGCTCATGGCCAGCCTTAGCGACGCAGCGGGCGTCTCGGCCAGAAGGGATCATAGAAGGGGTCATAGAAGTAGGGGTCCATATAGCGCACCTCCACCTCTTTGACTGGCGGCCACAGCTTGCTGCCCGTCACATTGAGCACCGAGAAGCGGTACTTGTGTTCGCCAATCTGGCTATCTACCGGTTGACCTATGGTGCCGAGCACCGTCAGGCTGCGCCCCTTGGCATAGAGGGTCGGATCGACAAAGCCTTTCATGATGGCCAGAAAACGACCCGGGCTCTGCTCGGTCTGCTCCGGCACCCCGTTGGACTTGAGCGGCAGATAGACCACTTCAATAACGCTCTGATCTGCCTTGTTGTGCACAGCAGAGATAACACCGCTCCAGCGGGCGGGTTTACCCTCCATCCCGCCAAGGGCAGCTTGATAGGCCACCAGCTGGTTTTCTGGCTCATAAGCCAGCTCCCTGGGAACCGAGCTGCAGGCCCCGAGCAGCAGGGCCAGCGCCCCGACCACCATCCCGCGTTTCATCATGTCGCTCTTGGTATTACGCATCATGTCACTCTCCTGTTGCCAGCGTGGCCCGTAGGGGCCATCCGCTTGTGTTGCAGCTGATGAGCGGCAAGAGCGACATGCCTCTTGCCCTTATTCGCGACCCGGCAGTTTTTTCCAGGTCACCTTGTCACGCAAATAGACCGGCGTTGCTTGCTCCACCGGCACCGCCTCCCCCGCCTGCCAAGCGGCGCGGGCCAGCGGCAGCATGTCTTCTGCCGCCGGGAAGCGCACCTGACTCACCGCCAGCTCATCGGCAAGACCTCCCAAGGTCTCGCCATAGGTCTCAAAACCGGTGCCGACGCAGGTCACAGGGCCCGCCTGCTTGCCACGGGCGTCAACCAGTGCCGCGGGATCGCTCACCACCTCGTCGCCCACCAGCTGCATGCGACCATCGATCAGCTCATAGCGGCCGAAATAGACCTCGTTCATCCTCGCATCGATGGCTGTCAGCACCTGCTGGGCGCCATCCAGTCGATAGGCGCCTTGCGCCATGGCGGCCAGGGTCGAGATGCCTATCAGCGGCACACCCACCCCGAACGCCAGCCCCTGCGCCACGCTGATGCCGATCCGCACGCCGGTAAAGGA
Source organism: Aeromonas sobria (assembly GCF_000820145.1). Classification (GTDB taxonomy): domain Bacteria; phylum Pseudomonadota; class Gammaproteobacteria; order Enterobacterales; family Aeromonadaceae; genus Aeromonas; species Aeromonas sobria. The sequence continues at coordinate 84,724 of NZ_CDBW01000029.1, read as the reverse complement.
GCCCGGGCCGCGGCCGAACGCGATGGCATCGAGGTCATTCAAGGTTATCCCGGCATCGTCTAACACAGCCTGAACCATGGGCAGGATTTTTCGGGTGTGATCCCGTGGCGCCTCCTCCCAGCGGGAGAACAGCGTGTCACCCACCAGCAAGGCGGCGGAGCAGGCTTCGGTGGCGGTATCTACGGCCAGGATCTTCAACTCGTTCATGCTTTCCAATCTCTATAAAATCAGTCAATTACATAACCGGCAAGCGAGATATGCTCACCCGTTGTTCAAATCTGTTAGCTGGCGTCACACTTATTCACCGCGTTCAGTACGATCGAAAAAGCTCCCCAGCGTCCCCAACTCCCGGGTGCGAGGGATGGCGGGCAGACTCTTGATAAAGGTGGCGCCGTAAGGTTTGTTGACCATTCGTGGATCACAGATCACCAGCACCCCGTGATCACTGCGATCACGAATAAGCCGCCCCACCCCCTGCTTGAGGGCTATCACCGCCTTGGGCAACTGCAGCTCGGCGAAGGGATCCCCCCCCTTGAGCTTGCAATCATCCACCCGCGCCTTGAGCAGCGGATCATCAGGGCTGGCAAACGGCAGTTTGTCGATGATAACACACGACAACGCCGCCCCTCGCACGTCGATCCCCTCCCAGAAGCTGCTGGTCGCCACCAACACGGCGCGGCCATTCTCGACAAACTCCTTGAGCAGCCGCTGCTTGTTGTCCTCCCCCTGCAGCAGCACGGAGCGGCCAATCTCCCGGCGCAGCACCTCGGCCACCTGACGCATCACCTGATGGCTGGTGCAAAGGAAGAAACAGCCCCCCGGCGTCTTGTTGATGAGCGGGATCATCAGATTGGCCAGCTGCTCGCCACGGCCAAAGGCGTTGGGCTCCGGCAGATAGCGGGGCACACAGAGCCGCGCCTGCTCGCCATAGTCGAACGGGCTGTCGAGAATAAGCTCGGCGCTGCCCGCCAGCCCCAGCTCGGCCTTGAAGTGATCAAAACGCATATCCACCGTCAGGGTGGCGGAGGTGAAGACCCAGGCCACTTCCGGTCTTTGCACCTCGGCACTGAATCGCTCGGCCACCGAAAGCGGCGTCAGATTGAGGGTGAAATGAAGCCGCGAGCAGTCATACCAGTAGGAAAAACCAGTCTGGTTGACCGCCAGCACTTCACCCAGGCGGGTGCGCAGTTCACTAATACGCTCGAAGGCGTGGTCCAGCTGCTCGCCCCGGCCGAGAGCCAGTTTGAGCACCTCGTAGCAGAGCCCGATGGCGTCGTTGAGACGAGCCAAAGCCTGCCCCCAGAGCGGCTGGCGCAGCATGTCGCGGGTATTGCCGCGACCGCCATCCACCCCGAAGGCGAGACGCAGATCCTGACTGGCAATCGAGAGCCGGTCCGCCGCCTTGCCGAGCTGGGCCATATCGTGGGCTTCGGCCCGATAGGCCAGCTGGATATCCTGCGCCAGATCTTGGATGGTACGGCTGCCCACCGACTTGCCGAAGTAGTTGGTGGCGATCTCCGGCAGCTGGTGCGCCTCATCAAACACATAGACTTGCGCTTGGGGCACCAACTCGCCAAATCCGGTGTCTTTCACCGCCATATCGGCGAAGAAGAGGTGATGATTGATCACCACCACCTGGGCATCCATGGCGCGGCGTCGGGCCACCACCAGATGACAATCATCATAATAGGGGCAGTCGCGACCGAGACAGTTGTCGTTGGTGCTGGTGACGTGGGCGAGGATCTCGGCGTTCTCCTGCAATCCCGGAATATCCCCCACATCGCCGTTATCGGTGGCGGTGGACCAGGATTTGACCTTCACCAGATCGTTGAGAATTTCAGGCTTTTGCAGATGGGATTCGCTCAAGAGGCGGTTCATCCGCTCGATGCAGAGATAGTTGCTGCGCCCCTTGAGCAGTGCCACTGGCGGGGTATAGGAGAGCGCGTCTGTGATGGTCGGGAGATCCCGATAGAAGAGCTGCTCCTGCAGGTTCTTGGAGCCGGTGCTGATCACCACCCGCTTGCCGGACTCCAGCGCAGGGACCAGATAGGCGTAGGTCTTGCCGGTACCGGTTCCCGCCTCCACCAGCAGACGGCCACCACTTTTGATGGCGCTCGCAACCGCTTCTGCCATCTCCAGTTGGGGAGCTCGGGCTTTGAAACCGTCGATATGGCTGGCCAGAGGGCCATCTGGCTTGAACAGGGTCTGGATGGTCAAAAGGGCGTCCCGCAGCAAAAGCGGCCATTATGCCAAAAGCGCGGCAAAAGCGGGACAGATAATCTACTTAGACGAACAGATCGATCTGATGCTCGGGATCCGGCTTGTGATCGTCCTCTTCCGCCTTTGGCTGATCACGCTTGGCGGGGGTGTTATACGCCTGCTGGCGCTGCTGGGAGTCACTGTTGTCAGTGCTGGTCTTGCGCAGCTGATGCTTTTTGCTGATCTGGTTCACTTCCCGCTTGATCTCTTCGCTGCCGGGCGTGGCGGGCGCCCGGGGCAAAATGGGGAACAACAGGTCCTGGCTGGGCATGATGGCGACTCCTGCAGGGGTTATTGTCTAGTTATCGACCAAAAAACCGTTTTCTCCACTTTAATCGATCAAATCACAATTTCGGGTTGCATTTTCTGTCAAGGCAGGTAGTTTAAATCAGGCGTCAATTACGACATCTTATTTTGTAAAGGATTGATTACATGAAGTTCACCACCCTGAAGACTCATCACCACCATCATCATCCCGACTAGTCTTTCAGGAGGTTGACTGCTGGAAGACACTTAACTGGTGACTTCCAAAAGGACCGCAAGATTCATAAACCCTCGGAAGCACACACTTCCGAGGGTTTTTTCGTTTTTGACTAGAAGGAAATCGAGCAAATGGAAACACAACGTCTGCGTATCGCTATGCAAAAGTCCGGTCGTCTGAGCCAGGACTCCCAGGCCCTGTTCAAGAGCTGCGGCCTAAAAATCAACCTGCGCGAGCAGCGCCTTATCGCCCATGTAGAGAACATGCCCATCGATATCCTGCGGGTACGCGATGACGATATCCCGGGTCTGGTGATGGAAGGGGTGGTCGACCTTGGCATCATCGGCGAGAACGTGCTGGAAGAGGCACAGCTTATTCGCGCTTCCCAAGGATTGCCTGCACAGGTCAAAACCCTCAAGCAGCTCGATTTTGGCGGCTGCCGCCTCTCGCTGGCGGTGCCGGAAGATGTGACCTACACAGGGCCACAAAGTCTGGCGGGCAAGCGCATCGCTACCTCCTACCCCGGGCTGCTCAAGCGCTTCTTCGACGAAAAGGGTCTTGGCTTCAAGAGCGTGATGCTGGGTGGCTCGGTGGAAGTGGCCCCCCGCGCAGGCCTGGCCGATGCCATCTGCGATCTGGTCTCCACCGGTGCGACCCTGGAGGCCAATGGCCTCAAAGAGGTGGAGGTGATCTACCGCTCCAAAGCGGTGCTGGTACAGGCCCCCAACCCCTTGTCCGATGCCAAGCAGAAGCTCATCGACAAACTGCTGCCCCGCATTCAGGGGATGCAGCAGGCCCGCGAGAGCAAGTACATCATGCTGCACGCCCCCAAGGACAAGCTCGATGCCATCACCGATCTGCTGCCGGGTGCCGAGCGCCCCACCATCATGCAGCTGGCCGGTGACACCAATCAGGTGGCCCTGCACGTTGTCTCCAGCGAAACCCTGTTCTGGGAGACCATGGAGCAGCTCAAGGCCCTCGGCGCCAGCTCCATTCTGGTGCTGCCCATCGAAAAAATGATGGAATAAGGAAGGGACATCATGCAGACCCTGATCTGGAAGACCCTCTCTCCTGCCCAGCAGGCCGACGTACTGACCCGACCGGCCCTCAATGACGAGGCCGATATCGGCGCCGTGGTCAAAGAGATCATCGCAGCGGTGCGCAGCTGTGGCGATGAGGCCCTGCGCGAGCTCAGCCTGCGCTTCGAGCGCGCCCCCCGTGAGCGGTTGCGCGTTAGCGAGGCCGAAATCGAAGCTGCCTGCGCGCGGCTGGATGACGACATCAAAAATGCCATCGAAGCGGCGATTGCCAATATTCGCACCTTCCACGCAGCGCAAGTGCAGCCGGTGGTGCGAGTCGAGACCCAGCCCGGGGTGGTGTGCGAGCTGCGCACCCAGCCCATCAGCCGGGTTGGCCTCTATGTACCGGGGGGCAGCGCACCACTCCCCTCCACCGTGATGATGCTGGCCATTCCAGCTGCTATCGCCGGTTGCCGTGAAGTGGTGCTCTGCACCCCGTCCCCCGCCAGCGACGAGATCCTGTTTGCCGCCCGCGCCTGCGGTGTCGAGAAGGTGTTCGCCATCGGCGGCGCACAAGCCATCGCCGCCATGGCCTACGGTACCGAGAGCATCCCCAAGGTGGACAAGATCTTCGGCCCGGGCAACGCCTATGTGACCGAAGCCAAGGGGCAGGTTTCGCGCGACTGGCGCGGCGCGGCCATCGATATGCCAGCTGGCCCCTCCGAGGTACTGGTCATTGCCGACGAGAGCGCCAATCCGGCCTTCGTGGCAGCGGATCTGCTCTCCCAGGCCGAACACGGCCCCGACAGCCAAGTTGTGCTGGTGACCACCTCCCCCCTGCTGGCCGATGCCATTGCCGAGGAAATCAAACGCCAGCTGGCCAAGCTGAGCCGCCGCGATATCGCCGCGCAGGCGCTCGGCAGCAGTCTGGTGATCCTCTGCGACGATCTGGCCGAGGCCTGCGCCATCTCCAACGCCTATGCGCCGGAGCACCTGATCGTACAGACCCGCACCCCGCGCGAGCTGCTGGATCAGCTTGAAAATGCCGGCTCCATCTTCCTGGGCGCATGGACACCGGAATCAGTCGGCGATTACGCCAGCGGCACCAACCACACCTTGCCCACCTATGGCTATGCCCGTACCTGCTCCAGCCTTGGCCTTGCGGATTATCAGCGCCGCTACACGGTGCAGGAGCTGAGCGAGCGTGGCATTCAGGGCCTCGGCCCCATTGTCGAGCGCATCGCTCAGGCCGAAGGGCTTGATGGCCACAAAAATGCCGTCACCCTCAGGTTGAACGCTCTGGCCACCGCGCCCCAACAAACAGCACAGCAGAAGGATTTGTCATGAGCATTGCCAATCTGGCGCGCCGCGTGGTGCGGGCCCTCACCCCTTATCAATCCGCTCGCCGCATCGGCGGCAAGGGCCACGTCTGGCTCAACGCCAACGAGGCGCCGCAGGCCTATCCCTTTACCATCGAGGGGAGCCGCCTCAACCGCTACCCCGAGTGCCAACCGGCCGAGGTGGTGAACGGCTATGCCGCCTATGCCGGGGTCAATCCCGATCAGGTGCTGGTGAGCCGCGGCGCCGACGAGGCCATCGAGCTGCTTATTCGCACCTTCTGCGAAGCGGGTGAAGATCAAATCCTCATCTGCCCGCCCACCTACGGCATGTACGCCATCAGCGCCGAGACCTGTGGCGTCGGTATCGTCGAGCAGCCGCTGACCGCCAGCCGCCAGCCGGACTGGCCCGCCATTGCCGATCGCCTCAGTGACGTGAAGCTGGTGTTTCTCTGCTCCCCCAACAACCCCACCGGGGATCTGGTGGGCCGCGATGGCCTGATCGCCCTGCTGGAGAAGGCCCGGGATCGCGCCATCGTGGTGGTGGACGAGGCCTATATCGAGTTCTGCCCCGAGGCGTCCGTGGTGGACTTGCTGGCCCGCTTCCCCAATCTGGTGGTGACCCGCACCCTATCCAAGGCCTTTGCCCTGGCGGGGATCCGCTGCGGCTTTACCTTAGGCCATCCCGAGGTGATCGCCATGCTGGCCAAGGTGATCGCCCCCTATCCCATCCCCGAGCCCATCGCCCAGATCGCGGCGCAGGCCCTCTCCCCCATGGGACTGGAGCTGATGTGCGAACGAGTGGTAGAGCTCAACAAGCAAAAAGCCGCCTTCAAGGCAGAGCTGGCCAAGCTTGCCTGCGTTAAAGCGGTGTTCGAAGACAAGGGCAACTTCGTGCTGGTGCGCTTTGTGGATGGCGCCGCCGTCTTTGCCGCCATGAAGGCCGCCGGCATCATACTGCGGGATTTCTCGACCAAACCCGGCCTTGATAACAGCATTCGCGTCACCATCGGCTATCAGGGCGAGATGGACGCCGTGCTGGCGGTACTGCGTGATCTGCCCTCTCCCACTTTGTAAGACAAGGATGTAGCGATGAAGACCCCGTTTTTGTTTATCGACCGCGACGGCACCCTGATTGAAGAGCCGGTGACCGACAAGCAGGTGGATAGCCTCGCCAAGCTGCGCTTCGAGCCCATGGTCATTCCGGTGCTGCGCGAGTTGCAGGCCGCCGGTTACGTGCTGGTGATGGTGACCAACCAGGATGGGCTGGGCACCGCCAGCCTGCCGCTGGAGAACTTCCAGCCACCCCACGACCTGATGATGCATTTATTTGAATCGCAAGGGGTGAAGTGGGAGCAGGTGCTGATCTGCCCGCACTTCCCCACTGACGGCTGCAGCTGCCGCAAGCCCCACCTCGGACTGGTGAAGGCGTATCTCGCCTCGGGCCGTATCGACTTTGCAAACTCCTTCGTGATTGGCGATCGCCAGACCGATCTGCAGCTTGCCGAGAACATGGGCATTGGCGGTATTAGCTACCACCCGCAGGATCACGACTGGCTCGCCATCCGTGATCAGCTGTTATCCAAGGGACGCGTAGCCTCGGTGGAGCGCTACACCAAGGAGACCCGTATTCAGGTGGCCCTAGATTTGGACAAGAGCGGCGGCAACCAGATCGCCACCGGCATCGGCTTCTTTGATCACATGCTGGATCAAATTGCCACCCACGCCGGTTTCCAGCTCAAGCTGAACGTCAGCGGCGATCTGCATATCGACGATCACCACACGGTGGAAGATGTGGGGCTGGCGCTGGGTCAGGCGCTGCGTCAGGCCCTTGGCAACAAGCGCGGTATCGGCCGTTTCGGCTTCGTGCTGGCGATGGACGAGGTGCAGGCGGTGATCGATGGCCGCCCGCGTGCGGATGAAGAGACCCCGCTGACCGAGCAGGAGGTGAGCACAGCGCTGGATTTGAGCGGCCGCCCCTACTTCGTGTTTGACTGCCCGAGCGGCTTTGGCCGCGACAACGTGGGCGAGATGGCCACCGAGATGGTGCCCCACTTCTTCCGCTCGCTGTCGGACGCCATGGCCATCACCCTGCAGATGAAGGTGGGCAGCGGCAACACCCACCATCAGGTGGAGGCGCTGTTCAAAGGCTTTGGCCGCGCCCTGCGTCAGGCTATTCAGGTGGAAGGGAGTGACCTTCCCTCCAGCAAGGGAGTGCTGTGATGGATGTGAGCAAGCAGAAGCTGGTCATTATCGATACCGGCTGCGCCAATCTGGCCTCGGTCAGGATGGCGTTCGAACGCCTCGGCGTGCGGCCCTTGGTCTCCAGCCAAGCGGCTGATATCGAGCAGGCGGACAAGCTGATCCTGCCCGGCGTCGGCACTGCGGTGGCCGCCATGAAGAACCTCAACGAGCGGGGGCTGGTGCCCCTTATTCGCGCCGCCAAACAGCCGCTGCTGGGCTTTTGCCTCGGCATGCAGATGCTGGCGGAAGCCTCCGAAGAGAGCATGGGCACGCAGGGTTCGCCAGATACGCTTATCGACTGTCTTGGCATAGTGCCGGGCAAGATCCGGCTGATGGAGGTGGGCAACCTACGCCTGCCCCATATGGGCTGGAACCAGATTGAGCATGACGAGACCCATCCTCTGCTCAAGGGGATCCCGAGCGGCAGCTACTTCTATTTCGTTCACTCCTATGCACTGGAAGTGACCGGGGCGACGCTGGCGACCTGCGACTACGGCAAGCCTTTCACCGCCATCGTCGCCGGGGTTGCTGAGCGCAGCAACTTCTTTGGCGCCCAATTCCACCCGGAGCGCTCAGGCGCAGCCGGTGCCCGTTTGCTGCAAAATTTTCTGGAGCTATGAATGATCATTCCCGCAATTGACCTTATCAACGGTCAGGTAGTTCGCCTCTATCAGGGGGACTACGAGCAGAAGACCGAATACAGCAGCAGCCCGCAGGCCCGCTTCGATGAATATGTCTCCCAGGGGGCGGTGCAGCTCCATCTGGTGGATCTGGACGGTGCCAAAGACGCCAAGGCGCGCCAGTTGCCCCTGCTGACCCAACTGCTATCGGCCACCGAAGCGCCGGTGCAGGTTGGCGGCGGCGTGCGCACGGAGCAGGATGTGGCAGATCTGCTGGCCGCCGGTGCCAGCCGGGTGGTGATCGGCTCCACCGCGGTCAAATCCCCGGATCTGGTGGCCAGCTGGATGGAGAAATATGGCCCCGAGCAGATAGTGCTGGCGCTGGACGTCAATATCGATGAGCAGGGCAATCGTCATATCGCGGTGGCGGGCTGGCAGGAGAACAGCTGCGTGACCATAGAAGCGCTGATCGAGCGCTTCCTCCCCGCCGGTCTCAAGCATGTGCTCTGCACCGACATCAGCCGTGACGGCACCCTGGCTGGCACCAACGTCGAGCTCTATCGGGATCTCTGCGCCCGCTACCCGAGCGTCGCCTTTCAAGCCTCAGGCGGCATTGGCGGCATCGCGGATATCGAGGCGCTCAAGGGCTCCGGCGTCAAGGGGATCATCCTTGGCCGCGCCCTGCTGGAGGGCAAGTTCTCGGTGGGTGATGCCATCGCCTGCTGGCAAGCTCCCGCAGCCGTTACCACAGGAGGCAACTGATGCTGGCAAGACGCATTATCCCCTGCCTCGACGTGAAAGATGGCGTGGTGGTCAAAGGGGTGCAGTTTCGCAACCACGAGGTGATGGGCGGCATTGTCGAGCTGGCGCGCCGCTACGCCGAAGAGGGCGCTGACGAGCTGGTGTTCTATGACATCACCGCCTCCAGCGATGCCCGGGTAGTGGACAAGAGCTGGGTGAGCCGGGTGGCGGAGGTGATCGATATCCCCTTCTGCGTCGCCGGTGGCATCAAAAGTGTGGAGGACGCCCGCCAGATCCTCGAATTTGGCGCCGACAAGGTCTCCATCAACTCCCCTGCTCTGGCCGACCCGACCCTTATCAGCCGATTGGCCGAGCGCTTTGGCGTGCAGTGCGTGGTGGTGGGGATCGACTCCTACTTTGATGCCGCGACGGGCCACTATCAGGTCAAACAGTTTACCGGTGACGAGAGCCGTACCCGCACCACCGCCTGGCACACCCTCGACTGGGTGCAGGAGGTGCAAAAGCGCGGCGCGGGCGAAATTGTGCTGAACGTGATGAATCAGGACGGCATGCGCCAGGGTTATGATCTCGACCAGCTCAAGCTGGTGCGCAGCGTCTGCAAGGTGCCGCTGATTGCCTCCGGCGGCGCCGGTGCCATGGCACACTTTCGCGATGCCTTCACCCTCGCAGATGTGGACGGGGCGTTGGCTGCCTCTGTGTTCCACAAGGGCCTTATCCCCATTCCCGAATTGAAACGCTGGCTGAAAACCGAAGGAGTCGCCATCCGTGAATAACTTCTCTGATAACACACAAACAACCGCCAGCGCGCGCCTCCTTGCCGAACAGCTCGACTGGGCCAAGTGCGATGGAATGATCCCCGCCATCGTCCAGCACGCCGCCAGCGGCGAGGTGCTGATGCAGGGCTTTATGACCCGCGAGGCGCTGGAAAAGACCCAGAGCACAGGTCAGGTCACCTTCTTTAGCCGCAGCAAACAGCGGCTCTGGACCAAGGGTGAAAGCTCGGGCAATGTGCTCCAACTCGTGGCCATCAGCACCGACTGCGATCAGGACTCCCTGCTGATCGCCGCCAACCCCGTCGGCCCCACCTGCCACAAGGGGACAACCTCCTGCTTTAATGGCCACCCGCTGCCGCCCCTCGGTTTTTTGGCAGAGCTGGAGCAGGTACTGGCTTCTCGCAAAGGGGCCGATCCGGCCACCAGCTACACCGCCAGCCTCTACGGCAAAGGCACCAAGCGCATCGCCCAGAAGGTAGGTGAGGAAGGTGTCGAAGTGGCGCTGGCCGCCATGGCCAAGGATCGGGAGGAGCTCATCAACGAATCCGCCGATCTGCTCTACCACCTAACCGTGCTGCTGCAAAACGAAGGGCTGGGATTACAGGATGTCGTACAGCGGCTTTATAAGCGGCATAATAAATAAACTGTACTGTGATAGATGGGCGTATAGCCCATCTATCATCTTAAACAACAAGCTAATTCAACAAGATCACTATAATCATCCAAAGTGAAATTGTGACTCGCCAGATGATATTCAAGGTTGCGACTTCTACCATTTATTCTGAAAAGCAGTTCCATTTCAGACTACAAACAGATCTATTAAAACACATTAAATTCAATACCTTGTATAAATACATAGTTGTAATACCCCACTAAGCTAGGGCCCAAGACAACCCCTCATTTGGATACCTTCACGGTTGGCAGGACGATGAAAATGTCTAGATATAAACAGGAGAGGGTTGTGAGATATCAGAGGATCAGTAGATGCAGGCTGGTAAACCATTAACGCGATAACGGGCTGGAAAAGCGTCTTATCCTGCACTTGAAACGTGAATAAAAATCGGGCCTACCACTGGCCCGAATGAATTAAGAGTTGCTCACCTCATCCAGAAAAATAAGCCGCAGTGGCTCTGCAAGCAGTGACTCAGCCTGCTTGGCAAAAGCCTGGAAATAGTCCGTCTGACAATGGCAATCCAGCGCAGCTTGGCTGACGAAAGCCTCACGCATGTAAAAGGTGTCCGGCTCACCCCGCAATTCAAACAGCACATAATCCAGATTGCCCTGCTCACGCCGCGTGGGTTCAATGAGCTTTAGTAGCTCACGGCGCAGTTGCTCTCTCATACCGGCTCTGGCTTTAAGCACGGCGATAGATACCAGTTTCTCTTCATTCATCTTCATCTGCTCCATTGTTCAGGTATTTGCAAAGAGACACTCCAATTTGGGGCGCCTCTTGGATAGGAGCAGTGTAAGAGGGGGCACAGTGCGAAATATAGCCATGCAAAACGGACACACTGTTCACACCACTGAACAAGTTGGCTGCTAGAGTACCTCTATTTTTACCTTGATAATGCCGTCACGAATATTGCCGATAGAGCTAAAGGCGGATTTGGAGAGATCTATAATTCGCCCGTTTTTAAAGGCGCCGCGATCATTGACCTTGACCACCACACTCTTGCCGTTGGCGAGGTTGGTGACCCGCACCATTGAACCAAACGGCAGCTCCATATGGGCGGCGCTATTGAGATTGTTTCGATAGAGCTCACCGCTGGCGGTCTTTTTGCCGTGATAACGGTCGGCATAATAGCTGGCATAGCCAGTCTCGCTATAGCCGCGCCAGCTGCCACCGTGGCTCTCGTCATAACGGCTGCTACAGGCGGCCAGCAATAAGCAAAGAGATAACAGCAGCCCTTTCTGGATATGTTGCACCTTTCCCCTCTCTTCTTCTTTCTACTGTTTATGTGGTCCGTGGCGTTCGATAGCCAGCTTTCTTACTTGCCATCGCTCCAATGCACTCGCCATGTTACTCGCCTTGTTGCCAGGCAGCAGCGACCGCGCGGTTACTTTGCCATAGCTTTCATGCAAAAAGGGAGGCAAATGCCTCCCTTTCACCTATTTACCCGTCATCCCATGTCAGGATGAACCAGATGCTGATCAGGCAATCAGCTTGTCATCGCTAAAGCCGAAGCCGCGCAGACCCACCACATGCACATGCTCGTGCTTGCCTTGCACCTTACGGATGAGCTTGTAGGTGGTGCCCTTCTCGGGGCTGATGTTCTCGGGCGCCGCGATAAGAAGCTGCATATCCTGCCGCTCGCACAGCTCGAACAGGGTGGCGATGGATTTGCCATCCAGACGGGCCGCTTCGTCGAGGAACAGCAGGCGGCAGGGGGCGATATCCTTGCCGCGCAGACGGCGAGACTCCTCCTCCCAGCTGATCAGCACCATCAGCAGGATGGCCTGACCGGTACCGATCGCCTCGCCGGTGGAGAGCGCGCCGCTCTCGGCACGCAGCCAGCCATCGGCACCGCGCTGCACCTCGATCTCCAGCTCCAGATAGTTGCGATAGTCGAGCAGCACGTCGCCCATCACCTGATAGCTGCGATCCCCCTGCTCGATCTGCGGGTTCAGGCGCTGGAACAGCTTGGCCATCGCCTCGGAGAAGCTCAGCTCCTTGTCGGCGAACAGATCGTTGTGCATGGCGGTTTGATCGGCCAGCGCCGTCAGCAGACGGGTGTGAGCCTCGCGGATATTGACGTTGAGGCGCACCCCGCGCACCAGACCGAAGGCGATGTTCTGCAAGCCCTGGTTGAGCACCCGGATACGGTTCTGCTCGCGGCGGATGATGTTGGTGATCTTGGCCGCCACCTCGTGGGAGGAGAGCGACAGATGATTTTCCCGCTGCTTGAGCTCATCGGCCAGACGGGCCAGCTCGATCTCCATCTCCTCGATCGCTTCGACCGGATCATCGGAGCGGATGATGTCGTTGCGGATGCGATCTTTGAGGTAACGGTAGACCTGCACGTAGAAGGCGACCTTCTGCTCGGTACTGCGGTTGCCCTCCGACAGGCGCAACGCATCGCGCAGGGCCTCGTCGTGGGCCACCGCCACCCGCAGGGCGCCGAGGGCCTTGTCCGACATGGAACGCAGCTCGTCGCTGTCGAGATAAGCCAGTTCCCGCTTGTTTAGGCGCTTCTCGACGTCGGTCTCCCGCGCCAGCCGCACCACCCGCGACCAGCTCGCCTTGTGACCCACCAGAGACTTACGGGCGCTGAAGTAATCCTTGCCTTCGAGGGTGAGACGACCACCGAGGGATTCGATCTCGCGCTTGGTCACCTGCAACTGGGCCTCGGCGCTGGTGCGACGGGAACGGGTGCGGATCAGCAGCTCTTCAATCTCTTTCTTGTGGGCGCGGGACTTCTCTTCCATGTCGTCAGAGAGGGTCAGGCCCATGGCCGCCAGCTCCTGCTCGAACTCGGTCAGGGTCTGGCGCTTGGCCGAGGCGCTGGAATCAAGGGCGGTACGCAGTTGCAACGCCTCGGTATGGCGCTGGGCAATCTGCTTGTGCTGCTCGCCAGCGGTGCGAGCCGCCAGCTCGGCAGCCTTGAGCTTCTCTTTGAGTCGCTCGCTCATTTCAGACGCTTTGCCCAGCAGGTCTTGCGCATCCTGATAGGCAAAGTGCGGCAGGCGGGCCACCAGCTGATCGAGGGCGTAGCAACGGCGCTTCTGCTCGGCCAGCAAGTCGCTCACCTCATCGTAGGCCGCCTGCAGCGCGGCCAAATCCTGCGGATCCTGACGCAGCACCTGCACCACTGTCTCGAGTTTCTCCAGCGCCTTGCCGTGCTTGGCGATAAAGGCTTCGGCCTGTTTTAGCGCTTCCACATCGGCGTGGGCCGCCTCAAGACGGGCCGCCAAGTCTGTCTCGGCAAACAGGTGGGCAAAGGGCAGCATCCCCTGCACCAGCTGGATATGGCGGGTCAGCTGGGCGGCGGCCGCTTTGGCCTCGGCCAGCTGCTTGTCGCACTCGCTGATGGCACCCTGCAAAGTGCGAAGTTCGGCCTGCTTGGCCTGCACTTCGGCTTCGGGGTCGGGGCGGAAGGCGATATCCAGATGCTGGCCGATAAAGTCGCGGAAGTGGCCGTAGAGACGATGGTACTTCTGCTGCTCGAAGGCGGCCTTGGCGTAACCCTCGATCAGACCTTCGCGTTCAAGGTCGAGCTGCTCGATCCGTTTTTCCCGGGCGGCGCGGCCAAACAGCGGCAGCTCGGGGTAGCGGGAGAAGCGCACCTGACGCTTGCTGGTGCGCACCAGCACGGCGTCCCCCAGCTCGTCGGCTTCCACCAGATCTTCGTCAAAGGAGTCGGGGTTGCCCTGAATGAGGTAGATATCCTCCGGGCAATCTTCCAGCTTTTTCAGTCGCTCGATGGCGCCCTCGAGATCGAGCACCACCAGGGCGCTGCGAGCCGGGCCATAAAGCGCGGAGTAGTAAGGGGCATCGTCGATGGAGATGTCGTCATAGACATCGGAGAGCAGCACGCCCCCCACCTGCTCGGCGATGCGAGCAAGGCGCGGATCCGCCTCACCGGCACCCAGTTGCAGGTTGCGGATCTGCAGCTCCAGCGCCTGTTTCTGCGCCGCGATGCGGTTGCTCTCCTGCTCGAACTCCCGCTCCTTGTCGAGCACGCTCTGCATGCCGGCCGAAAGCGCCTCGGCAGTGGCGAGCGGCAATCCGCTCTGCTCGCGCAGCTGCTCAAGCTTTTCAAAGGATTTGAGCCAGCGCGGGGCCAGCTTGGTGAGATCGCTAATATCGCGGCCCAGCTGGGCACCCTGATGCTCGAGGCTGGCGCGGCGCTGGTTGACCTCGGCCTGTTGCTCGGCCAGCTCCTCCTGACGGGTGCGCTGGGCTTCGAGGAAGATCTCCAGCTCATCGCTGCTGGCAATAAGCTGGCCAGAGGCCTGCTGCAGCTCGTCACGCAACTTGAAGAGATTCTTCTGGCTTTCACTCTCTTTCTCGAGGCGAGCCAGCGCGGCGCGCAGTCCCTGCCCCTGGGCAATGCGGGCCTTGTCTTCGATGTGACGCTTGAGCAGCGCCTGGGCGGTAGGCCAGGCGGCCTCACGCACTGTCTCGGGGGCGATGCTCAAAAGCAGCGCCAGCGCCGCTTCGTGCTCGGCCACCGCCGCCTTGGCCAGTGCCAGCTGCTGCTCGGCGCCCAATACCCGGCTGGTGAGGCTCTGCTCGGCGGCGCGGAACTGGTGCAGGGTGTCGCTCGCCTGTTCGGCGGTCAGCCCCGCCAGCTCGCACTGCTCGCGGGCAGTCTCCAGCGCCTGCACCGCCTGACGGTACTGGATGGCGCGGGTCTGCTGAATATCAAGCGCCTGCTGGTAGTCGGCCAGCTGGGTCTTGAGGCTGTCTACTTCGGCCTGCGCCAGCTCCTTGCACTCTTCCACCTCCAGCAGCTGACTGTGGATCTCCTCGACGATCGCTTGTTGTTGCTCCAGCTTGTCGCACAGATCCGCCAGATCGGCGCGGTACATCTCGATCTTCTTTTGCAGCGCCACCGCAGCCAACACTTTTGCCAAGTGATCGGCGGCAGACTCAGCCTCGGCAGTCAGCAATTTCTCGCGGTTGGTAAGCTGCTCCACCTCGTCGGCCAGATAGATGGCTCGCTGGCGCTCTTCGGCCAAGATACGGCGTTTCTCCGCCAGCTCCTGACGCGCCTTGAGGGCCAGCTCGGAGAGACGGCTCTTTTCGGCAGCGTTGCGCACATAGTCCGCCGCCACATAGTGGGTGGTCTCGGTGATCAGGTTTTTGAACAGATCCCGCTGACCCTGGGTCTCTTTAATGGCTTCCAGGGTGCGGCGGTTTTCATAGATGGCCGCCTCCATGTCCTGAAACGCCTTGCGCACCCCGGAGTTCTCCGGCAGCAGATATTCACGCAGGGAGCGGCTGATGGACGAGGAGATGCCACCGTAGAGAGAGGCTTCGATCAGGCGATAGAACTTGCCGCGATCCTTCTGGTCGCGCAACTTCTTCGGGGTAATGCCGAACTCGAACATGAAGTTGTGGTAGTCGGTCACCGTATTGAACTTGGCGACCTTCATGGCCCCCAGCTCGGCGGCGGCCCCTTTCAGATCGGTAAAGGCGCGCACCCGGCCCTTGCCGTCCTCGAGTTTTTCCAGCAGCAGATCGGTGGGTTGCAGCTGCTCCGGCACATCCACCAGCGCGAACGGGGTGATGTTGACCTTGTTGTCACGGTTGGCCACTTGCTCGAGGTGGACGCCGACCCAGATCCGCTGTTCGCGGCTATTCATCACTTCCAACAGGGAGTAGCAGTGGCCGCGCTGCAGCTTGCCGTAAAGCCCCTTGTCACGGGAGGCACTGCTGGAGCCCGCTTCCGTGGTGTTACGGAAATGGAGCAGCGACTGATCGGGAATAAGCGCCGCAATAAAGGCCGCCATGGTGGTGGACTTGCCCGCACCGTTACCGCCAGAGAGGGTGGTGACCAGCTGGTCGAGATCGAAGGTTCGGGCGAAGAAGCCGTTCCAGTTGACCATGGTCAGGGATTTGAATTTACCTCTCACGCAGCACTCTCCATAAAAGCAAAATTGGGCGCCATCAAACCAATCATCTCCATCAGGGCCTGATTTTTAACGCTGCAGGTCATCTTCCACCTCCAGTTCAAGCTGTTCTTCATCAAGATCCGCTTCGATATCGTCAAACAGCGAATCGCTGCTCGGCATCTCGTCGTCGTGGAAGATGGCTTCCCCTTCCTGGATCATTCGCAGCTGCACGGCGCGCGGATCTTCGTCGGAGCGCACATCCGCGGCAAAGCGGAACACCGATTCGTTGACCCGGAATTTGTCGCTGTTGCCAAGGGCGGTGATCATGCCGAGGCGACGCAGACGGCGCATGGAGGTACGGATTTTTTCGAGCAGCTTCTTCTTGTCGAGATCGGTACCGCCAGAGCGGCTGTTGACCATCCGCAGCAGCTGCTTCTCGTCAGCCAGGCTCAGCACCTCTTCTTGCAGTTCGCCCATGGCGAACACCCCTTCCGAGGCGAGGCGATCCGGGCTCAGATAGAGGTAGCAGAGCACCTTGCCCACCAGCATATCGAGCTCAGACAAAACCGTGGTGCCGATATCGGCGCTGGGGCGCGGGCGCAGGTAGAAGAAGCCTTCCGGCGCCTTGATCAGTTCAACCTGATAACGGCCGTAGAAGATCTCCAGCTCGTTGTGGTACTCCACCAGTGCCGAATGGGGTTCGAAATCGTCGGCCGTGATGTGACGGCCGGAGCGCAAGGCGGTGTCGATGCGCGGAAACAAGGGGTTGGCAATCGCCTCTGCAAGTCGCAGCGGCAAGGGAAACTCAGTATTGATCAATGACATAGGCCTGAACCTTGGATCCAGCTTGGTTAATGGGTTTCCATGCGGGTTGGCGGTGCAGATCGCGCTCGCCGCTGGCATGGCCCAGGCGCACGGCCTGGTCGATCAGAAGGCGCGCCACATCGAAATGGGCGTGAGCCGGGTAGTCCAGCAGGTATTCCCGCAGCACATCGGCCACATCCAGCTGCTGGCCCTGCTCGGGATAGCGGGCCAGATAACGCTCGATGCGCTCCGCCAGCTCCTGGTTGATATCCACCATCTCCATGTACTCCATCTCGAGGGGCACCTCGCCGGTCACCTCCTCATCGTGAATGGCGATGGTTTCGTCGCGCAGCTCCAGCAGACGGGGCTCCTCGGCGATACGCAGCAGCCAGTTATGCTGCTCGAAATTGCGGATGGAGTCGCGCAGCCGCTGGCTGAAGGCGCGGTTCTTATCCATGTCGATGGCGTTGCGGATAAATTTGTGGACGTGG
Organism: Aeromonas sobria; assembly: GCF_000820145.1. GTDB lineage: Bacteria > Pseudomonadota > Gammaproteobacteria > Enterobacterales > Aeromonadaceae > Aeromonas > Aeromonas sobria. The sequence continues at coordinate 67,376 of NZ_CDBW01000029.1, read as the reverse complement.
CGATCGTAACGGGACCAGAGCTCGATGCACTGCTGGCCCCAGCTGGTGATGACGTCAAGGCGCCCCTGCAAAGCGTGAGTCAACTCCTCGACGTGGAACAGATCGTCGCGCCCTTGCGCCGCTTCCTGAATGTTGAGCAGCCCCGCCTGCAGGCGGTGACCGGCGGCGTCCAGGGTATCTTGCAGTTCGCGCAGGGTCTGGCCGGTCTCGTGCAGCAGTTTTTCGCAGCTGTGAATGGCATCGACCCAGTTCTGGGTCAGCAGGGCCGCGATCTCGCTCTTGACCTGATTTTGCTGCTCATCCATGGCGCGCTGGGTCAGATCGATGCGCCCCAGGGTCTCTTCCAGCGAGAAGGTGAGCCGTGGCAGCACCTCGGCATCCCACTGCTCGCGGGTGTTGGTCTCAAGCGCCGCCTTGCGGGCGGTATCGAGCTCGGCCGCCAAGTGCTCGAGCAAAATGGAGAGCTTGATGGAGTCAACCGGTCGCTGATCGAGAAAGAAGTCAACGATGCTGACCCCAAGGCGCGACAGGCGATAGAGGCTTTCCCCCGCCACCATGTCGGTATTGAAGCGAGACAGCATCTGCTGACGAATAAGGTCGTTGATGGCATTGTTGGCGCGACCGGTGAGGGTCTCGTCCATCTGGCCAAAGGCGTTGCTGACGTAGCCAAAGGCATCGTGCAGCGCCGCTTCCGACAAGTCCGACTCATCTTCGGACAGTGTCTTGATTGCAATCAGAAAGGCCAGCCGGTCGGTAGGCAGGCTCAGCGCCAACCCCTCCTGCCTGACCCACCCTACTATCTCCGGCAAAGAACGCTCGGGCAGGGCACGGGATGTACTCATCATGACGTTGTCATCTCGTTGTTGTAATTGAGCGCACAAACTTGCACGCGGCTACATCCGGTAGCATCAAAAAAATCACATTATTCAGGGCATCAGCTGGCCGGTTTCTGCGCCATCACATGGATATAGCGCCCCAGTCCGACAAACGGCTCCTGACGGCAATATTGCTGCTCCATGGCCAGCAGATCGTCGAACTTCTCGCTCTGATCCTGCCGGTTGCGCATATAGTCGTGGATCACCCGCACCCCGGTCTTGCCGATGATCTTGAGCCCCCCTCGCCCGATCCAGTCATAGACCTGCTCCGGCAACTGGGGATTGGTGGGGGTCAACGGAAGTTGACGCTTCTTGCGCAGGCCGAGTCGCACATAGTCAAAATTGCCCACCACCAGACTCTGAAACAGCAAGCCATGGCGGTTGTAAAAAAGCAGCGACAGTATGCCCCCTGCCTTGACGAAAGGGAACAGACCTAGCAGGGTCTGGCGCGGCTCAGCGAGCCACTCCAGCACCGCATGGCAGAGCACCAGATCAAAGGTGCCGGTCACATGGGCCTTGAGATCCTGAATGGGGCAATGGATGAGACGAATTCTGTCTTGCAGCCCCTTTTCGGCGATCTGGCTGCGCGCCAGCTCAAGCATGTCGGCAGAGAGATCGCACAGCTCCACCTGATGGCCCATGGCCGCCAACTTCTGGGCAAAATAGCCAAAACCGCCCCCCGCATCGAGGATGCGCAGCGGTCGATTGCCAAGCCGGGCCAGGCAGGCTTCGATGTCACTCCAGACGATGGTGGTGCGAATGCGCCCCTTGGTGGAGTCATAAATGTTACGGGCGAACTTGTCGGTGCGGCCGTCAAAACTTTGATCTTGCTTCAAAAACACTCAACTTTAGCCGCTGCATTGGGCATGACGAAAAAGAAGGGTATTCTGTCACATCCCGAATTTGCTGAAAACTCAAGGAAGTGTGACTCGTGTTTGAGCTCAACCTGTTTGTGGTCAAGAAGTGGCTAGGCCAACTGCTGATGCCACTCCCCTTCTCTCTCTCCCTGCTGCTTGTCGCCCTGCTGCTGCTCTGGTTCACCCGTTTCCAAAAAACCGGCAAGCTGCTGGCCACCTTGTCACTGCTGATTGTCACCCTGATGGGGATGCGACCGGTGAGCTATGAACTGGCCAGAGGGCTGGAGCAGACCTTCCCACCGTTCGAGGTGAGCCAGCATCCCAAGATCGAGGCGATCGTGGTGCTTGGCAACGGCCATGTCAGCGATCCGGCGGTGCCCGAGCGCTCCTGGCAGAATAATATCGCCCTGGCCCGCACCCTCGAAGGGGTACGCCTCGCCCAGGCCTATCCGCAAGCCGAGCTAATCTTTTCGGGTTATGTATCAGGGGATCCCCTCTCCAACGCCGAGGTCAACGCCCGGATGGCGATGAGCCTCGGCATCCCCCGCGCGCGAATGACGTTGTTTGAAAACAACAAAGACACCCATGACGAAGCGGTCAGCATCAGTGCCCATCTCAAGGGCAAAGAGGTGGCACTGGTGAGTTCAGCCACTCACCTGCCCCGCGCCATGGCACTTTATGAGAGCCAGGGACTCAATGCCGTGCCAGCCCCCACCGACTACACCGCCAAGCAGAGCCAGGTAGCACAGCCGCTCTACAGCTATTTACCCAAAGGGCGTTATCTGATGTATTCCGAGGCTGCCATCCACGAATGGATTGGAGTATGGTGGGCCCGCTTGCGGGAGCAGGTTAACGAATGAGCGATCAAGCGTTTCATTTCTGATTTGGATCAGGAAAGCGAAAAAAAATTACGTCATTTGCCGCCGGGTCAGCTATCTTGGGCTCGGTTCAATTCATATAATGTCGCGCAATCAAATGCCTAGGAGATATACAAGATGAGACAGCACCTGGTAATGGGTAACTGGAAACTGAACGGCACCAAAGCTTCTGTTGAAGCTCTGATCAAAGGACTGACCCCGGCTGCTGCCGCTCATCCTTCTGTGCAAGTCGCCGTCTGCCCGCCGGTTATCTTTTTGGGTCTGGTTGAGCAGCTGACCGCTGACAGCAAAATTGCTTACGGTGCCCAGAACGCTGACCTTCACGAGTCTGGCGCCTTCACCGGCGAAAACGCCCCCTCCATGCTGAAAGCGTTCGGTTGCACCTACTCCCTGGTCGGCCACAGCGAGCGTCGTACCCTGCACGCAGAGACCGACGACGTGGTTGCTGCCAAGTACGAAGCGATCCAGAAAGGTGGCCTGGTGCCGGTTCTGTGCATCGGTGAAACTCTGGAGCAGTTCGAAGCCGGTGTGACCAAGAACGTGGTTGAGACCCAGCTGAAAGCCGTTATCGACCGTTGCGGCATCGCCTCTTTCAGCAACGCCGTTGTTGCCTATGAGCCGGTATGGGCCATCGGTACTGGCAAGACTGCCACTCCGGAGATCGCTCAGTCCGTTCACGCGCACATCCGTCAGTATCTGGCCGGTTTTGACGCTGCTATCGCTGCTAAAGTACAGGTTCTGTACGGCGGTTCCGTCACTGGTGCCACTGCTGCCGACCTGTTCGGTCAGCCGGACATCGACGGTGGCCTGGTCGGTGGTGCGTCCCTGAAAGTGGACGACTTCTCCCAGATCATCGCGGGCGCAGCCCAGTAATCCTCGATTACTAATAAGAGAGGGGCACGTCCCCTCTCTATATCGCTTTTCCTATGGTCACCCCGCATTCCATAGGAAAGCCGATATAGTAAAAGTGGCTTGTCTATTTCAACATTCGTATTTGACAACTCAGATCCAGAGGCACTCATGACCAAACAAATCAAACGTATTGGTGTTTTGACCAGTGGTGGCGACGCACCGGGTATGAACGCAGCTATTCGCGCCGTGGTTCGCGCCGGTTTGCATCATGGCCTGGAAGTTTACGGTATTTATGATGGCTACCTCGGCCTGCACCAGGATCGCATCGTCAAGCTGGAGCGCCACAGCGTCTCCGACGTGGTAAACCGTGGTGGTACTTTCCTCGGTTCTGCCCGTTTCCCTGCCTTTAAAGATCCGGCGGTACGTGCCGAAGCTATCCAGAACCTGAAAAAGCATGGCATCGATGCGCTGGTGGTAATTGGCGGTGACGGCTCCTACATGGGTGCCAAAAAGCTGACCGAAGAGGGTTTCCCCTGCATCGGCCTGCCGGGCACCATCGACAACGACATCGCCGGTACCGACTTCACCATCGGCTTTGATACTGCACTGAACGTGGTTGTTGACGCCATCGACCGTCTGCGCGACACCTGCAGCTCCCACCACCGCATCTCAGTGGTCGAGATCATGGGTCGCCACTGTGGCGATCTGGCCATGTCTGCGGCCGTTGCTGGTGGTGCCGAGTACGTGATCGTGCCGGAAGTGGCCTTCGACAAAGAGAAGCTGCTGCAACAGATCAAGGAAGGCGAAGCCAAAGGCAAGCGTCACGCCATCATCACCATCTGTGAGCACGTCACCGACGTCAATGTACTGGCCAAGGACATTGAAGCGCTGACCGGGCGTGAAACCCGCGCCACCATTCTGGGCCATATCCAGCGTGGCGGGGCCCCGACTGCGCGCGATCGCATCATGTCCAGCCGTATGGGCGCCTTCGCTGTTGAGCAACTGCTGGCTGGCCAGGGTGGTCGCTGCGTCGGTATTCAGGGTAACGTCATGGTGCATCACGACATCATCGACTGCATCGAGAATCTGAAGCGTCCGTTCAATCAGGAACTCTACGATCTCTCTACCACCCTGTTCTAAGCGACTGCCGTTTAGATAGCTTGGTAATGCAAAAACCCTCCGCTGGAGGGTTTTTTCTATTTGAAGCAACCAGCCATAGCGCCAGCATGGCTGCTCATCCATCGCCCGGAACGGCTAACGGCCTCTCTGGCAACGTGCCGCCATCATCCTGCTCCTATTTCGCAACCCTGCGCACGGGAAGCGCGCTCATCCTCCCCTGCATTGTCTCTGCTCTCCCCCTTGGCCCAATCAGGGAATATGGGCATGCCGCTGCAGTTACAACACACACATCCGCCGCAACTATCCCCCAGCATCCAACCCATATCAATGACGACGGGCTCCGGCGGCCCCTCTTGATGGTTGACGATCACATAGACCTCTCAATGCGCGATAGCTGACTGTCCACCACCCATCGTCCATATGACAGCGGGATTACAGTGACTTGGCGGCTCAACCAGAGGCATGTCGTGCAAGCAGCCCCCGATTTGCGGTCATCATTACCAGTGGTTACTTTTTTTGGCGGGGTTATCTTCGCCAGAAATGGTCAACCGCATGATTGCGACAGTTTTCATCACCCATCCAGCGCCATAATAGCTGTGTTAATTTACCAAAAATATAGATGGAGCCACATAAACCCCATTCAAAGCATCCTCATCAAAAACATAAAATACTGATTTATAATACATTTATCCAAACCAGTTGATTGAAAAAACGCCACCAAGCCAAACAGTAGATAAAAACATCGCAAGATGACAAAAACAGACCGTTCGCTTTCGGCAGCTACCAAAACACCCATTTAAACAATAATACGCTTGTTTTAAGGGCTGGTTATGGTATCTTGACTGCATCAACCAACAATCTGGGTAGAAGAAAATGAAAGAATTTGTTGTTACTGCCGTCTTTACGGTGTTTTTTACCCTGGTTGCTGTCTCTCTGCCCTCACTGTCACAGTTCTGAGCCGGATAGAGAGACATCAATCCGGAACATCCCTGTCAGGCATGCCTGTTTCATCGCCACTAACTGGCGTTTTTCAGCAGCACTGTCGTGATAGCCAACATAGATATGATTTCTGTACGTTGACGCTGTTTCTTTCGCCACAAGGGTGTAACCAGGATGGTTTAACCACACTCTGTTTGGCCTGATGGAATTTAACCAGCAGCAGATCATATCCGAGGGGAGCCAAGCTCCCCTTTTTGTTGCCCGCCATTCAACCCCCCAGCCGCAGCTACAGGTTGACCGTCTCTACACTCGACATTGTTCCCCAGCCAGAGATACCCATTCACTGCAGCGCAAACCGCCAGCAGCACCTTGCTCACACTTTCCCCCTGATACCTGTCCGGCAGATATAAAAAAGCCCCCACCATCATGGCAGGGGCTCGCGTCACACAGTTTCAGCTCAAAGCTGTTTATCTCAGCGCTGTTTTAGTTCAACTCAACGCTGTCATGCCTTGTTCCAACGCTGTGGGTCATATTCCGGGCTAAAGCGGTCAACAATGACAGCACAGGCCGCATCACCGGTGATATTGAGGGAGGTGCGGATCATGTCAAACAGACGATCCAGCGCAAACAGCAGCGGCAGCCCTTCAATGGGGATCCCGGCCGCCAGCAGCACGGCAACCACCAGGAAGCTGGGGCCCGGCACACCGGCCTGACCGATCGCCCCCAGGGTGGAGGTCACTATGATGGCAGCCCAGGCACCGACACTCAGGTCGATGTTGTAAACCTGCGCAAAGAAGATGGCGACCAGACCGTAATAGATGGCGTTACCGCTCATGTTGATGGTGGCACCCAGCGGCAGCACAAAGGAGGCGGTCGCGTTGGTCACTTTCAGATCATGCTCACAGGTCTCCATGTTGACCGGCAGGGTCGCCATGGAGGAGGCGGTGGAGAAGGCCACGATCTGCGGCTTCTTCATGGCTGAGAGGTACTTCATCACCGGCGTATTGGAAAACGCCATCACCAGCAGCGGATAGACCACAAAGCCGAAGATCAGGATGGCAGCCACGTAGACCACGAACAACTTGAGCACCAGCGTCAGCACGTCGAAGCCATAGGTACCGATGGCTTCAGCCATCAGACCAAACACCCCGAGCGGCGCGATGATCATCACCTTGTTGATCATCCAGACGAAGGCATCCACCAGGGTATTGAGCCCATCGACCAGTGGCTTGGCGCGTTCGCGCGGCTGCTTGGCCAGCGCAATGCCGAGGAACATACAGAACACCAGGATCTGCAGGATGTTCGCCTCGTTAAGCGACTGGAACACGTTGGTGGGGATCATGCCAAGCAGGGTGGCAACCGCATCCGGCAACGCCCCTTTATCGGCGTAGTCACCACTAAACATGGCGGAGGCTGAACCGAAATCGACCCCGACACCGGGTTTGAAGATCTGCCCCATCACCAGCGCCAGCAGCACAGCCAGTGCTGACGTGCCGAGGAAGAAGGCCAGGGTGGCTGCGCCGATCTTGCCAGCCGCCGGGCTAGCACCCAGATTGGCCGCGCCGGAGAGGATGGCAACCGCCACCAGCGGGATCACCAGCATCTTGATCAGCTGGATAAACAGGGTACCGAGCGGTGCAAACACAGTTGCTTGTTCACCCATGAGGGCGCCGACTACTGCGCCCAATACCATGGCTACCACAACCTGGAAGCCGATGTTTTTAATGAGTCCTTTAGTTAACACAATATGTTCCTTTATGTAGCAAAATTCACACTTTCCCAGTGCAATAAACCAAATAGGGGAATGAGCATCGGCTCATTCCCCTATTTGCACGTGTTATCTCACATTTAATAGCTGTTTTAAATCAGCAAGTCGTTAACCTTAACTATTAATAAGTTTGCTAAAAAGTAAAGATTCAACGCGGCCACGGTGATTTTTAGCCCATCCCCCCATGACAACTGGCAAAAGATTGTGCTAGCTTGGCGGCACAAACGTACACACAGGGATGTAAAGATGCTGAAAGTTAACGAATATTTTGACGGAAATGTAAAATCCATCGGTTTCGAACAAAAAGGCGAAAAATCTACCGTTGGGGTGATGAACGCCGGTGACTACCTGTTCAACACCGCCGCCCCCGAGCGGATGACGGTGATCAAGGGCGCACTCACCATTCAGCTGGCTGATGAAGATCAGTGGCACACCTATCACCAGGGTGAATCCTTCCTGGTCGCGGGCCACTCCTCCTTCAAGCTGGAAGTGAAAACCCCCACCGCCTATCTGTGCGAATTTCTCGACTGATCCCGCAGGTTGAAGGGGCAAGTCCCCTTCAACCTGGATGAACACGCCGTCACCACTTTATCTGTGTCCATGTCACAGCACTGCATCTCCCCTCTTTCTATCTACGGCAAAAATCCTAGAATAAACAGACATAAACCATCACCGGATTGATGTCATGATCAGCGTATTTGACCTGTTTTCCATCGGCATTGGCCCCTCCTCTTCCCATACCGTCGGTCCTATGCGGGCCTCTTATGCCTTCGTCCAGCTGCTCCGCCAGCAAGGTCAGCTGCCACACACTGCGCGGGTCGAAGTGGAGTGCTACGGCTCGTTGGGCCAGACCGGAAAAGGGCATGCGACCGGCAAGGCGATCATTCTGGGACTGGCCGGTTTTGAACCGGAATCGGTCGATATCGATGCTATTCCGGATCTGCTGGCCAAGGTGGATAAAGAACAAAGCCTGCTACTGGCCGGTGAACAACCGAGCCACTTCCCCCGCAGCGGGGCCATCATCTTCAACCGCCGCAAGACGCTGGCGGCGCACACCAACGGCATGACCCTGCGCGCCTTTGCCGCCGACAACGTCCTGCTGTTTAGCCAGACCTACTACTCCATCGGGGGCGGCTTCATCATTGAAGAGAGCCACTTCGCCACCGCCAAGGAAGAAGCCATCAAAACAGATGCCGAGCACCCGGTCCCCTACCCGTTTGACAGCGGGGCCCAACTGCTCGCCCACTGCCAGGAGAGCGGCCTCTCTATTTCTGGTCTGATCCTGGCTAACGAACGGGTATTTCGCAGTGATGAACAGATAAAAACAGGGTTGCGCAAGATCTGGCAAGCGATGCAAGGCTGCGTCGAGCGGGGCTGCAAAAGCGAAGGGGTGCTGCCAGGCGGCCTCAAAGTGCTACGCCGCGCGCCGGGGTTGTTCCGCCAGCTCAGCTGCGAGACCAACTTCAACAAGGATCCGCTGATGGTGATGGAGTGGGTCGATCTGTTTGCCCTCGCGGTCAATGAAGAGAACGCCGCCGGTGGCCGGGTGGTCACAGCCCCTACCAATGGGGCGGCCGGGATCATTCCTGCGGTACTGCACTACTACGATCGTTTCGTCCACAAGGTGGATGACGAGATGCTGGTACGCTACTTCCTCACCGCAGCCGCCATCGGCATCTTATATAAGAAGAACGCCTCGCTATCGGGGGCGGAAGTGGGCTGTCAGGGTGAGGTCGGGGTCGCCTGCTCCATGGCCGCCGGGGCACTCACCGAGCTGTTTGGCGGCAGTCCGGCGATGGTCGAGAACGCCGCCGAGATCGGCATGGAGCACAATCTTGGCCTCACCTGCGATCCCATCGGCGGGCTGGTACAGGTGCCCTGCATCGAGCGTAACGCCATGGGGGCAGTCAAGGCGATCAATGCCGCCCGCCTCGCCCTGCGCGGCACCGGCGAGCACAAGGTATCGCTGGATAAGGTGATCAAAACCATGTGGGAGACCGGCAACGACATGAAGACCAAATACAAGGAGACCGCCCGCGGTGGCCTGGCAGTTAACATTACTGAATGTTAAAAAACAGAAACTGACTCCATTTGGTTCCTAAATGCCCGGCATCGCCGGGTATTTTTATGGGTAAACGCTTAACAAAATGGATAAGCAACAAAATTAATTTTATAATCCCGCCTCAGATTCAACAAAAATAGATCTATTTCAACTTTTTTTAGGTCTTGAGCCGTTACACTACGGTTATCTGGTTCTGTGACCTGCGCTGACAAGCGCGTCCCATGGATCTTCCAAATTTCTGTGAGTGGGCATGCCGCCCCCTTCTACCCTGAGGTAATTGTGACATGATCAGCGTTTTTGATATCTTCAAAATCGGTGTAGGCCCCTCTTCTTCCCACACAGTTGGCCCGATGAAAGCGGCCAAGCAGTTTGTTGACGAGCTGCGCGCAGGCGGCAAAATCCGCGAGATCACCCGTATCAAAGTGGATGTTTACGGCTCCCTCTCCTGGACCGGTAAAGGCCACCACACCGACACCGCTATCATCATGGGTCTGGCAGGCAACTTGCCGGAAAACGTCGATATCGATGCGATCCCCGAGTTTATCTCTCGCGTCGAGCAGACCGAGCGTCTGCCGATCGGTCTGCACTGCCACACCGTCAGCTTTCCGCGCAATGCCATGGTGTTCCATGACGAAGCCCTGCCGCTGCACGAAAATGGCATGAAGCTGACTGCTTTCATTGAAGATGAAGCGGTTTACAGCAAGACCTATTACTCCATCGGCGGTGGTTTCATCGTTGACGAAGAGAACTTTGGCAAAGCAGACAGCGGCGACATGTCGGTCCGTTATCCGTTCAAGAGCGCAGCTGAACTGATTGCCCACAGCAGCCAGACCGGTCTCTCCATCTCCGCCCTGATGCTGGAGAACGAGAAGTGCTTCAATACCCCGGAAGAGATCTACAAGAAGTTCGGCAAGATCTGGAACACCATGCGTGAAGGGATCGAGCGCGGCTGCCGCACCGAAGGTGTACTGGCCGGCCCGCTGCGGGTTCCCCGCCGTGCTGCCCCGCTGTTCCGTCAGCTCAGCACCAACGAGAATCTCTCCAACGATCCGATGAACATCATTGACTGGGTCAACATGTTCGCGCTGGCCGTGAGTGAAGAGAACGCGGCCGGTGGCCGTGTGGTCACTGCACCGACCAACGGTGCCGCCGGCATCATCCCGGCCGTGCTGGCCTACTACGACAAGTTCATCCAGCCGGTTGGCCGTGATGAGTACACCCGTTTCTATCTGGCTGCCGGTGCCGTCGGTATTCTCTACAAGATGAATGCTTCCATCTCCGGTGCCGAAGTGGGTTGCCAGGGTGAAGTGGGCGTATCCTGCTCCATGGCCGCTGCCGGTCTGACCGAGCTGATGGGCGGTAGCCCGGAGCACGTCTGTGAAGCCGCCGAGATCGGCATGGAGCATAACCTGGGTCTGACGTGTGATCCGGTTGCCGGTCAGGTACAGGTGCCTTGCATCGAGCGTAACGCCATTGCCGCCATGAAGGCGGTCAACGCCTCCCGCATGGCCCTGCGTCGTACCTCCAAGCCACGTGTATCACTGGACAAGGTCATCGAGACCATGTACATCACCGGCAAGGACATGGACTCCAAGTACCGTGAAACGTCCCGTGGTGGTCTGGCCATCAAAGTGATGCAGGTCTCTTGCGAATAAGGGTTTCCCCTCTTGTTCAAAGCGGGATCGTCGATGATGGCGGCCAGTTAAGGCGCCATTGACCGATCCCCAACAATGAAAAATCCGAAACCTGTTGCAGGGTTTCGGATTTTTTTATGCCTGTCGAACAGGGTCAGGAAGCTAGCCACAGGCGGCCAGCAGTAGGCAAGCGGGCCGGCGATCACTACAATGGCGCTCTTTTGGATGTAACGAGTAATAGACATGGCGGAACTGACTTATCTGGGTGGCTATCCAGATCCCCTCAAAGCCCAGGTACAACAACTGATCAGTGCAGGCAAGCTGGGGGATATGCTGGCCAAACGCTATCCCGATAGCCATCAGGTCCAGAGTGACAAGGCGCTGTTGGCCTACACCATGGAGCTGAAGAACCGCTACCTCAAGAGTTCGGCGCCGTTATCCAAGGTGGTCTTCGATGGCAAGATCAATGTCATCAAGGATGCCCTCGGCCTGCACACCTATATCAGCCGGATCCAGGGCAACAAGCTCAAGGCCAAGAACGAGATCCGCATTGCCGCCCTGTTCAAAGAGGCACCGCCCCCTTTTCTGAAGATGATCGTGGTACACGAGCTGGCCCACATCAAAGAGAAGGATCACAACAAGAGCTTCTATCAGCTCTGCCAGCACATGGAGCCGGACTATCATCAACTGGAGTTTGATCTCAGACTCTGGCTCACCTGGCGCGATATCGACAAGGCCAGCCGCTAGGCTGACAACCGTTTCAAGGAGGAAACATGTCATTTGCCGCCATTCCCTTTAGCACCACGCTACTTACCACCAGGCTATTTATTACCCATATGGGGCGCGCGTCACGCGGGTTACTAGCCCTGCTGCTTCTGCTCGCGGGCCACAGCGCCCGGGCCGATGAGCGCTGGCAGAGCAACAGCTATCTCACCGAGAGCTTTATGGCCATCGCCATGGAGCGGGAGTATGGCGAAGCCAAGCAGACCCGCTTCGCCCGCTGGCAGCAACCGATCCGGTTGCAGCTCATCAACGAGTCGGGGGACAAGCCGCTGCAAGCGGACGTGGTGAAGGTGCAGGCGGCCCATCTGGCCCGCATCACCGGCCACCCCATCAGCATGGTAACCGCAAAGCCCAATCTGACCCTGATCATGACCGACTACAGCAAGATGAAGAGCTGGGCCAACCGCACCATGGGGAACGACCCGTCGGTCAACATTGCCCTCAAGGAGGGACTCTGCCTTGCCAACTTCGCCACCAATCCGCAGCACGAGATCAGCCGTGCCACCATCATCATTCCGGTGGACTACAGCCGGGCCAAGGGGCGCTTTCTAGACTGCGTGGTAGAGGAGTTCACCCAGGTGATGGGGCTGCCCAACGACTCGGACAAGGTGTTCCCCTCCATCTTCAATGACAACAGCATCGACAGCTTTCTGACCGGCCTCGACTATGTGCTGCTCAAGATGGCCTATCACCCGGCCCTCAAGGCAGGGATGAGCAGTGACGAGATCCGCGCGGTACTGCCCATTGCGCTGGCGGATCTGCGCGCCAAGGGGGAGATCCGCGAAGCCAATCGCCGGGTGCAGCAGCAGAGTTTGAAAAGCTGGGCGGGGCAGTGAATACCTCACCTGCCGGTGCTATCAGGCAGCAGTGGCTGCCATCTCCCCAGCCACTGGTTCGCAGTGAGGTTCGAAGCGCAGCACCCGATGGCAAATTTGGCGCAGCAGCGCCTGTTGGTGACTAAAAATCAGGATGCCAAGCCCACGCTGTTCGCACTCGCGCATTAACTCCTGCCAAATATGGCGCTGAATTTGCGGGTCCAGCTGGGCGGTCACCTCATCTGCAATAAGCAGACGAGTGCGGGGATCGAGGGCGCGCAACAGCGCGATGCGGGCCAGCTCACCACCGGAGAGTTGACCGGGTTTACGACCAAGCCATTCAGGCTTGACCATAAAACGGGCCAGCATGGCGTCATCGGGGTGCCACACATCCCACAGCGCCTGCCCTGTGGTGCGATAGGGATTGAAGGTCAGTTCCGGATGCTGGGGCACCAGCTGGATGGGGTTATAACCTTTTACCTGTTCAGGCACCGGCTGCCCATCCAGCCGCATTTCCCCGCTTCCCCGAACCGGTTGCCAGCCCGCCAATACCCGCCCCAGCGTGGTTTTGCCATAACCGCTCGGGGCGGAGATGCCGAGCCGTTCGCCCGCTTTCACCGTCAGCGATAGCTCCTGCCAGAGGGGGCGTTCCCCCTGAGCGATAGTGAGATCCCGTACTTCAAACATCAGGAAACCTCCGGCACAGAGAAGAGCGAGTTGAACTCCGGCAGCGCCTGCCAGTGGGCACGGAGCATCTCGCTCCCCTGTCCCTGTTGTAGGTGGTGGCTGCTCAAGGTGTCGCTCACCTGCCCCTGATGAAGGGCAACAATGCGATCGGCAAACCGCGCCGCCAGCGCCAGATCGTGGGTGACCCAGAGGATGCCGCTGCCCTGATTGGCCAATTCACGCAATTGGCTGAGCAGCAGACAGGCCAGCCCTTCGTCGAGCCAGGCGGTGATTTCGTCCGCCAGAATGTAGCGGGCGCCGCCGAGTGCCGCAGTGCAGGCCAGAATGCGCTTGGCCATGCCGCCGGAGAGTTGACGCGGGTATCTGTCCAGCGTGGTGGCTGGCAACTGGTATCGCAGCAGTTGCTCGCCAAGCCGCTCGCGGGAACCGTTCTGACCACATAGCTTGGCCGCGCGGCCAAGCTGGCGCTCCACTGTCAGCAATGGATTGAGGGCGCTCACCCCCTGCGGCACATAGCAGAGGGTATGGCCACGCAGACGGGCCCGGCTGGCATCACACAAAGGCGTGCCATCGAGGGAGATGGCGCCGCGCATCCGCAGGTTGTCCGGCAGCAGGGTCAGGGCGCTTTGCAGCAGCAGGCTCTTGCCCTCGCCGCTCCCTCCCACTAGTGCCACTATCTCCCCCGGTGCCAGTTGCAGGCTGATATCGGTCAGCAAAGGCTGCCAACTGCGCCGCCCCAACCAGGAGTAGTGGGCCGCCTCTATGGTCACATGGTCAAAACTCAGCATGGTTCACTCCTGTGCCACAGCAGCTGTTGCAAGGCCCGGGTGGCCTGATCAAACAGCAATACCAACAGCAGCAACATCAGCCCCGGGAAGAGGGCCAGCCACCAGCCGCCACCGGCCAGATAACGCAATGCATCGGCCAGCAGCAGGCCAAGGGAGGCCTCGTGGGCCGCCAGACCAAAGCCGAGAAAGCTCAAAGCCGCGCTGTGCAGCACCGCATGGGGAAACATCAGCAAGGTGCCGATAAACCACTGGGGCAACAACCCCGGCAGCAGGTGGGTGCGCCAGCGACGCAGCGCCCCCATCCCCTGACAGCGGGCCAGCACCATGTAGTCGCTGCAGGCGATCCGCCGCGCCTCGGCGCAGAGAATGAGCGCCAGCTTGGGCCAGTGGGTCAGCGCCACCGCCAGAATCACCCCGCGCATGCCGCCTCCCACGGTAAAACAGATAAGGATCAGCAGCAGCATATGGGGCAGCGCCAGCATGGCGTCAATGAGCAGCCGCACCGCCACATCGCATCTGGGATGAATGAGCGATAGGCTTGCCGCCACCATGGCCAGCAGGCCACTACAGAGCGCAGTGCTGATCCCCAGCTCCAGACTGGTGAGGGTGCCCTGAAAGGCCCGCAACCAGAGATCCCGCCCCATCTGATCAGTGCCAAACCAGTGGGCCAGCGAGGGGGGTTGCTGGCGCGCCAGCAGATCCATCGGCACATCCTGATGAGAGAGGCTCCAGCCGTAAGCAGCCAGCAGCGTCAATCCGATCAGGGCAAAACCCAGCCGCACTATGGAGGGTAACGGATTAAACAGCATGCTCACCCTCCCAGCCACGATTGATGCGCGCCAGCAGCAAACTGGCCACAGTGTTGCCAATAAAGACCAGCAAGGTGCAAAAAAGCACTATGCCCATCAGCAAGGGGATGTCGCCCCGCAGCCCCGCATCCACCGTCGCCTGCCCGAGCCCCGGATAAGAGAACACTTTCTCCGCCAACAGCGACCCGCCAATCAACTCACCGAGGGAGGCAAACTGCAGGCAGATCGCCGGGGTCAGGGCGTGGCGCAGCACATGAAAGCGCAACATGGGCCAGCCACCATCCCCTTGGGCGCGGGCGTAGCGGATAAAGTCGCTCTCCAGCACCTCGGCCACCCGCCCTCGGGTATGCAGGGCAATGTTGCCCACTCCGAGCAACGCAAGCGTGGTGACCGGCAGCAACAGATGGCGCAATCGCATCAGCCAGTCAGCCTCATCGGCAGCGAGGCCCGGCGTCCAAGCGCAGCAGACCGGCAACAGCGGCCAGTGCACAGCAAACAGCGCGAGCAACAGCAGACCAACCCAGAAGGTGGGCAGGGAGGCGAGCAGATAGGCAAAGCGGCAAATAAAGCGATCGGGCCAGCGGTTGAGATAGCGACCGGCGCAAAGTCCGAGCAAAATGCCGAAAAAGCCGGAGAGCAGCCAGGCCCCCGCCAGCAGCAGGAAGGAGGCAGCAAAGCGCTGGCCTATCACCTCACCCACAGGCGCGTTGTAGAGCATGGAGTAACCGAGATCCCCCTGCAGCACCTGGGTAAACCAGTGCCAGTAACGCAGCCAGAGCGGCTGATCCAGCCCCCAGCGGGCGGCAATGCGGGCGTACTGCTCGGGCGGCACATGGAGCAGATCGTTACCGATATAGGCCTTGATGGGATCGAGGGGGGAGTAGCTCAGCAGCACAAAGGTGGCGACCGAGACCAGACAGAGCAGCCCTGCCAGACGCAGCAGGGCTTTTAGCAACAGATAACCTGAATGACTCAAGGGCGAACTTAACGGCACGTCCACCGCCAATCCTGCAGGTTGTTGAGGAGGGACCAACTACCGTGAATTTCCGGCGCCCCCTTGCCAAGGTCGATGCAGCTGTTGGCCAGATAGGTGTGCTGCACATTGAGCAGCCAGGCCCAGGCGGCATCCCCCTGTACCCCGGCACCCGTTTTGCCATCCCACTCCACCTGCTGCCAGAACGGCACGGCCGCCTGCCAGTTCGGAGCATCCAGCGCCTGCTTGAGGTGGCCATCCACCACAGGATTGCTGTAGTAGCCCGGGTTGTAGAACTCTACCCCGCCCGAACCGCTCTGGTAGTGGTGATAGAGCTCCATGGGATCCAGACTCCCCCACCCCATCAACACCGGATTGGCGTGCATCTCCCGCTCTACCTGCTCCCAGCTGCCGGACTTGAGGCTCACCTCAAGGCCAATGGGTTTGAGCATGGCGCGCACCGCTTCCGCCAGATCCCGGCGGGTGCTGTCACCGCTGGTGTACCAGAGGGTAATGGCGGCGCGCAGGTCGCCCTTGTGGCGAATGCCGTCACTGCCCATCTTCCAGCCCGCCTCGTCGAGCAGGGCGTTGGCATGGGCCGCATCCCCATCCTTGAAGGCAGTGGCTTTGTTTAGCCAAGGCAAGCCTTCCACCGCGCTGTAAGCGGGGATGGCGTGCCCTTCCAGCAGCTGATCGGCCAGCAGCTTGCGGTCGATGGCGTAGTTGATGGCGCGGCGCACCGCCACATCGGCCGTCACGTCGTTACCGATGGGATAACCCTTGGCGTCCTTTTGACCGGCAGGCGGAATGGGGAAGACGATGCCACGGTTCTCCACGCTCGGCCGAACCCACAGCTTGAGGGAGGCAGGCACGGTGGGCGCCAGCGATGGGGGAATGCGCACCAGATCGAGCTGGCTGCTCTGGGCGGCGGCATAGGCGCTCTCTTCATCGATAAAGACAAACACCAGCCGTTTGAAATCATTGTTACCACCGGCGTAATAGGGGTTCGCCTCCACCACCAGTTGCTGACCGGGCAGGAAGCTCACCAGCCGGTAAGGGCCTGCGCCGACTGGTTTTTGGGCGTACGCTTTTGCGTCGTAATCCCTCTTCGACACGATACCGAGGGAGCCCAGCACATTAACGAACGTGCTCTGGGGAGCGCTCAGGGTGATGGCAACCTCGGTAGGCGAGACCACCTTGGCCGAGACAAAGTTGCCCATGTCGATCTTGCCGCCGCCCTTGGCCGCGCTGTTGTAGGTAAAGGCGACGTCTTCGGCGGTGAGCGGTGCGCCGTTGGAGAATTTCAGATCAGGCTTGAGGGTAATCCGCCACCCCTTGCCGTCCTGGTTCGGGGTCACCGATTGGGTGAGCAGATCCTGCCAGCCGAGATCGGCGTTTTGTTTAAGCAGCGGGCTGTGCAGCAGCAGGTAGCTGCCGTGACTCCAGCCGAGCAGAGGGTCAAACCCTTCGGTGGGCTCGGCGCCGATTGCAAGCTTGAGTTCGGCAGGCACAGGTTGGGCGGCGGCCAGCGCAGTATGAGAGGCGGTGCCCAGCAGCAGAGTCAACAGGGCGGCAGCACTGGGGCCGACGTAATGGCGAAGGCAATTGCGTGGAATCGTCATGGGGATCCTTTTTATGGTTCCACTCACTCTTTATCTCTGAAAGAAGAGGTTGAATGCGTGCTGGTAAATGCGAGTGAGGGGCCAAAGTGGCCCCCTATTCTAAACTTGATTTCGCGTGAAACCTAGCGACTATGCCGGTTGGCCACGTCGGGCACCAAATAGCCGTCTGCGCCCCAGATCCACACCGCCAGCCCCTTGCTGCACCGGCAAGGAGAGCAGCATCTTGAGGGTGCTGCTCACCAGTGAGCGCCCCTGCTCGGCCCCGAGATGGGGTTCGAGCGGCGACATCAGGGAGCTGGCCAGCAACTGCCCTGTCTCGGGCAGTTCACCCACCATAAAGGTCATGTTGCCGCAGGGGAGCTGCAGGGCTAGCCGATCGCTGCTGCTGCGCACCGGCCACAGTTGATCTGGCCCTGGCAACACCACCACGCTCAGCATCCAGGGGGTCAGCACGCAGCCGAGCCACTGCTCTTCAAACAGCACGCACTCCGCAACTATGGGCATGGTGGCGTGATAGAAGGGCAGCCCTTGCATCTCCTCCCGGGCGATCCGCTCATACTGGGCTACCAGTAACGGCGCAGGATTGGTGGCAAAACCCGAAACCTCCTGCCCGCGTTCCTGCATGGCATCTGCCTCGCTTAAATGGGACTGCGCCATAAGCCCTCCTGCTCCTGTTTGGCCCGCTCGGCGTCGGAGAGTGCAATGGCGGGGGCGCCAACACTGGCCAGCAGGGTCAAAATCCGATCCGTCGCCTCCCCCATGGCGGCTGCCACCACTGGGGTGAGGCCGATGCGCGGTTCGAGGGATTCGGGTTCGACCCCGATCAGAGTGAGCCGCTTGGGCGACTCCCCCGTCATATGCAGCGCTGAGAGCACATCCGCCAGCCCAAGCTGATGGGGGGAGATCTTGCGGCCAAACAGGATCGGGATCTCCTCATCTTTCAGGGTCACCACTGTGCCCGGTGGATTACCGCTGCGCACCGCATCCGCCAGAATGATGTGGTCGCGACTGGCCATGGCTTCCAGCAGCTCCATACCGGCGGTGCCGCCGTCCAGCAGCTCGATGCCGGGGGCAAAACGGTATTCGCGCCCCAGCGCCTCGACGATGCGCACACCGACGGCCTCGTCGCTCAGCAAGAGGTTGCCCACGCCCAGGATCAGGGTGTTCATCACAGCACCTTCACCTGAGTCACTTCGCCATTTTGGGTATCCACCACGTGGACCGCGCAGGACATGCAGGGGTCGAACGAGTGGATGGTACGCACCACTTCCAGCGGTTTGGCGGGATCCGCCACCGGGGTGCCCACCAGCGCCTGCTCATAGGGGCCGGGCTCGTCATTGAAGTTGCGTGGGCCCGAGTTCCAGGTCGATGGCACCACCGCCTGATAGTTCTCGATCTTGCCACCCTTGATCACGATCCAGTGGGAGAGCATGCCGCGCGGCGCCTCTTCAAAGCCCACCCCGCGAAACTCTTTATCTGCCGGGATCTCGGCCTTGATGTAGGCGGTGGTATCCCCCTTGCCGATGTTGTCCACCAGCGCCTTCCACTGGTGCGCCAGGGTATCTTTCAGCACGCAGCAGCGCACCGCGCGGCCAATGATGCGGCCCATGGTGGAGTGCAGCTGTTCGGTCTTGATGGCCGAGCCGGTGAGCGCTTTATAAATGCCGTTCAACTGGTCGAAGTGCGCCACCGTCTCCGGGTGTTTGGCGGCCAGTTTGACCAAGAGGTCTGCGAGCGGCCCCACCTCCACCACCTTGCCGTAGAAGGTGGGGGATTTGACCCAGGAGTATTTGCCATCATCCTGCCAGCCGGTGTAGTTGGGCTCGGTTTTCCCCTCCCACGGCTTGAGGGGCTCGTCATCCTTGTACCAGGCGTGCTTGTTGCTCTCGGCGATGCCGTCCATCAGCCAGCCATCCTGATGGCTCTCGATGGGGCGATAACCCGCCAGATTGCCATTCTCGATATAGCCACCCGGCATCAGGAAGCTGCCGCCGTTGGCGTCGGTGGGGAGCTCGGGCACGCTCAGGTAGTGCTTGGCCCCCTGCCCCAGACTCAGCCACTCGGGGTAGTGCGCGGCGATGATGGCGGCATCCACCTTGTAGACCTGCTCGATAAACTCGCCGAGCCGGTCGATAAAGCTCTTCACATAGAGCAGCCGCTCGAGGTTGAGCACACTCGGCGCATCCAGATTGATGGGGTTTGCTACCCCGCCCACCGCCAGGTTCTGAATGTGCGGGGTCTTGCCACCCAGAATGGCGACGATGCGGTTGGCATCGCGCTGGCATTCCAGTGCCTGCAGGTAGTGGGCCACGGCGATGAGGTTTACCTCCGGGCTCAGCTTCATCTCCTTGTGGCCCCAGTAGCCATTGGCAAAGATGCCGAGCTGGCCACTGGCCACCAAAGCGCGGATCTTATCTTGCACCTTGGTCAACTCTTCGGCGCTGTTGAGGGACCAGGTAGAGACCCCCTTGAGGATATCCGCCGCTTTTTGCGGATTGGCCTGCAGCGCCGCCGTGATATCCACCCAGTCCAGCGCCGAGAGCTGGTAGAAGTGGACGATGTGATCGTGGATGTTGTGGGCCGCGATGATGAGGTTGCGGATGAACTGGGCATTGACCGGCACCTTGGCACCGATGGCGTTCTCCACCGCCCGCACCGAGGCGATGGCGTGAATGGAGGTACATACCCCGCAGATACGCTGCACAATCATCCAGGCATCCCGTGGGTCTTGCCCTTTGACAATCTCCTCCATCCCGCGCCACATGGTGCCGGACGACCAGGCCTTGGTGACTATGCCGCCTTCGATCTCGCAGTCGATACGCAGGTGCCCCTCAATGCGGGTGATGGGGTCTATGGTGATACGTTGGCTCATACGTTGGCTTTCCCTCGGGCCTGATAATCTTGGTGAACACGTTCAAGTGATGGCAGTACCGGCAAGAGCCGGATCAACAGCAAATAGGCACACACCTCGATGGCGACGAAGCCCAGGGAGATCAGCACCTCCTCCGCGGAGGGGAAGTAGTGGTAGCCATTGCCGGGGTTGAAGGCGAGCAGGGAGTAATCCAGTCGCCAGAGGGCTGCGCCCAGCAGCATGCTGAGGGCCCCCAGGAACAACATGCGCGAATCCCGGCGGCTCTTGTCCCAGTGGAACACCAGCAACGGGAAGATCATCAGCGCAATCTCGCTCCAGAACATGATGGAAAAGCGATTGAGATCGGAGAGGTACTCCGACTTGTCATTGATGACGATCTCGGCAAAGCGCAGCGCCACAAACAGGATCAGGAAGATGTCGATCACCTGGGTCAGCTTGTAGAAGAGCGACTTCTCGTTGGGGCCCCGCCCCGCCAGTCCCGCCTGTACCAAAGAGCCCTCAAACACCACGATGGAAAAGCCCATGATGAATGCGGTCAGCAAGGAGAAGACCGGCAGCAGCTCGTAGCTTTGCCAGAGCGGATGGATCTTCTCCCCCGCCACTATCATCAGGGAGCCCATGGAGGACTGGTGCATGGTGGGCAGCAGGGCCCCCAGCGCCAGCACGAAGAACATGATCTTGTTGAGGCGAATGAGTGACGCCTTCCAGCCAAACTTTTCCAGCAGCACGGGCGCGAACTCCAGCGCCATCACCCCGATATAGATGGTCATGCAGACCGCCGTCTCGAACAGCACCGAGGAGGTGTTGAAGTGGCCGGGCAGGTAGAAGTACGGCAGGTTCCAGTAACGCCCCACGTCGATGGTGATGGAGAGACCACCGAGCGAGTAGCCGAACAGGCTCGCCAGCAGGGCTGGCCGCACCAGCGGGTGATACTCGCCGCGGTTGAACACATAGACCGCCCAGGCCAGCGCCCAGCCGCCACAGGCGAAACCGGTGCCGATCAGCAGGTCAAAGGAGATCCACAGCCCCCAGGGATAGCCGCCGTTGAGATCGGTGACCGAGCCCAGACCGAAGACGAGACGTTTGAGGATCAGCATGCCGCACAGCACGGCAAAAGGTGCCAGCACCAGCACCGGCCAGCTGACCAGCTTGCCGCCGAGGGGATGAGCTTTATGGTTACTCATGATCCTTGCCTCCCTTTGTTGCGTCCTGATCCTTGATCTGCGCACTCCCCTGATCATGATCATCGTCATGATGGTGATCGTGACCGTTCTTCTTGGTATTGCGGCGGATCAGCACCGAGAGGCCGGTCAGCACCACCATGGGTAGCACCATCCCCTTGTAGAGGGTGTGCTGGATATGCTCGGAGCGGGCACCGGAGGAGAGCTCCGGCAGATCGGGCATGTCGAGCTTGGTATAGGGCACCCCGGCCAGCACCAGCACCTGAGTGCCGCCCCCCTCCTTCTCGCCATAGACGTAAGGCTGGTAGTTGGGCACCTCGTGCAGGTAAGGATCGTTGGCGCTGAAGGTCTGGCGCGGATAGGCATATTCACTGCCAGGGCTCGCCAGCAGGCGGCGCTTGGCCTCGGCCATCAGCTCCTCGCGGGTGCCGAAAATCACGGCGCCGGTGGGGCACACCTCGACACAGCCAGGCAGTTTGCCCTGATCAATCCGCTCAAGCCCTTTCTGGTTGCAGAGCTCGCACTTGTGGATCGCCCCCAGCGGGTTGTCGTAGTCATACTTGGGCACATCGAACGGGCAGCCCACCATGCAGTAGCGGCAGCCGGTGCAGACGCTTGGGTCGTAGTGAACGATGCCGGTCTTGGGATCTTTTTTTAGGGCCTGCACCGGACAGACCGAGACGCAGTTGGGATCGACGCAGTGCATGCACTGCTTCTTGATGTAGGCGTAGCCATCCACCAGCTGATCCTTATGCTCACCCGTGCCGCTCTTCCACACCTGAATGATGTTGTTGGTGTAGGGGGTCAGCTTGTCGTTGGTGGACCAGGTCTGTGCTCCCTCCGGATTGGACGGGTTGCCGTTGAGACGCTGACACTCCGCCACACAGGCCTGACAGCCGACGCAGAGTGTGGAGTCATACAACATGCCGAGCGACCCGGGAATGGGCGGTTTGTTCTTTGCCGCCGCCATGGCAGTGCCGGGCACGGCAGCCCCTGCCGCCAGTGCACTGGCAGAGGCGAATTTGAGGAAATTGCGTCTGTTCACGGTTACTCCTCCCGTGATGGGTGCTGCCCGGCTTCGTGGCGCTTCTGCTGGCGACCGAGTTCACGCACCGTCATCAGACTCACACCTACCAGCACCCCGAGGGCGCCACCGATCAGGCCGGTCGCGGTGGGCGAGGTATAGCCCCCCTCCTGGATCTTCACATCGGGTTTATCCACCCGCGGGGTCGGGTTCTCTACCTTGGCGAGCTGGAAGATCCCCTTGCTAAAACCGACCCCCTGCTCGTTGCAGCCATAGCAGGGGTGGCCGATGCCGACCGGCCAGATGCCGCCGCCCACATCGCAGAACTCCAGGGTCGAGCAGTTGCCGTAGGTCTCCGGCCCCTTGCAGCCCAGATGGTAGAGGCACCAGCCCTGACGATGGCCCTCATCGCCAAACTCCTTGGCAAAACGGCCAGCGTCGAAGTGCGGACGACGCTCGCAGTTCTCATGGATCAGACGCTCGTAGGCAAACAGCGGACGTTTCTTGCTATCCAGCGCTGGCAGCTTGCCGTAAGTGATGTAGTAGGCAACCGTGGTGAGGAAGTTGTGGGGATTGGGCGGGCAACCCGGGATATTGATGATCGGGGTGCCGATATTACCGAGGGCCTCTTCCAGGCTGACGGCGCCGGTCGGGTTGCTACCGCTGGCAGGCACACCGCCCCAGGCGGAGCAGGAGCCGATGGCGATGACAGCAGCCGCATCGGCGGCGGCACGGCGAATATGGTCGACGATGGGCTCACCGGCCACCATGCAGTAGACGCCACCATCTTTCAGTGGAATGGAGCCATCCACCACTAGCAGATACTTGCCTTTATAGCGCTTGATGGCGTTGTGCTTGTTCTCTTCCGCCTGATGACCAAAAGCCGCCGAGAGCACCTCGTGGTACTCCAGCGAAATGGTATTGAGGATCAGGTTCTCGATGGTGGGGTGTGTAGCGCGCAGCAGTGACTCGGTACAACCGGTACACTCCTGCGCCCCAATCCAGATCACCGGCGGCCGCTCGGGGCTGGTGAGCGCGGTGGCCATCTTGGCGACGGCATTCTGACTTAATCCCAGGGTTGCGGCCATCCCGGCACACAATTTCATAAAATCACGGCGATTAATCCCATGAGCCGATAAAAAATTATCCTCGACCATTCTTCTTATTCCCGTAGTGAGCACTTGTTTGGTAAATGCTTAATAGCGGAAATGCTAAGGACTCACCCCCCCTGCAGTATTGATCTCTATCAATTTCGACAGGCTTACCCCTATTTTCGAGGCGAGCTACATCACAAATAAAATCATTT
Organism: Aeromonas sobria; assembly: GCF_000820145.1. Classification (GTDB taxonomy): domain Bacteria; phylum Pseudomonadota; class Gammaproteobacteria; order Enterobacterales; family Aeromonadaceae; genus Aeromonas; species Aeromonas sobria. The sequence goes on along the minus strand of NZ_CDBW01000029.1, from coordinate 43,532 downwards.
ACCCCTAAAGAGATACCAACTAACGCATAAATTTAATGAATTTAATTGGATGCAAAATAATTAATCGCACAACAGACCAATCTTTACCAAATGGTTAAATTAATATGGGCGGCGACTTGGGTACATTCTTAATTTCACAAACCGGATACGCCGCCATAAATGCTCCGCTGGATATATCTTCATGCACCCAGCCGCATATTTTTGTCATCCACGTTGCTGCCCCCTATCAGACTGGATGCTTGGCTCCCTTGCCTGATGCGCCTTCACCGGCAGCACTGGCAGCACTGGCGGGTAGCGGGTAGCGGGTCAGGCTTGCGTCAGGCCCATTGCGCTCCCCTTGTTGGCACCTACCACGCTATCAATGGAAAAATAGCCCCTACAACCGCCCTGCTTATCCGATGGGAAAAATTTTCTCAAATGGCGAAATTTACGCACAAAGATGAATGGTGATTCACATTCAAAAGACGTTCCCAAAAACGTCGGCACCGCGCTATTAACATATTGGCAATGTCGCAATTGTTGATGAGTTGTTCGTTAATATACAAGTTACATTGTTAAACAGCACAATATTTACCTTAACGTCACCTCACGTAATTAACCAACACGTAAATGGATATAAACACACCACGATAATGATAAAAGCTCTTATTCAATGGCCATGCTGGAATATTTATACATCCCTCATCATGGCAAGATGATAATAGTAGCCATCCGAAGGTTCGCTCTGACATAACGATAGCATCACCACTATTCTGCAGATGAGTGACGTCCTGATGAGTTCAACTCGACCTTGCCAATGGCCAGCACCGCCAAGCTGACGCGGTAATCAATACCTCCTGCTCGAGCCACCGAGCCTGACTCCTCAGCACATCCAGCCAAGGGAGCGCTTCCGTTCCCCCTTCATCATCAACCAACGGCAGCGCACGCCAAGGGATCTTGCCACTGCCAGCGGTGAAGGAGCCCACAGGTCGGGCGTAATGACCCAGATAGGGCCGCAGATCGCAAGGTAGCCAGAGCAGCGCTGGACGATCAAGGTCGCGCGCCAGCTCGATAGCGATATCAATACCCCGTTGATCGAGATCGCCAAAGTGAGCCCACTGCACCCCCTGCGGCAATAGCGGGATAAGCCGTTTAGCAAGGGTGGTATTACGCCCGGGGGCAAACAGCAGCAGTTGCCCGGGCTGGAGCGGGTAGTCAACAAAGGCGCCCTTGTTCTCCACCGTGATGACCTGATGCCCTTGCCACCAGATGGCCGCCAGGGTGGCCAGCGCCCGTTCAGGCAAGGCCAGCTCACCCAGTAGCGTTATCACCGCTGTCATATCCTGAGGTTGACCATGCTGATCGACCAATGAGAGCGGATCCAGCGTGCGCAGACGGATCACCTCATCCTGCGTCAAGGTCATATTCGCACACTGTGGGCTGGCGTTGTCCCCGACGCGCGGATGTTTGCTATCCCCGTGCCAGAGCGCATGAAAGCTGGCCTGATTGAGCTGTGACGGCAACGCTATCCCCAGGCTTTGCAACTGCTCTCCCTTGTCCGGTTCGGGGGGCTGCACCTGCGCCAACTGTCCGATCAGATAAGCGCGTCCCGCCTCCGTCAATACATGACGGGCACTGCGACCGACCGGCCTTACCCCGCCCACCGCCTGCAGCAGGGCCTGCAACTCGTGGCCATGCTTGCTATTGAACGAACAACCCTTCGCATCCTGGCTATCGAGCCGCCGGACACACAATTCCTGTACCCGGACTTCATCAAACAGCGACATTCTCACCTCCCCATACGGCTTCATATGACGAAGTAGAGGTGATTTTCCCTGTCATTACTGTGACCGGCTTCGCAAGCGGTTCTCATCAGCCCCACCATGCCCGGCCCGTTACTGGTAAACCCGCCACAAACAGCGCAAGCTGGTTTGATAGAGAGATACGCCGCCAATGTACGGCACGGGCCGACAACGCGATACCCGCTTTCACAAGGGCTTCCCATGACCCAGTCGACAGACAAACCACAACCCTCCTCGTGGCATGTTTCGGATCTCCGCGAGCTGGCGCAGTTGCTCACCCTGGCCCTGCCCGCCGCAGTACAGATGACCGAAGCTGTGCATCAAGCGATATTGAGCGGCATGGGGTTTAAGGGGCGAGACAAAGGGAAGACTGGGGGGATCACCGGGCTGGTTTACAAAGGTGTGCATGGGGCGGCCAACACCTTGAGCCATGGCATTAATGGGCTGCTGACGCACCTGCCGCCGACCCCGCCGTTGCACCACATTCCCGAGACCCCCAAACGCGCCGCTCTGATCGCCACCCTCAACGGGATAATGGGGGACAAGCTGGTCGAGAGCGACAACGCCCTCGCCACCCCCATGACCCTGCGCTATCAAGACAAGCCTCTTGATTGGCAGGCGATGCCCGCAGATCTTCCCCCCGAAGGACGGGTACTGTTGATGGTGCATGGCCTGTGCATGAATGATCTGCAGTGGCAAACCCGCTATCAGGACCAGCCCGTCAATCATGGGGAAAATCTGGCTAATACCCTTGGTTATGTGCCCCTCTATCTGCGCTACAACTCGGGGCTGCCCATTGCCCAAAATGGCCAACAGCTGGCCCTGTTGCTGGAACAGTTGACCAACCACTGGCCGGGGCAACTCAAGGAGATCAGCGTGCTGGGCTACAGCATGGGGGGACTGGTTGCCCGCAGCGCTTGTCATTATGCCAACCACGGTGATCTCGCCTGGCCCGCACACCTGCGCAACCTGCTCTTTATCGGCACCCCCCACCATGGTGCGCCGCTGGAACATGCAGGCCATTGGCTAGAGCAACTGTTGCCCGCTACCACTTACACCGAGCCCTTTGTCAGGCTGGCAAGGGTGCGCAGCATCGGGATCAAGGATCTGCGCCACGGCAAGGTGATCGAGCCGCTCGCAGCGCCCGTCCACCCTACGCACTTGCGAGATCCGCGCACACCACTACCCCTGCCTGCCGGGGTGAACTGCTTTGCCATCGCGGCCACCACCGCCGCCAAACGCAGTCTGCTGGCAGACAGATTGATTGGCGATGGGCTGGTCCCCTTGCGTAGCGCCCTCGGCCAGCACAACGAGGCTCGCCACCAGCTGACCTTCCCCCCTTCTCATACCATGATTGCCTACCGCACCAGCCATATGGCCCTGCTCGCCAGCCCGCAAGTGGGCCAACAACTGCTGCAATGGCTTGCCCCGCATAAGGCATAAGGGTCGGCCTACCAACAAGGATTCGGCGACACCGCTAATTCGTCCGCCATGGGGCGACGCTAATGGCATCATGAATGTGGCAACCGGTGGACACAACGCCGAAAAGTACCATGCCGGCCTGCAGATCTTCCCACCGCAGTGTCACTGATCTGTCTGAATTCTCGACGGCCTGGTATATCGTCACCCCAGCGAAAACTGTCTATTAATACAACAGAGTGCTGGCCCAGAGCGGGCGCCTGTGGCAGGCTGGGTTGTCGAAGGACAGACCACCATGACACCTTGTGTGTCCCCATAGCAAAGGAGCGCCACCTATGGCCAAAGTGAACAAAAAAGAGATCAAGAAGAAGATCGCCGCACGTCTTGAGAAAATTGCCAAACATGAAGGCAAGATCAAGAAACTGAAAAAAGCCCTGAAATAGCAGCTGAACATACCTCAATAAGAAAAACCGCCAGCGTGAAGTGAGCCCGATATGTTGGCCACCTTAAGCTGGCGGTTTTGCACATCAGTGGCCTGGGTTAACCAGATTACGGCTCCCCCCCAAAACCCGGTTCAACCCGATTATCCTGCTTTTTGCTCTAACGGCGCCATTCGGGCTCCGCGTATGGCCTTGCCAGCAGCTACCTTCAACAGAGTGTTTGATATGAGCCAGCAGTGGAGCGCCATATGTACTCTTACACCCTCACCTTCAAAGAAGATGTCGATCGCCTGACCACCCCGGAGCAGGAGATCACCCTGCAGAGCCCCGCCATGACGGGCGACTTTATTATCCTCTCCGACGGTAGCCGTCATCAGGTGATGTTCGTCACCCATCGCTCTCACTACAGCAGCCTCTATCTTGATAAAGGGGTCAGAATACCGCAGGGGTAACTACATCGATCCGGTCGATCTCGTCAATAATGGCCGCTCACCCCGGCGCCACAGGTGCTGGCTGCCTTCGCAAAGGGCTCTTATAAATCCCGCCACGTCACCCACAACAGATGCTTTGTGATATGGCGCTGATCTTGCGGGAATAATCGTGAATGATCTCGGGATCCGTGCTTAATTTAAAGCAGTTGATACCCATTACATCGGTATACAACGCTCGCATTGTAATGACCAAGGATGGCCAACCCCATGAAGGATGCCCCCTTATCCACCCGATTAGAATATGAGCTGGATCACCTCAAATCGATCTTCAACGAGATCGGTGCCTACCTCTTTACCAAAGATCTGGATGGCCGCTACGTCTATGCCAATCAGGCCGTGCTGGATCTCTTTGGTTGCACCCTGGCCGAGCTGCAGGGCCAGGATGACAGTGCTTTTTTTGACCTCGACCACTCGGATACCCTGCAACGTCATGATCGTCAGGTACTGACACAGCAGATCGAGATTTGTCAGGAGGAGATCAACTACCTCAAAGAGACCGGTGAGAAACGCATCTACTGGAGCGTAAAAAAGCCCATGTATGGCAGGGATGGCGCACTGATTGGCCTGTGCGGCATCTCTACCGATATCACCGAGAAGAAGCAGATCGAGGCTCATCTGGCAGAACAGCATCAATTGCTGGAAATTATCCTCGCCAACGTGGATGCCCATATCTATATGAAAGACAGCCAGCACCGCTTTCTCTACGTCAATCAAAAGGTCTCTGATCTACTTGGCCTTCCTGCCGAGCAGATCATCAACCGGCGCGATGACGAGGTGATCCCTGCGGCCAGCGCCTGCCAGCTGTGGCGGCTGGACAACCGGGTATTCGAAACGGGCGAGCTGCAAGCCGGGGAAGAGTCATTGACCGATATTGAGGGCAATCAGCAATACTACTGGTCCGTCAAGGTGCCCTTTTTACTGGCCGATGGCACCCCGACCCTGATCGGCATCTCCTCCGATATCACCGAGCTGCATCAACTCAAGGAACAACTGCACCAGCAGTCGGTGCAAGATGGCCTCACCGGCCTCTATAATCGCCGTTTCTTCTTTGAGGTATGCGAAAAGAACCTGAGTTTGAATGCCCGCCACCACGTCAAATCGGTACTGATGGTACTGGACGTGGATCAGTTCAAGTGCATCAACGATCGCTATGGTCACCCCTTGGGGGACAGGGCGCTGATTCATCTGGGCAGGGTGATGCAATCGGTGCTGCGCAGCGAAGATGTGCTAGCCCGCATCGGCGGCGACGAATTTGCCATTTTACTGCCCAACACCAGGTTGTCGGCGGCTTCGTCGCTGGCCGAACGGCTGTGCCAACAGGTGATGCAAAGTCCGTTAGCCCTGCACGATGGCGATGAACTCATCATCACCATCAGCGCCGGGTTGGTGGAAAATAGTGAGGGCGAATTGATGGAAAGCCTCTACGCCCGCGCCGACCAGATGCTCTATCAAGCCAAACAGGCTGGCCGCAATTGCGTGGTGTGCAAGGCAGACTAGCTAAACAACGGGGGCCTGCGACCCTCCACTCTCCTTCTGTTGTCCCTCAGATTGATGGCCCACGCTGGCGCAGTCACGGAGCTTGTTGATCGCTATCCCAGCTGTTTGCGCAGCACAAATTTCTGCACCTTGCCGGTAGAGGTCTTGGGTAGCGGGGTAAAAATGATCCGCTTGGGGGCTTTGAAGTGGGCCATCTGCTCCCGGCAAAACGCGATCAGCTCCGCCTGGGTGGTCTCTCGCCCCTCTTTCAATTTCACGAAGGCGCAGGGCACCTCCCCCCACTTCTCGTCGGGCATGGCGATCACTGCCGCTTCGTCCACATCGGGATGGCGATAGAGCACATCTTCCACCTCCAGACTGGAGATGTTCTCGCCGCCGGAGATGATGATGTCCTTGGATCTGTCCTTGATCTCCACATAACCATCCGGGTGCCACACCGCCAGATCCCCGCTGCGAAACCACCCCTCCGCCATCGCCTCTGCGCTGGCCGCCGGATTTTTGAGATAGCCCTTCATCACCACATTGCCCCGCAGCACTATCTCTCCCATGGACTTGCCATCTTTGGCTACCGGCTCGCCGCTGACCGGATGGACCACCCGCATCTCCCCCTGCAGCGGTGACGCAACCCCCTGCCGCGCCTTGAGGCGGGAGAGCGCCGTGGCGTCCTGCCCTTCCCAACTTCTTTGCGGTTCGCACAACACGCAGGGGCCATAAGTTTCGGTCAAGCCATAAACGTGGGTCACGGCGATCCCCATCGCCTCCATCCCGGCGATCACGGTCGCGGGGGGCGCCGCCCCGGCGGTCATCACCTTGATGGGGTGATCCAGCCCCCGCTTGAGCGCCGGATCGGCATTGTTGAGCATATTGAGCACGATGGGCGCCGCGCAGAAGTGGCTCACCCTGTGCTCGTGCAGCGCGTCATAAATGGCGGTGGCCTGCACATGGCGCAGACAGATGCTCACCCCAGCGGTCACGGCCAGCGTCCAGGGGAAGCACCAGCCGTTGCAGTGAAACATCGGCAGGGTCCAGAGATAGACCGGGTGTTTGGGCAGCTCCCAGGAGAGCACATTGTTGATGGCGTTGAGGTGAGCACCGCGATGGTGATAGACCACCCCTTTGGGATTGCCGGTGGTGCCCGAGGTATAGTTGAGCGAAATAGCCTGCCACTCATCTTCTGGCAGCCAGCCGGGCTCATCGCCACTCCCTTGCGCAAGGAACTGTTCATAGTCGAGGTCACCAATAAGCGCCCCCTCCCGGTAGAGGGGATCGTCGATAGCGATGACCAGCGGCTGGTGCTCCAGCAGCTCCAGCGCCTTGCGCACCACAAGGCCAAACTCCCTGTCCACCAGCACCACCTTGCTCTGGGCATGCTGGAAGATAAAGGCCATCGACTCGGCATCGAGCCGGGTATTGATGGTGTTGAGCACCGCGCCGCTCATCGGCACCCCGAAGTGCGCCTCAAACATCGCCGGGATATTGGGCGCAACGATGGAGACGGTATCCCCCTCTCCGATGCCACGCAGCCGCAGGGCCGAGGCAAACTGGCGGCAACGGCGGGCGGTCTCGCCCCAGTTCTGGCGCAGCGAGCCGTGGATCAGCGCCGGATAGTCGGGATAGACCCGCTCCGCCCGCCCCAAAAAGCTGATGGGGGTCAGGGGCTCGAAATTGGCGGCAGTTTTGGCAAGGTCGCGCTCATAGATGTTCTGCTCTGTCATCGGATTCCTTCCTCACAGGTGGCACAAAACGGGCAGTTCCGGGATCAACGAGCGACATGGGCATCCTACCCATCGCTGGTCTCTTATGGGGATGACAGCCTAACAGTGCGCCAGTGGCGGCAGGTATTAGCAAAACGTCTTAGAGGAGCTGCCTCCTGCCAACGGGGCGATCTATTTTAATTGCGGAAATCTATTTTCGTTACGAGAAATAGTGCCGATTTTTTCACGCTCTATTTTTTGGGGCATAACTAAAGTTGACGATGGATGAATATTGTTTAGTCAAAATCGCTTTATCTGATATTCCATTCATCTCAGCGCCCACTATTTTCATGATTTTTTATTTAAGGCAAGTAACGTTGCACTAAGACTGAAATAGTTATTGCATAATGCTGTTTATTTCATACCAGTCATTAAATTCGTGACAAATAAATTCTGTGAGCCATCCCATAAAGCGAGCACTGCGCCATGTTCATCCAGCTACGCACGGGTTACGGTTACAGCGTGAAACAATCTACCGGATGTTCAATATCAGGCCAGATTTCTCGCCAATCACTACGCGATCCACAGTGAATTTGCGTACTCGAGATGTATGACGCAGAAACCCTATTGACCCGATATTCCGCCGAGCCCAAACCTGCTTTATCAAGGAGCATTTTATGTGTGCCGTGCCGAATACCACACCACGCAGACAATTCCCCACTGCGTTTACCATTCTGTTTTTTATTATGTTGCTGGCCATTGCGCTGACCTGGATAATTCCGGCGGGCGCCTACTCCAAGCTCTCTTATAATCCAGCCAGTGCAACTCTGATGGTCAATAGCCCACAAGGTGACATTAGCCGCATACCCGCCACTCAGGATGCGTTGGCAAAACTCAATATCAATATTGCGGTGGATCAATTTACCAACGGCACCATTCGTAAACCCATCGCCATTCCCGGCACCTATGCCCGGTTGGAGCAGACACCCAAGGGGCTCGGTGACGTGGCGGTCAGCATGGTCAAGGGCACCATCGAGGGGGCGGATATCATCGTCTTTATTCTGGTGCTCGGGGGGCTGATCGGTGTCATCAACAAGACCGGCGCCTTCAGTGCGGGGCTGGTGGCGCTATCGCGCAAGACCCGGGGCAACGAGTTCCTGTTTGTGGCGCTGGTCTGCTTCGTGATGGCGCTGGGAGGCACCACTTGCGGACTGGAGGAAGAGGCTGTCGCCTTCTACCCCATACTGGTGCCTATCTTTCTGGCGCTCGGGTATGACTCCATCGTCTGCGTGGGGGCCATCTTCCTCGCCGCCTCCATGGGCACTACCTTCTCCACCATCAACCCCTTCTCGGTGGTGATCGCCTCCAATGCCGCCGGCATTCCCTTTACCGAGGGGCTGATCTTTCGTGTCGTCGGCTGTCTGGTCGGAACGCTAGTAGTGATCGGTTATCTCTATTGGTACTGCAAGAAGATCAAGGCCAACCCGGCCTTCTCCTACACCTATGAGGATCGCGACAGCTTTCGCGCCCGTTTTCTCAAAGAGGGGTCCATGGACGAAGGGGTGCCCTTCACCCTACGCCGCAAGATCATTTTGACCCTGTTTATCCTCGCCTTTCCGCTGATGGTGTGGGGCGTCTCCATGGCCGGTTGGTGGTTCCCGCAGATGGCGGCCTCCTTCCTGACCATCGCCATCATCATCATTTTCATCTCGGGTCTCAAAGAGAAAGAGGCGGTCGAGGCCTTCACTCAGGGGGCGTCGGAACTGGTTGCGGTCTCGCTCATCATCGGGCTGGCACGGGGGGTCAATCTGGTGCTGGATCAGGGGATGATCTCGGACACCATTCTAGCCTACGCCTCCGATCTGGTCTCCGGCATGCACGGCGCCGTATTCGCGGTGTCGCAGATGTTGGTATTCGCCCTGCTGGGGCTGGTAGTGCCCTCCTCATCCGGGCTGGCGGTGCTCTCCATGCCCATCATGGCACCGCTGGCAGATACCGTGATGATTCCCCGCTATATCGTGGTCTCGGCCTACAACTGGGGGCAATACGCCATGCTGTTCCTGGCCCCCACCGGACTGGTGCTGGTCACTCTGCAGATGCTCGGCATCCAGTTCAACAAGTGGGTCAAGTTCGTGCTGCCCATGGTGGGCTTTGTGCTGGGATTTGGCGCCCTGATGCTGGTAGTGCAAGTGATGCTGGCCTGATTGGCTGACGCTTGATGCGTTGGTAACAACACCCCGCGCCCTGACGCGGGGTGTTGTTATTCAGCCTTAATGACGTACCCGGCTCTGCTGGCGGAAGCAGTAGAGTTTGAGGCTGATGTCGGCGATATCGGCGGGTAGCTCCTCCCCCTGTTCGGCAAGAGGCTGGTAGAGCGATGAGAGCAGACGTTCGGCCTGCTGCACCGTGATGATGTCGGCCTGGATGGCCGGGGTGATCCAGCTGGGTAACATTGACATATATCCCCCTTATTGATCCGGTGACCTCGGGTGAACACATCCATTTCAGGTCTTACGTGGCTGTCACACTTCCTCTGCCCCTGCCGACCCGTTCACCCTCTGTCTGCCACCTAACCAAAGCAAAATGCTTGCCGTGATCTCTTATCGGCCAACATCTAATGGGGCTATAGCTATTTATCAACCACTTGCGGGCCATATCGAAGGGCAGAGCACCACCACCATCGCCACCCCTTGACCGACCGCCGTCAACACCTTGCCACTCTTGCTTTTCCCCCGCGTCTTTCATTGCAAAATGCGACTCACACCTTGCTTATTTCAGGATCAGGAGCCGCCAAGTGTCAGAATCTGGTCACTTTTACATCGTTGTCGCCAAAGCCAGACACTTTTTCAGGGTGGCTATTTTTTGACCTTGTCAGCAACTGTCGCAGACCCGCACGCCTGACCTTGTCCAACCAACCGGTTATGACAAGATGACGCCAAGCTCGATGAGCACCCTATACACGGCAGGAGAACAACATGAACACGTCCATGATGGCAGGTATCGGCATTGGCATCGCCTCGGCCCTGGCGCTCTCGGCAGCGGCCAGCGGCTCCCTCTTCACCCCGGAGCCCACCTTTGCCGAGGTGATCGCCAGCAAGCCGATCACCGAAACCATCAAGACCCCGAAGCAGGAGTGCAGCAACGTCACTGTGACCCACCGCAAGCCGGTACAGGATGAACACAAGATCCTGGGTTCAGTGGTGGGTGCCGCGCTGGGAGGGGTGGTTGGCCACCAGTTTGGCGGTGGCAGCGGCAAGAAGGTGGCTACCGCTGCCGGAGCTGTGGCAGGGGGATATGCCGGTAATCAGGTACAGGGCAATATGCAGGCAAGCGACACCTACACCACCACCGAGCAGCGCTGCAAAACCGTGCAACAGAGCAGCGTCAACACCATAGGTTATGACGTGACCTACCGCCTCGCTGGCCAGGAGGGGGTGATCCGCATGAAGCAAGCCCCGGGTGCCACCATCCCGATCAAGGATGGCAAACTGGTGATCGACCAGCCAAAAGTGTGATCCCCCTTGGTGCCAGTCAGCAATAGGCCCGCCTCTTTCGAGGCGGGCCTGTGTTTTTTGGGGCGGCTTGTTTCCCGTTACTCCAAACAACGGCACTCACGGTCATTGCGCTCAGGCTGTTACCCCTTGCAGCACTTCTTCACCGCCCGCACCACGTTCTGATAACCGGTGCAGCGGCAGAGGTTGCCCGAGAGGCCGCGGCGGATCTCCGCATCGGTCAGCGGACGGCGATCTGTCTTGTCGAGCAAAGCCGCGCTCGCCATCACGAGGCCCGGGGTGCAAAAACCGCACTGCACCGCCCCCTCGTCAATAAAGGCCTGTTGCACATCGGAAAGCTCATTGCCTTTGCGCTCCCCCTCCACTGTGCGAATGGATTTGCCATCGGCCCAGACCGCCAGATAGAGGCAGCTGTCGATGGCGGTGCCATCTACCCGCACGGTACAGGCGCCGCACTCGCCGACGCTGCACCCCTCTTTCACGCTGATCAGCCCCTGCCCACGCAGGAAGTAGAGCAGCGACATGGTGGGTGACACCGCATAGGAGTAGGGCTTGCCGTTGATCTCGCACTGGATCGCAACAGTGGGACAGCTTTGCGATTGCATCATAGGATCTTGCCTCCGGCACGTTCGACAGCGCAGGCGACCACCCGCTGCGCCAGGGTTTTGATAAGGTGCAGGCGAAACTCTTTCTCCGCCCGCCAGGAGGAGCGCGGCGCCACATCGGCCACCACCGCCTCGGCAATGGCCGCGAGCGTCGCCCGGGTCAGGGGTTGCCCCTCGGCCGCCGCTTCTGCGTGAGGCGTGCGCACCGGTGTCGGGGCCGCCACTCCGTAGGCCAGCCGCAGCCCCTTGAAGTGGCCATTCTCAATCTGGCAGTAAGCGGCGCAGCCGATGGTGGCAATATCCATGGCCCCCCGCATGGCGTACTTGAAGTAGTGGGATCCCACATGGGGATGGTGATCAGGGGCAAAATGAAACGCCACCAGAATGTCCGCCGGTTGCAGCGCCACCTTGCCCGGGCCGGTGTGAAAACCGGCGATGGGAATGCGGCGTGTGCCACCCGGGCCGGCAATTTCCAGCTCTGCTTCTAGTGCCACTGTGGGCGCTGCCGAGTCGGCACTGGTGGCGCCGTTGCAGATATTGCCGCCATAGGTGGCGACGTTGCGGATCTGCGGGCCCGCGATGGTGGCAGCCGCTTCGGCCAACATCGGCAGGCGGCGCTGTACCAGTTCGTTTTCGATGATCTCGGTAAAGGTGGTGCCAGAGCCGATACGGATCGACCCATCAGGCAACTCGCTCACCCCTTTGAGCTCCGGCAAGTCGTGAATATCGACGATATGGCGATAGGCGGCGTTGAGGTGATGAAGCTGGATCATCACATCGGTGCCACCGGCCAAGAGACGCGCCTCGGGGTCAGCCTGGCGCAGGGCGACTGCCTCGGCCACACTGTGCGCCTTGTAGTAACGGGCAATATCAAACATGGTGTTGCTCCTCCCGTGATCCCTCGGTAATCAGACCCGCGGCGACAAACTCCCGGAACAGGGTCTTGGGGGTGATGGGCAGCTCGTTGATGGCCACCCCGGTCGCCATGCGAATGGCGTTACGGATCGCCGGGCCGGGGGAGATGATCGGCGGTTCCCCCAGTGATTTGTGGCCATAGACCGACTGGGGCTCATAAGTCTGCACGAAGTCGCATTCAAGTTCGGGCAAATCCAGCATGGTGGGGAACTTGTAGTCGAGCAGGTTGGGGTTGCGCACCACGCCGCTCTTGGCGTCGATGATCATCTCCTCGAACAGCGACCAGCCGATCCCCATCCCCATGCCACCGTGCACCTGCCCCTCCGCCAGCTGCGGATTGAGGATCTTGCCGGCATCATGCAGGTTGATGATGCGGTTGATGGCCACCTTGCAGAGATCGATATCGACGCTGAGATCGACAAAGGTGCAGCCGAAACTGGGCGGATTGGTGGTGGTCTTGTGGGAGACCTCGGCGGTGATCTGGCCACCGATGGTGAGGTGGTAGTAGGCGTTGACCGACACCTCGGCGACGCTGATCAGCACCTTGTCCGGCGCTCCGGCCAGCACCACGTAGCCGTCGATCAGGGTCAGCGACCCTACATCCTGATGGCAGAGCTGGGCCGCCAGCGACAGAATGCGGGCCCGCAGTTGCAGCGCCGCCTGATGGATGGCAGGGGCCGCCACATAACTCTGGCGCGAGGCGAACGAGCCCGGATCGTAGGCGGTGATGTCGGTATCCTGAGTCGAGATGACCCGGATCTGCTCAAACGGAATGCCCAGGGTCTGGGCCGCCATCTGGGCAAAGACGGTATCCGACCCCTGCCCTATCTCGGTGGCACCGATCTGCAGATTGACGGTGCCATCCTGATTGAGCAGCATGCGGGCCCCGGCAATTTCGACCCCCACCGGATAGGTGTTGGAGCCGTAGCTAAAGCACGCCACCCCGATGCCGCGCCGCACCCGGCTGGCAGAATCCTGCCCCAGACACTCGGCCTTGAGCCGATCCCACTCGAACATCTCGCGACCACGCAGCAGGCAGTCCGGCAACCCGGCGCTGTAGATGGTCTTCTGGTTGACTTGATTGACGTCCCCCTCCCGCGCCACGTTGGCGATGCGCACATCAAGCGGATCCAGCCCCAGTTCGGCGCAGGCATCATCCAGCATGCATTCGAGGGCAAAAATCACCTGCGGCGCGCCGTAACCGCGCATGGCACCGGCGGTGGGCAGATTGCTGTAGAAGGTCGTGGCGTCATAACCAAAAGCGCTGCGCGGATAGAGGTAGCTGATCTTGTTGCCACCGGCGCTGGCGATGGAGTGGCCGTGAGAGGCATACCCGCCGGTGTTGGAGAGCACGTCCAGCTGATAGCCTTTGAGGGTGCCGTCGCGGTTGAGGCCCATCTTGCCGTCGATGGCAAAGCCGTGGCGGGTGCGGGAGGCGAAGAAGCACTCTTCCCGACTCAAGGTTACCTTGACCGGCACGCCACCGAGCTTGTAGCTCAAAAATGCCGCCATCGGCTCTTCCAGCACATCCTGCTTGTTGCCAAAACCGCCCCCCATATAGGGCTTGATCACTCGCACGCTGGACCAGGGCAGGCCGAGGGATTTGGCCACCCGGCTGCGCACAATCTGGGGGATCTGGGTGCTGCTGACCACGATGATGTGATCCGGCTGATCCATGTAGGCGTAGCAGGTCACCGTCTCCAGATGGCAGTGCTGCACCACAGGTGTTTGATAGTGAGCCTGAAACTGCAGATCGGCAGCGGCAATGGCCTGCTCCGGTTCATTGGCTCTGAGTTGGCTTTGGCGCAGCAGATTGCCGCTCGGGTGAATGGGATAGGCACCGTCCGCCAGTGCGCTTGCAGCATCTGTCATCACCGGCAACGGCTCGTAGGTCACCTTAACCAGCGCGGCCGCTTTTTCAGCCACCAGCGAATCGCGCGCCACCACGATGGCGACCCCATCACCGAAATGGCGCACATGGTCGGTGAGCAGGCGCCTGTCTTTCACATCCCGTTTGGTCTCATCGAGGGACCAGGCGTGACCGGCGGTACGAAAACAGGTGGTGGGCACATCTGCATGGGTAAACACGGCTTCGACCCCGTGCAGGGCCAGCGCCTCGGTCGCATCGATGGCGAGCACCTTGCCGTGGGCGATATTGCTTCGCACGTACTTGGCGTGGCGCATCCCGAGCATGATGTTGTCATCGGTATAGCGGGCGCTGCCGGTCACCTTGGCCTCGGCATCCACCCGCTTGAGCGGTAATCCTATGGACATATGCAAGTCCTTTTTCGAAGGGAAAAATCTGGAACCGACATAAAAAACAGCAAGATATGCGCCTGTTTCCCACCCGCGCCAGGACAATGGGGAGAAGTGTGAAGGGGATCCCGTCTAGCTCCCCTTTGCCAACCCGCAGCGACAAAAGCAGACCCGCCCCTGAGCAAACGGGACACATCGACGGTGAAAAAAGCGGCAGGATGGGAGCTGCGAGGGCGAGAGCCTATCAATCTGGTAGGGAGATTTATCAAAATGGTATAGCCATGGCACCACTCAACTACAGGCGGCCGAGACGTGATAGCCAGCGTGGGCGGGCTGAGCGCCGCAGACATAAAAAAACAACAAGCATAAAAAATGGGGCCGCCAGCGCGGCCCCAAGCGGGCGGGTTATCCCTAAATAGCCCACCCCCCTGCATAAAAGAGCACCAGCGCCAGGGCGATGATGACGGTGCCCAGATTAAGCTTGTGCCACTCCTTCGAACAGATGCGGCCGATCACCAGCGAGCTGAAGCCGAGCATGATGCCGGTGACGATATTGCAGGTGAGCACAATAAAGACCGCGCACACCAGCCCGGACATGGCCCCGACAAAGTCATCGAAATCGAGCTTGGTGACGTTGCTCAGCATCAAGAGCCCCACATACATCAGGGCCGGAGCGGTGGCATAGGCTGGCACCAGATAGGAGAGCGGCGAGAGGAACAGCATTAACAGGAACAGGCCGCCCACCACGGTGGCAGTCAGGCCGGTTTTGCCCCCCGCCGCCGTGCCTGCCGCCGATTCGATATAGACGGCAGCAGGCGCCGCCCCCACCAGACTGGAGAAGATGCTGCTGACCGAGTCGGCACTGAGGGCCTTGCCGCTGTTGATGATGTGACCATCTTTATCCAGCAGGTTGGCCTGCCCCGCTACTGCACGGATGGTGCCGGTGGCATCAAACACCGCCGTCATCACCAGCGCCAGCACACTTGGCAGCACCAGCGGCGAGAGAGCCCCCATGATATCCAGAGTGAAGATGAGGGACTTGCCCTGCTCGTCCGATAGGCTCGGCAGGGCGAACAGCCCCTGATACTTCACCGCCGGATCGAAGATAAGGCCGAAGATGGAGATGGCGATGATCACCAGCAGGATCCCCCCCGGTACTTTCAACTTCTCCAGCCCGAAGATCACCGCAAGGCCGATCAGGGACATGATGACCGGCATGGAGGTAAAGGCCCCCAGCGCTACCGGCAGCCCCTCCAGCGGGTTCTTGATCACCAGCCCCACCCCGTTGGCAGCGATGAGCAGCAGGAAGAGACCGATCCCGATGCCGGTGCCGTGGGCAATCCCCATCGGCAGGTTGTCGAGGATCCAGCTACGCACCCCGGTCACCGAGATGGCGGTAAAGATCACCCCCATCAGAAAGACGGCCCCCAGCGCCACCGGAATGGGGATCTGCTGCCCCAGCACCAGACTGAAGGCGGTAAACGCAGTCAGCGAGATGGCACAACCAATGGCCATTGGCAGCTTGGCCCAGAGCCCCATCAGCAGCGAACCAAAACCTGCCACCAGACAGGTGGCGACAAACACGGCAGCGGGAGGAAAGCCCGCCTTGCCGAGCATGCTCGGCACCACGATCACCGAGTAGACCATGGCAAGGAAGGTGGTGAGGCCTGCCAGTACCTCCTGCCTGATATTGCTGCCCCGCTCGCTGATCATAAAGTAGCGATCTAGAGCCGTGAGCGGCTGTTGCTTTGGTGCGCTGTTGCTGGCGTCATCATTGGCCAGCTGTTCCACGCTGTTTGTCCTGCTGTTTGCTTGGGTCATACCCAACTCCTTCACACGCGCCTGAATGTTCCATGACGAAATGGCGACAGGATCTGCGGGTCTACCGAGCGCCTGTCTGGTGAAAAACAGGCGATGGCGGCAGAGAGAGCGACAGACAGACCAGGGCAGGCAGCCTTGACTCAAACGTTTGCCTTGCTGGTCAAAAAACCGGGCCATTTCAGGTTCTATTGCGGGGAGATCCCCTGTCGTGCGGCAAGACTGGCGCCCCTAGGGGTACGCCAGCCGCCGTATGCTTTGGGGCTGCGCCGTGGCAGCCCCCTCCATCCCCTACCCCCGTTCGTGTACCAGTTGGCCATCCACATAGGTGCGGTAGATGGATCTGTCATCCCCCAGGGTCAGCAACACAAAGAGCTTGTCCCGCAGGGTGGTAGAGTTGTCATAACGCAGCTGCTGCAGCGGGGTGGCGACCGGGTCGAGCACCACGAAATCCGCCTCCTTGCCCACCGCAAAGCTGCCGATCTTCTCATCCAACCCCAGCGCATGGGCGCCGCCCAGAGTGGCCAGATAGAAGGCCTGATAGGCCGAAAGCCGCTCGCCCTGCAACTGCATCACCTTATAGGCCTCGTTGAGGGTCTGCAGCATGTTGAAGGTGGTGCCGGCGCCGATGTCGGTGCCCATCCCTACCTTTATCTGCTTGCGCCACGCCTTGTGCAGCTTGAACAGGCCACTGCCGAGATAGAGGTTGGAGGTGGGGCAAAATGCGATGGTGGAGCCGGTCTCCTTCAGGCAATCCCACTCCTGCTCTTCCAGATGGACGCAGTGGGCAAAGACGCAGTTGTGACCGGTCAGCCCATGCTGGTGATAGACATCGAGATAGCCCTTGTGCGCTGGGAAAAGGGATTTGACCCAGGCGATCTCATCCTTGTTCTCGCACAGATGGGTGTGCAGATAGGTGGTGGGAAACTCTTCGCGCAGTCGCCGCGCCATCGTGAGCTGCTCGGGGGTCGAGGTGGGGGCAAATCGTGGTGTGATGGCATAAAGCAGGCGACCATTGCCGTGCCAGCGCTCGATAAGCTGCTTGCTCTGCACATAGCTGCTCTGCGCGGTATCAAGCAGATAATCGGGGGCATTGCGATCCATCATCACCTTGCCGGCGATCATCCGCATATTGATGCGGCTGGCCGCCTCGAACAGGGCGTCCACCGACTCGGGATGAACGGTGCCGAACACCAGCGCAGTGGTGGTGCCGTTGCGCAGCAACTGCTTGATAAAGAAGGTGGACATCTCGCGGGCATACTCGAGATCGTTGTAGCGCCGCTCGGCCGGGAAGGTGTGACTGTTGAGCCACTCCAGCAATTGCTCGCCGTAGGCCCCCACCATCTCGCTCTGAGGATAGTGAATGTGGGTATCGACAAAGCCCGGCACTATCATCTTGCCGCGATAATCCCGCACCCGCACCTCGGCCGGAATGCGCGCCTTGCCCTCCTCCCACTCACCGAACCAGTCGATGCAACCGTTGCGAATGATCAGCAGGCCATCCTCGATAAGACGGGCATTGGCCTCAATCTCCTCGGGCTGATCCACCACCCGGGTGATATCGAAGAAACTGCCGCGCACCGCTTTGACAGAGTTGTCGTTTTTCATAACCGTTTCCCTGTTTCTCTTGTTCTGTTGACGTTTTTTGCCGGTTTAACCGTCAGATCCGTTCCACTTGTGGCGCCACCGCTTGCCTGGGCACTGGCTCTAGTGAACCCTCACCCTTGCTGGCCGATGGCTGGCCCGCGCTGCGGGCGGTAAAGATCACATCCGGTTTGTCGCTTAGCTGGATAACCTCCACCGCCTCGGCATCCTTGACGGCCACCTTGCGCTTGCGGCTTTGCGGTAACACCAGATTCATGATGATGGCGGTGATCCCCCCGGCGCAGATGGGGTTTTCCACCAAGACATAGAGGGCATCGGGCAGCACCCTGAAAACACTCGGGTCATAGGAGACACCGAGCCCAAGCCCCAGCGAGGTGGCCACAATCAGTGTCTCCCGCCGATCCATGCCGTGGGTCATGATGATCCGGCACCCCGCAATGGCGATCATCGAGAACATCAGCGTCATGGCCCCGCCGAGGACGGGTGATGGAATGGTGGTAAAGAAGCGACCCACCACCGGGAAGATGCCCATGATCACCAGGATCATGGCGATGAATTTGCCCACATGACGGGAGGCGACCCCGGTCATCTGGATCACCCCGTTATTCTGGGAGAAGGTAGTGAGCGGCAGGGAACCCAGCGCCGAGGCAATCACCGATACCAAGCCATCGGCCAGCACCCCACCGGAGAGGCGGCGAGTGTACTCCTCCCCCTCCACCGGACGATGAGAGACCATGGCGGTGGCGGTCAGCGCCCCGACCGCTTCCAGCACGCTCAGCAGATAGATGGTGCCCGCCACCAGAAAGGCACCGAAATCAAAGGAGAAACCATATTTGAACAACATGGGCACGGTGATCAGGGGCAACCCCTGCAAGACAGAAAAGTCCACCATCCCCAGCATCATGGAGACCAGATAGCCCACCAGCAAGCCGATGGCGATCCCCCCCATGCGCAGCAGGGGGCTCTTGCAGCAGTTAAAACCGATGACGACTGCCAACACCAGCAAACCGACACCGAGATTTTCATAGTTACCGAAGGTACCGCTGCTCTTGGCAGCCATACCGCCGGCAAAGTCGATGATGCCGACCTTGATAAGACACAGACCGATCATCAGCACCACGATACCGCTCACTGTGGGGGTGATGACCCGGGTCAGATAGGGCAGCACAAAGGAGGCCCCCATCACCAGAAAGGCTCCGACGAAGGAGATCCCCATCAACGAGGAGATGATCTGGGCTTCGTCGATCCCCTCCTTCCCCATGGCGGTCCCGATGGAGATCATCACGGTGACGAACGAGAAGTTGACCGACTGAATGGAAAGGAGGCCCGAGCCAATGGGCCCGTAACGATGAACTTGCAACCAGGTGCCGATGCCAGAGGCGATCATCGACATCGAGACCAGATAGGTGGTGATCTCTTGGGAAAGATTAAGGGCGGCCCCGACGATCAGGGCCGGAGCAACCATGGGAACCAGTATGGCCAGTAGATGGGTAACAGCCCCGACCAGCGACTGGCCAAAGGGGGGCTTATCTTCCAAGGCGTAGATAAGATCAGAGTCCTTGCGCGATTTCTTAGACATCCTTCATTACTCCCGGCGTATCGAAAACGATCCAATAACCCCGGCGCATCACACCCCACAGTGACCCGGGTTGATCCGGCAGGGGGAGCTTGCTCCCCCTGCCGGTCTCTGCCTCTGTTGTGACTACAGCTTGCCCAGTTCGCGCAGGATCTGCTCCGGCGTGAAGTGCCACTTGCGCAGCCAGACACCGCAGGCGTCGTGGATGGCGGTGGCGATGGCGGGTGCCGCGCCGTTCACCCCGATCTCCGAGATGGACTTGGCGCCGTAGGGGCCGACCTTGTCATCACTCGGTACCAGGAAGGCCCGGAAGTCGCGGGGAATATCACCGATCTTGGGCGCGCCATAGCTCTTGAGATCCCGGGTGAGCGGGATGCCCTTGCTGTCGTAGCAAATCTCCTCGGTCATGGTGTGGCCGATGGCCCGCATGGTCGCCCCGTAGATCTGGCCGAGGGCCAGCTCGGGGTTAATGGGGGTGCCGCAGTCGAGCAGGGCGTAGAACTTGTCGAGGCGGATCTGGCCGGTTCTGACGTTGACCGCCACCTCAGCGAAGTTGGCCCCATACGGAAAGGCGAGCTCCGAGGTGATGTAGCTGGCGGTGCCCACCAGAATGCCAAAACCGGTGCCGGTCTCTGACTTGTGGGCAATCTTGGCAAGAGAGACCTCCCCCAGCTTGCCGCGCACTATGCCCGGGTGAACCAGCTCCACATCCTCCACCGGTTCCCCCAGCATGGCGGCACCGTGGAACAGGATCTTCGCCTTGAGGTTCTCGGCCGCCATCTTGGCCGCATTACCGGAGAAGCAGGTACCAGACGAGGCGTAGGCCCCCTTGTCGAACAGGGCGTGGTCGGTGTCGCCAGAGATCACATGCACATCGCTGAGCGGGCAACCGAGCACTTCGGCGGTCAGTTTGGCGACCACGGTATCGAGGCCGGTACCGATATCGGCGCCACCGGAGTGGACGATAAAGGTGCCGTCCGATTCCAGCTTGACCATGCAGTTGGCCTGATCGATGTCCGGGATCCCCGATTTTTGCATGATGATGGCGACACCACGACCGATGCGCCAATCTCCGTCGGCGAGTTTGGGGCTATCCCAGGCGATAAGCTCCCGTCCCTGTTTGAGGATCGGCTCAAGGGCGCAACTGGCGGCGTGGGGCACAGAAGTAGGCATCTTGCCCTCGCCGATGGCCCCCAGCACCTTGAGGATGTCCCCTTCGTGCACCCGGTTGTGCTCCACCATGTCGAGCTGATCGATCCCCAGTTTCTCGGCCAGTTCGGCAATGGCCATGGTCAGCGCGAAGTTACCCTTGGGCGCGCCGTAACCCTGATAGGCGCCAGTTGGACAGATGTTGCTGTAGTAGGTGTTGACGGTAAAGCGCACGTTGTCGCACGGATAGAGCGGCAGGGAGAGCGCAGGGCCGTTGCTTGGCACCGTCAGGGAGTGGTTGCCGTAAGGGCCGGTGTTGGCGCGAAAATCCATCTCGATGGCGGTGATGGTGCCATCTTTCTTGGCCCCCACTTTCACCTTCACCTTGGCCACGTGGCGGGAGGTGTTGCTGATGAACTCCTCTTCACGGGTGTAGCGGAAGGTGACCGGACGGCCGGTGACCCTGGTCGCCCAGGCGCACACCTCTTCCAGCAGGATATCCTGCTTGGAGCCAAAGCCGCCCCCAACCCGCTCCTTGATCACGTGCACCTGATGCTGCTTGAGGCCTACGATGCGCGCCACCTGACGGCGCACGTGCCACGGCACCTGAGTGGAGGCGTGAATGACCAGACGATCCCCATCCATGTAGGTAAAACAGATGTGCGGCTCGGTCGGGCACTGCTGGGCCTGGGTCGACTCGTAGGTGCGCTCGACAATCTCGTCCGCCTCGGCAAAGCCTTTGACCACGTCACCAATCTGGCCATGGACGCTGGCGGCGATGTTCTCGTGCGGGCGGGAACCGATGGGGAAGTTGATGATCATGTGCTCGTCGCCACGTCGCACCGAGCAGGCGTTCTGCTGCTCCAGATCCGCAGGCGCACCGGCCATATAGATGATGGGCTCGTCATGCACCAGCGGTGCATTGGGGGCCATCGCCTCGTCGATATTCATGACCGCAGGCAGCACCTGATACTCGACCTCGATGAGTTTCAGCGCAGCCAGCGCGACTGCTTCGCTCTCAGCCACCACGGCGGCAACCCTGTCCCCAACGTGGCGTACCTTGCGGCTAAACATGCGGCGATCGAGCGGTGACGGCTCGGGGGCACTCTGGCCACCCGGGGTGTAAAACACATCCGGGCAGTTGAGATGGGTAATGACATGCACCACACCCGGCAGCGCTTCGGCTCGGCTCACGTCGAGTTTGGTGATCACCGCATGGGGATGGGGACTGCGCAGCATCTTGATGATCAGCGCATCGTCGGTAACCCTGTCCTCCACGTAGCAGGGTTTGGCCTGCACCATCTTGGCGGCGTCCACTTTCGGGCAGCTCTTGCCGATATGGCGCAGATCGTCGCGAAATTCCGGGGCGATCTGGCACAGGTAATCGGGATCCTTCATCCGTGAGCAGGCAAGCTCGATGGCCTGATAGAACTGCTGGTAACCGCCATCGCGGTGAAACAGACCCGAGAGGGCATCGTCGATTTGATCACGGGTGGGCTCGGGATGGCGATCAAGCAGGTCGGTGACGATCAGCGCGGCGGCCGGATCGTTGTAACCGGACTGCACCACGCCCACATCCACCATCGCCTGCTGCACCAGACTGAGCTGGTTCCAGCTACCGAGCGACTCGGCGGTGCGCACGTCTGATCCATCCAGCTGGGCGGCGATCAACAGGGAAGCGTTGATCACCTTGCCGTTGAAGAGAATGGCGTCGGAGCCAGCGAAACCGAAGCCGTCGTCGCTGTTGCGCACCGAGTGCATCCGGCACTGGTTGAACAGCACCATTTGAGCGTTATCACCGGCCTTGCAGATGACGGTACGCAGAGCACCGTTCAGGGTAAAGTTGAGTTCCATCATGCTTGCACCTCCTGCTGCTGGCAGTCCACCAGCAGATCCGCTACCACTACACCGGTGATATACCGCTTGTAACTTATGCTGCCCGCCAGATCCTCACGGGGCGAGATCAGCTCGCTCACGGCGGCCTCCAGCGCGGCATCGTGCAAGGAGCGGCGCTCCAGATCCCGCAAACGCATCGGCTGCGGGGTGACGCCAGCGACGGCCACCCGCATCTCGCCAATGCTGTCGAGGGCCACGGCGGCGATCATCACCGCCAGCCCGTCGGCATTGCGGCTGATGCGGCGGGTGGCGCAGCGCAGTTCAGGTTCCGGCAGCACAATCCCCAGCACCAGGGCATTGCGCTGACCCGCCAGATAGGCGTCGATGGGTTGCAGCAGGTTGTTCTCCAGCACCACCACGGCTTCAAGCACCAGCAGTACCGGCAACAGCGGGGAGTCCTGCTGTTGGCAGGCAATTTCGCCGCCAATGGTGGCCTGATTGCGCAGATGGCGGGAGTAGACAAACCCCAGCGCCTCGCACAGGGCGGCCGGGGTACGGGGATCCTCTTTCAGGGTCTGCAGGGTGACGGTGGCGCCGATATGGAGCTGGCCGTGCTGCTGCTCAATCTGGTCAAGCCCCAGCTTGTCCAGTGAGATAACGACCTTCTTGTCGGTGCGAGTCGGGGCGGCGTTAAGCTTGCTGCCGCCCCCCATGTAGACGGCGTCGTTGCCGAAGCTGGCCTTGAGTTCCAAAGCCTGACCCAGTTGCTCGGGTCGGAAGAATTGCTCAATCATGTGTCGTCCTTACTCTTGCTGCCCGCCGCCGGGTGAATCCACTGGGCGGGCAATCCGGTCCAAAAACTGCGGAAGGTGGCCTTAGGCCAGCTGATCCATCCGTTGCCACAGGCGGCTCGCCACCTTGCGGGCCTGCTCATAAATGGGCGCGACATCGAACGGGAACTCGCGGTCCTGATAGACCATGCGCCCCTCCACCATCACGCTGTTGACGCAGGCAGATCCCATGCCGAAGGCGAGATGGCCGCCGAGGTTGCGCGGCGCCAGCGGGGTCGGTGCGTCGTAGTCGCAAATGGTGAGGTCGGCCTTGTAGCCTGGCTCCAGGCGGCCAAATTTGGCGCCGAAGTTGCGCTCCAGCAGGGTGTTGCCGTTCCAGAGGAAGCGGGCAAAGCTGTCGGGCCACAGGGCACCACCGGCATCCTTGTGCTTGAAGTAGGCGAACTTGAACTCTTCGAGCATGTCGGAGCCGATGCCGTCGGTCCCGAGCGCCAGATTGCGATACTCCGGCAGGTGCATGTTGTAGCCCACGTGGTTGTTCATGTTGGAGCGGGCGTTGTGCACCAGGAAGGCATCGCGGCTGTTGAGCAGCTCGATGTCGGCCGGGCTCAGGAAGATGCCGTGGGCGATCAGGCTCTTGCTGTCGATAAGGCCAAACTCGTCCAACCGGGCGATGGGCTCCTTGCCATAGTGGTGGTGGCCGTGAGCCATGTCGTAGCGGTCTTCCGCCACATGGATATGCAGACCACGACCGGTCACCTGCACCGCTTCGCGCAGCATGGCCAGCCCCTCGTCGGGCACGGTGAAGGGGGCGTGGGCGCCGATATGGGCCTCCACCAGATAAGGTTCACTCCCCTTGGCCTTGGCCGCATCGATCTGTTGTGCGAACAGGATGTTCTCCTCCACCCCGGCCTGCAGCTCGGCCAGACCACCGTTGCGATCCGTGGTCTCGAAGCAGGTCATGCCGCGCAGACCCGCCTCCATAAACCCTTTGCGCAGCACATTCAGCGAGCCCTTGATGAAGTTGGGCGAGGCCTGGTGGTCGATCACCGCGCTACAGCCGCTCTTGATCGCCTCCAGCGAGCAGATGAGGCCGCTGTAGTAGAGGGACTCCTCATCGAGCGCCCGATCGAGCCGCCACCAGAGGTTTTTCAGGGTAGAGATAAAGTCCGGGCAGGGGGCGATGTTGGCCATGATCCCCCGCGACAGGCCGGAGTAGAAGTGGTTGTGGGCACAGACGATGCCCGGCATCACCAGCTTGCCCCCCATCTCCCGATAGTTGGCCTCCGGGTAGAGGGCCCGCAGATTGGGCCCTACCGCTTTGATAAGCGTGCCTTCGATGGCGATATCCACCCCTTCCAGTACCCGGGTCGGCTCCAGCTGGACGGCGGTGACGTTTTTCAGAATAAACATGGTTTGCTCCTTCGCTTATTCGTTATTCGCTCAGACCTCGACGGCCCCCAGCAGGTAGTGGTGATGGGCGTGGACATGGCTGATGATGCGGCACATGTCTGCGAGCGCCTCGGGGGCATCCTTGATCCGGCTCTGCGCATCGATAGTGAGACGGTAGGTCTCGCCCCCCTGACGGATCCGCAGTTCCCCGCCTTCCGCCAGATAGAAACCGGGGTTGCGGCTGTTGTCGAAGTCCTCGGGCAGGCTGAAGATGGTGACCTTGTCCTGATAGGGCTTGCCCTGCCACGGGCAGAACTGGGCGCAGTTGCCGCACTCGTTGCAGTAGGCATCCAGGTGCAAGGTCTGGAACTGGTCCTTGAAGCCCGGCACCGCGATGGCAACGTTGGCCCGGTTGGGGCAGACATCCACGCACTTGCTGCAGAGGTAGTTGCACTCGAGGCAGCGGTGCGCCTCTTGCGCCACGAAGGCCTCCCGCTCGCTCTTGTCAACCATGGTGACGGCGATGCTCCCCTTGCGGCGGTAGATCTCATCCTTGCCCGACGGCTGGATTGAGACCTCGGCCTGACTGCCAGCGATATGCTCGCGGGAGAGCACCAGATCCGCGGCGCGGCGGGCACCGCCGATGGCACCGACGATGGAGGACGGGCCGCTCTGCACGTCACCGATCAGGAAGACGTTGCGACGGCTGGTTTCGCCAGTCTGGCTATCCACGTCCGGCCAGCCATCGCTGCCAAGGGGAATGCCCATCGCTTTCAATACTTCGCAATCAGGCTGCTCGCCGATGGCGGTGATCAGCGCATCCATCTGCATCACTTCGGTCTGCTCGGTGGGCACCGGACGGCGGCGGCCCTGCTCGTCAGGATCCCCCAGCGCCATCATCCGCACGACAAGCTTGCCATCTTTCTCAAAGCGCTCCGGATTGGTGAGGAAGCAGAAACGTACTCCATCCTCCACCGCTTCCAGATACTCCTCGCGATAGGCGGGCATCTCTTTCTCGCTGCGGCGGTAGATCACGGTCACATCGCTGACACCCGGCACCTTGAGAGCGGCGCGGGCACAGTCCATGGCGGTGTTACCGGCTCCGATCACCGCCACATGGCGGCCCAGCGGCAGCGGTTTGCCCTGATTGAAGCTGCGCAGGAAGTTAAAAGACTTGTAGACCCGATCATGACCCCCTTCGAGACGCATGCCGCCATTCTTGTCGGCGCCGATGCCGACGAAGACATAGGTAAAGCCCTGGGCGTGCAGCTTGTCGACGGTGAGCGCCGGATCGCAACCAAACTCGAACTTGACCCCGTGAGCGGCGACAAAGTCGATGTCGTGCTGGATAAGCTCGGCCGGGATGCGGAACTCGGGGATGATGTGTTTGACCACGCCACCGGCATCCGCTTCGCGCTCGAACACGGTGACCGGGTGACCGGCACGGGCCAGGAAGTAACCGGCGGAGAGACCGGCCGGGCCTGCACCAATAACCGCAACCGGGTGCTTGTCACCGCTGCCTGCCGGTTTGTGCCAGCGCGCCTTGTACCCTTCCCAGCCGCGCTCCAGCGCTACTTTTTTTAGCTCGCGGATATTGAGCGGGCTGTCGTAGTCGAGACGGGTGCAGTTGTACTGGCACTGGTGATCGCAGATATGGCCGGTGATGGCGGGCAGGGCGTTGCGCTGATAAATCAGCTCAAGGGCTGCCACATACTCCCCCTCGCCCATCAGACGAATGTACTCGGGGATATCCTGATGCACGGCGCAGGCGGTGACACAGGGCGCCACGTAGCAGTCGGTCATCGGCAGACCGCCACCCACTTCGATACGATCGTCGGACTTCCACTCCTTCTGGGTGTAATCCATGGTGAGGGCCTTGGCGGCCAGCGCCTCCAGCTTCGCCACATCCACCTGACTCATGCCCCAACTATCGGAAGCGTCGATCTCTTTGAGGCACTCGATCTGGCGCAGGTAACCACCCGGTTTCAGCAGGTCGGTGGCCATGGTGATGGGACGAATACCGGTCTCGAAGATCTCCGCGATGTTGAACTTGCTGGCACCACCCGAGTAGGAGATGGGCAGCTTGCCATCGAAGGCGCGGGACAGCACGGCGGCCACGTTGATGGAGAGCGGGAACAGTGCGCGGCCGGACATATACATCTCATCACCCGGCAGCGCCCCCTTGCGGTTGATAGTCCCGAGGGTGTTGGTCAGCTTGACCCCGAAGGTGAGCCCCTTCTCGGCCCCCAGCGCCATCAGGCGGGTCAGCATCGCCTTGGCCTGATCCAGCTTGAGGTCGTGATCGAACGACTCTTCGCTCAGACCGATGTAATCAAAGCCACAGGTGTCGAGGATCTCGCGCACCCGCGGGTAGCCCAGCAGGGTCGGATTCAGTTTGACGAAGGTGTTGAGCCCCTTCTCTTCCAGCATGTAGCGGCAGATGGCCTCGATCTCGTTGGGCGGGCAGCCGTGCATGGTAGAGAGGGTGACGCCGTGCACCAGATTGGCCGGGATACGATCCACCAGCTGTTGCAGGCGATCGCGGCGGGCACCCAGTCCCAGCTCGGCGATAAACTGCTCGTCGGCCACCAGTTCGCGCAGCGCTTGCTGGTACTCGGCAAATTTCGGGCTGGTGCTGGCATCCTTCAAGCTGTGGATGAACTGCTGCATCGCCGGCTGTTTGATGCCATCGAGGTTGTAACCCACGCTCATGTTGAAAATGAAGGACTTGGCCTCCCCTTCAAGGCGCGGGTCAAACACCTCCTCCAGCAGATAGAGGGCAAACCAGGCCTTCAGATACTCGTCGAACGCCTTGGGCAGGGTGAACTCGGTGGACCACTCGGTGTTGAAGCACTCATCTTCAGCGTCGATACAGGGCTTTGCCAGTTCGAGACGGTCCAGGATCTGCACCGTCTTGAGCTCGATAAAGCGCCCGCCGGTCAGCCAGGAGGTGACGATATTCTGGGCCAGCTGGGTATGGGGGCCAGCCGCCGGACCGATGGGGGTTTCGCAGGTTTCACCGAACACATTGATCTTGCGCTCGTCCTGCTTGCGATAGAATTGCGCGGCGGGAATACCGAAAATGCTCTGACTCTCTTTATATTCCGCGAAAATACGGGTCAGAAGGTTCTTGAACGGAACGGGTCGCATAATATCGCCCATGGCAATCTCCTTGCAGCTGTTCTGCCCATTGGCAGCATGAATAAATGGGGTATCCCGCACGGGCTTTACCCCTTGGCAAGGAGAGGAGCAACTATCAGGCCACACCAGCTACAAAACTATTTTTTAGGGTGAAAGCGTGAGACAGCTCCAATTAATGAGGATATTTTGCGATGCCACCATTATGGGTGTTGCGAGTAGTTATCAATCACTCTGAAATTTACTGAATGAGCTGACTAAAAAGAACTCGCCCTATCAGATCAAGTGCGAGAAATATCACTTTGATACGCCATTTATCTCCCCGTTATCTTTTTAAAACAGGGTTATTTCGCGCGCTCGTTCTCATTTTCCAGCGCACCGCCCAGCAGCGCCTGATAGCGCTCCGGGGTATCCACATCAAACAGGATGGCGGGGCTGTCGACTGGCACCATACGGTGGGGATGCCCTTGCAACCAGCGCCGTACCGACGGCTGCACCGGGGCCGCTGCCAGCTCGCGGGCAAGGGATTTGGGCAGCAACACCGGATGGCCCGCCTCCCCCTGCCAGGTGGGAAAGAGTGACTCACAGCCCCGAGCCAGCCAGAGCTGTTGATAGACATCGCGCGGGATACAGGGGAGATCCCCGTGGCTGATAAAGAGGTAGTCAGCGTCACTGGCCGCCAGGGCAGAGCGGATGGAGCTGCCCAGCCCCTGCCGATAGTCGGGATTGTGGACGACAACAATATCCGGCCGCTCAAGGTAGCGTTGTTGAAGCTCCTCGCCACGATGGCCCACCACCAGAATAACCCGCTGACAAAAGGCCAGGGCATTTTTGAGACTTGCATCAAGCATTGTCCCCTGGCAATAAGGTAGCATCATTTTCCAGGTACCCATTCGGGAAGATAAACCCGCCGCCGTTATTATACAGTCACACTGCACTTGTTCCTGGCAACGTTGTTTTCCACTCCCTTCGATATTTATTTTGGTCGTCATCATGTCGCACCCACACGCTGTTGCTGTCGCATTTCCAGATATAGATTCGCTATTAAACCCGCTCACCAAAAATATTGATAGCCATACCACCTTAATTAGCCTCTGCGGGGCCGGTGGAAAAACCAGCACCCTGTTCTGGCTGGCGGAATATTTTTATAAACAGGGTAAAAGGGTGCTAATTACCACCACCACCCGGATGTTTCTGCCTGCCCCGTCACACTATCGGGAATTGATCCTGGAAGCCGATCCCGTCCGCCAGCTGACCCGCTGTCAGCAACTGCCCGATGAGCCGACCCTGGTCGCCCTGTTCAGCCATATCGATCAGGCCAGCGGCAAGGTGGCGGGCCCCACACCCCAGCAGATTGATCTCATCAAGGGGCAGCAACGCTTCGATCTCATCCTGGTCGAAGCGGATGGCGCCAATCACAAGTTATTGAAAGTGCCCGCTTTGCACGAACCTTGCATTCCCCAGAGCAGTGATTGGGTGATCGCCCTGACGGGCGGCGCCATGGTGGGGGCCAAGGCCGACCCGCAGCAGATCCACCGCTGGGCCGAATTCCAGGCCCTGTGCGGGATAGAGGCCGGTGACCCGCTCGACTGGGCACTGTTTCACAAGCTGCTCTCCCACCCTCAGGGGGTGTTCAAGGGCACCCCGGCCAGGGCGCGCCGGATCTGGTTTATCAATGGCGATTATCAAAATGAGCCGTCATGGCTACCGCCCTTGATAAACCTGCTGGCCCGGCACCCCGAGCTCCACGCCATCTGGCAGGGAGCGGTTCGCGAGCCACAGCCCATTCGCCACGCACTCGGCTACTTCGCTCAGGATGAGGCACAGCCGCCTCGCCCATGATGATTTAAGGATAAGAAGAGGTACCTTATGAATCTGTTTTCACACGCAGCCCGACTGGAACAGGAGAACACCCCGTTTGCCATTGCCCAGATCATCGAGAGCCGCGGCTCCACCCCCCGCCATCAGGCCCAGATGCTGGTGATGGCCGATGGCCAGATCCTCGGCACCATCGGCGGCGGCATGATTGAACGGCTGGTGATCGAAGAGGCGGTGGCCGCCATTGGTGAGCGCAAGCCGCGCATCTTCCATGGCCGGATGGCCCGCAACGGCGAACATGCGGTGGGGTCGGATTGTGGCGGCGCCATGTCGGTCTATATCGATGTCTACGGCCTGCGCCCCCGTCTGGTATTGATCGGCGCCGGTCACGTCAACCGGGCGCTGGCCCATGCTGCGGCACCGCTCGGTTTTGATATCCATGTCGGCGACTGCTTTGAAGGGAGCCTCAACCCCGATCACTTCCCCGCCGGCACCCATCTCAAACAGGCCGACACCATCAGCGCGGTAATCGAGGCACTGGCCATCGAACCTGCCAACTTTGTCATCATCGCCACCAACCATCAGGACAAGGAGGCGCTGGAGCGGCTGATAAACCGTCCCCTCGCCTATCTGGGGCTGCTCGCCAGCAAGCGCAAGGTACAGACCTTCACCCAGGCCCTGCGCCAGCAAGGGGTGAGTCTGGAGCAGTTGCAGCGCTTGCACGCCCCCATCGGCTACAACATCGGTGCCGAGACGCCCGAGGAGATCGCCATCAGCATCCTCGCCGAACTGCTGCAAGTGAAAAACGGCAAGGCAGGCGGCCTGATGCAGGACGATGTGCGCCTCAAGCGGGATCAACTGGTGGTAATGCGCGGCTCCGGCGATATCGCCACCGGCGTCGCGTTGCGGCTGCACAATGCGGGCTTCAAGGTGGTGATGCTGGATCTCGACAAACCCACGGTGATCCGCCGCACCGTCGCCTTCGCGCAAGGGATGTTTGACGGCGAAACCAGTGTCGAAGGGGTGCGCGCCAAGCGGGTCGAGAGCGTCGAGCAGGCGTTCGAGCAGCTGGATCGGGGCATCATTCCGCTGCTGGTTGACCCCGACTGCGCCACCCTCTCCGAGCTCAAGCCCCGCTATCTGGTGGATGCCATTTTGGCCAAGCAGAACCTCGGTACCCACAAGGAGATGGCCCCCATCACGGTGGCCTTGGGCCCGGGTTTTGAGGCGGGACGCGACTGTGATGCGGTGATCGAAACCAACCGCGGCCACCATCTGGGGCGGGTCATCTATCAGGGCCCCGCCCAGCCCAATACCGGCATTCCCGGGGTGATCGAGGGTCACTCCGCCCGCCGGGTGGTGCGTGCCCCCGCCCCCGGGGTGATGAAGAGCCTGATCAAGCTCGGCGATCTGGTGCAGGAAGGAGATGTGATTGCCCATGTGGGGGATGCCCCCATTATCGCGCCGCTCTCCGGCATGGTGCGGGGGCTGCTGAGCGATGGCATCGAAGTACCAGTCGGCTTCAAGATTGGCGATATCGACCCCAGAGGCGAGCGCGCCGATGCCACCACCGTCTCTGACAAGGCCCGTGCCATCGGCGGCGCAGTGCTGGAAGCCATGATGCACCTGGCCAAGCGCAGATAAGGGGAAGCAAAACTAGCTTCGCGTTTGCGACTTCGGCACCAACCCGCCAAACAGAAAGCCCCACCGTGATGGTGGGGCTTTTTTCGGCCTGTCGGGTTATGCCGCTCCCTTTACATCAGGGCTACCTGCGTCACGGCTGGGTTCGCTGCAGGCGCCAGGCACGAAACGCCAGCACCGCCAGGGTAATCGCCGTCAGGGGTAGCACGAAGCCGACCAGCGCTGCACTGAACTGGCTTTGCAGCGGACTGGATGTGGCGTGCAGGATCAGCCAGGTGGTGTAGCCGATGTAAAAGGCCAGAAACAGCGCCCCTTCCCAGCGGGCGATGGTGTAACCGGTGAAGAAGATGGGCAAGCAGGCGAGCGCCACCGCAATCATCACCGGAATATCGAACTGCAGGGCGGTGGCCGACACCTCGAGCCCCCCCGGCGTCACCATGGAGGTGAGCCCCAGTACGCAGAGAATATTGAAAATATTGCTGCCTACCACGTTGCCCACCGCGATATCCCGCTCACCGCGCAGGGCGGCGACGATAGAGGTCACTACCTCCGGCAGTGAGGTGCCGACGGCCACTATAGTGAGGCCAATCACCAGATCGCTCACCCCGAAGTAGTGGGCAATCTCCACCGCGCTGCTGACCAGCAGGCGGGAGCCCAGGATCAACATCCCCAATCCCGCCACGATAAAGAGCAGATTGCGGGGCAAGCTGTGAGGTGTCTCGGGCTCTTTTTGGCCAAACTCCTGCTCATATTCCGCCTGCACCGCCTTGGTTTCACGGCGACTCTGGACAAACAGAAACACGGTATAGGCGACGACACCAGCAAACAGCAGCGCCCCTTCGAAGGCTGAGATCCGGCCATCCCAACCAAACAGCAGCACCAGCACTGAAATGGCGATCATCAAGGGCACATCGAAACGCACCAGCTGCTGCGAAACTACCAACGGCACAATCAAGGCCGAGACGCCGAGAATAAACAGCACGTTGAAGATATTGCTGCCGACCACGTTACCCACCGCGATACCCGCCTGTCCCTCGAGGCCAGACTGAATGCTCACCGCCAGTTCAGGGGCACTGGTCCCAAAAGCGACTATGGTCAATCCCACCACCAGCGGGGAGATACCCATCATGGTGGCGAGGCGCGATGCCCCTCGCACCAGAGATTCAGCCCCCACCACCAGACACACCAGGCCTATGGCCAACCACATCAGCGTCATCATACGGTTTCATCCTTGCCGTTAAGTTCGTTGAAATAATTACATTGAATCATATACCTGCGTTCCAACGCAGCTATGTAACGACATAGTAACGAGAGGTTGCTCTGCTGTCGCGGGCTCTTTTAAGAGCGCCTTGATCCACGCCAGACGAACCCCAGCGCCGGATCGCTAACCGCTCAACCGTGCTTTATACGGGTCTCCCCTGCGACCGACACCACGGAGCGCTTGCCCTTGCGGCTGATCACCAACAGCGCAAGCACGATAAGGCCGATGCCGCTCCCCTCTACCGGCCCCGGGTTTTCACCGAGCAGCCACCAGGAGAGCAGCACGCCAGTCACCGGCACCGCCAGGGTGCTGAGGCTGGCTACCCCTGCCGGCAGTTTTTTCAGCACGAAGAGCCAGAGACTCCAGGCAATGGCGGTGGCGAAGATGGCGCTATAGGCCAGCGCCCCCATCACATAAGGTTGCCAGTCGATGGGGCGCTCTGGCACCAGCGCCGCCACCAGCGTCATCACGATAGTGGCGTAGATCATCTGCCAGGTGGTGAGGGACATCAGATCCACTCCGGGGTGGCGGGCATACATCCGCTTGGCGATGATGGCACTGATCCCCCAGCAGATGCCGGAGGCAATCCCCAGCAGCGCGCTCTTAAGGGATTCAAGGTGCAGCAGCCAGGGCTGGATCACCAACAGCAGCCCGCAGGCCGCCACCCCAACCGCCAGATAGTGCAGCTTGCGCAACCGCTCCCCCAAAAAGAGCGCCGCGAAGATCACTACCCAGAACGGCATGGTGTAACTCAGAATGGCCACCTTGCCCGCACCGCCGCTGATCAGGGCCCACTGGGCCAACCCCACCATGCCACAGGTCTGGAACAGCGCGATGGCGAGGGTATAGCGAAACGGGGTGGGTTTGAGATAACGGCGGCCGCGCAGGGCCTGCACCAGCAATAACACCAGGGAACCGCACAGGCAGCGCAGGGCAGTGAACTCGAAGGCTCCCGCGTAGAGCATCACCTGCTTCATCACGATCCAGCTGTAACTCCAGATAGCGGTGAGCAGGACCAGTCCCCCCAGCGCCGCCATATTGATCTTTGTGCTCATCTCTCACCACGCATTGCTCTGCCTTTCGCCTCTTGTTCCGGTGGGCCAACCCCTTATCGGGGTGGCTATCTTACCCCTGTGCTGGCGGTCGGGCCACGCTCTATGAGTATATCGACCTCAGCCACGGCAGCGCCCTTGCCAAAAACAGCAGGGGGCCAAGGCCCCCTGCGCATATATCAACCGTAGAGACGCCTGTTACTGGCTGATCAGGGTGCCGGTCTTGCCCGCGATCCCCTCGGCGGCCTTCTCCAGCAAGGTGATGAGGGATTTGCGTCCCGGCAGCGAGGTGGCAAAGGAAAGCGCCGCCTCCACCTTGGGCAACATGGAGCCCTTGGCAAACTGCCCCTGGGCGATAAAGCTGTTGGCATCAGCCACGCTCAGGGTATCGAGCCACTGCACATCGGGCTTGCCGAAGTTGATGGCGACTTTCTCCACCGCGGTGAGGATGATCAGCATGTCGGCGTCGATCAGTTCCGCCAGCTTGGCACTGGCCCAATCCTTGTCGATCACCGCGCTGGCACCACGCAGATGGTTCCCCTCCCGCAGTACCGGAATACCGCCCCCACCGACGGTGATCACCACCTGACCGGCGGCCAGCATGGCGGTGACTGTCTCTTTTTCGATAATGTTAATGGGCTTGGGAGATGCCACCACCCGGCGATAACCACGACCGGCATCCTCTTTGAGGTGCTCACCCTGCGCCATCAGTACCTCGGCCTCCTCCTTGCTGAAGAAACCGCCGATGGGTTTGCTCGGATCGAGGAAGGCGGGGTCGTTTTTATCCACCTCCACTTGCGTCACCAGAGTAGCGACCGGCTTGTGGATGCCACGCTCCAGCAAGGCTTCGCGCAGGGCGTTTTGCAGGTCATAACCGATATAACCCTGACTCAGGGCCACGCAGACCGACATCGGCAGATGGGGGGATTTTGGCTCGTGGCGGGCCGCCACCTCGAATGCCTGCTGGATCATCCCCACCTGCGGCCCGTTGCCGTGGGTGACCACCACTTCGTGCCCTTGGGCGATCAGGTCGGCGATGGTGCCCGCCGTGCTCTGCACCGCCTTCATCTGCTCGGGCAGGTTGTTGCCCAGAGCGTTGCCCCCCAGGGCCAGTACGATACGCTGTTTCATCTTGTGCTCTCCGATGATAAGGGTTGGCCGGCGTCATACCGGCTCGGTTGTTCTGTCTATCGCTGTGCTGTTTTCTGCCATTTGTGCCGTGGCAAATGCCCACCCTAGCGAGTTGCCAACTGGGTGGCGCAAGGGGATGGCGCACTGACCGCTTTGCCCAGCAGCGGATCAACCAGCTGCGGATCAAAGGGTGCCCTCGCCAGAAAGCGGCCATGACCCCGTTGTCCGGTGAACTCACCATCGCGGGCCACGATCTCGCCGCGACTGAGGGTCATCCTGATCTGGCTGGGGCAGCGCATCCCCTCGTAGGGGCTGTAGTCTCCGTTGTCATGCAGCGCGGCGTGGCGGATTTGGGTCTCGCCACGGGGATCCATCAGCACCAGATCGGCGTCGGCCCCTGGCTGCAGATTGCCCTTGCGCGGCCAGAGGCCAAACAGGCGCGCCGAATTGGCGCTGGTGAGCGCCACAAAGCGCGATGGCGAGATGCGCCCGCCGAGCACCCCGTGGGCAAACAGCAGCAACATCCGGTTCTCGACCCCGGGCAAGCCGTTGGGGCAGCGGCTGAAATCGCCGCCCGAGAGGGTCATGCGCTGGGCGTGGGAGAAGTTGCAGTGATCGGTCGCCACTGTATCGATGTCGCCAGCAGCGACGCCGACCCACAGCTTGTCCTGCTCGCTGCGCCCGCGCAGCGGCGGGCTCAACAGGAAGTCGACCCCGTCTTCGCGGTAGTAGCAGCTGTCATCGAGCAGCAGATATTGCGGGCAGGTCTCCACCCAGACTGGCTGACCCTGACGGCGCGCCAGCTTGAGGTACTCCAGCCCCAAGCCGTTGGAGAGGTGGACGATATAGAGCGGCGCATTGCCCGCCAGCCCCGCCAGATTGATCATCCGGGCGATCGCCTCCGCCTCGCACTCCAGCGGACGGCTTTGCGGGTGATACCAGGGCTCATGGTGGCCAGCGGCCAACAGGGCCGCACGGCGCGTCGCGATGGCGGCATCGTTCTCGGGATGGACGGTGGCGAGCGCCCCCACCTCTTTGAGGCGAGCCAGCGCGCGCAGCACGTCATGGTCCCCCAACTTGTACTGGTAGGTGAGATAGAGCTTGAAGCTGCTGATCCCCTCCTCCTGCACCATGGCGGCCATTTCGTGGAGGATGGCGTCATCCACATGCTGGATCACGCCATGAAAGCTGTAGTCGATCACCGCCTGATCGGCGGCGTAGTCGTGATAACGGGCCAGCTGGTGATGCAGATTGCATCCCGCCGGGCCAAATCCCATGTGGTCGATGATGGAAGTAGTACCACCACAAGCGGCGGCACGGGTACCGCTGAAAAAGTCATCGCAACTGCGGGCGATGCCCACATCGATGTTGAAGTGGGTGTGGACGTCGATGCCACCGGGCATCACGTAGCAGCCGCTAGCATCGATCACCTCGGTCTCACCATCGGGCTGGATATCGGCCGCACGGGCGCGGATCACCCCGTTATCGATCAGCAGATCCTGACGATACTCCCCTTGTGGATCGACCAGCACACCGTTTTTTATCAGCCGTTTCATCCCCACCACCTCGAACCTCCCATAGCTTCAAACACCAAGGCCCCGCCTGCCACAGACGGGGCACTTGCAACAGCCGGGCGACGATAGCGGTCACCCCCCGGCAGACCCCTTACTTGTCCAGCTCGGCCAGATAGAGCATGGGGATCACCGCATACATGGCGGCGCACTTGACCAGATGCTCTTTCCAGGTCTTCTCGTTCGGGGCGTGGGCTTCCGGCTCTTTACCTGGACCAAAGCCGATGACCGGAATGCCGTGGCGACCCATGATGGAGACCCCGTTGGTCGAGAAGGTCCACTTGTCCACCACCGGCTCTTTGCGGAACAGCTCGCGATAGGCCTTGGAGAGGGTCTTGACCGTGATGTGATCCTCTTCCACTTTCCAGGTCGGGAAGTAGCACTCGGTCGGGTAGACCAGACCGGTATAGGCCGGACGATCGTACTGGTACATGGAGACCTCGGCACCGGCGGCTTGTACCGCAGGCAGGGCTCGGATCTCGTCCAGCGCACCTTGCCAGCTCTCGCCCCAGGTGAGACGGCGGTCGATGGAGACGGCGCAGCTGTCCGCCACCGCGCAGCGGCTCGGGGAGGTGAAGAAGATCTCGGAAACGGTCAGGGTCCCCTTGCCGAGGAAGTCGTCATTGCCAAGGTTGTGGCTGAGCTCCTGCAATTCGCCCAGGATCGGGCCCATCTTGAAGATGGCGTTGTCACCGCGCTCCGGCGCGGAGCCGTGGCAACTGACACCCTGCACCTCGACACGGATCTCCATACGGCCACGCTGGCCACGGTAGATCTGGCAGTCGGTCGGCTCGGTACTGACCACAAACTCGGGGCGGATCTTGCTCTGCTCGATGATGTACTGCCAGCAGAGACCATCGCAATCCTCCTCCTGCACGGTACCGGTCACCAGCAGGGTGTATTTATCTTCCAGCCCCAAATCCTTGATGATCTTGCCCGCATAGACCATGGAGGCCATGCCCCCTTCCTGATCGGAGGCGCCACGGCCGCCGATGATCTCGTGATCTTCCATCCCCTCATAGGGGTCGAAGGTCCAGTTGGCGCGGTTGCCGACCCCGACGGTATCGATGTGGGCATCCATGGCGATCAGGTGCGGGCCGTGGCCGATATAGCCCAGCACGTTGCCCATGGGGTCGATCTCGACCTTGTCGAAACCAACCTTCTCCATCTCCTGCTTGATGCGCAGTACCACCCGCTCTTCATCGCAGCTTTCGCTCGGGATAGCGATCATGTCGCGCAGGAACTGACTCATCTCGGCCTTGTACTGGTAGGCCTTCTCCAACACCATTTCAAACGGAATTTGCTTGCTCATTGTGATTCTCCATAACAACTGAGAGTGCGCGGCCTGTTCGTCGGCAGCGCCCTGTGCCCGTTACCGCGCCCCGTTGACAGGGCGCGATCATTTCTTTGATTCGTGGTGATTACTCGCAGGCTGGATGCTTGCCTTCCCACACCACTTCCCGGTAGTGGGTCACATCGGTATCCCCTTCGGTGTTGATGATCAGCACCACCGAGTTGCTATCCAGCCCGAGACGCACCATCAGCGCCGCGCGATCCGGGTGGTGACGTACTGCCGCCAACACACCGGTGCCGACCGAGCCGGATTCGCCGGAGATAATGCGGGGGTCATTGCCAAGGGGGTTGCCCAGCACCCGCATGCCCAGCGCCGACACCTTGTCGTCACAGGAGATGAACTGGGTGGTGCAGCTTCTGAGCAGTGGCCAGCCGAGCGGGTTGGGTTCGCCACAGGCGAGACCGGCCATGATGGTGCGCATATCACCCCCCACGTTGACCATCTCCCCCGCCACGCCGGAGCGGTAGATGCAGTCGGCCTGATCCGGCTCGACCACTATGCTGTGCAGGTTTTTTGCCCCGAAGCAGTCAACCAGATAACCGAGCACCCCGCCCGCCAGCGCCCCTACCCCGGCCTGCAGCAGCACGTGAGTGGGCTGCTTGATGCCCATATCCTGCATCTGCTCGACCGCTTCGTCGGCCAGGGTGGAGTAACCCTGCATGATCCAGGTCGGGATCTTGGTGTAGCCCTCCCAGGCGGTGTCCTGCACAATGTGCCAACCGCGCTCTTCGGCCATCTTCATGGTCAGGCGCACGGTGTCGTCATAGTTCATGTCGGTGACAATGCACTCGGCACCGAGGTTGAGGATGTGATCCACCCGCTCCTGGGCGGAGCCCTTGGGCATGTAGACCACCGCATGCTGACCCACCTGCTTGGCAGCCCAGGCAACGCCGCGACCATGGTTGCCATCTGTGGTGGTGGCGAAGGTCATCGGCTCCTTGATGGTGCGTTTGATGAGATCAAAGGAGAAATCCTCGATAGCCACCCCATATTTTTCACAGAGCAGGTTGGCGATGGCATAAACGCCACCCAGCATCTTGAAGGCATTGAGGCCAAAGCGCTTTGACTCATCCTTGACCAATATATTTTTCACCCCGATATAGGCGGCCAGATCGATAAGGTCGCACAGGGGAGTCGGCTCATAACCGGCCAGTTTTTTATGAAAGGCACGAGCCTTTTGTGCTTCAACACGGGAAAACAGCGGTGATGGCTCGGCGGTAAAAAAGCGGTTATCGGCAATATCCATCTTCAAAGAAAATTGGGACATGCTTACCTCACTAGGCGTTACCTGACAAAGAGCTGCCTCGCCGGGAGATCCGTTATTCAGATGCCACGGGGAGAAAACTCGAAATAATGGGTTATACAGTCTAGGCAGGATGAATACTCACCCTGCCCTGCTGTTATTTATTTAACCCGCTTTTGCGCCTCTTTAATCAGATTTTCCAGGGTTTCGGCCGGAGCGGAGAATTTACGGGCCATGATCATGGCGGCGATAATATAGGGCTTCCAGCTCGCCTCTTTGTAAGTGGCGATACGATATTTTTCGAATACCCCTTCGGTCACTTCACCCTCTTTGCAGGAGACACCGGAAATATCGGCGGGCAGGCAGTGCATATAGAGCGCCTCGCCCCTCTTGGTGAGTTTCATCATCTCCTCGGTGCAGTGCCAATCCTTGTGCTTGGCGTTCTGCTCCAGACAGTGTTTCTCCAGCTCCTTGAGGCCAGCGTGGTCATTGGCACGCAGCAGCTCGGTGCGCTGCTCCATCACCTTGTAGGGGGCCCAGGACTTGGGATAGACGATATCGGCGTCCTTGAACGCCTCTTCTATGGAGGTGACCTGACGAAAGCTGCCGCCGGAGGCCTTGGCATTCTCTTTGGCCACTTCGATCACGTCCGGGATCAGGTCATACCCTTCCGGGTGGGCCAGGGTCACATCCATGCCGAAACGGGTCATCAGACCTATGATGCCCTGGGGCACGGAGAGCGGCTTGCCGTAGCTCGGGGAGTAGGCCCAGGTCATGGCAATCTTCTTGCCCTTGAGGCTCTCCAGACTGCCGAAGTGCTCCTGCAACCAGGCGAGATCAGCCATCGACTGGGTCGGGTGATCAATGTCGCACTGCAGGTTGACCAGTGCCGGACGCTGGGGCAGCACACCTTTTTCGAACCCTTCGTCCAGTGCAGCGCCCACTTCGCGCATATAGGCGTTACCGGCACCGAGGAACATGTCGTCACGGATCCCGATGGCATCGGCGCAAAACGAGATCATGTTGGCAGTTTCACGGACGGTCTCGCCGTGGGCGATCTGGGATTTACCCTCATCTAGGTCCTGCTGGGCCAGACCGAGCAGGTTCAAGGCGGAGGCGTAAGAGAAGCGGGTTCGGGTGGAGTTATCGCGGAAAACCGAGATACCGAGCCCGCTATTAAACAGTTTGGTGCAGATATTTTCGGCGCGCAGGGTCTTGAGGGATTCGGCCAGTTTCAATACCAGCTCCAGCTCCTGAGGGGTTTGCTCCCAGGTCAGCAGAAAATCTTTTTCATGCAGGTTGGACTTGAGTGCTCTGATCTCTTTGATTAATTCGTTAACTGCTTTCATCGTTCGCCCCAATCATTGGATGAGATATGGATAGCTCCCCTTTCACTCACGATGTCACCAGCATCCCGGTTGTGGGTGAGCTCATCGGTTAGCGTCGATGTAAGGCAATCAATAACCATGCCAAGCTAATAAAATTCTGGCAGATATTAATAAATGGCGAAAGTATGTGATGCCACCCACAAAAAAAGCAGCTATTTCAGCGATTTATTCCATGAAACGCCAGATACATCTGACCAACGCATTACCCCCCCAGATAATCATAAATAAATTGTCTCGCCCAATGGGGGTGAGAATTATCATTCAGCCCGTTCTACAGGGGTTGAAATGATATAATCTGGCTGACCATTATCATTATGATAATTCAACAGAGTGCGTTGATATCTGCGCTATATATCCCGGGCCTCGGGAGACAGCCCCAAGGGCAATGCCGTCCTGCCATAACCTTTCATCTTCAGCAACTGCACTCATCACGTTGGGGCGAGGCATGACGCAATAGCGCAGTTCCCCGTGCTTGCCTGGGGGTTGCAGCGGTTGTTCACCGTCGCAGGCCCGCAGCTACACCAGGCTACCAGGTTGATTGAGACCACCAAGCGTTCACTCTGCCACGACAGATGGATGAGCTCTCCCGTTACTGACACCTGATAGGCAGCGTGATAAGCTCTCGCACTCACCATAAGCACACCTTCTCTACCTACTAAGTGAAAGCAGACCAGTTTGGCAGCTGAAAGCGGGTAGACTTGGTGCCAGTTTTTCCAGACGAGATGAATTAATGAGAAGAGCAGTGATCACCGGTATCGGCGTCATCTCCAGTATCGGCAACAACAAGGAAGAAGTGCTGGCCTCCCTGAAAGCAGGTAAATCCGGCATCACCTATTCCGAGCAGTTCGAGCAGCACAGCCTGCGCAGCCGTGTCTGGGGTAACATCAAACTCGAGCCGTCTGAACTGATCGACCGTAAAGTCATGCGTTTCATGGGCGACGCTGCGGCCTACGCCTACCTCTCCATGCAGCAGGCCATTGAAGATGCCGGTCTGGCGGAAGATCAGGTCTCCAACGAGCGTACCGGCCTGGTGGTCGGTTCAGGTGGTGCCTCCGGCAAGAACACCTCGGAATCTGTGGACATCGCCCGTGAGAAAGGGGTCAAGCGTGTGGGTCCTTACATGGTGCCGCGCACCATGTCTTCCACCACCTCTGCCTGCCTGGCGACCCCGTTCCAGATCAAGGGTGTCAACTACTCCATCAGCTCTGCCTGCGCTACCTCTGCTCATTGCATCGGTCACGCCATGGAGTTGATCCAGCTTGGCAAACAGGATGTGGTGTTCGCTGGCGGCGGTGAAGAGCTGGACTGGTCCTCTACCATCCAGTTTGACGCCATGGGCGCCCTCTCCACCAAGTACAACGACACCCCGGAAAAAGCGTCCCGTACCTATGATGCGAACCGTGACGGTTTCGTTATCTCCGGTGGCGGTGGCATTCTGGTCGTTGAAGAGCTGGAACATGCGCTGGCCCGTGGTGCTCACATCTATGCCGAACTGACCGGTTACGGTGCCACCTCCGATGGCTACGACATGGTTGCACCGAGCGGTGAAGGCGCGGTGCGTTGCATGAAGATGGCGATGCAAGGTGTTGGCACTGTTGATTACATCAACACCCACGGCACCTCCACTCCGGTTGGTGATACCAAAGAGCTGGAAGCTATCCAGACCCTGTTTGGCACCAAGGGCCCCAAGATCTCCGCCACCAAGGCGATGACCGGCCATGCGCTGGGCGCCGCAGGCGTTCATGAGGCTGTCTACTCCCTGCTGATGATGGAACACGGCTTTATTGCCCCCAGCATCAACATCGAGACCCTGGACGAGAAGGCTGAAGGTCTGCCCATCGTACGCGAGTACGAAGAGGCCGAGCTCAATACCATCATGTCCAACAGCTTTGGCTTTGGCGGTACCAACGCCTCTCTGGTGTTCAGCAAGTTCAAAGGCTGATATCCGGCTGATATAAAACGCGCCTCAGGGTGCAATCACCATCAGCTTGGGATCTTTTGATTGGTCCTTCAGAACTGAAAAAATCCGAAACCACTTGAGTTGGTTTCGGATTTTTTATTTGCCTCTATTCGTATCACCCCAACAGCTGCTCATCCTGCCATACCACCCCGTTACCTCCCCTTGCCAGCCATATAACCCCGGATATCCCCATCCCGTTGTTCAACCCGAAGAACGCTGTAATCTCTGATGGCCTACTTGAATATGAGCCTTTCAACACATCATTGGGACATAGCCATCAAGAACCTTATTTGACCTAATCCCGTTCTGAAAGAACGGGGATTTTCGATGCAACATGCAGAAACAGCTTCACTCAACAAGTCGTCACTGTGGTAAATTGGACCAAAACGGAACTTGTTGAGGATCCTATGCCTATTACCCCGCCCCCTTCTACCTTTCACTGCCCCAAATGTGGCTGGCACAAGACGGTCGCCCCCAAGAGTGACGTCATGGTACGAGGCTACAACTGGTTTGAGATCTGCCCCGAGTGCAATCATGCGTCACTGGAAAGAACCCCAGCCACCATGGTTGAGCGAGCAATGGCAAAGGTTGGGAAGTGACCATCATGAGCAGATGGCCACTCAAGCTGATTCGCCACATGCCACATTAGCCCGAAGCCATACCGTAAGCTGATTGCATAGCCGCAGATGCCAGCCATATATCCGATAGGACACGGTTCATAGAATAGCTATTGCTCAACCACGTAAAGCCACCGAATTTACGGGTCTGCTCGGCTGAGCTCGGGCGCAAACCCTGCTCGCTCGCAAACAGGTCAAGCGCATCCGCCTCATCCCCTATGTAGTGACCAGCAGTGACTGGGATGCCAAGGCCAATGAGCTTGGCACAAGCTTAGGGGTGGAAACCATCAGCATCCATCAGTTCGACAACCCTATGAATTCCATCTTCATCAACGCTGGCAATACCTGGCGCCTGAACCAGCTGCTGCAGATAATCGGTGAGAGCAGCGGCGACACCCTCGAATACTGGAGCGCCCGCGGCGAGAGCTACAAGACGGCGAGGAGGTGCAGGAATTCATGGATGCCCCACTGGCAGCGTTGACGCCGTTCAAGATGGCCTGACCATCTATAGCGCAGCCAGAAAAGCAAAAGAGGGATGGCGAAACCATCCCTCTTTCCCTTACCCCGGCGTTGTTTCCCAA
>NZ_CDBW01000028.1:24690-84152 GCF_000820145.1 Aeromonas sobria | reverse complement strand
GTGACCCAGATCACCGACACTATCAGCGAAGTAATCGCCACCCTGACCGCGGACAAGACCACTGTGTCCGAAGGCGGCGAGGTGACCTACACCGTGACCCTGACCAGCAAGGACGGTCTGTCGTTGAGCGGCCACAACGGTCTGATCTTCACCCTGAGCAACGGCCAGACCATCACCATTGGTGCCGGCCAGACCAGCGGCAGCGTGACCGTGACCGCAGGGGACGACGTTTACAGCGGCGGCCAGAACGATCTGAGTGCCACACTGACCAACGTGAGCGGCGGCGACAACTTCGAGAAGCTGACCCTGACCGGCATCGCGACTACCACAGTGACTGACGAGCCCCAGGGTGAAGGTGACAGAGTATCTGTTTCTTTATCGGGTCCTGCATCTGTGACAGAAGGGCAGCTTACAGGTGAGTACACGGTAACCTTGAGCCATGAAGTCAAACCTGGTGATAAGGTTTTGTTGACTTACACGTATGGTACAGCCGGTGAAGGTGACTTCACCAAGACGGTTGAGGCCGTAATTGACGGCAGTGGTAAGATCGCAAAATTCACAATTGCGACTATCAACGATGTCTTGATTGAAGGTAATGAAACCTTCTCAGTGCGAGTAGACAAGGTTATTAGCGCGACCACAGGTCAGAATGTATTTGAACTGTTAGACACAACTGGCGCAACTGTGACCACCAGCATTATTGACAATGACTCTGTAGTTGCTCTGCAAGATGTGATTGAGGGGACTGCAGGTAATGTTCTGAACGTTGCCGATGGTGTTGCCTTTACAGGTACGACAGCCTTGGGGGGGGCTGTGTCGCTGGTGAATGGCAAGTATGTTTACCAGGCGCCGGTACGGAATCATGCCGACTCTGTTGCTGACACTGACTCGTTTACCTATACCAAGGCCGACGGTTCGACGGTGACGTATACCATCAATATCCTGGATACTAACCCGATTGCGGCCAACGATAGTGGCAGTGTGGCCGTGGGGCTGAATGCCCAGACGATCGGTTCGACCAGTCTGCTGGCAAACGACACTGTAGTGGATAGCTCGAGTGCCAACCCAGCCAAGGTGTATTCGGTGACCGGCCTGAATGGTCAAGTTATGGTGCTTGGTGCATCAGGTAGCGTAACGGTGGCGGGTAAATATGGC
The DNA here is from genome assembly GCF_000820145.1 of Aeromonas sobria. GTDB lineage: Bacteria > Pseudomonadota > Gammaproteobacteria > Enterobacterales > Aeromonadaceae > Aeromonas > Aeromonas sobria. The sequence continues at coordinate 82,997 of NZ_CDBW01000028.1, read as the reverse complement.
GATCTGACCGTGAACGCTGATGGTAACTACACCTATACCAGCAAGCTGGATACCGATGTGCAGGCGGTTGAAGGTGGCGCGGCGGTGAAATCTGCCTTTGCTGTATATGGCTTCCAGAATAACTCGCTGCCGCTGAATGGCACCTCACTGAATTTGACCGGTCTGACCGATAGCGCAACGGCACTCGTGGATGTTCGTACCAGCGGCAACAATGCCAAGCCTGGTATTGGCGTCTCCCAGAGTGGTAGCGGTACGAACGATATCGGTAGTGGCGAAGCGCTGGTGATAGGGCTTAAGGCGCTATCCAATTTTGCTCAGATAGGTATCAACGAGCTTAATAGCGGACAGGGCAGCGCAAGTTGGAAAGCCTATGATGCGAATGGTGTGTTGGTCGGCTCCGGTACCTTGCTATCGTCTTCCAATAATGGAAGTTTGCAATCGTTCAATATCTCGACAAATACCCCTTTCCAGTATCTGGTGTTGGGCTATAGCGGTAACCAGAACGGTTATGTCATTGACTCGATCAAGTACACGCCAGCTGTTGGTGCTGTGACAGAAGAGTTTGCTTATACCGTTAAAGATAACGATGGCGACGTGTCAAATTCGGCGGTGCTGACCCTGAATGGCAATGTGCCAACGACCGTAGCTCCAACTATGTTGATGGGGATCGAGGATACGGATGTCGCCCTGACATGGGCGTCGTTCGGGATCTCGGATAATGCGTCTACCGTCCGGATTTCTGGTAATCAGGATGGCACCGGCATCATCAAATATCTTGATTCGACAGGGCAATACAAGGTGCTGGGCCAGAACGAAACCAAAATTTTCAGCAAGGTTGATATCGACAGCGGTAAGGTGAAATTTGACCCAGCTGACAATATGTCTGGGGCGGACATCTATGGCCCTGGCCAAGGTTTGGGCAACAAAGGCAACGACCTTACGACAATCAGATTCGATGTGTTGCAGGGCGCTGATGCGATTGCTACCGGCAAGAGTGTTGTGGTGGATCTGACTCCGGTGGCCGACAAGCCGTTGTTGTCGTTGTCCGGTTTCCAGAGTTTGGCTGCGATCAATTTTGAAGATGTCAAACTGGGTTCGGCAACCTGGAGCGACAACATTGACCTGAACACCGTACAAGGCGCAGGAACCATTGGTATCTGGAAAACGGCTGATGGTGGAAACCGTATCGAGGTTGGCAAAGAATCGGTTTATGTGGGTGGTGGTAGCAGTAACAATCAGGTGATGGAGATCGAAGGAAAATCGGGAGTGAAGACGCTTTATGCTGACTTCAACTGTGAAGGGGGGCGTTTCTACCAGTTGGGGTTCGATATTGCTGCGCGTACCAGTTCGATATCTTCCAGTGCGTTGACGGTCAAGTTCGTTCAGCTGGATGTCAATGGTGTGCCGGTTGGCGGTACTGAGCGCGTGTTGTACAACTTTAATCCGACAGATGACAGTTGGAAGCTGAATCAACTCGTGGGTCTGCCAGTAGACACCACAGCAAAATACCGCCTGATATTCGAGTCGAATGATTCTGATTCGTACGGTGCAATTCTGGATAACATCAAGTTCCAGGCGGTGGACAATAAAGGTTACGAAGACTCATTCATCAAGCTCAGTGCCATCAACTCCGCCCTCGTGGACATTGACGGTTCCGAAACCCTGACGGTCGAGATTAGTGGTCTGCCGAAGGATGCCGTGTTGAAAGATGCGGCTAACCACAGTATTACCGTGGATGCTACTGGTAAGGCTTTGGTTAGTGGCTGGAGTCTGTCGACATTGCAATTGAAGGTGAATGACCCGGGTAACTACAATCTGGTGGTCAAAGCAACGGCAACCGAAGTGACCTCCACTGGCAAGGTGTTGGATACCGTTTACAGTGAGGTTTTCCTGCCGGTTCAGGTACTGGCTGCCAACGTGGCCCCGGTGATTACTGCTGCGTCGGTTGCCGTCTCCGAAGAAGGCTTGGCCAGTGGCTTAGTGGATACCACCGACTTCCGTGGTCAAAGTACGAATCTGGATAGTACAAATGACATCTCGGTTTCTGGCAAGTTGGCAATCAGTGATGCTAATGGCGATACCATCCAATCAGTTAAACTGGTCGCGCCGACAGAGAGCTTCACTTCCGGTGGTAGCCCGATCAAGTGGAGTGTCTCGACTGATGGCCTGATGTTGACTGGTAAGGTGGGTGATAACGGCCCGACTGCCGTGACGGTCACCATCGACAAGCAGGGCAATTACAACGTCAATCTGTTCAAGCCGCTGGATCATGTCAATGCAGACAATGTGGAAGGGCGCTTGGCGATCAATGTCGGTGTGGAGGTCAGCGATGGTAAGCTAACCGGAACCGGCACGTTGACCATCCAGGTTGAGGATGATCGTCCGGTAGTGGTCACACCTCAGACGGCGCATATAGAGGGTGCCGGTATTCAGACCAATCTGATGTTGATCGTCGATGTATCAGGTTCTATGACTTGGGGTTCTGGTGTACCAGGCAAGAGCCGCCTAGATATTGCCAAGGAGTCACTCCTGACATTGCTGAGCCAATATGACTCGTTGGGAACAACAATGGTGCGTATTGTTCTGTTTAATGACTCGGCAAAGACCCTTGGCGATGGTTGGTTGAGCGTATCGGATGCCAAGAAGCAAATATGGGATCTGCAGATAAAGGACAACCAAGGAACTGAGTATGATGATGGTATCAACAAGGCGATGGATGCCTTCCTGACACAAGGTAAACTCACCGGTAGCGGTGTCCAGAACGTTAGTTACTTTATCTCTGATGGTGACCCTGCATCTGGTCATGGCGTACCGGAGCAATCTTGGGTGGCGTTTACCAAGCAGCATGACATTAAGGCGTATGCGTTGGGGATGGGCTCTGATATCAAGGATCCGAACTCACTCCACTTGGCTGCCTATGATGGTGTGAGTGAGAAGAATACCGATGCCATCGTCGTGACAGATATGAGCAAGCTGGAGCAGGTCATCAGTGGCACGGCTCAGCGCAGCGTCAGCGGAGATCTCTTTGGTCAGGTTGGTACGGGGACTGGTGCCGATGGCGGTGCCATCCGCACTGTGCGTATCGATGGTCACATCTACGCCATCGAGAATGGGCGTCTTGTCAGCGGTGCCGATCAGGGGGGCAGTTATGATGCGCGGAGCCAGCAGTTGGTGATTACCCTTGGCAATGGCGACAAGTTGACAATTGGTTTGGTGACTGGTGAATACCTTTACCAAACCTCTCAACATGGAGCCCAGAGCAAGAGTATTGGCTTCGAGCTTGTAGATGCTGATGGAGACAGAGCAACAGGCTCTTTGAACCTGACAATAGAGCCATCCGATAACGGAAGAACTTTCGTTGGCAACGATGGTGATGATCATCTGACAGTGCTAAATGCCAGCCAAGTGCATATTGCCTTGGGTGGTGTGCATGGTGGTGGTCCTCAGGTCACGCTCGAACAGAATATTGACACTCGTTCAGGGGTCACCCTCTACGGAGGTAAGGGCTACGATCATCTTACCGGTGGTCTTGGCGACGATATTCTGAGTGGTGGCACCAATGGTCATGGTTCTTCTGGCCCGATCAACGTAGATGGCAAGCTCTACTACGGGGATGTACTGACAGGAGGGGATGGAGCCGATACCTTCCAGTGGCAACAGGGTGATGCCCTGGAGCAGGGTTCCAACAATGCCACAATGACCCCTGATCACGCCATCGACTATATTACCGATTTCAAAGTGGAGCATACGTCAGGCTGGCAACAGAGCAGCAACAGTTGGAATGACTTCAAGAATGTGGACATCGCCCACTCTGACAAGCTGGATCTCTCCGATATGCTGGATCACAGCGGCAGCAATTTGGAGGGGGATCTGAGCAAGCTGCTTTCGGCCTTCGAAGCTCACGATGGTGTGCATCTGCAGGTGAAGTCAGCGGGGAATAATCAGGTCAGTCAGGAGATTGTCTTGCTTGGCAGTACCTTCGAGTCCATAACCGGAGATATTAGCAATCATGTTTCTGGTTCTCCGGAATCAGCATCCCAGCAGGTAATCAACTATATGTTGCAAAACCACTTGCTTGATATCGATAAGTAAGCCCAATTCGGGGCAGTAAAAAAGCGGCAGAGCAATCTGCCGCTTTTTTTATCTTTGCAGGGAAGCGAAATCAGTTGCCGAGGGTGGCAAACAGACTCTGCTCCAGAGAACCGCGGGAGACGCAGACCGGTTTGATGGAAGGGGCCGCTACCCGCTCGCCTGAGGATTCAACGAAGAACAGCTCGGTGTTGCCCTTGACGTTGACGGTCGCCACGCTGCTATTGCCGCTTTGGGTGATGATCAGGTTGATCTGCAAGTTCGGGTTGCCCAGTGCAACTTTGGAACCCATGGTACCGCAATCGAGCCACTCCAGCCCATCGGCTGAGTGGTTGACGTTGGCGGTCATCAGGCCGGCACCACGCTGGCTATTTTCGATGGTGAGGCCGTGATCAGTGAACCACTTCTCGGCACGTGCCCACACCAGATCTACCGGGATCGCCATCTCCTGAGTGTTGTTGGTAGCCTTGGCAATCGGCGGGTTGTAGCGATACTCTTCACCGCCGTTATTGTCACCCGCACAACCAGCCAGCAGCAGCGCCAGCGCACTTCCCATTATTTTTTTCATTGTGTCTCTCTCGTCCATATCACCTGGCCATAGGCCAACCGGCACCTATTATCGCCGGAGCGACAACCTCTGTCAGCAAGCATCCTGAAACGGATGTCATGGGAGGGGATCGGGGCGCTTTACAAAATAGGTTTGCTATCATAGATTTGCTCGAAATTCCTCCATAAGCGCCGCCGTGACCCACATGCTCACTCCAGATCTGCTGCAGCAGATCATCGACCAATTGCCTATGAGTATCTTTTGTCGGGATAGCCATGGGCGCTATCTGTTCGCCAATCGGATGTTTGTGCTTGAGGCGCAAATGGAATCCTCTGCCGAGGTGGTCGGCAAGACGGATGCGGATATGCCTTGGGGAGATGTCTTTCGCGGCGAGGATGAGCAGGTGCTGGCAGGTAGAGTTCCCTTGCTCTATCAGCAGTTGCACTGCAAGAGTGGCGGCAATACCTGTTGGGTCGAGATCCACAAGGTGCCGCTTTATAACACCCAGGGTGAGGCATATGCGGTGTTTGGGGTGGTCAACGAGATTGCCCAGCGTAAAAACCTCGAACAGACAGTCAAACAGCAGCAGCTACTGCAGCGTTTTTTGCTCGATGCCATTCCTGATCTGATCCGTTTTGATGATCACGACGGTGTGTTGCTGGAGTGCAATCAGGCGTTCCTCGACTTTATCGGTCAGGGGGTGGATGAGGTGCTTGGTCGGCAGCTGCCGTTCCGGCTGGCAGCGCCGCAGGGGATGGGTAATGGCGAGTGTTGTCTGCTGGATGCCAGAGGGCAGGGGCGACACATGGAGATCACCCGGGTCGATGTGCCTGATGGTGATGGCCACTCCCTCGGGGTTTTGACGCTGGGCCGCGATATCACCGGCCTGCGCACCACTCAGGCCCAGTTGCAACAGGAGCAGCACTACGACAGCCTGACCGGGCTGCTCAAACTCTCCCGTTTCTTGCAGACCTGCCGTCATCTGGGGGGACGCAACGCCACCCTGGTGCTGGTCGATCTGCACCATTTTCGCGAGATCAATGATCGCTTCGGGATCCGGATTGCCGATCGCCTGCTCAGCCAGGTAGCCAAGCGGTTGCAGCAGTTGGTTCCGCCGCGCTCCCTGCTTTGCCGGGTGGCTGCCGATGATTTCAGTCTGTTACTGCCAGACTTGAATGAACCGCTTCAAGACTGGAGCCAGCATCTGCAGCAGCAGTTGATGGAGCACTATCAGGTGGAAGAGCATCGTATCCAGATCCCGGTATTTTTGGGGCTGGCGCAGGGGAAGGCAAGCGATGCCGAACGGTTGCTCAGCCATGCCGAGGCGGCGCTGGCCCAGGGCAAGCGGCAGCAGCAGTACTGCACTTTGTTTGATCCCGCGCTGCATGCCCGGCTCAAGCGGCGTCAGCTGATCACCGCCCAGTTGCCGCTGGCCATCAAGTCCGCCCAGTTGGTTGCCGTCTATCAGCCCATCATCTGTACTCGCACTCACCGGCTGCATGGTGCCGAGTTGCTTTGCCGCTGGCCTCATCCAGAGCTTGGGATGATCTCCCCCGAGGAGTTTATTCCGCTGGCGGAAGAGATGGGGGTGATTGGTCAGCTGGGTCAGCTGATGCTGGAGCAGGGTTGTGCCCAGTTGGCGCAGTGGCAAAACATCCAGCCAGAGATGGTGCTCTCCATCAATCTCTCTCCTTTGCAGTTTCGCGATCCGGCGCTTTGTGAGCGGGTATCCGCTTGTATCGCCCTGCATGGGCTCAAGGCTAGTCAGCTGGAGCTGGAGATCACCGAGGGGGTATTGATGGAAAATGCCGACGAGATTGAGACCAATCTCGACAACCTGATCGCCGCGGGTTTTCAGCTGGCCATCGATGATTTCGGTACCGGTTACTGCTCGCTGGCCTATCTGCCACGTTTGCAGGTGGCGACTCTCAAGCTGGATCGCAGCTTCACGCAGGGGCTGGCGAGCAATACGGCGACCACCGCCATCGTGCGTTCGGTGATCGGTCTGGGCCACGAGTTGGGTATCTGCATCACTGCCGAAGGGGTGGAGACGCCAGAGCAGCAGCAGTGGCTGACCGAGGCGGGCTGTGATCGGTTGCAGGGCTATCTGTTTAGCCGCCCGCTGCCACCTGCCGAGTTTGCAGCCAGTTATCTGGAGTGAGAGGTTCGCCGCGCTGAGGTGCGCAACCGAGGAGTGCAACCTCAAGGGTGAAAAACAATGAGGCCACCGATAAGGTGGCCTCATTGTTTATTGCAGCAGCGGATCAATCCTGGAAGTAGGTGCCCCAGCCATCGTAATCCACCCCGTATTTTTCGAGGATAGGTAGCATCTTGGCGATATCGGCAACGATAGCATCGACATTCAGCTTGCACTCGATGGTGGCGTCGAAGCAGAAGATAGTTGCGCCGTCATCCAGCTCCATCTCTTCGGCATCAGTCACTTCAAAACCCGCCTTGAACAGGTCAACCGCGGCTTTTTCCAGACGGTCGAAGTCCTGGCAGGCGAAGTGGTGCTCAATTTCGTAATCTGCTTCAGGATTGCTACCATCGGCCAGCAGTTCGTTAACGATCTCGGCGGCTTCGTCGCGCCACTCTTGCATATTCAGACTCATGTTGCCTCCAGGCGGTATCATTGCGGCAAAGCATACTCGCAGAGTGGATTTGGCTCAATGCGGCTGAGCGACGGAGCTGCTATTTTCCATGAGATTGGCAGCGTATATATGCCGAGCAACCACAGCTAAGGCTGTGAAATGATAAGGTTTTGGTGAATAAATGGCCTTGACGTTCAGTTGTTGAGCGAACGCATTTTTTATCGTGGCATCTTGTTGACACCGTACCGCAGAAAGGGTTTAATGCGCGCCGTTGCCCAGATAGCTCAGTCGGTAGAGCAGGGGATTGAAAATCCCCGTGTCGGCGGTTCGATTCCGTCTCTGGGCACCAAATTCCTCCTTAGTTCAGTCGGTAGAACGGCGGACTGTTAATCCGTATGTCACTGGTTCAAGTCCAGTAGGAGGAGCCAAATTCGAAAAGCCCGCTCAATCGAGCGGGCTTTTTTTCATCTGTTAATTCCCGTTGCAGGCAGCTAAAAACAGGGTCGCCCCGCAGGTGGCGCTGAACAGCAACATACCTGTTTGCAACATGCTGCCTGGGCATGCTTTTTTCTCTCTCTTTCTGGCCCTGACCCACTTTGGCTTCATCACATTCCCTTATCCGTTTTATGGCCTGAACACCTGAACTCCTGTTCAGGCAGGCCATCTTTGTTGAATGGCTGCATGGCGTCAATATCTCCCGAGAACAATTAATTCAGCAGCCGCGAACCGCAGTTTGTCAGGCCCCATATTGGTGTTTAAACCCTTGTTAATATTTTGAAAAACCGGAGTGACCCCGCTTTTGGCCAAGGTTATGATGGGGTGAGAGATGTTCCCATCCTGACGGAGAGATCCCTGATGAACAGCCCCTTGCGCTATGTACTGGACGGCATCCACTGCGAGCCGCACTTTTTTACCGTCCCCCTTGATCATGATGATCCGGATGGTGACAGCATCACCCTGTTTGCCCGTACCCTTTGTCGCAAAGACAAGCTCGATGAGTCGCTGCCCTGGCTGCTGTTTTTACAAGGGGGGCCTGGGTTTGGCGCGCCGCGTCCGACCGCCAACAGTGGCTGGCTCAAGCGGGCGTTGCAGGAGTTCAGAGTATTGCTGCTCGATCAGCGTGGCACCGGCATGTCGAGCCCCATTCACGCCCATGCGCTGGCCAAGATGACCCCCGTTGAGCAGGCGGATTACCTCAGCCACTTTCGCGCCGACAGCATAGTGCAGGATGCCGAGTTCATTCGACAGGAGCTCAGTCCCAAGCATCGCTGGAGCCTGTTGGGTCAGAGCTTTGGCGGGTTCTGCTGCCTCACCTATCTCTCGCTCTATCCCGACAGTTTGCGGGAGGTCTATATCACCGGCGGTATTGCTCCCATTGGTCGCAGCGCAGAAGAGGTTTATCGCGCTACCTATCAGCGAGTGGCAGACAAGAATTGCGCCTTCTTCGCCCGTTTTCCCCACGCTCAGGCCATCGCTAACCGGCTGGCCAACCATCTCCACCTGCATGATGTACGACTGCCCAACGGTCAGCGGCTGACGGTGGAGCAGTTGCAGCAGCAAGGACTGGATCTGGGGGCCAGCGGTGCGTTTGATGATCTTTACTATCTGCTGGAGGGGGCATTTATGGGTGACAAGCTGAACCCGGCCTTCCTTTATCAGGTGCAGAGCATGCAGCCATTCAATACCAACCCGCTGTTTGCCATCCTGCATGAGGCCATCTACGCCGAAGGAGAGGCAACCCGCTGGGCCGCAGCGCGGGTCAGAGAGGAGTTCCCTACGCTGAACTGGGCGGCGGGCAAGGATTTTGCCTTCACCGGCGAGATGATCTTCCCCTGGATGTTCGAGCAGTTCCGCGAGTTGCTGCCTCTCAAGGAGGCGGCTCATCTGCTGGCCAACAAGGCGGACTGGGGGGCGCTCTATGACCCTGCCCAACTTGCTCGCAACAAGGTACCGGTGGCCTGCGCCGTCTATGCCGAGGATATGTATGTGGAGTTTGACTACAGCCGGGAAACCCTGCGGGGCCTTGGCTGCAGCCGTGCCTGGATCACCAATGAATATGAGCACAACGGCTTGCGTGCCGATGGTGAGGTGGTGCTCGATCGACTGATCGCCCTGAACCGGGATCGCTGAGGCACGGCGCGAATGTGCCAGGCAGGGGCTGCCGTCATGAGATAGCAGCCCTTTGCCATTGGGCGCACACCATCTGCCGGATAGCCACAATCGACGATAAACATGACCGGGGATGAAATGAGAAGAGGCGGCCGATTGGCCGCCTCTTGCGTTATTACAGACCGATGGGCGTTAAGCCTTACAGCTGCTCGATACCTGCGATATGCCAAGGTGCATTATCTTTGGCCAGGTTACGCTCGAGGTGCCATACCTCTTTGATGTCATCCTCGACCTGCTCCTGGCGGTCCATGTAGCGGCCGCTGAAGCGTACGCTCACCTGGGCCCAGTCGCTGCCATAGTCAGCACGTACCAGCTGGGTATCCACATACATCACTTCGGTATGCTGGTCGCCGGTCAGTTCGGCGCGCTCGGCTTTGAGCTGTTCAAACAGCTCTGGGCTCACGTACTCGCGTACTTTTTCCAGATCGTTCTTGTTCCAGGCTTCTTGCAGGGTGCGATAGTGATCGCGGGCCCCGGCCAAAAAGCCGTTCATGTCAAAGCCGGGCGGCAAGCGGAACGGTACATCGCTGTCAGCAAAGCCGGTGGCTTGCGGTGCGCTGTTGCTCTGCTCGAACTGCTGCGGGGCAGCGGATTGCGGTGGTTGATAACCCGCATAGGCTGCCTGCTGCGGCTGTGGCGTCGCGACCTTGCCCCGGCGCAAGGCGCGCAGCAGGAACACTGCACCCAGCGCCAGTGCGGCGATCAGCAGCATATCCATGCCTTGCAGACCTTCAAAGGCACCGCTACCCAGCAGGTAGGCAAACAGACCACCAGCCAACAGGCCACCCAGCAGGCCACCCATCATGCCGCTCTTTTTCGGCGGAGTCTGGGCGCCCAGGGCCGGATTCTTGTTGTCGACCGGTTTAGCCGCTGGTTGGGCCGGCGCAGTTTTGTAACTTTTACCAAAGGATTTGCCGCCACCAAATTTCTTGGCTTCGGCGTGAGGTGCCCCCAGGCCAATGGCCAGGATCATGGCAAACAGGGTCAGCATCTTTTTCATTTTGACTCTTTTCACTCTCGTCTGTGGGTGGGGCATGCTCTGCTTTGGCAAGCTCAGCAAGGCGCATTGCAGGCTGCCTGTCCCTAAATGTGTCGCAGCCTGTATTGATCAATATCACCATTGGCATGAATTATTCATGAACGAGATCGTTTGTGGTTGGCGTCAACGATAGGGAACACGTAGCATGAAAAACAGACGATTGAGTCGCAAGGCACGCAAAATGCGTAGCAAAATCAAAACTGCTAAAGAGGAACAAGCCCTCATTTGGCCCTTTATGATGGTATGAGCCGCCAGATAGGGCTCGCCGTCTCTGGCTTTCTTTTGTAAAATTCCCGTCCCCTTCCCGCTGCGGTTTTTATGTGTATGGCAGAGCAAGTGACGGCGAAAAAAGACGCCAAGACACAACAGCTGAAAGTTCCTCCCCACTCTTTTGAGGCCGAGCAGTCCGTTCTGGGCGGTTTGATGCTGGATAACGACGCCTGGGATCGGGTCGCAGAGCGGGTGATCGACAAGGATTTCTACAGCCGTCCGCATCGGTTGATCTTCCAGGCCATGACTCGCCTCTCCAATGTGGGCAACCCCATTGATCTCATCACTCTGCAGGAGGAGCTGGAGCGCTCCGAACAGCTGGAGGAGTCAGGTGGCTTCGCCTATCTGGTGGAGATCGCCAAGAACACCCCAAGCGCCGCCAATATCAACGCTTACGCCGAGATCGTGCGTGAGCGGGCGGTAGTGCGGGAGATGATCTCGGTCGCCAACGAGATAGTCGAAGCGGGCTACGAGCCTCAAGGGCGCACTTCAGGTGACCTGCTCGATCTGGCAGAGAGCAAGGTATTCAAGATTGCCGAGCAGCGCACCAGCGCCAATGAAGGGCCCCAGCCCCTCAAGGTCATTCTCGAGCAGACCGTCGACAAGATTGAAGAGCTGTTCAAGACCCCCCACAACGGCGTGACCGGGGTGTCGAGCGGTTACGGCGATCTCGACAAGATGACCGCCGGTTTGCAACGTTCGGATTTGATTATCGTGGCGGCCCGTCCCTCCATGGGCAAGACCACTTTTGCCATGAACCTGTGCGAACATGCAGCCCTCACCGCCGACAAACCAGTGCTTATCTTCTCGCTGGAGATGCCCTCCGAGCAGATCATCATGCGTATGCTCGCCTCGGTCGGTCGTATCGATCAGACCAAGGTGCGGACCGGTCAACTCGATGATGAGGATTGGGGGCGGCTCTCTTCCACCATGGGCTTGCTGCTGGAGAAGGGCAAGATGTATATCGATGATGCCTCCGGCCTGACGCCGACCGATGTGCGCTCCCGCGCCCGCCGGATTGCCCGTGAGCACGGTGGCCTCTCGATGATCATGATCGACTACTTGCAGCTGATGCGAGTCCCTGCATTGTCTGATAACCGGACCCTGGAGATCGGCGAGATCTCTCGCTCCCTCAAGGCCTTGGCGAAAGAGCTGCAGTGCCCGGTGGTGGCGCTCTCCCAGCTGAACCGAAGCCTGGAACAGCGGGCCGACAAGCGTCCGGTCAACTCGGATCTTCGTGAATCGGGCTCCATCGAGCAGGATGCGGATTTGATCATGTTTATCTATCGTGATGAGGTCTATCACGATGACAGCCCGGACAAGGGGATTGCCGAGATCATCATCGGCAAGCAGCGTAATGGCCCTATCGGGCGGGTGCGGCTCACCTTCCAGGGTCAGTTCTCCCGCTTCGACAACTATGCCGGCCCGGCGTTTGATGACGACTATTGATGTAAACCCAAGGTGATGGCGGCTTAGCCATCACTACAACTGCCCTGACCGATAGCCCTAGCAGATAGTGGCCGACCGTCAGGGCTTGTTTTCCCGGTTCGACAATTATGCCGGTCCGGCCTTCGACGACGATAAGTGAGTGGCGGTCTTCGGCCCGATGAGGGGGAGACCATTTGTGCCCTCGTAAGGGAAAACCATGAAAGCGGCTACTGCCCAAATCAACACTGCGGCCTTGCGCCACAACCTCGCCGTGGTCAAGCGCCACGCTCCCGCTTGCAAGATCATCGCTGTGGTCAAGGCCAACGCCTATGGCCACGGACTGCTACCGGTCGCCCGCACCCTGGTGGATGCGGATGCCTATGCGGTGGCCCGGATCGAAGAGGCGCTGATGCTGCGCTCCTGCGCCGTGGTCAAGCCCATCGTGCTGCTGGAGGGCTTCTTCTCCGCCGACGATCTGCCGGTGCTGGCGGCCAACAACCTGCAGACTGCGGTCCACACCTGGGAGCAGCTCGAAGCGCTGGAGCAGGTCGAGTTGCCAGCCCCCGTGGTGGCCTGGCTCAAGCTCGACACCGGCATGCACCGGCTCGGGGTGCGTGCCGACGAGATGCCCGCCTTTATCGAGCGACTCGGCAAGTGCAAGAACGTGGTGCAGCCGTTCAACATCATGACCCACTTCAGCCGCTCCGATGAGCTGGAGCAGCCCACCACCCGCGAGCAGATCGATCTCTTCAGCCGTCTGACCACCCCGCTGGCGGGCGAGCGGGCCATGGCCAACTCGGCGGGCATTCTGGCCTGGCCGGACTCCCACTGTGACTGGGTGCGCCCCGGCGTCATCCTCTATGGCGTCTCGCCCTTCCCCAACACGGTGGCGGCCGATTACGATCTGCAGCCGGTGATGACCCTCAAGACACAACTGATTGCAGTGAGGGATCACAAGGCGGGCGAGCCGGTGGGCTATGGCGCTAACTGGGTGTCCGAGCGCGATACCCGACTCGGGGTGATCGCCATCGGCTACGGTGACGGCTATCCGCGCATGGCGCCCAACGGCACTTCTGTGCTGATCAACGGCCGCATCGTGCCGTTAGTCGGACGTGTCTCCATGGATATGAGCACCGTCGATCTTGGGCCCGGCGCTACCGACAAAGCGGGTGACGAGGCGGTGCTGTGGGGCGAGGGGCTGCCGGTGGAGCGGGTGGCCGACGAGATTGGCACCATCCCCTACGAGCTCATCACCAAGCTCACCTCCCGCGTCTTTATGGAATACGTCTGATGTGGCAGCAGTGCCTGTTGACCCTGAAGCCCCGTTCGCGGGGCTTTCATCTGGTGACCGACGAGTTGTTAGCCAAGCTGCCGATGCTGGCGGATTACCGGATCGGCATGGTCCATCTGCTACTGCAACACACCTCCGCCTCGCTCACCCTCAACGAGAATTGCGACCCCAGTGTGCGCAGCGATATGGAGGCCCATCTGCACCGGCTGGCGCCGGAGGATGCCCCCTACTATCGCCACACCTATGAGGGGCCGGATGACATGCCCGCCCACATCAAATCCTCCCTGCTCGGGGTGAGTCTGCTGCTGCCGGTCCGTGACGGTCAGCTGGCGCTCGGCACCTGGCAGGGGATCTGGCTTGGCGAGCATCGCGTCGATGGCGGTGCCCGCAAGGTGCTGGTGACCCTGCAGGGTGAGTAATCAGGCTGCAACTAGCCGAAATACGATGATAAAAAAGAGGGATGGTGCTGAGCCATCCCTCTGTCGTTTCTATGTTGTTGTGAGCTATCCGCTTGCCAGTGGCACGGCGCTCTGCGTGGCTTAACCGACCTTGAACGGCGTCAGCTCGGCCAGCGGGCTCGCGTCCATAAAGGCTTGCGGTTCCTGGCCATGTTTGAAGATCTTGAAGTCCTGATCGCGGGCGCTCCAGTACTCAACGGTGTCGCCGCTGATCTGAAGCAGGCTCGCTTCGCGCAGAGCCACCACGTATTCGCTCTGGTTGATGGCGCAGAATTCGGCCAGACGCTCGTCGCGGGTTTCGCCCATGTGGCCGCTGATGCTGGCATCCAGATAGTGCGGGTTGATCTGCAGCGGGAACAGGCCCAGCGCTGGCAGCACGGCGGCGTTGCAGACCGGCATGTCGTTGGTGGTGCGGATGCTCGGGGTCGCCACGTTGCAACCGGCGCTCCAGCCCACATAGGGGACGCCACGTTCGCGCACGGCGCGCTGGATCGGCACGATCAGGCCATTTTCATGCAGCAGCTGATTCAGGCGCCAGGTGTTGCCACCGCTGATAAAGATGGCGTCGGCCTGATTGATGGCATCGACCGGATCATCGAAGTGGTGAATGCTGATGGTCTCGATCCCGAGGCTCTCGGTGAGATCGTTGGCGCGGGCATCCCAGTCGCTGCGGATCACCGCATAGGGAATGAGCAGAATGCGCTTGACCGGTTTGCGGGCCAGCAGGTTCTGCACCCGGTCGCGGGCCCAGCCGAGCAGCCCCGGAAATTCGTTGGCTTTACCATTGCTAAGCAGAAGCAGTTCCATCAGATACGTCCTCAAAAGTGAAAGCGGAGGAGGGAGGGCCACCGGATCCGCGGTGCGGCCGGATGGCAAGAGGAGGCATGCTACCACCATTGGCGCGGCGGTTCTGTGATCGGGGGGCCCATTCAACGGCTATGGATGGATAACTCAATGCCAAGTGGTGGATTAATGAGCCGCGGTCAACTCGCCAGCCAGCACCAATAAAAAGACCCCGCCGCAGCGGGGTCATGTCAGGGGTAAAGCAACTTGCCCATCAGGAGGCCGTTGCTTCCACCACCTTGTAGGAGGGCTGCTGGCGCAGCTTCCACAGCTCGCTCCATTTGCGCAGGGCGGAGAGCAGGATCAGCATCCCCAGCACCAGCATGATGAGGGAAATGATGCCGTTCATCGGGTTGTAACCCTTGGCCGCGGCGTTGAAGTAGACGTTGCTCATCATCCAGTAACCGGCGTAGTTGACGGTGACGAACAGGTAGGCCAGCGGGATCAGGCAGGTCAGCATGTAGCGGCGCTTGCTGGCCAGTCGCAAGATGATGGTGGCACCGATAATCAGGCCGACCGAGGCCATCAGCTGGTTCGATACCCCGAACAGCGCCCACACCGAGCCGATATCGCCGGACATCAGCAGATAACCCCACATCACGCAGGCGAGCACGCTGGCCCCGATGGCGCCCGGCATCCAGTCGATGCGTTTGAGGGGCGGGTAGAACTCGCCGAAGAAGTCCTGAATGAGGTAGCGGGAGACCCGGGTACCGGAGTCGACAGCAGTCAGGATGAACACAGCTTCGAACATCACCACGAACTGGAAGAAGTAGGAGGCGAGGTTACTGAACCAGGGCACCTTGGTGAAGATGTAGGACATGCCCACCGCCAGAGTGACGGCTCCGCCGGTGCGACCGTTAAGATCCATGCCGATCTCCTGGGAGAGGAAGGGCAAGTCCACCACCTGCATCCCCAGTTTGGCGAAGGCCTCCGGGGTGGCGTTGATGGCGAAGTAGTCAGCCGGGTGCAAGGCAGTGGCGGCGATCAGCGCCATCACGCCCACTACGCACTCGGCCAGCATGGCACCGAAGGCGACCGGCAGAATGTCGTTCCACTTGTCCACCAGTTTCGGGGTAGTGCCTGAGCCGATAAAGGCGTGGAAGCCGGAGATGGCGCCACAGGCGATGGTGATGGAGATGAAGGGCCAGACCGGGCCGCCCAATACCGGGCCGCCGCCGTGGACAAACTGGGTCATGGCGGGGAACTGGATCTCCGGGTTGATGCAGATAACGCCGATCACCAGCGCGCCGAACACGCCGATCTTCATAAAGCTGGAGATGTAGCCGCGCGGGGTGAGCAGCAGCCAGACCGGCAGCGCAGTGGCGAAGAAGGCGTAGATCGGTAGCGCCAGACTGATGGTCTCGGCACGCAGGGTCAGCCAGGCACCGAAGGCGCTCTCCTGCACGTAGGGGCCGAAGAAGACACAGGCCAGCACGGCGGCAAATCCGACCCAGGAGGCGGCTTGCAGGTTGCCGGTCAGCTTGTGCCAAATTCCCACCACCATAGAGATGGGTATGGTCATAAACACCGCGAACACGCCCCAGGCGTTACGCTCCAGAGCGTGTACCACCACCATGGAGAGACCCGCCATGGTGATGGTGATGATGAACAGCATCGCCAGACCCGTGCACCAGCCGGCGATGGGGCCAAGCTCAGCCTTCGCCACCTCGGAGAGGGACTTGCCCTGATGCTTCATGGAGGCGAACAGCACGACTGTGTCGTGCACCGCGCCGCCGATGACGCAGCCGATCAGCAGCCAGAGAAAGCTCGGCAGGTAGCCGTACTGGGCGGCCAATACCGGACCCACCAGCGGGCCGGCGGCGGCGATGGCGGCGAAGTGTTGACCGAAGTTGACCCACTTGTTGGTCGGCACGTAGTTTTTGCCATCTTCCAGCTGGTGGGAGGGGGTGACCAGTTTGTCGTCAGCCTGCAGCACCTTGCGCACAAAGAACACGCCGTAGAGGCGATATGCAATGGCGAGGATGCAGAGGGCCGCAATGACAAAGGTGATTGCGTGTTGCATGGGGGAGTTTCCTTTTCCTGTGGCCAGTCTGGCCGGGCTCAGGCTGCACTCTACTCATGCGGTGGGGAAAGGGGAGCGAAGAAAAGGTCAGTGGCCGGGTTCTGCCCGCGAGTGGCAGAAAAGTGACCCCGAGTGGTTTGGCGGGGGTGCCGACGGCCGTGGTAAACGGGTGAGTGGTAGCTGACAGAGCGGGGTGAAGCGTCCCGCTCCATCAGGGAATATCGAGCAGCTCCTTGAGGGGTTTGAGGTAGCGGCGACTCACAGGCACCTTGTGGCCGCCCTGAGTCACCACCTCTGCCAGTCCGCCTTCCAGCAGCAGGATTTCGCGGATCTGGCCCGGGTTGAGCAAGTACTGGCGGTGACAGCGCACGAAGCCGGTCTTCTCTTCCAGCGTGCGCAGGGTCAGCTCTGTGGTGCCCTGCTGCTGGCCGCTGATCACCCGGTTGCCGGTGAGATCGCTGTGGATGAACTCCACCTCGCCAAGGGGCAGCAGCAGAATGCGGTTGTGGCCGGTGCAGGGGATGCTGCGCAGGGGCTGGGCGATGCGGGTCGGATCCGGCAGTGGCTGGCCAGCTAATTTCCCTCCTTTAGAGGAGAAGGGCGAAAGCAGCCGCTTGATGCGCTCCAGCGCCCGGTTCATCCGCTCTGCCGTGACCGGTTTGAGCAGGTAGTCGAGGGCGTTCTCCTCAAAGGCGCGCAGGGCAAATTCGTCGTAGGCGGTGATGAAGACGATGTGGGGGCGCAAGTCCGGATCCAGCATGCTCACCAGCTCCAGCCCGTTGATGCGCGGCATCTGGATGTCGAGAAACAGCAGGTCGGGTTTGAGGCGGTGGATGGCGGGTAGCGCCTCCATGGCGTGGGCACACTCTCCCAGCAGGCGGATATTGCCCGCCTGCTCCAGCAGCAGGCGCAGCTCCTCGCGGGCGAGGGGTTCATCGTCAACGATCAGGGCGGTCAGCATGGGCTCTCCTGCAGGGGAAGGGTGATCCTCACCCGGGTTGATTGATGGGGGTCGCAGTCGATGGCGACGCCGTACTCGGCGCCGTAACGGGCCTTGATGCGCCGATCCACTATGTTCATGCCAAGGCCGCTCCCCTCCTGTTTCGTCTGATAAAGCCCGGCGTTGTCGCACACCTCCAGCACCACCCGCTGGGCCTCAACCCGGGCGGTCAGGGTCAGCAGGCCGGGCTCGAACATCTGGGAGATGCCGTGCTTGACCGCGTTCTCGACGATGGGTTGCAGGGAGAAGGTGGGCAGCTGGTACTCCAGTAGCGACTCGGGAATGGCGATCTGCACGCTCAGGTGCTCGGCGAAACGGGCCTGCTCGATGTGCAGATAGGCGTTCACATGCTCCAGCTCGTCGGCCAGGGTTACCTCATCCCCTTGCCGCTTGAGGTTCTTGCGAAAGAAGGTGGAGAGGTTGTGCACCAGGGTACGGGCATCCTCAGGGTCGCGCCGGATCACCGCCGACAGGGTATTGAGGGCGTTGAACAGAAAGTGCGGGTTGATCTGCGCCTGCAACAGCTTGATCTCCGACTGGGCCAGCAGCCGCTTCTGCTCGTTGTATTTGCCCGCCAGGATCTGGCCCGAGAGCAGCCGGGCAATCCCCTCTCCCAGGGTGCGGTTGATGGAGGAGAAGAACTTGCGCTTGGGTTCGTAGAGCTTGATGGTGCCCACCACGGATCCCTCTTCCCCCCGCAGCGGAATGACCAGCGAGGAGCCGAGCTTGCAGCCGGGGTGGAGGGTGCAGCTGTAGGGGATGAGGTTGCCGTCGGCATAGACCACCTCGTTGTGCTGGATTGCCTTGAAGGTGTGCTGGGAGTTGATGGCGGTGCCCGGCAGGTGGTGATCCTCGCCGATGCCGATAAAGGCGAGCAGCTTCTCCCGATCGGTGATGGCCACGGCGCCGACACCGGTTTCCTCGTAGAGAATGCGCGCCATCTGCTGGCACGCCTCCTGAGTGAACCCCTTGTCCAGCACCCGCATCGCCCGCTCGGCGATCTTGAGGGCGCGGGCGGAGAAGGCGACCGAGTACTTCTCCAGCATGGCACGGTGATCGAGGATCATCCGCATGAACATGGCGGCCCCCAGGGTATTGGCCACTAGCATGGGGGCGATGATGTTCTCGATAAGGTGGATGGCGTCGTCAAACGGGCGGGCCACCAGCAGGATGATCCCCATCTGCATCAGCTCGGCAACCAGCGCCACTGACCCCACTACCCAGGGGCTGAACAGCAGATCGAGCCGGTGGCGGGCGACGAAGTGGCGGTGTACCAGCCCGCCGAGCAGCCCCTCGGCGATGGTGGAGAAGGTGCAGGCCAGCGCGGTAAAGCCCCCCAGCGAATAGCGATGGATGCCGCCGGTGAGCCCCACCAGCAGCCCCACGGCCGGGCCGCCAACTATGCCCCCCAGCACGGCACCGATGGCGCGGGTATTGGCGATGGAGTCCTCGACCCTCAGGCCAAAGTAGGTACCCATGACGCAGAAGCCGGAGAAGATGAGGTAGCAGAGGATCTTGTGGGGCCAGCTCAGGGTCACCTGAGTGAGCGGCATGAACAGCGGCGTCTTGGAGAGCAGCCAGGCGATCACCAGATAGACGCAGAGCTGCTGGAACAGCGAGATCACCAGAGTGAATTGTTCAAATGCCACGGCTCATTGCCCCGGTAATGGTTGGTCATTTAATGGACGCGGAGTATTAGCAAACCCCATACCCCCTTGCAAGGCAGGGTTATCGGAATGGTGGCGTAGCGCACGATTTGCAGAATCATCTGACGCAGTGGTGGGCGCTAACTGTCTGGTTAATCAGTATGGCGGCTGCGAGGGGCCTGTTGCGGCAACAAAAAGGGGGCCAAGAGGCCCCCGAATTGGCAGTCAGCACATGGCTCAATCGAGTTTGAAATCGATCCAGACCAGACGGTGATCCGAGCTGACCCCCTTGGCGATGCCGAGTTTCGCATCATAGACCAAGTGATAACCGGCCTCGAAGCTGGCAGGCCAGAAGATGCCACTCTTGACCGCGTTGAGGTTGGCGGAGGGGATCACGTGATCCAGCTGCAAGCCGCTGCTGCTGGTGATCCGCTCCGGGTTCGGACGATTGTTGTTACGTGAACAGAGTTGCGGCTGAGTGGCCAGGCACTCGGGACCCCCTTCGCTCACCGGGATCAAGGTGCCATTGGTGACGGCCTGGTTCATCAGGGCGTTGTCCTGCAGCGCCTGGATGGCGGTCAGATCGCCGTCGCCGGTTTGCGGGTCGGCGTTGAGATCGCCCGCGATAACGAACTTGGCGTTTTTGGTCAGTCCACCTTTGGTGCCTTTGTCATCGGTCATGTAGCCAAGACCCTTGACGTAATCGTTCCAGAAGGCGATCTCGGCGCGGTTGTGCTTGACGTTGTGGCGGGCCGCATTGCCGAAGATCGGGGGGGTTGGGTGGGAGATCAGGAAGTGAATAACCTCTTCACCCTTGTCGGTTTTGATCAGCACCGGCACATCGGCGTGGTTCTTGGAGGAGAGCGGGAACTGCTGCCAGGCCGCATCGTCATACCAGGCATCGCCACACTGGCGGCTGGCAGGGATCTTGGCCTTGGGGTTATTGCAGTCATCGATGATGGGGTTCTGCTCGCCCGGCATATCCTTCCACTTGAAGTTCTGGAAGGTACGGATCTGCTTGGTGTCGATAGGATATTTGGACATCACCGCAAAGGCGTACTGGCCGTGGTAGTTGCCAAAGCCCCAGGCATCGTCGCCAGTGGTCTTGTTGTCGAGATTGAGATCATAACCGCTTTGCAGGCCGGTGTTGGTGGCGAAGTTCTGCATCACCGGATAGCTGATGGCAGTCACTTCACTGTGCTGGGCGTGGGCCAGATAGTTGTCGTTGAAGGCTTTCAGATCGGCGGTGCTCTCGCCTTTGCCGTCGTTGTCGAACTCGTTGAGCAGGAACACATCCGGGCGGGTGCGCTGGATGATCTCCGCCACGTTGCGGATCTGCTGCACGTTCTTGGCTTTGGTTTCCGTGGCGCCGCTCAGGCTCCCTTCGGCGAGGCGGGCCAGCAGGGCATCCTGCTCGGTGCGGGTCAGTGCCAGCTCACCGGTCAGCATACCGGCGGCAGTGCGGTCAAAAGAGAGGTTAAAGGTGGCGAAACGTACCATGGGATCAGCAGCCTTTGAGTCGTTGTCGCTGTTGCAGCCAGCCAGCATCCCGAGAGAGATGGCGGCAGCCAGTAGGGTCTTGTTGAGGTTTTTCATTGTAATTATTCCGTAGCATCAATTGAGTCGAGCCTTCTGTGAGGCGGCGGTATTGTAGTTTTTACTCAATCGCACTTGGATTTATCCATCGATTAAATGTGATTCTCATCACACTAAATTTTACGCAATCACAATTTTTTTATGTCGCAGATGAGCTTAAAAAATCAAATGAAAACGTTTTTCTGGTTGTTCAATCGAAAAGCGTCACACCACCATCGGCAGGCCGCTTTCGGGGTGGTGGATCACTTGGGCCGGATAGTCATAGAGACGGGCAATCAGCTCAGGGGTCAGCACCTCGGCAGGTGTCCCATCGGCCATCAGTTTGCCCCGCTCCAGCATCACCAGCCGATCGGCATAACGCGCCGCCAGATTGAGGTCGTGCAGCACCACCAGCACCGCAGTATTGCGGCTGGCGAGGGCGCGCGCCATGGTGAGCAGCTGATGCTGGTATTTCAGATCCAGCGCCGAGGTGGGCTCGTCGAGCAGCAGCAGGCGCGGTTGCTCGGCCTGCTCGGTCAGGGAGGGAGCCTGCCAGATCTGTGCCAGCACCCGGGCAAACTGCACCCGCTGCCGCTCGCCACCAGAGAGCCCAGGATAGAGTCGTTTGGCCAGATGCTCGACCCCGGCATGGGTCATGGCCGCCGCCACTATCTCGTCACGTCGGGCTGCCGGTTCACTGTGGGGCAAGCGCCCCATGGCCACCACCTCTTCGCAGAGAAAGGGGAAGTTGAGCGAGGAGCTTTGCGGCAATACCCCGAGCCGGTGGGCCAACTGGCCGCTGTCCCACTGCTGGCGATCCGCGCCAAACAGGGTGATGGAACCCTCATATTCCAGCTCGCCGGTCAGGCACTTGAGCAGCGAGCTCTTGCCCGCCCCGTTGGGGCCGAGCAGAGCGGTGAGGGTGCCGCTCTCGAGATTGAGATCGAGCCCATCCAGGATCTGGCGCTGGCCACGGCGCAGGCTGAGCCGGCTGCAGCTCAACAGGGGGGCGGAGAGTGAGGATGAGAAGAGTGGTTGCATAACAGTCCGTATCACAGGGCGCGGCGGCCTTTTACCAGCAGCCAGATGAAGAAGGGGGCGCCGAGCAGGGCAGTGATGATGCCCACCGGCAGCTCGGCCGGGGCCAGCAGGGTGCGCGCCAGCATGTCGGCCGCCAGCAGCAGGGCAGCGCCAAGCAGGGCCGAGAGCGGCAGCAACCTGACGTGGTTGGGGCCCGCCAGCAGGCGCACCAGATGGGGCACTACCAGCCCGACGAAGCCGATCATCCCCGATACCGCCACCGCCACCCCGACGCCCGCTGCGGTGAGCAGAATGAGGCGACGTTTGAGGGATTGCACATTGACCCCCAGATGACGGGCCTCCCCTTCACCCAGTAGCAGGGCGTTGAGGGGATTGGCATCGCGCATAAAGAGCCACAGCAGGGCCGCCAAGGTGAGCAGGGCCAGCGCCACATCGGCCGGTTTGCCTGCCGCCAGCGTCCCCATTTGCCACAGGCTCAGGTTGCGCAGCATCTGATCGTCCGCCAGATAGGTGAGCAGGCCGATCACCGCGCCGGAGAGCGCCGTGATGGCCACACCAGCCAGCAGCATGACGGTGACCGAGGTGCCCCCCTCGCGGGTGCCGAGCAGATAGACCAAGGTGGTGGTGAGCGCACCGCCGAGAAAGGCGAGCAGCGGCAGCAGGCCAACCCCGATGGTGGCTTGCAACTGCTGGCCATATTGTGGGGCAAGAGGGGCCAGCAGCACGATGGCGAGCGCCGCACCGAGCGCCGCGCCGCCGGAGACCCCGATGATGCCAGGGTCAGCCAGTGGGTTGCGAAACAGTCCCTGCATCACGGCGCCACAGAGCCCGAGGATCCCGCCCACTGCGATGCAGAGCAGGGTACGTGGCAGGCGGATTTCCTGCACGATCAGCAGCTTGTGTGACTCAATCCCGCTCTCCTGCCCGGCAAACAGCGCCCGCAGACTCTCGCCCAGAGTGAGCGTCATGGGGCCGGTTGCCAGCGAACCGAGCAGCAACAGCGCCAGTGCGGCCGTGGTGAAGGCCAGCAGCCAGGAGAGGGGCAAGCGCATCATGACCCCTGCTTGATCCACTGGGCGATCTGGTTCGCCTGTTGCAGGGAGTTGAGGCTCAGGCCCCCTTGCAGGGCGTGACCGTCGATGGCGTGAATGGCATTGCGCTTGCCAGCCGGGGTAGCGGCCAGTGCGGGTACTTCTGCCAGCACCTTGGCCGGATCGGCATATTGCTGCCAGTCACGACCGCTGACCAGCACCAGATCGGGCTGCATCTCGATGAGGGATTCGGCGGATACCGGCTTGTAGTTGCGCAATTCGGCGACCGGATTGATGCCACCTGCCAGCGAGACAAGCGCACTGGCGGTGGTGTCCCCCCCGGCGATGCTGGTGGGTTGCCCCTTGTGCAGCAGCAGGAAGGCGACCTTGAGCGGTTTGTTCTGTTTCGCTTGCGCCGCCAGCTGATCGGTCTGGGCCTGGATCTCTGCCTTCAGGCGATCGCCAGCCGCTTTGTCGCCCAGCAGGCTGGCGAGGGTGTCGATACGCTGGTTGAGGTTGGCCAGAGTCGGTGCGGTATCCAGCACCTCCACCTTGACCCCGGCACGGCGCAGCTGATCCAGGGTCGGGGCCGGGCCCATCTCGTCGCTGCCTACCAGTCGGGTGGGGGAGAGACTCAGGATCCCTTCGGCGGCCAGTGCCCGGTGATAGCCCACCTTGGGCAGCCCTTTTGGCAAGGGGCTGCTGACATCGGTAGCGATCAGGCTGGACTCACCACCAAGGGCCAGAATGAGTTCTGTGGTGGCCGGGCCGATACTGACGATACGCTCTTTCTCTCCGTCGGCGGCAACGGCAGAGAAGGGGTGCAGTGAACTGCAGAGCAGGGTGATGGCGAGGGCAAAACGACGGCCCATGCTAACCTCCGAAAAGGGTGAATGTAACGGGTGTGCCGCCGAGAATATCAAGGCTTTGAATAAATTGCACTGATAATGATAGCAATTATCAATTGCATTGGTGTCAGTGCTTTATTAGAGTAGCGACCATGATAAAGAGCGGGACAAAGGTGTCTCGTCGAGGGAGAAAACATGAGCATTGCACAACGCATTCACGCGCTGCTGGAGCAGGATCCCGGCGCCCATCCTTCTACGCTGGCCGCTCAGCTCAGCGTGAGTGAGTGGGAGGTGGTTCGCCATCTGCCCGCCGAGCTGGTGACCCTGTTGCCTGCCGAGCGAGCTCAACCGCTGCTGGAAGATCTGGCCGATTGGGGTCATGTCACCACCATCGTTGAATCTGATGGTTCCATCTTCGAGGTAAAAGCCCCCTTCCCGAAAGGCAAGGATGCGCGCGGCTACTACAACCTGATGGGCCGTGACGGCGAGCTGCATGGCCACCTCAAGCTCGACAACCTGGCGGGGATTGCGCTGGTCAGCAAATTGTTCATGGGCAAGGAGGGGCACTCCTTCCAGTTCTTCGGTCACTCTGGTCGCTGCATCTTTAAGATCTATCTGGGTCGTGACGAGAAGCGCCAGCTGCTGGCCGATCAGGTCACCCGTTTCATGGCCCTGCGCCAACAGTTTCAAGAGGAAGTCAAAGCATGAGTGAACGTCAGGAACGTCTGCAGAACCGTCTGCAACCGGAGATCCGCGAGTTTCGTGACAGCTGTCGTACCCTGCAGCTCGCCACTGTCGATAGCGAAGGCAACCCCAACGCCAGTTACGCTCCCTTCGTGCTGCAAGAGGATGGCTACTATGTGCTGATCTCCGAGATCGCCCGCCACGCCCGCAATCTGCAACAGGTGCCCCGGGTATCCCTGATGCTTATCGAGGATGAGAGCGGTGCTCGTGAACTGTTCGCCCGCAAGCGGCTGACTTTTGATGCGGTAGCTGAAGTGGTCGCCCGTGACGATGCTCGCTGGAGCAAGGCGGTGGCGGCACTGGAAGGGCGTTTTGGCGAGATCATCAAGGGTCTCTCCAACCTCAAGGATTTCAAACTGTTCCGCCTCCAGCCGGAGCAGGGGCTGTTCGTCAAAGGCTTTGGTCAGGCATTTGCGGTCTCCGGTGACGAGCTGGTGGATTTCGTCCATCTGGTGGAAGGGCACAAGCGCATCGACACCGGTGCCGAGCTCACCAGTCCGGCCGATGCACCGGTCTGACGATCTCCTGTCGATCACGACACCAGCCATAACAAAACGGGCAGCCACTTGGCTGCCCGTTTTTATTGCGCTATCTCGTCGTCTGGCTTGCTCAATCTTGCCAGGAGGCCTTGTTGGGAAAGGTGCGGCGATCCGCATCAATTGCCGTCTCGTTGCACTCGCCCCGAACTTTCCATGAGCTCTGGCTCAGCACTATGTACCCTTCCCGGCAATATTGTTTGCTCGCCAGGGTCTCGGTCAGCAAGTTCTCTTGTAGCGCCTCCCGTTGTTCCAGCAATCGCTGGCTCTGGACCGCAGATAGGCCGCGCGGCAAAGTATCGTTGGGCGCGGCTTCAAAGGTAAACCGCTTGCTTCCCTCCTCG
Organism: Aeromonas sobria; assembly: GCF_000820145.1. GTDB lineage: Bacteria > Pseudomonadota > Gammaproteobacteria > Enterobacterales > Aeromonadaceae > Aeromonas > Aeromonas sobria. Next base: position 57,484 of record NZ_CDBW01000028.1, on the reverse strand, counting down.
TTGATGTGAGTCAGAAACAGTGGCTCGGGGCCATCATAGGCTTGCCCCGGCAGGCTGCTGCAACCATTGAGCAGCGGAAACAGCAACAACAGGCTAGCGGGCAACAAACGCACGACAGACTCCAGTGAAAAATGCAGCAAGATTAGTAGATTAACATGGCTGCAGGGCAGGAGTGACTGCCAGCAGCTCGGCGCTGCTCAGCAGGGTCACACTGCGCCCTTGTGGCAGGCTGAGGTGGCGCCACATCCAGTTATGGTGCTCGATGATCTTATCCGCGCTCAGGTGTGGGCGATCGGCGGTGGTGTGGCCATCGCTCAATACCAGCACCTCGAAGCCATGGGTAGCAGCACTGCGTACTGTGGTATCGACACAAAAATCGGTATTACAGCCGCAGATAATGAGTCGGTCCACTGACTGCTCCGCTAGCAGGAAAGTCAACTCGGTATCCAGAAAGCTGTCGCATGCCTCCTTGCGAACCCGGCTATCTCCTTTGGCGGGTTGCAGGGCAGGGTGAAGCTGCCACTCCGGGGTGCCCGGCGTCAGCTCGCCACCGGGTTGATCGTCATGCTGGATGTAGATGACCCGGCCATGCTGCTGCCGGATATGGGCCGCCGCCTGATTGATATTGGCCAGTACTTGCGCTTGTTGATGATGGGTTGTTTTCAAAACCCCTTGCTGCACATCGATGATCAGTAATACATCCATATTTTACCCGCCGTATCCTGGAAAATTAGGGTTGTAGCCATTGGCTACAGTCACGACTGCGGGATTGATGCAGCGCACTCATATCTTGCTTCATTTCTGCATCGCTTTGCCAGCGCGGTGGCAGCGGCATCAGGCTAACCCGCACATCGGTTGCGCGATCTGCAACAGAGGTCTCATCTATCCGGGGAACCACCAGCGCGACTTTGAGTGACGGATTACGACTGGCGATGCGACTGGCCAGTCCAAGCCCCCCTTCGACATGGAAGTTGCCTGCAATGTGCATGATCTGCTGGCCCGGGTGCGTGGCGAGGTAATCCACCATGCTCTCTGCCATGGTGTCGTCCCAACTGGTCTGGGCGGCGAAGCGGCGGGCGTTGCTGTCGGCATCGCCGTGATGCATAGAGGCCATGAACTTCTGGCGATAGGGGTCATCCCCCAGGGTCAGCTGGCGGGCCAGCTGGCTGCGGCGAGTGACCGGCAGCTTGTCGAGCCACTCAGGCCCCTCCTGACCGACACAGCTCACCAGCGGCTTGGGGGCGTTGGCGGCGATCACCGGCATTCGGTGTGCCTTGGCAAATTCCACCAGCGGGCGGTAGTCGCTGGGGTAGTTGGGCCACGCGTTGCCTTCACGGATCAATGCCGCTTCGCCAATCTTGTTGGCGAGATAGGCATCCAGCGTGCCCTGATCGGCGCGGCTGAACTGCTCCATGGACAGTGCCAGCTGCCGCCCGTTTTGTTGACTGATGGTATGAAGTTCGGTCAATAACCGTGATTGCAGCAGGTGCACACCGGGGTGGCTGTGCAGCTCCCCCACCAGGATGATATCGGCGTCGGCAATAGGCGAGATCGCTTGTGTCAGGGTCAGATCCTCTTGGCGGTCATTGCTCAGCCGGTAGTCATAGAGCGTCTGTAGCTGTGAGGGAACGGTCGGTTGGGTGTGGGTAGCGCAGGCGGTCAGCAACAGCGGCAGGGCAAGCAGGGGAAGTCGTCTAATCATGGGATCTCACTGCTGATATGTCCGGATGCAGTGCATCGCGGGGGGCTAAAAAAGAATATAGGGGCAATACACGGCGACAGTGTAAAACCAATTCAGCTTAAAGCAAAATGAGAATGATTTCGTTTCTTGTTGATCTTTGTCGAGAGCTGGGTAATATGCGCTCTGTTTGATAACAGTTCTCAATAAGGATTCGCTTTGACCCATCAAAATGCACTCTCTCTGGTCGCCCTCGTCGTGGCTGCCAGCCTCTCTTCCCAAGCCTTTGCTGCCAGTCACAAGGCAGATGAAGTCATGGTCGTCAGCGGCTCACGGATGGAGCAAAAACTGGAAGATGTATCCGGCCCTATATCGGTGATCACCGCCAAGCAGATTGAAGAGCAGGTCGTCACCAATGTCGCCGACCTGTTCCGCTACGAGCCCGGTGTCACCGTGCTCGGCGGTCAGGGGGATGCCCAGACCTTCGTCATCCGTGGTATGGGGGAAAACCGGGTCAAGGTAGTGCGCGACGGGGTTCGCCAGAACGATGCCTACAGCAAGGGCGGGGTCGGCCAGAGCTACTTTGATACTGACATGATCAAGCAGATAGAAGTGGCCAAGGGGCCAGCTTCTGCCGCCTACGGCTCCGATGCGCTGGGGGGCGTTATCGCCATCACCACCAAGGATGCCAGCGACTTCCTCAAGGGCAAAGACAGCTATCTGGATGTGACCAGTGGTTACGCCTCCAGCAGCCACCAGAAGATGGCGGGCTTTACCGGCGCCCTGCGCACCGGCGAGGTGGAGAATCTGCTGCGCTATACTTGGCGCGATGGCGGTGTGACCCAGAATTACGACTCCAGCAAGAGCGACTTTGATATCGGCACCCACGCCCTGCTGCTCAAGAGCAAGTGGAACCTCTCTGATGAGCAGTTCCTCAAGCTGACCGTCGACTACCTGACCGATGGCGAGGAGCCGGATGCAGTCAAGCTCAACAAGGTCGGTACCGGCACCGCCCGCGTGTTCGATCAGCCCATCACCGACAAGCAGACCGACAATCTGTCGCTGGTGCTGGATCACGGTATCACGCTCAATCAAAGCTGGGCCGATCGGATGGATACCAAGGTCTACTTAGCTCGCACCAAGCAGACGCTGGATCAGTATGCTTCGTCCAAATATCCGGTTAACCCGAGCAACCCCTATGTGACCAAAAACTCGCTGGATCACAACATGTTCGATCAGAAGAACATCGGCGCCCAGCTGCAGTTCCACAAGGCAGTGGCTAACCACCGTCTGGCCTGGGGCGCTGAATACGAGCACACCGGCAACGAACGTACCCGCTACAAGGGGCCGACCACCCCCGGTGATTTTGCTGGCTATAACGAGCTGAGTTTCCCGGCTACCACCAGCGAGCGTAGCGCCCTGTGGGCTTTTGACGAGATCAAGTTTGGCGAGCGCTGGGTGTTGACCCCAGGGGCCCGTTATGACTACTACCGGATGACCCCGGACAACGATCCTGCCTACACCGGTGACCAGCTGCACAAGTTCTCGGAAGGGGAGCTGTCACCCAAGCTGGGTCTGGTGTTCAAGGCGCACGAGGCGGCCAACCTGTTCGCCCAGTACAGCCACGGCTTCAAGACACCGATGTACGACAGCGCCTTCTCTACCCTGAACCATCAGGCCTATGGCTACCGTATCGAGCCCAACCCGAATCTCAATCCGGAGAGCAGCGACGGCATCGATCTCGGCGTACGTGGCAACAGCAACGGCTTCAGCTATGAAGTAGCCAGCTTCTACAACAAGTTCGATGATTTCATCGAGATGGTGGAAGTGGGTCAACAAGGGCGCACCGCCGTCTACCAGTACCAGAACCTGAGCAAGGCGACTACCAAAGGGGTTGAGGCCAAGGCGGATTACTGGCTCAACGACATCGTCAATGTCTGGGGCAACCTGGCTTACATTGAAGGCAAGGATGGGGATGGCAACTACATCAACAGCCTGAGCCCGCTCAACGGTTCTGTCGGTGTGCGTCTGGAACAGTCCCAGTGGAACTTCAACACAGCCCTGCGCTTTGCCGACGACATGGACAAGGTACGCAAGGATGCCAAGGGCAACGAGTATGTGAAGGCGGCCGGTTGGGGCGTGGTGGATATGTACGCCCAGTTCAACCCGATGACCGATCTGCAGCTCAACGTCGGGGTCTTCAACTTGTTTGACAAGGAGTACACCAGCTACGAGCGCATCGCCGGTCGGGCCGAAGGATCTGATACCAGCGCCATGACCGAGCCGGGCCGCAACCTGAGCGCACGGGTCAAATACGTATTCTAAAGAGACAACACGCGCAGTGATTGAGGGCTGTTGCCCGAACCGGATCCTCGCCCTGACAGGCGGGGATTTTTTATACATGTGGCTAGGCGTGAGGTGACCCGCCCACCCCATGTTATTCATTGGCTTCGCCTTTTTCTTTGTGTTGGCGAGATATTATGCTATTTGATTCATTGTTAATGACATTTAGTAATTCTTTACAATGGGTGCGCCTCGCTTTTGACTTCGACATCGAACTATTTTCTCGACACCGCCGATGCACTTGAGCTGATTACCCGCTTCAATGAGGCCTCTGACGAGCAGACCATAGTGACTCTGTTGCGAACCCTGAGCCAGCAGATGGGATTTGACCATTTCCGGCTGGGATTCATCTTTCCCAGTTCTATTCAGCGCCCTGACGCGCGAATTTTCAATGGTTGTCCCGCACACTGGGCCCAGACATATCACGAAAAAAGGCTTTTTAGTGTTGACCCGTTGGTACGTAAAGGGATGGCCCAGAGCACTCCAATCCTGTGGGCAGATCTGATCGTAGAGTGTTGCAACCAACAAGATGTAGTGGGGTTGGAAGTGATGATGCTAGCTCGAGAAGCAGGGCTACGTGATGGCATCACAATTCCTTGGCATGGGCCCAATGGTCATGTGGGCTTACTGTCACTTATAACGAATTCGCTTCGCTCCGAACATCAATGGTTAAGTGCGATACCCTTTCTGAGCTGGCTGGCGACTCATATTTTCGAAGCTGTCGCACGAGTATGTCTGTCTGATACATCACCTCGTGAACCTCTGAGCTTGCGGGAACTCGAGGTATGTCAGTGGGCGGCAGAAGGGAAGCAAGTTAGCGATATTGCTAAAATTTTGGGCATTGCCCCTCGGACGGTGACCTTTCACCTTGAGCGTATCGTGGATAAGTTTGGGGCGAGCAGTAAGAATCAGGCCATTTCATTGGCACTTAAGCAAGGTCTGGTCAGGCTGAACATCGATGCGGCACACGTGAGAAATGTTGACTGACGTAGATTTTTACTGTCTTGAGCAATTTCTTGCTCTTTGAGTAGATTAAAAATCTGTTTACGCAATATTTGCCAGTTAATTTGCGCTGTTTGTGCGTATTTTTGCTCGAAAATTCATGGTGAAGAAAATTGTTTGTTGTAAGTTATTGATAATAAAGGGGGTTTGATGTTGGCATGGTCGCTGCTTAAGGTTGGTTGAGTGCTATCTCGTTTAACCAACCTATTTAGGAGCATACACATGCCAACTCCATGTTATATCAGCATCGAAGGTAAAACTCAGGGCAACATCACTGCCGGTGCCTTCACTTCCGATTCCGTCGGCAACATCTTCGTACAAGGTCACGAAGACGAGATGCTGGTACAAGAGTTCCAGCACGTTGTCACCGTGCCGACTGACCCGCAATCCGGTCAGCCTGCTGGTCAGCGTGTCCACAAGCCGTTCAAGTTCACCGTTGCGCTGAACAAAGCCGTACCGTTGATGTACAACTCCCTGGCTTCCGGCGAAATGCTGCCGAAAGTGACCCTGAAGTGGTACCGCACCTCTGTTGAGGGCAAGCAGGAGCACTTCTTCTCTACCGTGCTGACCGATGCCACCATCGTCGATATCGACTGCCAGATGCCCCACTGCCAAGATCCGGCGAAATCTGACTTCACCCAGCTGATCCAGGTCTCCATGGCTTACCGCAAGATTGACTGGGAGCACACCGTTGCCGGTACTTCCGGTGCGGACGACTGGCGCGCCCCCATCGAGGCATAAGCCTTGCTTCGGTACTTTGGTATTCCTTGTAAGTAGTAATGTGTCTTTGAGCCGGTTGTTCAACCGGCTTCTTGTACTGTGCATTTTCTCCAGCCTGGCCAATGGGTTGGCTGGAGCTTTTCTGTTTTGCCATCTCCCTGCTGGTGAGCGCGGAGGGATGGCAAAGCACTAAAGGGTGTCCTGTGATGCAGACCCGAACCGCTCGTAACCTGTTAACCCCTTTATCTTTGGTGGCCATTGCGACACCGGAGAGGGCGGTAGCGTGGCTGCGCGGCGAGGGATTGTATGGGCGCGAGAGTAGGCAAGGGCTCAGGCACAGCTTGGCCGTGACAAGAGGGGAAAGCCATGGCTAATCAAACCGGATTGCAATTTACCGTCAAGGTGGGGGCGCTGCCCGAGAGCACCTTCGTGGTGGCCAGTTTCCTGCTGGATGAGGGATTGAACCGGCCGTTCAACCTGCAGCTGGAGTTGGCAAGTAGCCAGCCCGATGTCGACTTTGGCGCCGTACTGGACCAGCCCTGCGAGCTGATGGTTTGGTACAACGGCGAGCTGCAACGGCGCGTCTGCGGGGTAGTGAGCGAGTTTGCCCAAGGGGACAGCGGCTTTCGCCGTACCCGTTACAGCCTTGAGGTCAAACCTGCGCTGTGGCGACTGGGACTGCGCCAAAACTCCCGTATCTTTCAGGCCCAGAAGCCCGATGAAATCCTCAGCATCTTGTTGCAAGAACACGGCATCACCGATTATGCCTTTGCTCTGAAAAACGAGCACGGCCAGCGCGAATACTGCGTGCAGTATCGCGAGACCGACCTCGACTTTGTGAACCGCCTTGCTGCAGAAGAGGGGCTCTTCTACTTCCACGAGTTTGAAGCAGGCAAACATCGCATAGTTTTTGCCGACGATGCGGCTGCGCTGACCCAAGGCCCCGAGCTCTTTTTCAACCTTGGCAACCGCTCGCTGGAACAGGGCGCCTATGTTCGCCAGTTCCACTACCGCGAGGCGGTGCGCCCCTCGGATGTGGAGCTGAAAGACTACAGCTTCAAGACCCCGGCCTATGGCCTCTCCCAGAAGAAAATGGGCGCAGAGCTCGACCATCAACGAGATACCTACCAGCATTTTGACTATCCGGGCCGCTACAAGCAGGACGGCAGCGGCAAGGCGTTTGCCCAGCATCGGCTCGATGCCCTGCGCAATGACGCTGTGGCGGGCAGTGGCAAGTCCAACAGCGCTGCTTTACTACCGGGCCAGCACTTTTCATTGACTGAACACCCGAACGGCAGCCTCAACACCGACTGGCAAATCGTCCATATCCGCCACACCGGAGAGCAACCGCAGGCGCTGGAAGAAGATGGCGGCAGCGGCCCGACTGTTTACCACAACGAATTTGGCGTAGTGAAAGCGAGCACCACCTGGCGTGCCCGCATCGGCAGCCCCGAGGCACCCCACAAGCCAATGGTCGACGGCCCGCAAATCGCCAGCGTGGTGGGTCCCGAGGGGGAGGAGATTTACTGCGATGAGCATGGCCGGGTGAAGCTGCAGTTCCCGTGGGACCGCTACGGCTCGAGCAACGACCAGAGCTCCTGCTGGGTGCGGGTGAGTCAGGGCTGGGCCGGTGGCCAATACGGCATGATGGCCATCCCCCGCATTGGTCATGAGGTTATCGTCTCATTTCTGGAAGGTGACCCCGACCAGCCTATCGTGACTGGTCGCACCTATCACGCCACCAACCGGCCACCTTACGACCTGCCAGCCAACAAGACCCGCACTGTGCTGCGTACCGAAACCCACAAAGGTGAAGGTTTCAACGAGCTGCGTTTCGAAGACCAGGCGGGTCAGGAAGAGATTTACATCCACGGTCAGAAAGACCTGAACGTGCTTATCGAAAACGATGCGGCGTGGCATATCAAGCATGACGAGCATCGTGATATCGACAACGAGCGGGTGACCCGCATCAGAAAGGTGCCGGGTAAGGATGGCGCGCCGCCCAGTCTCGGCAATGACCACCTGGCGGTCGAAGGCGAGAAACGGGATCATATCAAGGCGGACTATTCGCTGACGGTCGATACCTCCATGCATCAGAAACTGGGTCAATCCCTGTTGGTGGAAGCGGGTGAAGAGGTGCATATCAAGGTGGGCGACAAGCTGGTGTTGGAGGCTGGCTCCGAGATCACCCTCAAAGGCGGCGGCAGCTTTGTGAAAGTTGACCCAAGCGGCATCAAACTGGTCGGCCCCGCCATCAAGCTCAATGCCGGTGGCAGCCCTGGCTCAGGTTCTGGCTGGGCGGGTCAGGTTCCCGTTACTCCCAAAGGGGTTGAGGTGATCAAAGCCCCGGAACTGGTTGAACTGGTTAAGGCGATTGCCACCGAGAAGGCGATGGAGGCGCTCTTGAAAGAAGAGAAGCCCACTGCGTTCTACCTCTTTTCAGAATAAGGAGAAAGCATGAAGTTTGCATTTCCCATCCTCACTGCCAAAGGGGAAGAGTTCAAGGATGTCAAAGCCCTGACTGCACTTATTAATGGCGAGAAATCCGGTCATTATCTCCTTGGCAATCACAACAAGTGGCATGGCGGCATTCATATTAGCGACAAGAGTGCCCCATGGTGCAAGGATAAGTACCCCGTCAGAGCCATTGCCGATGGCAAGGTGGTGGCATTCCGGATGATGAAGGATTACCTGACCTCTGAATTTCAGGGGGAGTCCTTACGTTATTCCAACTGCTTCTGCTTGGTACAGCACGAATATTGTGAGATCAATGCAGAAACTAAAGCGAAAAACGAGTTCACCTTTTATTCGCTCTATATGCACCTGCTGCCTTGGGATAAGTACCAAAGCGCCGAGAAACTGGTGCTAAAAAAGGGTTGGAATGCGCGCAATTCCGTACCCCATGCCAATCCCGATGCCGAGCAGCAGCGAGTTGATGCCGCCTTGCCTCGTTTCACGTTGCCCAAGGATACCGAACTGGAGATGGACAGCAGCACGCCATCCCAAAAGGGGAGTGTCGGGGGCAAGGAGTATGATTTCATCAAGGTGACCATCAAGAGCAAGCTCTCCAATGCCCAGATGAAGGAGGCCGAGAAGGCGGGAGTATTGGTCAGTGAGGGAAGCTCGGTCTGGATCGCCAATAGCCCGGATGCAGTGACCTATATCAAGCCCAATTTGCCGACCTGGCTCTACGACCAGATTGACGCTGAATTACTGACCAATATGGCCGGTCGAGCAGACCCGATTTCGGATGACAAAAGTGGTCGTTTGATGGCTGGTAACAAAAGTGTTTCTCTGCCAGCCGGCACCAAGTTGCAGTATGATGCCCACCAACTCGAATTCCATTGGATTGGTGAAAAAGCACGCAAGATGGCCAGATGCAAATATGTGATGCCGAGTGGGGATGGCGTTCCGGGTAGTTGTGGTATCGCCTGGGTGTGCGTCGAAGATGAATTTATCAAGGCAAAAATGCTCCCCCCCCTCACATCTCGGTGAGTTATATGTTTTGCCATCTCCCGTGGCCATTGCCGCAGGTGAGACCATAGGTTACCTCGGTCTGGTGGAAACGCCGGGCTCCCTGACTGGGGGCAAGAAGAGCAAGCATCAAGTCCATCTTGAGATGTTCACCCAGGATCCTCGTCTTGATGATGTGCTGGCTAACAAGGCGGGAACGAAAGGTGGCGCTACCTATGCCAAAGTACCTGCCGATTTAATCCTTCATGAGAAGAAAAGTGAGGAAGGTAAATCCAGGTGGGTAGCGACCAAGGACAAATGCCAGGAAGCGCTGGTTGAATCGCCCAAGCTGGAAAAGGATGCTGCAAAGCAGGAGTGGATCAGTGTATCGTCAGGAAAATATGTCAAGAAAGAGCAAGTCGAGTTATTGAGTCAGCATGATTGGCTGAAGATCGGTTTTAAAAAGGTCGATGGTTCAGGCTCCGACGGCTATCTGGATCCCGATGCACCTCCAACCTTTTTTACCGATCTGGTCAAGAGCTTTGATACCGATGGCAATGGCGAACTTAGCAGTGAAGAGATACAGGCGGCCCTGCAAAACAGCAGCAATGCAGACCAACTTCACAAGCTTATCGTCAAGCACCCCAGCGAATGGTATGAAAAATCGTCAGCCAGTAGTTATCAATGGCTGGATAAACTTATGACCAAAATTGGTCTGCCTGATTTTGACCAGTTGGTGGATCATGAAAAACAGCGCATCGATAAGCTGGAGTGGATGCAGAGTGCTGCCAAGTTAACGCTTGAAAAAGAGATCTGGCATGTTTATCCAATGGCCATGTTAAGAAATTGTGTCAGTAATAAACCTATAATTTTCCCGTTAAAAGTAAAACCAGAGAATGATATAGGTAAAAAATGGGAAAATAAATGCTGGGCTGCGGATGAGAGAAATAATGCGGCGACATTTAGTTACCCAAGAAATAATGGTCGTAAACATGCAGCTCGAGATCTTTATACGAATCCTTTCGAAGAGGTTGTCGCTGTATCTAATGGGGAGGTTTTACAGGTAGCGAGCTTCTATTGCCAGACTCATGAAATAACTATTCTACATAGAACCAATGATGGCCGAGAGTTTATTATGCGTTATGGTGAGCTAGCTCCCGATAACATAAAAGTATCCGTCGGTGATATTGTTATTCAGGGGCAGTCTTTAGGTTACACGGGGAAATTATTACAAAATGGGATACCTCTCGTTAAAATCAATGGCTCGATAGTATTTATGCTACATGTTGAAGTCTATTCTTGTCAGTCTGGTAGCGATCTTAAAAAGCCGTTGACCAATAGAGGCGTTCGCCCTTATCAACGCCGCGAAGATCTTGTAGATGCAATAGATATATTAAAAGAGGGCTATCATAATACTTTCGGGAGTGTGGAAAGAGAAAATACTGCCCGTAGACCTGCTGCAGAGTGGAAAACCTCTGCTCAAGGCATCGCTTTCATCAAAGCTTGGGAAAGTGTGGAAATTAAAAATGGTAAGCATATTCCTTATAATGACTCTGAAGACTATTGCACTATTGGATATGGGCACTTGATAGAAAAGAAACGTTGTGAAGACATTTCTGTCCCTAGCCGTTTCGTGCATGGGATTGATGACAAAACTGCTCTTGAAATTTTTAGTGGAGATCTAAGTGAATTTGAAAATTCGGTAGCTAGAGATGTAAAAATTGATTTATCACAGAATGAATTTGATGCGTTTGTTAGTCTGCTTTTCAATACAGGTGCAAATTTTCTTTCACCTATTCTTGGTAAGGCACCAAAACTACGACAACATATAGCCGACAGAAATTATGAGGGAATTGCTAAAGAGTTTCTTGATATTACCAATGGCGGAGAAAAGGGTTTAGTAAAGCGGCGAAAAGCAGAAAATAACATGTTTTTAAATAATGTGTATGATTCTACACATTAATGCTCCAGGGGGTATTTGATGCATTTTAATATATGGCTGGTCTCATTTTTAATGTTTCTTTCCTTTGCTGGTCATGCAGAGGAATATTTTTTCAAGAAAGTTGCAGATAAAAATATTACATCAGAAGAAACCGGTAACTTGACCTTATCTGAGAGTAAAGATATTGCTTTAAAGGAAGCTATGCTACATAGCAAGATCATGTTGGATGATGGTGTTATTTCTATTCCTGGTGTATGCAAAGTTAATGTGCGATCTGATCTGCCTAAGAAAAGAGGGCAGTCTGATTTAGATAGTATTCACCATGTAAAAGAAAATACAGGAGATGATGGGGAATATAAAAAGGTACAAGATAGCGAAATTGATTTTATCACTCGCGCTGAGTCACTCCCCGGTGGTGAGAGTGAATGTGACTTCTTATACCACTTTGCCATAAAAATAGGAACTGATCTTATTTTTTATAATAATGGATGGAGTGTTATTTATACATCCAGTGATAAACACATCTCCACAGCTGTCTCTGATAAAGAAAAATACAACATTGGTGATATAGTTTGTACTGTTATTAGGGGGGGGGATTATGAAAGGAATGATCACTGCGTATATAATGGAACTCTATATTCTGCATACGAACAATTTTATGTAAATAGCTCAGGCAATGATAATGGGTGGAGCTCTCTTCTTCCTAGCTATAAAGAGGTTATTTCTCGGAGTCATAGTGAAAAATCGAATGAGTTTACAATTATGTCTTCAAAAGATACGGGAAAATCGGGTGTTATATCTATTACATATACAATACCGGCAAAGAACTCTATTAAGTTGCTTAGTTCCATGGCGGGGGGGGAAACGCAAGTTAGCTTTAAAGAGAATGGTGATATAGTCAATATAGAAATAAATAGTTTTCCAGATTGAAATTAATGCTACATACAATGCACTCATTTGAATGCATTGGTGATGTTTTACTTCCCTATAAAATCCCCAACACCGGCTTAAGGCCGGTGTTGTTATGTCCAAGATCATGCAACAGCGGCAGTATCACTATCTTTCTTGGTTTTTCTCTCTGAGAACCAAAAATCTGGGACACCCACCTTCCTGAGCAAGGCGTTGTTTGGCCTGTTATCACCGCAGTCGCTTTTTAAAGATCAGGGATGACAGCTGGGGGAGGCAACTCCCCCAGCGAGATGGCCTCCCTCTATGCCTTTATCGAGAAGATCAACAGTCTCAAGAGCGGCACCTTCCTGATTGGTCGCAACCGCATATGGCACGGTGGCATCCACCTCACTGAGAAAGGGGGCTGGCACCCGAGCGGCGCTGTGCGCGCGATTGCTGACGGGGAGATCGTGGCCTACCGACTGGCGACCAAACCAGCCAAGGCGACCCGTAGCACCGAAGAGGGCAAGCCTGAGGGAAAGATTGACTTGTATACCTCCCCTTCGTTTTGTCTGGTACGTCATTGCTACGAAGCCGGTGAGCAGAGCAAGAATCGCCTGACCTTCTACATCCTCTACATGCACATCGCCTGTGAGAACAGCTACAACAGTCCCGAGGCTGCGCGAGTAACGGTCAAGGGGACAGGTGTGTCCACCTATAAACCGGTGGTAGAGGGAACTCCTCCCAAGCTGATACGTCGGCTGTCTGGCGATAAACCAATCTATGCGAAAAGGGGTGCTGAAGTGAAGTTGGTCGACCAGGAAGTGAAGAACCTGCTTAACCACAAAGATGAGCCCCACGATTACTATCTGGTGCACTACGTTGATGACCCAGACAGCCTGTTCCATATTGCGGCAAGCCAATTACAGCAGGCATTTCCACAGAAGCCGACATGGATGACGCCACCGGAAGGCAAGCCTGCTCGCTATAAGATCCCTGGTAATACATGGCTACGTAAAAGCGCTGACACCACAGCCGAGAGCTTGGGGTTGCCTGCAGGTAGTGAGGTTGTGATATCTGGTGAGCCGCCACAGATGGTGAACCTCAATGGCGGCACGACAGAGTTTCGTAAAGTACAGGTGTTCAAGACGGGTAGCGGCACAGTCAAAGATAGCGCCAGTCAGGTGATGACCAATGCTGGCAAAGGTGCCGTTGGCTGGCTGGCAAAAAGCAAGATGGGTGCCAGACTGGCCGCTGAACCGAGTACCCCAGTCGAATTCAAAGACGATGCGCCGGTTGTTAACCGCAGCGCAAATCCGATACCGGTGCAGGCCGGAGAGATCATCGGTCATTGGGGTGAGCATGAGCTAGCCACTGCCGGTGCCAGCGGTTTCGAGAAAGACGCAGACAGCAAAGCCGTGCACTTTGAGGTGTTTGTGGCAGAGAGCGACAAACAGGCGCTTGAAGATTGCATCAATAACAAGGCGCGGGTCACCGGTGGCCAAGGTTACCTGCTGGTAAAAAAAGAGGTGACCACCTATCGCCTCATCAACGATAGCCAGCATGGTTTTAACGATGTGGCCGTCTATGGGCCACTGGTCTTACCGTTGGCGGTGAAAGAGTCTGATATTGTCACTCACGGTGCCAACAACTTTGTGAAGGTGCGTGAGCGAACTGCGGCTGACGGGGAGTTGGCAGGCGAGTTTGTGTTGCAGGGCGGAGATGTTGAAGTAGTCAGTCAGCATGACTGGCACAAGCTGGGCGTCAAGCTGGTCGATGGCAGCAGTGACCCAGATGGATTTTTAGACAAGGCTGATACCGAAGGCAAAGAAGGAGGTGAGTTTTTCAGCACCCTCTATGACAAGCTGGTGACAGACAGGGATAACGATGGCACCCTGAGCGGCAATGATATCAAGGCCGCGCTGGCCGATGAGGAACTGGCGGGCAAGTTGTGCATGTTGTTTATCAAGCACAAAAGCGAATGGGTAAAGCCGGGAGATTGGCCGCGTCTCAAGCAGGAGTTGGCTGAGCAGCAGAAGCTCTATGAATATGCGACGCAGGTACACAACAATATGGCGTGGATGGAAGATGCCAGCGCGATATTGCGTGATACCCAACCTTGGTTTATTCATCCTGCTGGGATGATGGGGTTGGTGGCTGATCCTGTCTCTGATGATGAAATGGATGAAAAATGGCTCATAGTTACTAAGGGGCAGCTTACATTTGACGCAGAAGGAAATGATGTTGAAAATAGTATGTTCTTCTCAAGAAAAATCCATTGGCCAGGTAATAGTGAATCTGGTGTAACCATTGGTCGTGGATATGATATTGGAAGTCGCTCAAAAGAAGAAGTATACCGTGATTTATCTGACTCTGGGGTTCCTGATAATATCGCCTCATTAATATCTGATGGTGCAGGAATCAAAGGGGGGGCTGCATCTAATTTTGTTTCGGCAAATAAAAGTTCGACCTTAATAAATAGGAAGTCACAACATCGTTTATTTGAAAAAATATATCCTGATTATGTTCTCAGGGCAAAATCAAACTATGAGCGCTGGACTACAGCTCAAAGTATTAATGATGCTAATATCCCAGGTGTATCTATATCTGATAAAACCAATTGGGAAAGTTTAGACGATAAGGTTAAAGATGTTATTGTTGATTTAGTTTATCAGGGGTTTACGAAAGGCCCCAAGCCCATGATCTATGGCATGTTAAATGATAGAAGAAAATACGCCGATTACATCAAAAACAACCCCACCTTGAACCAATATGAGCCAGGGCGTAAAAGAGCTAAATACCTAATTGGAGAATAACTGTGAGAAGATTATCTTTTGTCCTATTTTTTATATCATTGAATGTTTTTTCAAACACCGATAGTAACTGTGATATCTCTGTGCCAGCTACCAATCTTGCTGCTTGTTATGAAAGTAAATCAAAACAAGCTGATACTGAGTTAAACAAAACATATAATAATTTAAAGTCTGCATTGTTATCTAATGGTTATGATAAACCATCTAAAGAAAAATACTGGAGTCAACTGGTTCAATCCCAAAGGTATTGGATTAAGATCAGAGATGCTCAGTGTAACGCAAGGGGTGCTTTCTTTGAAGACAGTTCTATCGCTCAACTGATAGAAATTAAAAAATGCCTTATGAATGTAACAAAGGAAAGAGTGTTTTTTTTGAATAATGAGATTCAATTCATTCATGATTTACCTTGACAGGCAAGGCTAATGGCTAAGGAAGGCGCTGCATCAGCTTTGTGCCCATCAGATGGCTGTATAGTATATCAGCTCTTTTTTTAAAAAAAAACAGCATATTAGGCAAGAAATATAGAAGGAAGCGGCCTATCCAAGCCGCTTCTCTTATTTTGTCGGTAGTTCTCCAGTAACAAATTCAGTCTAGGCATCCATTATGGGGAAACATTGATCCAGTAAGTCCGTGCGGTGGAAAAATCTGGGATACCCAATATTTTTGACCCTGCTAGATGTACAACCATTTACTCAGCAGAAGACTGGTAAAAAGTGGTATGGACGGCTTTGTCGAGATTGGCGAAAATTTGTTGAACAGCGAGTTGTAACTCTAGAGTAAGTGAAATGAAAAAATGTTTAGCCTTGATTTTTATTATGCTGTCTTCTGTCTTCTGTCTGCCATGCTGAAGATGTCGGAGTAGACTATCGATGCTTTGTTAGTCCCGATGGTAAAATTAAAATGCGAATGATGTGGACCTCCACTGTGGGTTGGGTTGGAGGATATGTTCAATATGGGAAAAATAAAGATAAAATAACTATAGTTCAAGTGAATTCTGAAGAAGAGACGAATGACGAAGGTCGACCATATGCTGTTAATAGTGACTGGGTTGAAATAATTGATGGCAAAGTTAATGGGCGGTATCACTTTGGTTACCAAGCTGCTAACTTTGACAATGTTTTTTATATAAATGCTAAAGGAAAGAAGTTTGATTTCTCTCAGGCATTGGAAAATTACGAGGATTGTTTTTGATTGCCGTGGTTGTGAAATAGTGAGTGTATAGATATAGTTATCACCTGACACCGGCTTAACGCCGGTGTTTTTTATTGTTATAAAAATTTTAGTTGCAGGGTAGCCTGAAGATGTGCTGTATCCAGATGATTTTTCGTTGTGAGGATGGATTTAAATTTGAATGCGAGATGCAGATCCAGGTAATGAGAAAAAGTAATTAAGGCACAAAAAAGAAACCCGCCATGGGCGGGTGGAAGGATTGCAACACTAACCAGGAGGAGGTGTTACCAGGTAGACCCTGCTTCTTCGGTAATAGTTCAATTTTATTGAGGTTTTTTCGATTTTTCTGTGGGGCCCCCATCGGGATCTGCGGGGGCGGATGGGTTATCATTCTGCTCCCGTCATCCGGTTGCAGAGGATCTATGCCCGCGTTCTCCTGGTTAGCGCTCTTTTTCGGCGCCTTCTATTTCGTCTACGGCGCTTACTTGCCGTTCTGGTCGCTCTGGCTGGAGGGGGTGGGCGTCAGCGCCGAGATGATTGGTCTTCTGTTGGGGGCTGGGATGGCGATCCGCTTTGCCGGCAACCTGATGGTGATGGGGCAGATCAAGGGGGCTGGCCATCTGCTGCCGGTTACCCGATTGCTCTCCCTGCTCAGTCTGCTGGCGTTTCTCGGCTTCTACCTCAGTCATAACCTTTGGTGGCTGGTGGGCTTGACCCTGCTGGCGAACTTTATCTATCCGACCCTGATGCCGGTGGGGGAGGCGCTGGCGACCCGCATGGTGGTGCAGGCTCATCTCGATTACGGCAAGGTGCGGCTGTGCGGTTCGTTTGCCTTTATCGTCGCCTCGACGCTGGTGGGGGCGCTGGTGGGGAATTTTGGCAGCGAGTGGATTTTGCACACCATGGTGGCGGGGCTGGTACTGATGCTGCTGCTCAGCTGGCTGCCGCTCTATCCGGCGCCACAGGATAGCCAGGGCGAGCGGGCCAAGGCCTCTTTGCTGGTAACCCTGCGCAGCGCACCGGTGCGCCGTTTCCTGCTGCTGACCGCTCTGCTGCAGGGGAGCCACGCCGCCTATTACGGCTTCAGTGCCATCTACTGGAAGGCGCAGGGATATAGCGGCACCATCATCGGTTATCTGTGGGCGCTAGGGGTAGTGGCGGAGATCTGCATGTTCGCCGCCGACAAGCGGTTCTTGCAGCGCTTTGGCGCTCAGAGCCTCTTTATCGCCGGTGCCATCGGTTGTGTGGTGCGCTGGGTATTGTTGGGGGCCTCGACCGAGCTGTGGGTGCTGGTGCTGGGGCAACTGCTGCACGCGGTCACGTTCGGCATGAGCCATCTGGGGGCGGTGCGTTTCATGACTCGCCAGCTGCCCGCCGAGCAGTTGATCCCGACCCAGGCACTCTATGCGGCCCTGGGCCTCGGCATGACGGTGGCGGCCCTGATGGCAGTCTGCGGCGTACTGTTCGAGCCCCTCGGCGGCGGCATCTTCTTCCTGATGGTGCTGGTGGTGTTGCCGGTGTTCTTCCTGCGGCTGCGCCCCTTTGCGCCCTCTGCGCAGGAGAGTGCTCCGGCCTGATACCGGGCTATCTGAATCATCACCTAGCAACAGGGAGAGCCACGGCTCTCCCTTTTTCGTTGCTGCGGTTAGCGGTGTTACTGTGGTTCGCCAAGATAGTAGCGGCTGAGGCGGCGCCAGGTATCCGAGCCGATGGTGCCGGCAAGCAGCTCATTGGAGGCGGCATCAAAGCGGCCATCCGGCAGCCAGCCCAATTGGGGCAATAGTTGCGCCAGCGTGGCGTCATTGTGTTGCAGCTCCCGATCCAGCGCTTCCCAGAAGGCGCTCCCCTTGACGTAAAAGAGCGGGTAGTAGGAGCGATCGCCCGCCATCACCTCGCGAGCTGCCCGATAGAGGCCGCTCTCGTTATGGGGTAGCTGTTTGCCTCGCTCGGCCAGCTCGTTGACCGCCGTGACCTGATGCAGCCGAAAGCGGCGCAGCGCCTTGATGGCGAGGTATTCGGCGAGGCTCTCTTCGACCCAGGTGGGCTGTGGAGCAGCGCGGCGAGCGCTGAGGATGTGCACCGCCTCGTGGGCCGAGGTGCGTAGCAGGCGCAGGGGCGCCTGTGGCGTCGGCTTGCCATTCATGGTGGGGTAGTTTGCGACAAACACCTGATCCCCGGCGGCTCCACCGAGGGAGTGGGTCGCCACATCTCGCCCGAGCCACACCAGTTGCCACGGGTGAGTGGGCGGATCCACATCGAGCTGGAAGGCCAGATAGTCGATGATCTCATTCAGTTGCTGCTGCATGGCTGGCAGATCGAGCTGATTGGCGGTCTCATCATGGCTCAGCACCAGCCGCGGAGCTGACTTGTTGACAGGCACAGTGGCCAGACCAAATGGCAGGATCAGCGGCGGCTGGTTGACACTCGGTAGCGGTTGGCAGGAGCCATCCGGCAGACAGATCTCCCCTCGGCGGCTCCCCAGCTGGCGCACCAGATTGCCCCACTCGGTCAATAACCACTGGTTGGGGGCAAACAGAAGCGACTGTTGGGCCGAGGCATCCGCTCCCTGTGCCGGAACTGGTGTGAGAGTGATCTGCCAGCCGATCTCCTTGCAAGAGAAGGGCTGGTTGAGGGCAACCGGCTGATTGTCTGCAAGGCAGACCAGCGCGGGGGAAACCGGCGTTGCACTGCCCGGCAACTGGCGGGCGGGGAGTAGGGTAAAAGGGGGATCACCCTGCATGGTGAGGTGAACTTGCAACAGATTGGCGCTGGCGCCCTGTTCGATAAGGTAGCGGGGGCCGCTCGTGCCATCGGCGGCGCAGGCCCACAGTGGCAGCAGCCACAGGGCAAACAGGGTGAGATGACGACTCATAAGGGGGTTAGCGCTCCTGCTCGTAGCCCAGCAGATCGCCGGGCTGGCATTTGAGTTCACGGCAGATGGCCTCCAGGGTGGAGAAGCGCACCGCTTTGGCGTGGCCATTTTTGAGGATCGAGAGGTTGGCCTCGGTGATGTCGATGCGCTGGGCCAGCTCGCGGGCTGTCATCTTGCGTTCGGCCAGCAGGGCATCGAGCCGGATGATGATGGACATAGGCTCCCCTTACACCGTCAGTTGCTGTTCGTCGGCCAGCAGTTTGGCCTCGCGCATCACCAGTGCCAGCGCCAGTACGATGAGTCCCGCTAGCAGCAGCCGGAAATCGGACGAGCTGATAGAGACGGAGCCATGTATCTCGGGGCCGCTCATGGTGAGGACGGTATCGAGCAAGGGGGTCTGGATCAGCTCGACCAGGAAGGATACACAGAGCAGCACACCGATCTGCCGATAGCGGCGGATCTGCTCGAAGGTGAAGAGCAGACCGGCGCGGTAGCCACGAAACAGCTGACGCAGTTGCCACAGCATCAGCATGAAGACCAGATCCGGCAGCAACTGCACCAGGGTGCCGAGCAGCCGGTTGGCGGTGCGCAGCGGATAGTCGGCCATGGTAAGGGGGGGCTGCGGGATGAGGTCGAGGGATGGCGTTTCACCATTGGCCAGCGGCACGCCGTTGAGAATGTGCGAGCCGCTGCTGTGGATGATCTGGTTGAGCTCCTCTTGCAGCAGGTCATTGCCGCCCAACAGGTGGGACCAGGTCTCCATCAGGGTAATGGTGGGGGTGGCGAGCAGGGCAAACAGCAGCAGCCACTCGATCAGAACGCTCAGGCGTTCAAGTTTGGTCGTTCTCATCATGAACCTCATGGTGGGCGCCATCCCGCTGGCGGAATGGTTTTAAGTTTATTGTTTATCAATATGCAGATGGGCGAATGTTTATCGTTTTACGATATACAGTCAAGGCAAAACTTATTGAAAAACGATAATTTCAATCTGTCCGAAGGGGATGACTTTTGGCTGCTGCCTCTCTAGACTGGCGAGGTTGTATACAAAAACTCAACATGGACAAGGAGTTATCGATGCACCAGGGATGGCTGCTGATCGGATTGTCGCTCACCTATCTGGGGCTGCTGTTTCTGATCGCCTTCGTGGCAGACAAGCACAAACGGCACCGTCTCAAGGGGCAACCGCTGCTCTACAGTCTGTCGCTGGCGGTCTACTGCACCTCCTGGACCTTCTTCGGCACCGTGGGGCAGGCGAGTGAATCCCCCTGGTCGCCGGTGCCCATCTACCTTGGCCCCATGCTGGTCTTTCTGTTTGGCTGGCGGCTGCTGGCTCGCCTCATTCTGGTGGCCAAGCGCGAGCACATCACCTCCATCGCCGACTTTATCGCTGCCCGTTACGGCAAATCCCAGCGGCTCGCCATGGTGATCTCTCTCATCGCCATCATGGGGATCCTCCCCTATCTGGTGTTGCAGCTCAAAGCCATCGTCACCGGGCTGGATCTGCTGATGGTCAATAGCGGTGGCATCAGCCCGACCAGCAACACCAGCGAGCTGGCGCTCGGGGTCACTCTGCTGTTGGCGCTGTTCAGCATCCTGTTCGGTACTCGCCATCTCGATGCCACCGAGCACCACAGGGGGATGGTGGTGGCCATCGCCTTCGAATCGGTGGTGAAGCTGCTGGCCTTTATCGCGGTGGGGGGCTTTGCCCTATGGCTGATTTTGAGCAAACCCGGCGTTGCCCACGAGCAGGTGACCCGCGACTTCTTTACGCAGGTGATGGCGGTGAGCCCCGGCAACCTGCTGGAGCTCGCCATCTATACGGTACTGGCGATGTGCGCCGTCATCTGCCTGCCGCGCCAGTTTCATGTGACTGTGGTGGAGAACAATCAGGGGCAGGATCTCCACTGGGCGCGCTGGATCTTCCCGCTCTACCTGTTCGTGATGGGGCTCTTTATCTGGCCACTGGCGCTGGCGGGCAAGCTGTGGCTGGGGGCTGAGGTGGCTTCTGACACCTATGTGATCAGCCTGCCGATGGCCCTCGGTTTTGATGGTATGGCGATGCTGGCCTTTCTCGGCGGCACCTCGGCGGCCACCGGCATGGTGATCGTCTGCACCATAGCGCTGGCGATCATGGTGAGCAACGATCTGGTGCTGCCGGTGCTGCTGCGCCGTTTTTGGCGGCAGGGGCGCGACGAGCGGCTGGTGCGGCTGCTGCTGCAGGTGCGCCGTGGCGCCATCCTGCTGATCTTGCTGGCGGCCTGGGGGCTCTACCTCTGGCTCGGTGATCTCACCAGTCTCTCCCGCATCGGCTATCTCTCGTTTGGCGCAGTGGCCCAGTTTGCGCCGGCCCTGCTGCTCGGTCTCTACTGGCGCCACGGCAATCGCAAGGGGGTCTATCTTGGTCTCTTCCTCGGGGTGAGTCTCTGGTTCGTGACCCTGCTGGTGGAGAGCGGGTTGCTGGCCGGTTCACCGCTGGCCGAGCTGCTGGCACCGCCGGACTGGCCCGCGTTTCGCGATCTTAGCCTGGGCGCCTGGTGCATCTTCCTGAGTCTCGTGCTCAACCTGCTCGGCTACGTGGTGGGTTCCCTGCTGTCGCGCCCGGCGGTGAGCGAGCGGCTGCAAGCGGCCAACTTCGTCGGCAAGCCGAGCCGTGATACCGCCGCCCTCTATCAGGCGCGGGTCTCGGTCAAGGAGCTGGAGATGCTGGCGGCTCGCTTCGTCGGTTCGAGCCGGGTTAAGCGCGCCTTTGGCCGCTTCGCCGGTGAGCGGGGCGGCACCTTGGCGCCCCAGATGCAGGCTTCGGCCGAGCTGATCGCCCACACCGAGCGGCTGCTGGCAGGGGTATTTGGCACCTCGTCGGCGCGGTTGGTGCTCGCCTCGGCCCTGCAGGGGCGCAACATGCAACTGGAGGAGATTGCCACCATTGTCGATGAGGCCTCCGACGTGTTTCGCTTCAACCGCGGCCTGCTGCAGGGGGCGATCGAGCATATCGGGCAGGGGATCTCTGTGGTGGATCGGGAGCTCAGGCTGGTGGCCTGGAATCGCCGCTACATCGAGCTGTTCCACTATCCTCCGGGGCTTATTCAGGCGGGGCGCTCCATCGAGCAGATCATCCGCTACAACGCCGAGCAGGGGCTCTGTGGCCCCGGCGATATCGAGGACCATGTGGCACGGCGGGTCGCCTTTATGAAGCGCGGCAGCGCCCATATCTCGGCGCGAGAGCGCCCGGACGGGCGGGTTATCGAGATGCAGGGCAACCCTATGCCCGCCGGTGGTTTCGTCATGACCTTTACCGACATCACCCCGTTTCGCGATGCGGAACGGGTGCTGCGCGAAGCGAACGAACATCTGGAGGCGCGGGTGGCCGAGCGCACCCACGAGCTCTCCGAACTCAACCGCCAGCTGCTGCTGGTGAACCAGCAGGTGGAGCGGGCCAACCACTCCAAGAGCCGTTTTCTGGCGGCGGTCAGCCACGATCTGACTCAGCCTCTCAATGCCGCCAAGCTGTTTACCTCCTCCCTGTTGGAGATGCTGCCAGCATCTGGTGATCAGGCCCGCATCGCCCGCCATATCGACGATGCATTGGGGGCGACCGAAGATCTCATCACCGATCTGCTCGATATCTCGCGGCTCGAAGCGGGCAAGTTCAAGGCCAAAAAGCTCGATTTTGCCTTGCGCGATCTGTTCGACAACCTCAAGGCGGAGTTTGGCGTGCTGGCGCAGGCGGGGGGAATCCACTTCTCGGTGGTGGAGAGCAAGCATGCAGTACACAGCGATGTGCGGCTGCTGCGGCGGGTGCTGCAGAACTTCCTCACCAATGCGTTTCGCTACAACCCGGCTGGCCGGGTGCTGCTCGGTTGTCGCCGGTTTGGGGAGAAGATCCGCATCGAGGTGTGGGACAACGGCCCCGGCATCCCGCAGGATAAGCAGGAGGCAATTTTCGACGAGTTCTCCCGCCTCGATCACTCCCGCACCGCCAAGGAGCAGGGGCTGGGTCTGGGTCTCGCCATCGCCCGCGGCATCTCGCAGGTGCTCGGTCATCAGCTCACCCTGCAGAGCTGGCCGGGCAAGGGGTCGGTCTTTGCGGTGACCCTTAATCTGGCGACCCGACAGGTCACAGCTCATCAGCTGGCGGCGCCGGTAGTGCGCGACAGCCAGCTGGAAGGGGTGACCGTGCTCTGCATCGACAACGAGCGGGACATTCTGACCGCCATGAGCACCCTGCTTAGCCGTTGGGGCTGCGAGGTGCGCTGCGCTGTCGATCTGGCCGAAGCCGAGGCGCAGGTGGCAGACGGGTTTGTGCCCAAGCTGGTGCTCTCTGACTATCACCTCGACGATTGCAAGACCGGGCTGGAGGCGCTGGCTGCCCTGCAACGGGTGTGTGGCGACGAGCTGGGAGGCATCATCATCAGTGCCGATCGCAAGAGCGAGTTGCAGGCGCAGATCCGCGAGCGGGGGTATGGCTACATCAGCAAGCCGGTCAAACCGCTCAAACTGCGGGCGCTGATGAACAGCCTGCTGCTGCGATAGCCGCATCCGGGGCGGCAAGCCGTGAACCGGTTCACAAAACCGCACAAATATGGTGACAACCATCGTCATGGTGGTTCGTCATACATGGCCCCGGATTGGCGATGATCCCTTCACTATTTCGTGTGATAACGACCGATAGCCATTCTGGTCAGCCACTTGTTGTGAAAGTCGACAGTAGCGCACCTGATCCGCTCACTCTATAGTCGGGATGCGATTATTTTTATCGCGAATGAAGTAGCTAAAGGGCAAACCGATCGCGAGATCGGGACGCAAAGCTTCCGGTCCAGGGATGAGCCGTACTTGAGATAGCGGGGCCACCACAGGTTGTTGTGCACCTTTGCCAAGAGGCCGCACTGCTTCTGGGTTACCTGTCAGGGCGTCGCCCTTTTCGTTGCCTACATAACGAAATAGGGAAATATAACAATGCTAAGTCCAAAGCCTACCATGCTGGCCCTCGCGGTCGGTCTCTGTTGTGCCACTTCCGTTTATGCTGCGCCCCCCGGCAAGCCTGCCATTGCCGCGGGCCCCACCAAGTTTGCCATTGTGGAGGTCGATCAAGCCGCCAGCGCCTACAACAATCTGGTCAAGCGGAAGGATGCCGCTGACGTCGAAGTGAGCTGGAACCTCTGGAGTGGCGATATTGGCCAGACCGCCAAGGTGCTGTTTGATGGCAAGGAGATGTGGTCCGGCCCCTCTGCCGCTGCAGGAACGGCTAAATTCAAGGTGAAGAAAGGGGGGCGCTACCAGGCTCAGATAGCCCTCTGCAACGCCGATGGATGTACCCTCTCCGACAAGAAGGAGATAGTGGTCGCCGATACCGACGGCAGCCATCTGGCGCCACTCAAGGCCGCGCTGCAGGAGAACAACAAGCCCTACGCCAACAAGTCCGGCAAGGTGGTAGGGACTTACTATGTGGAGTGGGGAGTCTATGGCCGCAAGTTTACCGTAGACAAGATCCCTGCCCAGAACCTGACCCATATCCTCTATGGTTTCACCCCCATCTGTGGCGGGGATGGCCTCAACGACAGCCTCAAAGAGATCGAAGGGAGCTTCCAGGCGCTGCAGAAAGCGTGTGCCGGTCGCGCCGACTTCAAGGTGGCGATGCACGATCCCTGGGCTGCCGTCCAGATGTCGCAAGGCAATCTCTCCGCTTGGGATGAGCCCTACAACGGCAACTTTGGCAACCTGATGGCCCTGAAACAGGCTTATCCGAACCTCAAGATCCTCCCCTCGGTCGGCGGCTGGACCCTCTCCGACCCCTTCTATTTCCTCGGTGACAAAACCAAGCGTGATGTGTTCGTCGGCTCGGTGAAGGAGTTCCTGCAGACCTGGAAATTCTTCGACGGCGTGGATATCGACTGGGAGTACCCGGGCGGACAGGGCGCCAACCCGAAGCTGGGTAGCCCGAGCGATGGTGCCACCTATGTGACCCTGATGAAGGAGCTGCGGGCCATGCTCGACGAGCTGGAGGCCGAGACCGGTCGCCAGTATGAGCTCACCTCGGCCATCGGGGCAGGTGGCGACAAGATCCAGGATGTGGACTACAAGGCAGCCCAGCCCTACATGGATCACATCTTCATGATGACCTACGACTACAACGGTGGCTGGAGCAACACAGAGCTGGGTCACCAGACCAACCTCTATGCGGCGAGCTGGGATCCCAATACCAAGTACACCACCGACAAGGCGGTCAATCAGCTGCTGGCGCAGGGGGTAGATCCTGGCAAGCTGGTGGTCGGTGCCGCCATGTATGGTCGTGGCTGGACCGGGGTGAGCGGCTATCAGGGTAACAACCCCTTCACCGGCAAGGCGACCGGCAAGGTGAAAGGAACCTGGGAAGACGGGGTAGTGGATTACCGCGACATCGTCAACAACCGGATGGGGGCTGGCTGGGAGCAGGGCTATGACGAAGTGGCCGAGGGGCCCTATCTGTTCAAGGCGGCCACTGGCGATCTCATCACCTATGACAATGAGCGTTCGGTCAAGGCCAAGGGGCAGTATGTGCTGGCCAACCAGCTCGGTGGTCTTTTCTCCTGGGAGATTGATGCCGACAACGGTGACATCCTCAATGCCATGCATGAAGGGCTGGGCCACGGCAGTGGCATCACGCCACCTGTCAACAAGCCGCCATTGGCCAACGCGGGCAGTGACCTCAAGGTGACCGGTCCGACCGAGGTGACGCTGGATGGTTCGGCCTCCCACGATCCGGAGAACAGCGCTCTCAGTTACAGCTGGAAGCAGATCTCCGGGCCGCAGGCTGGCTTGCTCGACGCCACTCAGGCTAAGGCCCGCGTGGTATTGAACGCCGTGGCGAGCGACATCAATCTGGTGTTTGAGCTGACGGTGACCGATGACCAGCAGTTGAGTGCCAAGGATCAGGTTGTTGTCACCAACAAGGCGCCGCAAGCCAACCTGGCGCCGGTGGTGAGTGTGCCAGCCACAGCCTCTGTCGAGGCGGGCAAGCAGGTGACCATCAAGGCCACCGCCTCCGATCCTAACGGCGATCCGCTAACTTATCAGTGGAACGTGCCCGCAGGCATCACCGCGACAGGCCAGAACAGCGCCACCCTGGTGGTGACCGGCCCGAGCGTGACCAGCGACACCGGTTATGATCTGAGCCTCACCGTCTCCGACGGCGGGCTGGATGCCAGCGCGGCAACCCGTTTGACGGTCAAACCGGCCAGCGGCGGCGGTGGTTGCACGGCGACTGATCCGGATGCGGTCAATTGGCCAGTCTGGAAAGCGGCAACCACCTATAACAGCGGTGACAAGGTGAGCCACAACCAGCTGGTGTGGCAGGCCAAGTACTGGACTCAGGGCAACGAGCCGAGCCGCACCACGGATCAGTGGCTGCTGGTGAGCAAGGTGCAACTGGGTTGGGATGCCAACGTGGCCTACAACGGTGGCGAGATCACCACCCATAACGGCCGTCAGTGGAAGGCGCAGTACTGGACCAAGGGCAATGAGCCCGGTAAACACGATGTCTGGCAGGATGTGGGGGCCGCCAGCTGTAAATAAACAAGAGTTGAATGGTCGCGGGGCATGCCAGTCATGCCCCGTTTTTTTGTCTGGCAATCAGTGCCAGCGCCTCTTTACACCACAGCGTTCTGACATTCAGTTGGCCACAATGCCACTTTTTGGTTGGGGGCGGTCGTTACGGTCCCGGGCGTAAAGTCAAACGAACAATTTTGTCGTATCTGAATGGTCAACCTGGTGGGGAGGGGCTTGCGGGGTCGGTGACAAAAGGGCGGTGAGAAAACCACTATCAATTCGGCATCTCACAAATGACAATTTTGTTAGTTATTGTTTTTTATCGGTTTATTTTATGGCTCGATCCATGCCCAAGCCATGGCCTCTGTTGTTGTGAACAAAGTGTATGTTTCAATCATCTGTTTTTAAACAATTAATCCTTATAAATTAAATGCTTGTGACGTTTTTTTCGTGGGAAAAGGCAATGGTCGGATTTGCTTAACCCCTTGAATACCCATATAGTCAATCAGCGATTATTTATCGCCGAGAATAAAGTTGTGATAAGGGCAAACCGATTGAAAAGTCGGGACGCAAAGCTTCCGGTCTAAGGGACATGTTGACCTAGGATAGCGGGGCCACCACAGTGTTATGCAGACTGCCTTTGCCAAGGGGTGGTCATTTTTGTGTTACCTGTCGTGTTGCGTTGCCCTTTCGTTTTTTCCATAACGTAAAGGAAAGCAATATGCTAAGTCCAAAACCCGCATTGCTGGCCATGGTGGTCAGTACCCTGCTCGCTTCATCTGCTGCTTATGCTGCCGTTCCGGGCAAGCCTGCCATTGGTTGGGGCCCCACCAAGTTTGCCATCGTCGAAGTCAACCCCTCCGCGAGTGCATACAACCAACTGGTGACCCGCAAAGACGCCGCCGATGTCACCGTTACCTGGAACATCTGGAGTGGCGATATTGGCCAGACCGCCAAAGTGCTGCTGGATGGCAAGGAAGTGTGGTCTGGTCCCTCTTCAGCGGCCGGTACCGCCACCTTCAAGGTGAACAAAGGTGGTCGCTATCAGATGCAGGTCGCGCTGTGCAACGGTGATGGCTGCACCCTGTCCGATGCCAAAGAGATCGTGGTTGCCGATACCGATGGCAGCCACCTCGCGCCGCTCAAGCCTGCCCTGCAGGAGCACAACAAGCCCTATGCCAACAAGTCCGGCAAGGTAGTCGGTACCTACTTTGTCGAGTGGGGTGTCTACGGCCGCAACTTTACCGTGGACAAGCTGCCAGCCCAGAACCTGACCCATATCCTCTATGGCTTCACCCCGATTTGCGGCGGTGATGGCATCAACGACAGCCTCAAAGAGATCGAAGGGAGCTTCCAGGCGCTGCAAAAATCCTGTGCCGGTCGCGAAGATTTCAAGGTTGCGATCCACGATCCCTGGGCTGCGATACAAGCACCACAAGGCACGCTGGGTGCTTGGGACGAGCCCTACAAGGGCAACTTCGGTAACCTGATGGCCCTCAAACAGGCCTATCCTGACCTGAAAATTCTCCCGTCTGTTGGTGGTTGGACTCTCTCCGATCCCTTCTTCTTCATGCATGACAAAGCCAAGCGTGATGTGTTCGTTGCCTCGGTCAAAGAGTTTCTGCAGACCTGGAAGTTCTTCGACGGTGTCGATATCGACTATGAATTCCCGGGCGGTGATGGCGCCAACCCCAATCTGGGTGACAAGACCAAGGATGGGGCTACCTATGTGCTGATCATGAAAGAGCTGCGCGCCATGCTCGACGAGCTGGAGGCCGAGACCGGTCGCACCTATGAGCTGACCTCTGCCATCGGTGCCGGTTATGACAAGATTGAAGATGTGGATTACAAGGCTGCCCAGCAGTACATGGATCACCTCTTCGTGATGAGTTACGACTACAACGGTGGCTGGAGCAATAGCCAGCTGGGCCATCAGGCCAACCTCTATCAGGCGACCAATGGCTCGGCCAACAAGCGCTACAACACTGATTCTGCCGTGCAGCAGCTGCTGGCACAGGGGGTCGATTCCGAGAAGCTGGTGATCGGTGCCGCCGCCTATGGCCGTGGCTGGAAAGGGGTGAGCGGCTATCAAGGCAACGATCCTTTCACCGGTACTGCGGCCGGCAAGATCAAGGGAACCTGGGAAGATGGCGTGCTGGACTATCGCCACATCGTCAACAGTCACATGGGGGCAGGCTGGGAGTACAACTACGACGAGACCGCCGAAGCGGCGACCCTGTTCAAGCCCTCCACTGGCGAGCTGATCACCTATGACGACGAGCGTTCAGTCAAGGCGAAAGGCCAATATGTGCTGGCCAACAAGCTGGGTGGCCTCTTCTCCTGGGAGATCGATGCCGACAACGGCGACATCCTCAACGCCATGCACGAAGGTCTCGGCCATGGTGAGGGGATCACCCCGCCAGTCAACAAGCCGCCGGTAGCCAATGCGGGCAGCGATCTGACTGTGACCGGTCCAGCCTCCCTGACCCTGGATGGTTCAGCCTCCCACGATCCGGAAAAAGGCACTCTGACCTACAGCTGGAAGCAGGTCTCCGGCCCGCAAGCCGTGTTGGGTGATACCACGCAAGCCAAGGTGCGAGTCGATCTGAATGCTGTCAGCGCCGATACCGCGCTGGTATTCGAACTGACCGTGACCGATGACCATCAATTGAGTGCCAAGGATCAGGTGGTGGTGACCAACAAGGCACCGCAACCCAACCTGCCTCCGGTGGTCACTCTGCCCGCCAGCTTCAAAGTAGAAGAGGGCAAGCAGGTGAGCATCACCGCCAAGGCATCCGACCCCAATGACGACGAGCTGATCTACCAATGGCAAGTACCAGCCGGTATCTCGGCTACTGGCCAGAACAGCGCCACCCTGGTGGTCACCGGCCCTGCAGTGGATGTTGAAACCGGTTATGACCTCTCTGTGACCGTCTCCGATGGCGCACTCGACGCCAGTGCGGCAACCCGTCTCACCGTTACACCGATCAATGAAGGCGGTGACGGTGGGGAAGGTGGTTCATGCAATACCACCGACCCGGAAGCGGCCAACCTCCCGGCATGGCAGACCAGCAAGGTCTACAACGGCGGTGACAAGGTGAGCCACAACCAGCTGGTATGGCGTGCCAAGTACTGGACCCAGGGCAATGAACCGAGCCGCACTGCGGATCAGTGGTCACTGGAGAGCCAGGTTGAGCTGGGTTGGAACGCCGCGGTTGTCTACAACGGCGGGGAACTGACCAATCACAACGGTCGTCAATGGAAGGCCAAGTGGTGGACTCAAGGTAATGAGCCGGGCAAGCACGATGTCTGGGTTGATGTTGGTGCAGCAAGCTGCCGTTAAGTTGACATCATTATGATTGTGGCGGGGTCTGTTTAGACCCCGTTTTTGTCTGCTAATAAAGTTAAGAGAGCAATAATAATGAAAAAAAATCGCATCACCCTTCTGCTTGCCGGATTGATGCTCAGTGGCCACCTGTGGGCGGCTGAGGCATACAACATTAACAAATCCTATCCGGGCGGTAGCCAGGTCAACTACAACGGCCAGGTATTTGAAGCCAAGTGGTGGGTCAACCCGGGCCAGACCCCCGGCATGGCGGCCGCCGACGAGTGGGATACCCCGTGGAAGCTGATCGGCGAAGGTGAAGTGACCCCGCCGGACAATGGCGACGGTGATGACAAGCCCACTCCGCCAACACCCACACCTACACCGCCGGATGGCAGCACCGCTCCTGTTTATATGAGCCAGGCAGAGCTGGATGCCAAAGAGCAGACGTTGACCGACTTCCCCGGGATGGCCGCGGTCAAGGCATCCATCGCCACCCGCGACAATCTGGTGGTGGAAGCGGTACAAGCGGGCCGAGCCGACAACCCGGATAACGTCAAGCTGGTGGAGAGCCTGCTCAGCGAGAGCCAGTTCAACTACCTGTTCCCCCTGCGTGCCCCCGAGTACAGCTACCGTGGTCTGCTGCAGGCGGCGGCCAAGTTCCCGGCCCTGTGCAGCAACTACAGCGATGGTCGCGATGCCGAGGCTATCTGTCGCAAGACCCTGGCGACCATGTTTGCCCACTTCGCTCAGGAGACCGGTGGCCACGAGAGCTGGCGTCCGGAAGCCGAATGGCGTCAGGCGCTGGTCTATGTCCGTGAGATGGGCTGGACCGAAGCGATGCGTGGCGGCTACAACGCCGAGTGCAGCCCCAGCGTATGGCAGGGTCAGCAGTGGCCATGCGGCACCTTCGATAATGGCGAGTTCAAGAGCTATTTCGGTCGTGGTGCCAAGCAGCTCTCTTACAACTACAACTACGGCCCCTTCTCCGAGGCGATGTTTGGCACGGTGCGCACCCTGCTCGATCAGCCGGAGCTGGTGGCTGACAGCTGGTTGAACCTCGCCAGTGCGGTGTTCTTCTATACCTATCCGCAGCCGCCCAAGCCTTCCATGTTGCACGTCATCGACGGCACCTGGCAGCCGAACGACCATGACAAGCAGAACGGTCTGGTACCCGGTTTCGGGGTGACTACCCAGATCATCAACGGTGGCGTTGAGTGTGGCGGCAATGCCGAGCATGCCCAGTCCCAGAACCGTATCAACTACTACCGCGAGTTTGCCAACTACCTCGCCGTGCCGGTACCGGCTGACGAAGTGCTGGGTTGCAAAGGGATGAAGTACTTTGACAACGAAGGCGCCGGTGCCCTGCCTATCTATTGGGAGCAGGACTGGAGCTATGTGGCCGAGAACCCGAACGGCGGCAAGAGCTATGCGTGCAAGCTGGTGGGTTACCAGACCCGTTTCAGCGCCTTCAAGGAGGGGGATTACACCCGCTGCATCCAGCATTTCTATCCCGAGGTGGTGATTGAAGACAATGGCGGTGGTACCAACCTGCCACCGGTGGCCAGCATCACTGGCCCGGCGCAAGCCGAAGGCGGCAGCAAGGTCACCCTCTCCGCGCAGCATTCCAGCGATCCGGAAGGCAAGCCGCTGGCGTATGCCTGGACCCTGCCTGCCGGCGCCTCCGCTCCGGCACTGGATCAGGTTACGCTGGAGCTGACCCTGCCCCAGCCGGCCACCGATACCAAGCTGGCTATCAAGCTGACGGTGACCGACGAAGGGAGCCTGAGTCGCAGTGCTAACCACGCCCTGCTGGTTAAAGGGGAAGAGGGGGGTGTAACCCCACCGGATGGTGACTACCCGGCCTACAAGGCGGGCACTCCCTATAAAGCGGGCGAGCGCGTGAGCAATGGCGGCGCCAGCTACGAGTGCAAACCGCATCCCTACACCGGCTGGTGTTCCGGTGCAGCCTGGGCTTATGAGCCAGGCAAGGGAACCGCATGGAGCGATGCCTGGATCAAGCTGTGATCCGGCAATGAGCCAATGCAATAAAAGATGGGGCCTGTGGGCCCCATTCTCGTTTGGTGGAGTTCAGGTTTGGCCGAGGACTCTCTCTGGCCGGGACAGGACAGCACCTGGATGGCGCTGCGATAGGATGTGCGTGATGTAGTTTTATTACTGTTATTAGTGAAATACTTTCACGGCTTACTTGCCGTAGCGAAAGTAGTATTCACGGGTGGACGGGGCATAGGCATCTTTCTCTACAATGCCGCTCTTGGTGGTTGCGCCCTTGAGGCGGAACAGGACTGCCAGATTCTCAAACATGGTTTACCTCATCGCTCTGTCATTTATGGTTATGGTGTGTGACCTGGGTCACGGTTTGATCCTATGGCTATCTGTGAGCTGGATCAACTTTTTATGTTGTAAATTTACGAAAATCATAGAAAGGGTTTTCAAGTGCAACATTCTTTATGGAAAGGGTTTCTTGTTCATGGAGAGGGTTGATTGGGGTGATGAGAGCGAGTCTGTTTGCGCGCCCGCCACTAAAGGCAAGGGATCGGAAGCGTTGCATCCGAAAAGGGCCTGCTGCACGGGCTGCACTCTATCGTGGCTTGAGATCGGAGTTTGAGCCGATTTGTGACCTAAAACAGAGAGATAGCATGCTCCTTGCTGGTAAAAACAGCGGACTGCTGCAATTTTGACTAAACGAATCAATGGCAGTTATTTTAGGGTTGACAGCAAAGCTCACGATGCCTATCATCCGCCTCCGTTGCCGGAGATAACTTCGTCAGCGCCGAGGTGAGTTGGGGTTATAGCTCAGCTGGGAGAGCGCTTGCATGGCATGCAAGAGGTCCGCGGTTCGATCCCGCGTAGCTCCACCAATTTTCCTCGAACAATCTGGAATCAAAGGGGTTATAGCTCAGCTGGGAGAGCGCTTGCATGGCATGCAAGAGGTCCGCGGTTCGATCCCGCGTAGCTCCACCAGGTTCCTGATTGAAATGAAGTGCCCAGGGCAGTGCGGTGTGTATCACCCAGGCCGACCTTTGTGGGGTTATAGCTCAGCTGG
>NZ_CDBW01000028.1:0-24656 GCF_000820145.1 Aeromonas sobria | reverse complement strand
ATCCCGCGTAGCTCCACCAAATTCAGAATGACTGCCGGTCATTCACACAAATCGGGGTTATAGCTCAGCTGGGAGAGCGCTTGCATGGCATGCAAGAGGTCCGCGGTTCGATCCCGCGTAGCTCCACCAAATTCTTGTGACAAGAAACAAAAAGGCCACCGCATTGCGGTGGCCTTTTTGTTGTACGAAAATTTTATTTCTCCAGCCGAGCGGTGTGGCAGCAGTGGTACCATATTGCATTCACATGTTCAGGTGGGCTGGTATCAATTATGGCAATTATCTCTAAGCACTACGCGCAGCTAGAAAGCGGCTACCGTGAAAAAGCCTTGAAACTCTATCCTTGGATATGTGGGCGCTGCTCTCGGGAGTTTGTGTACTCTAACCTTCGCGAACTGACGGTTCATCACATCGATCACGACCATACCAACAATCCTGAAGATGGCAGTAACTGGGAACTGCTTTGTCTGTACTGTCACGATCATGAGCATTCAAAATACACCGAAGCTTATCAATATGGCTCAACGGTCGTTGCTGGCGAAGATGCTAAAAACGCTGCCGGTGGTGCGACCCATAACCCCTTTGCTGATTTAAAAGCGCGGATGAATAAGAAGTCGTAGAGGGATTGCTGACAGAATGGATTCATACCCCTTTGCGGGTCAGCTCCCTGTGGGTGGCGTAACAGGAACGCAGATGTTCCTGGTGTATGGTTGAGCTAGGTGACCTGATTGTTATGCTGGCCGGTATGGTGTCTTCATCCATTTCGAATGGAACTTTTCTATGCAGCGCATTCTTTTTGTTGAAGATGATCCCGAGATAGGCCAACTCATCAGCCGTTGGCTTGGTCGCCACGATATGGAGGTGATCCTCGAACCCAGAGGGGATATGGCGCTAGCCCGGGTCGAGGCCGAACAGCCCGATCTGGTGCTGCTCGATATCATGCTGCCGGGGCAGGATGGCATGTCCCTCTGCCGGGATCTGCGGCCGCGCTTTGACGGCCCCATTGTGATGCTCACCTCGCTGGACAGCGACATGAACCAGATCTTGAGTCTGGAGCTTGGCGCCAACGACTACATCCTCAAAACCACCCCACCGCCGGTGCTGCTGGCCCGGTTGCGGGTGCAGTTTCGCCAGCACCAGCAAACGTCAACCCAACCCGTCGCTACCAGCAGCGTTCCCCAGCAACTGCAATTTGGCCGGTTGCACGTCGATGGTCCGGGTCGTGATGTGCGGCTCGATGGCGAGAGCATTGCCCTCTCGACCGCCGATTTTGATCTGTTGTGGGAGCTCACTTGCCACGCAGGCCAGATTTTGGGACGGGAAACCCTCTTTCGCAGCCTGCGCGGCCGGGAGTATGACGGCCAGGATCGCAGCATGGATGTGGCCATCTCCCGCCTGCGCCGAAAACTGGGTGATAACCCTGACAACCCGACCCGGATCAAGACGGTGCGCCAGAAGGGCTATCTGTTCGTTCCCCACGCCTGGGAATAACCCTCTTTCGGGAGCACAACCATGCGCCGTCTCTTTATCCAGTTCTATCTGTTGCTGATCGGCTGCTTTACCCTGGCCATCTTGCTGGTTGGCGTGGTCTATCAGGTGACTGCCGAGCGGGCGGGTGACTGCTACCTCAAGCGGATGATGCAAGGTTCCCTTGGCCTGTTGACCGGCGAGTTAGCGAGAACTCCGCCGCCGCGCTGGCCGGAGCGGCTGGCGGAACAGAGTAGCCAGTTTACCCTGCCCCTCAAGATCGGCGAGCTGGCACGCCAGCCCCTGGCCAGCGAGGATCAGGCCTTTCTGGCCGCAGGGAACATCGTCATCGTCGAAGAGGATGATACCTTCCTGCAGCGTGTCCCCGATACCGATCAGGTGCTGATCGTCGGCCCGGTGCCCTATCTCTCCTATCTGCACGAACTTCACTGGGTCGATGTGGGGCTGCTGCTGGTGATCGGCCTCTCTCTAGGGCTGCCACTGCTGCTTTGGCTGCGCCCCCACTGGCGCGGCTTGCTCCAGCTCGAGCAAATCGCGCGCCGGGTGGGAGATGGGGATCTCTCCTGTCGTACCAACCTGCCGCAAGGCAGCAGCCTGGCCCGGGTCGGCCGCACCTTCGATCAGATGACCGCCCAGTTGCAAGCGATGCTCGCTAGCCGCAAGCAGCTGACCGATGCCATCGCCCACGAGTTGCGCACCCCGCTGGTCAGGTTGCGCTATCGGCTTGCCATGCTTGACCCCCAACCCTCGGAGAGCGAGCAGAAGGCACTGGAGCGGGATCTGGGGGCGCTGGACTCCCTTATCGAGGAGATGCTCACCTATGCCAGGCTGGATCGGCCCGAGCTACCACTCAAGCTCGATGAGCTGGAACTGGTGGAGTGGGCGGAGCTCCACTTTGGAGACTGGCAGGCACTGCACCCGGAGAAAGCACTGGCTTTGCAACTGCCGGTCATCCAGATGCCCTGGTGCGGCGATCAACGGTTGTTGACGCGCGCCGTGGAGAACCTGATCGGCAACGCCCTGCGTTATGCCGAGAGTCGGGTCACCCTCTCGCTCTCCCGGTTGCAGGATAACTATCTGCTGGAGGTGAGTGACGACGGACCGGGGATCGATCAGGCACTGGCCCCCCAGATCTTCGAGCCGTTTGTGCGCCTTGATCAGAGCCGGGATCGCCGCACCGGCGGCACCGGACTGGGGTTGGCCATCGTACGCAGCATTGCCCGTCATCACGGGGGCGATGTGGCGCTGCTGGCCAGTGACCGCGGCGCCCGCTTCTGCATCACCCTCCCTGTACATTTGGATACAAACCGTCACCAACCGCTCACTGAAGGACAGCCACAACAGTCATAGGATGAAGTCATGGAGAAACGCTCCATAACATCAACCCGAATAAGGAAATTGCACATGAAAAAGATCATTCCCCTGACCCTGGCTGCCGTCTTCGCCCTCACCTCCGGTTTCACCATGGCTGCCACCCCGACCAAAGCAGCTGCACCGCAAGCCACCCAGACCAAAGTGGTGAAGAAACATCATAAAACCACCCACGCCAAGACCCCAGCGGTTAAAGTCGCGCCGAAAACCAAGTGATCCAACCGATTACTGGAGATCACAGAGGGAGGCTGACGCCTCCCTTTCCATATCTCCCGATATTTTCCTGACGAGCGCCTCACTCGTCCAAACCGGATCCACGACCCGGCTCCCCTTTGCGGGAAACGGTCAATGACCATAGGAACATGGAATGTGGCGTCATCTCGTTAAATGGTTAGGCCCCTTGTGCAGCTTGCTGCTGCTGGGCACCGCACTGACCGTGCTTTATCACCTGACCCATTCATGGCACTGGCATGATATTCGTGTCGCCATCTGGTCGCAGCCACTGCCCCTGTTGGCAGCCGCGCTGCTATTGACCCTGTTCAGCTATGCCTGTCTCTGCTGCTACGATCTGCTGGCGCTCCACGCGCTGGGCAAGCAGCTCCCCTGGCAACAGGTCGGTATCACTTCGTTTATTGCCTACACCTTCTCCAACACCCTTGGCTTTGCCCTGCTCACCGGCACCTCGGTACGCTACCGGATCTACTCCAGCCTGGGGCTCGCCACCGGGGAGGTGGCCCGCGTCGTGTTGTTCTGCTCCATCACCTTCTTCCTCGGCTTGCTGGCCTGGGGGGGCGGCGCCTTGCTGACCAACGATGTCTCGCAGTTGCTGCCAGAGTGGCCACTGTGGGCAGATACCTTGCTCAAGCTGGCTGGCGCCATGGCGCTGTTGCTGGTGGTGACCTATCTCTGCTGGCCCCAACCCCGGCTCTCCTGGCGGGAACACACCCTGACCCTGCCCGAGTTCAAGGTGCGCTTGCTGCAACTACTGGTTGCCCTGATCGACTGGATGGCCGCGGCCGCGGTGCTGTTTGTGCTGTTACCCGCCCAGAGCGTTCCCTACCCAGTGCTGCTCAGTGCTTTCGTGCTGGCCAGCTTCCTTGGGGTGGTGGCTCACGTGCCCGGCGGGATAGGGGTCTTTGAAGCGAGCATGAGTCTGCTGCTGGCCAATTATCTGCCGGCCGACAAGCTGCTCGCCTCGCTGCTGCTCTATCGCGGCATCTACTACGTGCTCCCCTTCCTCTGCGCCTTGCTGCTCTTTACCAGTCAGGAGATGCTGCAGCAGAAAGCTCGCTGGCAACGGCTGCAGGGGATCATGAGCGTGGTGCGCGAATTTCTGCCCGCCCTCATCAGCCTGGGCACCTTTGCCGCCGGTAGCCTGCTGCTCTGCTCGGGGATGATCCCCACCATGCGCAGCCGCATCGAAACGTTGTTGCAGGTGTTGCCACTCCATCTGCTGGAGCTCTCCCACGTCCTCGGCAGCGTGAGCGGGGTGCTGTTGATCCTGCTGGCCCGCAGCCTCTATCGCCGCCACGACGCCGCCTTTCGCATCAGCCAGCTACTGCTGGTGCTGGGGATGACCTTCTCCTTGCTCAAGGGGGGAGGCTGGGAGTCCACCCTGCTGCTTGGCAGCTTTCTGCTGATCATGACTCCCTGTCGCCCGCTGTTCTATCGCAAGGGATCCCTGCTGCATGCCCAGTTCACCCCGGGCTGGCTGATCTCGGTCGGTGCCGTACTGCTGGGGGCGCTCTGGCTGCTGCTCTTCTCCTACCGTCAGGTGGAGTATGACCACGCCCTCTGGTTCCACTTCTCCCCTCACGGCGGTGCCGCTCGTGGTCTGCGTGCCATGGGCAGCGTCGTCGCCGTGCTGGCGGTCGTCGGGGTTGCACAGTTGCTGGCGCCGCTGCGCGTGGTTGGTGAAAAACCGGATAAGGAGACGCTGGCCCGTGCCCACGAGCTGGTGGTACGTGACGGCGGGGGCCACGGCTATCTGGCCCAGCTGAAAGATAAATCCCTGCTGTTCCACCCCGCCGGTGACGCCTTTTTGATGTATGGCATCGAGGGCAACAGCTGGATTGTGATGGGGGATCCGGTCGGTCGCCCCGAGCTGATTGAAGAGCTGCTCTGGCAATTTCGCGAGCGCTGCGACGAGCACGATGCCAACCCGGTCTTCTATCAGGTCTCGGCCCGCTACCTCCCCCTCTATCTGGAGCTGGGCCTTATCCCCTTCAAGCTCGGCGAAGAGGCGATGGTCGATCTGACCAGCTTCGATCTGGCGGGCAGCCGCCTGCGCAACCTGCGCCAGAGCCACACCAAGGGAAAACGGGAGGGGCTGATCTTTGAAGTGGTGGAGGCCACTGCCGTTGCCCCCTTGCTGCCGAGGCTGCAAGCCGTCTCCGATAGCTGGCTGCAGAGCAAGATGGGCAAGGAGAAGGGCTTCTCGGTCGGCCGGTTTGATCCCGACTACCTCACCATGAGCCCGGCAGCGTTGGTGTGGCACGAAGGGCAGATCGCCGGCTTTGCCAACCTCTGGGTCAGCGACAACAAAGAGATCTTATCCATCGACCTGATGCGCTACAGCCTGGATAGCGGCACCGCCCCCATCATGGATTTTCTCTTCGTCGAGCTGCTGTTGTGGGGCAAAGCGCAGGGGTACGCCCGCTTCAATCTGGGGATGGCCCCCATGTCCGGCTTCAATGACCACCCGCTCGGCAGTTACTGGGATCGCCTCGGCAACACCCTGTTTGTGCGTGGCAGCCGTTTTTACAACTTTCAGGGGTTGCGCCGTTACAAAGAGAAGTTTTCGCCCAGCTGGGAGCCACGCTATTTGCTCTGCAGCAGCAAGCTGGCACTGCCAAGAACCCTGACTCACCTGATCACCCTGATTAGCCGCGGCCCGCTGGGGCTGATCAAGAAATAGGAGCATGGCCCATGAGAGCCTTGATTTTGCTGTTACTCAGTCTCGTACTGCCCATCTCGTCATTTGCGGCGCAAGCTGCCCCGGTCAAGGATGATCTGAGTTTGATTGAACTGCCGGTCAAGCAGCCATCCGACGCCCCCATGGTGGTGTTTCTCAGCGGCGATGGCGGCTGGGCGGCCCTCGACAAAGGGTTAAGCGCCCAGTTGCAACTGCACGGCATGCCGGTTGTGGGCTGGAGCTCCCTCAGCTACTACTGGAAGAAGAAAACCCCGGAGCAGGTGACCGCCGATCTGGAGCGGATCCTCGACGATTATCAGGCTCGCTGGCAACGCCCGCGCTGGCTGCTGGTGGGCTTCTCATTTGGTGCCGAGATAGTCCCCTTCGTCATCAACCGACTGCCGGAGCGCTATCGCCAGACTCTGGAAGGGGCAGTGATGCTCTCTCCCTCCACCAGCTCGGATTTCGAGATCCATGTCAGCGACATGCTGACTCACAAGGCCCGCAGCTACCCGACTGAACCGCAGGTGAAGACCATCCGCGATCTGCCGATGATCTGCCTGCAAGGAGCCGATGACGATGACGGCGACCGCCTTTGTCCGCGCCTCAACCAGGCCAATGTCACCACCGTCACGCTACCGGGGGGGCACCATTTTGAAGATGACTACCCCCAGCTCTATCAGGCCATCACCAAGCACCTCGCCCTGACGACACCCTGATCGGCAACCATGAAGAGGGGCGGCACTTGGCCGCCCCTCTTGCTATCTGGCAGTTGGCAAACGCCGCACGTCCACTCCCTTACCACCACCCAAGCAGGTTGCGCCCGGTTAGTGCGCCCCACACCAGCGCATTGAGCGCCAGTGCAATGAAAACGGCAGCGGAGCCCATGTCTTTGGCACGGCCGGAGAGTTCGTGATGCTCAGAGCCAATTCGATCGACCACCGCTTCGACAGCAGAGTTGAGGATCTCCACAATTACCACCAGCCAGCTGATGACGATCAGCAGCAATATTTGGTTAAGGCCGTCGCCAACGAAAAAGGCCAGCGGCATCAGTAACAAAATGAGCAGCAACTCCTGGCGAAAAGCCGCTTCATGCTGCCAGGCCGACGAGAGCCCTTTCATGCTGTAGTTGGTTGCATGGATGATGCGAGTGATCCCTGTTGCACCGGGTTTTGCCATTTCCTTTTCCTCTTTTCATGGTGAACACGCCCCTGCTGTATAGAAAACCTGAACTCTGGCAGGGGCGTTTACATGACAAATTAAACAAATAGGGGGATGAAAAAGGGGCACATGAGCGCCCCATACAGGGTTTATTGCACTGTGCGGCACTGGCTGAAGATATCCAGCCCCTGATCGTAGACCGCCGTTTTGACATCCCAAATCCCCAGCACGGACGAAAAGAGGTTGTCGTGGGAGTAACGGGTATCGGTGGCCTTTTGCTGCAAACAGCCCATGTCCAGCCCCTTCTCACGGGAGAAACCGGGAGACATCCAGACTTGCATCGGTACCCGGGTCTGGTCATCGGGTGCGAATTTGTAGGGTGTACCGTGCAGGTAGAGCCCCAGCGCACCCAATGATTCGCCATGGTCGGAGACATAGATCAGCGCCGTGTTGTACTTCTCTTCATAGGTTTTCAGTTTGGCAATCAGCTCTGCGATCACGAAATCGGTATAGCGGATGGTGTTGTCGTAGGTATTGACCAGTTCTTCATCCGTACAGTTTTCGATGTCGCTGCGTGGGCAATCCGGCAAAAACTGACGATGGGCATCGGGGTAACGTTTGTAATATGTCGGGCCATGGCTCCCAATCAGGTGGAAGCCAACCAGCTTGTCCCCTTTCATCTGCGCCACTTCATCATCGAGGTTTTGCAGTACCACCTCGTCATAACAGGTGTTGTTATCGCAGAACTGCGGGTGATCCTTGGGCTTGATCTCGATATTGAGCACCCGATCGCATACCCCTTTGCAACCACCATCGTTTTCTTTCCAGAAAACGGAGACCCCGGTTTTATGCAATACATCCAGCAGCCCCTCGCTGTTGCGGGCACGATTGTCGTCATACTCCTTGCGCACCATGTTAGAGAACATGCAGGGCACAGAGACAGCTGTCGCAGTGCCGCATGAGCGGACATCATTGAAAGAGATCACGCCACCGCTCTTGCTGGTAAAGGCATTGGTCTCTTTCTCGTAGCCGTTCATCGAGAAGTTCTTGCCGCGCGCGGTCTCCCCCACCACCAGGAACATCAGGGTCGGTTTCTCCTCATTCGTCACTACCCGCTTGGCATCATCCCCCAGTGTGGTAAAGGGAACCGGCTCTGCCAGATACCGTTTGTAGAGATACTTGGTGGTGCTGTAGACAAAGTTGGCAGGCACGATTTCACGGTTGAGGGTCTGGTTATTGCGGCCGACAGAGACGTAATCCTGATAGTAGAAGGCGGCGATGATCCCGACGATTGCCAGCGAGCCCAGCATGGAGAGTCCGCGCTGGAAGAGGCCTGTATACCATTTTTTCGGATACTCAATTTTCACAAAAAAGAGCAACACTGCGGGAACAACCCCTGCCAGCAACACCCAGGCCACGATGGGCAAACTGATATAGGAGTAGGCTTCGCTCTGGTTGGTCTCGAAGATATTCTGGATCATGTCCCGATCAAACAGGACGCGGTACTTCAGCATGGTGTAGCTGACGATAGAGCCAGCGACGAAGAGAAACGCGAAGAACGGCTTGATCAGATAGCGCACTGAAAATGGCATAAAGACGAAGTTAAGTGCGGCTACCAGCAGGACAGGGATCGATATCGCAAACCCTATCTTGAAGTGCTCCATATTGGTGAAGATCTCATAAAAGTGGAGCAATACTGGCCAATTGAGCAGAAAGGCAAACACCAACGCCAACAATAAAATAAATGGCACAACTCTTATTTTAACAACTGAAGGCATGACTTCTCCCTGAGAGGCATTTCAAACATTGATTTTGGGTATTCCATTACAGCGGGCAATAGTACCAGAGCTGAATGAGGACAGACCCCGCCTTTAATGTAAGGGCGTGTTGCATTGTGATCATTGTCAATAAATTGGAATCCTAATGAAGGATAAGACTTGAACCTTAAGGAAAAATTAAGAGGAAATTGTTGTCTGGCGGACTCTCATCTGGCTAAAAAGCAGTTTTTTTTCAGAATTTTATCGAGCTTAAGCATTTCTTAAGAAATCACTGACATGCTCTATTCGACGGATCGTTGTCGAACCACCGGATGGGTGGGCTATGCATCACAGTATCAGCTCTTCAGCCAGCAAAGTGCCGGAGATCACCCTGGCATTCTGGATTATCAAGATATTGGCAACAACGCTGGGGGAAACCGGTGGTGATGCTGTCTTCATGTCGATGGATCTTGGCTATCTGTTGAGTACCGGGATCGTTGCAGTTATCTTTTTTATCGCCGTTAGCGCTCAAATTTCAGCCAGCAGCGCACTTTATTGGACCACCATTATGTTTTCCCAAACCCTGGGTACGGCATTAGGTGATTGGGTTGCTGATGATGGTGGATTTGGTTACACCGGTAGCATGATCCTGTTTGGTGCCATATTGCTGGCCATCGTCGCAACGTATTTTTTCACCTCAGTATCTCGCACCTTGCTGTTTTTGGCTGCTTTTATCATGACTCGGCCATTAGGCGCTGTAGTGGGCGATTTTCTGGATAAACCACTAAAAAGCGGTGGGTTGGAATTGAGCAGATATTCAGCTTCTTTTAGTTTGTTGGTGGCAATCGTGCTGCTCGTATATCTATCAACCCTGAAAAATAAAGTCACGGAACAGCAAGAGCTGGACACGGAATAATTTAATGGTGGCACAAGCGACTTCAATGTTGTTTGTGCCACATTGCAATGGTGTGGAGAGTGTTATGAAACATGATGAAATAAAAGTTTGGGATCTTGTCGTCAGATTTTTTCACTGGGCGACGGTCGTATTATGTGTACTCAATCTATTTATTCTCGAAGAGGGGCATCGTAATCATCGTTATGTCGGCTATCTCTTGTCTGGATTGTTGGTGATCCGAATTGCGTGGGGTTTTGTTGGATCTCATTACGCAAAATTCACTCAGTGGTTTCCCACTCCAGCCCGTGTAACGGGTTACGTGCAAGCGAGCATGAAAGGGAAACATCCCTATCACGCAGGGCATAACCCGATGGGCTCCTTGATGATTATCCTGTTACTGACCTGTTTGGTTGGCACCGCTGTTACTGGGATTCTGACTAACTATGAGCATCTGTTTGGTGATGAGGTCATGGAAGGTATCCATGAGTTTTTTGCCAAAGCGCTGCAGGTGGCGATTTTCGTTCATGTAGTGGCTGTCATTGCGATTGACCGCTTGACTCATGGCGACTTAATCCGAGCGATGATTACTGGCAAGAAACGTGTGCCATCTGGAGTAGATGTTGTCGATCGTTAGATCCATTTCATTTACTGCGTAGTGGGGGGGATTACCGGGCGGGTACGGTGATGAGATGCCTCAAGAGGTATAAGAGGGTGGCATGGAATGTTTCCTGCGGTACCCCGCGCCAAAAACGACCAAGGGGTTAGCATCGTGAAGATGCTAACCCCTTGTTTTATATGGTGCTCCCGACTGGAGTCGAACCAGTGGCCTGTCCCTTAGGAGCCAAGGTAGGTAGTGTTTCAGAAGGTTTTATAAAGTTGATTAATTGATGGTAATTGATTGTTTTTAATATCAATTTTCCTTGTTGTGGGTTTCAACTAGTTTCATGAAGTCTCACCCTATATCATGTTTGTTGTGGTACCCCAAGTGGTACCCCAAACAGGGGGGGAGAGAATGCTATGGCAAGAAAACCGGTAACTCAGGATCGAGAGATCCCCTCATTGATTTTGCAAGGGGAGG
Organism: Aeromonas sobria; assembly: GCF_000820145.1. Lineage (GTDB taxonomy): Bacteria > Pseudomonadota > Gammaproteobacteria > Enterobacterales > Aeromonadaceae > Aeromonas > Aeromonas sobria. Next base: position 13,995 of record NZ_CDBW01000028.1, on the reverse strand, counting down.
CTTCGATTACCCGCTATGCGGTGAAATCTCCCCATGGCGGTGGATTAGCTATTGAGGTTAGGGCAGGGAAGAGCAAGCGGTTTGTCTATCGTTATCGGATTGCTGGCACTCAGGCGACAGTTGTTCTGGGTAATTACCCAGCGTTGTCGTTGGCGCGAGCCAGGCTTGAGCATGCAGAGCTGGCTGCCCTGGTAAAGAAAGGGATAGACCCACGTAAGCATGTTGCTAGTGAAAAGGCTAAAAATGAAACCGCCCTGACGATGGATGAGTTACTTGGGCGATGGCTCGAAGCGCAGCATGTTGCCCAGGCCGTTAAACCAAAGACTCTCCAGTGCCATCAGGAGCGTTGGAATCGTCACCTTAAGAAGAGCTTGGGTAATATTCGTCTAATCGATCTGACTCGTGCCCACTTGGCGCAAGCGTTAGAGATCACTCGACGTGCAACAAAAGATGAAACCCGTAAGGGGCTGGGAACGCTGAACCAGATGTTGGATTATGCGGTAGTTCACTGCCTGATCGAGGCCAACCCTGCGAGACTGTTGCGACCCAAGGATTTTGGTGCCAGTGCCGGTTCGCCAAGAGAGAGATGGCTGACTGTCCCCGAATTGCGCAGGCTATGGAAGGCGATTGATGAGGATCTTGGAAGTGGTGGTAGCTTGGCGGCCGGAGGGCGTGGCGTTTCTCGCCATGCAACTATTTCTCTGCCAGCGGCGAATGCGATCAAGCTATTGATACTGACTGGATGTCGTAGAGGTGAGGTCGCTAATATGCGTTTTTCACATATTAGAGATGATGTCTGGACGATCCCTGATACTAAGAATGGGAAGCCACATTCGGTATTCTTATCTCGACAGGCGAAAGCGTTGATTGATGAACAGGCACTATATGTAAACGGGGACTTCATTTTTGAATCAGATAGACCTAAAAGTGACGTAATTGAACCAATTTTAGTTGACTCGATAACCAGAGCTTTAAGGCGATTTATTTCTCGCTCTTTATCTGACATGGAACCATTTACCGTACATGATTTACGGCGTAGTGCTGCAACAAATTGGGCTGAGAGATTAGATGCAGAAGAGAGAGTAATTGAATTATGTCTGAATCATCTCCCACTCAATAAATTGGTTAGAACCTATCATCGTTCGCGACATGATGATAAGAAAAAAATGCTATGGCAACGCTGGGGTGAGCTGGTTGAACTAGAGGTGGCAAATGAGCCGCAAAAAAATAGTAGCTATGGTAATGTTATTGAATTCATCAAAAAAGTAAAATAAAAAGGCGGACTAGTGTCCGCCTTTTTTTATTTGTTCATATTCTTCTCTAATCAATCTTGTGACTACCTCATTTTTTCTTCTATCAGTGTTTTCACAAATAAGATCTAGCTTTTTTATAATGTCCTCAGATAGAACAATACTGACAGCCTTCTTGCCATTGTTTTTATCCCGATATGCCTTTTGCGACCAAGCAGACTTCATTTTTGATATTAGGAGCTCTCTTTTGTCTGGATCGTCGTTCAGCAGATCGAACGTCGCAACAACTCCATTTAAGTAGTTATCTGGTTGGTTGTTATTGATAAACCATATAGGGGGATTATCTTTAAATAGATAATGCCATGCCCATTGTTGATTGTTTTTATTTGTCCAGTTAAAAACCTCATTTTTTTCTGTGCAACGCATCCATTTTAATTTAAGCTTGTCCAATAGTTCTTTTTTTTGTAAGGTATTACGATCAATTAAATCAAAAAACTCAATGATATTTTCTTTTCTTGTTTTATTATCTTTCGGTAATGATTCTATGTTGGCTATTTCGTAAAAACATTGCCTACCTAAAGACATTGTTTTTGTGTCAAGTATGTCGCTTTGATTTAATGATAAAGTGCCTGGTATATTTTCAAATGATGATTTGTTTAATAATCTAATATAAGACCAAACATATATACACAGCCTGCTATTTTTAGTGTCAATCCAATCAAACAGAGGAAGATCTATACACTCATTCCCAACCCAAGCAATAATTTTTTCCTCGTTAATATCATTGTTGCTATAAAAACCAAATCTATTGAATGCTGCTCTATTTTCAATATGTAGCTTCTTTTCATTAATCATTCTCAAGACAATAGATTTCGCGCTTGTTGGACTAATAGATAAGCTAAGCAACTTGGATATAAGTCTCATCCCTCTCTGATCTAAATTAATTGATTCTACGATCTCTGGCATATAAATCCTCTTTAGTTTTAGGTGTGTTACTTAGTCATTTGGTGAATATTTTCTGATACCATAGTGTCATTTTATGAGTGATTTTCGAGTGTTTTTCAACCGCTTGTTGTCGATAATTTGCTTTGCCTCACGTAATTTAGTGTGCACAGATGCTTAGTACATGGGGTCTCGCTCACCTAAGCGGTGATAGAAGTTGTCGTTAGATTTTCCCAGGATCTAGTGAGGATGCAATTTTAAATACCATGATCTCTAGCTGGATCAATTTAACGTAGAAGTTGGATAGAGGTGATTCTCCAGTCTTACAACTTGTTAGCTGAGGCGCAGAATCGTAAGGAGATCGCTTGTTCTTTCTCTTGTGACATGCCTCAGTTTCTACGACATTCTGAAGAGCATTACTTACTTTTTTACACGAGCGCCACGTCCTATGGATGATAAAAGGAGCTCATCATGAAACTACTTAAATTGAAAGATGTCATGGCAATGACATCACTCTCTAAGGCATCTGTTTACCGTCAGATGAATGACGGTAAATTTCCAGCATCAGTCAAGATCGGCCCAAGATCTGTTGCTTGGGTTAGCTCTGAAATAGAATCGTGGATTGAAGAGAAAATAAATCTTCGCTAGGGATAATTTCTGACGAGCTATGGATTTGAATTAGCTAGTTGTTGAGGCTACAAGTCTTGTCCTATCAGGGTACAGCATTATTTGGTTGGTTTGACATTCAATGCTTTGGTGTCGGTAATAGTAATATATCCTTTAAGTTCAACGAGGAAATACATTTTAATTCAATAGGCTCTACATTGGAGAGTACATTGGACGTCTATGACGATGCATGTTTGAACCACTCTAAGCAATAGCCGTCGTTTATCATGACAGTTAAACTGCTCTATTCCATATTCAAAGAAAGTGCTTATCACACCTATACACAAACTACTCTGGTGATTACACCAGTTAATTGAACGTGTTTGAAATACACTGCGGCTCTATCCGCAAAATATACCCATCATTATTTAAATATTCAATGTCCATCAACAGTCTATTGGGAGAGTTCAAATGTCTATTTCTATAGAAAGGTATGTCCTGCTTGCTCAGCAGTTCTACAAAGATCGGAACTATAGCTTTAATGTTGATAATTTAGAGAAGATCCTCTCTGTATCGGAGAGCGCTCTTAAGCATTACTCCAGAATATTTGCCTTTCGAGTTGATCTCCGTTTTCAACAAGACCCTGCTTTTGGAATGTATTTAGCACTAAAGCCTGACTCGGGCTCAAGGATAATTAAGGAGTTCTTTTCAAATCTTAAATGGCTCATTGAGTGCGATGAGTCAGAACGACGTTATGAAGGCAAGAGGGTTCATTCGACTGAGATTAGATACGTTTGGGCTAAGGAGCAAACAGCCAATGCTCCCTGTCCTCACTATCACATGATGATATTTTTGAATAGGGATGCTTACTACAAATTAGGGAGCTATGAATCTGAAAGAATGAACCTTGCCAATAAAATAAGAGTGGCGTGGCACAGCGCTGTGTATGATGAAAATATCACTCTGCAAGATTGTAAAAAAATGGGATTGGTGCATTTCCCCAAGAATGCTGAGTATCTCATTGAGCGGAATGATACCGAGTCACTCAAGAAGATGTTTGTGCGGGCAGCCTATTTGGCTAAAAACGAGACAAAGCGGCGCGGACAAGGGTACCGCTGTTTCGGGGGGAGTAACCTTTGAAGGCTTATTGGCGTTGATAAAAGACGTTTACTGCAGCTTTAGATGGCATCTGATCTGGGAGTTTCTGCTCCCGGATCTGTTAAGCTAACCCTCATTTGTTATCGCATCAGTTGGAGTAACCCATGGCAGCCTATTCCCCTCCCTTCACCCTGACCCACGCCATGTTGAGTCGAGTGGCGGAGATCGCCGAGTTGGTGGGGCAGTGGCGGTTTACTCAGAGCTCTCAGGTTCCGATGCTGCGTCGGGAGAATCGGATCCGCACCATCCAAGCCTCCTTGGCGATTGAACACAATACCCTGAGTGTTGAACAGGTGACGGCAGTGATTGAGGGAAAGACGGTGCTTGGGCTTCCACGGGAAATCCAAGAGGTCCGCAATGCATTTGCGGCCTATGAAGCAATGCCTGATTGGGATCCTGCTTCAGCGGAAGATTTACTTGGTGCTCACAGACTCCTGATGCGTGGACTCTGTGATGATGCGGGTCACTGGCGTAGCGGTGGCGTAGGTATCTATCGAGGCGAGCAGTTAGTGCATATGGCTCCCCCTACAAACCAGGTCCCTCGTCTGATGGGACAGCTATTGACTTGGCTGGCTGAGACCGAGGCTCATCCGCTGATCGCTTCCTGTGCCTTGCATTATGAGTTGGAGTTTATTCACCCCTTTGCGGATGGAAATGGTCGGATGGGACGTTTATGGCAGACGGTGATCTTGAGTCGCTGGCAGCCTGTCATGGCCTTCTTACCCGTGGAGACGATCATTAAGGCACGGCAAGATCACTACTATCAGCAGCTAAGTCAGGCTGATCATCGCAGTGATTGTACCGAGTTCATCCTCTTTTTACTGGAAGCGCTGCGCGATGCGCTGGCCCAGGCGATTGCGATTCAACCAGCAGCAGTATCACCTCATCAGGAGAAAATGCGGGTAGAAATGAAGGTTGAAACGCAGGTAGAAAAACGGGTGAAAACACCGCAGGCCATCTTGGCGGAGCTGACGGCTGAGCCGACCATAACGCTCAAGCAAGTTGCAGAGCGGATTGGCAAGTCGACCAGTACAGTGGAGAGAGCTGTTGCCGTGCTGGTCAAAGACGGGCGATTACGCTTTGTTGGGCCGCGTAAGAGTGGACGTTGGGAGGTATTGGACCTGATACCCGCTTCAATATCCAATTAGTATCTCCATCCATACGGCATACCACAAAGGTAATAAAATAAGAGATACTGATATCAGTATCTCTTATTGGCTTCACATGAGTTGCTATCTATTTCTGTAACATTGGAGTTGCTTGTGCAAGCAAGTCTGCAGTTGCGAGCAACTCTTGTTTGGTGGCACAAAGTTGCCCATTTTGAGCTCGCTGGTTAGCTAAGAGGCTTAACGCTTCTGGGTTGTCGATCAAGTAGTTAATTCGTTCTAGGGGGGTCATTCCCTGAGAATTGCGCTGCCGTGCGAGTTTGGGGGATAGTTGTAGTAAGCGCCTGACAGCATGCAAATTGGCAGTCCAACTAGCCGTGTGCAGTGGTGATTGCCCATCATCCGTGAGATTGTCTCGCTTGCAGGGGTGATCGAGGAGTACATCCACACAACTATCTACCCCAGACTTGATCGCCGAATGTAGAGCAGTCATTCCGCTACTGCTTTGCATTTCTGGATCCGCGCCAGCTTTGAGCATGATGGTTACTAACTCGGTATCTCCTTTCTCAGCCATCAGCATCAAGGGGGTTTGCCCTTTAATATCGGGGATATTTAGTTGTTTAGGGCTCTCTTGTGCGAGTTGGCCGATAAACGAGCGCCAATGCGCCAACATGGCTTCGAATCGACGCGTTTCACTTTGCAGCTCGGGTGGAACCATTTGCTTCATCATCGGCATGTTCTGCAGAAACAGAGAGTGCATCTTGAGCAGAGCCATCAATACGGAATTTCCATCGACATCAGGCAGGCTAGATTTCAACAATGAACGATTGGCGTTGATCCACTTTTGCAATCCTCCTTGCTCGCCAGCTTTGAACAATGGCAGCAGGTCGTTAAGCAACTTATCCATCGTACTTTGCATGCTGCGTACTTCGGCCTCAATACCAGGATAGGGTTTATACAGCTCCTCCCAAAAGTAATCTGATGACCAGCGTGCAATATCCTCGATAGATGGAACCGTATCGCACTCGGCCATCATTCCTCCGGCCAGCATCTCCCGATAGTACTTTTCGTGGTTATTGGTGATTAGTTTCTGGTTGGCAACTTCTAAGGCCAGACCATCCCTCGCGATCTCCCCACGTAAAGGACCATAATTACGTTCCGAAGCAGCGTTCAGCGCCTCTCTGAATAGTTTGGTTGCCCCTTCAAAATCATTACTGGCCAGCAGGTGTTTGGCTTTGTATTGCAAAATGGGTGCTTTCCATAACTCATATCCTGAGCTGGCTTCAGCTTCATCGAGTAGAACTTGTACCTTGGTTTTTGTGTCTTTTGGCCTTTGTTTGCGATCACCATTCAGGTAGCCGTCCAGCCCAAACAGAATTGTTTGGATGGTTTCGGCTGGTGTTGCTGCTATCTCATGCAAACGGTGGATAGCGGCCTCTTTGGCTCGTGGAGTTAGGGATGGATGCTGCGCGACCTGACTGACGACCCAATATCGCTGCTCGGTCTGCAAGGCGCGCCAAGGTGATGAGGTTCTCATCCGGTCAATCAACCGATCGATAGCTTGTGTCTCATCAGCATTAGCCTTGAGGAGTTCCAACTTTTTTCGAATGATGGGTTCAGCGGATGCTGCGTCGAGCGCAAAGTGATCTTCAAGCATCGCCCCAGGTTGCAAATGGTAGAAATGACGAGTCAATAACTGAGCGAGTTCTAGGTTTGCAGTTTCACGACGAGAAGGAAGGATTGAAAGGAATATGCCTTGTTTGTCCCATTCAGGCAGATGTGCTTCGAACCACGCGTTTTCAGCTGCTTCACCCTGCTCCCCGCAATATCGGTATGCATCGATAGTCAGGTTGTAGACAGCCTTATAGATCGCGAATAGTTGAAGCAATTTATTTTGCTGGGGATCAGCACACAACTTGTCAACATTGGGAAATAGGTATTTGAGTAGCCGTACATAACCATCCTGTACCGTCCGAGCAAGTAACAAGCGTTGACGGATAATTTTTGGTAAAGGTGCTGCATAACGCTCAGCGATGCATTTCACGAAGGTGGCTTGCTCGTCTTCATCAGCCTGCCCGTCCAGAATTGACTCTATGCGCCCAGGTTGAGTCATGGGGATTTCCAATCGTAGCTGATCGGCAGTCAGCCCCTTTTTTTCCAAAAAAATAATAGCGTCACTAAATTGTGCAGAAGGGCTGTCATCATTGTGGAGTGATATCGCGCCATCAAAACGTAGTGTTATCTCGTCGGAGAAGTACTTCTCGATGCTCTCTGGGCGAATAGTGGTTCCGCTACGCCAGTTATATAAGGAGCGGCGTAGACCATCATAGCCATCCTCGAGCAATTCACTATGTTGATCTGCTAATGCCTCTATAGGCATACCCAGCAGGTCCAACAGCCAATCGACCACTTGGGCAACCGGCATATATAGGCTTGGTTTGCCTTTCACCTCGCAGGGCTCAGGAAGATACCAGAAACGCCCACCGGGCATACCTCTGTCTAGTGCTTGATCAAGGTTCCAAAAACCCATCTGACGGGCCAGAGTCGGCATATAAAAATGTGTCAGCATCGTCCAGTTGATCTGGCGTTGATCAGCGTCGAATGTCCAAGTATTGAGCTCGAGAAACTTATAGGCATGCTCAAATTCCATGAAGTTGTCGCGTGCATCTGATTGTGCAAGCGGGTCGATCCCGAGTGCCCTGAAGATATCGTCAAAGACTTCTTTGCTCATACGCTGGTGCGCTTTAAGACTTATCTGACCAGTCGCAAACTTGGTTTTCTTGGTTGTCGGATAGCTTTGGCAGCCAAGGCTTTGATGAATTTCCAGCAAGATGGCTTCGGGTAGTGGCAAGGCGCTCATGTTGTGTATCATCCTGAGGTTGTCTGATGTCTCGACCATTCTGGCAATGTTTATCCATCGGATCACTGAAATGCCCTGTCCCCCCCCTCACAGGCCGTAAAACTGTGGGGATACACGGTGTTTCATATCGTTTAAGCCAATCCATAGGCACCCTTTGCGTATCCTTGACCAAAGAGAGCCTAATCATGTCGCTACCCGTTCAAATCGTTATCAATTGGCACTTAACGGAAGCTTGTAACTATCGTTGCCATTACTGTTATGCGACGTGGAATAAAATGACTTGCCAGCGAGAGTTGATCCGAGATCCGGAACGAACCGCTAGGTTCCTGGCCGAGATGTACCATTTCTTTCGACCGGAGAACCGTGCAAACCCATTAGCTGGCCAATTAGAATGGCGTTCAATACGGCTCAATCTGGCGGGTGGGGAGCCATTGTTGCATGCAGGCAAACTTCCATCCATTGTCACCCAAGCACGAGACCTCGGCTTCGAGGTCTCGTTAATAACTAACGGTAGCTATCTCAACGATGGGCTGCTAAACAGCCTCGCACCACAACTGGTTTGGCTCGGTATCAGCATTGATTCAGCATCCGCCGCAAACAATCACACAATTGGACGAGTTGATTGCCTTGGTCGACAACTTGATTTGAATGAGTTGGTCGCCAGTCTGGATATGGCTCGCCAGCTAAACCCAGATCTGCGTATCAAGCTTAATACCGTAGTTAACCAGCTTAATCATCACGAAGAGCTCGGTGCACTGATCGTGAGTCTTGCACCTGATAAGTGGAAAGTCCTACGCATGTTGCCGGTGGTGAGTCAGCACCTTGCTGTTAATGACGAACAGTTTGCCGCGTTTGTCTCTCGTCATAATGCTTTCTCTCAAATCCTTTGTATCGAGGACAACCTAGACATGCATGAGTCATATCTGATGGTTGATCCATACGGGCGCTTTTTTCAGAACACCCCTCTGTTGCCTGCTGCTGGTCAGGGTTATACCTACAGTCGGCCAATCCTCGAGGTTGGGGCAGGGATGGCCTTTAGCGAAATGAGCTTTGACCATAAGCGATTTTGCGCACGCTATATCCAGACCAATACGGATGTGGGCGCATGAAGTACTGTACAAATAAAGATATCGATCAGTTGATCCGCCAACTGATTCGTCAGAGGTGGGCCTTTCAAAATGGTGGTAAACATGGGCGGCTGACCAGCCCTGATGGGTTGCTGACTTTGACAGTGAGCAGGTCACCCAGCGACAGCCGTTGCTTGTATAATCTACGGCGAGATTTGCGTAAGGGTATTTTATCTGTAGCGAATATGCGTGTTTTATAGGTATATCCTGCGGCCGTATGATGTTTGAGCTGGTGAATGTAGCTCTACCTCGCCACCGGCAGGTCCTCCCAGCGGGTGGTATAACAGGGGCTCAGATGCTCTTGTCGCATCATCCACTCAGGCGACCCCGTACCTTGGCTGGCAAAGCCTACGCGCCCCAATCCCTTGGCTTTGATCTGGTCCATCAAGGCCATCAGTGCATCCGATTGAGCAGAGGACGGGGCAAACAGATCGGCCTGTTGTTGCCCCTTGGGGGTGAACTCACTCAGCATGACACCTCCCTTCTGATAGCGGTAATCGTCGCGCCAAATCTGCGGTAGCAGCACGTTCACTTGCTGCAGCAACAACCGGGTGTCATCGCTAGGGCAGACCAGCCGAACGCCAGCCTGCTCACTGTAGTAAGGGGCTCGTTCATCAAAGGGGCTGGTTCGCACGAACAGGTGCACCCGCTGGCAACACATCCCCTCGGCCCGCAGCTTCTCGGCGGCGCGAGCCATAAAGCCTGACAACGCTTGGGCCATTTCCCCACTGTCAGTCACGTGCTCCCCAAAGGAACGGCTCGAAAGGATCTGCTGCTTCGCCACCGGTTCAACAGTCAGCTCCACGCAAGGCAGGCCACGCAGCTCCTGTACGATCCGCTCGACCACCACACCGTATTGGGCACGCAACCCTTTGGCATCGCTGGCCACTAGGTCGGCCACGGTGTTGATGCCTTGTGCCACCAACTTGGCCCCCAAGCGCCGCCCTATCCCCCACACCTCATCCACCGGGGTGATGGCCATCAGCCGGGCGCGGCGCAGCTCGTCACGCAAGTCCACGACGCCGCCTGTGGCAGGCCACTTCTTGGCAGCATAGTTGGCCAGCTTGGCGAGGGTCTTGGTGGGGCCGATCCCGACCCCTACCGTCAGGCCGGTCCACTGCCACACTCGCTGCCGGATCTGTTGTCCATAGGCTGTGAGGTCCCCGGAAAACGACTCCGACAACATCATGAACGCTTCATCGATGGAGTAGACCTCCAGCTCGGGGGCCATGGTCTCCAACGTGCTCATGACCCGGCCAGACATATCGCCATAGAGCGCGTAGTTGGAGCTGAACGCCACACCGCCATGCGCCTCGAACTGCTCGCGGATCTTGAAGTAGGGCCCGGCCATCTTGATGCCCATCGCCTTGGCCTCTGGGCTGCGCGACACCACGCACCCATCGTTGTTGGAGAGCACCACGATCGGGCGGCCACGCAGCTCAGGGCGAAACAACCGCTCACAGCTGGCGTAGAAGTTGTTTACATCAACGAGCGCTATAGCCATCACGCTGCCTCAGATTGCCAATCACATGGGTGACCACCCCGAATAGCTCCAGGGAGAGGCTCATGCAAGGGTCGATAGGCGCGAACGCCGGATTGGCTGGCAGCAACCGCAGCCTCGGCTTGAGCTGCAACGTCTTGACCGTGAAGCCGCCGTCGAGCAATGCAATCACCACATCACCATGGCGCGGGGTCAGGCTCTTATCGACCACCAACAGGTCGCCGGGAAAGATGCCGACCCCGGTCATGCTCTCGCCCTCGGCACGCAGATAGAAGGTTGCTGCAGGGTGCGCCACGCAGTGGGTGTTGAGGTCTAACTTCCCTTCCAGATAGTCGCTGGCTGGGCTGGGAAAGCCGCAAGAGGCGCGGTGCAAGAACAACGGGATGGTCACCTCGGCGGGTGATGGGTCTGGGGTTAACAGCTTCATGGTAACAATGCCTGTGTTTATATACAGGCATTATAGTGCACCACCTTTGAACCCGCGCAAGTCCAGCATGCCAGTGATGACCAATGTTGATGTGACTGTTGATTAAGAATGCGGTTGGAAAAAGTACAGCCGTCTAGCTGGTTGGCCTTACATTTGGGGCTGCATTCAGTCTGGTACATCGACAAAAAACACATAATGGGGGGGGTGATATGACGAACATCAAAGAGTCATATAAATACGATCCTTTCTAGTAGTCTCCCAATGATTCAATCAGTTACTATCTGTCAGATATGGAATAACAGGGTTATATCGTGAGCACAATCTCCCTTCGCAAGGCTCTCGGGGTCTTGGCTAAATCATCGCCGTTTTCCGTAAAAACCACTTCAGAAAGAGCAAGAGACGTATATGACGAACTCAAAGAGTACCTCTACGTCAAACCTGATATTGAGCTCGACTTTGAGCGTGTATTGAGCTCTCTGCAACTGGGAGATTGTGTTTTTCTCTGTGGCAGTAGCGGGGATGGTAAATCCGAAATTCTTTCCCGTAGCTATGAGCGTTATAAGCAGCAATATCGATTTCACTTAGACGCCACCCATAGTTTTTCACCCCATCAATCGGCTATTGAGGCGCTCGATAAACTCTTCGATGAGCGCGAGGCTAGCAGCCAACCTCTGGTGGTGGGGGTCAATATCGGGATGTTGGCCAACTACGCCAAAGAGGGGGCTGAAAGACATGCCGAACTCAGAGCTGTGATCGAGCGTTTTTTGAGTGAGGGACTCAGAGCAGAAGGGGCTTATCGCTTTATAGATTTTGAAGCCTACCCGAAGTTTCGTTTTAATGATGAGGTAGGCGGCTACTCTGCCTTTATGCGTCAACTGCTACGTCGGTTGACCGAGCCTTCCGATAACAACCTTTTCAATTTTATTTCACAGAGCGATGAGCTGCGCCAACTAGATGCTAAGTTGATTGCGAATTTTCGTTTGTTAGGTCGTGAAGAGGTGCAAGAGGCTATCATTACCACTCTCTTTAAAACACGCCTCTTCAAGGATCAGTTCATCACGACACGAGCCTTGCTCGATTTGCTGCACCAGTTGCTCACCGGCGAAGGTTATCTCTTCGATAACCTCTTTATAGGCGGTAGTAATGAGCTAGCACAGAAGATTGCAGAGTTTGATCCAGCTCTGCTGCACACCCATGCGATCGACCAATTTGTATTGCGCTATGAGCTAGCGTTACCCGACCCGACCCTCGCAGGATTTTTGCAATCCCTCGCCGAGATAGGCGTCTACTTCTCTGAGCCCCGAGAGGGGCAGGCGGCATCCTTGCTGCGTCTCTTTTATCTCTTTAAACATTGCTCGTTTGGTAATGACTACCACCATCAATTCAAGGGGGATTTCGATGAGCAGCTGTTAGAGAGCTATGCCTGCGTGTGGATGCAGCATGGGCAATATGGAGGAGATAGCGATATGCAAAATGGCTTGCGGCAGTTTTATACCAAGGCATTGATCCCCGCCATTTTCACCTATGCCAATCGGCATGCCCCTGAGCTGGGCAAGCGTGAGCTCTTCTTAGGGGAATTTGGGGGAATTAAGGTCGCAGCCCCCTTGGAGCTCAAAGCCGATTATAAGCGCATTCAATATGAGCATGCTGAAAAGCACGATCACTTCTGTGCCTATCTCAAGGTGGGTGAGTCAGAGCTCAACCCCATGGTGATTGGGCTCAATCTATTCGAGTTGATTGGCAAACTGAACTGCGGCTATCGCCCCAACCGGTATGATAAAAACGCCATCGTTCTGCTCGACGAGATGGTGGAACAAATTCGCACCTTGGCAAAAACCAGCCCGCGTCTGAGTTACTACGAAGGGGCGCACTCCTATCGCCTCGAGCTCGATGATGAGGTTATTACCGTTGAGGGGAGAGCTTAATAATGACGACCTTTCCGATCCCCGAAATGCTTGAGCCAGCAGAAAAGAACAAGCTGTCTAACTACTGGCCTATTCGTAATAAGGGCAATGAGTTTAACTGGGATACAGTCACAGGGGTTGTACTGAGTCTAGCCCTGCGTAAACAGGTAAAAACATATGAGCTGGCTGCTTATCAGGAGGAGTGTAAGCAGCGCTTTCTTTCACGGCTTGATGATGCTGCGTTTTGGTCCGTGCTGGAGAGAGCCTATTTCGCCAGTGATTCTTTGTATAACATCTCGCCTCTGTTTTTACTTTTTAAGGCCAAAGGGCGCCAAAGTGGTAGCCTCGATATCAGTGCATCGGATCAGCGGCTCTGTAAACTCTTTGCTGGTTTGCTGGGGAATTTCTTCTTATCTGATGCGCTCGATGACCACCTCAATTTTGTTGAGCGGGAGATGTTAGGGGTATTGCGCGAAAACCTTCAGCCTGGTACCGCGCTGAAGAATGATGAACAGCCCTATCTGCCATTTCTCAATAAGGTGTTTCGCGAGGATATCCAGTTTCTGTCTGAGCATCCCCAGTATCTGCTGCAAGCTTTGCCCAAGATGCTCAAGCTCTACGCCTTCTCCTATTGTGCTCAACTTGCCCTCAATATCACCGATTGGGAGGAGCCAAAGAGCCGTCCCCTCTACTTTATTCTCGACTCGGAGAAGGCAAGTTCCGAGCGCACCAGTGTCAAACGCTCGGGTTATAAGCTGCTCGCATTGGCTTGTGAAGATGTCTTCCCGCTGCTATCTGCCCTCGATGCGCTGCAAGTGGAGAGTGCCCCACGCCCGCTCTGGCAGGTCTATCAAGATGCGATGGACTATTCCGAGCAGACTAAATTACTCGATACCCTCAATGACTATCTGCAGGCCTTTATTGCGAACCGAAAATTGGTGGAAAGACCCAGAGCGGGGAATACCGCAGAGGCCTTTGAGCAGTTGAAAGAGCTAGCTATTGAACAGTTTTCAAATGACCCTAAAAACCGTGGTGTTGTTAACAAAAAGTATGTCAAGGCGTTGGAAGACAGTCTGCTCGGCGACTTTATCCAAGCCCGCGGCGCCGCGGGCCG
>NZ_CDBW01000027.1 GCF_000820145.1 Aeromonas sobria | reverse complement strand
TGGCCCCCGCAACCAACTTTCAGATAATTCCCTCCTTGTATTGCCACTCCCCTGTTATTGAACAATCATCCGCAAGCATTTCGCTCTGTGGTGATTACTGCTATTTCTGACGCTTTTTCAAGACCAAAACTGGTCGTATCGGCCATTTGTTGGGTATCATCAGGTATCTCTTCATGGATGAGGCGCGCTCCTGTGATCACACCTTTCACCTATCTTCCTCCCGCTATTGAAAGCCAGGATGCCACGCTGGCCGAGGCCCTTGCCCAGGGGCTACCGTTGCAGTTGTTGCTGATCGCCGAAGAGCAAAAAGAGGCATTATTGACGCTGCCGGTGTTTGCCGGTGTCAAAATCCAGCTTGCCCTCGGGCAAAAGGCACCCTTTTCCCTGATGCACGGCGCCACGCTGTTGCTGGTGGTATTTGTGGCAGGCAGCGTGACGCGAGACCACCGTCTCTACAAACAGGTCAAAAGCTGGATAGCCCCTCTCTCTGGGCTCAATGTGGAGCGGCTCGGGCTGCATCTGGAAGGTTTTCCCCCTTCTGAACGGGTGATGCTGGCCGAATTGCTGTTGTCAGCCTTGCTGGCCGCCAATATTCCGTTGCCGACCAGCAAGCGTCGTAGCGAAAGCAGCTGGAGCTATCAGCAGATCCGGGTCTCCCCGGCGGTGGTGCTGGATCTGGCGCGCCTCTACAGCGAAGCCGGGGGCAATGGCTTGGCTCGCCATCTGGCGGTGTTACCGGCTTCCGAGCTGACCGCCGCCAGCTATCGCGAGTTTGTTACTCAGCTGGCGCAGGATGAGGGGTGGCAGTGTCACCACTATGATCAGGCCCAGCTGGCCGAGTTGGGGGCGGGGGCCTTTCTGGCAGTGTCTCGTGGCTCGGAAGACAATCAGGCCGCCATGGTCAAGCTCAGTTACTACCCGCCCAAACCGGTGCGCCGGATTGCGCTGGTGGGCAAGGGGATCTGCCATGACTCTGGCGGTTATAACCTCAAGGTGGCTGGCAGCATGTATGGCATGCATCTGGACATGGGGGGCAGTGCGGTGGCGCTGGGCAGCCTCTATGCCATCAGCCGTGCCCAGCTACCTTACGAGGTGCACTGCTGGCTGGCCATTGCCGAGAACCATATCGGTCCTCATGCCTATCGGCCCGGTGAGGTAGTCACAGCCCTCAATGGCACCACCATTGAGGTGGTTGATACTGATGCCGAAGGCCGGATGGTGTTGGCAGACGCATTGGCGATGGCGGTTCAGGATACCCCGGATCTGCTGCTCGATTACGCGACCCTGACCGGGGCCTGCAAACGGGCACTGGGCAGCCGTTACAGCGGCGTCTTTACCAACCGAATCGAGTGGTTGCCTTCGCTGGTCAAGCTGGGACAGCGCAGCGGCGAGCGGATCTGGCCCTTCCCGCTCGATGATGATTTTGACGACAACATCGAGAGCGAGTGGGCCGATCTGTTGCAGTGTGCGCCGGGCAGCTCGCCGGATCATATCGATGCAGCCCGTTTCCTCGCTCACTTCGTGCCCGAGCAGACCCCCTGGCTGCATTTTGACCTGAGCGGTTTTCGCAACAAGGGGGGCAATGGGGTGGTTTCCAGTGAAGTGACCGGTTTTGGCGTGCGCCTCACGCTGGATCTGCTGGCCGGCCCGCTCGGTAGAGTCGGGCACCATATCTCCGATCTATCTGACTGATAACAAGGACTGCTGTGAAACAACCAAGCTATGACTGGGTGCTGTTCGATTTGGATGAAACCCTGCTCGATTTCCCGGTCGCCGCCGCGCTGACACGTACCCTTCTGCATTACGGTGTGCAAGCCGATGATGCCAGCATGGCGCAGTACCATGCACTCAACCACGGGCTCTGGCAGCAATACAATGATGGGGAGATCGATGCCACTGCATTGCAGCAGACCCGTTTCGCCCTGTTTGCCAAACAGGTCGCTGCCGACCCCATGGCGATGAACAACACCTTTCTGGAACAGATAGTCACGCTGAGCATGCCCCTTGAGGGGGTTATCGAGACCCTGCAACAGCTGCGCCGCAAGGTGCGGATGGGGATCATCACCAATGGTTTCAGCGTTCCTCAGCGGGGGCGCCTCGGCAAACTTGGCTGGAGCGAATGGTTTGAGCCGCTGGTGATCTCGGACGAGATCCGGGTGACCAAGCCAGATCCGGCCATTTTCCAGCACACCCTCTCCCTGATGGGGCAGCCTGATCCGGCTCGTGTGCTGATGGTGGGTGACAACCCGAAAACCGATATCGCCGGTGCGGCGGCGCAGGGGCTGGCGACCTGCTGGTACAACCCCGAGCGGCAAGCAGGCGAGTGCGATGCCACCCACGAGATCCATCACTTCGCCCATCTTGCTGACATTGTGCTGGGGCGCTAACAGGCACAGGCTACGCATGCAAGTCGTAGTAAGAGGTTGCTTGAGTCAGACAGGGGAGCAGACGCTCCCCTTTCTTATGGTTATGGGCATGTTCTTATGGGTGTAGGGATTTGAACTGGTAACGATCGAGGATCTGTTGATAGTCGGGGCTCTGTTTCAACTGTTCGATGGCCAGGTTGATCTGTTGCAGTTGCGTCTCTGTGGTGCTCTTTTTGCTTAGCATCAGGTGAACCGGTGTCAGCTCGATACGCAGCAGAATATGCAGACCATCCTGCAACTCATCCTTATGACGCCACTCCTGCAGGCCGTGGGGATCCAGAATAAATCCCTGGATCCGCCCCCCTTGCAACATCTTCAACAGCTGCTCCAGCCGCAGGCGCATTTGAAGGCGGGACTGCAGCTCGGGCCGAGCCATCAACTGGCGGAAGGTATTGCCGTAATCAAAGCCCTTGAGTACCCCGATATGAAAGTCGGGGGTGTTGATCAGCTGCTCGAGGGTGGTGATCCCGCGCCAGCGTTCGACATCTTGCCGACGGATGACGATGGCCGTCTCCTCTTCCCGATAAGGGTGGCTGAAGCGGGCATATTGCTGCCGCTCGGTGGTGATATTGGCGGACATCGCCAGTTGAACCGTGCCGAATTTCAGCTCGTGCAGCACGCGAGCCCAGGGCATTTCACTGAATTTGGCCTGATAGTTGGCCCGCTGGAAGATGGCGTTGAGCAGCTCCACATCCAGTCCGCTGATCTGCTGTTGTTCATTGCGATAACTGAAGGGCTGCCAATTGACCCAGCCGACGACCAATGACTCCTGTGCCGTAGCCTGGTAACACAAACACCATAACAACAAGAGTCTGTACACAACGCATCCCTCGAACCTGCTGATGCTGTTTAGTATCGGACAGGAACGATGTAGTAACCAGTGTTGAGGAGTAACGGTTGAGGGTTGAGCACAGACACAGACTTGCAGCCCTTACAGGGCGTGGGTGTGAAATCAGCCGGTGGTTATGTCAGAGGCTTATCCCTTCCCGGTGAGGGCTGGACCGCAGCAAGCAAAGATGAATCAAGGGAATAAAAACAATGCCAGTCAGGGTTACCTGACTGGCATTGGCTTGATGGCTCGTTCACTCACTTGCTAGCAAGATGTGGCTGCAACTGTCATGGATGCAGTGGCATCACACCGGCTCAGGCCGTAGCCAGCCAGTTAAGCCAGGCATCCATCCCTTCACCTGTGGTGGCGCTGACCTGGATCACCTGAATATAGGGGTTGACCCGTTTGGCGTTCTCGATGCAGCGGGCCACGTCAAAGCTGACGTAGGGCAGCAGATCAATCTTGTTGATCACCATCAGCTGGGCGGCGGCAAACATGTCCGGGTATTTGAGGGGCTTCTCCTCCCCCTCGGTGACGGAGAGGATCGCCACCTTGTACTTCTCGCCGAGATCGAAGCTGGCGGGGCAGACCAGATTGCCCACGTTCTCGATAAAGAGGATGCCCCCTTCATTGGCAGGCAGCTGGTGGCAGGCGTCGTGGACCATCTTGGCGTCCAGATGGCAGCCCTTGCCGGTGTTGATCTGCACGGCAGGGACGCCGGTGGCACGGATGCGATCCGCATCGGCGCTGGTCTGCTGATCCCCTTCGATCACCGCGCAGGGGCGCTTGTCGGCCAGCTGGCGCAAGGTTTCGCACAGCAAAGTGGTCTTGCCTGAACCCGGGCTCGACACCAGGTTAAGCACCAGCTGGGCTGCTTCGTCGAAGTGCTCGCGGTTGTGGGCGGCCAGTTTGTTGTTCTTGGCCAGCACATCCATCTCGATGGCGATCAGCTGACGCTGCCCCATACCGGGGACCGACAATCCCGCTTCCCCTTTGCCATAGTGCAGATCACCCTGCTGATGGTCATGGTCATGGTCATGGTCATGGTCATGGTCATGGTCACGCCCGTGATCATGAGAGTGGGGATGATCATGATGATGGTCGTGGGGGTGATCATGGTGGTGCTCATGGGGCTGATCATGGCCCTCGTGGCTCATGGGTGCCCGCACCCCGTGGTAGTGATGATGAACATCACCCTGATGGTGGTAGTGGTGGTGAATGATCAGGGTGCGCGGTGCGCTCTGCTCGTGGTCATGGTGATGATGCGCGTCATGGGCATGATGGTGATCGTGCTGGTGGCCATGTTCATGGTGGTGATCATGAGCGTGTTTATGGTCTTGATCGTGGTGGTGGGCATGGTCGTGATCATCTTCATGGCCGGCGATCCGCGCCTGGCCGCATCCGCATACGCTACACATATCAACTTACCTCGATGTCGGTGATGCGCAGGCTATCGCCCTGCGCGACTCGTAATTTGTATCCGCCACACTCGGGACAGGCTTGCCCGCGCTCGGTGAGGGTGACCGTCTGGTTGCAGTCGTAACACCAGGCCTCTGCCGCCTGGTGCTGAAAGTGAAGCTGGGCCCCTTCGACGGCAGTGCCCTTGGCGGCAGCCTCGAAACAGAAGGCGATGGTGTCCGGGTCAACGCAAGAGAAGCTGCCGACCTCGAGCCAGAGGGCGGTCACCTTGTTAAAGCCCCGCTGGGTGGCCTGTTCGGCCGCCAGATCGATGGCGGCCATGGCCAGAGACATTTCGTGCATGGTGGCTCCTTAACCGATATGGGGAGGAGTGACTCCCCCCTGTCATTGGGTGAACGGCATGGCCGATCAGCAGATCCGCGGGAGGAGTTCCCCTTGCGGCAGCTCCAGATAACGGCGGCTGCCCCAAGGGTTATTGAGGATCACCTTGTGGCGATCACTCGTCTGCACCACGCCGATCTGGCTGGCGGCGGGGTTGAATTGTCGCAAGATGCCCAGCGCGTCTTGCGCCTGTTCGGCAGGCAGGGCAAGCACCATGGTTCCCTCGTTGGCGAGATCATGGGGCTCGAAACCGTAGAGCTCGCACAGGCCGCGTACCGGATCGCAGACCGGAATGGCGGACTCCTCCAGCTCGATGGCAACGCCGGAGGCGCTGCTCCATTCATTCAGCACGGCGGCAAGGCCACCGCGGGTAGCATCGCGCAGGGCGTGAGGGGTAATGCCTGCCTTCAGCAGCGCTTCTACCTGCGGCCAGAGGGTGGTGCAGTCGCTTTTCAGATCAGATCCCAGTTGCAGGGCATCACGGGCCATCAGGATGCAGGCGCCGTGGCTGCCGATATCCCGCGACACCAGAATGGCGTCACCGGCTTTGAGGTTGCGCACCGAGATGCCCCGGCTCTGTTCGGGCAGCGGGAAAGTGCCGACCCCGCTGGTGTTGATGAAGATCTTGTCGGCCGCCCCCTTGGGCACCACTTTGGTGTCGCCACAGACGATACGGGCGCCGCTCTTAGCCAGCTCTGCGGCCATCGACTCAACGATGCGGGCGAGATCGGCGTAGGGGAACCCCTCCTCGATGATAAAGCTGGCGCTCAGATACTCGGGCTTAGCCCCCATCATGGCGAGATCATTGACCGTGCCGGCGATGGCCAGCTTGCCGATATCGCCCCCCTCGAAGAACAGCGGCGAGACGGTAAAGCTGTCGGTGGTGAAGGCGACGGGCCCGCTTACTGGCAGCAGGGCGGCATCTTCCCCGCGCAGCAGGATCTCGTTGCCAAAGTGGCGAAAGAAGAGCTGGTTGATCAGCTGATTCATCTCGACGCCGCCGCCGCCGTGGCTAAGTTGGATTTCTCTCATTGCTCCTGGATCCCCATATATCGGTAGTAGGCATTGCAGGCCCCTTCGGAGCTGACCATGCAGCTGCCCATGGGCTGGGTCGGGGTGCAGCCCCGGCCAAAGACTTTGCACTGATTGGGCTTGGCCAGGCCGCGCAGAATATCGGCGCACTGGCACGCCTTGTGGTCATCTATGGGGGTCTGATCAAGTTGGAAGTGACGCTCCGCATCGCGCTTGGCAAAGGCATCCCGCAGGCGCAGGGCGGAGGCATTGATGTCCCCCAGACCTCGCCAGCGAAAATGCTCGCGGGTCTCGAAAAAGCGCTCGACCAGCCGCTGGGCGGCTTTATTACCGCTGGCAGTCACGGCGCGGGTGTACTGCACCTCCAGCGCGTAGCGACCCTCCACCTTCTGGCGCACCATCATCAGCAGCGCCTCCATCACATCCACTGGCTCGAAGCCGCTCACCACCACCGGCACCTGATAGCGATCGACGATAGGCAGGTAGATATCGGCGCCGGTGATGACGCTGACATGGGAGGGGCCGATAAAGGCGTTGACCTTGGCGACCCCGTCGGCCATCACCGCGTGAATGGCGGGGGGCACCAGCACATGGTTGATATGAAACAAGAGGTTCTCGACCCCTTGCTCTTCTGCTGCTGCCAAGAGCGCGGCTGTCATCGGGGTGGAGGTCTCGAAACCGATGGCGAAGAAGACCACGGTTTTCTCCGGGTTCTCACGGGTGATGCGCAGGGCGTCGAGGGGGTCATAAACGGGGCGGATATCGCTCCCCCTGGCGCGCTGCTGGGCCAGCGTGCCTTTGGAGCCCGGCACCCGGATCATGTCCCCCAGGGTGACCAGAATGACGTTGGGTTGGCGGGCCAGCTCGATGGCCTGATCGATGCGCTCTTTGGGCATGATGCAGACCGGGCAGCCGGGACCGTGGACAAACTCGATGCTGGCTGGCAGCAACTGGGGCAGGCCGTACTTCATGATGGTGTGGGTATGGCCGCCGCACACCTCCATCACCCGCAGCGGTTCGGGCAGATCTTTGGCCAGTTCGGTAATTTGCGCGGCGAGGGCGCGGATGACGTCGGGCTGACGAAAGCCCTGAAACAGGTCATTCAAGGTCAGCATGGCAAGATATCCTGATCGGGCATCAGGGCCACCATCTGGCGGAAGCTCTCCAGGCTGGCCTGCGCCTCCTCTTCGTCAATCTTGCTCATCACAAAGCCGATATGGAGCAGCACATAGTCGCCGAGGTTGAGGGTCTCTTCGAGCAGCATGCAGCTGACGCGCCGCTGTACCCCCAGGGTATCGACGGTGACGCAGTTATCTTCGGGGTGCAGCTGCACTACCTGAGAGGGGATGGATAGACACATGGATTTCAGGACTCCGACAAGGTGGCGCCACTTTTTATGGCAGCAAGAGAGGAGATGGAAGGTTGGTGCGCCGCAAGATGGTGGATGGCAAACCAGAGCTGACCGGCGGCGATGCCACCGTCATTGAGCGGCAGGGTTGCGCTGGTCAATACCTGCCGGCCGGTCGCTTCGAGCGCGGGCACCAGCTCGTCCATCAGCACCCGGTTTTGAAACACGCCGCCCCCGAGCGCCACCGGATAGCCGGGGAAGCGCTCGGCCAGGGCAACCACCAGCTTGCTGATGGCGTGGATAAAACCGGCGGCCAGGCGGGCGGTTGAGGTGCCTTTGCGCCGCTCGCTGACAAGGGTATTGAGCAGCTCTGCCCACTCGATCTGCAGTGGCCCCTCCGCTGGCTGGTGCAGGCCAAAGACGAGGGGGAAGGGTAATTTATCCGGTGTCAGCTGCAAGGCGGCTGCCTCCAGCAAGAGTCCCGCCTCTCCCTCGTAGTCGGGGGTATCGACAAGGCCCAGCAGCGCCGCCACGGCATCGAACAGGCGGCCGATGGAGCTGGTATAGGGGGCGTTGCGACCGAGATGCCAGAGCTGGTGTAGATTGCGGATCCGCTCGATAGGTAGCTTGCTTACCAACGGAATATCGAGGGCGCGGATCTGCTCCAAGTCATAGGATTCGAACAGCAGTCCCAGCAGTTGGCGCACCGGCTCACGGATGGCCGCCTCGCTGCCGATCAGCTTGAAGGGCCTGAGGTGGGCAACGCGCGTAAAGCCCTTCACATCAGCCAGCAGCAGCTCGCCGCCCCAGAGGGTGCCGTCATCCCCAAGGCCGGTGCCGTCAAAGGCAAAACCCAGAACAGGGCCAGTGATGTCATGCTCGGCCATCACTGCCAGCAGGTGGGCGTGATGGTGCTGCACCTCGATATGGGTGGCGCTGTGCTCGCGGCAATAGCCCTTGGCCCACTGGTGGCTGAGGTAGCCGGGGTGGCAGTCCGACACCAGCAGTTCGGGTTTGAGATCGTAGAGATCGCGAAAGGTAGCGAGGGTCTGCTCGAAGTGACCCTGCATCGGCAGGCTGTGCAGATCGCCGATATAGGGGCTGTAGATGCGCTGGCGACCGAAGGCCAGCGCCAGCTGGTTCTTCTGCTGCGCCCCGACTGCAAGAAGCGGCACCTTGACCGCCTGTTTCAGGCTGGGGGTGCAGGGGGCATAACCCCGGGCGAGGCGCAAAGTTTGGCGTCGCCCGCCTGCCCACTGCACCAGACTGTCGTCGCAGGGGTGAAGTATGGGGCGGTTGTGATCCAGGATGCCGTCAATCTCGCTGCCGAGCTCCCTGACCACCGCTTCGCATTCGACAAGGATCGGACTGCCGCGACCATTGGCGCTGGTGGCCACCAGCGGCATGGCGCAGGCATCCAGCAGCAGCTGGTGCAGCGGGGTATAGGGGAGCATGACCCCAAGGTAGGGGATGCCGGGGGCGATCCCCTCGGCCAGCGGCGCGGTTGTCAGTTGGGATTCTGACGGCCGATCATCGTTTTTGCGTTTGCGCAGCAGGGTGATGGGTCTGGCCTGAGAAGCGAGCAGCTGCCACTCCGCCTCGCAGCCGGTGACATGCAATTTGGCCTCGGCAAGGGAGCCCATCATCACCGCCAGCGGCTTGCGCTCACGCCGCTTGAGTGTTCGCAATCTGGCAACACTCTGTTCATTACGGGCATCACATATCAGGTGATAGCCACCCATCCCCTTGACCGCAATCAGGGCTCCTGCTCGCAAGGCGCGGGCAGCCGCTTGCAAGGCATCCTCCCGCTTGGCCAGGGCATCGCCACGGCCGGTGCGCCAGCTGAGGTGGGGCCCGCACTCGGGGCAGCTCACCGGCTGGGCGTGGTAGCGTCTGTCCAGCGGGTTTTCATAGGCCGCAGCGCAGCGCGGGCACATGGCAAAGCCCGCCATGGCTGTGTGGGGCCGATCGTAGGGGAGGCGGCGGATGATGGTGTAGCGCGGGCCGCAGTGGGTGCAGTTGGTAAAGGGGTAGTGGTGGTGACGATCTTTGGGGTTGGCCACATCCGTGGCGCATGCCTCGCACATTCCCTGATCCGGCGAGATGGCGACCGTGGCGGCGCTCTGCTGTTGGCTCGCTTTGATATGAAAGGCGCCGTCGTAGTCGGGATTATGTTCGGAGTTAGCGTCTCGGGGCAGTTCCCGCTCACTGAAATGATCGATACGGCTAAGCGGCGGCGCCAAGTCGCGCAGTTCGCGGGCAAAGCTGGCTAGCTGCTCGGGGGAGCCTTCAGCGCCTATGGTGACGCCATTGGCATCGTTCAAGACATAGCCGGTAAGGCCGTGGCGCAGTGCCAGCCCGTAGACGAAGGGGCGAAAGCCGACCCCCTGTACTATGCCGTCCATATGAAATTCGCGGCGCAGCCGGTTGGCAGCAGGATTGGAAGCGATAGAGAGGGCGATGGTGGCGCTCATGCCGGCTCCATCTCATCTTGAGTCGCTGGTAAGCGTAGCACCCGACGCTCGTTCTCCTCGCGCCGCACCCAGCCATCCATCTCCATGCGCAGGCAGAACGGAATGGCGTATTTACGCGACAAGCCGGTGATCTCCTTTAAGGATGCCATGTCGATAAGATCTCCCACCTGCTGGCCCGCCAGCACGGCGGCAACCATCTGGTTGTAAAGCACGGTGTCGTAGTAGATGGGGCCATCGAGCTGCACCAGATACTTGAGTCGCGCCAGATTGCGTAGCTGCTTTTGCAACGCGCCCTTTTGCTGCAAGCCCTGCTGCAGGGCCGCGGGCAGCTTGCGAGTGATAAAGGGATCCAGTTCCACGCCGCCGGGGCCCAGTTTACCGGGCTCGTAACCCTCCTTGCCTTGATCTCGCACCACCTTGAGCACCAGCAGCGCCTCTTCCCCCAAATCATCTTCCGACTCGCCGCTGCCCGGCTGCCACTTGTCATGGTGCAGGCGTATCAGCTGCTCGCTTTTGAGCTGATGGAGCAGGGCCTGAGTGACCGGCAGGGCGATGCCGAAGCGGGTCGCCAGTTCGGCGGTGCTCAGTGGTTCGTTTGCCAAGGTAGCGAGCAGCTGATCGCGGCTCTGGGCCAGCCAGTGGTTATCCAGCAGCCACTCACCGAGGGGGGTGACCTGCTCTGGCCGCTGGTCAAAGCGGCTGGCCAGCACATAGCCGTTGAGCCCCAGCTGCAGGGCGGCAGGGTTGTAGCGATCCAGCTCATCAGGCAGATCGCCCAGCAGGGCATGTAGTGCTTTGCGTCTGGCGGGGTGGATGTCGCCGCACCAGACGATGCGGGCGCCATGCAGCAGTTCACTGCTGCCGTGGCGAATGATGGCGAGTGGCTGGCCAAAGAAGCAGGGGATGGGGCTGGCAAAGATCAGCCGTGCCAGCCGGGTGTCTTTTATTGGTACAAAGCGGGCCCGGCCGTGCCAGCTGCCGAGGGCCACTTCCACTTCCTGCGTCCGTAGCGTCTTGCTGCTCAAGCTCTCGGTGTTGAGTCGCACGATAAGGTGGGTTGCCGCCTCGCACTGGCCAGCTGCGCTGGTGAGGCAGTGGCCGCGGGCCACCTCCTTGTGGGGCACTTTTTTCAGCCCCACCGCCACCCGGCAGACAGCGCCGATCTCGTCGACGCTCTGGTGATAGGCCTGCAGGGAGCGCACCTGCACTTCCCGATCGGCGGGGTAGAGGCGCAGCTTGTCCCCCACCTTGAGGCTGCCCTGCTGCAGGGTGCCGGTGAGCACTGTGCCGGTGCCGTTGGCGGTAAAGACGCGGTCTACATACAGTCGCGGGGCGGCCTGCTCGCGGGTAGCGTGCGATGCTGGCAGATCGGCAAGTTGGCGCACGATGGCGGTGTGCAGGGCGGCCATGTTGGCGCCGGTTTTGGCGCTGACGCTGACGATATCGGGCACCATGCCGCTCTCGTCCATCACCCGCTCCAGCAGGCTCTCTTCAAGGAGTGCCAGCTCGTCGGGGGAGACCAGATCGCACTTGTTGATGCAGACCAGCAGGCGCGGCACCCCCATCGCCTTGAGCAGGCGCAGGTGATCGCCGGTCATCGGCATCCACCCCTCATCGGCGGCAATGACCAGCAGCACCAGATCCAGACTCCAGAGCCCCGCCACCATGTTGCGGATATAGCGCTCGTGGCCGGGCACATCGATGACACCGATGGTGTTGCCCTGACCGTCGTCGAAGTGGGCAAAGCCGAGATCCTGGGTCATGCCGATGGCCTGCTCGTGGGCACGGGCGGTGGTGATGCCGGTGAGGGCCTGGATCAGCAGGGTCTTGCCGTGATCTACGTGGCCAGCAAGACCGATAACGGCGCGATAGGGGGTCATGGGATCAGGACTCCTCGGTTGCATTGATCGGGGAGGGCAACAGCAACTCGTGAAGCTGGGCGATCAGCAGTTCCATCTCGGTCGGCAGCAGGGTGGCCATATTGAGCAGCACCTTCTGCTGGCGCACGGTGGCAATCACCGGGACGGGGAGTTCGCGCAGGGCATCGAGCAGCTGCTGGGCCGGACGCGGGTCGGTGCATTCGAGCGCCGGTGCCGGGTAGAACTGGTCCGGCAGGGTGCCGCCGCCCACCACCAGTTGGGCGGGGACCGGCACAAAGCAGCCGGGCAGGGCGGCCATCAGCTGATTGGCCCGGGCCTGCATGGCAGTCGGGTTGCTCAAGGTGCGCTGGGCAATGCCCTCGCCGATGGGGGATTTGTTGAGCTTGTGGATGAGCAGCCGTTCCAGCAGGGAGTAGACGATGCGGCTCGGGCGGAAGGTGCGCATCATGGGGTGTTTTTCCAGCCGCTTGATGAGATCGCTGCGGCCGCTGATGATGCCCGATTGCGGGCCCCCCAGCAGCTTGTCGCCGGAGTAACAGACCAGATCCGCCCCCGCCTTGATGTACTGGCGCACCGAGGTTTCATCCGGTGCAAACTCTTCGGTGGTCAAGCCTGAGCCCTGATCCACCGCCAGCACCACGTGTTCTGGCAGGGCGCGGGCCACTTCGCCAATATCGGGGGATTCGGTAAAGCCGCGAATGGCGAAATTGGATTTGTGCACCATCAGTACCAGCGCGGTCTGATCGGTGATGGCATCGAGGTAATCCTTGGCGGTAGTGATATTGGTTGTGCCCACCTCTACCAGTTTGGCGCCGGAGAGCGCCAGAATATCGGGGATGCGAAAGCCGCCGCCAATCTGGATCTGCTCACCGCGCGAGACGATCACCTCGCGCCCCTTGGCCACCTCTTGCAGCAGCAAGAAGAGGGAGGCGGCGTTGTTGTTGACCACCAGTGAATCTTCGGCCTGGGTGAGGCAACGGAGCAGGGGAGCGATCAGCCCCTTGCGCCCGCCGCGCTTGCCGGTGGCGAGATCCAGCTCCAGATTGTTGTAGCCGGTGTTGAGGTCGCGAACCTCGTCCCACAGCTCGTGACTGAGCGGCGAGCGCCCCAGATTGGTGTGCACCAGGGTGCCGGTGGCGTTGATCACCCGGGTATGGCGTTGGCGCTGCTGCTGCTGGCAGCGCTTGGCAATCAGCGCCTCGATCTGCTCGGGGGTGACCCCATGTTGGCGAAACGCCTCGCTCTGGCGCAGTTCGCTCAGGGTATCGCGCACCGCCTGGGTTACCAGCGGGCGACTCAGCGCCTCGATAAACCCGGCGAGAAAAGGTTGCTGCAGCAGCTGTTCCACTTGTGGCAGGCGGCGCTGGGCGCTGTCACCCATCACATGTGATTCGGGCTGGCTGTGGGAGTGGGCGATGGCTGGCGCGTGAGACGGGTTCGGCATGGGATTACCAGGGCAGTGCGTGGGTTTGATATGCACACCGGTTCGCCGATAGAGAGGCCGAGCTGACGGGTTATGGCACTGCTGGCGGTTTGCGGATTGCTGCAAACATTTTGCATAAATGAGCGGGTATAAATGAATGCTTCATTGATGCGGATAAATTAATTTTTGGCCAGCGAGATAACCTGTGTTCGGATTATATTGGCAAGCGGCAAGCACCTTTTACTAAGGTATTCTTTCTAACATATTGAACAAGCGATTAAAAATAGCATTCAGGCCGATAAAACTCAGCGAGAGAGTATTTGTCCAATATATGAATTTGGCGGAAGAGGCAGGAATCGAACCTGCCAAAGCCTTCTCGGCTCACATCGGTTTTGAAGACCGAGGAGGCCACCAGACCCCATCAACTTCCGTAATGGCCGCCATTTTGTGGCAAATTTCTGTGACTGGCAACGCTTTTTTTGTGATAAAAAAGCGAGAGTTAGCGATTTTTTGAAAAATCCAAAGAACCTTGTTTTATATCAAGTTCCGCACAATTAGCCCGATGTTTTTAATTTAACATCGGGCCGTGATTACATTGCCGGAACCCTTGGTCAATAGCGGTCGTTAACAACTTTATAAATAGTTATCGCTCGGCGTTGGTAATATTCCACTGGTCTAGTCGCTCTATTAACAAGCTGGTATCTTTGGCGGCATCAAGATGCTGATAAAGATAATCCATCGCCTCACTCACCATCTCGGTCATCGGGAAGGAGAACGCAACGATGGCCGGTTGCACCCCGACAAAAATCACCTCGGGGACAAAGGTCTTGAGCTCGTCGATCAGGAAATTGAGCGGCATATTGTGGGTCGAGAAGATAAACATCTCGGCGATGGTTTCGGGGGGGATCACCTGCAGGGTGCCCGCCTTTTCGCCGATCTCGGCGGCATCCACCAGCACCACCCGCTCCGGTTGCAACTCCCGCACCTTGTAGACCACATTTTCTGGCGCTATGCCGCCGTCGATATGGATCCAGCCGGGCAGGGGGGCGGCTTGCAGCTTGTCCGCCAGATAGGGACCGGCGCCATCGTCACCCATCATGGCATTGCCCACGGTCAACACGAGATTGCAGCCCATCAGCGGCTCCTTACCATCAGGTACATATGGGGATCGTTATAGAGGGCGGTGAGCTGATCCATAAAGGTGTTGGTCCAGCCCAACTGCTGTTCATCGAGCACATTGTCGGCTTTGCGCAGCCGGTCGAAGGCGCAGGCCAGCATGTGGCAGTGCTCGCGATAGATGGTGATCTCGCCAAAGGTGAGAAACCCCTCCATCTTGCGGCGCGCCTCGCTACCAAAGGGCAGCTTGGCCACCCAGTCGCGATAACCCGTTAGCGGGCAGACCAGATCGGCACTGAGGCAATCGACGATGCCGAGGTGATGGCCGATAGCGAGGCTGTAGTACATCACCTCTTTGGCCTCTTCGGGCACATCGAACTGCTCGTCGACAAACTTGCGCGACAGGCGGTAGAAGAAAACCTGATCAGCCATGCACTGCCTCTCCCTTGCCTGCCGCGCGATTGAGGCAGGCGTTGGCCAGGTTGTTGACGATCTCCGCCAGGCGCGGGTCGTTATGCTGATCGAGATAGCTCTGGATGCGCAGATCCACATCCTGCTGGGTCGCCCCTTCGAGCAGCGCCATAAACTCGTCGGCGATGATCTGTCCCTGACGGTAACCGGCCATGCGGCGCGCTTCGCGCTCGATCATTACCCGAATTTCATTGGGGATGCCGGTGTGGCGCAGTTCGACCCGCTCACCCGGTTGCACCTCGTGGCTGGTGGCGGTCAGTTTCTGCTCAAGCAGACCGAGCGCCACCGCAAAGCCATAGATGGTGGCCGCCGGAGTAGGCGGGCAGCCGGGGATATAGACATCCACCGGCACGATCTTGTCGGTGCC
The DNA here is from genome assembly GCF_000820145.1 of Aeromonas sobria. GTDB lineage: Bacteria > Pseudomonadota > Gammaproteobacteria > Enterobacterales > Aeromonadaceae > Aeromonas > Aeromonas sobria. The sequence goes on along the minus strand of NZ_CDBW01000027.1, from coordinate 8,753 downwards.
GCCCCAGACGCAATAGAGATCGTGGAAGATGCCGCCGTCACAGCCGCAGGCGCCGTAGGCGATGCAGATCTTGGGATCGGGCGCCGCTTCATAGGCGCGCAGGGCCGGTACCCGCATCGCCCGGGTCACCGCGCCGGTAAAGAGCAGGATGTCGGCGTGACGGGGAGAGGCGACCACCTTGATGCCGAAGCGCTCGGCATCGAACAGCGGGGTGATGGTGGCGAAGATCTCGATCTCGCAGGCGTTGCAGCCGCCGCAATCGACCCGATAGACATAGGCCGAGCGGCGAATGTCTTTGAGCAGGGTCTTCTTGAGTTTGGTGATCTCGGGATCCTGTGCCAGCGGCACGGCGCGGGTATGGGCATGGCCGACAACCGGTTCTATGCCTTTGATCTTGCTCATCACATCCACTCCTGTTGTGTGGTAATCGGTGCGGCAATCGGTGTGGTCATGGCCGAGTCAGGCTGGCTCAGCATGCTCTGTTTTCGTTTGCAGTCGGGGCAGTGGTGCAGCCGCTCCGGGGTAGTCAGCGGCGTGCCTGCCTGCTTGAGGGTGTCCTCCACCAGCGCCACCAGTTTGCTCGGGGCAAAGTAGGTGCCGCACAGGGTGCAGGGGGCCAGCGCGAAGCGGGCCTCCTCATACAAGTCAGCTTTGTTGGTCACCGCCAGCTCGAACTCGGGAGAGAGGGCGATGGCGCGGGTCGGGCAGACCTCTTCGCAGCAGCCGCAGAAGATGCAGCGCGCCATGGAGATCTCCCAGCGTCGCTCGCCGGTCTCCATATCCACTTCCATCACCAGGGCGTTGGCCGGGCAGGCCTTGGTGCAGGCGGCGCAGGCGATGCACTGATCCGCCTGATATTTCGGTTTGCCGCGAAAATCCCGGTTCACCTCGTAAGGGGCGAAGGGGTACTTGGCGGTCGGTGTGCCAGCCTTGAGGATGGTCTTGAACAGCTTGATCATGATGACCCCTTACTTGAGCGGAGAGTTTTTGCGGTCGATACCGTAGCGCTCGATCTCCTTGTAGGAGACCACGGTGGACTTGCCCTTCTTGGGGTCGACCAGGGTGACCCGATCGGTACAGGAGTAGCAGGGATCCAGACTGCCGATGATCAGCGGCGCATCGGCGACGGTATTGCCGCGCAGCATGTAGCGCAGGGCGGGCCAGTTGGCGTAGGTGGCGGCGCGGCAGCGCCAGCGGAACAGCTTCTGGTTATCGCCGGTCATGCTCCAGTGGACGTTCTCGCCGCGGGGCGCTTCGGTAAAGCCCAGCGCAAACTTGCCCGGCTGATAGGTGAAGCCTTCGGTGAGCAGCGGCCCTTCCGGCAGGTGCTCAAGGCCAAACTCAATCATGTCGAGGGAGTCGTAGAGCTCGTGGATGCGCACCAGCACCCGGGACTGCACGTCGCAACCCGCCAGGGTCTGGATCTCCATCGGCAGCTCGCGATAGGCGGCAAAGTCGTGGACCCGGCGCACGTCGCGCTTGAAGCCGCTGGCCCGCACCATGGGGCCGACGCAGCTGAAATCGCGGGCCACTTGCGGGTCGAGGCGGCCTATCCCCACCAGACGGGAAGTGATATTGGCGGTATCCAGCAGCATGGCCACCAGGGGTTTGAGCTCATCACGCAGTTCCCGCACCAGCTGGGCGCCCTTGATGCGATCTTCCTTGAAAATGTCGCGGCGTACCCCGCCAATCAGGTTGAGGCCGTAGGTCTTGCGGGCACCGGTCAGCAGCTCGGCCAGGGTCATGGATTTCTCCCGCACCCGGAAGAACTGCATAAAGCCGGTGTCGAAACCGGTGAAGTGGCTCGACAGGCCGATGTTGAGGATGTGGCTGTGCAGGCGCTCTACTTCCAGCAGCACGGCGCGGATCATCTTGGCCCGCTCGGGCACCTTAATGCCCATGGCGTTCTCCACCGAGGTGGTGTAGGCGACGCTGTGGGTGAAGCCGCAGATGCCGCAGACCCGGTCGGTCAGAAACGCCACTTCGTTGTAGCCCATACGGGTTTCCGCCAGCTTCTCCATGCCGCGATGGACATAGAAGAGGCGGTAGTCGGCGTCGATGATGTCTTCCCCATCGACGAACAGACGAAAGTGTCCCGGCTCATCCGAGGTGATGTGCAGCGGGCCCACCGGCACGATGCGGTTGGCATCACTGCCGAGCTCATTGACGAAGGGGTAGGTCTCGGTGTCGGTGGTAGGCATCGGGCGCTGGCGATAATCCATGGCGTCTTTGCGCAAGGGGTGGATATCCTCCGGCCAGTCGTCCGGCAGTACCAGACGGCGTTCGTCCGGCAGGCCGACGGCGCGCAGGCCGTACATGTCGCGGATCTCCCGCTCGCCCCACACCGCCGCCGGAATGGTCGGGGTGATGGAGGGGTACTCCTGCTCGATGGCGTTGACAAGTACCTTGACGGTGATCCAGCTCTTGGTGTCGCCCTCCATGGAGAAGACGTGGTAGACGGCGAAGTGGCCGTTGAGGCTGCGCTCGTCATTGGCAAACGAGACCGAGAGCCAACCCCCCTGCTTGTGGAAGATCAGGCTGGTGAGGGCCACCAGATCGGTGGGCTTGACGGTCAGGGTGGCCTGATCGGCGGTCTGCCACTGCTCGTCGATGATGGCGTGGGGCAGTTGCTGTCGCAGTTGCTGGATATAGTCGCAACCGATGCGATCCTGGATGGCGATGGTCATGCAGTTCTCACTTTAAATTCGCAAATGATGAAATCGAAAAAAGCAGCTGTGATGGCTCTCATGAGTTATACCCCGACCAGATAGGCGAGCAGCGCCAGCAGTGCCAGCCCCAAGCCATAGCGGGTGAGCTTGTGGGTGCGCACGAACTGGGTGCGGGCCATGGAGTTCTCGATAATGCCCGCAAGTCCAAAGGCCACCAGCAGCTTGCAGAGCAGGATCAGGGTTGCCAGCGCCAGCGCGGGCAGGCTCCAGTTCGCCGCCTTGCCGAAAGGCAGGAAGATCACCAAAAAGAGCTGCACCACCACTAGCTGCTTGAGGCCAATGGAGAGCTTGAGCAGGGCCAGCCCAGCGCCCGAGTACTCGGTGAGCGGCCCCTCCTGCAGCTCCTGCTCGGCTTCGGCGCAGTCAAAGGGCAGCTTGCCCATCTCCACAAACACCGCGAAAGCGCAGGCGCCCCCCGCCAACAGGGTGGCGATGGGCGCGGCCAGCGGCTGGTTGGCCACATAGCTGCTGATATTGCCCAGATCCGAGCTGCCCACCATCATCGCCATGATGAAGCAGGAGAGCACCAGAATGGGCTCAACCAGAATGCCCAGCGTCAGCTCGCGGCGGGCACCGATCCCGGCAAACATGCTGCCGCTGTCCAGACCCGCCAGAGAGAAGAAGAAGCGGAAGATGGCGAACAGATAGATGTCGGTGATGAGATCCCCGGCGATGGGAAAGGGGGACTCGTGGGTCAGGGTCGGCAGCGCCATCCCTACCAGCAACAGGGCTGCGATCAGCAGCGCAGGCATCAGGTTGAAGATGATGCCGGCAGGCTCGGGGGTCACCTCTTGGCGGCGCAGGAGCTTCCCGATATCCCGGTAATCCTGCAGCAGGCCCGGCCCCTGACGGGAGTGCATTTTGGCCCGCAGCACCCGGTTGAAACCGGTGGCCAGCGGCGCCAACGCCAGCATGGCGATGGCCTGGGTGAGGGCGAGGGCAACCATGCCCCAGCTCGGCATTTCAAGAACAGGCATATCAGACTCCTACAGCCATCAGGATAAAGAGCACCAGCACAAGGCCGTGCAACAGCCAGCCAGCGGCAGAGGGAGACGCGCTCACCCCGTGCAGGGCAGTAGCCAGATCAAGCTGGGGCTGCTTGCGATAGAGCGGGGCACAGAGTTGGCGCAGGGTGTGGGTGACACCGCCGGAGGTGAGGCTCATGCGCTCCTCGTAGGCGTAACCGCAGGCCCACGGCGTACCGGCGTGACGACGACCGAGCTTGGGACCCTTGAAGATGGCCACGACCAGCAGCGGGATGAGGAACAGCCCCAGCAGGGTGATGGCGATAATGGGCGGGGAGAGGATCGCCTGTGAGCTGTCGAGCGGCAGCAGGGTGGCGCCAGTGGCCACGCTCATCTGGCCCATGAGGTGAGAAGAGACGAGGGCCTGACCGTAGCCGCTGACAAAGGGGGCAATCCAGGGGGCGCCCAGACCCAGCACCAGACAGACGGCGGCCAGCAGCAGGGTGCCTGCCACCATGGCATTGGGTACTTCGCGGGCCTGACTCGCTTTTTCGCTGCGCGGTGCGCCGCAGAAGCAGATGCCATACACCTTGACGAAACACATCACCGCCATAGCGCCGGTCACTGCCAGCATCACCACCGCCAGCGGGGCGACGACTGAGGTGCCGAGCTTGGTCATGGAAAGCAGCGCCTGATAGATAAACCACTCGCTGACAAAGCCGTTGAGGGGCGGCAGCGCCGAGATGGCCATGGCGCCGATCAGGAACGCCAGCGCGGTCCAGGGCATCAGCTTGGCCAGCCCACCCATCTTGTCCATGTCGCGGGTGTGCAGGCGGAACATCACAGATCCGGTGCCCATAAAGAGCAGGCTCTTGAAGATGGCGTGGTTGAGCAGGTGATAAAGCGCGCCGAGCAGCCCCAGCACCACCAGTGCCGGTTGCTGGTTGGCGATGCCGATCATGCCGATCCCCATCCCCATCAGGATGATGCCGATGTTCTCCACCGTGTGGTAGGCGAGCAGCCGCTTGAGATCGTGTTCGGCCAGCGCAAACAGCACCCCGAGCACTGCCGAGCAGGCACCGAAGATCAGCACCATGTAGCCCCACCAGAGCTGGCTGGCGCCGAGAAAGTCGATGCTGACTCGCAGAATGCCAAACAGACCGAGCTTCACCATCACCCCAGACATCAACGCCGAGATATGGGAGGGGGCAACGGGCTCGGCCACCGGCAGCCAGCCGTGCAGCGGCACGAAACCGGCGCGCAGGCCAAAGCCGCAGAAGCTGAGCAGGAACACCAGGGAGGCCAGGGCGCCCGCCAGATGGTGCTCGCGCAGCGCGGCGAACTCCAGCGAGCCGCTTTCGCGGCAGAGCAGCCAGAAGGCGACCAGCACCAGCGCCATGCCGATATGGTTCATCACCAAGTAAAGCCGGCTCTGTTTGGCGGCCTCGGGGTTGGTCTTGACCAGCCAGTAGGTGGTGAGGGTCACCAGCTCGTAGCAGAGCAAGAAACCGAGCGCGTTGTCGGCCAGTACCATGCCCACCATGGCAAAGAGGAAGAGGTTCATCAGCGCGCCGATGGCCACATCCCCCTTGCCCTGATATTCGCGGATATAGGCAAAGGAGTAGAGGGCGACGGCGACGCCGACGGTGCTAATCACCAGCAGTATCAGTGCGGCCAGCATATCGAGGTGAACCGAGCCCAGCAGCCAGAGCTGGCCGTCGACGGGCGCGCCTTGAGCAAAGATCTGGATGGCGGCGACCAAGCCCGAGAGTGACCCCAGCAGGGCAAAGCCACTATTGAGGCGGTTGGCCAGTGCGGGCAGCTTTTGCAGCAGCAAACCGGCGGCAGCGCCCAGCAAAAAGAGCAGGAGCGTGCCCATAACAAGGGGGGACAACATCAGCAGGATCCCTCAGTGGTTGAAGCGTCGGGTGAAACAGGCACAGTCGTGACGGCCGAGCAAGCAGAGGCCGAGAATGCGGGGGCACCTTGCGGGTGAGCATTGGCCGCTTGCAGGCGGCGATCGCGGGCGGCGTTGGCGCAGGCCGTGTCGTTGACGATGCTCAGTGCCTGGGAGGGGCAGGCTCCGACACAGGCCGGGCCGTCGGCGCGAAATTCGCACAGGTCACACTTGACGGCGATGCTGCGCACCCCCGGTTCCCAGCTCAGCAGATCCTCGCCAAAGCAGCGCAGACCGGCGGAGGTGGAGGGGTTGCTGGAGCGGATGGAGCAGGGGATATAGGTGTCGTAGCTGTTGGCCATGGCCACCGGACGGCTGCCACCGCTCTGGATGGCACCGAACGGACAGGCCACGGCGCACAGGTTGCAGCCGATGCAGAGCGACTCGTTGAGTTGCACGCAATCCCCGGTCTGGCGGATCGCCTCGACCGGGCACACCTTGATGCAGGGGGCATCGTCACAGTGACGGCACTGAACCGGCATGGTCGCCTGCTCGTGTCGCATAACGGTTAAACGGGGGGCTTGCTGCAAACCTTGCGCCTTGTGTACTTCACTGCAGGCCGCCATACAGGTGCCACAGCCAATACAAAGCTTGGGGTCAGCGATAACGAAGCGGTTCATAGCCTACCTTGTCGTGTCGCGAACGGAGAGAATAGGGGCAGGTTGGCAAAATACGGGCCAGATTGACAATGGGCGAGAAAATGGATTTAAAGTTATGTTTTAAAAGGGATTTAATTTTCTTGTCGCGCCGTGATGAAGAGGCCGAACGGTGTCGAAATGTGACGTTCGTCACTTGTGACGAAGGGCGGGGGAGGGATCGTCACATAGGCAGTAAATGAGTTGTCGATAGGGTTTTCTGCCGAGCGGCGCTGTTTCTTGCGTGCGCGGGCGCAACACAAAAAGCCCTGCCGATGTGGCAGGGCTTTTGTTTTTCGGCGATGCCAATCGGCTTGATGAAGGGCTGCGAGAATAGCGCTAGATGGCTGAAAGATACTGTTTTTGCATCGCCAGCCAGCGGCCGTTGTTGATCAACACCAGCTGCACCTTGAGCAGGGCCGCAATATCCGCGCGGTGCTTTTTATCGAGATAGAGAAAGACCTGCTCTTTGGCGATCTTCTGCCAGGGGGCCGCCAGCGCAGGTTGATAGGCGGCGCGCATCTTGATGATCCAGTCCACTTTGCCTCTGTGTAGTTGGGCAAGGCCCTGCTTCTCATCGTTTAACCAGATGACCTGATAGTTGCCGAGGTTGCGTTCACACCACTGATTGCCACGCAGGCAGCCAATCATGGCCCCTTTGGCTGGGGGCCAGTTCGGGTTATCCCGTGGCTTGCCATAAATCGCCGCTTCCGAGAGGGGGGCGCCGACCTGCAGCAAGTGGGGATGGGTCTGATCAAAGCCCTTGATCCGGGCCATGTCGCCATCGACTGCATTCACCGACTCAATCAGCTTCTCGCAGCGGGCGTAAGTGCAGGGGATCAACTGAAAGTCGATACCCGCCCTGCCAAACCAGTCATGAATAAAAGGGTGCAATATCGCGGTGTGCTCGACCGCTGCCGCCAGCTTTAGCGGGGTTGCGTGGGCTACGGGGGTCAGCCCGACAAGCAGTAACCAGCCAATCCACTTCATATCGCACTCCTGAACCGGGCTTAGTTATTAAGCAGATGTGTTGCGATGACTGCCAAGAAGAATAGAGCAACCCGACCGTGCCGCCGTTTATCCGTGACGGCTGAGTCAGGGTAGCAGCGCCGTGATCAGGATATGGGCCGCGCTCACCAGGATCACCGTGAAGGTCAGCCCCATTCCCGCTACCCGATAACGGAAGTTCTCCGGCGTGCGGCTCATGCCAAAAGCGTGACAGAAGCGGCCAAGCAACAGGGCACACCCCAGTAGATGGATAAGCCAGGGGGACTGGCTGGTGGCTTCGACAAAATAGATCAGCAGCAGGGCGAGGGGGACATACTCGGCAAAATTGGCATGCACCCGCATGGCTCGCAACATGGCGGGATCATCCCCGTGCCCCAGCGCCACCTTGCGGCTATGGCGGGTACGAATGGTGCGGATGCTCAGCAACACAAACAGCAGGGCGAGCAGGGCCGCGTAAACAGGCAGAATGGTCATGGTATCTGGCTCCCGGTGTGATGATGGCGAGTGGCAGGCCTTAAGTGATGCAATATTGCTTGGCGTCTCAATGGCTTGCCTCTGAGGGTAGCAGCAAACTGCCGCAGCACGACCGCCATCTACTCACCTGCCATCGACCGCGCTGGTGCCAATAATAAAGCGCCCTGCCGGTGTGGCAGGACTGTTTGTTGACCGTGTTGCTGGTGCGCAGCACTGCGCCCCGCCATTAACCCTCGTAAGGGAGGGAGGAGTGGTGCAGCACGATGCGCACCTTGCCATCATCCCCCTTCTTGAAGCCCCAGGTCTTGTCTACTGTGGTCTCCTTGTTGTCGCGATCCACCAGATGCACCTTGCCCATGGTCAGCGCCATGTCGCCGTTGATATAGACGGCGGCATTGTCATAGCGGTAGCTCTGCCAGTTTTTCAGGGCAAACCCTTTGTCGGTGGGGTAGGCAGTGTTGTGGCCGACAAAGTAGGCCAGCGCCCCCTCACGGTTGGTGCGAAAGGTCTGCTCGCCACCGGCAAGGGTCGGCTTGAACAGCACCGGCCCCTGCTGGTAGCCGTAGGCACTGTCGAGCACTGACTCGGCGGTCGCCTTGGCGCGCTCAATCCCACCGGCGCGGTAGTCATCGCTGATCTTGATCAGCGCTGCGCCCCAACCATCCTGCGCGGCCTTGATCTCGGCCTCGGTAATATTGTTGTTGGCGATTTCGGCGGCGCTAAGTGCGCCACTGGCGGCAAGCAGGACGAGGGCAAGGGTGCTCTTCTTGAGGTGCAACATCATTGTTTTCTGGCTCCTGATAGCGATAAACGAGGGCGCAGTGTAGCGAAGGGGCATGAACGGTTTTTGAACTGACTATTCAGGATTGGGTAGCAAAATGGTCGGTATATAGCTGAAGGTCTGGGTGTTTGTTTGGTGGCGTGTGCTGATTTTTTAATCAACAAAACGAGAGTTGTGTTACAAGGGGCGTTGTTTCCCAAATCA
>NZ_CDBW01000026.1 GCF_000820145.1 Aeromonas sobria | reverse complement strand
GCCGCGCCGGGATGACAAGGACTTTTTCAGCAAAAAAGCTCGTTCGCTCAGATATCAAGCAACCACCTCTTTTTTTGTTCGAAATGGCATCAATCCTGACTATTGCCGGATTTAAATTGAACATTTGAAAAGCCAATTTATAATTGCCATCTCAAATGTTCAATTGGAATGCCCTCATGCATCAAATCCTCGATAGCCATAAGGAAGAGCAAATCGTCCCGCTGTTCCGCTTGGGGTTCCGACCCTTCTTCTTGTTCGGGGCTCTGTTTGCTGCCGTCGCTATGTTGCTCTGGCTGGGACAGCTCAACGGTTGGCTAACCTTGCCCGGGATTGGCAACCCGGTCTGGTGGCATGGTCATGAGATGCTGTTTGGTTTCGGGGCCGCCATCGTCGTGGGTTTTCTGCTCACCGCGGTGCAGAACTGGACGACCCATCCCGGTGTTCGGAGCTGGCCATTGGCACTGGTGGTGGGGTTGTGGATGTTGCCAAGGGCGCTGTTACCCTGGCTGGGTGAGGAGAATACACTCTTGATGGTGGCAGACCTGCTCTGGCTACCGCTTTGCGCCTGGTTCCTTGCCAAGCCTATTTTGATCACCCGGCAATGGCGCAACCTCTTCTTTGTGCCCCTGTTACTGATACTGACCCTGCTCAATGGCGCCAGCTGGTTATGGCATGCAGAGTGGACCACCGTTGAGAATCTGCTGATCACAACTGTGCTGCTGTTTACCACCCTGATCGCCGTGATGGGTGGAAGGGTGATTCCGTTCTTCACCGCCCGAGCAACCGGTCAGGAGAAAGCAGCGCCTCTGCTCTGGCTGGAGCGCACAGCACTCGCTGCACAGTGGCTTATCTTGCTGCTCTGGCTGCTGTTGCCCACCCTGTGGGTCACCAGCATATATATAGTGCCTCTATATATAGTGGCGGCGAGTTTGCAACTGTGGCGGCAACTGCGTTGGCATCTGCCCTCGACCCTTGCACATCCACTACTGTGGTCACTCCATCTCGCCTATCTGTTTATTCCCCTTGGCCTGCTCGCCCTGGCGGCACATAGCGCGGATCTGCCCATCACGCTGTCGATGGCCAGCCACCTGCTCAGCGCAGGCTGCATGGGCACCATGATCCTGGGTATGATTGCGCGAGTATCCCTCGGCCATAGCGGTCGGGCCTTGCAGGTGGGGCGCAGGATCACAGTCGCATTTGCCCTGGTTATCGCTGCCGCCACAATACGGGTGGTGATTCCGCTATTCTGGCCTGCTTATACCCTGCATGGCTGGAACCTCAGCGCGCTTGCCTGGATCACTGCCTATGGTCTGTTTGTCTGGGTCTATACCCGGATACTGACCCGCCCCAGAGCAGATGGTCGACCGGGTTGATCTCTGCGGAACATATTCAGGATGTTGCCACCGGATAGTGGATCAGGTTGTGGAAAATAGCCGGGGCTATGCCCAGATTGCGATAACCGTGGGGACGGTCGGCAGCAAAGCGCACCGCCTCCCCTTGCGCCAGTGAGCGCCACTCCCCTTCCGCCAGCACCTCCATCAAGCCGCTGATGACGATGACATGCTCGGTCACTCCCGGCTCATGGGGGTCGGATTCACGCTGGTAACCTGGCAACAGGGTCAGCTCAAGCAATTCGAAGCCAAACCGGTTCTCATAAGGGAAAAGCGGTGCCACTTGCATGCCCTCTCCCGCTGGCTGCTGGCGAATAGCATCGGCGGTGCGATAGAGCACCTCTGCCTGCGCGGCTGGCGTAGGCTCGATGAAACTGGAAAATGAGACTCGAAAACCGGTCGCAATCTTCCACAGCGTTGCCACCGTCGGGCTAGACTCTCCTCGCTCAATCTGCCCCAGCATCGCCTTGCTGACAGCCGTCTCGCGCGCGGCGGCATCCAGGCTCCAGCCTCGCTCGCTGCGCAGCCCCTTCAGCCGAGTGGCCAGATGCTGACTCATCTCTTGCATAACTGCCTCTTTATTACTCTTGCACAATGCGCCTTGTGCGCTATAGCGCACGACGATATAGTCAAAACCAGATTGTACGTAATAACGCACAGCACGTCACAACGCCAAGAGGAAATCCCCATGCCCTTTGCCCTCCCCCATCTGGTCGCAGGCTTTATCGCCGTGATGGTCGGCTACACCAGCTCTGTCATCCTGATCATTCAGGCCGCCACGGCGGCTGGCGCTGATACTGCCCAAGTCGCCTCCTGGCTCTGGACGCTGGGGATCGGCATGGGGGTGAGCTGCATCGGCCTCTCTCTCTATTACCGCATGCCCGTACTGACCGCCTGGTCCACCCCGGGCGCGGCCCTACTGATCACCACGCTGGGCAACTTCACTCTGGCGGAAGCCATCGGCGCCTTTGTGATCTCGTCCTTGCTGATCACTCTTTGTGGCATCAGCGGCTGGTTCGACCGCTTGATGAAACATATTCCGGCTCCGCTGGCCGCCGCCATGCTGGCTGGTGTGCTGCTCAGATTCGGACTGGATCTGTTCAAGGTCGCTCCGCAAGACCCCCTGCTGCTTGGCACCCTGCTGCTGACCTTCCTGCTGGGGCATCATCTCTGGCCCCGCTATACCATGGTGCTGGTACTGGGAGTGGGGATGCTGATCAGCAGCGTGCGGGGGGATTTGCAGCTGGCAGCTCTGCACTGGCAACTCGCCAGCCCGCTCTGGACATGGCCGACCTTCTCCCTCGATGCCCTGTTTGGCATCGCACTGCCGTTGTTCATTGTCACCATGACATCGCAAAACATGCCGGGGATCGCCATCTTGCGAGCCCATGGCTATCAACCTGCCACCTCCTCATTGATCAGCTGGACCGGCCTGACCGGCCTGCTGCTCGCCCCTTTTGGTGGTTATGCCTTCAATCTGGCCGCCATCACCGCCGCCATCTGCATGGGCAAAGAGGTCGACCCGGATATCAAGCGCCGCTGGCCTGCTGCGGTCTGGGCGGGTTGCTTTTATCTTGTAACCGGCTGTTTTGGCGCGACCGTCGCTGCCCTGTTTAGCGCCTTCCCGGCAGCACTGATCACCTGCGTCGCCGGATTGGCCCTGCTAGGCACCATCGGCAACAGCCTGCACTCTGCCTTGCAACAGGATGAGGCGCGAGAAGCTGCGCTGCTTACCTTCATCATTACCGCGTCCGGGATCAGCCTGCTCGGCATCGCGGCGGCCTGCTGGGGTCTGCTGGTTAGCCTCGTTATCTATCAGTTCCAATCATATCGACAAACGAATCAATGAGACTTCAAACCGTGATGGCCTGCGCAAGATCCAGATAAATTAATTCACAGATGAAACTAATTGCCCTTTAGTGGTGTCAGGGCACCACTCTTCCCGGACATGGTGCCCTGTCAGGTTCATGCAACGGAGAACAATAATGAAACATCAGGCTTTCATCATATTGTTGGCGCTTTTGGGCGTCAGCACGGCACACGCAGCCGACACGGACAGGGAGCTGGCTCGCCAGCTAGCCCTTCAGCAGAAAAACCTGCTGCCCCTGCTGAGCAATCAGCAATACCAAAGCCCGCTTCCCAACCTGCTGCAAAAAGCCAGCCCACGCCTTAAACGGCAGGCGAGCGATGCCAACCAGGCGGCTATCAGCCGGCAAGGACTGGATGGCGAGGTCAAGCAACTGATGCAGTTGCGGCTGGCCAACACCGATCAGGCCGCCGCACTGCAACAGGGCGTCGAACCGCTGGTCGCCTATGTTCCGAGCGGGGATGAGAAGAGCTGGAGCGCCATTGAAGCATTCGACAGCGCTGGCAATCCCGTCTATCTGGATGTGGACAAGGCACCGGCCCGGCCGGTTCTGGTGGTCGAAGCCGATCCCGTCAAAGCCAAGAACGCAGGCTTGAAGGTGATGCGTAAGGCGTTGGCCGATGCAGATCTGCAAAGCGCCCCGCGAGCGGCGGCCAGCACGGCGCCGCTCAAGACCAGTGTCCTGAAAAAGATCAGACTGAAGGATGATCACGAGCCCTGGCTGCTCGGCGCGGCCGAAGTGTATGCGGTAGTCGCAGGGGTCAATCCCAGCCGGGATGAGCCTGTGGTCGATATTGTCGACATGCCCTACCTCGACTATGACAACACCGATTACACCCCCAACCAGCTCCTGGTCTATTGGGATCGCTATCGCTGGGGTGCCGTCGATGTGGTGATGATGGAGCAGGATGACAACGTCAACTACAAGGAGCTGAGCGCCCTGCTGATTGAAGCCCTCAAACTCGGCTTTACTGCGGGTGGAGTGCCGGAAGCGCTGCCTTTCCTCGATCTCGGCGGTCGCCTCGTCAAGGCGCTGCCCGACTCCTGGATGACCAACAACGACGACTATCTGGATACCTTCTACACACTGGAACAGGATCAGGTCTATCACCAGTATCCGGGGGCTGCCGGTAATGCGGTTATCGATCTTGAGCCAAAAGAGATCGCCCCGGCCAGACCTTGATAATCGGCCATAACGAAAAAGCCAATGAGCAACTCATTGGCTTTTTGCTTTTATCGCGGTAACCACAGGTCAGCCCTTGGGACGAACCCCCAGGGTATGACAGATGGCATAGGTCAGCTCCGAGCGGTTCAGAGTATAGAAGTGGAAATCCTTCACCCCCTCCTGACTCAGCACGCGCACCTGATCGATGGCGATGCTCGCCCCCACCAGATTACGGGTCATCTGATCGTTATCCAGCCCCTCGAAACGCTGATGCATCCAGCGCGGGATCTTCACGTTGGTGAAACCGGCAAACTTGGCCAGGGTCTGGTAGTTGGAGACCGGCAGGATCCCCGGCACGATTTCGGCATCAATACCGATGGCGGCACAGCGATCCCGAAAGCGCAGATAAGTCTCCACATCGAAGAAGAATTGGGTAATGGCACGGTTGGCACCGGCATCGATCTTGCGCTTGAGGTTGAGCAGATCGGATTGCGCACTCTTGGCCTCCGGGTGGCCTTCCGGATAGGCGGCAACCGAGATATCGAAGTCAGCCTCTGACTTGAGCAGGGCAACCAGATCGGTGGCATACATATCCGGCTTGTCCAACCCCTGCGGCAAGTCACCGCGCAAAGCCACAATATGGCGAATACCGCTGTTCCAGTAGTCGCGGGCGATGGTGCGCAATTCGTCGCGGCTGGCATCGATACAGGTCAGGTGCGGCGCCGCAATCAGGCCGGTCCGCTCCTTGATGTCCTTGATCACCTTGTGGGTGCGATCACGAGTGCCGGAGTTGGCGCCATAGGTGACGGAGACGAACTTGGGTTCCAGCACTTTCAGCCGTTCGATGGACTGCCAGAGGGTATTCTCCATCCCTTCACTGTTGGGTGGAAAAAACTCGAAACTGACCGATATATCGCCATTCAAATCAGCCAAGCTCTGGTTGAGCGCCTCAACCTGACGTGCACTGTGAAATCCCATCTGCTCTTCTCCCTGTCCTGCAATCCATTTACACACGTCAAAACGGATGTTTGGACGTCTAAACGTCTTTATATTTATGGTGAAACCGGGACAAAGTCAACAGAGATTTACCTGTCACCCAATACTGTGAATATCATATTTACATAATTAACGGTAAGTAACCGAAAAGTGCCCATCCCAAATTTGCGACAGTCGCGTTATGATGGGGCCAGATCGTCCTGGACGTTCTGAATCTGCGTGTGATTGTTTGGCCGGAGGTTTCTCCGGCCCCTTTTTCATCTATTCCTTACTCCTGCCGATAACAAAATGAGTCTTTGCAGGAGCACCATCATGGATACCCACCCCGGCTTTGCCACCGACTTGCTGTTCGATCGCTATCAGGGCGAAGTCGTTCGACACGATCAGTTCTGGGCGGTTCGCACGCCGGATGCTCCCGACTACTATTTCGGCAACTACCTGCTACTCCCCACCCCACCCAGCGACCGTGACAAAGGCTGGCTGGAAGCCGCATTCGATCAGTTGATCGGTCAAGATCCTCGAGTACGCCACCGCACCTTTCAGTGGCCACTGGCAGCAGGGCAAAACAGCCGGATCGCCGGTTTTGTCGCAACGGGATACCAATATATGGAGTGCGTGGTGTTGGCACTGGATAAGCAGAGCTGCCCGCCCCCTAATAGCGACATGGACCAGGTTCAGGCACGTCCCTTCACCATTGTTGATTGGTCTGAATGGCTCGACTTCGAACTCCATGAGCGAGATGAGGGGCACTCGGAACAGAGCTATCTCCCCTATCTGCGATCCCGCCAAGCTCTCTATCAGGCCATGATTGCCGATGGTCTCGGGGAGTGGTGGGGGATCTGGCAAGAGGGGCAACTGGTCGCCAGCTGTGGCCTCTTCTTTTGCGGCTCGCTGGGGCGTTTCCAGTTGGTACGTACTCACCAGGCGTGGCGCAACAAGGGGTTATGCCGCCAGCTGCTCAGTCAGGTGGCCCACGCAGGATTGTCCCGCGCCAAACAGCTGATCATAGTGGCCGACGAGCACTACCATGCCCAGCGGATCTATCGCTCTCTGGGATTCACCCCGGTAGCCCGTATCGGCAGCCTCTGTCGCTGGCCGCGCGAAGCACAATAACGCCGCTCACTGTGACAACCACTGATAAATAAAACGGGAGGCTGATGCCTCCCGCTTGTTATTAATGCTGATGACTTATTGCTGCGGCGCTTCCAGCTCATTGGAGAGCGCCCGCTCCACCTCCGCCGAAGGCGCCGGTAATGGCGCCGTCGCCGCTGATGCGGGCTCAGTGGGAGTGACGACTGGAGCCACCGTGGCGAGAGCCTCACTGGTCGCAGGTGCTGCCGAGACAGCAACCGGTGCTGAAACCGGTGCCGGGGTCACTGCATCACACTGACAATCCGCGCTTTTGGCCTTATTGCCCTGATGAGGGGCATACCAACCCTTCAAGCCACCTTCCAGTCGATCCGCGGCAGCCTTGGGCTCCATCTTGCCAAGCAATACCGCCTGACTCACCTCGGCCAGTTCATCCCCCAGCTTGGGCGTACCACGGGAGAGGATCTGGGTCGCCACCCGAATGGTCGAATCACACTGATCGCGCCACTCCATCATCTCTTTGGCCGCCGGATTGGTGACATCGAAGAAGTGGTTGGAGAGGGAGAAGAATCCCGGCAACGAGTTGGTATAGAGCTCGGCAAATTGCGGCGTGGCAAGCCACTGCAGGAAGGCCATGGCCCCCTCTTTATTCTTGCTGGCCGGATTCATCCCCATACCGATATCGGTGTGGTCGGTAAAGAAGCAGCCATCTCCCTGTTTGGCCACCGGTGGACGCATGACGCCAAAATCGACCTTGCCGGTGAAGGGGGCAATCTCCCAAGAGCCCGCCACATAGAAGGCGGCCTTGCCCGAGGTGAACAGCTCGTTGCTGGTCGCATAATCGCGGCTCTCGCCACCTTCACCGAGGTAGGAGCGCCAGCGCGCCAGCTCATCGAACACCTTCACATATTGCGGGTTGTCCAACCGCTCCTGCCCACCGATCAGCGCCAGACGACCGTCCTCCCCCTTCCAGTAGTTGGGACCAATGTTCTGGAAGCCCAGCTCGGAGGCGACCCAGCTCTCGGAGCCGCTCATGGCCAGCGGCACATAACGGCCATCGGCTTTGACCTTGTCCAGCACCGCAAAGAACTGGTCGCGGGTTTGCGGCAGGGTGAGCCCCAACTCACTGAAGATCTTCTTGTTATAGAAGAAGCCATGGATCACCGAGGCCATCGGCACGCAGAAGGTCTGGGCACCGGAATCAGTCTGCCAGGGTGACTGGGCAAAACTCGGGAAGTTCTCCATCCCCGCCATTTCGGTCAGCTCGGCCAGATGGCCCGCCTTGAACAGGGCGAGCGAATCATCAAACGGACGACAGGTGATCAGATCCCCCGCCTTGCCCCCCTTAAGGCTCTCCCACAGAGTGGGCATATAGTTGACGTTTTGCACCGGGTGAAAACTCACCTTGATGCCGGGATGCGCCGCTTCAAACGCCGGGATGATCTTCTGTTCCCACAGCGCCTTGTCATCGGTTCGCCAGCTTTCAATCACCAGCTCGCTGGCCATCAGCTGGCCACACAACAGGAGACTCAGGGCTCCAATCCACTTTTTAGACATAAGCCCTCCTAGACCTTGAAATGTGCAATCAATTGCTGCTGTTTGGCAACCAGCTCTGCCAGCACTTCGCTGCTGCTGGCGGATTCGCGCGCCTCCCGCTCTGTCTCGTATGCCACATCGGCAATACCGGCGATATGACGAGCAACCCCCTGACTGACGGAGATCTGCTCCTGAGCGGCATGGGCCACCTGATCGGCCATCGCCTTGATGGCCCCCATCCGCTCGGCAATGGATTGCAGCGCCAGATCCATCTCGCGGGTCTGCTCGACACAGCTTTGAGTCTGCTCCTGGCTGCGCCCCATCACCTCGACCACCTGCTTGCTGGAGCTTTGCAGGTTCTCAATCATCCTCTGGATCTCTTCGGTCGAGGTTTGGGTACGATTGGCCAGCGCCCGCACCTCATCGGCCACCACCGCGAAACCACGACCGGCATCGCCAGCACGGGCCGCTTCGATGGCGGCGTTCAACGCCAGCAGGTTGGTCTGCTCGGCAATGCTGCGGATCACATCGAGGATGCTGCCGATGTTGTTGCTGAACTCACCCAGCTTGTAGGTAATGCCGACCGCCTCTTCCATGGCGCCAGCCAGCTGCTCGGTGATCTTGCGAGTGGTCGCTACTTTCTGGCGGCCACTGCGTGCCTCGTCATCGGCCAGATCCACTTCCCGTTTGGTGCCATCGGTAGAGCGGGCCACCTCGGTAGCGCTCACTTCCAGCTCGGTAATCGCGGCGGCCACCTGATCGGTCTGGCTCTTCTGCTCCTGTACCCTGGACATGGCCCGCTCGCTGATCTCGGCGGCGCGGCTCGCCTCATCCACCAGATGGCGGGAGCCCGCATTGATTTGAGAGAGCAGCTCGCCGGTCTTGCCTGCGAGCGTGTCGATGGAACGGGAGAGGTTGCCAAACTCGCAACTGCTGCGGTAGTTGATGCGGCGAGTCATGTCACCGGCCGCCATGTAATCCAGCTCCCTGTTGATCATCTGTAACGGACGCTGAATGCTGCGCGCCGTGGTATAGCCGATCACCAGCGCAGCAGCAGCTGACATCGCGGCAACCACCAGGATCCAGAAGCTGGCACTGCTGACCGCCGCATCCGCGTTGATCCGGCTATCGCTGGCGATGGCACCGGCAGACTTACCCATCTCGTCCAGCAAATTGAGGCTGTTGGCCAGACTGGCATCCAGCTGCTGATTCTGAGTCGCCAGCGACAGCTCCAGCTGTTGGGCCTGACGCATGGTCGCCAGCAAGCCCTGAGCACCGAGCGCCAACTCCTGCATCCGATCCAGATTGGAGACGAAACGCGCTTTCACATCATCCGGCACCAACACCCGTTCCAGACGCTTGCGCGCCATCTCGATGTCCTTACTCAGCACCTTTTCCAGTTCGTTCAGATCGGTTTTGGCATCGGCACGGCGGATATTCTTCAGATCACGGGCAATGCCGGAGGTAATGAGTTCCGCTTTATTACGCATGGAGCGCTTGCTGGCGGTCTGTTGCAACAGCAAATCTGCCGCCCACTGGTAGGTATCCTCAAGACGAATAAATTCCATCTCCAGCTTGTGGCGCTGATCTAATGCACTAACCCACTGCCGATGCTGGGCCAGCACCTGATCCGCCAAGCCATAAAATTGTGTGGTGGCACTCTCCACCTGCTGGAAGCGGGCGCGGGCATCCGCCACGCTGGTAAATTTACTCATCTCCTGACTCAGCTGGGCGAAGCGGTTCTGCTGCTCCTTGAACTGATTGGCCAGCTGCGGCAACCGGGCGGCATCTTCACTGGTGCGGTAGACCAGCACCCAGCGGTTACTATCCTGCAATGCCCCCTTGAGACCTGCGACAGCCACCACCAGCGGGGTTGCCCGGTCAGAGACGGCAGAGAGGCCGTCATTTATACCCTTGATTTTAAAGGTACTGATCACGCCAAGCAGGATCAGCAACAGCAGCATCAGCACAAATCCGGCGATGATCCGCTGCACAATAGATAAACCCATGGAGACATCCTCGCTCATTGGGGGAAGGTAGAGTGAACATAGTCACTATCGGCAGGGGTGGCGAATAACTGAGAGAAAGCGATGGGTATTTAATTGATTTGTATCGGGTTGCTCACAAGTTGGAAAATATAAGCCAAGTGAAAAAAGCCCGGCACAAGCCGAGCTGAAAGAGACGTACTTTGCTATTTTCTGCGGCCCTAATTAGGTAAGGCCACCAGAATCAGATAATCAGAAGCGGTAGCCGACGCCAACCATAAAGGCCATCGGATCGATATGCGTTTTGAAGGTACCAACACCATCAACTTTCACATCTGTGTCGATATCCATGATCCAGGCTGAACCGTTTACAAACCAGCGGTCTGTAACCGCCATATCAATACCAACCTGACCTGCCAGACCCCAAGAGTCGTCGAGGCTGATATTCGCGCCATCAAGTGCTCCCACCCCCTTCTCATCAAAGAAAGTGGTGTAGTTAACGCCAACACCAACATATGGGCGAACCTTGCTCTGGGCATCGCCAAAATAGTACTGGGCCATCAATGTTGGAGGCAGATGTTTAACCTTGGCAATTTCACCCAAGCCAGCGGTACTGACCTTATGAGAAAAAGGGGTAGCGGCCAACAGCTCAACACCCCAGTTATCGGTGATCATATAACCCAGCGTCAAACCCAGTTGGGCATTGTTGTTAATTTCAAATTCACCGGTACCCAGTACGTTGTCACTGCTCTCCTGAGGAGAAACAATGGCCAAACCACCACGAACCAGAATATCGCCAGCCTGATGGGCCATGGCGAAGGGAGAGGTCACTGCAGCGGCAATCATCAGAGGAAGTAATTTTTTCATCACGTAATCCCTTTTTTTGTTTTCATTTGATGCTGTAAGCCCGCTGACTATATGCCCTTGTAAATGTAAAGTTATTGACTTGGAGCAAAGGTTGCACAGAAATAAATCGATTGCTGTGACATCTTTGCACGCCATCTCAATCTCGCCGAATCCCCAGATAACAAGCCGCAGTGCCCACCTCGAGAGGCTGGCACTACCAGCACCCATTGCCAAAAGCGGTAAATAAGCCACATCTTACAATCCGACAGGACGGCGATTAATTGTTGTTAACATGGGCAAACAAGCGTATTTTTGCGCCACACAAGTTATTGGGAAGTAATGGTTTATTTATGAAAAATGAGTCGAGATGGCAAAAGGTGGGGGCCTTTCTCGCGGCCGTGTGGGGAATCGGATCCTTTCTCTTTATCCTGCTCGGTTTTATTGTCGCGCTGGCCTATCTGGTATTGGTAAGACAGGGCTAATCCCGAGTTTCTGCCCGTTGCAGTTGCAGATATTGGCCCTCAGCAAGCTCGGTAGCCGTCATAACGATAGCCTCTGAGGGAAGTGACCCTATGTAGCCGCACCATTGATTTCGCCCCTCTTGCTTGGCCTGATAAAGCGCCATATCAGCCAGTTTGAAGCTGTGACTCCAGAATGAATCCGGGCACTCCGGGTGCAACGGATAGCGACAAAACCCCAACGACACCGTCAACCAGAGTGGCGCATCCTCTTTGCCAAAGCGGTGTTGCGCGACACGCTGGCGCAGATATTCAACCCGCAGGACCAGCTCTTGCTCGTCATCCACCTGCAGCAGCAACAAGAACTCCTCCCCGCCCAGCCGGATAATTGGCTCGCTCTCTCCTGCTACCACCTTGCGCAGCAGATCAGCCAACTGTTTCAACACCAGATCCCCGATGTCATGGCCCAAGCGATCATTGATCCGTTTGAAATGATCCAGATCCAGCAGCAATAACAGGCAAGGCTTGGCCCAGTTGGCCTGCAGCCAGCCATCCAGATAGCGACGATTGAAGCAACGGGTCAAGGGATCGGTAAATGCAGCCAGCTCCATCTGACTGGATTTTTCCAGTAAATCATCGTGTTGCTGACTAACCTTGCAGGCCATCTCCCTGAACTTGCCGCTCAGGGTCGCCATCTCGGCGCTGCTGTCGATATAGGGGATCAAGGTGGCATCTGGCCGATCGCCAAAGCGCTGCAGCGCAGACACCAGCTGCTGCAACGGGGTCAGCACTATCCCCTTGAGCCGGTACATGGCGATCATGACGCAGGTAAAACTGATCAACAGCATGCCAATGAAGGTCCAGAGCGCCCCCTCCATGACGCCACTCAAGATCTTTCTCTCCTCCTCAATCACCAGGGTCAATACCGGCTGGTTATCGCTGTTGAGCAACCGCACCTCTCCCCTAAGCCGTGTAAACCCAAGGTCGATCAAACGATACGTGATTTGCGGTTTCAACGGTTTGAAGGTAGCAGTGACATCCAG
This sequence comes from Aeromonas sobria, assembly GCF_000820145.1. GTDB lineage: Bacteria > Pseudomonadota > Gammaproteobacteria > Enterobacterales > Aeromonadaceae > Aeromonas > Aeromonas sobria. Next base: position 78,168 of record NZ_CDBW01000026.1, on the reverse strand, counting down.
ATTGGAGTGGGCGATAGCCAGTGGCAGCGCGGTTCGCTCCGATACCTGATCAAGATAGGCCTTATCGAGCCAGCGCACGACCAGCAAGAAACCGTTGAATGGGGCCGACTCGTCGCTGTTTCTGATCGGCTGCCACGAGTACATCAAGGGCCCCCACTGGGAAGCGCGGATCCCGTGCAGATTGATGCCCCCTTGCGCCACCGATCGCTCTCTTAACTGCTTTTTCAGTTCATCCAGGAAATAGGGAAACTGATCCGGGTTGACTCCCGGCGCATCGGGCAGCAAGGTGCGCGTCCAGATCTCGTAGCCACTGAGATCCATGAAGCTCATCAGGTTGAGGCTAAAGTCCCGCATCGGCATATCATTGAACAGGTTGGATTCGACGAACGCCCTGCTCTTGTTGCCCATAAAGCGGTAGCTATCATCCCAGATGCCCCAATCCCGGCTAAATGCATCCAGAGCTGCCACATCCGCCTGCACCGCCTTGGTCACACGCAGCAGATGCTCCTTCATTCGTTGCTCTTCAATCCGGCTGGCGGCCGGGATCTGGGCCCACGCCAGCAGGATCAGCAATAGCAGGATAGCCCCCAGCCAGATTGGGAACATGGAGTAAGCCAACTGATGATCAATCGTGCGCGGAGCCTGAGCCATAACTCGATATATCCCTTACCATGACGCAGTGATGCCAGCCTGCCCGTATCACACGAGCCGCGCCTCCATGTTACCGATTTTTATAAAAAAAGGGGCCAAAGGCCCCTCGATTATAACGGTTTATCGCGTCAATAGCGGCCGTAAAAAACGTGCTGTATGAGACTCTTTATTGCCACAGATCTCCTCCGGGGTCCCCGTCACCAGAATGCGGCCACCACCGGCACCTCCTTCCGGCCCCAGATCGACGATCCAGTCAGCGGTTTTCACCACGTCCAGATTGTGCTCGATGATGACAATGGTGTTGCCGCGATCCCGCAGCTGGTGCAGCACCTTGAGCAGCTGCTGGATATCGTGGAAGTGCAGCCCGGTGGTCGGCTCATCCAGAATATAAAGCGTCTGACCGGTATCGCGTTTCGACAACTCCCGCGCCAGCTTGACCCGCTGCGCCTCACCGCCCGACAGGGTGGTGGCCGATTGGCCGAGCCGGATATAAGAGAGGCCCACATCCATCAAGGTCTGCAGCTTGCGCGCCACCGCCGGCACCGGGTCGAAGAATTCGCGGGCATCTTCCACTGTCATGTCGAGGATCTCGTGGATGTTCTTGCCCTTGTACTTCACCTCCAACGTCTCGCGGTTGTAGCGCTTGCCCTTGCAGACATCACACGGCACGTAGACATCCGGCAAAAAGTGCATCTCTACCTTGATCACCCCGTCCCCCTGACAGGCCTCGCAACGGCCCCCTTTCACGTTGAAGGAGAAACGGCCGGGCTTATAACCACGGGAGCGTGCCTCCTGAGTGCCGGAAAGCAGCTCGCGGATCGGGGTGAACAGGCCGGTATAGGTGGCCGGGTTGGAGCGCGGGGTACGGCCGATGGGGCTCTGATCGATATCAACCACCTTGTCCAGATGCTCCAGCCCCTCAACACTGCGATAGGGTGCCGGCGTGGACTCGGTCGCCTTGTTCAGCTCGCGGTGGGCAATGCGGAACAGGGTGTCGTTGATCAGGGTCGACTTGCCGGAGCCGGAGACGCCGGTAACGCAGGTCATCACCCCTAGCGGCAAATCCAGATTGACGTTGCGCAGGTTGTTACCGCTCGCCCCTTTGAGCTTCAGCCACTTGCCGCTGAGCGGGGTACGTTCATCAGGGATGGCAATCTGCTTGCGGCCAGAGAGGTAGTCACCGGTCAGTGAAGCTGGATTGTCGATGATCTGCTGGGGGGTGCCCTGCGCCACAATTTCGCCGCCATGCACGCCCGCCCCCGGGCCGATATCGAGCACGTGGTCGGCGAGACGAATGGCGTCCTCGTCGTGCTCCACCACGATGACGGTGTTGCCCAGATCGCGCAGATGAGTGAGGGTCTTGAGCAGACGCTCGTTGTCGCGCTGGTGCAGGCCGATAGAGGGTTCATCGAGCACATACATGACCCCCACCAGCCCGGCACCAATCTGGCTCGCCAGTCGAATGCGCTGGGCTTCGCCGCCAGAGAGAGTTTCGGCGCTGCGTGACAGGCTCAGGTAGTTGAGACCCACATTCACCAGGAAGCCAAGCCGCTCAATGATCTCTTTGAGGATCTTCTCGGCAATCTGACCGCGCTGACCGGTCAGGTTCAGCCCCTCGAAGAAGGCGAGCGCATCGCCGATGGACTGCTCGGCGATGGCGGGCAGGTTACGGTTATCCACGAACACGTGGCGCGCCTCTTGCCGCAGTCTGCTACCGCCGCAGCTGGTACAAGATTTGTTGGCGATGTACTTGGAGAGCTCTTCGCGCACCGAGTTGGACTCGGTCTCCCGATAGCGGCGCTCCATGTTGTGCAAGATCCCCTCAAACGGGTGCTTGCGCACCACCACGTCGCCGCGATCATTCATGTAACGGAACTCGATCTCGGTGCGAGCAGAGCCCCGCAGGATCACCTCCTGGGTCTTCGGCGGCAGATCTTCCCACGGCGTATCCAGATCGAACTTGTAGTGTTCGGAGAGGGATTTCAGCATCTGGAAATAGTAGAAGCTGCGCTTGTCCCAACCACGGATGGCGCCGTTGGCCAAACTGATGGAAGGATCACCGATCACCTTGGCCGGATCAAAATATTGCTGCACCCCGAGGCCATCACAGGTGGGGCAGGCACCGGCCGGGTTGTTGAAGGAGAAGATGCGCGGCTCCAGCTCCGACATGGAGTAACCACACTCGGGGCAGGCAAAGTTGGCGGAGAAGGTCATGGGGGCAACCCCCTCCTCCCCGTCCATCGGCACTACCAATACGATACCGCCGGAGAGGGTCAGCGCCGTCTCGAATGATTCGGCGAGCCGCAGCGCTAGGTCCTCGCGCACCTTGAAGCGATCCACCACCACCTCGATGGTGTGCTTCTTGTGCAGCTCCAGGGTGGGAGGGTCGGAGAGATCGCACACCTCGCCATCGATGCGGGCACGGATATAGCCCTGCGCCGCCAGATTTTCCAATAGCTTGCTGTGCTCCCCCTTGCGATCCCGCACCACCGGGGCCAGCAGCATCAGCTTGCTGCCCTCGGGCTGTGCCAGCACCTGATCCACCATCTGACTGATGGTCTGGGCGGCCAGTGGGATCTCGTGAGTCGGGCAGCGGGGCTCACCGACCCGGGCGAACAGCAGACGCAGATAGTCGTAAATCTCGGTAATGGTGCCAACAGTCGAGCGCGGGTTGTGGGAGGTAGACTTCTGCTCGATAGAGATGGCCGGTGAAAGCCCCTCGATATGATCGACGTCCGGCTTCTCCATCAAAGAGAGGAACTGGCGGGCATAGGCGGAGAGCGACTCCACATAGCGGCGCTGCCCTTCGGCATAGAGGGTATCGAACGCCAGCGAGGATTTGCCGGAGCCGGAGAGACCGGTCACCACGATCAGCTTGTCGCGGGGCAGGGTCAGATTGATGTTCTTGAGGTTGTGGGTGCGAGCACCCCGGACCACGATTTTTTCCATCTTGTTGCACGCTCGATACAGAAACCTGAGCGAGTCAGTATGGCATAGCGACTACTGGATGAATAGACAGGCATTATCTATCGACATCATCCTTTTTTACGATTGGACCCGTATCTTCTCGACCCATGCCAGAGAGACGTTCTGCCTCCTCCCCCCAACCGGCAACACCACGCGGATGAGGGTGCGCAGGGACGCATCAGCTGTTACTATTGGGGGCTAAACGTGAGCCAGGTAATAAGTGAACATCAACCTGATTGCTGCTACGGGTATAGAAAAACCATGCTGTTCAATACGATAACAGCATGGGAAAGATAAAAGCGCGGTAACTCATTTGGTTGGCCCAGGCTTTGCCTGGCCGGAATATAAAGGTGGAAGAGAGATTATGGCCAGTCGAGGCATCAATAAAGTCATTCTGATCGGTAACCTCGGGCAAGACCCGGAAGTACGCTACATGCCGAGTGGTGGCGCGGTGACCAACATTACTCTGGCCACCTCGGAATCCTGGCGCGACAAGCAGACTGGTGAGCAGAAAGAGCGTACCGAATGGCACCGTGTAGTATTCATGGGCAAACTGGCCGAAGTAGCCGGTGAGTACCTGAAGAAAGGCTCCCAAGTCTATGTAGAAGGCAAGCTGCAGACTCGTAAATGGCAAGATCAGGGTGGCCAGGAGCGCTACACCACTGAAGTGCTGGTCGACAGTTTCAGTGGTGTCATGCAGATGCTGGGTGGCCGCCCACAAGGTGGCGCCGGACAAGCTATGGGTGGTCAAAGCCAAAGCAACTGGGGCCAGCCACAGCAAAGCATGCCAGCTCAGCAACCGATGAACCAGCAGCGCCCCGCGCCGGCTCCGCAGCAAAACATGCAGCAACCGCAAGGCGGTTATGGCCGCCCTGCCCAGCAGCCACAATCTGCGCCGCCGGTTTATAACGAGCCGCCGATGGATTTCGACGACGATATCCCTTTCTAGGGCCGGATTTTTTAAAGTGTAAAGCGTCTTGTAAAGCAAAATGCCTAAAAACCCCGATATTTCGGGGTTTTTTCATTTCTAAACATGTAAAGATTGCTCATTCTGAAAGCTCGGAGTATACATTAGGAATAGGTGTCTAAAAGTGTAAAGGAATGATGCAGTGAAGCTCAGAACCGTCAACATGAAGCAGTACAATGAACGTAAGTATCTAATCGTTGATGAGAGAGGACTCCCCATCCCAAGGCTATGTGAGTTCACACTGACACACCTGTATGGTGCGGAAAAAACACAGGAGAATAATGCAAACCACCTAATCCATATCGAACGATGGGCAGCAATGCTAAAAGTAGATCTAGCGGAAATTGTTGCTGACACAGGGTTTGCTGATACGGGCTTATACCAGAGTTTTCTCAAACACCTTGAGCATCACTCATACGATATCAACGGAGCAAGACCCCTCCGGCCAGATATTGTTAGTCCTGATTATTTCAATCAACGCCTTGACCTAGTATTGGTTTACTTTCAATTTTTAGCCGATAAAGCAATTTCCAAGCGCCGTAATACAGATCCTCTATTCCATCAAATACCCAAGATGATGGAAAAACTTCAAGTAAAACTAGCCAAGCTGAGAAGACCAAAGACAGCTCAAGGCCGCGCCCTTGGTTTGTCATTAGTCCAACAAGCAACACTGTATGATGTCATGGAAATGCCAAGTTTGCTTGGCTGGAATAAAGCTACTCAGTTACGTAACAAGCTAATTCTTAGATTACTTTTAGAAACAGGAATTAGGAAAGGTGAACTGCTATCACTTACAACATCAAACTGCCATACGAGCAAGCTGGTACATGGAGTTTACCCATTTATCCTGACACAACAGAATGTCGAGCATAACGATCCTCGTGGTAGATCACCTCGCGAAAAAACAGTTGGCCGGATCATACCTATTTCATTTCCTCTAGCATCACTGATTGATGAATATAAACAGGCCAGAAAATCTCTTGGCGACTCAGCTATGAAGAGCCCTTATCTACTCTTAGCGACAACCAAACCACATAATCCGCTATCAATAGCAGCACTGGATGATGTTTTCTCAAGTATTAAGAATAAGATTTTAGAGTTGTCAGATATCCACCCGCATAAATTAAGACATACCCTCTTTGAAAATCTTGACAGAATGCTCACCAAAATGGGAATTGATGCAGCTCAACAGAAAAAGCTAAAAAATAATGTTGGGGGGTGGACGTATAACTCAGATAGTAGTCTAATATATGAAACTGGTTCAATAATGGAACAATGCAACTTAGTTCTAAACCAACTTCATGCTGAAATGGAATCACATAGAAAACTATCATAATATGATTGCCGAGGTGCTGGCTATGCCGACAAAAAAATTAGATAAAAACGATATTATGTTGGTACAAATAGACCAGCATCTACAATTTGCTTATGACCCATACCCTGTAAGTCAGTCAGGCCAACAACTGGATTTAACACAAAGTAAAATATTTTTGGAACCGGAGAGGGAGACCATACACTTTGACAAAATCCCTCATCAACTAAGAGAACATGCTCGCGCATGGATTTCTTATGCTTGTCATATCTACTCTAACTATGCACTTTTCTCACATTATAAATGCTGGCGCTTACTAAACATCCCTGACGATATTGCAGCAGAAAACATTTCTGAAAAAATACAAGAAATCTACAGAGAGTTTATGAACTCTGAACGCAGTGCGGGCACTAAATCTATTTTAAGAATGATGTATAAATGGTGTGTCGAAGAAGGCCTCCCACACTTTGATGAAGACTTTTATGATTACTACCTAGATAGTATAAAGTTTGGTACAGACGAAGGTAAAGGTCTTGATGTCATTATGGAAATCCCTGACCGTGGCCCACTCACGATCAAGGAAGAACGCATCTTCATCTCCACATTAAACTCCATTTCTCCAGCAACACTAACCACGCATTCATTACAGGGATTGGTGTCACTGAAATGCGCCCAGGTTCTTGGCATGAGAAATATCCAAGTGATGAGGCTGAAGTTCTCTGACTTACAGCTCTCAGACAAAGGTGTATACACACTAAAAGTCTTGAGGGCAAAACAAAGAGGGCAGGCCAATAATAATGTATATAAAATTCGCCCCATAACAAAAACACTTGCAAAACTACTTTCATTAATGAAAGCACGTTACGAAGATATACTAGGTACAAAAATTACTGATGATTGGCCTGTTATCTCAGAGTACTATAGTGTTAGAGATGAATTGGTTAAGCGCCAAGTAAGAATCACCAAGATATCGTACATCACCAACCAGTTCAGAGTAGCTGTTGGACTGGACTTCCAGGTAACCAACCGTAGACTTCGTAAAACCTTCTGCTCACGATTAATCGCCAAAGGCACTCCTATGTCTGTTGTTGCTGAACTAATGGATCATAGCGATTTACAACAACTAGAAGTTTATTATAGACAATCACATACTGTTGCCAAAAAACTAGATGATGTACTGCGAAGTGAGGCCATGGATATACTCGATGCATTTGCAGGTAAAATTGTCACGCCTGATAATGCCTCTAAGCGAGGACAAGGTATTTTCGCGCCATCGAAAAATCTAAATCTTGTTCAAATTGGTAGCTGCGGTAGCGCGACCCCATGTTCTCTGCAACCCCCACTTTCTTGTTACAACTGCTCTTCTCTAGAAGCCTTTGAAGACGTTGACCATAAGGCAGTTGTAGATACGATGGTAGAGGAAGTAAAAACAGCATTTGGTGATGCTCACACCATAAATATTCTACAACATAAAAACTTTTTAGCTGCTCGCAAGTTTGCTGATATGTTTGACAGGGGTGAACTATGAATACTAGCCTACAATTATTGCCATCAACTGGTGTAGATGCTGGTAGCAATCTGGAACAATTAGTTCACTTTTACAAAAAAAATACTCCCTTTGCAACATTAGAAGGTTGGGAGTGGGGAGCCCTTAGCTGGGATGCTAAAGGTATTTGTAAGACTCAAGCTAGAAAATCTGGAAATAATATATCAGTCAATTTTAGTCGAGATAACAATCTAGGTAAAAAAGTTAAATCATCACGTGATGCCATGAAGGCATTTCACAATCTAGATTTATCTGACATAGCTAAATGTCATGTTTCAGCCTTGCAAATTGAGAAGTCAAAAGATGTAGGAACACTCAATTTCTATATTGTTGCATATCGGTATTTAGATAATGCGATGCTAAAAAGAAATATTACAACAAGCACTCTGACTACTTATGACTTCAAAGTCGCAGAGGCGGAAGCACACGATAAACTAGAAAGTTCTACCTTTTACCGTATTGGTCAGAGACTAGAATCCATTGCGAAATTCATTAACCAGAAGCGGCTCTCCATCCAAAAAATTGCATTCAAAAAGTCATCTAAACGCGGAGAAATCCATACCGCGAGTGATACAAGAATCGATTTTGAGTCAACTACCAAACGGCATGAGAAGCTACCTACCCATGAAAGTCTCATTGCAGTAGCAACACTTTCTAACTCTAATCTAGAAGGTGATGATGCACTGTTTCAGGCTATGGTAGAAATCATGTTTGCAACGGGTCTGCGATTTGATGAGGTGATCTGCCTGGATGTCGACTGCTTACAGGTTAGGGAGGTTGAGGAGCAAAACGTCTTCACAGGTGAAATGGACATATTATCCATTAATGAGATCCGCTACCGAGCCAAAAAGGGGGCTGGATATCAAACCAAACCAATAACCGAAAGTCTGTTACCAATCCTAAAGAAAGGTCTGACTAGCGCCCTTGAAATATTAGCACCTGTACGTGACACGATTAAATGCGTTGCTAATGGGAAATACGACTTCTTCCCAATTATCACTGAGGATTGTGAGTTGTTTGTCACTGATACTTGGGAAAGATTAAACTGGTCATCACGTCCAAGTCTCACTTCCTATCTAAACAAAAGAAATATAAATCTGACGAATAAACGGAATCCAAATACAGGTAAAATTGCTGTCGCATTCCACTCAGCAGACTTAAAGGAAAAAACATTTTCATTAGCGCAGAAGTCTATCGAACAGTTATGGAAACAGATTTCAGCATTAACTGTAGCAAACTCACTGGATAAACTAATATTTGTTACCCAACATCAGCGTCATCATTCTATTAAGAGAACTGAGCCTTGGGAATTCAGAATGATATCATATACTCAAATATATGACTATATAGCGGGTCGTCCCGAAGTGGGTATACAAAATGTATTTGAACGCAAAAATCTGTGCTTTCAAGGTGAGCAGATCCGGCTGACATCACATCAATTCCGTCACTTTCTAGACACTATGCTAGAGCTCTCAGATTCAGTAACCCCTATAGAGATTGCTCGATACTTTGGGCGAAAGTATACTCTAGACAATGTAGCCTATGACCACACTAATCCAGCTAAAAGAGTCATGGATAACGCAGACATACTCTTTGCCGCCTCAAATATAACACCAGAGCAAGCAAAAGAGGCATCCGTGATCTTTACACTGGTTGACCGTGATGAGGTTCTTGAAACGATAGAAGACATTGGTACAACACTCATCACTGCAATTGGCTTATGCAAACATGACTATAGTGACTCTCCATGTGGAAAATACTATGCATGCGTCCGTGGATGCTCTGAGTATTATCGTATAAAAGGAAATCAGGAAGAGATCATCCATTTACAAAAACTTCAAGCTGAACAAGAAACTCGAATTCAACATGTTAAAGCAGCAGTTGACGCTGAATATCATGGTTCCAATAACTGGCTACGCTCTCATGAAGAACTATTAAATGGTTGTCGTATAGCCCTCGCCATTGAGCAGGATAATTCAATTTCAGATGGTGAATTAGTGCAAGTTTTCCCTAATGGTAATAATGGGTGCGTTGCAATATGAAAAAAGAACAGAAACAAATTACAGCGGCACTAGAACAAGACTTCTGCAAACTCATCGTAATCCTAGCTGCCCGCAGTGGGAAGAATAAAGTCACTTGGAAGGAACTAGAACAGGAGACAGGATTTACTCGGCAAGCATTGTCAAAAAAAGAAGCTATCGTTAAGGCTTATAAAGAAGCCAATCAAAGTAGCAACATATTAGAAGATATCGGCAGGCGTGCAGAAGAAACCCAATCAAAACTTGATAAAATAAAAGAAGAAAATATCAAGTTAAAAAAACTATTAGCTGACTATGATGAGACTTTTGTTCGATGGTTCGCCAATGCTACAAGTAGAGGTATGTCCATTGAGGAGTTGGAAGCACCGCTCCCACACTCTATGAAGACAAAAGCCAGATTGAAAGATCTTAAAAAATGAATAAAGCATTCAGTATTAGCCATGAACTGGAAGATTTTGAACTTGATAAAATGCATGCCAAGGCGCGTGAAAATCTTGTTAAGGTGGCTAATTTGGTCGGGCCACTTGACCTTGCTGAATGGCAAAACTTCATAGAAAATGGCAGTTTAAATGCAACTGCCATAATAAAAGAGATTGGTATATCTCGCTCTAGCTATTACCAAAATAAGTACATTGTTGCGTACCTTAAAAGTAAGGCTCAATGGCTAGCTGAGCAGAATACCTTGCAGGAGCTTCCCTACCAGGCTAGGGATACTTCAAAAGCACCCGCAAAGCGATACAGCCCGCAAGAAAAGAGCATTCAAGAGAAAGATAAAATGATTCGCCAATTACAGCTACGGGTTGCAGAACTTGAATCTCATTTAGAAGGCTTAAAGCAAGAATATAAATCTCTTCAATCAAATTCACATCGAGAACAGCATCGTATGGAATTGCTAGAAATATTTAAGCGGGTGCCTAGATGAATGACTTCGAGCAAGAGAAGTTTTTTCGCATCACGAGACCACCATATTCATCCAGAAAAGGTCGCTCATTTCATGCTGTGCAGATAGATCCTGACACTCTACGTAATTGCAATTACAAGCGCAATTACATCATTCACATAATTGAAAATAACAGTGATCGCCTGTCACTAATATTAGCGAAGGGTGCATTGGTTAAATTAGCTGTCAAAAAGCAGTATAGTAGACGTGTAGAGCACGGAGGCATTCTCACTGTAATCACCCCTCAATACCTAGATCTAATTAGGCCATCAGGGGAGCAAATCGTAATCATGTTAGGCAGTCACGCCAGATTTAAAGGTGTTGGCCCAGTAAAAGCCCGTACATTATGGTCTACATTTGGTGAGTCCTTATTTGAAATCTTGGACAATGGTGATATTGTAAGCCTGCGTAAGATATTAAGTGAAAACACCGCAAAAAATACTATCGATGCATGGCGTAGCTATATAAATATTGATGCTATGCGTTTCTGCAATGCACATTTGGGATTATCAGTATCCACCTCATTTTTGGTATCAGATTATTATCAACAGGAAACCATAAGTAAGGTAAGCGAAGACCCTTACCGATTATTAGCGTTTGGTGTTGATTTTAATGAATGTGATCGAATCTCAGTGGCTCTAGGATTTCAATTGGATGCTCCTATTAGGCTCGCAGCAGCAGCCGAGGAGGCATTGTACTGTCACCTTTCTAGCGGGAGTACATTAGCAACACGATATGATCTAGACATATGGCTGAAACAGCTCTTACATATCCCCAATAATCAAGAGAAAACAGAGTGCTATGTTAATCAAGCATTCGCACTCGCCACATCGTGTGAAAATATCCTTGATGTTGGTGACAATGAATTACAGAGCGCTGGTGCTTTCACCATGGAAGCATATGTTGCTCAGCGATTGGTGAACCTCATCACAAACCCAAGTAAATTATCCATCGATGAAAAAAGGATAAACTTTTATATCAATCAATACGAAAGTAAAAAGTGTTTTAACTTAAACTCTCTTCAAAAAGAAGCTATCTTTGGGGCTATAAAACATCGCTTTTTAATTATTAATGGTGGTGCAGGTGTAGGTAAAACTACATTATTAGATGCGCTTTATTCAGTGTTTCATAAGTTAGATATAATACCAGTACAAGTCGCACTTGCAGGCAAAGCAGCAAAAAGGATGGCAGAGGCAACAAATCAAGAGGCTCATACTATCGCAAGATTTATTAAAAACTTCAATGCTAATAATTATGAAGGCAGACAACTTGTTATTGTTGTCGATGAAAGCTCAATGGTAGACTTGCCTAGTATGTACCGCCTATTGAGATGTGTTCCTAATTCTGCACATGTAATCATGTTAGGCGATATTGGGCAGCTTCCACCTGTAGATTTCGGTCTTGTTTTCCATGAACTAGTGCCAATGCACGATATTCCAAAAATCACATTAACAGAGGTTCGTCGGCAAGATAAACTCTCAAACATCCCTGCTATTTCAGCCTCTATCCGTAATGGTATTCTTCCAACATTTAGCTACGATGATGTCGTCCATATTGATATCAATGGAGCCAATGCAATTCAAAAGAGAGCAGTCTCAATATATTTAGAACAACCTGATGAAACACAAATAATTTGCGCTACAACTAAAATGGTTAATGATATCAATAAACGCTGCGTAGCATTGAATAACAGTAAACCATTAAAGGTATTTATAGAAGAAGCAAATCACTATTTAGATACTGAGTTTAAACTACATGACAAAGTAATGTGTTGCTCCAACCTTTATGCTCATGACCTGATGAATGGTTCCATAGGAACCATTTGCCAAGTTTACAACGTAATGAAAATTATAAATAATGATGACAACGATGAGCCTTTGTATAGCTTTGGCAAGATTCTATGGGATGACGGCATAGAACGAGAGATCTCGTTGGATATAATCAATGCCCTTCGCCACGCTTATGCTATGACGATTCACAAGAGTCAGGGTTCACAGTTTAAGCAAGTCATCATTGTTCTGGATAAGGCCCCAAATATTGATCGAACAATGTGTTATACCGCGATTACACGAGCCGTAGAAAAGGTCTACTTGATCGGGCCTCTGAATATTCTGAGCCAAGCACTAACACATGAGTCAGCGAGCAAACGAAATGTTGATCTTGGACATAAGGTTAAAGCGTTGCTAATACAAGCAATGGCTGATTCTCCTTTAGCTGCTGATAGATAACGGCTTGAAATTACTAGCCCTTTGATTCTGAGACACGTCTATCGATTCTGGCCGTTCATCAAGAGGCACTTCTAAACGCAATCAACCCCCTCAAAAGCCTCTCCACGGCCTCCAGCCTGCCCCGCAAATCGCGTTTCTCTGCAACGGTATTGTTGATGGCCCTTTCAATCGCTGGATCCAATATGGAGAAGTCCACTCTTAATTGCTGGTACTCAGCGAGCATTGAATCACATTCCTGCAACCCCTTACGGTAGTGCTGTGCTCTCGCGATCAGTCCTTCCAGGACGGATTCATACGTTTCCGACTTACGCTCCTTACCCGATTCCGTTACAAGCGCACAAGGCCCAATAAATTCCTCCTTGAAATGCACTTCATCGAACTTGGGAGTCCTGATGAAATGAGAAAAGCGCCTCCCATCATCAACTGTCTTCCTTTTTAGAAGTCCCTGATTTACGAGCTTGATCAGATGCCGATAAATGAAGGTATAACGCCGCTGACGTATCTGCGATTCTGCTTTGTCACCAAAAATGGCATTTACAAATCCTGTCGCAGTGAAGTCATCCATCTGCCATCGAATGAGTGCGGTGTAGAGCGCGGTTGGTAACCACACGGTCTGGGAGCTCATAAGTAATCCTGGGCCTCGAACGAAAACATTTAGTGGAAATCTAAACTCGGTTGAGGATTATAATCCGTGGTTGTTAGCCAGACAACCAGAGATAGTGCTCGCCAGCGAGAGGCGAGACATGCAAGAGCTAGCAAAAAAATTTGGTGATGCTGTACGTGATAGACGGCTTCAATTGGGCGTATCGCAAGATGCACTCGCATATGCGGCCGAAATTGATAGAAGCTACGTAGGACGAATTGAGCGTGGTGAGGTCAATGTCACCCTGGAAAAGGCTTATCGTCTTGCCAGGGTTATGGGGTGTGACATTCGCGATTTGCTGCCATAGATATATTTGCCAAATAATTATCTCTTAACCCAGATAAAACTAAATTTCCCTATAATTATTCACAGTGACGGCATAGTGAGTGCCTTCAGGCATATGAATAAGCAGACCAGACGGCATCTGCGTGTGCGTGGCTTCATGCAGCGCAAGCTGCAAGCTCACAAGAACCATTCGAAACGAAAACGAACTCCCGCCTTGTCTATCTACTGGTTGCTATAGCACCACACAGCAGCAATAAATCCAGTTTTTCGTCAGCTCCTGTCTGAGATTTTCAGCCTGTATCCCCATCCTCATTACCAGCTCTGCTGGTCTGCTGCATGTGTTATATTCGGCTCAAACATTGAGCCGAATGATGGGCTGGGTCGGCTCATTCTTGAGACCCTAGCATGTTGGATGAGGAAATAATGGAACCATTTTGGATTTGGCAACAAGCAGATTGGCCCCATTTTCGTTGGCGGGATAGCGAGATATTGCCCAGATTACGGCAGGTTCAACGCAGACAGGGAATTCTAATCGGTAGTCATTCCAGGTTGGGGAACCCCGACCAAACGTTGGACACGTTATTGGCTAACATCATCGCCTCGTCCGCTATCGAAGGCGAACGTCTCAATGCCCAATCCGTGCGATCTTCCCTGGCTAGGCGGTTAGGGAGCTCACAAACTCAGTCCTATCCAGTATCAGAGCGCTCAGAGGGGCTCGCGGCCATGATGCTGGATGCCATCGACAACCATGAACAACCACTGACAATTGAACGACTTTACCAATGGCATCGTTGGCTGTTCCCTGTCAACGAATGGTCGGTACAGCCAATGAACGTAGGGCAGTTGCGAGGAGATGAGCCGATGCTGGTTGTCTCTGGGCGTGTTGATCGCCCTACCGTGCATTTTGAGGCACCGCCCAGAGCCGCTCTGGACGATCAACTGGCCGAGTTCATCCCCTGGTTTAACCAGACTCAGCATGACCCCACGATGGATCCACTGCTTCGTGCGGCGATCTGCCATTTCTGGTTCGTGACGCTGCATCCCGTTGATGATGGCAATGGGCGGTTAGCGCGGGCACTGACCGACCTCGCGCTGTCACAGGCTGACAGCCACAGCATCCGGCTGTATGCCATGTCAGTTGCCATTCTAGAGCTGCGGGGTGACTACTATCGAGCGCTTGAGTCAGCGCAGAGGGGCTCGCTAGATATTACCTCCTGGATCTGTTGGTTCCTCGACACACTGGATTACTCCATAGAGCTGGCATTACAGGTTATTGATCGTTCTCTCGCCAAGACATTTTTCTGGTTGCGGCACTGTAATGACGATCTGAGTCCAGAGCAAACCAAAGTGCTGAATCGTTTACTGGATGGCGGCGAACAGGGTTTTGAAAATGGCATCAATGCAAGCCAGTATCAAAAAGTGGCCGGAGTAAGCAAAGCGACCGCTACACGCCATCTTGCGCAATTGGTGGATAAGGGGTGCATTGAGAAATTACCTGGTGGCGGACGCAATACACGCTATCAGATCCACTGGGGCCATATTGGCTCCACTGTGGGAGTCTGAAAAGACTCTATCTGTTAAATTGTTTGGACTCTCCCTGCGGGAGTTGTTTTAATTTGGTGGATTAGAGCCTCTATTGACGAACTAATAAAGCGCATAAATTAAATTTTGACGCCATGATGAGTGCCGTCAGGCATATGAGTGAGCAGATAAGATGGCATTCTCTTGGGTGTGGCCCCATGCAGCGCAAGCTGCGGTAATCCCTACGGGCATCTCACCTTTAAATGTATTTTTGAGAAGCCTCATGTACAGTATCCGTATCTATTTAAGTTGATATGAAGGATCTTTAATGAGAACGGTCGAGTTTCTCCAGTACACTTTACAGCCAAGTGCAGGTAATGGATTTCATCAGATCATGCGAAGTATCAGCGTTCCTTTGCATCAGGCCGCTGGAATTGATGTAGTCACTTATGGTCAGTCGCAACATGATCCAGACAGCTATGTTTTGGTTCGAGCTTTTGATAACCCTGAGCATAGGGAAAAATCTCTTGATGCCTTTTACCAAAGCGATAGTTGGCGCAAGGGCCCAAGAGAGAAAATTATTAACAGCATTGCTGTTAGTGTTATGTCTGTTGTGTCGATGGAGTCAACGACTATTGATGCTCTGCGTCAGACCTGCTACACCTCTATGTCTGACTAGGAATAATGACACATTCTGTTAGGCTGGTTCAGAAAGCAATAGCTCGGATTGCTTTGTAAGGTGCTGTCCGTATGAAACTGTTTAATCCATGATGGATTATAAAAACAACTAAATGTTGACGCCATGATGCGTACCATCTGGCATATGGACGAATAAACTTAGCCGACAGTCATTACTCTCAACAGACCTTTTGAGCGACAATAAACTATTTAGAACATCGGGATCAATTTCAGGAACATCACCTGCACCGAGATTTGAAAGCAATTTGGTCACAGCGATATGAACTCGCAGCTCTTCGGCATGCTCCTTGGCTCTCTGGACAACCTCGGGTGATTCGGATGAAATCAAATCCTCCAATGTCCTCCCCATACGGTGCTCCTACTACAGATAGAATTAAAGGCCCACGCCGAGCAGGCATGGGCTCTGCGCATTAGATCAAGAAGTCATCCAGTGCTTTTCCAGCCGCAACTGCTTCTGCGATGGCCTTGGGCATGCGACCTTGGCCAGTCCAGGTCTTCTCCTGACCATCCTCGGTGTAGCGATACTTTGCAGGACGAGGAGCGCGCTTGCTCTTTACTGTACCCTCTGCTTTTGCAGTGGTTGCAGTACCAACAAGCTCACTCGGATCTATGCCCGCTTGTTTCAGCAGCTCGGTAAACTCAGCCAGTTTTTGCAGGCGTTCAGCGGACTCTTCTCTCAATTTGCTCTCTTGCTGCTCACGCTCAGCAAAAATCTCTTCGAATTTTTCTCTGATTTCGACCAGCTGCTCGAAAGAGAGCTCGCGCAATGCAGCACGCAGACTACGGATATTCAACAGAGTTTTCAAAAAATCGTTCATTTTTATCCTCAGGTATCACATTTTTATATCAATGAAATTATCTCTCAACCCCAGCATTAGCACCACTGTTTTTAGCACCAAGACGATTATAGAAATAGCATTATTCAAAAAGACGTGAGCGAAATCGCGTTTGGAGTCGCTTGGTGACCAAGCTCCAATCTTATATGAAACTATGTAGCCAAAAATTAAATCTAGGTGGTAGTGAGCGTTGAGACCACCTCACCAGATGAGCCGATGAACGATCTTGATCGGCTCACGAAATGAGCCGATAGGGCAATATCATTGGCTCACAGAATGAGTCGATGATAGGAAATAATTTCTCTCCACACAAACTAGGGTATGGGAGCATATTATTTATATTATTTCCCTATTAGAATAATCACGCCCAAATGTTTCTGGATTTGCAGCCTCATAGTCATCGTCACACATATGATCTCCACGATGCATCTCCCTCACTGTTGCGAGTGTACCGAAAAAGCACATTTCACAAAGATGCACCTTGTAACGTTCACCATCATGACGGGAACCATAGCCAAAATCCGCCGATAACGAGCCGTATTGGTTGGTTCCAAAATTCGTTTTTGTACTACGACCACAGACATCACAGAGAATGTCAACGACCTGTTCTGTTGGCACAATTTCTTTTACGAGCATGCTAAGCTCCTAATCTGATGAGAATAGGAGTTATCATACGCGGACTGACTATATATGGTGCAACCTGTTTTTAGTTACTTTTTGGTATCCATGCGAATGAGAGCTTTCACCTCGACAACAGTGGCACCGATAGGAACACCTATCGAACTCAATAACTCGCCATTTTCAGTTCTGGTAACCTCGGGATCGCCCTTATACCAACACCATTCTCGGCCAGTTTTTGTGTCGGCAGCCTCTAAGATGCCACAACGATAATCAAAATTGATGGTCATATAGTTTTCTCTCAACCTGATGCTTAGTCATTAGCATCATCACGTTTCGCTTCTTCAATTAAACGAGTCACGTTCCTAAGCGGGTTTTCAGCACCAATATCATCCGTGAGAACGATGATCTGCTTTCCTATATCAAAAGCTGGGGCTACAACCGCTCGTCCTGCAAGCTCCAATGATTCAAGGACGGCAGTTGCCTTCTTTAGCGTTTTAAAAGTTTTTGCGGTTTCAGGACTCAACCCCCACCACATACCCGTCATATCAGAATTTGATGCGTACTTAACGAGGAATTCGTCCTTGTAGGGGTCATGCAGTAGCCATCCCAGCATCTTTGCGTGAGCAGGGAGCCCCCAAGTCTGTTTCAGTTCATATACGGACGGTTCTTTGCTCATAACATTATCCTTAATAAGTGGCGCTAGCGAGCATGGTTTGAACATAGTCAATACATCAGAAACAGGGTCTCATAAAGGCCCCGTATAGAATTATGCCCAGAGATTCACAAAAAGTTGATGCTGCCCGCGTGGGGCGCTTCAACCTCTGTATTCAGTGCCTCATCCAACACAGTCCTCATACCCCTCGCCACCGCCACAGGGAACAGATAGGATGCAGTAATAACGCATTGCAAATTCAGGGGATAGACTATGTCCTATGCCAGTTATCATCCAGGTAAGGCTATGGCCTCTACTAAGACAATATTTGACTCTCTTGGCATACCGAGTGACCCGTTGGGGGCACATCTATGGATTGTTGCTGGCGTTGCGCCTGGCATCATTCATCGACTGGCTGAATTGATGAGTACCGATGCAGTTTTGATATGCCGCTTAGCAGGCATTAGCCGGAGCACTGTTGCTCGCAAAGTTAGGATTGGGGCTCCTCTATCAATATCGCAGGGTGCCAGGGTATACGGAGTTGCACAGGCTCTCGATGCGGTGCTCGCCTTTCACAGGAACGATACCGTCAAGACACTGTCGTGGTTAAACCGCACCGCCTGGGGCCTAGGTGGTAAACGGCCAGCAGAGGTGCTGTTGACAGCTTTAGGGGCTCAGGCAGTGATAGTACTTGTAGGACGAATCCAGCATGGGGTGTGCACCTAAATCGAGGTAATCTGATAGGCTAATCCCCGCGAGAACGGTTCAAAAACAACCAATCTCATCTTTTTTGAAATTTATTTCATTTACCCCACTTGAAAAGTTCGAAAAACTGTCCATTTACTAATTATGAGAACAAAAGATTTTTTAAACATTCCGCTGCTACGCAGCGAAGATAAACCAGTTTGATACTGCACATTCATTCCTTTCTTTAAAATCGAATATAATTACATCATTTATAAATTAATCCCCTTCATAAAGGATTAATCTTCTTTGAAAAAAACGTTCCTCATTAAATCGTTTTATAAAAGTAGAAATGATAGATATTTGGTGGAAGTAATGAAAATCTGGTTGCATTCGCGCCTAAGAGCGGACTCATAAATATGAGTTTGTAAAAAATTTATTTACTACCAAGAGCGATTAATTACACCTGACAGAATGATAATTATTGAGAACGACCCCCGATAACTGGTTGAGCATCCCCAAAGGGAGACTGAAAATCCCTTTTAATATCAGGGGGATACAGATGGCGTGGTCGGTGTTGAGCTGGCATGGGGTAATCCCCCCATTTTTAGGGGCATTCAAAAGTAGAGGTCATGCAACTCTTGTCAGATACTGCTTTGGGTATAAGTGGCGTATCGTTTACATCCGAAGGCTGCTTAAACGAATGTAAATAAATACAGGATACCCCCGAGAGCGGTTATGAAATATCAAAGGTGTAGCACTATTATGATCAGATCTTCACAACGGTACAAACCTAACAATGTCGAGTAATGGCTTAGTAATTTAGCAGGAGAAAAATTATAACTCATCAGCTATTTTATTATTAATCCCCTATATAGTTTACAACCTTACAGACTGTGAATTTGAGGGGGACTACTCTGATATAGCCCCATCTTTCTTACTGACAGCATATAAATATGGAATTTTGTTATCCACATCGAACAGCACTACTACATCTTCATTTTTAAATATCACTTCAACCGGTGAATGCCATGTTTCTTTGCCTTTTGATTTAGATAAAAGCTCTAAGTATTTGCTGTCAAATATTGGCTGATGTATTTCTGATTTTAAAAGGGCGTCTCCAGTCCTGAAGTATTCACATGAATTATATTTACAGCTTTCAAGATTTCCCTTGAATTCAAAAGCAGCATATGAATCAATACTATCATCTTTAAGTGTGATTTTTTGTCTTACAGATCCATTTTGTGACACCTCAATTTTCGTTGAAATTTTTGCATTTGGCTCCTCACTTGAAATCCGATAGCGAGACCCAGTATACACACCTTCCGGAAATGGTGTGTCAAGAGTAATATATTCTACAAAGAAAGAATAAATTACAGAAAAAAATAACAAAAACCAATATTTAATCATGTAAATCACCACTACCAATTTTTACTTCAGTCCTGATGAAGTCTTCGACATTGAAATCCTCGCCCTTCTTTAAAACGACATTTATCGCTCGACCTTCCTTTGTCAAATATATGGAAAAAAAATCATTGCGGTCATTGGAATATAACATGAACAGACACTCACAATTTATCTTTGCTATTTTATTTATGAAGTGACTTTTATCAACACCTCGGGGAGATAATATAATGTTTTTATTGTTCAATGTTTCCTTAACAAGTAATGAGGACATGAAGTTCTGTTTCACGTAAGGTGCTGAAACAACAAGTTCATAGGTATATAAAATGAAAAGTGTTATAGAAATCATCGATATAATTACTTTTGTAAGGTTCTTTATAAGTGATTTTTTAGGTTTGAATTTTTCAACTTTCAATTCAGCATTTTCAATGCTAAATGAATCATCTTTTATAGAGTTAGGAAGGGAAATCTTATCTTGATCAATTTTATAACCAACTCTGGGAATGGTTATAATTATATCTTCATCTGGATTAAGTTCTGTCAATACGGAGCGAAGAGTAGAGATGCTCTTTGACAATGAAGCATCAGTTACAACAAGACCTTGCCAAGCATATGCAAGAATGTCACTTTTTGTCGCCCCGCCAGGCCCGGAAATAAATAGAAACTCTAAGACAAGAGCATCTTTATTTCCAATTTTCTTTTTAACCTCATCTCGTGATAGTGTGCGAGAGAATTTATCAAAGACTATTTTTTTCATCTTACGCTCTGATTTGACCATAATTATAGTAATTATAGTAACTGTGTCTTACTACGACAGGTTACATTGATCGTTTAATCACCGCAAGCTTGCGTAACTACAGCAGTCAGGTGGGGAGCGATAAGCCTTTTGTCTGCCTGTGGTAGAGCCTCAGAAGTAACTGTCACTGGAGGCAGAGGAAGTTGTGCCGTGATGGCAGATTTTGGAAACATAGATGGTCGCCTCAGTTTGCCAAGCCCTCAATCCATAAAAAGTGAGTCAGGTGAAGATTGCAGCCATAGATCCGGATTTTGATCGAGGCTACTTCCTCTATCCCTGATGGAATTCGCTGGCTGGTTCCGCTATCAACGCCAGCTTTTCAGCTGGAGAAGATAAATGCCGAGGCGGTCATCGCGGTTTCGAAGCCGCTGGTGTCACCGGATGCAGTACTGTGTAGCGATGGTGAGGGTGTGTATGCCAGTTTTAGCCAAGCGCAGGGCGTAACCCATCAGGTAGTGCACAATCGCCAAGGCAAACGGGTGGTTGGTGCGTATCACCATCGGTTGAAAGAGTGGATGGAGCGGTTCCATGGCGTGGCGACGCACGACCTGAAGAACTACCTGGGTTGGCGCAGGATGTTGGATCGTTACGGAAGGGGCGTAAATATCAAAGCGAGTTTGCATGAGGCGCTGGGCCCCCCATGCAACACGTAATTGGGACATAGCCTTTTTGGGGGGGCGATCACCCCATTAACGCCGGTTGGTTGACTCAGATGATCAGATCCCCTGATGCGCTGAAAGTTCCAGATTTAGTCAACAACGCCCATTTTTTTCACAAATCAATCATGGTATTTAACGCAACTAATTCATCCTGGAGCATCTTTAACTTGAATTCAGCGTCGTTCAATTTATTTTGTTTTTTGGCAGCTTTATCTACATTACTAGATTGCTGCGCTTGTTTAAACTCTAAATAACTGATCCTAATAGTGCTACATCTTGCCGGAAGCCTTGTGGTGTAAGGAATTTGTGCAATCTGACGGCAAAGCCTGAAGTGACAAGGCTCAGTGACGATGTGTGCTCCATGTCACCTGTAGAAGCGGTACGAGTACCGTGACCTACTATTCGGAACAGCTATTTAGACGACGCTCCTGCACCCGCTCACTTTGCTCATATATTTTCACTTGCAGCTCTTCGAGTAAATTTGCATTTGTACAGTGTAATTCTATATTGCGTAATGCCTGTTCCAACCCAACGACTTGATCATTGTTATGGTGTGCTTTAGCAAATGTTAGCTATTCAGTTACAGCTTGATGACGAGCCTTACAGCCAATATCCAGATTACCATAGGCCTGGCTGGCCGATAACAAAAAAATGCTTGTTCCAATAATCCTCAACATAACACATCCTTAATTTTATATTTAATATAATGGGGTGGCACACTTAGTTATAACAAGGTGTGACAGGGCTACTTCCTGGAAGCTGGACCTCTTCATTATACAAAAAATGTTTCAATTTTCTGAAATTCGATAACCATATTTACATGTTCTCATAATATTGTTCATATCCCCAAGCTGTTTCTACCAGCGCAGTATTAAACATCAACCCTCTTAACAAGATTTTATCCTTCGCAATTTTTGTATAAACTGAAAACTCTTTATTTATATACACCTTAAGTTTAGACTTGCATAAAGACTGTAGCTTTACTACATCCTTGTCAAACACATAGAGAAACCCATTATTATTTATATAAAAATAACTAATGTAATTCTTTCGATTTGAATAAACGTAGACATCATCTGGTATGTGTACACCACTAATGGTTGTATTTTTTGACAATGAATCCCCCATGATTTAAAGACCATGCTTTTGAAAAAAATAAAGTATTAGTTATTCTTATCTTTGTTGAGTTGCTCTGTTCTTCCAAATCTTAACTCTACATTATTATCTTTATTGGCTAACTGAATTGCTTTTGCACCCATAAAATCGATAGAAACAACTCTGGCACCATTTTTCAGCAAAAAATGCATGTTGTTGCTAACTTCTTTCACTATCGAGTTGTTGCATGCCATACGACTAGACTTTATTGACGCCTTCAGCACACCATAATCCATTCTGTAAGTTCCACTGAATTTATTACAGCCATCAAAACCTGATATATTATTATTCTCATTGAATTCAATGAATGCCGGTGGTGTTATATTCTCAATTTTTCTATGACCATCATGCATTACGGTCCAGCTACCACCAATTTTGTTATGGATATCCGATTCATTCTCTAGCTTTTTAAATGGAACACATGCGGTCAACAAAGACAGTGTACCGAGCACGAATATAGTTCCACATTTATTTTTTATCATGTCAAAAAGCCTCAGTTTGTTTAACGTAAAACAACAATTATCCGTTTATCCGTTGCTAAATAACGAGCTTGTCACTGAGTGACACCCAGTGCGTCAACCATCCTTGGGTGAGGTTAAGATTGCATCATGCGGTAGTTAAACATGAAGTGAAATGTTTTGAAATTAAATGCCCTTAAATATCAACTTGTTAGCTGACAGCGAGTCGGAGGTGGTCATGAGTTTTCATTATAAAATTCGCATTGGAAATGTCACAATATTTAGAGAAAATTCTGGGTGAATTACGAGGTGGCAAGTAAGAAAGAAACATGCTCTTGAGGTTGATGTTACATAAATACACAGCTATATTTAAATGCAAATAATTTTAAAAAATTCATATGTGGAATGCTTGAAAATGAAAAAAACACACACATTGCATTGTTCTGCACATTCATAATGTCGCCGATGTCAGCCTTGGCAAATGAAAACTTTTATATAGGAGCCAAAACGGGGTGGGTTCATGGCACAAATGCATGCGAAAGCCATCGGCTGGCATGCGATAACGATGCTCTTGGCGGTGGGGTGTTTGCTGGCTACGAGCTCAGCGATTGGTTAGCATTAGAGGCAGGATATAACTATTTTGGTAAAATGAAAGCAGATTATCCAGCCTTAGCCAATAGCAATATAACAGCAGGCTATACAGGCTGAGTTCAAGGTATTGAGATGGTCTGAGAGGTGAGCGTCCATTACAAGTAGAAGAAGCTGCCTTGACTGGGATATTGCTCAGTCCTGCCACAGCCACAATACCAGAAGGTGCTAGTCAAGTTTACACAGTTCAGGGCACATACAGTAATGGCACTATTATGGATGTGACGGCACTTGCATCATGGACGAGCAGTGCTCTAAATATTGCAACCATAAACGCTAGTGGCCTTGCAAAGGCCCTTGATAAGGGCATGATAACTATAACAGCTACCTTTTTGGATAAAAATGCAAGCGCTAGCTTAACCGTAACAGCGGAAGGTACTGTCGTTACCTGGGGTGATCAGAATGATGGTGGCGATAGCACGGCAGTACAATCGCAGCTATTTGGTATCGCGAAGCTTTTTAGCAATGAGTACGCATTCGCTGCGGTAAAGCAAGATGGCTCAGTTGTTACTTGGGGCGATATGAATTATGGCGGCGACAGCAGCGCTGTACAGCCTCAACTTAGTAATGTAGATGAGATCACAGGTAACCTTCGTGCGTTTGCTGCAATGAGGAGCGATGGCACTGTTGTTACGTGGGGTGATTTAACTAGTGGTGGTGATAGTAGTTCTGTTCAGAGTCAACTAACAAATGTGCAAGAAATTGTAAGCACAAACTATGCATTTGCAGCCCTCAAAGGTGATGGGAGTGTCGTTACTTGGGGAAATACGAATTCTGGCGGTGATAGTAGCTTAGTACAATCACAGCTGGTAAATGTTACGAAGATCATTTCAGCAAAAAATGGGGCCTTTGCAGCAGTAAAACAAGATGGGACGGTTGTAACGTGGGGCGATCCAATTGCTGGGGGGGGATAGCAGTTCAGTACAAGCACAACTTACCAATGTGATGAAAATTTATAGTATTGGAAATGTGTTTGCCGCTCTCAAGTCTGATGGCACAGTCGTTACATGGGGAGATGCAGATAATGGGGGTGACAGTAGTGCGGTGCAAGCTCAACTGGTCAATGTGCGTGAAATAGTAGGTTCTAGTGAAGCATTAGCAGCTCTCAAGCAGGATGGCACTGTAGTAAGCTGGGGCGATCCTGCTGCGGGTGCAGATAGTAGCGCAGTACAGTCGCAGTTGGTGAATGTAAAACAACTTTTTAGTTCCAATAACGCATTTGCAGCCCTGAAGCAAGACGGTACGGTCGTCACTTGGGGAATAGGGGCTGAGGGGGACAGCAGTGCTGTACAATCTCAACTGACAAATGTTCAAACGATCTATACGACAGGTTTGGCTTTTGCAGCCCTAAAACAAGCAAGATGGTACCGTTATAACTTGGGGAGATCCATCTTCCGGAGGCGATAGTAGTGCTGTTCAAGCGCAGCTGACTAATATAGAGAGTATTTTTAGTGCCTATCTTGCCTTTGCGGCACTTAAACAGGATGGTTCTGTTGTCACCTAGGGAGCAGATCCTGCTGCTGACAGCACAGCTGTACAGCCTGAGTTAGCAAAAGTACAGACCATCGTTGCAACATTTGACGCTTTTGCTGCACTTATAGGCCCTTGATTTATAACTGCCAGATTATGATGTGGGCCAGATACAATCGTTCGTTTCTGGTTCACACCTGCTTTCACAAAATACACATAATAGATATCATCGACAGTACTTACTATAACGTGGATGCATCAATTTTATGTTATCTTGATGCTTATCGGATATGTAGACAATTTTATATTCTATAAAGTCTTTCGAGGGATTTTCAAATACTCATCAGAAAATCGTGTTTGAAAATCCTTCCACTTGGACAACCGTTCAGATGAACCTGAAAAGGTGCCTTCTTTTCTAGATTTCATGATCCACAGGCTTTTGGCATTAAAACTATAAACAGGTAACAGATCTATACGCTGAGAACCGGTGTATATTGTAGCCTTGATGTTATCAAGAACTAAAGGGTCTGATTTTGGCGTCCCATAGTACAATACTACCATATGAAATTGATTGTATTTTATAGCTTTAACATAAGCCATTCTTAGTTTCTTCTCATCAACGCCTAACTCCATCAGTGCATAATATTTTGAAATGCTATAATCCTCACAATCGCCCCCCTTGGCACCGATGAATTCTAATGGATTCGCCCAATAGTCGCTCTGCCCCCATAAAAAATTATCTTCACTGTAAGTTAGGTTATTGAAGTAATTATTTACTAGCGTAAGCTTTTGTCGCTCTGAAATCCCGACTCTGGGTGACATAATTCGAGCAAATGATTTGACTCTCAAGACCGCGCGCTCACCATACACATCAGCGATCTTCTTATGCAACTCTGATTCGTTTAAATATCTAGTCATGTTACTAGCTTGAACTGATAGGCTTACAGTTAGTAATATCATTATCATCGCTACTTTTATCATCGCAAGCACCTCGTATCAACACGGCCTAAGTATAGCATGATATTTTTAATGATACTCCTAATATAGGTGGTGCATCTAGTCAAGTGATAGACTTCAGTATACTGATCCTCAATAATTCAAGCTCATAATCATAGTTCATGAACCATGGATAATCTTACGTGACTAGCTGAGAAATATAAAATTTCAGGTATTTTCATTTTTTTTCAGGTTACATACTGCTACTTATAAGTTAACATTTAATCATAGGTTTCTAGAGCCTATATTTAAGCCTGAACGAGCTTCCCCTCCTATATTTATTTGCAGGTTTATTTATCCCGTGCCATGCAATTGTAGGAGGGGCTTTTTACACTTAACTACAAGACTATTGGTTCCTTGCGATCTTTAGCAAAGCATCGCTTAGTGGCATTGGCTTTCCAAACATATATCCCTGAAGATATGTCACACCCTTTTCTTCAAGGAAATCGGCTTGCGCCTCATTTTCAACCCCCTCTGCAACTAATGTCAGTGATAGTCGTTTACCTAAGTCTATAATATTGTCAATTAAATGCTCTGATATGGAACCTTCACCAATCTGCTTGATGAATGACATATCAATTTTTAAACAGCCAACCTTAAAGTCTTTAAGATAACTCAGACTAGAATGCCCAGTTCCAAAGTCATCAATAGCTAGCAATACACCCATATTGTTAAGTCTGGCGAAGAGTTCTAACACATGAGTTGTGGTTTCCAATTCCTGTCTCTCGGTTAATTCAAGAACGAGATGAACTCCGGAACTTTTCAATTCAGCCAAGAATTCCTGTGAATCAAAAAGTAACTTCATACCCTTGCAATGTTGAGCTGTAATATTCACTCCAACATGGAAGTCCTTAGGGATAAGCTGAACGTGCTGCTTTAATATATTGGCCGTATCCTTGAGAAGGGATGCGGTCATTGGAACAATCAGTCCTGACTCTTCTGCCTGTGGGATAAACAAATCTGGCCTGACTAACCCTTGAACTGGGTGCTTCCAGCGCATCAAAATTTCTATTCCAATAATCTCCCTAGACACTGAATCAACCAGCGGTTGTGCATATGGAACGAACTCGTGCTTTTTCAATGCTCGTGATAATTCAGATGTAAATGAACGTGGTCTATTCAATTGCCACCACATCACTGTTGCAAAAGATAAAAGAAGAATGAATAAACTAATTATATAGTTTTGGTCTTCCTTCCAGAAGGCATCGAATGTGGTTCTGAACTTTAAACCAGCATATACTGTGAAGGGATACTTATCTGATTTTGAATGCTGACTCATAACCAAATATTGGCTAGGGCTTATATGTGAAAACAACCCGTTTTCTGTAAGCCACTCATCATTGATATATAAAGACAGAAGGAGATAGTCCCCTTCCTGCTGAGCCAATAGCTTCGAGAAATAGACACTATCAATACCACTAATAGAAGCACTTTCCCCTTCTTCATTTCTAATTGCTATTATCGGATGATTTGCTTGAACTCTATTTCCTGGCATTAGCAATAGCTTACCATCTTTATAATGTTCTCTGCTATCTCTAAAATCACTGTCTCCGAATATTGAGGTGCAGTATATCCTATCACTCTTTGCAAGATTAACCGACCTAATGTATGGAACTACTGCCACTAGACGTCTAAGTTCTAATGCGGCCTCTTTGCAAGGCAGGCCTTTGACTCTCAGAGCGGATATATTTGACATCTCACCATAGTCAAGAATTGACTCTATAGAGTCTGATGTCTTTTTTGCTGATGACTGAATCCATTTTTCAGTGTCCGAGATAAAGGCTTTGTACATCAATGAACTCAAAATAAGAAAAGAAGCTGCTAATACAAATGTGAATATGGCAAGCCTCGTGAGAGCATTATCTTTTATGCTTTGCATATGTAGTTCCTTACTCTTTGATATTTGTTGTTGTCGCTATCAGTATAGATCGGCGTTGTGGCCAAAATCTGCCATCAAGTAATGATTTCCCCAGTCCCAGGTGACGGCTTCTGACAAGCAGGCTCAGGGTATTCAATTGTCTACGCCATTACCTCTCCCACTTGGTCGTTGTAGCTATGCAGACCGATTTCCCCGCCAGAAACTGCTTGAGCCGATACATTGCTGCTTCTGATTACCCATGATTAGCTGTCACCGCGAACCACACTGATCTTATACGCAGTCATCGAAGTGCGAAATCATGGTCAAGAAACAACGTCCAAATGCAGATAGGCTACAGCCTGTTTAAGTTTTCAAAAACTATGGAACCGAAGCACAATGCGAAAAAGCGCTGTTTACATGGCACATTTCTCACGGTTTCGTCTGCCTGCATCGTCCTAGGTTTTCTAGAAACTCTGTTGTTGAGTGTACGATTCATAGTGATCATTTCAATTTACTAAACTGTAAATCTAATCTGTAATTGGAATCGCGAATTCGATTTTTTCTGGGGCGTAGTGGCTATCCACTTCATCAGAGAATGGTGTTTAGTGAATCAATTAAAAAAGTGCTCCATGGGGCCTTTGCCCCCATGAGCGTATTTGTGCTCTGTCCCAGTAGTAGTGTTGCCACTCTGCTAACTGGTCATGAATGACCTAAGACTGAGTATCAACAATTGCATAAAATTCAAGCTTATCTGTTTTTTGTTACCGCTAGACCTTCCGATTCAGATGGGGAGACTCCGGTTTATTAGGTCTGAACTTGAGCCCTATCTCTATCAGCTTCCTTTGAACCTTTAATGCAAAAACTCAATTGATATAATGCTCCAGTTAGTTGTTGATGTTTGTAAGGCGTTGTTTCCTAAATCGATGCAGCTTGAATGGAACTAATTGAAAACCCAGTGATCTGAGCACCACCATCCCCCTCAAGTCTGCATCATGGGTAAAGCGCTTCACCCCATCACCAACTGGCCTCAATACAGCAAGTCTCTGATTAACCGTGGCTTACTCACCGTCTGGCTTGATGCCGAGACCATGAGCAACTGGTTTCACCACGACCATCTGCACCGTCTTGATGCTCAAGGGGTTGTTCAGTCTCACTCTGCGAACGCCCCAGGGGCTACTCGATTCCCTGTTCGAGCTGATGAACGTACCGCTGTATGCACCGGACTACAACTGTATCCGCAAGCGCGCTCGCACGGTGAAAGTGGCCAATAGACAACCCGTCAAGGGGCATATCAGAGGCTTGGTTATCGATTCGACGGGCCTCAAGGTATTTGGTGAGGGTGAGTGGAAAGTCAGAAAACACGGCGCTGAGAAACGTCGAGTCTGGCGCAAGTTGCATCTGGCGGTAGATCCGGTGACTCACGATATCGTGGCGGCAGAAGTGTCGCTGGAGAATGTGCATGACGCAGAGGTGTTGCCGACCTTGCTCAATCCTCTGCGTCGCAAGCTGGGGCGTGTTTACGCGGATGGCGCCTATGACAGCAAAGCCAGCCATCGGTTGGTTGCGCGTAAAGGGGCGACGGCGTGTATCCCGCCTCGCAAGAACGCAGGGCTATGGAAAAAGGTCCATCCGAGAAATGAGGCGGTGCAGGTGATGCGCAAGGAAGGGCTGGCGCACTGGAAGAAGATATCGGGGTATCACCGTCGTTCGCTGGCAGAGACAGCGATGTTCCGGTTCAAACAGTTAATGGCAGGCCAAATCACCCTGCGAAAATACAATGGTCAAGTGGGAGAAGTGATGGCGTATGTGAGCGCGATAAACAAACTGAACACCCTTGGTCTGCCTGTCAGAAAGCCCCGAGTGTAACGGTCACTTGGGGCTGGGGAAATCATGATTTGCTGGCTGATTTGGGCAACAACGCCTGTTTGTAACCTAATGAATCTAAGTCAACACCTTGTTTCAAAAGAAGATCTTCAAAAAAAGGCAATAACGGCCCCAGTTTTTCGTTTAATGTGTCACGAACCGTATCGACAACAACTTGTGTGCCACGCTCGATTTCAATGTTGATTAAGTCACCACTAACTTTTGATTCAAAACTCGTCATTCGACGGGTCTCAGGGATAAGCCAAACCTCAAACCAACCGTCTTGCTTACTGACCTCAAAAACAGTCAAACTTGCTCCGTTAAGTGCTATGTATCCTTTTGGGAAAACATATCTTTTCCATGCATCTGGAAGCGCTAAACGAATACAATAGTTATCTTCAATCTGCGTAACTTTGATGATGGCTACATTAAAGTCAACATGACCAGATAGTGGGTGGCCACCGATTTCAGTACCATCTTTCGCAGCTCTCTCCGCATTAACTAATTGGTACGGGAAATACTGACTCAAAGTCGTTATTAAAAGACTTTGAAGCATCACGTCAAACTTAACTAGGGTATCTGAGAGTATTTCAGTTACCGTCAAGCACACACCATCGATAGCTATGCTTGCACCAATTTCCAGGTCATCACAAAAACCTTCTGGAAAATCTATAATAAAAGTCCGAATTCCATTTAGATCTGTCACATTAACAATTTTAGCGACGGCCTTGACTATACCTGTAAACATAATTACTCCACTGGTAGTTATATTCATTTCAGATGGCTGACATTTAAAAAATTATCATTATAAAGAGCAACCGTAAATGCTAAAAATGAGTGTGCGAACGACTTCAGCCAGTATTTAAGCATTCCTAGTGTTGGTGTGACTGTATGAATATCACAGTTGACCTTGACTGGTCGTGCCCTCAGTCAGTTTCATTAAAGCCACATCGATTTTGGCGACAACGCCATGAATGACTGTTTCAGTTTATTATATTAAATTATTTATTATTGCGAAATCTCTGAGGTCAAAAATAGTTTGAGCGCCTAACTTCTTAGTAATTCTGTATTTGTATGTACTAATGGTCTTGGGGCTCAAATTATATTTTTCTGCGATTTCATGATTCTTTTCACCTAGCGCTAAGTGTTTCAATACAAGTGTTTCACGAGCGGATAACAAGGCTAGAGAATATGGATTGTTTATAGCGTTATGATACTTTGATTGTATTAACCTATTTTTTGGGTGTGAAAATGATGTGCTGAGAGCCAGTTTAAATTGCTTAATACATTTTTCTATACTGTTTCGTCTATCTAACGCCACTACAAAAAGTTGATTTTTTAGGTGTTCAGGGTTTAATGTGCTAAATAAAACAACTTTAGCATTTTCACTGATGCCCTTTATTTTTTTGAACATTTCAAATGTATTTGTGGAGATTTTATCAGCATCAACTATAATAAGGCCTGGGCGCAATGCATGAATTAGTTTTATGCCATCGCACCCATTATCAGCGCGACCAACAACATCAAGTACAACGTCTGGGTCTTTAAATTCTTTAAATATTAATTTCAGCGTCATCTCAAGGATAGGAGCTTCACCTATAAGAACCGCGCGCATTCTAAAAACCATATGACATCTATCCTGTACTTGAATTTAAATGTGGATGGCGTATGCCCTTAAAATAAAAATAATCATATCATTTTCAAAGTCACAGAGGTTGTGAAAAAATCTGAATGCATATGAAAAATGAAGGTTCTGTATGGTTTTAATTGATTTCTTAGCTCATTTGATTATTGGATAATAATTGTTTTTTAATGGCCTTCTTGGTGTTGTTTCCCAAATCAGCCATCAGGTTACAACGTTCCCAACCCCAAGTGACCACTACACTTGTTGTTTTCTTACAAGTAGGCCCAGAGTATTCTGTTTGTTTATGGCGCTTCCATACGCCATCACTTCTCCCACTTGGCCGTTGTAGTTACGCAGACGGATTTTCCCTGCCAGCGAGCGACGGTGATACCTCGATATCTTCTTCCAGTGCGCCAGCCCTTCCTTGCGCATCATTAGCACGGCCTCATTTCTTGGGCGCCCCCCCTCGTTCTTGCGAGGCTGGATACAGGCTATCGTCCATTTGCGTGTTATCAACTGATGGCTGGCTTTGCTGTCATAGGCACCGTCTGCATAAACACACCCCCAGCTTGAGCCTCAGTAGATTGAGCCAAGTTGGCAACACCTCGACATCATGGATATTTTCCAACGACACCTTCATTGCCACAATATCGCGAGTTGCGGGGTCTATTGCCAGATGCAACTTGCGCCAGACGCGTCGCTTCTCGGCGCCATGTTTTCTGACTTTCCACTCACCCTCACCAAATACCTTGAGGCCCGTCGAATCGATAACCAAGCCTCTGATATGCCCCTTGACGGGTTGTCTATTGGCCACTTTCACCGTGCGAGCGCGCTTGCGGATACAGTTGTAGTCCGGTGCATACAGCGGCACGTTCATCAGCTCGAACAGGGAATCGAGTAGCCCCTGGGGCGTTCGCAGAGTGAGACTGAACAACCCCTTGAGCATCAAGACGGTGCAGATGGTCGTGGTGAAACCAGTTGCTCATGGTCTCGGCATCAAGCCAGACGGTGAGTAAGCCACGGTTAATCAGAGACTTGCTGTATTGAGGCCAGTTGGTGATGGGGGAAGCTACATGCGCATGATGCGGACTTGAAGGGGATGGTGGTGACCAGATCACTATCCCCTCAGTTAGTCCCATTAAAGCGGCTTTGATTTGGAGGATAACGCCTTCAAAAGTTGAGGTTATCAAATTAAACACAATAAAATCAATTGGTTATGGTTTCATCTTTTTTCAAAAATAGTAACTATGAAGATATGTTGTGATGGCTATCATATCTGGCCTTAAGAGTTGTTGTCTGTATGGTAATTCGTTCTATGTTGTAGGGAGAAACCTACAACGGCGCAGCAAAGTGAGAGAAAGAAAATATGATGTCCATCTCGAAGCGTATAGTGTGGATAAACCTGATTTTTCAATCTGGCTTCCCAATCGCAACCACATTTTCGCCAATGGTGCTAGCGAATGTGGATGGCGAAAATATTTTGGTTCAATCCCCCCCTGTAAATCACATCAAAAAGTATCATCTAAAGGATGGAGAGACATTAGCAGATGTTGCCCAAAAGCTAGGGGTTAGTCTAGATTCTCTGATTGTTCTTAATAATTCAAAAGGCACTATTGATTTAACATCAGAGTATAAATCAGGTGATGATATTTTAATTCCGGCATCAACCTTTCACTTCAATGATGAGCTCGATAAATCATCGTTGGATGAAAGCACGATAGCTAGCTTGGCGAGTCAATTTGGTAATGCTCAAAATAGTGATGGTGGTGGTAAAGTCGCGTCTCAAATGGTGCATGACGCCGCAGTACAAGCCGTAAGCAAAACATCTCAACAGTGGTTGGAGCAATTCGGTACAGCTCGTGTAAAAATTGGAGTCAACGAGGACTTTTCACTGGAAGGAACAGAGCTCGACTTATTAGTCCCCATGTACGACGATGGAAATCAGTTGTGGTTTGCTCAATCTGGTTTAAGGCATATTGACGAGCGTACCACTTTCAATGCAGGGATCGGTGTTCGTTTCTTTAAAATCGACAACTGGATGCTGGGCAGTAACATGTTTATTGATAATGACCTCACGGGTCATAATCGTCGAATCGGTGTGGGCGCGGAAGCTTGGACTGATTATTTGAAACTTACGGGAAATTTATACCATGGCTTGACCGATTGGCATCAGTCAAGAGACTTTGATGATTATGATGAACGTCCTGCTGATGGTTTTGACTTACGAAGTGAAGCATACATTCCTCAGCTACCACAACTTGGTGGAAAGCTGATTTTCGAGCAGTACTTTGGGAATGAGGTCGCTCTCTTTGGTAATGGAGAATCAGCAAGACAGAAGGATCCTCACGCCATCACGACAGAGATAAACTATACACCATTTCCTATGTTGACGGCCGCCGTGGGTCACCGTATGGGAAGCGGGGGTGAGAACGATACAAATATTGGTCTTACATTGAACTACCAGCTCGGGGTGCCAATTGAAAAACAGTTAAATGGTAATAATGTTGCTTCTAACAGAGTACTTGCTGGAAACAGACTAGATCTAGTCGATAGAAATAACAAAATTGTGTTGGAGTATCGCAAACAAGATATTATCACAGCTTCATTACCACCTAGCGTGACTGGTAATGCTGGGAATAATTTATTAGTAACGCTTACAACCACTTCTAAGTATGGCCTGAAAGATGTTATGTGGGATGCTACAGCATTAATTGCTGCGGGTGGTTCATTAGAAGAAATCGAGGTTGATAAAGTAAAAATTACACTACCAGCCTACCAAAGTCAGGCAGCTAAAGGGGCTCAGGATATCAACACATATTTGCTGGGTGCCATTGCTTATGATGTAAAGGGAAATGCATCAGAGCGAGTGACAACAAATTTAATGGTATCCCCAGGAGAGACACTTATCACTACGGATAATATGACAGTTGAAGTCGATAATGCCCAAGCTGATGGCACTGCGAGAAACAAAGTGCAAGTCAAGGTGACTAGAGCTGATGGTCAGACCCCTGTGGAAGGCGAGCTTGTGACCTTTACCGCAGACAATGGCGCAACTCTGGTTGGGTCGAGTGCTATTAGTTCAGATGCGGCAGGTCTCGCCATGATTGAGCTAACCAGCTTGAGGCCTGGGGTTAGCACTATTTCAGCTGTTTTGTCGAATGGGGCTGGTCAAAGCAAGCAAGTCACCTTTATGGGTACTAATGCACCGCAGGCTACGAGTGTCACGATTGACAACACCAGCCCGACGGTGGGGGATGTGCTGACCGGCAGCTATACCTACAGCGATGCAGACAGTGATGTTGAAGGTACAAGTACCTACAAGTGGTATCGTAATGGTGCCGAGATCAGCGGTGCAACAGCCAAAACCTACACGCTGACAACCGCAGACGAAGGCAATGTTATTGCGTTTGCGGTGACGCCGGTTGCTGCGACGGGCACCCCGACAACCGGTGCCGAGGTGAAGTCGGCTGATACCAATGCGGTTAACCCCTTGGTAGGCAGTGCGCCACAGGCAGCGGGTGTCACGATTGACAACACCAGCCCGACGGTGGGGGATGTGCTGACCGGTAGCTATACCTACAGCGATGCAGACAGTGATGTTGAAGGTACAAGTACCTACAAGTGGTATCGTAATGGTGCCGAGATCAGCGGTGCAACAGCCAAAACCTACACACTGACAATCGCAGACGAAGGCAATGTTATTGCGTTTGCGGTGACGCCGGTTGCTGTAACGGGCACCCCGACAACCGGTACCGAGGTGACGTCGGCTGATACCAATGCGGTTAACCCCTTGGTAGGCAGTGCGCCACAGGCAGCGGGTGTCACGATTGACAACACCAGCCCGACGGTGGGGGATGTGCTGACCGGCAGCTATACCTACAGCGATGCAGACAGTGATGTTGAAGGTACAAGTACCTACAAGTGGTATCGTAATGGTGCCGAGATCAGCGGTGCAACAGCCAAAACCTACACGCTGACAACCGCAGACGAAGGCAATGTTATTGCGTTTGCGGTGACGCCGGTTGCTGTAACGGGCACCCCGACAACTGGTACCGAGGTGACGTCGGCTGATACCAATGCGGTTAACCCCTTGGTAGGCAGTGCGCCACAGGCAGCAGGTGTCACGATTGACAACACCAGCCCGACGGTGGGGGATGTGCTGACCGGTAGCTATGTCTACAGCGATGCAGACAATGATGCCGAAGGTGCAAGTACCTACAAGTGGTATCGTAATGGTGCCGAGATCAGCGGTGCAACAGCCAAAACCTACACGGTGACAGCAGCAGATCAGAAAAATGTTATTTCTTTTTCTGTGACCCCTGTAGCTGCTACAGGTGCCCCGAAAGTTGGCAATGAATTGACGTCAGTAAATACCAATGAGGTTGTCGTATCAGGGAGTACTGGTGCTAGATTCGTAATTTTGAGTAAGGCGTCCTTTACGATCACAGATACGGATTGCTTAAACCTTAATATTGGTGGTAGCTCTTCCTGGCGTATGCCTACAAGAGCAGAGATGGATACATTGTACAGCGCTTACCCTAGTAATCAGATAAGTACTGTACTTGGATGGGATACGACGTTCCCAAGTTGGATATCGGATATGTCGGGCGTCGATCATTTGGCCTATCTATTACCAGTTGGTTCTGCCGCCAATGGAGGAAATGGTAGCTCTGCATTTAACCAAGTATGTATTATGGATTGAGCGGTATCGAATGGATTTTCGAAAGGGGAGGGGCTATATGCCCCTCCTTTCAGTCACTTATAGCTATTCAGTCAGGAATGACCTGAATAGCTATGCCGAATAGTAGTTCACGGCGCTTTTGTCGTATCTCGAGGTGAGATTGAGCACTCATTGTGGATTGAGTATTGTTGTATCTGACTTTTCCCCCATAGATAAGATTGCTCATACTACATATACTCCGGCAAGACAATTCACCTAATAGGAACAGCACTTTAATACAAGGAATGCCGAGCAATCAGCAACCATGAAATTAAGAGTTTCATCGTGTGCCACATGCAGTGAATAGCCAAGTAATTATGGGAGCTACAAGCCGCAAGATAAATTGGCGTGCTGGATACAACATGATTGCGAAAATTATTTACGATTTCTTACGTATTTTTTTTCATTGGGCCATATATGTATATGCGATTTAGCTTATCGCGTGAGGTTCAGACAATCATGGGTGTTCTCCAATCAGGAAAGTTTTCATTATTCTTATTTTAATTATACCATGTGCATTTTAGACGTGATTTCATGTAAAAAAACCCATAAGACATATTTAAAAGTTATCTAGGATATAGAAATGAAGTTTTCAACAGTAATAAATGTATTTATTCTTATTTATTCATGCACCATATCTATGTTGTTTTATTTTATTGGCATTTTTGATGATGTGATTGAGTTAATATTGGCCGTATTCTGATGACTTGTAATAGCATTGTGGATTTGACCCCATAGATCCAGACACTTTTTCCCGCTTAGGGTTGTGATACCCGACTGCGCAGAAATTCCCGGGGTGAACGGTATCCCAAGGCGCTGTGCGGGTGGTGCTCGTTATAATGCTCAAACGCGATGGCCAAATTGCCTACCGCTGTTCGGCTATCTGGTTTCGGCATCATCTCGATATAGTCTCGCTTCATCGTCTTCACGAAGCTCTCCGCTATACCGTTGCTCTGTGGGCTTCTCACCGCAGTCGTTCTGGGCTCCAACCCGAGCTCTCGTGCAAATACGCGGGTCTCATGGGCTCGATACGCCGAGCCATTATCAGTCAGCCACTCCACCGGTGATGCCGGCAACGAATCCCCGAAGCGACGTTCAACAGACCTCAGCATGACATCTTGCACCGTGGCACTGTCGTAACCCCCGGTACTAGCAGCCCAGTCCAAGGTTTCCCTGTCACAGCAGTCCATGGCGAACGTGACTCGTAGTTTTTCACCGTTATCGCAGCGAAACTCGAAGCCATCTGAGCACCAACGTCGATTGCTCTCTTTGACGGCAACACGCCCCTTATGTGCCCGCTGGGTCAATGGTGCAGCCGGTTTTCTTTCCAGCAGCAGTCCATGATCGCGCATGACGCGATATACCCGTTTGGCGTTTACCACAGGCTGTCGTGTTGCCTCTGACTGACGCCGTAACAGCGCCCAGACTCGGCGATAGCCATAGGAGGGAAGCTCAGCCATCGCCTCCATGATCCGGCCAAGTAAGGCAGCATCATCATGCTGGCGATGATGACGACCATCTTGCCAACCTGGTTTTCGATGAACACGAACGGATAGCTGCGCACGCGATACATTAAGGGCCTGGCTCACAGCACTTAATCGTCGTCCCCCGGCAACAAGGGCGCATGCGCAATCCATTTTTTTGCTCGACCATACTCCACGGCTTCTTTGAGGATCTCGTTCTCCATGGTCTTCTTCCCGAGCAGACGCTGGAGCTCTCGGATCTGCTTGATGGCAGCAGCCAACTCTGAGGCAGGAACAACATCCTCACCGGCGGTGATCGCCGTGAGAGACCCTTCCTGGAATTGCTTACGCCATTTGAAAAGCTGGTTGGCGTTGACGTCGTGCAAGCGAGCGACATGAGAGACGGTCATTCCGGGCTCAAAGGTCTGCTGCACGATGGAGATCTTTTCCTGCGGAGTCCGGCGTCGACGGCGCTCAGCCCCTGTTAACACTTCGACCATCTTCTCGTTGCGACTAGTACTGAACATAGTTCCAAGACTACCTCTTAAGTTAAGAGGGGCGAAGTGTCTGGATCTTCAAGGGGCCAATCTACATTGTTTCCCAAATCTGCTGCCAAGTTACAACGTCCCCAGCCCCAAGTAACCATTACACTTGGGGATTTATTACAGATAGGCCGAGGGTATTCAGTTTGCTTATGGCGCATATATACGCCATGACTTCTTCCACTTGGCTGTTGTAGTTACGCAGATTGACTTTCCCCGCCAGCAACGACTTAAAGCGATACATCGCCGTTTCTACCAGCGAACGACAGTGATACCCCGATATCTTCTTCCAGTGCGTCAGCCCATCCCTTCGCATCACCAGCTCAGCCTCATTTCTTGGGTGTCCCATTTCCATCGCCCCGCGTTATTGCAAGGTGGAATGCAGGTTGTCGCCACTTTGTGCGAAATAAGCTGATGGCTGGATTTGCTGTCATAGGCACCATCCGCATACATGTTACCCAACTTGCGTCGCAGGGGATTGAGCAACGTTAACCAGGTCGGTGATACGCCCCTTAGCTGGCTGCCAATAGGCCACTGTTACCGTGCAGGTCCGCTTGCTGACACAACTGTAATCGGGGGTACAAAGCGGTACGTTCATCAGCTCGAACAGGGAATCGAGTAGCCGCTAGGGCGTTCGCAGAGTGAGACGGAAAAACTTGAGCATCAGAAAGGTGCAAATGGTCTGGCCGGTGTAGAGCTGGCAGGCCCTCATCACCCGTGATGGTCGCGGTGAAACCAGAGTTGCTCATGGCCTCGGCATCAATCCAGCAGGTGAGTGAGCCACGGTTAATCAGAGACTTGCTGTATTGAGACCAGTTAGTTGGTGATGGTGGAAGCGACATACACATGATATAGACTTGAAGGGGATGGTGGTGATCACCCTCAGTTAGTTCTTTCAAGCTGCATCGATTTGGAAACGATGCCCTTGCCATGCCTACGGACGTTGTCCCAATAGACGAGCTTACCCTATTATTTGAAGAAGCTTCTGAAATTGATACCAAAGGAAGGGCGCACGAAAGTAGCGTGAACAAGACACCTGTTTGAGATTTGTGCAAGGTGATAACTAGATCTGTACAATCTATATGTGAAAATCATGGGATTTTGATATATGAACTATATTTTCGCCTTAAATCATCAATATCTTTTTTTGCTTTCCTTTCTTTTTCCTCCAGTGCTTTTATCTCATTTGATTTTTCTTTTAGCAACTGCTCAAACATTACTTTAGCCTGCTCTCTTGCTTTAATATCCACGATGTTTGCCAAGTCTTTGGATTTTTCTGTTAAGGCATTTTCTCGTGCTTGTAGTGAGATGAGGCTATCATTTAAATTTTTCTGTATTAGATCTAAGGAAGCTGAACGCCTACGCATTTCGACTTCACCAGCATCAAGCTGAGCCTCTTTAGCTTTAATTGTTCTATTTACATCATCAACCTGTGAATAAAACTCTGCCTTAAGTTCATCTAAATTAAGAAGGTCACGTAGTAAATCTTGCTTTTGATCAACTTCATCTTGTATATGATAGAGACGGTCTTTCAATTCCATTTCAAAGCTTCTGTATTGATCTTCCAATAGGATTATTTTTTCCTGTGCCTCTAAAATGGACGACTCTTTTTCTTTTAACACTCTCTCCCATCTTTTTAAAATGGCGTTAGCCTTGCCTTCTGCATGCCGAGACTGTTGAATCACTCTTTGCATATCGCTTAGTTCTGATTCGCGCGTATTTTTTATCGCTTCGAATTCTGCATTAAGTTTTTTAACCTCTGTCTGGTGCTTTGAACTCAAAGATGAATACTGATGCTGTAAAGATAATAATTGTTGTCTATTATGGGAGTAAATCATTTCGGAGAAGTTGCCAACAGGGGCTACAGACACCCATTTTTTAGGGCATTTTTTAAGATAATCTCTAATCTCATCTTTTGAGATTATCTCTCCTTTCACACGAAATCCACTCAGGTCAAGTTCAATGCAGGTTGCATTCACCCTCTTTAATTCTTTAACTTTCCCTCGATCACAAAAGTGCGTAACTGCAATTTCGATGAGAACCTTCTCTCCCTCGATGAACCCAATAACATCAGGTATAACTCTGCCCTCATAAACCTCACATACCATCTCATCAAAGGATATATTTTGATGTATTGTATTTATAGTTCCAATAGGCAGTAACAACTGCCTATCCGTTGCTAAAACCTCTTTAGCTAGGATATGTATTTCCGTTTCCGGCTTCCAGGTACAGGCATTCTGTTCGACTGAATTAGGCTCATGAGAGAAATAATGGGCTTTAACTTGCCCCTTCATTGCCCAGACAGCGCCCTGACAACCTATGCATGTGCAATTGCATCCTTTGCCACTAACAACGTCTTTGACATCAACGATGTGGCCGTTGTCGTCAAGAGCACGAGTCATCAGGATTCTTGCCATATCTACCCACTAATGAAACTATTGATTAAAAAGTTTATAGCATAATAAATATATTACTTTTAGGTCACAATAATTTGTGAAGTGGTACATGTGAACGCAGTGGCATGTATGAAATCAAACACTCCTTTTCTAATTTTACAAGCTGTGAGATGTGGGTTATTAATGCGCTCACTTGGAGAGTAACCAGAACCGGTATCTAGAAATAGTTGATTCCCGACAAATCGGGGGTAGTCCACAGGGGTATGTCCAGAAATAATAAAGTCAACTCCTGAGATGGAGTTTTCTTCCTCAGATGAAATGACACTTCGCCCCCACAGGATCTCACGCCGACATTCATTTAAAACAGAGTCACAGATTGGCCATGTCTTCATTGGAACCTCTGAGTGAATAACACCAATATGATAATCCTCAAGCTCTACTGATAAAGTGAAGCTCATATTGTTCACTATAAGGGCTCGACACTCCTGGCGCTCCTCATCTGTAAGTGAAAACCACCACCCCCCACCGTTTCTTTCCCAAATAGAGCGTTTATATGGTGATGAATTATCTTCATCCAGAATGAATTCCTCATGGTTACCTACAACAGAATAGAACCAACCTTGGGCCGTTAACCTCAAACACTCTAGTGAACATGCCCCACGATCAACTAAATCGCCCGTGCAAATTACCCTATCAATATCAGGATCAAAGTTCACCACAGACAGAATGCGCTTCAAAGAAGTAATGTGCCCATGTAAGTCACCAATAAAGTAATCTGTCCCCAGATTATTTTTCTTGAGTATCTTGTGAGTTATAATATTCATTCCACTCATTGCAGCCACCAAAAAAATATGGAATACTT
Source organism: Aeromonas sobria (assembly GCF_000820145.1). Taxonomy (GTDB): domain Bacteria; phylum Pseudomonadota; class Gammaproteobacteria; order Enterobacterales; family Aeromonadaceae; genus Aeromonas; species Aeromonas sobria. The sequence goes on along the minus strand of NZ_CDBW01000026.1, from coordinate 36,663 downwards.
AAACATAATACTATATAATGTTTTATTGTATATGATAAAGAGCAAGAGTTGAATATGAGTCCTCTAATTACAATAAAATCAGCTTCATTGGCGAACGTTGATACCTCGCAAGATGCGTTCGACTCAGAGTTTGCTCTTGTAAACAGCTTGCAATCTCTTGTGAGAAAGCAATTTAAGAAAAATATTGGTTTTGAAAGAGAGTTCGACTGTGGTTTTGGCATAGCTGATGCAATCATCTTCGAGTATAAGAGAAGGAAAGCAGCCTTAAATTTGGGGCAGATCACACCTTCTTGGGCATACACACTAAAACAGTTGCCATTAAAAACCAACTTTGATGCCGAGCACATCTCTAAAATTTCAGGCGCATCTCTCTCATTATCGAAAAAAGCGATCAAAGAATTTGTTGATGCAGGTTACTGCAAACAAAAAGAAAATGGTATCTATGTAAAAGTAAAAGAACCTGAGAATATTGTAGATACAATAAAGGCCGTAGAAGCAAAGCTGAAAGATTGGAAGCGAGCTCTTTGGCAAGCGAGTCGTTATAAAACTTTTGCTAATGAAAGTTGGGTTGTACTTGACAAAAAGCATGCAAACCCCGCAATAAAAAACATTGATGAATTTAAACGTTATAATGTTGGATTGGCAACCATCTCTATAGAAGGTGATTACTTAGTGCATTTCTCCCCTGTTGAAGAAACGCACTTTTCTGAAATCGCCTACTGGAAAGCCAATGCGATGATTGCGCAATCCTTATTAAACTAAACCATTGGATTGTGCAAATATGCGAATTGCATTGCTCCAAGTGTTCAGATGATCCCCATTGCCGTGTTTATCAAGCTTCAATGCATGTTTACTGATTTCATCATGTAGGTCTATAGCTTCATCAATCCATTCATTCAGCTTTTTATACCGCCCTTGAATGCTCAAGGATGAAAGCTCATCTATTTGGTCACTAAACGCTTTAAAATAGTGCTTATACAATATTGCTGAATTAAATGCAGGGTCTTTTGTCAGCTCAAATGCCTCATCAGATTCATCTGATGCGGTATATATCTTACTCCAAATATGAGGGTATCTATCCTTTAGAATTTTAGCCTCATCAAAGTTGATCCAGTTCAACAGTTTAGGAAGATAAATTCTGGCTTTTGGCCCCCTTCTATCCCCATCCGTTACGATGAATTTATCTAGAGAAAACATTCTGGTATTTTCGAATGCGCCTATAGTTAGGCTAATTTCACCAGCGAGTGTATACAACAATGACTCAGTGTTTGAATACCCAACAAGAACCTCTAAGTCTGCATCATAAGATGCCTTAATAACATCCATGTACTGAGTCAAAAATGTTAGGTCATTTATTTGCTTTGTACCCCTATCATGTTGGCAGAACATATATACACCATCAATTTCAGGGTAGCTTGTAATCCAGTTTAGAACCTTATTTCGATACTCATTACTGTTCACCATTGATGAAGTCATGGGAACAGTCAGCAATACCTTTTTACTACCAAGTGGGTCTTGCTTCTTGATCTGCTCAAGAAATGGGTGTACAAATTGTTGAGATTGACCATCGATATATTTTTCATCAAAGTATTCATAAAACCTTGCAGGTATGATCAGCTCCAAAAAATCATTCTCCAATTGGAACTCAATACATCTTTTTGCTGCTTCATAAGATACAGCCATAAAATCAATTGTTGAAAAGCCTTTTTCCCCCATAATCGAATTGGGGAAGAAGCTATATGATTGTAATTTTTGTTTTTGAGAGCTAGGTAAGTAAAATTGTGGATCAAATAATGATACTGACTTTAGTTTTTTACTATAGTCAGAAACATTTTTACATGTCTCATGAACTGGACTAAAAATTATTCCATCACCGATTTTATCCTTTTCGAAAGAATCTCTGTTCCAGTTAGCACAGTGTCCAGATTGATGAAATAAACGTAAACTCATATCCGCTCCTTAATTGCATTCAATTCATTGATGATTTTACTTGGAACACGATATCTCAGATATGGCTCCTTGCTCATCATTTTCTCAATTATATTTGATAAATCTCTATCAACACCCTTTGTATGTAAAGCATCAGGAGTGTGGCTGCATACTCGCTCTAATATTTCATCATTATAGTTTGTGCCATCAGAAACCATAAATGGGTGCTGTCCAGTTAGCATCTGGTAACAAATAATGCCGATAGAAAATAGATCACTCTTGAATGAGATATCTCTCTTTGCATTTTTAGCTTGCTCAGGGCTCGCATAGGCAGGCGTACAGGGGCCAAAATCACAGAAGCTATAAGTTACACCAGCAGAGCCTTCTTGCCGTAATAGACCAAGATCTATAATGACAAGAGAACCATCATCTTTAACTAAAATGTTGTCTGGTTTTAAGTCCCTATGTACTAATTTTTGTGGATGGCCCCATAAGCAATCCATTGCAATAAGTATTTTTTCTAAAAATGAGATAACTGCTGGCTCATTATTATAGCCACTCATTAAATTCGTTAATGGCTGAGCATTCATTCTTTGCTCTATACTCACGAACTTAATCGGATTCAGTGGTTCCTCAGTTTCTGGGTGGAGAGTGATTGCTTCATGAAAAAATAATCGAGGAAATGATGGACTTCGGATTTGATTAAGAACCTCAACTTCTTTTTCCATGTATGAGATAGTTGTTCTTGATGTCACACTCGACATTTTAAGAACAACCTCTCCCCACTTATCACAATTTTCAGGTTCAATATCTGAACGACCAGTAAAAATGCCAAAGTATACAGCCCTTTGACCAGATGCCTTAGGTACACCCGTTATTTCGAAATTTGGGTATAAGGCCCTTATCAATTCGATGGACTCTTGATTTCCTTCTAGCATTAGCAAATCTCTCGCAAGGCTGAATAGAAAAAGATCTACTACAATATTTTCGTAAAAAAATATATATTTCTGTTTCCAGGTTTTGAACTTCATCAAGATTCAATTAGAACTAACATCTGGACTCATTTTTTCCCTTGACTATTGTTTGAACTGTCATTGCTTTCCCCCATGGGCGACAAAGCTCTGATAGCATGTACCAATCCAGCAGCCCATGACTTCATTCTGATGTAAACCTGATGGTGAAGACGTGTAGTAGGGTGATTACAGCGGCTGTTGCACGGTAGGGTTAAACCAAGCGGCAGTCTGTTACTTTCCAACCCACACAGTCATAGGTCATTCCGCGCTCCACTGACGTTCTCTCATGCGTTCACTTGCTATTCGGTTCAGCTCAGTATCTTCGACCCACACCTGGTAGCAGACCAAGAGATCGGGTGGCATGCAGTTGAGGGAGGGGTAGTTGCCGTTAAGGATTGCAACTTCACAGCCCCGAGACATCAGAACTGGTGTAGTATGTCCTCTATACGCAGAGAAAGACGTTCGAAAAATTGTGTAAACTTTTTTATCGTAAATGCATGAGATGTTGACACGAACTGCATTAATGATAGGTTTAATGCGATTTAAGGACGTGTGGGTGAGATAGCAAGGTGGATAGAACCTGTGGTTACTTGGCTTGTACTCAACCAACTCACACACACAGTGGCAGTTACACTGAAATGTTCCTGCCCTTCCTTTTTAAGAACAGAAATATTGAAAAGGCCCTGATAAATCAGGGTCTTTTTTTATGTATTCAAGGCTGAACCTGTCAGCCAGAAAGGAATATGACGTTTTATGGCGGCCTCTCTTACAGTGATGGATATTCTCGACAGGAGCGCTTTGTGAAAGGTGTAATGCAGCTGATCACCCCTTTATTGCTACTGCTGGCCAGCTTGTTGCCCGGCCAGTTACTGGCCAAGCCACTCAAGGTTGGGGTCAGCTTTGCCATTCCCCCCTATGTCATCAAAGACGCTCACCGTGGCATCGAGCTGGATCTGCTGAAAGAGGCGTTCGCCGGTAGCGCCTATGAGCCCAGCTTTGAATTTCTGCCGCTGGAGCGAACCTTCCGTCTGTTCGAGTCAGGAAAGCTGGATGCCATCATCAATGTCAGACCCGGCATGGTTGATCCCCACTTTCTGACCCGGCCCGTCATTACGTTCCATAACCGGATCTTCACCCTGCGCAGCACCCATATCAGCACCCTGGACGATCTGCATACAAAGCGAGTCACCGCCTTTCAACGGGCAAGGATCATTCTGGGGGGCGCGTTCGCCACCATGGCCAACCAGAATCCCCACTATGAGGAGGTAGCCAAGCAGCAGGGGCAGGTGCATCAGCTGATGCGCGGCAGGGTCGATGCCGTGGTACTGGAGGAGCGGGTGTTCTACTACTATCTGGACCAGCTGATCGCCGCAGCCCAGACTGGCGAGCGCTACCAGCGCAATCAGGTCAGGCAGGCGGACCTCTTCCCACCCACCGTCTATCACTTTGCCTTCCGTGCGACCGATGTCCGCAACCTGTTTGATGAACGCCTTGAGGCAATGCGCCAGGATGGTCGCTATCGCCAGATTTTCGCGGCTTACGGCGCCACGCCGTGAGCCACAAACATAAAAGCCAGCCGGTAAGGGCTGGCTTTGTACTGGCTCCGAAGGAACAGCAGTAGAGGAGCGTTACTTCATTGCGCTGCCGTTTTTCAGATCTGCTTTCTGACGTTTGGCTTCGCGTTTCTCTTTCAGTGACAGCTGCGGTTTTTTCTTGGCATCTTTGCCGTTGTGATGTTCTTTGTTACTCATCATCAAACTCCAAAAATGTTATCTAGACAGTTGGAGCCGCAAGGGATCCAGCATGCCATCCGAATCATCAACTTCAGTACGCTTGGTGTGATGGCAGGGGCCATCAACAGAACCAGCATACCCTCCACTCGTATCCGAATCCAGCCTCATTCTCACCAAAAAATAGCTACGAGCAGTCCCTTGGAACATCAAGCCTAATGGGCTCGATACGAAAAACCAAAAAAGAGTGATTTGCATTATTAAATGTTGTCACGCTTATATTAAGGCAGCACTTCCGAGATATTTTCACGGATAAATATAAATCTCTCTCATTATTTATTTCTGTTTAAGCGGCCACCATTTTAATAAGCATTCGCAATATCACCAGAAACATCAGGTTACAACACCGAATAGGTTATTTCCGGTCAGCCAGATATAATGCGCGCCGCACCGAAATATTCGTTTTTATTCAGGAAGCTGTGACATGAACAGAAAAACCAGAGCAGCCATGGTATCCGTCTGCTCCAATATCAGCCTGATCATCATGAAGGTAATGGCAGGTATCGCCAGTGGCTCGGTCAGTATCATCTCGGAAGCCATCCACTCCGCGATGGATCTGGTGGCGGCCCTGATCGCCCTGTTCGCTGTGAAAAAGTCAGACCTTCCTCCCGATGAGCGCCACCCTTATGGCCACGACAAAATTGAAAATGTCTCTGGTGTTATAGAGGCCCTGCTGATCTTGCTGGCTGCAGGGTGGATTATTTTCGAGGCGGTCGACAAACTGATCCACCCAGCAGCCATCGAAAGTATCGGCTGGGGCGTGCTTGTCATGGTGATTTCAGCGGTAGTTAACAGTGGCGTATCTGCCTACTTATATAAGGTGGCGAAAGAAGAGGAGTCCGTCGCGCTGGCTGCAGATGCACTTCATCTGAAGGCCGATGTTCTCACCTCCGCCGGAGTGGCCATCGGTCTTGGCGGTATCTGGCTGGCCAGTCTGTTTGGCCACTCACTCGCCATCCTCGATCCACTGGTGGCAATTGCTGTCGCCATCTTTATTGTCAGGGAGGCGATCGGCATGCTCAATGAAGCCTTCCACCCCCTGCTCGACCATAGCATGAGCCACGAGGAGCTGGAGACGACCAGCCGCATCATCACTAAATGTTGCCCTGCCGCCAGCGGTTTTCACGATTTGCGCAGCCGCCGTGCTGGTCGTCGTCGCCATATTGATTTTCACCTCACCCTGCCAACCGAGATGACTATTGGTGAAGCTCACGATATATGTGACCGCATCGAACATGAGATCATAGAGCAACTGCCTCACGCCATTGTGTTGATCCATGTCGAGCCAGACGAGCAGATGGCGCTATCTCCACTGGCCATCACCTGACATGCGGTAAACAAGCGCTAAAGTTGCCGCGAAATCTCGGGAACCTGGCTCTAACTGGTGTTTTTGCTGCTGGAATGCCGATTGCATAAGAAGTGATCGGCACAACTGTGTTAGGGTATCTAACCCCCCTGCCGCAGGAGCGCGCTGTGAAAAAGCTGGAAATGAAAGATCTGACCGAGGCTGAAAAAGCTGAAATAGCCTTGTTATTGCAGAAAGCGCAAGCCAATGCAGACCACCAGCTGACCAACGGAGAGCGGAACAAAATCCGTGAAGAGGGTCGCCTGAAAATTGTGGCAGATCGCGCCGAAGCAGCCAAAGCGGCCTCCAAGCTTGCTCGCGAGAAAGCAAAAGAGCGCGCCAAGAATCAGGTACTGCCAGAAACCTTTAGCTGGATAGATTCAGTCAGCAACAAGTTTCGCAGCAAACGCTAATTCCCTGCTTAGTGAAAATGCCCGCTCGCACTTGGTGCTGAGCGGGCATTTTCATTTATAGCCCCGAGCGCGCACTGCCCACAAGCGTGAAGCATTTCAATCTGATCATGAGCGTCATCTTTACTGCCAAACCTGGCTACATTAGTGATACAAAAAAGCGCAAGCGAGCTTCCTTAGAAGCGGTTCCCGTTAAAATGGGACATTCTATACACTTGAAATAAATAGCTTTTACCAAAAAACAACCAACCTCACGTTCGTTACAAAAAATTAATATAGAGATAAGGTTTGCTTTAACAATGAGAGCGTGTTTTAATCTCTCTCGATGGTTCGGCAGTTCAGACCTGATTATGTTAGGCAGTCATTTTAGTAAAGCAGTGATTAGTGTAAGCGTTATCCTAGGATAATTCTTACAAAATAATTCTCCTTCTTTAGTGCTCCCCATACGTATTGCTGACGAAAAATCACCGATTGCTACATTTTGTAGCATTTCAAATACTATTTAAGGAAATTATTATGTCTAACAAAATGACTGGTACCGTTAAGTTCTTCAACGCTGAAAAAGGTTTTGGCTTCATCTCCCCGGCTGACGGCAGCAAAGACGTGTTCGTACACTTCTCCGCTATCCAGTCCACCAGCTTCAAAACCCTGGACGAAGGTCAGCGCGTTGAGTTCACCATCGAGCAAGGCCAGAAAGGCCCGGCTGCAGCCAACGTAGTTGGTCTGTAATTCAAGCTTGAGCATATTGCTTGTGGCTAATGCCATTCGCTAATCGCTCAGCAAGAATTTAAAAAACCCGCTTCAGGCGGGTTTTTTGTTGTTCCATTTTTCTCACCTATTCCCCTCCTCAGAAACACTTCACACTGACTTTCCTCCCTTTTGAGTCTGCACTTGAACTCCGAATGGGCCCTTTATGCAAAATATTGATGAAAAAGTCAGGTTACCCACTGCATTTTCCGCGAATTCTTGCTATTTTGCGCGCCACAAAAGCAAACGATTTCCTTCACACTTTTAGGATAAGTTATGGCAAAGCAAGATATGGCCGCCAACGGCACCACCGGTGGCTTTTTGGATTCTTATTTTTCCATTTCTGCGCGCGGTAGTAGTGTGCGCCAGGAACTGTTGGCCGGTTTGACCACCTTCCTGGCCATGGTCTACAGCATCATAGTTGTGCCGAATATGCTGGGTGCCGCCGGTTTTGAGCAGGGCCCGGTCTTTGTGGCCACCTGTTTGATCGCCGCCTTCGGCTCCCTGCTGATGGGGCTGTGGGCCAAGCTGCCGATGGCTATCGGTTGTGCCATCTCCCTCACCGCCTTTACCGCGTTCAGTCTGGTACTCGGTCAGGGACTGAGTATTCCTGTCGCCCTCGGCGCCATCTTCCTGATGGGTGTGCTGTTCACCCTGATCAGCATCACTGGCGTGCGCCAGTGGATCCTCGATAACCTCCCCTCCGGCATTGCCCACGGCACCGGCATAGGTATCGGTCTGTTCCTGCTGCTGATCGCCACCAACGGCGTCGGCATGGTGATCAAGAACGAAGGGGCCGGTCTGCCGGTTCAACTGGGTGAAGTGACCTCCTTCCCGGTCATCATGACGGTGCTGGGTCTGGCCGCCATCTTCGGTCTGGAACGTCGCAAGGTGCCGGGCGGTATCCTGATGGTGATCATCGCCATCTCCATCCTCGGTCTCATCTTTGATCCGCAAGTGACCTGGCAGGGCTTCTTCGCCATGCCGAGCCTGACCGGTACCAACGGTTCGCTGGTGGGCAGCATGGATCTGCTGGGCGCCCTCAATCCGGTGGTGATCCCCACCGTGCTGGCGCTGGTGATGACTGCCGTATTTGACGCTACCGGTACCATCCGTGCTGTGGCCGGTCAGGCGGGCCTCATCAATGAACGTGGCCACATCATCAGCGGCGGCAAGGCCCTGACAGCCGACTCTGTTAGCAGCATGGTCGCTGGCGTGGTGGGTGGTGCTCCAGCGGCCGTCTACATCGAATCTGCCGCAGGCACTGCCGCCGGTGGCAAGACCGGTCTGACCGCGGCGCTGGTCGGCGTGCTGTTCCTGATGATGATTTTCCTGTCGCCACTGAGCTATCTGGTACCGGCCTACGCCACCGCACCAGCCCTGATGTACGTCGGCCTGCTGATGCTGGGCAACGTCACCAAGCTGGACTTCAGTGACTCGGTCGATGCGCTGGCCGGTATGCTGTGCGCCGTCTTCATCGTGCTCACCTGCAACATCGTCACCGGTATCATGCTGGGCTTCGTGGCGCTGGTCGTTGGTCGTCTGTTTGCCGCCGAGTGGAAGAAACTCAACGTCGGTACCGTCATCATCGCCGTGGCACTGGTGGTCTTCTATGCCGGTGGCTGGGCCATCTAACACTCGCGGCTATCAACACGCGCCAGCACGTTAGTTGCTGTTATAAAAATGCCCCACCTTCCGGTGGGGCATTTTTCGTTTGAGGGGGTGACTTACCCACTTCATCCATTATCTCGGTTAAACCCCCCGTAGCTTACCCCTCCATCAACTCCTCTGCTGTCATGGGCCGCAATACCTTGCAGGGATTACCTACCGCCACCACATTGGCGGGCACGTCTTTGGTCACCACCGAGCCTGCGCCAATCACGCTGTTGTCACCGATAGTGACGCCGGGACAAATCACCGTGCTGCCGCCGATCCAGACGTTGTGACCGATCCGCACCGGCTTGCCAAACTCCACCCCCTTGATGCGCGGTGCGACGGCAACGGGGTGAGCCGCAGTGTAGATCTGCACCCCGGGCGCCAGCAGCACGTTGTCACCGATATGCACCTCGCACACGTCGAGGATGGTGCAGTTAAAGTTGGCGTAAAAATTCTTCCCCACATGGATATTGGTGCCGTAGTCGCAAAAAAATGGCGGGGTAATAAAGCAGCTTTCAGCACGGCTACCGAGCAAACGCGTGAGACGCTCATCCCACCCAGGGGAATTGGTCGACTCCCGGTTCAGTTCACCCAGCAATGCACGACACTGCTCGCGTGCAGCAACCAGCGCGGGATCCCCCGCATCATAAGGCTCCCCCGCCACCATCTTCTGCCACTCGGGGCCACGCACCACAGCCGCCGCCTTCGTAATCACCTCGCTCATCCACTACTCCATCAGCCAGATCAGGGATTCATAAGGGCGCAGCATACCCGATTGCGGTGGGACCGGGCTATCGGGGTAGTTACCCAGCAGCAGCCGACCTGCAGCAGCTTGCAGCTCGGCAGGCAAGGTAAATTCAACCGGCTCGCCGTAGAAGTTGCTCACCACCAGCAGGGTCTGGCCGTTGGCACTGCGGGTATAGGCCCAGACTTTCTCATGCCCCGCCAGCAGCTCCTGATAATCCCCTTGCGTGAAGATGGGGTAATCCTTACGCAGGCGAATCAAATCCCGATAGTGCCAGAACACCGAGTTCTGGTCGGCCAGCGCCGCCTCGGCATTGATCTCGGGGTAGTTGGCCGCAGGCGTGAGCCACGGAGTGCCTGCCGTAAAACCGGCGTTAGGCGCGGCGCTCCACTGCATCGGAGTACGGGAGTTATCGCGGGACTTGGCCCCCAGAATCGCCAGGATCTCGGCCTCGTTCATCCCTTCCGCCTGCTTGATGGCGAAGATGTTGCGGCTCTCTACATCCTGATAGTCATTGATGCTCTGATAGCCGGGGTTGGTCATGCCGATCTCCTCCCCCTGATAGATGTAGGGGGTGCCCTGCAGGCCGTGCAGGGTACTGGCCAACATCTTGGCGGCTACCACCCGATGCTCGCCCTCGTCGCCGAAGCGGGAGACGATGCGCGGCTGATCGTGGTTGCACCAGAACAGCGCCGACCACCCCTTGCCGTGCATGCCGCTCTGCCAGTGGTTGAAGATGCGCTTGAGTTCGAGGAAATCGAACGGTGCCTTGGTCCACTTGTCACCGTTGGGGTAATCCACCTTCAGATGGTGGAAGTTGAACACCATAGAGAGCTCGGAGCCATCCAGTGCACCGTAGCGCTGGCAATGTTCCAGACTGGTCGATGACATCTCCCCCACCGTCATGGCCCCCACCGGCGCGAACACATCGCGGCTCACATCCTGCAAAAATTCGTGGATGCGCGGCCCGTCGGTGTAGAAGCGGCGGCCATCGCCAATCTCGTCGTTGGGGAATGCCTGATCCTTGGAGATAAGGTTGATGACGTCGAGGCGGAAACCGTCTACCCCCTTTTTCGCCCAGAAGTGGATGATGTTTTTCACCTCGGCGCGCACCGCCGGGTTCTCCCAGTTGAGGTCCGCCTGCTCGCGGGCAAACAGGTGCAGGTAGTACTGACCGGTAATCTCATCCAGCGCCCAGGCGCTGCCGCCAAACTTGGATTGCCAGTTGTTGGGCACACCGCCCGCCACCGGATCCTGCCAGATGTAGTAGTCGCGATAGGGGCTGTTTTTATCCCCCAGCGCCGACTTGAACCAGGCGTGCTCGGTGGAGGTGTGGTTGACCACGATATCCATCACGATACGGATGTCCCGCGCGTGAGCGGCAGCCAGCAGCGCCTCGAAGTCTTCCATGGTGCCGTAGGCGGGGTCGATGGCGTAGTAGTCGGCAATGTCGTAACCGTTGTCCACCTGCGGGGAAACGTAGACCGGGGTCAGCCAGAGGGCGTCAACGCCCAGGGTCTTGAGATAGTCGAGGCGGGCCATGATCCCCTTGAGATCACCGGTGCCACGGGCAGCGGAATCCTGAAAGCTCTTGGGGTAGATCTGGTAAATCACGGCACTCTGCCACCAGGGTGTTTGGCTCATGGGTCTTTCTCTTGTCTCGAATAGAAAATGGAGAGGGCGACCCATCGGTCGCCCTGATAACTATGTTCAGGCGCTGGCTTGGGCCAACTTGCCAGCGGCTTGCTGGCGCTTGTAGACCAACAGGGTCAGTACCACCGGCACCACGATGGCAACCAGCATGGCGACTGAGTAGATGGCCCAATATTGCGGCTGGATGGAGAGGATGCCCGGCAGGCCGCCCACTCCGATGCCGTTGGCCATCACCCCGGCGAAGCCGCAGATAAGGGCCGCGAGGCTGGAACCCACCATGGCGCACAGCATGGGGAACTTGTACTTGAGGTTGATACCGTACATGGCCGGTTCGGTCACGCCCAAGTAAGCCGAGATGGCGGCAGGCACCGAGATCTCCCGTTCGTTCTCCTTGCGGCTAATCAGGATGATGCCCACCACGGCAGAAGCCTGAGCGATGTTGGAGAGCGCAATGATCGGCCAGATCGGCGTGCCACCCATGCTCTGCATCAGTTGCAGATCCACCGCGTTGGTGGTGTGGTGGATACCGGTGATGACCAGCGGCGCATAGAAGAAGCCGAACAGGGCGGCACCGATAGGAGCAAATGAGCCGGTCATGGCGGCCTTGGCAGCGAAGCCGACGCCCTCACCAATCCAGCGACCGAACGGGCCGATAAAGGCGTGGGCCACGATCACCGCCAGCAGCAGCGAGACAAACGGCACAATCACCAGATAGAGGTAGGCCGGAATGATCCGCTTGAGGTTGGTCTCCACCCAGGCCAGGAATACCCCCGCCAACAGCGCCGGAATAACCTGCGCCTGATAACCCACCTTCTGGATGACGAACAGTCCGAAGTCCCACACCTCGGGGGTCTGCTGACCAATGCCGTAGGCGTTCATCAACTGTGGCGACACCAGCGTCACCCCCAGCACGATACCCAGGATCTCGGAGCCGCCCATCTTCTTTACCGCAGACCAGCAGACACCCACCGGCAGGAAGTGGAAGATCGCCTCGCCCAGCAGCCAGAGGAAGGCGTGTACCTGAGCCCAGAACTGGCTGATCTCGGTGAGGGTGTGAGTGCCGTCGTCGAACATCTTGATGTCGCCGATGACGTTGCGAAAGCCCAGGATCAGACCGCCGGTGATGATGGCGGGCAACAAGGGGACAAAGATCTCCGCCAGATGGGAGATGCCCCGCTCCAGCGGATTCATGTTATGACGGGCAGCCTGCTTGGCGGCCTCCTTGCTGCCGCCGCTGACGCCGATCTCTTCGGTCAGCGCCTTGTACCACTGCTCTACCTCGTTGCCGATCACCACCTGGAACTGACCGCCCTGGGTGAAGCTCCCCTTCACTGCTGGGATGGTTTCGATGGCCTTGCTGTCGGCTTTGGCCGGATCGTTCAGGACGAAGCGCAACCGGGTCAGGCAGTGGCTGACGGTGGCGATGTTCTCCTTGCCGCCGATCTTGTCGATCAGGGTGGCAAGCTGTTGTGCGTTGATCTTGGACATGGGTCTTCCCTCTGTGACGCCATTGAATAGTGGTCTGTATCGCCCTTTTGAGCCAGTCTGTCGGCCGGAGCGTTTTTGGTATCGTTCCCATTTAGCATGCCGACAATCTGGCCAGATCGAGATGGGAACGTTCCCATTTCGTGGCCAGCGTCACAAAAAGCGCGTTTTTTGTTCAGTCGGAAGTGATGGGGCTCACAGGGTTCGGCAGGGGGCTATGGTCACCAACGGAGGCTGCTCCTGCTCAATCTGACCGAGCAGCTGGCGCGCTGCCTGCTCCCCCGCCCCCTTGTAGCCCAGATCGAGACTAAGGGCGTTGGGGAAGAGGAAGCTGAGCATGGGGTTGTTGCCAAGGCCGGTCACCAACACCTCACTACGCCCTTGTTCTTGCAGGTATTTTGCTGCGCCGATGGCGAGGGTGTCGCTGGCGCAAACCAGCGCCTGGGTGGCAGGAGTAAGCAGCTCGGCAGCCAGCCGGTAGCCACTCTGCAGGCTGAGATCGCCGAGGGCGCTGCGCGGGCTCAACCCCTGCTCTGCGCAGTAAGCGAGATAGGCGTCGAGGCGACGCTGGCCGGTGGTGAGATCCGAGGCATCCACCCCCAGATAGGCGATGTCGCGGGCGCCACGGCTGGCCAGCTGCGCCAGCATGGTGCGCACCGCACCGGCGTCATCGAAGCAGACCGAGGAGAAATCGGGATATTCACGGGCGACCAGCACCAGCTTATCTTTCAGCGGGGCCATGGCGGCATAGTCCAAGTCATTGAAGGCGAACAGGATGATGCCATCCACCCCGCGTCGCTCCAGCACCGCCAGATGCTCCTGCACCTTGGCAGGGGAGAACTTGCTCTCCATCAGCACCGCATCGTAGCCGCGCTGGTAGAGGGTCTCCAGCATGCCGCGCACCGCCTGATTCTCAGAGCTGGAATCGAGCCGCGAGACGATGATCCCCACCACCTGCTGACTCTGGCTGCGCATGGCCCGCGCCGACTTGCTCGGCACAAAGCCGTGTTCGGCGATGATCTGCTCCACCCGCTCGCGGGTCTCCTGCTTCACCTTGGGATCCTGATTAAGCACCCGGGAGACGGTCGACTTGCCGACGCCACTCAGTCGGGCGATATCGAGGATGGTCAGTTTCTTGTCCATGAATTGGCTCACAGGAGGCTAGGCGGTGGAAATGCCCACATTGTTGTGATTAACCCCTGCGAATACAAGCCCATGGCGTTAGAATGCACTCTTGCCCCGCCACCAGGGCGTGTGGGCACAGCACAGGACGCTATCATGGATCTGCTGGCCAGTCTGCTCTTCTCCCTCTCCATCACAGGCCCCATCTGCGTGGTGCTGTTGCTCGGGATCTGGCTCAAGCGGCTGGGATTGCTGCCGGATCCTTTTATCGAGTCGGCCTCCCGGCTGGTGTTTCAGGTCACCCTGCCCGCCCTGCTCTTTTTGAGCATTCTCGGTACCAATTTCGCCACCATGCCAAGCCTCTGGTTTATCGGCTATGGCCTGCTCGCCACCGTCATCAGCTACCTGCTGCTCGAATTGTTGGCCGGGCGTTTTATCACGGCGCAGCGGCTGCGCGGCATCTTCGTGCAGGGGAGCTTTCGCGGCAACAGCGCCATCATCGGGCTCGCCTATGTGCAAAACGCCTACGGCCATGACGGGCTGGGGGCGGCAGCCTTCTATGTAGGCGCGGTGACCGTGCTCTACAACATTCTCGCGGTGATCACCCTCACCCGCAGCCTAGGCGGCGCCACCGGTATCCGCCCCATCCTGCTCGGCATCATCAAGAATCCGCTGATCATCGCCATTGTGGCAGCGCTGCCATTTACCCTGCTCGGCATCAAGATGCCGCAACTGCTGCTCACCACCGGCAGCTACTTCGCCAACATGACGCTGCCGCTGGCACTGCTCTGTACCGGTGCCTCCCTCAGCCTTGATGCCCTGCGCGGTGGGGCAGCGCTGGCTGGTTGGGCTGCGGTGATGCGCCTGTGCCTGATCCCGGCCGCCTTCACCATGGGGGCGGCCCTGCTCGGCTTCAGTCATCTAGAGCTGGGCATCCTGTTTCTGATCAGCGCCACCCCGACCGCCGCAGCCAGCTATGTGATGACCCGTGCCATGGGAGGCGACAGTGCATTGGCAGCCAATATCATTGCCGTCACGACTCTCGGCTCACTGGTCACCACCAGCCTGGGGGCAACCCTGATGAACTATCTGGGACTGATGTACTGATATCTTTGCCTTGCCGGAGTCGGCTAGGTGCAGGCACTCAATATCATCATCGCCACCACGACCCCGGACTCGCAGGTCACTGCAAGTCTGGAGGCAACCCTGATGAACTATCCGGGTTGATGTACTGACATCTTGACCTTGCCGGAGGCGGCAGCTTTAGGCTGGCGTTCATCAACAGAGGAGATACACCATGACCATCGAACTCACCGTGTCCGGCATGTCCTGTGGTGGCTGCGCCGCCAGCCTGCAAAAAGCCCTGCTGGCCCAGAGCGCTGTCGCTACAGCTACCGTCGATTTCGCCAGCAGCAAGGCCGTTATCGAAAGTGATCTGAGCAAAGCAACGCTGATCGCTCTGATCGAAGCCCAGGGCTTTCAGGTAGGTTAATTTATCTCTATAGAGGTATAAAACAGGTTAAAAATCTGTACTCACCTGTCTTTTGGTGAGTTTTATCACAACAAACCGCTACAGAAAGCGCAAAATCGCTGCAATTTCCCCTATCAGAAGGATTTGCCGCATGACCTTACCGATCCGCAAGACCCTGATCGCCGCCGTTGTTGGCCTGACCCTCTCCCCCATGGCGATGGCCCTGCCCAGCGTCCACATTCTGGCCACTGGCGGCACCATCGCCGGTGCGGGTCAGTCTGCCACCCAATCCAACTACGAGGCGGGTAAAGTCGCCATCGAAACCCTGATTGCCGCCGTGCCCGAGATGAAAAACGTGGCCGATGTCCAGGGTGAGCAAGTGGTCAAGATCGGCTCCCAGGACATGAACGACGAGGTGTGGCTCAAGCTGGCCAAGCGGGTCAACGAGCTGCTGGCCAAGGATGACGTGGACGGCATCGTCATCACCCACGGCACCGACACCATGGAAGAGACCGCCTACTTCCTCAACCTGACCGTCAAGAGCGACAAGCCGGTGGTGCTGGTTGGCGCCATGCGCCCCTCCACAGCCATGAGTGCCGATGGCCCGCTAAACCTCTATAACGCCGTGGTCACCGCCTCCGACCCGAGCTCCAAGGGCCGTGGCGTGATGGTAGCGATGAACGATACCGTGCTGGATGCCCGCGACGTCACCAAAACCAACACCACCGGGGTGCAGACCTTCGCCTCTCCCAACTTCGGCCCGCTGGGTTACATCCACAACGGCAAGATCGACTATCAGCGCACCCCGGCCCGCCTGCACACCAGCAAGACCCCGTTCGATGTGAGCAAGCTCGACAAGCTGCCGCAAGTGGGCATCGTCTACAACTATGCCAACGCCACCGATCTGCCGGCCAAGGCAATGGTCGATGCCAAATTCGACGGCATCGTCAGTGCTGGCGTGGGTAACGGCAACCTCTACCACACCCTGTTCGATACCCTGACCCAGGCGAGCAAGGATGGTATCCGCGTGGTGCGCTCTGCCCGTGTACCGACTGGCGCCACCACTCTGGATGCCGAGATCGATGATGCCAAATACGGCTTTGTGGCCTCTGGCACCCTCAACCCGCAAAAATCCCGCATCCTGCTGATGCTCTCTCTGACCCAGAGCAAGGATCCGGCCCAGATCCAGCGCTGGTTCCAGCAGTTCTGATCAGATCAGCCTGACAGACCATACCAAGGGCGGGATTTCCCGCCCTTTTGCATCAGCCCACCCCATCCGGATCATCTCTGCCAGCCATGCCAAGCCAACGTCATAAAATGAACCTGCTGCAACACCTGCTTTCACAAGCACATCTGCGCCAAATTCATTACACTGCCCACGATCTTCTCTCTCTCTAAGAGGCACGACTGCAGTATGGAAATCTTGATCCTGTTGGGATTGATTTTGCTTAATGGCATTTTTGCCATGTCAGAAATCGCCATCGTCACCGCTCGCAAAGCGCGCCTTGGCAAGCTGGCCAGTGAAGGCAACCGTTCCGCCGCTATCGCCCTCAAGCTGGGCGAAGATCCAACCAACTTTCTCTCCGCTGTGCAGATCGGCATCACCAGTATCGGCCTGCTCAACGGTATCTATGGCGAGTCCCTGCTGGCTCAGCCCTTCTCGCTCTGGCTGCAGGAGTGGGGACTCTCGGCTAAAAGTAGTGGCCTGCTCGCTACCGTTATCGTCATTGTGGTTGTCACCTACCTCTCCATCGTGGTGGGGGAGTTGGTGCCCAAACGGCTGGGGCAGCTGAATGCCGAGCGCATCGCCTGTCTGGTGGCTCGCCCCATGCACTGGCTCGCCACCCTGACCCGCCCCTTCGTCTGGCTGCTGTCAGCCTCGACCAATGCCGGCCTGCGGCTGCTGCGGGTCAACCAGAATGGCAATAGCAACGTCACCGAGGAGGAGATCCACGCCATGCTGGTGGAAGGGTCGGAAGCCGGGGTGATCGAAGACCACGAGCACACTATGCTGCGCAACGTGTTTCGGCTTGACGAACGCAGCCTCTCCTCACTGATGGTGCCACGCAGCGATATCCACTATTTGGATCTGGCCCAGCCGCTGGCGGTCAACCTGCAACGACTGGTGGAATACCGCCACAACTTCTTCCCGGTCTGCAATGGCAGCCTGTCGGAACTGGTGGGGATCATCAACGTGAACACCCTGCTGCTGGCCTATATCAAGGGCGAGCCCATCGATCTGGCGGCCCTGACCGAGGAGGGTAGCCTGCTGCCCGAGACCCTGGACGGCCTGGAGCTGCTCAACCATTTTCGTTCCCATGCCGAGCACATGGTGCTGGTGGTTGATGAATATGGCGAGCTGCAAGGTCTGGTCACCCAGCAGGATCTGCTGGAGGCACTGGCGGGGGATTTCCAGCAGGAGGATGGCTCTGATAACTGGGCATTCCAGCGTGCCGATGGCAGCTGGCTGCTCGACGGCCTGATCCCGCTGCCGGAGTTGAAGGACTGCCTGGAGCTGGTTCGGCTGCCAGAAGAAGAAAAACATCACTATCACACCCTTGGAGGGCTTATCATGCTGCTCCTTGGTCGTGTTCCAAAAACCGGAGATCTGGTGACACTGGAACAGTGGCAACTGGAGATAGTTGACATGGATGGTCTGCGCATCGACAAGGTGCTTGCCATGCCCTTGACCGATCAACCCAGCTAACCTGCGGAGTTTGCAAGATGGAGCAGTTTTACCAACTGGCTCACGCCTTTATGAATCATGATCTGAACACCCTTTCCGATCCCAAGATGGCCTTCATGATCTGTGGTGTGATTTTGACGTTTCTGGTATTGGAAAACGGATTCATCCCTACCGCCTTTCTACCCGGTGACAGCCTGCTGATCCTCACCGGCGTGCTGATTTATCAAGACGTATTGTCCCTCGGGGTGATCCCGCTGTTGATCATGGCCACCTTTGTCGGCACCTGGCTTGGCTATATGCAAGGGCGCGTCCTCGGCCACACCCAGATGTACCATCGGCTGATGTCCCATGTGGAAGAGCGACACCAGCAGAAGGTTTACCACCTGCTGGACAAGTACGGGATCATCACCCTGATCACCGCTCGCTATATCGCCTTCGTGCGCACCGCCTACCCCTATATCGTCGGTGCCACCGAGCTGCCGCAGGGGCGCTTTCTCATCGTCAACCTGATCAGCTCCATCATGTGGATCTGCCCGCTGGTCGGTTTCGGTTATTATCTGAGCCATACCAAGCTGGCAGCGGAATACCAGACCCAGTTCCTCAACATCATCATCTATCTGCCGGTGGTGCTGCTGGTGGGTGGCATGGTGGCACTGGTCTGGCGCTGGATCAGCAAACGCAGGGCAGTACAGCCACGAGATTGATCTGTCACCCAAACCTAAAAGCCCTCACCCGAGGGCTTTTTTGATCGCGCTTTTGCGCAAACAGGATAAATAGTCTCGAAAGGCCCTTGTAAAGCAGGGGCAAAAATGAGTGAATCTAGCGCCTTTTTTGGATGGGAATGGAGTCGGTTGTATGCGGTATCGGATTCGCGCAGTAGCGCTGGTTGTCGGCTTGATGGGAATGCTGGGATTGCCTGGGGTCAACGCCGCCCCCAACCCTGCCAAACTGGATGTTCGCTCCAGCAGCGCGCTGGTTCTTGATGTCAACACGGGCAAGACGCTCTATCAAAAAAATGCCACCAAGGTGCGCCCCATTGCCTCCCTCACCAAGCTGATGACCGCGTTGGTAGTGCTGGATGCCAAACAGAATCTCAGTCAGACCCTGACGGTTGACAAGAACGATCTGGATCGGGTCAAACACACCCATTCACGCATCCGCATGGGCACCAAGGTGACCCGCCGCGATGCGCTGCATCTGGCGCTAATGTCCTCAGAGAACCGGATGGCCTCCGCACTGGCGCGTCACTATCCGGGTGGCCGCAGTGCCTTTGTGCGGGCGATGAACAACAAGGCCAGAGCGCTCGGGATGCGCAATACCCACTTCTACGACTCCACCGGCCTCTCGACCCGTAACGTCTCTACCGCCCAGGATCTGGGCAAGCTGGCAGCAGCGGCCTATCGCCAACCACTGATCCGCCAGTTCACCCAGGATGAGAACCGGGAAATGCGGTTCAGCTCACCGGCTTACAGCCTGATGTTCAACAACACCAACCCGCTGGTGAAAAACTCGGATTGGGATGTGCGCCTCTCCAAAACCGGTTTTACCGATGAAGCGGGCCGCTGTCTGGTGATGCGCGCCAAGCCCGACCGCCAGGAGCTTGCCATTGTGCTGCTCAACTCGGTGGGCAAACGCACCCCGATCGGCGATGCCAATCGTATTCGCAAGTGGCTGAAAAGCTGAGTTGACCTTCTCACGTCAAAAGGATGCTGCGGCATCCTTTTTTATTACCCGTAAAACACCACTGCTGGCGGTACAAGGGGTTGGCTGTTACGCCCTGAGCGATGACATGGCACGCTATCCGCCGTTGCAGCAACAGACATACAGAGCGCAGGCAGAAGCGGTAATAGAGATAGGGGGTAACCCTGGTCAGAAAACCGGTACCCAATAGCGGGAAGCGAAGCAGAAGAGATGGCAAGAGCAGATCGACAGCACAGTGGACGACCCGTCACCACGGAAGCAGATCCGCACCGCAGAGGTGAATTTCGCATATAAAAAAACAGCCCCGACCTGAGTCGAGGCTGTCTATATGGTGCGCCCGGGAGGATTCGAACCTCCGACCACCTGGTTCGTAGCCAGGTACTCTATCCAGCTGAGCTACGGGCGCTCATAAACTTTTTAATACTGCTTTCAAATATGGTGCGCCCGG
This sequence comes from Aeromonas sobria, assembly GCF_000820145.1. Classification (GTDB taxonomy): domain Bacteria; phylum Pseudomonadota; class Gammaproteobacteria; order Enterobacterales; family Aeromonadaceae; genus Aeromonas; species Aeromonas sobria. The sequence continues at coordinate 16,462 of NZ_CDBW01000026.1, read as the reverse complement.
GAGGATTCGAACCTCCGACCACCTGGTTCGTAGCCAGGTACTCTATCCAGCTGAGCTACGGGCGCTCACAAACTTTTTAGTACTGCTTTCAAAAATGGTGCGCCCGGGAGGATTCGAACCTCCGACCACCTGGTTCGTAGCCAGGTACTCTATCCAGCTGAGCTACGGGCGCTCACAAACTTTTTGATACTGCTTTCAAATATGGTGCGCCCGGGAGGATTCGAACCTCCGACCACCTGGTTCGTAGCCAGGTACTCTATCCAGCTGAGCTACGGGCGCTCTGTTTTAAAACGATAAAAAAAGCTTACTTATCAGTAAGCCTTTTTCAAAGTGCCGACTTGCTGATGGTCAACACATGACTCTTGCTTGAGTCTAAATATGGTGCGCCCGGGAGGATTCGAACCTCCGACCACCTGGTTCGTAGCCAGGTACTCTATCCAGCTGAGCTACGGGCGCAAATGGCGGAGAAGGGGGGATTCGAACCCCCGATGCGGGTATAAGCCGCATACTCCCTTAGCAGGGGAGCGCCTTCAGCCTCTCGGCCACCTCTCCGTTTGCGGGGCTGATAATACTTCACAGGGATTTTTAGTCAAACACTTTTTTGGAGAAAAAAGCGCGTTCGCTCAGCATTTGGTCAAAGCGTGGAATATTCAAGCAATATCACTACTTAGGGCGCCGTTTTGCCCGTTGCAAGGCAATGTCAGCTATCAGAAAAACAAAAGGCGACACATAAGGTGTCGCCTTGTCACAGTCATCAACCGCTACTTAGAAGTTGGGTTGTGCCGGCACTTTTTCAGCCTGAATACGCTGGTAAATCTCTTCACGGTGAACAGAGACCTCTTTCGGTGCGTTGACACCGATACGGACCTGGTTACCTTTAACGCCCAATACGGTGACAGTCACTTCATCACCAATCATCAGGGTTTCCCCAACACGACGAGTCAAAATAAGCATTCGCTTGCTCCTGTATCTTGTTTTGTTTTTATATCGATATGCGACATTATCTTACAAAGATACCGATATGGTAAATGGTTGAAACTAAATCAATCAGAGATTGTTAGCCCAAGGGCTGCTCCTGGGGTGCCTGATCCAACCCGAAAGCCGCGTGCAGGGCCCGCACTGCCAGCTCCAGGTACTTCTCGTCAATCACCACAGAGATCTTGATTTCAGAGGTCGAGATCAACTGCATGTTGATCCCCTCCTCGCCCAATACCTTGAACATGGTGCGAGCAACCCCGGGGTGGTTCCACATGCCGACACCGACAATGGAGACTTTGGCTATCTCGCCATTCCCTTGGACACAGGAGGCGCCCAGCGCAGTGGCGGTCTCCTCCAGCAATGCCCGGGCACGACGATAGTCATCACGATTCACCGTAAAGGTGAAGTCGGCAGTGCCATCACCCAGGGTGTTCTGCACAATCATGTCGACATCAATGTTGGCGTCGCTGATCGGATTGAGGATCTGCGCGGCAACGGTTGGTCTGTCAGGCACGCCCAGAATGGTCAGGCTGGCCTCGTTGCGGTTAAAAGCGATCCCGGATACCAGGGGAGCTTCCATCCTTTCACCTCCATATGTGATTAAGGTTCCCTCTCCAGCGATAAAGCTCGACAGCACCCGCAGCGGGACACGGTACTTGCCCGCAAACTCCACCGAGCGGATCTGCAGCACCTTGGCCCCCAGACTGGCCATCTCCAGCATCTCCTCGAAGGTGATGGTATCGAGACGCCGGGCCTTGGGTTCGATGCGCGGATCCGTGGTGTACACCCCATCCACATCGGTAAATATCTGGCACTCATCGGCCTTGATGGCCGCCGCCACCGCAACCGCAGTGGTGTCCGAGCCACCGCGGCCCAGCGTCGTGATGGCGTTATGCTCGTCACGGCCCTGGAAACCGGCGATCACCACCACCTTGCCCGCCCCCAGCTCAGTCTGAACCCGTTCGGTGTCAATGTGGGTGATACGCGCCTTGCCATAGGCGGAATCGGTATGAATACGCACCTGATCACCGGTCATTGAGACCGCCGGGCAACCACGCTGATTCAAGGCGATCGCCAGCAGCGCTATGGTGACCTGCTCACCGGTGGAGACCAGCACATCCATCTCGCGCCGGTTGGCATCAGGGTCCAGCTGCTGGGCCATGCCCAGCAACCGGTTGGTTTCGCCCGACATGGCAGAGACAACCACCACCACATCATGTCCTTGGGCGCGGGTCTGTTGAACCCGCTCCGCTACCGCCGCGATCCGCTCGAGAGTGCCGACCGACGTGCCGCCGTACTTCTGTACATAGAGTGCCACAGATCACCTCACCTGCTTACAGGCGCTCTTCCAGCCAGGAGTGAACAGATTGCAGCGCCGCAGGCACAGCTTCCGGCAGAGTACCACCCGCCTGAGCCATGTCTGGACGGCCACCGCCCTTGCCACCCACCTGCAGGGCAACCAGATTGACCAGCTCACCAGCCTTGACCTTGCTGGTCAAATCGCTGGTGACACCGGCGATCAGGTTGACCTTGTCATCACCGCTGGTTGCCAGTAAGACGACACCGGACTTCATGCGGTTTTTCAGCTCGTCCAGTATGCCACGCAGGGCTTTTGGATCGGCCCCTTCCAGCGCGGCAATCAGTACTTTCTGACCGTTAATCTCGATCACCTGGCTCAGCAAGTCACTACCGGCCTGAGCCGCCAGTTTGGCCTTGAGCTGCTCCAGCTCGCGCTCCATCATCTTGGATTTATCCAACATCTGGCGCACCTTGCTGCCGATGGAGAACTGATCGCCTTTCACCAGCGCGGCAGCCTCTTCAAACTGCTCGGCCAGCTGGTGCATGAAGTCGATAGCGCCCTTACCAGTCACCGCTTCGATACGGCGAATGCCTGCCGCGATACCACTCTCGGCGATGATCTTGAAGAAGCCGATATCACCGGTGCGCTTGGCGTGAGTACCACCACACAGCTCGGTGGAGTAGTCGCCCATGCGCACGACACGCACGTCATCTTCGTACTTTTCACCAAACAGCGCCATGGCACCGGCAGACTTGGCTGCATCCAGATCCATCACCTGAGTGTCGATCTCATGGTTGGCACGGATCTGGGCGTTGACCAGCTCTTCGATGCGACGAATGGTCGCCATGGTCAGCCCTTCGAAGTGAGAGAAGTCAAAGCGCATACGCTCAGCCCCCACCAGAGAACCTTTCTGGGTCACGTGATCCCCCAGCGACTGACGCAGGGCGGCATGCAACAGGTGCGTCACCGAGTGGTTCAACGCCACGTCCTGACGACGAGCATCATCAACCACAGCTTCAACCTCGGCGCCCTTCTCCAGGGTGCCCAGCTCCATGTAACCCTTATGGATGATCGCCTTACCCGCCTTCAGGGTATCGGTCACGGCAAAGATGCCGTCGTCCACTTTCAGGGTACCGCTGTCACCTACCTGACCACCGGATTCGGCGTAGAAGGGGGTCTGCTCCAGCACGATGACGGCTTCGTCACCGGCTATCAGACCACTCACCTCTTCGGTGCCCTTGTAAATGCCGAGCACGCGGGTGCGCTCGCTCAGGTTCTGGTAACCGGTAAACGGCGTTTCGAAGTCGAGCTTGAGCATCTCGTTGTAGTTCACGCCGAAGCTGGATGCCTCTTTGGCACGAGCACGCTGCTTCTGCATCTCGACGGTGAAGCCCTCTTCATCGATGCTGATGTCGCGCTCGCGCACCACGTCAGCAGTCAGATCGGCCGGGAAGCCGTAGGTGTCATACAGCTTGAACACCACCTCACCCGGCACGACTTTGGCGTCGCCCAGGTTGGCCAGCACATCTTCCAGCAGCAGCAGACCGCGATCCAGGGTGCGGACAAACTGCTCTTCCTCGATGCGCAGCACGCGCTCGACCAGCGGCAGTTGGGCTATCAGCTCGGCACCCACATCCTTCATCTGCACCGCCAGTTCGGCAGCCAGTTTGAAGAAGAAGACCTCGGTAGCGCCCAGCTTGCGACCGTGGCGCACGGCGCGACGGATGATGCGGCGCAGCACATAGCCACGACCTTCGTTGGAGGGCATCACGCCATCTGCGATCAGGAAGGCACAAGAACGAATGTGGTCGGCGATGACGCGCAGAGACTGGTTGCTGAGATCAGTGGTACCGACGATCTCGGCCGCTTTCTTGATCAGCGCCTGGAAGATGTCGATTTCGTAGTTGGAGTGCACACCCTGCATGATGGCGGAGATACGCTCCAGACCCATACCGGTATCCACGGACGGACGGGGCAGCGGCTCCATGGTGCCGTCAGCCTGACGGTTGAACTGCATGAACACCACGTTCCAGATCTCGATGAAACGGTCACCATCCTCTTCCGGTGAGCCGGGACGGCCACCCCAGATGTGATCGCCGTGGTCATAGAAGATCTCGGTACAAGGACCGCACGGGCCGGTATCCCCCATAGCCCAGAAGTTGTCGGACGCATAAGGTGCACCCTTGTTGTCACCGATGCGCACGATGCGATCGGCCGGTACACCGACCTCTTTTTCCCAGATATCGAACGCTTCATCGTCAGTCGCGTAGACAGTCACCAACAGGCGCTCTTTCGGCAGCTGCAGCACTTCGGTCAGAAACGCCCAGGCAAACTTGATGGCGTCATGCTTGAAGTAATCGCCGAAGCTGAAGTTACCCAGCATTTCGAAGAAAGTGTGGTGACGGGCGGTATAGCCGACGTTTTCCAGGTCATTGTGTTTACCACCGGCACGGACACAACGCTGGGACGTGGTGGCGCGGTTGTAGGCACGCTTCTCGGCGCCAAGGAACACATCCTTGAACTGGTTCATACCCGCGTTGGTAAACAACAGAGTCGGGTCGTTATGCGGTACCAGCGAGCTGGAGGAGACAACCTGGTGTTCCTGGGAACGGAAATACTCGAGAAACGCCGCGCGTATCTCTGACGTGGACATATACATGGAAAACCCTGCTTGATTCGAATACGGACTTTTAATCGCATTAATGTAAGTTTTCTGCGGGGCAAAGTAAAACGTACCAGCCTGTCACGGGCGAAAAAGCGCGCATAAACGGATACGAAGAGAAAAGGGAGGCAAACAGCGGCTTTTTGAGCCAGAGATCAAGCCAAAAGCAGAGGAAAATAGGCGAGTGGCACGGAAGAATCGGCCTTTTGCCATACCCGACACCCAAGCCACTGAATGGGCTGGAAAAATCCTATAGAGGCAACATAAGGGGCATCACTGCATGGTGCCAGGAAAAGGAAAGAGAGATGCCGGAACGCCGTAACCGTGACGAGCGGCACGGCCTGCGGCTCTCCATCAGCGCGATGCCGAAACAGCAACACCATCCCGTGATCAATATGTCTAACAATAGGGCGGGCACCGCGTTGTCTCACGACCTTGCATCACGCGACAAGGCACCGGCCCCGCTACTCTGCGGCCGACTCTTGCAGGGCTGAGATCGCATAGCGCGCCTGATCCTGGGTAAAGCCACGCCCCAGCAGATACTTGAGCCACTTCATCCGCAGCTTGAAATCCGCCAGATCAGCCACCCGGGCGCGCCGTTCGAGCAGGGCAAACGCCAGCTCGAACCAGTCCAGCTCCGGCTGATCGAAGGCGGCATCGATCTGCATATCGTCGAGCCCCTTGCGGCGCAGATCAAAGCGGATCTTGATGGGGCCATGCCCCTTGGCCGCACCGGCCCGTACCGCCATGCAGCCGTAACGTTCGTCGTTGACCCAGTTGTAACCGCGGCAGTAGTCAACCACCGCCGCAATCACCTCTTCCTTGAAGCCCTGCTGGCGCAGCCGGTTGGCCAGCTCAGACTCGGCGCTCTCGCGGCGGGCCAGACTGCGCATGGCAAAAGCGCGGGCGGCAGCAAACAGCTCTTCAAAGGAGAGTTCAACGGGTTCAGGGAGAGATTCATCGACCATAAATGACAAGGCCGGGTATCAACCCGGCCTCCTTATACCTTATTCGAACTCTTGTTCGCTTTCATCTTCGAGCTCTTCGTCAGCCACTACCGGCTTTTCGGCGGGAGCCGCACCGGATAGCAGCAGCTCACGCAAGCGCACCTCGATCTCGGCGGCCATCGTCTTGTTCTCGGCAAACAGCTTCATGACGTTGGCCTTGCCCTGACCAATCTTCTCGCCGTTGTAGCTGTACCAGGCACCGGCTTTGTCGATCAGCTTGTGCTTGACCCCCAGATCCACCAGCTCGCCCTCTTTGGAGATACCGACACCGTAGAAAATCTGGAATTCAGCCTGCTTGAAGGGCGGAGCTACCTTGTTCTTGACCACTTTGACGCGGGTCTCGTTACCGACCACTTCGTCGCCTTCCTTGATAGCGCCGATACGACGGATATCCAGACGCACGGAGGCGTAGAACTTGAGCGCGTTACCACCAGTGGTGGTCTCCGGGCTACCGAACATCACGCCGATCTTCATCCGGATCTGGTTGATGAAGATGCACAGGCAGTTGGCGTTCTTGATGTTGGCGGTCAGCTTGCGCAGCGCCTGAGACATCAGACGAGCCTGCAGGCCGACGTGGGAATCACCCATCTCCCCTTCGATTTCTGCTTTCGGGGTCAGGGCCGCCACGGAGTCGACGATGATGACGTCAACGGCGTTGGAGCGTACCAGCATGTCGCAGATTTCCAGCGCCTGTTCACCGGTATCCGGCTGGGAGATCAGCAGGTCGTCAACATTGACGCCCAGCTTGGCAGCATAGATAGGGTCGAGGGCGTGTTCCGCATCGATAAAGGCACAGACCTTGCCTTTCTTCTGGGCTTCCGCGATCACCTGCAGGGTGAGGGTGGTTTTACCGGAAGATTCCGGGCCGTAGATCTCGACGATACGGCCACACGGCAGGCCGCCAATGCCCAGCGCCACGTCCAGCGAGAGGGAACCGGTAGAGATGGCTTCGATATCCATGGTCTTGCTGTCGCCCAGACGCATGATGGAACCTTTGCCGAACTGCTTTTCAATCTGACCCAGCGCAGCCGCCAGTGCCTTCTGTTTGTTCTGATCCATGCCAATCTCCGCTGGAAATCGTGAGTAAGAAGTGAAGTTGGGCTAAGTATACTGTCTATTCATACAGTATCAAGCCCAATTTATCTGAGCAGGGCCAACAGACCCGACAAGGCCTGTCTCACCGCCTGCTGGCGCACCTGTCGGCGATCCCCGTCGAAGCGGGCAAGCAGGGAGTGGTGACGGCCGTTGCGGTCAGCCCAGGCGAACCAGACGGTGCCGACCGGCTTGTCTTCGGTGGCGCCACCGGGGCCGGCGATGCCGCTGATGGCCACACTGATGGCAGCCGACGAGTGAGCCAGCGCGCCACGGGCCATCTCCAGCACCACGGCTTCGCTCACCGCGCCATGCTGTGCAAGAGTCTCGCCGCTCACCCCCAGCATCTGCTGCTTGGCTTCGTTGGTGTAGGTGACAAAACCGCGATCAAACCAGCCGGAGCTGCCCGCTATATCGGTGATGGCGCTGGCCACCCCGCCGCCAGTACAGGATTCGGCGGTCGCCGCCAGCCAGCCCCGCTGACCGAGGGCACGCCCCAGTTCGATGGCAAGCTGCTCTATCTCTGTATCCAGTTTCATCACGACTCCTGCTGATCCACTCAAGAGGCACATTATGCGATCCCGCTACCGCCCCCCGCAACCACGGCAGACCGCGCTTGCCTGCAGCAATGGGGGGTCGCTCCGGTGTCACGCCTTCAACACCACAGAGCTGCCGCGCCCGGAACACCCGCTCCCCCGTCGCGGCGCTTATGTGTAGAATGGCGCCATCAAGCTCAAGGCTCATCACCGCAGACACTGGCCCGCAGAGGCCCCTTCTGGAACAGAACATGACCGCACAACACCAAGCCAGCGGCGCCACTGGCTCCGCTTCCGGCGCCAATCTGAGCGCCCACACGCCCATGATGCAGCAGTACCTTGGCCTCAAGGCCGAGAACCCGGAGATCCTGCTGTTCTACCGGATGGGCGACTTCTACGAGCTGTTCTATGACGATGCCCGCAAGGCCTCCCAGCTGCTCGATATCTCCCTGACCAAGCGCGGCCAGTCGGCGGGTAGCCCCATCCCGATGGCGGGAGTGCCCTATCACGCCATCGAAGGCTATCTGGCCAAGCTGGTGCAGCTCGGCGAATCTGCCGCCATCTGCGAGCAGGTGGGGGATCCCGCCACCAGCAAGGGGCCGGTGGAGCGCAAGGTGATCCGCATCATCACCCCGGGCACCGTCTCCGATGAGGCGCTGCTCAGTGAACGACAGGACAACCTGATCGCTGCCGTCTACCACGATGGCCGCCGCTTCGGCTATGGCACCATGGACATCGGCTCCGGCCGCTTCTTCATCAACCAGTTCGACAAGGAAGAGACGTTACTGGCGGAGCTGCAACGCACCAATCCGGCGGAGCTGCTCTATCCCGAATCGTTCGAGTTCCTGCACCATATCGAGGGTCGTCGTGGCCTGCGTCGCCGCCCTGAGTGGGAGTTTGAGCTGGGCACCGCCCGCAAGCTGCTCTGCCAGCAGTTCGGCACCCAGGATCTGGTGGGCTTTGGCGTCGACAAGAGCGAGACTGCCCTGTGCGCCGCCGGTTGCCTGATGCAATACGTGAAAGACACCCAGCGCACTGCCCTGCCCCACATCCGCAGCGTGCGCCTCGAGCAGCCCGATCACGCAGTCATCATGGATGCCGCCACCCGCCGCAATCTGGAGCTGACCCAGAATCTGGCGGGGGGCTATGAAAATACCCTGGCCGAGGTGCTGGATCGCACCGCCACCCCCATGGGCAGCCGCTTGCTCAAGCGCTGGATCCACCAGCCGATCCGCGATCGGGTGATCCTGAAAGGTCGCCAGAGCACCATCAAGGAGCTCATCGAGCAGAACCTCTACGACGAGTTGGGCGGTCTGCTGCGCCAAGTCGGCGACGTGGAGCGGGTACTGGCTCGTCTGGCCCTGCGTTCAGCACGTCCGCGCGACCTCACCCGCCTGCGTCAGGCCTTCGCCCAGTTGCCCGAGTTGCAGCGCCTGCTGGCGGACAACGAACACGAAGCGGTGCAGCAACTGGCCGAGCGCGCCAGCACCTTCCCCGAGCTGCTCGACCTGCTGGAGCGCGCGGTGATGGAGGTACCGCCGGTGCTGATCCGCGATGGCGGCGTCATCCGTGACGGCTTTAATCAGGAGCTGGACGAGCTGCGGGATCTGGCCGACGGGGCCACGGCCAGCCTGGCCCGTATCGAGGAGCGGGAGAAGCTGCTGACTGGCATCAACACCCTCAAGGTGGGCTACAACCGGGTACACGGCTTCTACATCGAAGTGAGTCGCGCCAACAGCCATCTGGTGCCAGCCCACTACATCCGCCGCCAGACCCTCAAGAACAACGAACGCTACATCATCGACGAGCTGAAAAAGTACGAGGACAAGGTGCTCACCGCCCAGTCCCAGGCGCTGGCGCTGGAGAAGCGGCTCTACGAAGAACTGCTCGATAGCCTGCTGCCTCACCTCGGCGATCTGCAGGAGTCCGCTGCCGCACTGGCAGAGCTGGATGTGCTGGCCAATCTGGCGGAGCGGGCCGAGAGCCTCGACTACCGCTGCCCAACCCTCATCGACGAGGATCAGATCCTGATCGAGGCGGGCCGCCATCCAGTGGTGGAGCAGGTGATGAGCGATCCCTTTATCGCCAACCCGATCAATTTGCAGCGTAGCCGCCGCATGCTGATCATCACAGGTCCCAACATGGGCGGTAAATCCACCTACATGCGCCAGACCGCGCTGATCGTGCTGCTGGCCCATATCGGCGCCTTCGTGCCCGCCGACAGCGCCCGCATCGGCCCCATCGACCGCATCTTCACCCGCATCGGGGCATCGGACGATCTCGCCTCCGGCCGCTCCACCTTTATGGTGGAGATGACCGAGACCGCCAATATCCTCAACAACGCCACCGCCCGCAGTCTGGTGCTGATGGACGAGATTGGTCGCGGCACCAGCACCTACGACGGCCTCTCGCTGGCGTGGGCCTGCGCCGAACAGCTGGCGAGCAAGATTGGCGCCTACACCCTGTTCGCCACCCACTACTTCGAGTTGACCCGCTTGCCGGAGCTGATGGAGGGGCTGGCCAACGTCCATCTGGATGCGGTGGAGCACGGCGACACCATCGCCTTTATGCATGCGGTGCAGGAGGGGGCGGCCAGCCGCTCCTACGGTCTGCAAGTCGCCGCGCTGGCGGGGGTACCGAAATCGGTGATCCAGCAGGCCCGTCACAAACTGCACGAGCTGGAAAGCGCCACCCCGGTGGCCGCCGGTGAAACCCGCCCGGCCCCGGTGACCCTCGCCCCGCAGCCCCATCCGGTGGTGGAAGAGCTGGCAGGGGTGCACCCGGACGAGCTGACCCCCCGTCAGGCGCTCGACCTGCTCTATCGCCTCAAGCAGATGTTGTAAGCTCTTGCCGCTGCTCTGGCATGCAAAAGGGGAACCGTGAGGTTCCCCTTTCTTTGCCTGCTCGCTCAGGGCGTCCCCTTGCCGAATTGCTGACGAATGGGGTCATACTGGTAGGGGGTAAGGTCAACGCCGAGGGGGGTTAATAGCGGATTTTCCAGCTCAAACAGCTGACGGGCCGGCAAATTGGCCCGCTCAAGGCCGGCTCTGAAATAACTCGCCCAGAGCTTTTGCAAAGATCCATCAAGCCAAGCTAATTGCAACCCCTTGGTAATACGGATAACCCCCTGCTTGTTATCCTTGTTGGTGTAGAAAAGATGGGGGAAGGGATAATGGATCAGCACCTGCTTGTCGACCCGCAGCCCCAGCTCCGGGCGCTGTTCCAGCTCGGTATACAGCTCGTTGGCACCACGACAAAACAGGTCTATCCGCCCACGCGACACTAACTTGAACAACCGCTCATAACTGTCTACCTCCTGCACCTGCATACCCGCATGGTGCAAAATAAACACATCCTGCCAGCCACGTCCCTGTCCATGCTGCAGTGCTTGTAACTGCTCCAATCGGGTGATATTGGCGACCTCACGCTCCCGCTGGGGGCTGACAAAACAGATGCGATAACCCAAGATGCCAAGCTCGGCGGGGAAAGGCACATAATCAAGGAATAGCATTTCATCAGGGGTGCGCTGGCTATCGGCCGAGAAGAAGTTGGGATAAGTGCCCAGCCGGACTTCAAGACGAAGTCGAACCCGGTTCATCTGCGGGGCAGGCCGCAACTGGTAGTCACCATGGCTATCGAGGGTTTTCTCCAGCGCCAGCTGCAGCACATCACGGTAGTAGAGTGCCCGTGTATCCTGATCACTTTCAGGGCTGGGATGAGTAAAAATAGCGGCGGCCTGCAGGGCGGGCATTGGTAACAAAACGCCACCCAACAAGCAAAATAGCAAGCGCCAGCAAAGAGTCATAAACAGTATCCATACAACCTGATGGTTTGAGTGTAGTGCGCCAACCGCTATCGGGGATTACCAGAACACCCGCCCCAGCAGGGGCGCCAGCAACACGGTCACCATACCGGCGATCATCATCACCATGCTGGAGACCACCCCCTCTTCGTTCCCCATCTGATAGGCCTTTGCGGTGCCAGCACCGTGGGCCGAGGCACCAAAACCCGCCCCCTTGCCGAGACGGCTGCGAATAGCCAACACGGTGAGCACGCTCTCCCCCACTGCCATGCCGATCACTCCGGTCAGCACCACAAACAGGGCGGTGAGATCGCTCTGGCCACCGATGGCGCGGGTCGCCTCCACCGCAAAGGGGGTGGTGATAGAGCGCATCGCCAGACTGCGTTGCAGCATGTCGGAAAGATCCAGCCAGCGGGCCAGCAGCACTGTGCTACCAACCGCCATGATGACCGAGGCGACCACCCCCACCGACAGCGACAGCCAGTGGCGACGAATGAGCTGGCGATTCTCGTGCACCGGTACCGCGAAGGCGACGGTGGCCGGTCCCAGCAGCCAAAGCAGCCAGTGAGATTGGGCCATGTAATCCTGATAGGGGATGTGGAACAGCAGCACCATGGCCACCAGCAGGGTCGGCGCCAGCAGCAGCGGCATCAGCGGCAGGATGCGCTTCTTGCCATAGAGCCACTTGCTGGCGTAGTAGAAGATCAGGGTGAGGGCGAAGCAGAGCAGCCCGAGCAGGGTATCAGACATGACGGCGACTCCGGCGGGCCAGTTTCAGTTCAAGGCGATAGACCCGATCCACCACCAGCGCTGTGGTGCCCAGCACTAGCGTGGTGCTCACCAGCAGCACCACCATGATCCGCCACCCCTCCTGCAACAGCAGATCCTGATAGTTGACCACCGCCACCACGGCAGGAACGAAGAACAGCAGCATCTCCGCCAGCAGCCAGCGGGCCCCAGCACGGAACCACTCGACCTTGACCACCCCAAGCAGGATGCAGGCCAGCAGCAACAGCATGCCGGTAAGGTTGGCCGGGAGTGGCAGATGAAGGGTGCGCACCGCGGTATCGGCCAACAGCCAGATGGCCGCCAGCAACACAATCTGGAAGGGAGTCTGTAACCAGCGCAAGCAGAGGGTTTTCATGAACATCGTCTTTCTGTGAACCGGTTCACAGTATAGAGATGCGCCAAACCTTCAAATAATGAATTAAAATTATCAAATTCATGCCAAAAAGGCATGCTTCATCCCATACCCGCCCACACGAGTCGAGAGAGTCCATGGATATTCGTGCCCTGCGCTATTTTGTCGAGCTGGTGCGAGAGCAGAGCTTTACCCGCGCCTCTGAAAAACTGTTTGTCACCCAGCCCACCATCAGCAAGATGATCCGCAATATCGAGGAGGAGCTGGGCCAGCCCCTGCTCAACCGGGAGGGGCGCCGCTTCACCCTGACCGACAGCGGCCAGGTACTGTTCAACCGCGCCCAGACCATTCTGGCGGAGATGCAGCAGCTGGAGGCTGAACTGGCGGATCTGCAGAGCCTGCAACACGGTCGCCTCACCCTCGGCATTCCCCCCATGGTCGGCCACGTCTATGCGGATCTGATCCGCGCCTATCGTACCCGCTATCCCAAGGTGGAGCTGACGCTGGTGGAGTACGGCGGTCGCCGCATCGAGCAGGCGGTGCTGGAAGGTGAGCTGGATCTGGCCATCACCATGCTGCCGACCAAAGAGGGGGGCGCCCTCAGCGCGCTGGAGCTGGATCAATACCCGATTAGGGTGGTACTGCCGGATCAACCCCGCTGGCGCGGCGATACGCCGCTGCGGCTGGAGTCCCTGCAGGAGGAGCCCTTCCTGCTCTATACCCAGGCCTTCACCCTGAGCGAGCGACTGGAGCAGGCATGTCAGAACGCGGGCTTTGTGCCGCAAGTGGCGGCGCGCAGCAGCCAGTGGGATTTTCTCACCGCCATGGTACGCAGCGGCATGGGGATCGCCTTTTTACCGGAGCCGGTCTGCAACCGGCTGACCCCGGACGGGCTGGTACTGCGGCCGCTGGAGCCCGAACTGAGCTGGCAACTCGGGGTGATCTGGCCGAGCGAGCGCTATCTGTCGCGCACCGCCGAAGCCTGGCTGGATCTCTGCCGCCAGCGGCAGCAGCCTCACTGATCACCGAAGCGATCGGTTTGCGGATTGTAGAAGTAGGGGCGGTAATCGAAGCTTATTCCCTTGAGAAAGGGGTTTTCCAGCCGAATGAGGCGTCGCTCTGGCAGCTTGGCAAAGGCGATGGCTGGGCCAAAGCTCTTGCGCCACAGCGCCTGGAGCGAGCCATCCTGCCACGCCAACTGCAACCCCTGCTCGACCCGCTTGAGCGCCTCGCGATTGTGGGGGTTGGTGTAGAAGACTCGCGGCAAGGGGTAGTAGAGCATCAGGGCATCATCGACCTTGAGCCCCTCAATCTCCTGATGAGTGAGCTGCTCGCTGCGCAGCTCGCTCACCCCGCGACAGAAGAGATCGAAACGGCCCCGCGCCACCATCTTGAACAGCAGCTCATATCCCTCGATATCCACCACTTCGAGCCCGGCGTGACGCAAGATATCCACATCCAGCCAGCCCCGACCCTGGCCGAAGGTGAACTGACGCAGCCCCTTGAGGTCGGTCACCCTGGCCACTGCCGCCTGTTGCTGCGGGCTGACAAAACAGATCCGGTAACTGACGATGCCCAGATGGATGGGAAAGCGGACATAGGCCAACCCCAACCGCTCGCGGGTCCGGCTGTAGCTGTCCATCACAAAGAAGTTGGGAAAACTGTCGAGCTGCAGGCTGAGCCGCTCGCGCGCCTTGGTCATAGGCGGCGCAGGCTCCAGCAGATAGTCACCAAACTGATCACGGGTCTTGTCGAGGGCGAGGCGCAGCAACTCCCGGTCATAGGTGGTGCGCGGATCCCGCTCGCTCTCCGGGCTGACATAGGTGTAACGGGTTGCGGCCAGCAAAACAGCAGGGAACAATAAGAGGCAGAACAGCAGTCGCGACATGTTGGCCAAGCTCACACAACAAGGTCTATCCAGTATAGACCTGCCCGTATCCCCTTGAACACAGTACGATAATGGGAGGGCTCAGAGCCTGAGCGGTAGCGTGGCTCTGCTCATGACTCCTCTTACTGCTCGCCCATCTCACTCTTCACCGATAGGGGCAGCGATCCACTTCATCAAGGTCAGCATATCCTGTGGCGCCACCCCGACCGAGAGGCCGCGCTTGCCGCCGCTCACCAGGATCTCGTCAAACTGCAGGGCCGACTCATCGAGCACGGTGGGCAGCAGCTTCTTCTGAGCCAGCGGGCTGATACCACCCACCTTGTAACCGGTCAGCTTCTCCGCCTCCGCCGGCTTCATCATCTCCACCTTCTTGAGGCCGGTCGCCTTGGCCAGCTGCTTCAGGCTGCACATGCCGGATGAGGGAACGATGGCCACCACCGCCTGCTTGTCGTGATGGGCAACCAGAGTCTTGAACACCTGCGCCTCCGGCAGCCCGAGCTGGGTCGCGGCATGCTTGCCGAAATCGTCGTGGGCTTCGCACTCGTAGGGGTAGAGCTTGTGGGGAATTTTGAGCTTCTTCAGCAGGTTGATGGCTGGAGTCATGATGGTTGCCTTGAATCGAATCGCATAAAAACAAGGCCAAACAGTCTGCGCCTCATGATTGGGTGATGCAAGTCGCAAGGGATATTGGCTGGCCGCAATGCAATGAACTTTTGCCACAGTAGACGAGAAAACTTGAGCAAATTGAGTCCAAATGGGTATTACTTTAACCCTTTGACGGAGCCACGACCCCGTACTGCAGGAACCCGTATGCAATTAACCACACCCCAAACGCCGCAAGACGATGAGTTCGCGGCCCTGCGCAATGGCCTGAACGGTTTCAACGAGACCATGACAGGCCAACTGCTGAGCGAGCGAATCACCAGCTTTACCAAGGATAAAGACGGGCGTGTGCGGGGCGGTATTCTGGCGAATGGCGGTTGTAGGTGCTGAGGGCGTTGTTTCCTAAATCGATGCAGCTTGAATGGAACTAATTGGAAACCCAGTGATCTGATCACCACCATCCTCTTCAAGTCTGCATCATGGGCAAGTCGCTTCACCCCATCACCAACTGGCCTCAATACAACAAGTCTTTGATTAACCGTGGTTCACTCACCTTCTGGGTTGATGCCGAGGCCATGAGCAACTGGTTTCACCACGACCATCATGGGCGGCGGGGACGCAGCCAGCTCTACACCGACCAGAGCATAGGTACCTTTCTGATGCTCAAAGGGATTTTCAGCCTCACGCTGCGAGCCACTCAGGGGCTACTCGACTCCCTGTTCGAGCTGATGAATGTGCCGCTGTGTGCCCCGGACTACAGCTGTGTCAGCAAGCGTGCACGCACAGTGAAGGTGGCCTATCGGCAGCCCCCTAAGGGGCGCATTACCGACCTGGTTATCGACTCGACAGGTCTGAAAGTGTTTGGTGAAGGCGAGTGGAAAGTCAGAAAACACGGCGCTGAGAAACGTCGAGTCTGGCGCAAGTTGCATCTGGCGGTAGATCCGGTGACTCACGATATCATGGCGGCAGAAGTGTCGCTGGAGAATGTGCATGACGCAGAGGTGTTGCCGACCTTGCTCAATCCTCTGCGTCGCAAGCTGGGGCGTGTTTACGCGGATGGCGCCTATGACAACAAAGCCAGCCATCGGTTGATTGCGCGTAAAGGGGCGACGGCGTGTATCCCGCCTCGCAAGAACGCAGGGCTATGGAAAAAGGGCCATCCGAGAAATGAGGCGGTGCAGGTGATGTGCAAGGAAGGGCTGGCGCACTGGAAGAAGATATCGGGGTATCACCGTCGTTCGCTGGCAGAGACAGCGATGTTCCGGTTCAAACAGTTAATGGCAGGCCAAATCACCCTGCGAAAATACAATGGTCAAGTGGGAGAAGTGATTGCGTATGTGAGCGCGATAAATAAACTGAACACCCTTGGTCTGCCTGTAAGAAAGCCCCGAGTGTAGCGGTCACCCGGGGCTGGGGAAGTCATGACTTGCTGGCTGATTTGGGAAACAACGCC
>NZ_CDBW01000025.1 GCF_000820145.1 Aeromonas sobria | reverse complement strand
GTCGATGTGGCGCATTATAGAGATCCCGCTCACATTGGCAAGGCTTTACCGCAATTAAATTGCAAAAAACTGCACTTTTTTAGTTATTCATATCAACACACAGCCTTTATACAGACTTATCCACAGATATGTGCAAAAAGAGAAGTTTTGCCCCGGATAGGCACAGTCGCGTCTGATGCGCAGCGCCAACGGCGGCCTCTATATAAAGAGGCATATAGTGCAGTGCTTATCCCAATCCAGCCTCTTTGACCCAGCACGCCATCAGCTCGCAGGCGGGAAGATCCCAGCAGCCCGATACATTCTGGCCAGCCCAGAGCGGAGAGAAGCCACAGTCCCCCACCTTTTCGGCGGCGGTGCGCAGCGGTGCCAGTGCGCCACTGGCATAGGGGAAGTGAGGGGCAAGATCCGAGAGCGGGCCCAGCTCTTTCATAAGACGGTTGACGATACCCCGCGCCGGGCGGCCACTGAACAGATTGGTCAGTGCCGTCTGCTGGCCTTGGGGTGAATGAAGGGCGGCTCGATGCAGCACCGAGGTGGTCGCTTCATGGCAGCAGAGAAAGGCGGTGCCCATCTGCACGGCGCTCGCCCCCATTGCCAACGCGTTGGCGATCCCCTTGCCATCGACGATACCGCCAGCGGCAATCACCGGCAGATCGGTCACCGCGAGGATCTGTGCCAGCAGGGTCAAGGTGCTCTGCTGCAAGGCGAGATCATCGGAGAGGAAATGACCGCGATGACCGCCCGCCTCCAATCCCTGAGCGATGATGGCATCGGCGCCGTGTTGAGCGAGCCATACAGCCTCCGCCACGGTGGTGGCGCTGGCCAAGACCTTGGCCCCCGCAGCCTTCACTTGAGCAAGCAGCTCGGGAGCGGGCAGGCCGAAGTGGAAGCTGACCACCGCCGGTCTGAACTCAGCCACCATGGCGGCATGATCCTCATTGAAAGGTGCACGGCTTGGCGCCGTCGTAACGGTTGGGGGAAGTATGCCGAACTCGGCATAGTAGGGAGCAAGGCGCTGCTGCCAGCTGGCCAGAGCAACGGGATCAGGTTCCCGTTGTCGATGGCAGAAGAAGTTGATGTTAAATGGCCCAAGGCCGCTTTGGGTAAGTCGTCCCAGTTTGCTGCGCAGCTCCGCTGATGTGAGCATGGCGGCAGGCAAGGAGCCCAAGCCGCCCACTCGGGTCACGGCCAGCGCCAGCTCGCTACCCTGCACACCGGCCATCGGTGCCTGAATAATGGGATAACGCATCCCCAGCTCGGCAAACAGGCTCATCAGTTCACCCCAAGCAGCATTGCCCGTTCTTGCGGGCCAAACCGGTTGTTGCCATCCATCTGTCAGACTCCTTTCCGATAGCTATGGTTACACATCAGGCCCGCAAGGGGCCTGATGAAGAGAGTGAAGGCTTAACGCACGCTGCGCAGCAGGAAGTCCGGCTGACCACAGGAGCGGCGCTCGCGCTTTTGCATCTCGGCGGAGCAGGTGACCGCATCTGTCCCCTCTTTATTGACGCAGATATAGATCTCCCGCAGGAAGCGGCCACCATCGGCGCAAGCCACCGTGATGTTGTCGGGGGCCAGCCACGAGTTGGCGCTCGCCAGATCGGCCTTGAGCTGGAAGCTGGTTTTGCGCAGCGGCTCTTCCGGGGATTGATAAGCCGCCGGGATCTTCACCTTCTGGCGCAGATCGCTTGCCAGCTGATGGAAGGCCTGCTGGCTCAGGCCGGAGCAGGTGCCGTGCTTCTCCCACTCATGGCGATAGAGAAAACGGCTGGGGTAGAGGTCGGCAAACTCGTTCTCCATATCGGGATTGAGCCGTTCGCGGGTGCAGTTGCTGGGGTAACCGCGATCGTACTGGGGCCAAAGACCATGCAGCACAAACCCCAGCTTGCGGGAACACTGGTCCCGATCGGCCGGTTTGACGGCACAATGCTCGGGCGACCAGGAGAGTGCCATGGCGTAATAGTCAAACTCCCCCGCCTCCCCTTTGGCCAGCACGGCCGAGGAGAGCAACAAACCACCCGCCAACAGGGCAATCATCTTCTTCATCTTTATATGTCCACCTAACGCGACTCGGGATGAAAGCCATGCTCCCATATTCTGGCGGCGGGAAACAGCCATGCCGAGACGCCGCGCGACAAGGGTCAGACCAGTCAGGGGTTTCACCTGAGGGCGAGCAGGGGTAAGCTGACCGACCGGTAGGCTCCTCGTCCACCACCAGATAATCCCTCTTGGCAACCACAGGATGTAACATGATCCGCAAGAATCCCTCCGGCCATCTGCCTGTCATCGACGAATCCGCCTATATCGACAAGACCGCCATCATCTGCGGCAAGGTGATCATCAAAGAGAATGTCTTTGTCGGCCCCTATGCGGTGATCCGCGCCGACGAAGTGGATACCAACGGCGAGATGGAACCCATCGTCATCGGCGCCAACTCCAATATTCAGGATGGCGTGGTGATCCACTCCAAATCCGGCGCCGCCGTCACCATCGGCGAGTACACCTCCATCGCCCACCGCTCCATCGTCCACGGGCCATGCGAAGTGGGAAACCGCGTCTTTATCGGCTTCAACAGCGTGCTGTTCAACTGCCATATCGGTGACGGTGCCGTGGTACGTCACAACTCGGTGATCGATGGCTGCGATCTGCCGCCGGAGTTCTACGTCCCCTCCACCACCCGTATCAACCAGCAGAGCGATCTGACCCATATCCCACGGGTCTCGGTGGATGCCGCCGAGTTCTCCGAGGACGTAGCCCACACCAATATCGATCTGGTCAAAGGGTACAAGGCGCTCTCCAACGAGTTCTGATCCCTCTATTTCCAGCGGGTTTCGGTAGATGCCGCCGAGTTCCCCGAAGATGTGGCTCACACCAACATCGATCTGGTCAAAGGGTACAAGGCGCTCTCCAACGAGTTCTGATCCCTCTGTATTCCCAGAGAACAAAACGGGCGCCGAGGCGCCCGTTTTTCATCAGACTATCTATAAAGGCTAGATGGCCCTGACGCAGGTGGCGGCATGGGCCTCGTCCGCCAGATCCCACAGAGGATCACCAGTGCTCAGGTCGAACAGCGGCAGCTCACCATCGTCATTGGCAGTCGCATCGCTGCTCCAGTAGCGGTTGTAGAGCGGCCAACCCTGCTGCTGGAGCAACTGATCCGTCGCGCCATCCTTGTTGTAGGCAGCAAACAGCACCTCCAGCTCGGCCCGGGTCGGCAGACGCCAGTCATCGTGGCCGCGCGCCACCAGCTGCTGGCAGTAATCCCGCGCCCGCGCCTGACCCATGGTCACATACTCCAGCGGGAAGGGATTGTAGTCGCCATCGCTGTCACTGCTCACACCGTCATAGGAGATGGACAGACGCTCCGCCTCGTCCCTGGTCAGCTGGCAGACAAAGGCCAGCTTGCCCGCCACCAGCTCGGGTTGACGACAGCCCCGGGCAAAATCAGGCTGGGCATCGACCACCTGCACCGTCACGTTCAACGTGTGACGAGCCGTGGTCGCCACCAGTCGTGCCGTACCGACCGCCACACCGCGTAACTCGCCCTGCGGACTCACGGTGGCGAACTCCGGCTGTTCGCTGCGCCACTCAACAGGCCCATCGAGCGGGCCGAGAGAACCATCGCTCAATTGCCACTGCAGTTGCAGAGGAAGCGTTCGCCCCACTTCCAGCTGAGGCTGGGCAGGCAGCACGGCCAAGCCGGTGATCACCGCTCCCACCGGAGCCGGGTCATCCGCCTCACTCACCCCCAGCTCGGCAACAGTGGCCGGGGTGCGGCGCGGCTCGGCCGAGGTGCTGCGCAAAAACTCGCCGATGGCATCGAGCTCGTCATTGCTGAGGCCAAGAGCATGCAGGTGATCGGAGGCTTTGGGGAAGAAGGGATCATATTGATCCGCGCCGGTCGGGAAGCCGACCCCGCTGCTCCACTTGGTCACGCCAAAGTTGTACATGGCCACCACCCCCTGCACCGAGCCGCCGATACGCTGGGCCAGGATCGGGAAGATGCCGTTGTGCATATAGGGGCCGGTAAAGGCGACGTCCCGCAAGCTGGGGGTCTTGAAGCGACCGATGTCCGCCTTGTTGCGGGTCTGCAGGAAGCGCCCGCGATCTTCCAGCTTGCCACGACCGTAATAGGTGAGCCCCACACTCTCGAACCCGTGCTGACTCAGCAGCGGGCCAGAGTGGCAGTTCATACAGCGGCCATCGGTGCGGTAGAGGTGCATCCCCCACAGCGCCTTGTCACTGAGCGCCTGACTATCCCCTTTGACGAAGCGCTCAAAATCGCTGTCGCGGCTGATGATGGTGCGCTCGAAGGTGGCGATCGCCTTGGCAATCCGCTCCAGCGTGATCCTCTGATCGCCAAAGACGGTGGCAAAAGCAGCCTGATAGTCGGGGCTGGCCTGCAAGCGAGCCAGCAGTTCGTCATGACTCAGCGCCATTTCGATGGGGTTCTGGATCGGGTGAAGCGACTGCTCCTCCAGCGTGGCGACCCGCCCGTCCCAGAACTGGGTCGAGCTGAAGGCGCTGTTGAGGATGGAAGGAGCATTGCGATTCCCCTTCTGACCCAGATGACCGACCGAGACACTCAGGCCGTCGCTCCACCCCTTTTGCGGATCGTGGCAACTGGCACAGCTGATATCCCGCCCCTTGGAGAGCTGTTTGTCGAAAAAGAGCTGCTGACCCAGCACCACCTTGGCTCGGCTATAGGGGTTGTCGGCCGGGAAGGGAACCGCCGGCAGCGGCCCCAGCTCCTGCCATTCCACCCCGTCATCCACCCTGGCGGCAGGCCATTGAGCCGATGAACCGCTGTATTGGGCGCGCAGGGCCGCCATGTCCGGCTTGCTGCTATCGCGCACCACGGAGGGGCGCACCGGATAGGGTGCCAGCGCATACCAGAGCAGACTCCCCTCTCCCTCATCCAGCCAGGTTCGGGTCGCCAGTTGATAGAGACGGGGTTGACCCGTACCATCCTGCAGCCAGATCTGGGCGGGCAGGGTGACGGCAAAGGTATTGGGGTAGCGCCATGCCGACTTGTCACTGCTCAGCAGCCGTTCGAATTCGGTGAGGGTCGGCAGGCGCCAGTCGCTGCGGCCGCAAGCGGTCAGCCCCGCAGCCAGTTGTGGCTGGCTGGCAATCTTCAACGCACTGGTGTCACTGCCATAAAGCCAGTACTGACTGCCCTTGACCCCGCTGACCGTGCGCACATCGTGCAGGCACTGCCAGGGGCCACGCACCACCAGCTGCCCCTGCTCATCGAGGCGCAGCAGATCTGCCGTCTCCGGCTCGTCCGGCTGGCTTGGATTGGCGGGGTAGAGCTGGGTGCGGGCGGACTGGATCTGGGCACTGTTGCTGCGCTGATACCAGCTGCGCGCCTGCTTGTCATCGCGCAGGGCCAACAGCATCTGCCAACTGTCGGCATAGTCGAGCACGACGCCCGGCTGACGCTGGGCCAGCAGGAAGGCTGCATAATCCTCAATGGCCGCCTGTTGCTGCACGCGGATCTCCTCTGCCCTGCCCCACTCGGCCTGACTGAGGGAACCATCTCCGCTCTGATCCGCCAGCAGGAAGAGCGCCGTCTCCTCCTCGTTCAATCCCAGCCGCGGCACGCTGTTGCGGCGCGCCAGAGTGATCCCGGCCGAGAGATCCGCCACCCGCACCGATACCGCGCGCAGCAGATAACCCTCGTCGCTAGCGAGCAGCTCCAGCGGCTGATCCAGTTGCAGACCTGCTGGCAAAGTGATGCTGACAAGCTGGCCCAGTTCGATGGCCTGCTGCACGCGGATCCCGGTGGCGACCTGTCTCACCTCGAGCTGTGCCCCCGCCCCCAGCCGATCGGCCACATTGACCTCAATGGTCAGGGGAACCCGGGTATGAGTTTCCGGCGGTACTATTGGCGGAGTGATGGGCGGTTCGGTCGGCTTGACGACCGGCGGGGTCACCTCGGGTGAGGGGGTCACCGACGTATTGCTGTGATTGTCATTGCATGCAGTCAGAGCCAGCAGGCTGAGCAGTAAGAGGCTGGTTTTCATTCGGTATGGTTGGGTGGTCAGACAAGTGCGCGACTATCCAACCAAATACCAATCATTATCAATTGCATTCAATTAATATGCTTTTTGACAACAACTTCTTATCAGCACGCCTTACCACCCGATGAGAGAGGGCAGCCTCTTTGGCTGCCCTCTCTTGCTTCAAACCCGCTTGTCGAAAGCCCGACAATCTTCAGGAGCACTTCTTCAGGCTGATATGCCAGTTGGCACCGGATTGCACCTGATGCTTGGCGGCGAAGCTGTCCATGTTCAGCGCCACCGACACCTGCAGCAGGCTGTTGAGGTAGACCAGCGGCTGCCCTTCCGGCACATCGCCGAAGCTGCTGACGTAGGGTGCCTTGCCGTCATATTTGACCGCAGACCCTTCGCTGATCTTGATGCAGGCTGTATCCCCCTTGTTGATCCCCGCCTTGGTCAGCTGGGTATCGTCGATGTTGGTCCAGACGTTGCCGTACTGCACATCGAGGATTGGGATGGTGCCCTTGAGGGTGCCATCCTTCTCGGCTACCGCAGGCTGATAGGGGATCTTCACCACCTCAGCAGGCAGTTTCGGGCCTACCTGCTCGTAGTTGATGGCGCCGGAAGCGAGTCGTGCGCCGGTATAGGCATACACATCGCGGCCGTGGAAGGTGTAGGACTTCTCGGAACCCTTGAGGCGGTTGAGCTTCTCATCGATCTGGCGCACCGCCTCGATGCCGAAGTGCTCGGCCACCAGGGTCAAAGTGCCGTTGTCCGGGGTAACGATGTAGTGGCCGCTCTTGGTCTTGAGCACCACCGAGTGGCGATCGGTGCCCACGCCAGGATCAACCACGCTGACAAACACCGTGCCCTTGGGCCAATACTGCAAGGTCTGGTAGAGGCGGTAGGAGGCTTCCCAGATGTTGTAGGCCGGGATCTCGTGGGTCAGATCATAGAGTGGCAGGGTGCGATCAACCCCGAAAGCGACCCCTTTCATGGCTGACACGGCGCCATCTTTGAGGCCGAAATCGGTCTGGATCACCAGCGCTTCGTTGGCGGTGGCGATGCCACTGGCCAGCATGAGGGCGAGCGCGATGGCGCGGGGAGCGGTGCGAATATCCATATCTGAACTCCTGAATCATCTGAGGATAACGAAACGGCAATAGCCATTTAGACATCCAGACTGCCAGCTGTAGATTTTTTTGCAAGGGGTTTGCAACAAAGTGAGAGGCGACTCGCAGAAATTGTGCTCGCCAAACGGCGGCGGGGGAGGTATCAAAGGCAGAATGGGAAAACGTTTACAATACAGGAGCGCAGCACTATGACACAACCGGTACCGGAGATGATGACCCTGCTGCTGGAGATTGGTGAACAGAGCAGCCAGGTCTGGCTGAGCCAGCCCGAGGGGGCGCCATTGGCCATCCCGCTGGCCTTTGGCACCCACGCCATCCAGCCCGGGCCGTTTCGCCACGCGCCGCCCACCCCGCTTGAGCTGGAGCGGGCCATCATGGTGGTGGAAGATGAGCTGATGCGCATCGCCCCGCAGATCCCGCCTGGCTTGCAGCTGACCCTGCGCAGCCAGCCGTCACTGGCCGAAGTGCTGGGGGACAATGAACTCAGCCGGGATCTGGTGGAGCAGGCCTTTGGCCAGCTGGCCGCCATGGCGGAAGGGGATCCCCTCGCCGCCAGCTTGCTGCCCCGCGACGAGCACTTTGCTGCCGTGCTGCTGATCGTCAGGGAGTGGCTGCACCATCTGGCCAGCGAGAGCGTGCTGATCGTGGAGTAAGGGTAAATAAGTGGTGAAGGCTTCAGCTTCTGGCAAGGGTTGTCGGTGGATCCTGTCGGAATTTCTTTCGCGTATACTTGGCTCACACGGCGCCCGCGTCCCCATCGGTACTGCACCAGACACCTATGACCTTATTTTCAGGTAAATCCCCAACCCTTCACTGGCCACCGGCGCTTGCTCGCCAGTTCATCGTCAAAGTGCTCGGATTAGCCCTGCTCGCCCTGACCGGATTGGGCTGCGTCTTCTATTACACCTATCAGAGCCTGCGGCACGATATGGATCTCATCACCGCCAAGCAGAAGAACGTGTTCGAGGTCTTCTATCAGCGGGCCAAGATCCTCGAGGTGGAGAACATCACCAGCTATCTCGCCTACCAGCGGTCGCTGGAGTCCCCCAACCACCTCGTTCGCAACAAGCCGAACACCAACTACCTCTATGGCTACGACCTGAGAAGCAAATACCGCTTTGCCGATATTCCGCTGCAATACCCGGCCGCCAATATCCTCAACACCTTCCGCTATGCCCTCTCCTACCCAGAGGTGATCAATATCTACACCATCTGGAATGACTACCGGCTGATCGGCATGGTGGCCGACAACGATGTGTTGCCCGCTAGACTGGCGCCGATCAAGGTGGATCTGATGACGCTGCCCGCCTGGTATCACTACTTCGGTTGCGCCAGCTTTGCGCCCGGCCGCCCCTTCTGCAGCGCCGATGAGGCCTTTGTCTCCGATATCGAGATCGACAGCTTCAGCATGCGCAGCACCATAGTGATGAGCTTCCCCTTCATTCATCCGTCGGGGCACGGTGGCTACCAATACGGGCTGCTCAGCATCGACATCGCCGTCGATGAGGCGTTTCGCGATGTGCTGCGCCCCTTCGACACCGTCAACCCGACCCGCACCAACATATCATTTGAAGCTGCCGAACCCTGCCATCGCTGGCACGTCTGCCTGAGCAAACCCTTTATGCGCACCAAGGCGGGGGAAGATCTCTATCTCAAGTGGTCCTACAGCTGGCTCGATTTCGTCAAGCTGACGCTGCAAGGTGCCGCCTTCAAGGTCTATCTCATCGTGCTGCTGTTGGGCATGATTACCTGGAAGCAACTCTACCTACGGCTGCGTACACTGGCCCACACCGACCACCTGACCCGGCTGCCGCGCCGGGACATTCTCAGCCAGAGTCTGCTCCATGAGCACGACTACCTGATGATCCTCGATATCGACAACTTCAAGTCGATCAACGACCGCTATGGTCACGCCGTCGGCGATCTGGCGCTGATGGCGTTCTCCCGCCATATCAAAGGCAGCATCCGCAAGGTCGATACCGCCATCCGCTGGGGCGGCGAGGAGTTTGTCTTGCTGTTCAAGGGGATGGAGGATGACGAGATGATGATCCACTCCGCTGGCCGCCTGCTGGAGCGGCCCTTGCGGATCCCCGAGCTGCCCACCCCCATCACCTTCTCCGCCGGGGTGATCCGCATTCGCGACTACCTCACCGTCACCGAGGCGGTACATCTGGCCGACGAGCTGCTCTACCACGTCAAACAGCACGGCAAGCACAACATCGCCTGCTACACGGGCAAAGCGATCCGGCTGATCCGCCCGTTGCCGGACGCAACAGGGGCATAGCCGCCTTCTGCCGATCCCCCTGCTTCTGTTACCATCGCGGCCACGATGATTGTGTCGTTGTGGCCGCTGGCCGCGATAACCCCATACTGGTGCCCTCTATGTCTATTGCCTCATTCGCCGAACTGGCCCTCTCCCCCCGTCTGCAGCAGACCCTGAGCGAGCTGGGCTATGCCGCCCCCACCCCCATTCAGGCCCGCGCCATCCCCACCATTTTGGCAGGGCGGGATCTGATGGCTGGCGCCCAGACCGGCACCGGCAAGACCGCCGCCTTTGTGCTGCCGCTGCTGGAGCAGCTGCTGCAACATCCAGCGAGCGACACCGCCCACCCGATCCGTGCGCTGGTGCTGGTGCCGACCCGCGAGCTGGCGGTGCAGGTCGCCGAGAGCGTGGCGCGCTACGGTCAAGGCACCGGTCTCACCAGCACCCTGGTGTACGGCGGGGTGAGTATCGCGGCGCAGGTCAAAGCGCTGAAAAGCGGGGTGGATCTGCTGATCGCCACCCCGGGTCGCCTGCTCGATCATCTGCGTCAGGGAGCATTGAGCCTTGATAGCCTCCGCCATCTGGTATTTGACGAGGCGGACCGCATGCTCGACATGGGCTTTATGGACGAGATCAAGGCACTGCTGAAACAGATCCCGGCGGATCGCCAGACCCTGCTCTTCTCCGCCACCTGCGACGACAACCTGTTTGCCTTGAGCAAAGTGCTGCTGCGCGACCCCGAATTAATTGAAGTGGCACCGCGCAACACCACGGCGGCCGAGGTGGAACAGCGGGTCTACACAGTGGATGGCGAGCGCAAGCTGGCGCTGGTCGAACATATGCTCAAAGTGAAGGGGTGGGCACCGGCCCTCATCTTCAGCCGTACCCGCCAAGGGGCGGACAAGCTGGCCCAGCAGCTTGGCAAGGCTGACATCAATGCGCTGGCCTTCCACGGCGATCTGTCGCAAAGCGCGCGTGAAAAAGTGCTGCTGGAGTTTCGCGCTGGCACCCTGCAAGCACTGGTCGCCACCGATGTGGCAGCCCGCGGCCTCGACATCACGGATCTCAACTATGTGATTAACCTCGAATTCCCGTTTGTGGCGGAGGATTACGTCCACCGTATCGGTCGCACCGGCCGCGCGGGCAACAAGGGGCTAGCCATCACCTTGTTCAGCCCGGAAGATGCGCCGCTGTTGGAGAAGGTAGAAGCGGTACTCGACACCCGCCTACCCCAGCAGTGGTTCCCGGGCTTTGAGCCGGATCTCACCCGCTTCGAGCCCGAGCCACGCCGCAACAGCAAGGCGGCCCAAAAGCAGCGCGCCAGAAAGCAGGCGCTCTCTGGCAACAAGGGTGGCAAGGGCAAGCGTTAAGCCGCTCCTGCGCCGCCAACAAAAAACGCCCGCATGGGCGTTTTTTGCTATCCGACTCGGGCAAGTGCCCCTTGGCGAGTAGCACCCTAGCGGCTCGCCAGCACCAGTGGCAGGGATCGCAAAATCTGCCGCTCCGCCAGGGTCGAGAGGATAAACATCACCAGATAACCGAGCCCCAGAGCCACGATAATCGCCACCACGTTGACAGTGAATTCCGCCACCAGATAGTAGGCAGCAACCAGCGCCACTATGCCCGCCAGCCGGATCAGCAAACTCTGGGTAAAGTGACCGTGGGCCTTGATATAGGCGAGCTGATAGCCGTTAAGCATCATAAAGATAAAGAAGATGGAAAAGTGGAACAGCACAGGCACCGCCCCCACGTAGTCGGCGGGGAAGAACAGCAACACCAGCGGCTTGCCCGCCAGCAGCATCAAGCCAAAGAACGCCAGACTGACGATGGCGGAGAGGCGGAAGATCCAGCGCCGTATCATCCTGATCTGGCGGTGATCGCCATTGCGCAGATTGACCGCCAGCTCAGGCAGCACAAAGCGGTAGATGGGGAAGACAAACAGAGTGGTCATATAGGTGAAGATAGGGCGCACCACCACCTGAAAATCCCCCAGCTCGTCGATGCTGAAGTGGCGGATGGTGAGCAGCACAGTGATGTAAATCATCAGGATGCTGGCCCCCGCCTCCAGCGAGGCAGTAAAGCTCTTCTTCACATAACTCACCATCTCGGGGCCTAGCTCAACTTTAGCGAGCGGCTTGGTGGCGATGGCCCGGCGACGCGAAACATACATATAACCGGCGATGGCGAGCGACGAGAAGGTCAGCCCGTAGAAGAGCGAAGCGAGCGCATCCATCCCCAGCCCGAAGTAACAGGCCATAAACAGCAGACCGTTGGCCAGCGGCTCCAGCCAGGTGACCCGATTGGAGAGCTGATACATCCGGTACATGGCCACCAGATTGGTGAAGTAGACCTTGAGCCCCAGCCCGAAGATGACCCCCACCAGTTGCAGATACTCCACCCGGATATGGAGCCCGTGCTTGATATAAGGGATCACCGCCCCCCAGGTGAGCAGCACGATGCCAATCAGGAAGTAGCGGAAGATATTGATGATGTCCCGATCGTTTTTGGTCTGGGAGTAACTCACTACCATGGAGGAGCGAAAACCTGTCATCAGGATAAAGGAGAGGGAGATCAAATCCACCACGCTGTTGAACAGCGCCAGCTCCCCCTTGGCGACCCACTGCGCCAGCCACACCTTGAAGGCGAAGCCAATAACGATGCTGACCAGCGAGGCCCACATCCCAGTGATAAAGGCCTGCTTGAGGCGCGCGAGAGAGGCGTATTGCATAACGAAAATGGATAACTTTCAGGGAAAAGAGAGAGGGCCATCTTATGAAAGCCTCCCTCCCTTGAACAGCGTTAATGCCACGCACTCACAGCCACCAAAAAAACCGCAAACGCAAAAGGCCCGCTTATTTCCTGAAAGCGGGCGTTTTGTGGTGTGCCGTTATGGCTGCTGATTGCAGCGATGGCACGGCTTGCTGCCAGTCTGTCGCGCAACCCTTATGACTGCGGCGCCGCCTTGATCAGCTCTTCATAGTGATCAATCAGCTCAGGCCCGTGCAGCGGTGAGTCGTGACCGCCGATTACCGTCTTGATCGGCAGCTTCATCGCCTTGAGCCGCTCGATGGTCTGCGGATACTCCTTCACATTGGCAAAGCTCAGGTTGCCCAGCTTCTCCTTGAGGATGCAGTTGCCATAGAGCACCTGCTGGTCGGGGAAGTAGACAAAGATGCCGTCCGGCGTGTGGGCCGGGCCTGCGTAGAAGGCGCGCACCTTGCCCTCTTGCAGCTTGAAGTCGCCATCGTGCACCACGTTGGGCAGCACCAGCGGTAGATCCGGATACTCCGGCAGCCCCTTGCGGGTAAAGGCGACAATCTCGGCCCAGTCGCTCTTCATCAGATCCCGGGTCTGGCGAGTCGATACCACCTTGGCCCCGATGGACTTCCAGTAGGCGTTACCGCCCGCTCGGTCGGTGTGGTAGTTGGTGTTGATCACCTCCAGCACCGGTTTGCTGCTGACCCGTTTGATCAGCTTGTGCAGCTCGCGGGCGGTATCCGGCGTCCAGGTCGCCCCCACCACCGTCACCCCCTTGGCCCCGAAATAGACCATGGAGTTCTCTTTGACGTAGTAGTTATCTTCAACAACATAGACAGGGCCGCTCACCTGCATCAGCGACATCCCCGCCGCCCGCACGCTGCCACCCCAGAAACTCGCCATCAGCACCACGGCCCCGGCCAATGTGCACTTTATCCAACCTTTCATCATCTTGCTCCCTCGAACCAACCGCCCCCTCGCCACCCCTGTGGCAAGCCGGGCCTTTTAAGCAGTGAGCAGAAGATACGGGGGATTTGTGAGGGGAAAATGAGGTTGTGTGAAGTCTGGGTGAAGTCAGGGGAAAGTCCGGAGCAATCAGCAGCGGCCTCCTGTTCGCGATCGCCCGAATACGCTGCGCTATTCGAACCTGCAACACAGATAGCAACCCCTCACCCTAACCCTCTCCCGAGGGAGAGGGGATGGCTCGTGCCAATTCCAAGCCACTCATATTCACCCGCACCACAGAGCCAACACACAATCAGCGGAGCATATTTGCCCCCTTCTCCCCTTGCGGGAGAAGGGCTGGGGATGAGGGGATGGTAAATGGCAATACGAAAGCTCAACACTCGAGATAATTTATTGATCTATGTCGAATTTAATCTGGAAGTAACTTCCCTAAAAAATATTTATAGCTATGATGCTCATTTGATGACAAAAAACATGTTGAAGCTATTTTTCGGGAAAGCACTGTGAAAACAGAACTATCTATAAAGTTGGACTATTTAAAAGACAGGAGCAATCCTGCCGAAGTATTCGAAGCAATGGCATCATATATCAATGCCTATCAGGACCTTGGTCAGTTACTTAGTAGTTCTATTGGACTAGATACAGACTTCAGCTTTCAATTAAATGACATAGAGAAAGGTTCAATTCTAAGCAAGCTATCTGTAATATCAGATAAAATAGATAGCCTCCTTGAGGCTGCTTTTTATACCTCAGGAAATGAGTTGTTTAAAGAACTTATCGATGAAGAGTCAACTGAGACTGAAGAGCAAGTTGAACAATTAGCAGCCAAATTAGAGTCATCTCTAGCACGAAACATTCCGCCACAAATGATAGACCACTATATAGATAGACAAAACCTATCTTTTGTTTTAAGCAAATTCTCAAATGCCAATCAGAAAATAAGAAACGGTGAGTCTGTAACATTTAAAAATGGAAAAAGTAATCGTTCCGAGTGCCAAATTAATACAAGGTGGCGATTTTTAGGTAATCCTAGAGAAATGTTCCAAGGTGATACCCAGTCTCATGAAACCGATGATAGATTGTATGTCAAAATTTCTGTCAATGAAGGCAACTCAGTTTGGTCATTCCGTAGTACATTATTAAATCGTTCTTTCCCTGCTAGAATATTGCAAAAAGAATGGTTAGAACGATATCAAGCAGGACTAATCCCTGCCATTGGCCCCAAAGACATTATTAAAGCTAGAATTAAATATGATGTTTACACCCCAACCAAAGGACATGGGCATCCAGAAATAAGGAATGCAAAGATAATTACTATAGAGAATATAGAAAGATTTAGTGGGCATCAATATGAAATTGACGCTTGATATTAAAGAGCGAAAAGCCACATACGCTGAATTAAAAACAGAGTATCTCTATATTTTAATTCCTTTTATGCTGCTTATCTCAGTAAAACTGCATCTATCCTCCTGGCAAGAAATAATAATATCTCCCGACTGGTCTTTAGCATCATGTCTCATTTTTGGGCAAATTACATCTAAAGTATCTAAAGCTATAGCTCGGACAAAATGTAATACCAGCGAGGAGTATTTTGGTTGGTATACGGCAAAGAGATTCCTTCTTGTATTAGTGTCTGCTGCATCTTATTTTGGCATGCTATCTAAACCTACGTTCGAATTGGGTGTATTTCAGTTATTTATTTTTGTACTTGCAAGTTATTTTCATTTCAAAGATGGTTTTACAACAAAACTATTGCAGATAAATTCAAAGTGATTTTTTTCAAAAACAAACCCACCCGCATAACGGATGGGTTTGCTTTCTTATTTCCGGTAAATCCCAAGAGATTTAACTCAAAATAGCATTCACCCCAACGGCGGCGTCCGTGGCGGTACCATCCGCTTGCTGCCGGTAGACTCGAAGGCCGAGGCGAAACGCAGCAGGTTGTTGTCGTCATAGGCGCGACCGGCGAAGGTCAGGCCCACCGGCATACCGATATCGGCCATCACCCCCATGGGGACGGTGACGGTCGGCACGCCGAGATGGCGAATGGCGAGGTTACCGTTGGCCACCCAGATGCCGTTGCTCCAGGCGATATCGGCAGAGGCCGGATTCACGTCCGCATCAGCCGGGGCGACGTCGGCGACGGTGGGGAACAGCACGGCGTCGAGCTTGAGCCCGTCCATCCAGTCCTCCAGGTCCAGCTTGCGGGTCTTTTCCAGAGCGCGCAGGCCATCCGGCACCGATGCAATCTCGTCAAAACGCTTGAGGCCGCGCTTGGCCATATTGACGTACTCATCCATGCCCGCCGCCAGATCGCCCTCGCGGTTCGGCAGGGTGCCCGGATCGTGGGGGAAGATCTTCGGCCCATCGACATCCTCAAGCTTGTTCAACTTGGGATCACCGTTGGCGCGCAGGAAGTCGTCGAACGCCCAGCCAGAGAGCTCCCACAGCTCGTCGTTGAGAAACTCCGGACTCACGATGCCGCGGTTGAACACGGTCGGCGCGCCGGGTCGGTCCCCTTCACAGTTGGAGACCAGCGGGAAGTCCACTTCGATGACTTCCGCGCCAGCGGCTTCCAGCGCCTTGCGTGCGTCTTCCCAGAGGGCGATCACGGTCTCGCGGGTATGGATGCGCTGACCGGTTGGGCCGCCGATACCGGGGTTTTCGCTGGTGCCGGCCAGTTCATCCTTGTTGATAAACATGCGCGGCACGCCGAGGCGCTTGCCCTTGAGGGCATCGGCCTTGGCTGCCAGTTCCAGATAGGAGGCCGGACGCACTTCGGAGGCCTTGGGCAGCTGCACCCAGGGCTGCATGCGCCACAGATCGCCACGGGTATCGGCATCGTCAGCCACCACTACGTCGAGCACTTCCAGCAGATCGGCCATAGTGCGGGCATAGGGCACCACCACATCCATGGTCGGAGTCAGCGGCCAGTTGCCGCGCACCGAGATGACGCCACGGGACGGGATGTAGGCGCACAGGCCGTTGTTGGAGGCAGGGCCACGGCCGCTCGACCAGGTCTCTTCGGCAAGGCCGAAGGCGGAGAAGCTGGCGGCGGTGGCAGTACCGGCGCCGTTGGAGGAGCCGGAAGCAAACGGCGCAGTCAGGTAGTCGGCGTTGTAGGGGCTCTCGGCACGGCCATAGACGCCGCGCTGCATACCGCCATTGGCCATCGGCGGCATATTGGTTTTGCCAAGGCAGATGGCACCGGCGGCGCGCAGGCGCTCCACGGTAAAGGCATCGCGCTGGGCCACCAGATCCTTGAAGGCCGGGCTGCCGGAGGCGGCAGTCAGCCCCTTGACCAGATAGCTGTCTTTGGCGGTGTAAGGGATGCCGTCGAGCGGCCCCAGGGTCTCGCCACGGGCACGGCGGGCATCGGAAGCCTCGGCCTCTTTCAGCGCATCGGGATTGGCGACCACCACGGCGTTGAGTTTGGTGGCAGTCTCGGGGCCGTTGTAGGCCTCGATACGGGCCAGATAGGCCTTGACCAGTTCGACCGCTGTGGTGCGGCCTGATTCGAGCGCGGCACGCAGCTCGGCAATGGAAACCTCGGTCACTTCGATCATTTAGGATCTCCTGTAAAAGGGTGACTGTTTGTCATGATGATCGCCGCATCAGCGCCTGCGACCATCACACTATCAAGGGATAAAACCCCACGGCGTGGGGTTTTGAATACCAACCTCAGCTGGCTTGGAACCGGTTTACGACCCGTCGCGAGAGGCCGTCAGCAAGGTGAAGAGCAGCGCAGGAACCGGAGCGTATAAACATACGTGAGGCTTCCGAGCAGCACATGAGCCTTGATCACGGCCTCGCAGCAGGATCGTCATCCGGTTCTTACTGACCGGAAGGGATCTGCTGGGTAATGCAATGAATATTGCCACCGCCCAGCAGGATCTCGCGGGCCGGTACGCCGATCACGGTGTGCTCCGGGAAGATCTCTTCCAGAATGCGCTGGGCTTCGCCATCGGTGGCGGCATCCAGCAACGGGTAGACGATGCGATCGTTGGTGATGAGGAAGTTCACATAGGAACCGGCCAGACGACCTTCTGCCTCGCGCGGCACACCGCTGCCGCTCTCGACACCGGCAGACTCCTCTTCGGTGCAGAACAGCGGGCCCGGCTGGGGCAGCTTCCACACTTTCAGCTTGCGACCCTTGGCATCGACCGCGGCTTCCAGCACCTTGAGGGCGGCCACGGAGCGGGCGTACTGGGGATCGTTCTGGTCGTCAGTCCAGTGCAGGGCCACTTCACCCGGACGCACGAAGCAGCACATGTTGTCGATGTGGCCGTCGGTTTCATCCATGTAGACGCCTTCGTCCAGCCAGATAAAGCTGGTGACGCCCAGATAGTCGCGCAGGTGCGCTTCGATCTGCGCTTTGCTCAGGTGCGGGTTGCGGTTCTCGTTGAGCAGGCACTCGGCGCTGGTCAGGCAGGTGCCTTCGCCATCGACGTGGATGGAGCCCCCTTCCAGAATGAGCGGCGCATCGTAGCGAGCCATGCCGTGCTGGGCCAGCATCTGGGCCGCCACTTCCTCATCCTGATTCCACGGGTAGTAGAGACCGCCCTTGTGACCGCCCCAGGCGTTGAAGCCCCAATCTACTCCACGGCACTCGCCGGCAGCGTTGGTGACGATAGTCGGGCCGGTATCGCGAGCCCAGCAGTCATCGCTGGCCATTTCGACCAGGGTCACGTGAGCGGGCATGATGGCGCGGGCCTGCTCCATAAACTGGGCTGGCACCCCCATAAAGACCGGGGTAGCGCCGCCGATGGCATCGGCTACCTTGGCAAAGGTGGGCTGGGCGAAGCGACCGGCTTCACGCCAGTTGTCAGGACGAAACGGCCAGATCATCCAGACGGCCTGCTGGTGCGCCCACTCGGCGGGCATGGTGAAGCCGTCGGCGGCCGGCGTGGAATGAATGGTCTTGATGCTCATCGCAAGGCTCCTTGCATGGATTGAGGCCCCGATTTACGCCCGATGCGGCACGGGAACCCGGAAAAATAACAGTGGGTCGCAGAGTAAGACGTTGCGCCCCCATCCATCAAATGAATAGGATGGATTGTCCCATAAACACGGCGAATAATCCCCCCATGAAACTGCACCAGCTCGACCTCAATCTGCTGCTCGCGTTTGACGCCCTGATGACGCAAGGGAGCGTCACTCGCGCCGCCGAAGCGCTCTTTATCAGCCAGCCCGCCATGAGCCATTCGCTCAACCGGCTGCGCACCTTCCTCGGCGACCCACTGCTGGTGCGCACCCCGCAGGGGATGCTGCCGACCCCGCGCGCCCAGCGGCTGCATCTCGGGGTGCAACAGGCGTTGCGGCTGCTGGAGCAGCAGCTCACCGAGGAAGAAGAGTTCGAGCCGAGCCAGTCGAAGCGGCGCTTCGTGCTCTGCACCACAGATTACGTAGAGTGCGTGCTGATCCCGCCGCTGATCCAGCGCCTCAGACGGCTGGCGCCGGGGGTCACCATCGAGATCCGCATCCTGCGCGACACCCTGCCCGAAGCGGATCTGGCGAGCGGAGAGATCGATCTGGTGCTGGGGTTTGACGAATACATGCAGGTGCCGGGGTATCTCGGCAAGGAGACCTGGCTCACCGAGCCGCTGGCCGGGCTGGTGCGCGCCGATCTGCCCATTGCCAAATCCGCCCCCGCCCCCGCCGGTGCCGGTGCCGGTGCCGAGGATGATCCCTCCCAATGGCAGGAACGCATCACCTTGCAGCAGCTGATCGCCATGCCCCATGTGTTCCACTCACCCCTTGGCACCTCGGAGGCGAGCCTCGACCGCTATCTGAAGAGTCAGGGCTTTAGCCGCACCATCTCGGTCAACAGCCAGAGCTATATGTCCGCCGCCGCAATCGTCAGCCAAAGCGATCACCTCTTGGTGCTGCCCAGCATGGTGGCCGACCTGCTCGCCACCCACTGGCCGCTGAAAAGCCTGCCGCTGCCCGAAGACGTGCCGGTTTATCACCTCAACTGCGTCTGGCATCCCGTGCATGCCCAGCAACCCGCACTGGTATGGCTGAAAGATTTGATGCAGGAGCTGGTGGGGCCGAGGTAAACACTCTTCCCTCCGAAATTGGCTGGGATCACCAACCGACCCACTAAAAAACACTTGCTGACGGAGCATGTGGCCCAAACAGAACCTCGATCAATTCCCTCTCCCTTTGGGAGAGGGTTAGGGTGAGGGCCGCTCCCTCCCCCTCATCCCCAACCCTTCTCCCGCAAGGGGAGAAGGGAGCTGATCCAGTACAATCGGCAACATCACGGGTAACCAATTAGCAGGACAATGCCCATCAGCTCGTCAGCTCGTCAGCTCGTCAGCTCGTCAGCTCGTCAGCTCGTCATTACCAAAATCCAGCTATGGCCCATTGTGGTCAACCAAATATCAACAGCACCTCGATCAGTTCCCTCTCCCTCAGGGAGAGGGCTAGGGTGAGGGCGGCTCCCTCCCCCTCATCCCCAGCCCTTCTCCCGCAAGGGGAGAAGGGAGCCGTTACGCTACAACTTGCAACATCGCGGACAGCCAATCAGCCTGGCTATTCCCGATAAATTCAAAAACTTATCGTCATCTGCTTATCACCCAATCCGGCTGACTCCGCTCGAATCCGGCAATGAATACGGTGGTGATCAACCAAATCCCGACAGCACCTCGATCAGTCCCCTCTCCCTTTGGGAGAGGGCTAGGGTGAGGGGACGCAATATTCAACCGGTAAACACCAGGGAAGCTGGCTATATCTATAGGGCCAAACAGAACTGGAGCCCTTTATGGAAAGCAACCGCTTTGCCAAGCGACTGAGACGTGATGCCACGCTGGCAGAGCAAAAACTGTGGCAACAGTTGCGCAATCGCCGTCTGGCGGGAGTGAAATTTCGCCGCCAAATGCCAATCGGTCCCTATGTGGTGGATTTCATCTGCCTTGAACAGGGATTGGTCATCGAAGTGGATGGCTCGCAACATGGCGAGCATGTTAACCAAACACATGACGAGGCTCGGACAGCCTATCTCAATCAACAGGGATTTCAGGTGATCAGGGTGTGGAATAACGATGTGCTGGGCAGGCTCAATGCAGTGCTGGATTTTATCCAGCTCTCATTGCGTCAGGCTGATTGACCCTTCTCCCCTCAATGCACAAAGTGAAAACGGGAGAAGGGGAAACACAATCCAGTGCCTACTTACGCCCGCAGGGCCCGCATCAGCTGGGCGACTACGTCATCGAGCAGGGGGCGGTCGGGGCGGCACTGTGCGAAGGTGACCAGACCTTGCAGGTTGATCAGCAGCAGGGCGGTGAGGGTGCGGATATTGCTATCCGGGGCCAGCTCGCCCTTTGCCTGCGCCTGCGTCAGCAACTCGGCCAGATCCTGCTCCAGCTCGCCGTAGATCCCCTTGACCCGCTGGGTCAGCTCCTCATCCTGCTCGCTCAGCTCCATCATGGTGCGGGTCACCAGACAGGAGCCGCAGAGCGCCTCCCCTACAATCCGGTCGAGATAGGTAGCGAGGCCCGCCAGCGGGCTCGGATTGTCGAGCAAGGAGCGGCGCAGGGTACGTTTGCCCTCGACATAGTGATCCACCGCCGCCAACAGCAGGCCGCGCTTGTTGCCGAAGGCGCCGTAAATGCTGCCCGGATGCAGGCCGGTGGCGGCCACCAGCTCCTGCATGGTGGTCTTGGCGTATCCCTTGGCGCGAAACGCTTCCATGGCATTTCGCAGCACCTCGTCCCGATCAAACTCGGCTATGCGCATGGTTCCTCCCGTGGGAAATGGTTCACCGGCAAGGGGCAACAAGGCCCGCCGATAAAGAGTGGCTGGAAAGGGCGGCAAGTTTACCCCAGCCGCCCGCTCGGGCCAACCTTCTTGAACGCGCATTCAAAAAAAGCTTGCACCCGACGCAAAAAACGTCTTGAATGCACGTTCAAGAATAACCCTTTCAGGACAACCTATCATGAATACCCTGTTTCAGCCGTATCGCCTTAATGACACTCTGACCCTGGCCAACCGCTTCATGATGGCCCCGCTCACCCGCTGCATGGCAGGCCCCGGTCTGGTGCCGACCGAGCAGATGGCTGCCTATTATGCTCGCCGTGCCGACATCGGCCTGATTGTCTCCGAGGCCGTCATCATTCGCCCCGACGCGCAGGGCTATCCCAATACCCCGGGCCTGTTCACCCAGGCTCAGATCGATGGCTGGAAGAAAGTGACCAGCGCAGTGCACGCCAAGGGCGGCAAGATCTTCGCCCAGCTGTGGCACGTCGGTCGTCTCTCCCACCCCTTCTTCCATCAGGGCGAAGTGCTGGCCCCCTCTGCCGTGGCCCATGAGGGCACCATGCCGCGCATGCGCGAGCTGAGCTATCTGGTGCCGCGCGCCCTGACCGAAGCCGACATCGCCCAGCTGGTAGAGGATTACGCGACTGCAGGTGCCAACGCCATCGAGGCCGGTTTTGACGGGGTGGAGATCCACGGCGCCAACGGCTACCTCATCGACCAGTTCCTGCACCACTCCACCAACCTGCGCAGCGACAACTACGGTGGCAGCCCGGAGAAGATGAGCCGCTTCGCGCTGGAAGTGGTCGATGCCATCAGCGCCCGCATCGGCGGTGATCGGGTAGGCATTCGCCTCTCCCCGGGTGCCTATGTCCATCTGGCAGGCAGCCCGGAAGATCGCGCCGTGTTCGACTACCTGCTGGCCGAGCTCAACGATCGCCCGCTGGCCTATATCCACCTCGGCATCTTTGATGACAACCTCACCTTCGATTATCTGGGTGGCCGCGCCTCCGACTATCTGCGCGCCAACTACAAGGGCAATCTGGTCGGGGTGGGCAACTACGACGCCGAGCGCGCTGCCGTGGCCATCGAGGCCAACCGCTTCGATCTGGTAGCCATCGGTCGTCCGCTCATCGCCAACCCGGACTATCTCGACAAGGTGAAGAAGGGCGAAGCGCTGGTACCCTACGCCGACACCATGCTGGCTGAGCTGGTATAACTGCGAAGCCATCGCCAGACGACAGGCAATAAAAAACGAGGGGAGCTGTTGCTCCCCTCGTGCTATCTGCTTGTTCTACCGTTCAGCCATTTTTTGCCATCACGGCAACCTTCTCAGGTGCGAAACAGTGCCTCAATGGAGAGCCCCTGGCTCAGCAGGATCTCCCGCAGACGGCGCAGCCCCTCGACCTGGATCTGGCGCACCCGCTCGCGGGTCAGGCCAATCTCGGCACCGACATCTTCCAAAGTGGCAGGCTCATAACCCAGCAAGCCAAATCGGCGAGCCAGCACTTCACGCTGCTTGGGATTCAGCTCTTCCAGCCAGTGCACTATGCTGGCGCGCATGTCGTCATCCTGCGACTCCAGCTCAGGCCCCATGCCACGCTCGTCGGAGATCACATCCAGCAGCGCCTTGTCGCGATCGCCGCCGATGGGGGTATCCACCGAGGTGATCTTCTCGTTGAGCTTGAGCATGCGGTTCACGTCGGCAACCGAACGATCCAGCGCGAAGGCAATATCCTCGGCTGTGGGTTCGTGGTCGAGACGGTGAGAGAGCTCGCGCGCGGTGCGCAGGTAAACGTTTAACTCCTTGACCACATGAATGGGCAGACGAATGGTGCGGGTCTGGTTCATGATGGCCCGCTCTATGGTCTGGCGGATCCACCAGGTGGCATAGGTGGAGAAACGGAAGCCGCGCTCGGGGTCGAACTTTTCGACCGCACGGATAAGACCGAGGTTGCCCTCTTCGATGAGATCCAGCAGCACCAAGCCGCGGTTGTTGTAGCGACGGGCGATTTTCACCACCAGTCGAAGGTTGGACTCGATCATGCGCTTGCGGGCTGCTTTGTCACCCCGCAAGGCACGACGGGCGTAGTAGACTTCCTCTTCGGCAGTAAGCAGCGGGGAAAAACCTATCTCCCCCAGATAGAGTTGCGTGGCATCCATCACCTTGTTCAGTTCCGGTGCCAGCAACTCATCGGAGATCGTCTCTTCTGCCTCGGCAGTGACCTCCTGCAACCCTTCTGCTTCTACCTCATCGTCATCCTCATGGGAATGAGACTCAGCGTCAAACTCTAACTCTGCATCCTGCATTACCAGTTGTTCTTGGCTCATGGTGTGTCTCCCTGACGTTACCAGAGTAAGACTCGATCTCTGGGGTTAACGCTTTGGCAAATAGCTCATCGGATTGATCGACTTGCCTCGGTACCGGATCTCGAAATGCAATCGCACATCCGGCGCGTCCGTGCTACCCATGTTGGCAATCACCGAGCCCCCCTTGACGCTATCCCCTTCCTTCACCCGCAACTCATCGTTGTGAGCGTAGGCGGAGAGATAGTCATCATCATGCTTGAGGATGATCAGCTTGCCGTACCCCCTTAAAGCGCTACCGGCGTATACCACCTTGCCGCTGCTGGCCGCGTAGACGGGTTGCCCCTTCTGGCCTGCTATGTCGATCCCCTTGTTACCCTGTTCTGCAACAGAGAAACCCTCGACGATCCGGCCTTTTGCGGGCCAGTGCCAAACAAGTTTCGACTGGGAGCTGCTTGTTTTTTGTTCTTTGACCTGAGCGTATTCTTTCGGTGCTGCCGGAGCAACGGATTTCTGCGAAATGAATGGCGTGGTCTGACCTGACCCGCTTGGCTCAGCCAGCGGACGTGGCCCACTGCTCTGCTGGCTCACGGCTACCGGCGTCACAGTTACCGGACGAGTCGCCGCGACCATCTGGGTCGAACCACCACCAGCAGACTGGACGTTAAGCACCTGACCCGGCTGCAACGCATAGGGGGCACTCAAGTTGTTGCTCTGTGCCAGTGTTTGCGGCGCCATACCAAACTGGCGACCGATACTGCTCAGGGTATCGCCCCGACGCACCTCATAGGTGCTGGCACTTCTGCTGGCCGTGGTTACAGAACTGGATGAATCAAACCGCAGCCGCTGACCCGGATAGATGTTATAGGGGGGGCTGATGTTGTTGAGACTGGCCAGCGAGGGGACATCGCTACCGGAATTGAATGCGATGGAGTAGAGGGTATCCCCTTTCTTGACTACATAGCCGCCACCCTGAATGGGGGCTCCCCCCTGGACTCCACCCTGGCGAGCCGGGATGGTCGAGACGAACTGATCATCACCGACACCGTCCACTGGAGCTGCCGTTTTACTGGAAGCGCAGGCAAGCAACAGCCATGACAACACCACAACACAGCTTCCTTGCCAAATAGGCGAACGCATAATGGATCCTTAACGACTAAACCAGAAATAGGCCACAACGGCCAGACCAATACAGAGCCAACCGAGCACATCTACATAGTGCATCAGTTTGCGTTCCATCTTTTCACCGCCCCAACGCATCAGGCCCGCAACCAGGAAGAAACGCATGCCACGACCGATGAGGGAGGTGATGATGAAGGGCAGCAGAGCCATTTGCAACAACCCTGCCGTCACGGTAAACACCTTGTAGGGAATGGGGGTGAAGCTGGCAATGAAGATGACCCAGATACCCCACTGTTCAAACCAGTGGCGGGCGATCTCGATCTTGCTCTGATAGCCAACCGATGCCACCAGCGGTTCTACCACCGGATCCCACAGGGCGTAGCCCAGGGCATAGCCAAACAGGGCGCCCAGCACCGAAAAGGTCGTTGCCAACCCGGCGTAATGCCACGCTTTATGGGGCTTGGCGAGCGCCATGGGCGCCAGCATCACATCCACAGGGATCGGCCAGAACACTGACTCGATAAAGGCGGTGATGGAGAGATACCAGGGGGCATACTTGTGGCGCGCCCACTGCATTACCAATACATACAAACGGGAAAACAACTTCACTCAACATCTCCGTCGATCAGGGGAACAAAACGGACCGGCTCCAGAATACGACTGGTCAACTGGGAGCCGGACCGTTCAATCAATTGCAAGGTTTGCTGGCTGTCGCCCACCGGCAACACCAGTCGGCCACCATCAGCCAGCTGGTCGGTCAGCGCGGTCGGAATTTCACTCGCCGCAGCCGTCACCAAAATGGCGTCATAAGGTCCCTTGTTGGACCACCCCAGCCAGCCGTTGCCGTGCTTGGCCGAGACATTGTGCAGATCGAGCTGGCGCAATCGGCGTCTGGCCAAAAATTGCAACGACTTGATCCGCTCCACGGTATAAACATGCTCCACCAGATGGGCGAGAATGGCCGTCTGGTAACCGGAGCCAGTGCCGATCTCCAGCACATGGGCCGGATTATTTTGCATCAGCAATTCAGTCATGCGCGCCACCATATAGGGCTGCGAAATGGTCTGACCGTGGCCAATGGGCAGCGCCGTGTTGTCCCACGCCTTGTGCGCCATGGCTTCGTCCACAAACAGCTGGCGCGGCACTTTCGCAATCGTCGCCAGCACGCGAAAATCACGAATATCCTGCGCAATAAGCTGATTTAACAGGCGCTGTACTATCACACCCTCATCCCTGCAGATCTAACCAGGCTCCCAGACCGGCGAGACTGTCATAGGCAGTCATATCGATGGTCAGGGGAGTAATCGAGACATAACCCTGCTCGATGGCAGCAAAGTCGGTACCTTCTCCAGCATCCTGCTGGCTGCCTGGCGGGCCAATCCAGTAGATCGGCTGGCCACGGGGATCCTCGGTGCGGATCACCGACTCCGCCCGATGGCGATTGCCAAGACGGGTGGTCTTGATCCCCTTGATCTGCGCGAGGGGCAAGTCCGGCACGTTGACGTTGAGGATCTGATCGGCAGGCAGGGGGTGCTTCATCAGCCCCTTCACCAGCAAGGCAGCATAGTGGGCCGCCGTGGCAAAGTGGGTCTTGCCCACCAGCGAAATGGCGATGGAGGGGTAGCCAAGATGGCGCCCCTCGGTGGCCGCTGCGACCGTTCCCGAGTAGATGACATCATCCCCCAGATTGGCGCCGTGATTGATGCCAGCCACCACCATGTCCGGTTCCGGGCGCACCAGCTCGTTGACCGCCAGATGAACGCAGTCGGTCGGCGTGCCTTTCACCGCATAGTAACCGCTTTCGTTGATGCGGGTGACCCACAGCGGTACTTCCAGCGTCAGGGAGTGACTCGCGCCGCTGCGGTTGCGATCCGGTGCCACCACAATGACCTCACCGCAGGCGCGCAGCGCCTCGCTGAGGGCACCAATGCCCTCGGCATGTACACCATCATCATTACTGACCAGAATTCGCATCGGTCTGATTCCTGAAACCATGATCGGCCTCTTCGGCCAGCATTAACTCGCGCACCACGCTGGTGGCAAACGCGCCCGCCGGCAGGAAGAAGGAGAGGGTCAGCGCCTCGCCATCCAGCTGCCAACTCATCTGTTCCGGCTTGAGCAGCAGCGGGCGGCGATCCTGATCCAGCCCGGCTTTCTCCAGCCCGTCACACCACTCGGCATACGGGGCCAGCACGCCCTGTTCGAACTCAGCAGCGGCGCCCTGACTGGCCAGACGGCCACGACCCCACTGGGGCGCGGTGAGCTGTACGTCGCCGGAGGCGAGGCGGGCCGCCAGCTCAGGGGTAACGCTATCTTCGCTGAAGATGGAGTGGCTACCCTTGAGCATCACGCAATCACCGGCCAGCAACTGATGAGCCAGCCCCTGCTCGATGCGGGCGCTGACAATGGCGTTGAACAGCATGCTACGGGCGGCAGAGAGGTAGAGGGAGCGCTTGTTGCGATCCTTGATCCGCTTGCCGGCGAACATCGCCTTGGCCGCTTCCAGGTTGTTGCCATCACGGCCAAACCGCTGCTCACCATAATAATTGGGGACGCCCTCAGTGGCGATGGCCTGCAGACGATCTTCCAGTGCCTCAACCTGGCTGACATCGGTCAAACGCAGGGTAAAGTGGTTGCCCTTGAGGTAACCCACCCGCAGCTTCTTGTTGTGGCGCTTGGCTTGCAGGATCTGGATGCTGGCACTCTCGATGACCGACAAGTCCGGTTCGGCCTTGCCCGGCAGGTGAATGCCGAACCACTGCTCGGTGACCGCGTGGCGATCTTTGAGACCCGCCCAGCTCACCGCATTGCGATTGACCCCGGCCGCATCGGCCAGTAGACCCGCCACCCAGGCAGTGTTCTCGCCGGTTTTGCGCACCCGGACGAAGATATGCTCCCCTTCCCCGCAGGGCTCGAAACCAAGATCTTCATTCACCACGAAATCGGCGGCCTCAGCCTTGAGGATACCGCGGGCAGTGGGTGCCCCGTGCAGATAGGCAAGTTGTTCCAGCATTATTGTTTCACCAGTAGGACGACGGCTTCGGTGGCGATCCCTTCCTTGCGCCCCGTAAACCCAAGCTGTTCGGTGGTGGTCGCCTTGACGTTCACCCGGTTCAAATCACATTGCAGATCGGCGGCCAGCACGGCGCACATGGCGTCGATATGGGGAGCCATTTTGGGAGCCTGAGCGATGATGGTGACATCCAGATTGCCGATGGCATAACCCGCTTGCTGTACCCGGGCAAACACGTCCCGCAGCAGGATACGGCTGTCGATCCCCTTGAATTCGGCGGCGGTATCGGGGAAGTGGCGACCGATGTCACCGGCGCCGATGGCACCCAGCAGGGCATCGCTTACTGCGTGCAGCACCACGTCACCGTCGGAGTGGGCAATCAGTCCCTGCTCGTAGGGAACCGGCACGCCGCCCAGCATGCAGGGGCCTTCCCCACCAAACTTGTGTACATCAAAACCATGACCAATGCGCATCATACCTGGCATCCTCCACACATGCAGGGAAGGACCCCGTCACACTGGTGCACCTCAATACCCTGTCCAATCCGGACCATGTCAGCTCCTTTAGTCACTGCTCTTGCAAAAATGGCTTATGCCTGCTGGCTTAGAAACAACCCCGCCAAAGAGAGATCTTCAGGCCGGGTCACTTTGATATTGTCGGCGCGCCCCTCCACCATCCGCACGGTGAAACCGGCGCGTTCCATGGCAGACGCCTCGTCGGTGATGGTGGCCCCCAGCAGCAATCCCTCTTCCAGCGCCCGTTGCAGGGTGCGGGTCGGGAACATCTGCGGCGTCAGGGCATGCCAGAGCTGCTCGCGCTCGACGGTGGCGATGATATTGCCCTCGCCATCGGAGCGCTTCATGGTATCGCGCACCCGACTGCCGAGAATGGCGCCACCGCAGCTCATGGCAGCG
This sequence comes from Aeromonas sobria, assembly GCF_000820145.1. GTDB lineage: Bacteria > Pseudomonadota > Gammaproteobacteria > Enterobacterales > Aeromonadaceae > Aeromonas > Aeromonas sobria. The sequence continues at coordinate 23,224 of NZ_CDBW01000025.1, read as the reverse complement.
GCAATCAGCGCATCGAGATCGCCGTGAGTCAGGCAGGGGCGGGCTGCATCGTGCACCAGCACCCACTCTCCTTGCGCCACATGGAGGCCATTGAGGACGGAAAAGGCGCGCTCGGCGCCTCCCTCAACCCGCACAATGCGCGGGTCAGCCGCCACGGGCAGGGCCTCAAACCAGCGATCATGGGGCGCCAGCGCCACTATCACCTGCGTGATGGCGGGGTGAGCGAGCAGCCGCTCCAAGGTATGTTCGAGAATGGTCTTGCCTGCCAGTTGCAGGTACTGCTTGGGGCAATCGGCCCCCATCCGGCTGCCGATACCGGCGGCAGGTACGATCGCCGTCAGGCCGGATACCCGGCTGGCATCAGTCATCGTAGGGCTCATCGTCCGGCGCCGTCTCTTTGTCTTTCTCTTTGGGGATGATCCGGTAGAAGGTCTCCCCCTGCTTGATGTAACCCAGATCGTTGCGCGACAGCTCCTCGATGGCCGCAAGGCCAGAGGTGAGATCATCTATCTCGCGGTAGATGAGGTCGTTACGATCCTTGAGAGTCTGGTTGTCCCGCTGTTGCTGCGAGATGGCCTCCGACAGGTTCTGATAATCGGATAGCCCGTTCTTCCCCAGCCAGAGGTCATATTGCAGTCCCCCCAGCAGGAGGATCAGGATCAGGGTGAATAGCCGCATGCACTAGGTCTCCTTCAGGCGGCCTAGTGTCCCATATTCGGTGGCAAGACAAAAGAAAGCCAGCACCCCTGAGCCACTGGCCGAACAGAAAAAAGTGCCCAAGAGTGAATCAGATAGCACAAAGCCCCGCCAAACCGGTACAAGGATGGCCAACCAGGGCACACCTCATCCGGGGCGGGGCTCTTTATCAGAGCGGGATTAACCGGTTCAGTTGACCGCGACCGGCTCTCCCACGCTCTCGGCAGGGGTATTAAACTCCTCCTCTGCCTCGCGGAAACGCTCCAGCATCGCCTTTGATGGCGCTTCGCTCAACAGACTGCCCACCACGATAGCCAGCAGCGCGAACAGGAAGCCCGGGATGATTTCATACAGCCCCAGCCAGCCGAACTGCTTCCAGACGATGACGGTGATGGCACCAACCAGCATGCCTGCCAGCGCGCCGTTGCGGGTCATCCGCGGCCACAGCACCGAGAGCAGCACCACGGGGCCGAAGGCGGCACCGAAACCGGCCCAGGCGTAGCTCACCAGCCCCAGCACCCGGTTCTCCGGATTCATGGCGACGGCGATGGCAATCACCGAGATCAGCAGCACCATCAGGCGCCCCACCCACACCAGCTCACGCTGGGAGGCATTCTTGCGCAGGAAGGGTTTGTAGAGATCCTCGGTGATGGCGCTGGAGCAGACCAGCAACTGGCAGCTCAGGGTACTCATCACCGCCGCCAGAATGGCGGAGAGCAGCACACCGGCGATCCAGGGGTTGAACAGGATCTTGGAGAGCTCGATAAAGACCCGCTCCGGGTTGCCGGTCACCCCAGCCGCCACTTCCGGGAAGCGGGCAAAGTAGGCCAGCCCGAAGAAGCCGATGGCCACCGCGCCAGCGAGGCAGAACACCATCCAGGTCATGCTGATGCGACGGGCATTGGCCATGGAGTGGTGGGAATCTGCCGCCATGAAGCGGGCCAGAATGTGGGGCTGACCAAAGTAGCCAAGGCCCCAGGCCATCAGCGAGACAATGGCGATCACATCCAGATTCTTGAACATGTCGAGGTTGGTGGCGCTCTTGGCGGCCACTTCGATCATGGCGCTGTCCACCCCGCCGACGGCGATGATGACGAACACCGGCGTCAGGATCAGGGCAAAGATCATCAGGGTCGCCTGCACCGTATCGGTCCAGCTCACCGCGAGGAAGCCGCCGAAGAAGGTGTAGGTGATGGTGGCAGCGGCACCGACCCAGAGGGCGGTGTTGTAATCCATGCCGAAGGTGCTCTCGAACAGACGGGCACCGGCCACCACGCCAGAGGCGCAATAGATGGTGAAGAACAGCAGGATCACCAGCGCCGAGAGGATGCGCAGCACCTTGCTGTGATCTTCAAAGCGGTAGGTGAAGTAGTCCGGCAGGGTCAGGGCGTTGCGGTTCTTCTCGGTATGTACCCGCAGGCGACCCGCTACCCAGCGCCAGTTGAGGTAGGCGCCGATCACCAGACCGATGGCGATCCAGCTCTCGGAAATGCCGCTGACGAAGACGGCGCCGGGCAGGCCCATCAGCAGCCAGCCGCTCATGTCGGAGGCACCGGCAGAGAGGGCGGTCACCCAGCTCCCCATCCGGCGGCCGCCCAGAATGTAGTCATCAAAGTTGCGGGTGGCGCGATAGGCGACGAAGCCGATCAGCACCATTCCGAGGATATACACCAGGAAGGTGATTAACATGGGTGTGCTAGCTGTCATGCAAAACTCCGTTTTGTGTCATTTTCTGCCCGCTCTGGTGACGGGCTCATCCCTAAAAAACCGACCTAGCTTAATCAGCCGTTCGCGCCAGCTCAACCACTTTTAACAAACACAAAACACAATAAAAACCTTTGCGCATCAAATCATCTGCCGCATCAAGAGGATGGCACCAGATTTTCTGCCGTGACCGTGGCGGCCATATCGCCGCACCGGCAGCTATTGAGCGTTATGTTTTCACATTTTGTTACTATCCATTTTTTACAAGCCTGCGCCCCGCTCCTACACTCCCCGCCCTGTCTCATCACACCAGTCAGAGGTCGGCACCATGTCATCTCATCTGTCACACCTGCGAACCCTCGCCCGCCGCCTTCACCCGGTGGAGGAGTCGGGTCATCTCATCAGACGGGCCAAGTATGTGGGGCGTCTCTGGCTCAATCCCGGCGCCCGCGCCCTCTATCGCCAGCAGCAGGAGCAACCGCTGCTGGCGCAGGCGATCAGCCGCTTCCCCGATATTCTGGAAAAGCCGATCCACCCCTATCGCCACAAAGGACTGGGCAAGAGGCTGCGCGCGGGGCTTATCAGCGGCCACTACCAGCAGCTGGCCCGTCAGCTGCCCAAGGCGCAGCAACTGGCGATCTACAGCGGGCGCGGCCTGCTGCTGGCCCAGTGGCAGAGCGACAAGCTGACGGCACCGCTGACCCTGCAACTGGATTACCAAACCCACATGGGCAAAGAGGGGGAGATGAGCCTGACCCTCAAGCTGGGTGACGCCGCGCTCTATTACATGGCCCTCAATCTGCGCCCCGCTCCAAGCCCAACCCTCGAGATCTGCTCGCTGCAGGGCGGCAAGGGGCTGAGCGAGGAGATCAAGCAGGTCACCAAGGCCTGCGGCGGGCTGCGCCCCATGTCCCTGCTGGTCTATATGGCCGCCGAGCTGGCCCGGGGGTTGGCATGCAACACCCTGCTCGGGATCCGTACCCAGAGCCATGTCTATCAGAGCAGCAAACGCACCGCCGAACGGGTCAAATTTGATCTGGATGGCTTGTGGCAGGAGCATCAGGGCAGCGTGCAGGATGCACTCTGGATGAGCCTGCCGCTGGAGGTGCCACGCAAAACGCTGGAGGAGATCCCCTCCCGCAAGCGGGCCAGCTACAAGGCGCGCTACCAGTTGCTCGATCAGCTCGGCAGCGAGCTGCAGGCAAATCTGCTGCGAAGCTGAGTCAGACCAGCAGAAACAAAAAGGGCGAACAGCATGCTGTTCGCCCTTTGTCATGACGGGGATCTGCCTTAGCGGTTGATTGCCATCGGCATGCCGTTGCGCTGTTCCAGCGCCTGTTTCACCAGCTGGGAGTCGCTATCGGCGTGAGCGATGAAGCGAGTCACCGTTGGGGTCATCGGCAGCGGCGCCGGCAGCTTGGAGTTGAACTCCTCCTCGCTGCGCGAAAGCGGCTGGTGCACTTCCAGATAACGGTGACCATCCTGTTCCACAGAGGCCTTGATCGGCTGGTTGACGAACTGGACGCGGGTACCGACCGGTACCTGCTTGAACAGGTAGGCGATATCGTCGTTACGCAGACGCACGCAACCGTGGCTCACCCGCAGGCCGATACCGAAGTTGGCGTTGGTACCGTGGATGGCGTACATCTTGCCGATGTAGAGGGCGAACAGCCCCATGGGGTTGTCCGGGCCAGCCGGCCAGACCGCCGGCAGACTCTTGCCATTGGCGGCATATTCAGCGTGCATCTTGGCGGTCGGGGTCCAGGTCGGGCCCGCTTTCTTGCGCTGTACGCTGGTCACCCAGTTTTCCGGGGTGTCGGTGCCGAGCTGGCCGATGCCGATGGGCAGCACTTCCACCACTTTTTTACCCTTGGGGTAGTAGTAGAGGCGCATTTCGGCCACGTTGAGCACCAACCCTTCCCGCGGGGCATCCGGCAGGATCAGCTGCTGGGGGATCACCAGCTTCTCGCCGGTCTGTACCAGCAGGGGATCCGCATCGGGGTTGGCTTCAGTCATGTTGGTGAGCCCCAGCTGGAATTTCGCCGCAATGGCCTCCAGCGGCTGGCCGTTCTCTTCAGCCGGGACTACGTATTGCAGATTTTCCCCCACCAGACGGCTGTTGGCCGCAGGCAGAGCATATTCAACAGCGAAAACCGGCGCAGCGGTCAGCAGCAGGCTGTAGCAGAGGGTTGCCACACTATTGCGAAGGAGCTTCATAACTTTCCCATGATGATGACTTGAAGTGACGTCTCTGGGCTGGCAGCTGATCAAGCTGGGATCAGGGGCGCGAAGAGAAGGCCGCCATTTTTCTCCTCTGCACGCCAAATTTCAACCGACAAGTAGTGATGGGTCGATGATTAATATACGGATTTTTCCGCGTCCTCGACCCGCCCGATCTCCTTGCTTATCCCCGTTGCCAGCCACGCATGTCGTAACCTGTGGGAGATTGATGCAACCGCAGATGAAATTGCTCAATAACGGCAAAGATATGGTCGAAAATATCGGCCTGGATCCCTTCGTAATCGGCCCATGCGGTCGTCGCGGTAAAGCAGTAAATCTCCAGCGGCAGGCCATCTGAAGTGGGCGCCAGCTGGCGCACCATCAGGGTCATCTCCTTGCGAATGCCGGTGTGGGCACGCAGGTAGGCATCCAGATAGGCGCGCAGAGTACCGAGGTTGGTGAGGTGGCGACCGTTGATGGGGCAGCTCAAGGCATCGCTCAACTGCTGGTTGTAGGCGCTCAGCTCCTGCTCCTTGCGGCTGAGATAGGGTGCCAGCAGTTGCGCCTGCTTGAGCTGCAACTGCTCATCGGCAGTCAGAAAGCGCACGCTGGTCATGTCGATATTGACGCTGCGCTTGATGCGGCGGCCGCCCGATTCGGTCATCCCCTGCCAGTTCTTGAAAGAATCCGAGATCAGCGCATAGGTGGGAATGGTGGTGATGGTCTTGTCCCAGTTTGACACCTTGACCGTGGTAAGGCCGATGTCGGTCACCTCACCATCGGCGCCGTACTTGTCCATCTGCAGCCAGTTGCCGACGCTCAGCATCCGGTTGGCGGAGAGCTGGATCCCCGCCACCAGCCCGAGAATGGGGTCCTTGAACACCAACATCAGCACTGCGGTCATGGCACCCAGACCGCTGAACAGGAACAGCGGCGACTTGCCAAGCAGCAGGGCAATCATCAGGATGCCCACCAGAATGCTGCCTACCAGCTTGGCCCCCTGGAAGATACCGCGCAGGGGCAAATCCCGGCCAAGCCGGGTATAGCGACTCACCGACAACACGCAGTCGAGCAGGGCGAAGAAGGCCAGCAGCAGGAACAGCAGGATCCAGAACTGGGCCACCATCTCGATAAGCTTGAGGCTATCCGATTGACGGGGCAACCAGATCTCCGCCTGACCGAGCAGCACGGCCCCCTGCAGCACGAAGGCGAGCCGGTTGAAGAGGCGCTGTTGCAGCTCGGGCGGCAGCCACACCTGCTTGGCCTTGCCGAGGAGCCCGACCAGCCGTACCAGCAACACCCGGTGCAGCACCATGTGCAGCAGCAACGAGGTGATGACGATAAAACCCAGCGCGATCACCAGCGCCATCAGGTTGGTCACTTCCACCCCAAGGCCCGACAACCAGTTAAAAAACGCCTCTTTCATTGTTCTCTCCCGAACCTGGCAGCCGCTGGCTGCAAAAACAGTGAGGTCAGGGTACCGCTCCCCTCCCCCATGTCAAATCGGCGGACGCCAGAAACGACAACGCCCGGCACAGGCCGGGCGTTGTTTCAAAGCGAGGCTGGCTTAGCAGACCAGGCTCAGGGCATCGCGGGCGATGACCAGTTCTTCGTTGGTCGGGATCACCAGGGCGCAACGGCTGTCGGCGGTGGTGATGCGACCTTCGCCACCCAGTACCGCGGCGTTGTTGGCCTCTTGGTCCACCTTGAAGCCGAACAGGGCCAGACGAGCCAGCACCATCTCGCGCACCATGGCGGCGTTTTCACCGATACCACCGGTGAACACCAGGGCATCCAGACGACCGTCCATGGCGGCAGCATAGGCACCGACATACTTGGCAACACGGTAGGTGAACACATCCAGCGCACGCTTGGCACCGGCGTCGGTGGCGTAGTTGCTGGTGACGTAGCGGCAGTCACTGCTCGCTTCAGTCAGGCCCAACAGACCGGATTCGCGGGTCAGCACATGGTTAATCTCGTCCACGCTGTAACCAAGCTGGTCGTGCATGAAGAACACCACTGCAGGATCGATATCACCACTGCGGGTACCCATCGCCAGCCCTTCCAGCGGAGTCAGCCCCATGGAGGTGTCAACAGACTCGCCGTTCTTGATGGCGCAAACAGAGGCACCGTTGCCCAGGTGGCAGTTGATGATGTTCAACTCATGCAACGGCTTGCCCAGCTCCTTGGCCACTTCTTCCGCGATATAGCGGTGGGAAGTGCCGTGGGCGCCGTAACGACGAATGCCGTGTTCACGATAAAGCTTGTGCGGCAACGCATAGAGGTAAGCCTCTTGCGGCAGGGTCTGGTGGAAGGCGGTGTCGAATACGGCCACGTTCTTCTCTGCCAGCTGCGGGAACACCTTCAGCGCGGCACGAATGCCGATGAGGTGGGCCGGGTTGTGCAGCGGGGCGAACGGAATGGCGGCTTCGATACCGGCGATCACGCCGTCATCAATACGCACGGAGCGGGAGAACTGCTCGCCACCGTGCACGATGCGGTGACCGATGGCCACCAGTTGCTCGGTAAGAGTCGGATCCTGCGGCAGGATGTGACCCACGATATGGTCGAGGGCGGCCTGGTGAGCGGCACCCGCTCCCAGCATGGCTTCGCCCTTGACCCCGTGGAGTTTCCATTTAATACGTGCATCATCCAGATTGAAGCATTCGGCCAGGCCGGACAGCATGTCCTCACCTGTTTCGGCGTCCATTACGGCAAATTTCAGGGAAGAGCTACCGCAGTTAAGGATCAATACCAACTTGCTCATGTTCTACATCTTCCTGTGCTTCGGCTTTATGCCGACAGTGTCGTGTCATCCAAAAGAGGATGGGATTCCCCTGCCGGGGGCTTATGGTCGCAGGAGGGTGTGCGCCCAATTTTTAAATTCTTGCTGTTGAAAGAGTCGTAACGCATCAAGAGTGCATGGCGCTCGTTTCAATTCGCGACAGGCCCGCGCGGCTCTCAAGCGACCCTGTCGTAGTCGGGTGTCTGACACCCAAGAATAGCGATCAACCGGTGATCAGCAGATCTTTATGCACCTTGACCACCAGCTTCTTGACGCGAGCGGGCTGATTGAAGGTGCAGAGCGGACGGTGCAGCTCCCCTGGCCAGAAGATGGCGAAATCACCGGGCTGCAGTGCCAGATAGCTGGTCTGCTCGTCATCGACAAACCAGAGGTCGGGATGGGGATGGTCGGCACCTTCACTCACGTAATCGTGGGGGCCTACACCAATCCACTCTTCACCGCGCAGCAGCAGCTGGATATCAAGATACTGCTGATGGAATTCGCCACGGCGATCTGCGGCTGGCTCGGTCAGATCATCGCTCACCAGACAAAACAGGTTCAGGCCATCGATCTCGGTCTTGCCGAGCGGCGCCTCACTCCAGTGAGCCACGCTCTTCACCACCTCGGCCATGATACGGGCCAGCGGGGAGGGCAGCGGCGTACGCTGCAGGGTGTTCAGGCTACCGGTGATCATGGCGTCTGTTTCCTGTTAGGTATATCTGCGTGGCATCTTTGCCAGCCAATGAAAAAGGACCTGTGACAGGTCCCTCAATAATGCCCTCTGCAATCCGTGCAAAGGGGTTTAAATCTTTTGCTGATGTTCAGCGCTCAAGCACTGTTACACACTCATCAGGTAACTGCCAAGAGGCATAGTCCCATTTTCACGGTGATCGTACCAGCTGAAACCATATTATTCACCACCCTTTCACTGTCGACTTTGACCAGACGCAAAAACGGGCGCATCAGCGCCCGTTTTTTTCATCAAACCACGTTACAACCGGTTTCATTCAAGCCTTTTTGGCGTTTTCCACCGGTTTGGCATACATGGCACGCCAGATATCTTTGTGCTCTTGGGGCACTTCCGACTGACGGGTCAGGAAGGCGGCCTGTTCGATGGTATTGGCCTTGCCAGAGACATCGGCCGCCAGATAGTTGCTGGGGAAGAGGCGGTAGCTGCTCCAGATTGCCTTGTCGATCAGCGCGGCCAGTTCGTCCGGATCGCTGAACCCATCGCTGATGGGGGCGCCGAAGGAGACATGTACCCGCCCCTTCATGCCGACAATACCGGCGACGATACTCTCGATGTCCTCAAACTCGCCCTTCTCATAGCAGCCGTTGACCGACTTTTCATAGAGCTCGCGCGCTTTCGCCTTGTCGGTCGGATCCAGCTCATAGCTGATGCTGACCGGCACTATGTTGAGGCTGCGCATGTAATCCACGAAGTCGATCTTCTGCTTCTTGCCGTCAAGGTAGAACATCTTGAGGATGGCCGGATCTGTCTTGTCATCGCCATTCTTGGCGCGCCCCTCTTTCTGGGCGATCCAGATGGAGTGACCTTCGTGCACCGAGTTGCCGATATAGGCCGACAGTTCACCGAGCATCTTCATCATCTCCCGCGGCCCTTTGGCCGATCGCTTGACGATAAAACTCTTGTTGAGCTTCATCAGCTCGGTGGCGCAGGGCTTGCGCAGCAGGTTGTCGCCGATGGCGATACGCACGGTATCAAAACCATGGCTATGCAGCCCCCAGTTGACGAACGCCGGATCCATGGCGATGTCTCTGTGGTTGGAGACAAACAGGTAGCCCTGCTCTTTTTTCAGATGCTCTATCCCGGAGAAGGTGATCCCCTTGGTGGAAGTGGCAATCATCCGCGACATATAACGGGTCACGCCGAGCTGCACCTGACGCACAGTAGTGACCTTGGACCACTTGCGGCGCAGGAACAGGCGGATCAGCGGGCGAATGGCCCAACCCAGCCAGCTCATCAGAGAACCGAAACGATATCTGGCAATGGCCCCGATAAACTCATCATCCTGGATCAGTCGTTCGATGGCGGCCGGTACTTCTTCATCACGGTAGGGGCGAATATCCGCGAATCTATCTACGTCAGTCACAATGTCAGCCTTGCATGCTAGGGAGTCGCGGCCAACCTGCGTTGGCCGGGAGAATTCAGGGCGCGATTTTACACGCTTTTATGGCAAGGGGTATGCAGCAAGCAACAATAGTGAGATCTGACCAGTTAATTAATCAAGGCTCAACGCCAGTGCTACGGCTGCCTCGGCATGAATGGCGGTGGTGTCGTAGAGCGGCACGGCGGCTCTGGCATCGCCCACCAGCAGGGCAATCTCGGTACAACCGAGGATCACCGCCTCGGCGCCAGCGGCCGCCAGTTCCTCGATAATGGCCAGATACTCGGCGCGGGAGGATTCGCGGATCTCGCCAAGGCAGAGCTCGTCATAGATGATCCGATGCACCCGCTCCCGCCCTGCCTCATCGGGCACCAGCACCGCCAACCCGAAACGCTCCTGCAAGCGCCCCTTGTAGAAATCCTGCTCCATGGTGAAGCGGGTGCCGAGCAGGCCGACTCGGGTGATCCCGTCTGCCCGTAATTTGGCGGCGGTGGCATCGGCGATATGGAGCAGCGGGATATCGATGGCCGCCTCAATCTCGGGGGCGACCTTGTGCATGGTGTTGGTGCCGATCAGCAAGAAATCGGCGCCGCCATCCTGCAGCTTGCGCGCCTCCGCCGCCAGCAAACGGGCAGTGGCGGGCCAGTCACCGGCATGTTGCAACCGCTCTATCTCGGCAAAGTCGACACTGTTGAGCAGTACCCGCGCCGAGTGCAAACCGCCAAGCTGTGCCCGCACCCCGCGGTTGAGCGCCTGATAGTAACTGACGGTGGACTCCCAGCTCATGCCACCCAGCAGACCGATACATTTCATATGAACTCCTTTCACCCCAAGGGAGGGCAGTACCACGCCACCTTGCAGGCAAGGCAACGCGGGCGAGATAAAAAAGGCCCCGCAGGGCCAACAAGACAGCCGGTAAAGGCCCGGGTCAGCCCTGGGCTAAAGCCAGATCATCCCGACACAGGCGGCCGTCGCCAGCCCCATGCCAAGATTGAAACGTCGCCAACCCCGGGCGGTGCGAATGATTTGCCGCACCTGGGCACCAAAAAGCACCCAGAACGCCCCGGTGTAGAGGCCGGTAATAAAGAAGATCGCCAACACCCAGAGTGCGGAGGGCCAGTAAGCCTCCCCCGCCAGGGTGAAACCGCTGATGGCGGAGAGCGCCATCATCCACGCCTTGGGGTTGAGCAGTTGCAGCATGGCCCCCTGATGGGCGGGAATGAGTGGTCGATTGCCCTCGGCCGGGCCGCTGGCGGTCGCCACCTTCCACGCCAGCCAGAGCAGATAAGCCGAGCCGATAAGCTTGAGGCCGTCGTGCAGCAGCGGCACTTTCTCAAACACCACGCCGAGCCCCAGCGCGGTGGCGAGGATCATCAAATTGATCCCCCCCACCACCCCTACCAGCAAGGGAAGTGTGCGGCGAAAGCCCTGCGCCGCGCCGGCGCTGGTGAGCAGCATATTGTTGGGCCCCGGCGTGCCGCAGGTGACCAAGGCAAACCCCGCCAGGGGCAGTAACCAGTTCAGATCCATCTCAACCTCTTGTAGATGCAAAGCGCCCGTTATGGGGAAAGCCTTCTAATATGCAGAGCCAACCCCGTGGCGACAAGTCAGAAATGCCTCTTTCTTGGCCACCTCGTCCATCAACGCTGCGCGGTTCAATACCAGAGCATCACCACGCAGAGCGCCGTCAGCAGGCCGAGGGATCCATTGAGCCGCCGCCAGCCCCGATCCGAGCTGATCCAGTTGCTCAGCTGATGGCCGAACAGCACCCAGACAAAGCAGACCGGCAGCGCCACCAGCACAAACATGGTCATCACCGCCAGCTGACTCGGCCAGTAACTGGCACCGGAGAGGCTGAACAGACTGATGGCGGAGATCCCCATCATCCACGCCTTGGGATTGAGGAACTGAAAACCCAGCCCTTCCAGCATGGTCAGCGGACGAGCGCGCCGGGCCGGATCTCCCGGTGCACCGGCCACCGCGATGCGCCAGGCCAGCCACAGCAGGTAGAGGCTGCCGAAGATCTGCAAACCGAGGCGCAGCAGCGGCCAACGCTCGAACAGGGGATAGAGCCCCAAGGCCAGTACCAGCTGCAACACCGGCTGCCCCACCCCCACCCCGAGCAGATGTGGCAGGGTGCGGCGCACCCCGAAGTTGGCGCCGGAGGCCGTTAGCATCAGGTTGTTGGGCCCCGGCGTACCGCAGGTGAGTACGGCAAAACCGAACAGGGTGACATACCACTCCATCGTCATATTGTGACTCCTTATATTTGCCACATTGTATCGATACAATGTGCACTATCTGGTTGTGGTTGGGATGAAATTCACGCTATATTGGGAACAAATTTGGATCAATGGATTTATTGTCACCATGACAATCTGGACCCCCGACCTGGCCGCCTTCGATGGCCCCCTCTACCTCAAGCTGGTCAAGGCGATCGAACAGGGGATCGCAAGCGGCGAACTGCCCCCGCAGACCCGATTGCCCACCCACCGCTCGCTGGCGGATCGCCTGGGTGTCACCGTCGGCACCATCACCCGCGCCTACAGCGAGGCGGAGCGGCGCGGCCTGCTGGCAGCCCGAGTGGGCCACGGCACCTGGGTTAAGGGAAGCGAGGTTAGGGGGGCGGGTACCGATCCCGCCAATGAGTGGGTGATCCGCAAAGAGGAGGGGCACCGCATCGAGTTGTGGCAGAACCTGCCGGTGCAGCTGGATCGGGCCGCCATCATTCGTCCCCTGCTGGGGGAAGTGGCGGACGGGGATCTCAACGCCCTGCTCGGCTACGACCAAGAGGCGGGGCGGCCGGATCAGCGCCAGCAGTTCGTCGACTGGCTGGTGGAGCAAGGGGTGGACTGCAGTGAGGATCGTCTGCTGTTCAGCCACGGTGCCCAGCACGGCATCATGCTGGCGCTGCTGGCCACCAACTGCGTGGGGGAGACCATTTTGTGCGAAGGATTGAGCTACCCCGGCATGCTGGGCAACGCCCGCCAGCTGAAAAATCAGGTGGTGGGGCTGGCGATGGACGAGGAGGGGTTGCTGCCCGAGGCGCTGGAGGCCGCCTGTCGCACCCGCCGGGCAAAGCTGCTCTACCTCACCCCGACCCTGCAAAACCCCACTACCGCCATCATGAGTCTGGCGCGGCGGGAGGCCATCGTCGCCATCGCCCGCCGCCACGATCTGCTGATCATCGAAGATGACGTCAACGGCCTGCTGCCGGAGCCCCACCCAGAGCCGCTGGTCAATCTGGCGCCGGAGCGGGTCATCTATCTGGGCAGTCTGGCCAAGATCGCCTGCGGCGGTCTGCGGGTCGGCTTCGTGCTGACTCCCCCCGCCCTGCGCAGCGCCTTCGCCCAGACCATGCGGCTGTCGAGCTGGATGGTGAGTCCGCTGCTGATCGAGCTTGCCTGCAAAATGGTCAGTCAGCGCCAGATCATGCCGCTGATCCAACAACAGAGAGAGATACTGAAACGCCGTGGCGAACTGCTGCGCCATCTGCTGCCCGCCGCCCGCTGGCAGCAAGGGAGCATGCACGCCTGGCTGCCGCTGCCGGAACCCTGGCGCAGCCAGCAGTTTGCCGCCGCCGCCGATGCCCTTGACGTCGGCGTGGCGAGCGGGGAACACTTCGCCGCCGGCCAGTTTGCCGCTCCGCAAGGGGTGCGCCTGAGCCTGAGCCAGCCCGCCACCGACGCCCGGGTCGGCGAAGGGCTGGCCCGTCTGGCGCAACTACTGCAGGGAACGCCCCCCAGCAACCCCCTGCTATAGTCAGGGCCGCCCGAATTGCCCCTCATTCGCCAAGGAGATGCCATGCCCCCCATCAGAGCCGCACTGCTGCTTGCCACCCTGCTGCTGGGCGGCTGTGCCTCATCATCGACCCACCAGCAGCTGGGTGCCGCGCTCAATGGACTGGAAGGGGAGTTGCAACGGCTGGAAGAGGAGCTGGCGGCGATGAACGGCCTGCATTATCAAAAGGCGATCGATGCCCCCTTGAGCCTGCGCCGCGCACTCCGTGCACCACAGCCCACGCAGGAGGGGCTGGTACCAGTGAGCAGCAAGCTGGAGGATGGGCCGCTGCTCAGCTATCGCTACCTGCTGCCAGCGGGCATGACGACCCTGCCTCAGGACAACCTCTGCCAGCGCTACGAGTTCGAGCTGCGCCATCTGGGCCGCCTCGGCAAGCTGGAATTAAGCTGGCAGGGGGAACATGGCCAGGGCTCGCGGCTGATCCACCAGGCCGACTGCCCCTTTGCAGCGCAGGCCCGCCCTCGGCAATAACCGATATCAGCCATGAGAGATGACAACAACCGATTGAAATAGCTGCTTATAGTGCCCCCTCCGCCACCCTGCTGACTACTGTTGACTTTTCACTTATTAAGTACTGGGCCGATGTTCCCATTGGGTCTACCATAATCAACTGAATGGTTTGCTCACAGGAAGTGCGCGCATGACGATACTGCTGCTTGAAGAGGCTCCCCTACTCCGCAGCGCCATCACCCGACAACTAACCGAACAGGGTGTGCCCGCCGACCAGATCCACTACCACAGTCATCCTGGCCACGTACACAGCGGCCTGTTTGCCCTGCTGCAACAACAGGCGTTCAGTGCCATCATCTGCCAGCAGGACAAACAGCAGGGGCTGGAGGGGGCTCGCCTGCTGCACGAGGCTCACTACCTCGGCCTGCTGCAACCCGGTTGCGTACTGCTGTTGCTGGATGCCGATCAGAGTGAACAGGATTTTCTCCCCTCGGATCTCTACTTCTCCCTCTATCTGCAGCTCCCCTTCATGACCCAGCAGCTCACCGTCGTGCTCGAGCAACTGGTGAAATTAAGCAGCCTGACTCGCACCCTGGCCGCCCCCATCCTGCTGCGAGAGTGGCAACTGGCCACCGCCCTGTGCGAAGACCTGCTGTTTCAGCGGGAGCATCGCTCGCTGGCCCCCTGGCTGGATCGGCTCAAGGGTTACCTGCTGCTGCAGTCGGCCGAGAGGATCGCCGCCGCCCAGCACTACGCTCTCTGTACCAACGAGTATCTGGCGAGCTGGCCACGCGCCGGGTTCTTCTACGCCATGCTGGGGCTGGGCAAACTGCAGAACGCCCAGACCGACTTGCAACGTCATCAGGCCAAATTGCCTGCCGCCACTCGGCTGGAGCTGACACTGGCCAGCCAGCTGCACCAACATCAGTGGCAGGCGGCGTGGGAAACCATGGGGGAACTGCAGCAGATCCGCCCCCATCAGCCGCGCTGGCATCAGCTGGCGATGTTGCTCGGGCTGGTGCAGAAAAACGAGGAGAAAGTGCTGGAGCAGGCCAACAGCCTGACCCTGCGCCACTTCACCGAACAGCACATCCGGCTTACCATCGACGGCTTTATGCTCAATGCCAGTCTGGCGGTGCTGTGGGGAACCCCGTCCGGCAACCGGCTTCGTTCCCTGCAACAGCAGTGGGATCACCTCAAACGGACGACCACGCTGGAACCCCACGAATATGGGCTGCTGCATGCGCTGATGCTGGGGCTGGAGTACCGTTTTGACGAGGCGCTGATCCTGATTGCCCATCACCAGCCGGACGATGCGAGCGACAACCATCTCGCCTTGCTGCTGGGCTTTGCGGTCAGCCAGTTCTGTGGCCTGCCCCACCACGCCCAGCGTTACCTGACCCAGCTGACCCATTACCGCGCCAGAGTGGCCCCCCACCCGCTGACCCGCCAGCTGTTTCATCATCTGGTGACCGAGTTGGGCCAGCGCCTGACGGCGCGAGAACAACGGCTGAGCGAACTACGCCAGCTGCGCCACAAGGCGATGCAGGCCAACCAGTATCAGACTGCTCTGCAGGCGGGCTTGCAGTTGCTGGTGGAGTTCCCCGCTCTGCCCGGCGATGCCTGGCACCTGCTGGAGTTGTTGCAACACGGCTGGCCTGCGGGCATGGCGGCCCCCAAGGTGGCGCTACTGGTCGACACTCTGGAGCGACGCCTCAAACACAGCCCCGCGTTTCTCGATCAACATGGACAGCAGTACCAGCACACCCTGCGCGAGATCCGCACCCATTTGCAGCCACACCTCTCCGGCAGCGGCCCCTCATGCCTTGTCGAAAGGCGGCCCGAGTCATGATGGTGCAGACGGCGCGCCAACCGGTGCCATCAGTGGCGCTCTGGTCAGCTGCGCTCAAATAGAGAGAGGGGAGCCTTGGCTCCCCTCTCTCTTTTAGTGCTCTGTGTCAGCTTAGTACGATGAACGCCGGGCTCAATCCAGCGCGTCACTCTCCAGCGCCACCTTGAGAAAATCCTTCCAGCTGATGATGCCGACCAGCTCGCCGTTCTCCAGCACGGGCAGGCAGGAGACCCCCTTCTCCAGCATCAGCTTGACGCCGTCACGCACTGTGAGATGGGGGCCGATGGTAATGAGTTGACGGCTCATGACCTGGTGAGCCCGCCGGTTGAGGGTCTCGGTATCGCGGCTCATCTCGGCCTCGGAGTCGAGGTAGGGGCTGATGGCGCGAAACAGATCCCGGTCCGAAATGACCCCCACCAGTTTATCCTCCTCCAGCACCAGCAGATGGCGGAAGTGAGCCTGCTCGAAGATACCTTTGATGACAGTGAGTCGATCATCCATAGAAACGGTGGCGACTCGAGTCGTCATAATATCCCTGATATGCATGCTAACCTCCGCGAACTGAACTGGTTTCTCTGTTATGGCATGTTTTTACCGCGCCAGCCAGTGGCCAACCCTTTGCTCAAGTGCAAATCATCGCCATTTCACGTAAGATCCGCGCCAGATTTTCTCCTCCATTTTGAGCAAGCAGACCCTCTCCATGATAGTTGCCAGTCAAATCGAACTGATCCGCGGCGGCCGCAAGCTGCTGGACAACGCATCCGCCACCATTCACCCCGGCCACAAAGTGGGCCTGGTGGGTAAAAATGGCTGTGGCAAGTCCACTTTTTTTGCACTGGTTCGCGGTGAGCTGAGCATCGACAACGGCGCTTTCAGTCTGCCGGTCGGCTGGCAGATTGCCGGTGTCGCCCAGGAAACCCCGGCGCTCGATTGCTCCGCCCTCGACTACGTGATCGACGGCGACAAAGAGTTCCGCATTCTGGAAGGCCAACTGCAGCAGGCCGAACAAGATGACAATGGCCTGCTGGTCGCCGAGCTGCATGGCAAGCTCGATACCATAGGCGCCTACAGCATTCGCGCCCGCGCGGCCGAACTGCTCCATGGTCTGGGTTTTAGCGACGAACAGCTCGGCTCGCCGGTGCGCAGCTTCTCCGGTGGCTGGCGAATGCGTCTAAACCTCGCTCAGGCGCTGCTTTGCCGATCCGATCTGCTGCTGCTCGATGAACCGACCAACCACCTGGATCTCGATGCGGTGATCTGGCTGGAGAAGTGGCTCAAGGGCTATCAGGGCACGCTGGTGCTTATCTCTCACGACCGCGATTTCCTCGATTCGGTGATCAACCGCATCATCCATATCGAGAACGGCAAGCTCAACGAGTACACCGGCGGCTACTCCGATTTCGAACTGCAGCGCGCCGAACAGCTGGCCCAGCAGCAATCCATGTACGAGAAGCAGCAGCGGGAGATGACCCACATGCAGGCGTATGTCGATCGCTTCCGCTACAAAGCCTCCAAGGCTCGTCAAGCCCAGAGCCGCCTCAAAGCGATGGAGCGGATGGAGAAGATCCTGCCCGCCCACGCCGATTCCGAATTCAGCTTCGAGTTTCGCCAGCCGTCTGCCCTGCCGACCCCGCTGATCGCCATGGAGAACCTGTGCGCCGGTTACGGTGACAAGGTCATTCTGGAGAAGATCAAAATGAACCTGGTACCGGGTTCACGGATCGGTCTGCTCGGTCGCAACGGCGCCGGTAAATCCACCTTCATCAAGATGCTGTCGGGCTCCAACCCGCCGCTGTCTGGCAAGCTGGAGGTGAGCGCCGGGGTCAGCATCGGCTACTTCGCCCAGCATCAGCTGGAGACCCTGCGCCTTGACGATACCCCCCTCGATCATCTGGCCCGCCTCGCGCCGGACAAATCCGAGCAGGAGCTGCGCAACTATCTGGGCAGCTTCGGCTTTCACGGTGATAAGGCCCTCGACAAGGTGGCCCCCTTCTCCGGCGGCGAAAAAGCGCGGCTGGTGCTGGCCCTCGTCACCTGGCAAAAACCGAACCTGCTGCTGCTGGATGAACCGACCAACCACCTGGATCTGGAGATGCGCCACGCCCTGACCATGGCGCTGCAAGGCTTCGAAGGGGCCATGGTGGTGGTGTCGCACGACCGCCACCTGCTGCGTACCACTACCGATGACTTCTATCTGGTGCACGGTGGCCGGGTCGAGCCGTTCGACGGCGATCTGGACGACTACCACAAGTGGCTCGGTGAGCAGGAGAAAGAGGCCAACGCCAAACCGGCTGATGGCCCGGTCTCTGCCAACTCGGCAGTGGCACGCAAGGATCAGAAACGACTGGAAGCCCAGTTCCGCCAGCAGACCCGCCCGCTGCGCCAAAAGCTCGAAAAACTTGAAGCGAGCATGGCGAAGCTGCAGGGCAAGCTTGGCGACATCGAGAGCCAGCTGGCCGATCCTGCCATCTATGAAGAGAGCGCCAAGAACCAGCTCTCCGAACTGCTCAAATCCCAGGGCCCCCTCAAGGAGCAGCTGGAGGAAGTTGAGCTGGAGTGGATGAGCCTCTCTGAGGAGCTGGAAACCATGGAGCAAGCCTTCTTTGCGTGATGAGCAGCTGATGGCAAGCGAGCGGATCGCGGTACATGAGTTACCGACGCCGCTGGGCTTCTGGCACTGGAGTGGCAAGATCTATGGTGAGCGCAGTCAGGACTGGCTCACCGTGCAAACGCTGGGGGGCAACGTCAATCTGGCGCTGTTGTTGCACCGGCTCGATCAGCTCGGCATCGTGGTCGATCTCACCGATCTGCAACCGGCGCTGGTGCAGACCGAAGCTGTGCTGACCCCGTGGCGCGCCCTGCGCCAGAGCGCCAAGGCACGGATCGATGCGCAGGAGTACCAAACCATGCTGGCCCACGAGCTGGAGCTGGAACGGCTGCAGCAAGGGGTCTTGCTGCAGACCCTGCGCAGCCTCTCCCTGTATCGCGGCAACAGCCGCAATTTGTTGAACTATCTATCGTTATTGGGTGCCCAACAGGGGCCCCTCAGAGACCTAATATGCTGAGCTACCGCCACGCCTTTCACGCCGGCAACCATGCCGACGTACTGAAACACGCCGTTCAGGCCCTGATCATCGAATCCCTCAAGAAGAAGGATAAACCCTTCATCGTGCTGGACACCCATGCTGGTGGCGGTCTCTACGACCTGCGCGGCGACTGGTCCCAGAAGAAGGCCGAGTATGCCGACGGCATCGGCCGCCTGTGGGATGAGCGGGCCCAGTGGTCAGCCATGGCCCCCTATCTCGGCGTCATCGAAGAGATGAACCCAGCTCAAGAAGGAGACGGCGGCGAGCTGCACTACTACCCGGGCTCCCCCGAGTTGTCACGCCGCCTCACCCGCGAGCAGGACAAGCTGGCGCTGATGGAGCTGCACAACAACGAAGTGGACGATCTGCGCGCCAACATGGGCTATGACCCTCGCGTGGCCGTTCACCACCGTGACGGCTTCGAGGGGCTGATCGCCCTGCTGCCGCCGACTCCGCGCCGCGGGCTGGTGCTGATCGATCCGCCCTACGAGCTGAAGGAAGATTACTTCGCCGTGGTCGATACCCTGAAAAAGGCGCAGAAACGCTGGGCGACCGGCATCTACGCCCTCTGGTATCCGATCCTCGGGCAAGAGGCGGACAAATCCCGCGACATGCTGCGCGCCATCAAGCGGGAGAACTTCGGTAACGTACTGGTAGCCGAGCTGGAAGTGGCCGCTCAGACCGCCGATTGGGGCATGAACGGCTCAGGGATGCTGATCATCAGCCCGCCCTGGATGCTGGACGAGCAGATCGAGGCCTTCCTCAAACCGCTGTGTGCCAAGCTGGCCCAGGGCGCCGGAGCCCAGTACAAGGTGGAGTGGCTCAACAAGGTCGCAGAGTAGGCCCGCACCAGCTCGCTCCGGCGCCCAGCCAACGCGCCAGCAAGTCGCTCACCCAAGCCGTTCACAGTGGCGGCATGGCCCGCAAAGAGAAGCCCCGTTCCGGGGCTTCTTGTTTTTTACCCGCCAACACTCTTTATCCAGCAACACAGTGGCCGCACTTTCCACTCCCTGCGCCAACCGGTCGCGATTTATTAATTGCTTGATCTGGCTCAGAAACTCCCCGCATCCCCCTTTCCCTTGGCCAATGAGCCGGTAATATATCCAATTGGCAACAAAAGCCTCGTCGGAGTCACCCCATGAGCCATGCCAGCCACACCCCATTGGTTAAACGCAGCAGACTGGAGGCTGTAATTCAGGGGCGGTAGCCATGCCGGATGGAATGGATAAGCGAACGTAGCCCACGACCACCCAGTCAACATAGTGTCGGCCTTATGCTGATTTCTGACCTGCTCATGCAGGCGTGCTTTGGCGGCGCTTGCCAAGAGTGCCCTGAGCACTGATTTTTTATACAGTAGTAACG
The DNA here is from genome assembly GCF_000820145.1 of Aeromonas sobria. Taxonomy (GTDB): domain Bacteria; phylum Pseudomonadota; class Gammaproteobacteria; order Enterobacterales; family Aeromonadaceae; genus Aeromonas; species Aeromonas sobria. The sequence goes on along the minus strand of NZ_CDBW01000025.1, from coordinate 3,139 downwards.
GTGGCGCAAAAAGAGGAAGTCAAGCGAATACGCTCAGCACGAGAACAAGTTTGTAACATTATGATTTAATGATTTTTTTACTTGGCGGCAGTGAAAATGTTACGGAGTTATATGGAATGCTCTGCTAACGGATTAGTGCCGCCTTCTATCTAATCACTGTTAGGCTTATCAGAGGAACATATTAACGAAATGGATGATGAATTAGCCCAAGTATTGGGATATGAAAGTGCTGAACACTATAGACGTGAAACCGATGAAAATGAGCGAGTTTTTAACAAATCAAAATATTTATACAATAAGCCACCGGAAGAATGGCCAGTAATCAAATTTAACTGGGACTACCGGTTGGAATCTCAAAAGTTTTGCTTTGACGGTTTAACGCAAGCTGATTTTGAAAAAATGTTCCCTGAAGGACTTGTTCTCGGTCACATGCCCTTATTGGAGTTTGATAAACATTTGTGTCATTACAGTCGACGAGATGGCGATGAGTTATGGGAACTTGGCTGCCAATCGAAATTAGCTGAGATGATAGTGTATTTATCTGAGGGTAACCCCATTACTCCACCAATAATTAAACCTGTCGAGAATAACGAAGTTATTTTTCAAGGTGGTCATCACCGATACGCTGTGGCTAAAGCTATAGGAATCGAAGAAGTTTCGATATATGCGTATCCAGAGCATGTTACAGCGCTTAATAAGTTTATGGGTATACGTTGGGCATAAGCCTAACAAACGCCTCAAGAGGGACTGTCAACACGTGGCGTTTCCAGTCCCGATGAACCGTGGTGGTTACGGTTGTTGCGTTTGAGTTTAGTGTAATGCGTTGTCAGCCCCTTAGGCGGGCGTTATGCGATTATAAGGTTGATGAATGAATTCGTATCTATTTACTTGGAACCCCCAAAAGTGGGCTTGGTATGATCTAAAGGAAGCCATTGTCTCTGTTAATACGGATGGTTGTTACCAAGAAATTTGGAGTTCTGGTAAAAGGAAGCAAATTGAGGTTGGTGAGAAATTTTATATGATGCGGCTAGGTTTAGAGCCTAAAGGTATCATAGGATGTGGTTACGTATTAACTAAACCAGATCTCTTAGAACATTGGGATCCTGTTAAGGCTAAAGATAAAGGAAAGGCATTGCGTGCTTTGTTGGACTTTAAAGCTCTGTCTGATGAGCCAATCATATCTCTTAAAGAGTTAGAAAAGAACTATCCAGACTTCAAGTGGACTCCAGAAAGTGGTGGTGTTTATATTCCGAAAGAATATGCAGACTCCATCTGTAAAATGCTAGAAAAAAGAACTCTAATCGAGTTTGGTAAACATAATGGAGATATTCCTGAGTATAAAGAAGGGAGAGCCAAGAAAGTCACTATTACAACGTACGATAGAAATCCAATAGCTCGCCAAAAATGTATTATGACATTTGGGTATAGTTGTCATGTTTGTGAGTTCGAGTTTGGTAAAGTGTATGGAAAACTTGGTGATAAATATATCGAAGTGCACCATTTGAAGCCCATTTCAACATATAAAGGTGAGCATACAATTAACCCCTCAACGGATTTACGCCCTGTTTGTGCGAATTGTCATAGAATGCTACATGCAAAAAGACCTCCTTTATCGGTAGAGGAATTAAGAGATATCATCGAAGACGGAAAAATCGCATAACAAACGGTTAAAGTGCACAAATCTGGGACACCCACCTTTTTGAGCAAGGCGTAGCAGAGCCCGAACCAAAAAGATGGGTGTCCAAGGTCTTCTGCTTTTTTACTATGCGTTGGTTCTTGTGATTACGGTGTTATGCGGAAAGTTGGTAGTAGCGTTGTCTGCCCCTTAAGCGGGCGTTATGTTTAATTCAAGTTTAGGAAACTTATGACAGATCAAGCGATCAAAAAGGAAGGCAACTGGTTAGCAGCTTTCTTAGCTCTTGTTGGAGCATTTATTCTTTCATTGATATTATATTTCGTGTTTTCTGGTGTATATGGAAGTTTTAACCCACTAAATTGGGCTAAACGCGATGTGGCTTATTTTCTGTTAATCGCATTAGCATTTATCTACCCAACAGCGATAAACTACGTCGCTACACAAAAAAATATCGATTTAGAAGCAATAATCAATAGTATTTTTGATTTTCATGAATTTAAGTCCAAAAAATATCTGGACGCCTTGCTGACTCACTATGGTAATGTAGCTACAACAGGTTTGTTTTTGACCGCTATGTTGTATTTTCTACAAAATTTATCAGAATCAGCAGTGACACCTTTTGTTTTGGCAATATTTACAGTAATAATATTCTTTGTTTATTCGCTGTATGTAGTGAGACTAGGTTTAGGAATGAACAAATACAGTAATTTTATTTATTTTCCTACAATGGCATTTGTTGTCTTTTTCGATATGCAAATGATTGAGATGTTTATAAAAAATGCCCCCAAAATATAAACTTAACAAACGCCTCAAGAGGGACTGTCAACGCGCGGCGTTTCCAGTCCCATTGAGCCACGGTGGTTTCGGTTACTGTATTTGAGTTTGGTGGTAATACGTTGTCAGCCCCTTAGGTGGGCGTTATGTGAATAAAGGAGTATCGTGCATAGTGATTAAGTTTATTCTTGGGATTTTGTTGGGCTTTGCTCTAACAATTTGGTACGTAGCATTTGATCTAAATTACGATTTTGATTCCAATATAGCTGTTAACATCGTGATCGCATCTTCAACAGCAATAGCTGCGGCTATTCACTTTGATGCGGTGAGAAAACAAAGAAAAGATCGAATTTGGGAAATTAACAAAAACCATCTGCTCGGTTTGCTTGAGAGCTTGGCAGAGGTTATCGAGTTAACATCTGAGTTGGCTGATTTTGAATTTGAAGTTCAGCAAGGAATTGCAAACTCTGTTGATAGGCCTAATGACTCAACTGATAAGTACAAAAAGTTATCTAAGCACTTAAATGATGCTTTAAATGTTTATGAGCCATTATTAAGTGACGAGGTACTCATTGCGATTGAGAAGTATAAGAAAGCTAATAAAGCAGTTGATGAAGCATTTGAACAAGATCATATAACGTCACTCTTTGAAGTTTACGACAACATCTATGGCAATCAGAAAAACTTGCATAGTGCTATATCTAAGCATGGCGTTGTTTCCCAAATCAG
>NZ_CDBW01000024.1 GCF_000820145.1 Aeromonas sobria | reverse complement strand
GGCGTTGTTGCCCAAATCAGCCATTAGGCCACAACTTCCCCAGCCCCAGGTGATAGCTACACTTGGGGCTTTCTAACCGGCAGACCAAGGGCATTCAGTTTGTTCATCGCACACACGTAGGCCATGATCTCTCCCACTTGTCCGTTGTAGTTACGTAGACTGATTTTTCCCGTCATCAATTGTTTGAACCTATACATCGCCGTCTCGGCCAATGAGCGCCGATGATACCCGGACTGCTGCTTCCAGTGAGTCAGCCCCTCCTTGCGCATCACCAGAACCGCTTCATTACGTGGATGCCCCTCTTCCCATAAACCGGCATTCTTGCGAGGCGGAATACAAGCCTTGGCTCCTTTGCGCTTTATCAGTTCATGGCAGGCCTTGGTGTCATATGCACCATCGGCATACACGGTCCCAAGTGCTCGGCGTAGCGGATTGAACAGGGTCGGCAACACCTCGGCATCATGAACATTTTCCAACGAGGCCTCGGCTGCCACGATATCGTGGGTCGCCGGGTCCACCGCCAGATGCAATTTGCGCCAGACCCGGCGCTTGTCATGGCCATGCTTTCTGACCTTCCATTCGCCCTCGCCAAACACTTTCAAGCCGGTGGAATCGATAACCAAATCGGTAACCTTGCCCTTGGGTGGCTTGCGGTATGCCACCTTCACGGTGCTGGCGCGCTTGCTGACACAGCTGTAGTCGGGGGCACACAGCGGCACATTCATCAGCTCAAACAGCGAGTCGAGCAGGCCCTGTGTCGCCCGCAGGGAGAGGTTGAAAATGCCCTTGAGCATGAGAAAGGTACAGATGGTCTGGTCGGTGTAGAGGGAGCTTCGTCCCCGTCGGCCATGATGTTCTTGATGGAACCAGTTATGAACGACATGCTCATCAACCCAGAACGTTAGCGAGCCGCGTTTGACCAAGGAACGGTTGTACTGTGACCAGTTAGATATGGCGTGAAGCGACTTGCCCATGATGCTGATTTGAAGAGGGATTTGGTGATCAGATCAGCGCCTTCACCATAAGTTCAATTTAGGTCACTCTGATTTGGGAAACAACGCC
>NZ_CDBW01000023.1 GCF_000820145.1 Aeromonas sobria | reverse complement strand
GTTGAAAGGCTGGGGTATCCATGATGGTAGACCTCAAGGTGATGGCCTACTTCAAGCTTAGCCTTTCAACACATAATTGGGACAGAGCCTTTTATTTTATCTCCGATCTGCAAACAGGCTCTGTGCCATCACCAGCCAATTGTAACAAGCTGTTGCCGTTACCCATTTAATGGTTACTGCGGGGTTGACCTCCCCACGGGATTAGATAATCATGCCGCCGGCACAACCCAGGGTTGTGCAGATTATTTGCAGCATCTCGTTAGGCGAGGCTCCTGTATAAACACAGGCCACTGATCTCACGACGTCCAGAGACGCCCAAGATCAGGACAGTTTTCATCGGATTAAGGTGTAAACCCAAGTGGCTTCCGGCATGCCGGATACGTTATACAGTGCTAAAGCTGGTACGTGGGGATGATGACACGCCGAACGGCGTCATTTCCTGCCTATTACTCGTCAATCAAATTGCTGTTTTCTTTCAGACTGCGATCGGATATCCGATCGTGTTCAGGCTCAGCCTGAAATCACATAAGGTCATTTGTGATGAAGAAAACACATACCATTCTTAACCGTCATCAACTGCTCGATCTGGCTGCCCTGCAGGGTTGGCTGGAACATAATCTGGATCCGGTTCAGCGCGCAGATCAACTGCTGACCCTGCGTCCGGAAGAGCTCAACTGTATCTTTGATACCCTGCCCGTTTCACAAGGGGCCGAACTACTTGGCTCGCTCTCGGCCGAGAGTGCGGCCCGCTTGCTACAGCGACTGCATGGCAGCATTGTCAGCGTGTTGCAGGAGGCCATTCCCCGTCGTGAGATGGTCGCCATCCTGCGCAAACTGGGCCGTCAGGAACGCACTATCTTGCTGGCCCGCTTCCCGACCCAGGCGCAGGCCATGTACTACTCCCTGCTGGATTGGCCCACCGAATCGGTGGGAGCCAACATGCGCCACGAGTATCTGGCGGTGCGGGAGGAGGACACCGTCGGTCACGCCAAACAGCTGATCCACGATGCCTGGGACAATGCCCAGCTGTTTCGCCACATCTATGTGGTCAACGGGGATGGCCGTCTGCAAGGGAGCCTCTCTCTCAAGACCTTGCTGATCGCCGACCCGCTGGCTAATGTGGCCAACCTGATGGATCGGGAGACGGTACGGATCAACGCCCGGGCGGATCAGGAGTTGGCCGCGCGCCTGCTGATCGACCGCGACCTCTCGGTCCTGCCGGTCGAGGATCAGGGGCGCCTGGTCGGTATTTTCCACGTCGATGACGCGGCCGATATTCTGGAGCTCGAATCCACCGAGGATGCCGAGATGCAGGGGGGCTCATCGCCGCTCGATACTCCCTACCTGCAGGCTACACCCTGGCAGCTGTGGCGCAAACGGGTGGGCTGGCTGCTTATCCTGTTTGTGGCGGAAGCCTACACCGGCACAGTGCTGCGGGCCTTTGAGGAACAGCTGGAGGCCGCCATCGCGCTGGCCTTCTTTATCCCCCTGTTGATCGGCACCGGTGGTAACAGTGGTACCCAGATCACCACCACCATAGTCCGCGCCATGGCGGTCGGAGAGGTGAGCCTGCGCAATCTCGGCACAGTGCTGAAAAAGGAGCTCTCCACCGGCCTCTTGATCTCGGGGGCCATTGCCATGGCCGCCTGGGTGCGCGCCTGGAGCCTGGGGGTTGGCCCCGAAATAGGCATGGTGGTGACCTTTACCATCATCGCCATCGTGCTGTGGAGTGCCACGGTCGCCTCTATCATCCCCATGGTGCTACGTCGTTTCCGCATTGACCCGGCGGTGGTCTCTGCGCCGTTTATTGCGACCCTGGTGGATGGTACCGGTCTTATCATCTACTTCGAGATGGCCAAATGGTTATTGCCTGAGTTGCAGTAACGAGAGATTAAACCCTGTTGATGAGACCTGGATAAACAAGCGGGGCAGTTTGTATTGCCGGAACCTTGTATTGCCGAAAAGAAGGGAGCTAAGCTATCCCCGCAGCGTGAAGCCAAGGCCACAGAAAAACAGTGTGAAAAAAGCCAATAAAAAAATGCCAGTCAGGCTTAACTGACTGGCATTTTCCTCATGGAGCCGGTTTTGGGCTTCTGACCATCAACCAGTCATTACATTTGGTCGATCATGTCCTGAGCAAACTGGGAGCAGGAGCGCAGGGTGGCCCCCTCCATCAGACGCTCGAAGTCATAGGTGACGGTCTTGTTGGCGATGGCCGCTTCCATCCCCTTGATAATGAGATCGGCCGCTTCGACCCAACCCATGTGGCGCAGCATCATCTCGGCGGAGAGGATCAGGGAGCCCGGGTTGACCTTGTCCTGACCGGCATATTTCGGTGCAGTACCGTGGGTCGCCTCGAACAGGGCCACGCCGTCACCAATGTTGGCGCCCGGCGCGATACCGATACCACCCACCTGAGCGGCCAGTGCGTCGGAGATGTAGTCGCCGTTGAGGTTCATACAGGCGATGACGTCATACTCGGCCGGACGCAGCAGGATCTGCTGCAGGAAGGCGTCAGCGATGACATCCTTGATAACGATGGTCTTGCCGGTTTTCGGGTTCTTGAAGGAGCACCAGGGGCCGCCGTCAATCAGCTGGGCACCGTACTCGTGCTGGGCCAGAGCATAACCCCAATCCTTGAAGGCACCTTCGGTGAACTTCATGATGTTGCCCTTGTGCACCAGGGTCACGGAGTCGCGATCGTTGTCGATGGCATACTCGATGGCGGCACGCACCAGACGCTCGGTACCGGCCCTGGACATCGGCTTGATGCCGATACCGCAAGACTCGGGGAAGCGAATTTTCTTCACGCCCATCTCGTTTTGCAGGAAGGCGATTACTTTCTTGGCTTCTTCGCTATCCGCCTTCCACTCGATACCGGCGTAGATGTCTTCGGCGTTCTCGCGGAAGATCACCATGTCAGTCAGATCCGGACGTTTGACCGGGCTCGGGGTCCCTTCGTAGTAACGGACCGGGCGCAGGCAGATGTAGAGATCCAGCTCCTGACGCAGGGCCACGTTGAGGGAGCGAATACCGCCACCGACCGGCGTGGTCAGCGGGCCCTTTATGGCCACGCAATATTCACGAATGAAATCCAGGGTTTCGGCCGGCAGCCAGGCACCTTCGCCATAAACATGAGTCGACTTCTCGCCGGTATAGATCTCCATCCAGGCGATCTTGCGCTCGCCCTTGTAGGCTTTCTCGACCGCAGCATTCACCACATTCAACATGGCCGGGGTTACGTCAACACCGATGCCATCCCCTTCGATAAACGGAATGATCGGATGGTTGGGAACCTGCAGCTTGCCGTTGGCATCGACTGTGATTTTCTGACCCTGGGTCGGGATTACTACTTTGCTTTCCATCGGCATCTCCTAACTTCCGTTTGTTATCAACTTGTTTGTTGCGCGCGGCCATCTTAGCCCATTCATTTTCATAATAAAATGGCGAGCAAGCATGTCAGACCAAAGAGGTAGCCACCCGCCAGTGCGCCGTCACCACCCCTTCCCGACCCCGGCCATTTATCCCTCCTGCTCGCTGGTTACAGCCTGGGGCTGACTTAACGATCGATACTGGGAAGGGGTCAGCCCAGTCTTCAACTTGAACACCCTACAGAAATAGTTCACATCGGTAAAACCGCAGCGATTGGCCACCTCTTCCAGACGAAAGCGATATTTTTTGAGCATGAACTTGGCCCGCTCCAGCCGTACCCAACTGATGTAGTCCGCCAGCCGCATATGCCCCTGCTGGCGGAACAAGCGGGAAAGGTGGCTGGGGGAGAGATTGAAGCGGGCGGCGATGCATTCGCGACTGATGGGGCGGTGAAAGTTTTCCTGAATGTAGATGCAGATGCCGTGGAAGAGATCGGAGCCGCGAGGACGACCGCTCTCCGACTCCACCAGCAGTTGCCGTGAATAGCTCAGCAGCGCCTGTAGCAGGTGATTGTCCATCGGCGCCCTCACCTGCTCCTGCGCCAGAGTATTAAGAGAGAGCAGGATATGATCGAGCGCTCGTCCAGCCCCGGCCTGAATACTGTGTTTTTGCACATCGAAGAAACCGGTGTCCCCCTTGTGTTTGCTCACCAGACTGAACCCTATCTGGCGCTTGCCAAACAGCAGGCTGAGCACGGAACAGTCGTTGTCCCAGTCCGGCTTGTTCCAGCCGTTGGGGGGGATGTACATCGCCTCCCGCTGACCCATCTGTACCGACTGCACATCCCCTTCAGGGGACCAGATCTGGTTGAGATAGTGGCCACTGAATACCAGCTCGAGACGCGGGAAGTTGACCTGATAACTGAAGCAGGGAGGCACCCCTTTGTCAGAGGCAAACAAGACCTTCTCAAAGCCTTCCCCTTCACTTAGAAAGCCATCCAACAGCTGGGTAAAGATGATACTCATGAATGATCCTGATCAAGATGCAGAGAGCAACCGATTGCGGTGCGCTGCCCCTGCCATGCTATAGTCCGCGCCAGACTGAAATTCCCAAAAAATCGTTCTGATACAAGGAGCCATCCATGAGCTACCCACCGTTTTTTCTAATGTGCAACCCGATCCAGGATTATGTCTGGGGCAGTCGTGACTCCCTGACCACGCTGTTTGGCATCAAAAATCCCGAGGGCAAACCACAAGCTGAACTGTGGATGGGCGCTCACCCCAATGGCTGCTCCGAAGTGACCCTGACCGGCGAAAAACTGAAGCTATCCAGCCTGATTGAAGCCAACCCCGTTGCCATGTTGGGCGCAGCCACCCAGGCTCGCTTCGGCTCACTCCCCTTCCTGTTCAAAGTGCTCTGCGCCGAGCAAGCCCTCTCCATTCAGGTGCACCCGAGCAAGGCCCAGGCCGAAGCGGGCTTTGCCAAAGAAGAGGCCGCAGGCATCGATATCAAGGCGAGCAACCGCAACTACAAGGATCCGAACCACAAGCCGGAGCTGGTCTTTGCCCTCACCCGCTATCAGGCGATGAACGGCTTTCGCGCCATCCCGGCCATCCTGGCCCTGTTCGATCGGATGGCGCTGCCAGCGCTGACCGACCTGACCACGGCACTGCGCCAGTCACAGGATGAAGCTGGCTTGCAGCACTTCTTCCACCAGTTACTGATCCTCTGCGGTGCGCGCAAGGACGAGGCGCTGGCAGGCCTGCTGGCCTATGCCGCCGCCCATCAGGATGAAGAGACCTTCGCCACCATCAGCAATCTGGCCAACCAGTATCCGGGGGATGTGGGGCTCTTCTCGCCGCTGCTGCTCAACGTGGTCACCCTCGAGCCGGGTCAGGCGATGTTCCTCGATGCCCAGACCCCTCACGCCTACATTCACGGCACAGGCCTCGAGATCATGGCCAACTCCGACAACGTGCTGCGCGCAGGGCTCACCCCCAAATACATGGATGTGCCGGAGCTGCTGGCCTGCACCCGCTGCGTCGCCAAACCGGACGACCAGATCCTGCTTAGCCCGCGCATGGAAGGCACGGTACAGCACTTCGACGTGCCGGTACCGGACTTCACTTTCAGCGTGTATGACGCAGGGGAACATGCCCTGACCACCGGCAATGCCGAGATCCTGTTCGCCATCGATGGGCCCATCACCCTGATCGGCCAACATGATGAGCATCTGACCCTGACCATCGGACAATCTGCTTTTGTACCCGCCAGCACCGGCGATTATCGAGTGATGGCTGAAGGGCGTTTTGCCCGCGCCAGCAACCGCTGATCCTGCTGAGCCATCGGCTCACCACCGTCTATTTCAAGGGCCCTTCAGGGCCCTTTTTTCCAGCTCATCTGACCACATGGGTGCAGGTATCGCTCACAAAACCGGTCATTTAACCCAACGCCAAAGAGTAACACGTTGACTTATAATGATTAATATCATTTAGCCTCCAAGGTCACGCTACCCTGCGGTTATGCGAGCCAGCTCACACCCTTCCGCACACGTCATAAAAATCCAGTTAATGCCATTTTTTTCCTCTGTCAACGGATATTAATCACGGAAATAATAGAAATCGTTAATTTACAGGCAGCAGGAAAAACGCTTCAGACCATTTATATATTTCAAATTTAACACAGCGTTGCCATTTATTTCAGATGTAGAAGAGGCGACGTTTCAAATCAGGCTATGGGTGCCTGTTATTTCCCTGCGCTTTTATTTTTCCGCCTGTATGGCCAGATCGTTTTCACTATCCATTTTATCTGGCTGATATTTTCCCCTGTCACCATCTATATCCAGTGACAGTCGGGGCAATACATGCAGATGGCCCTCTCATCCGGCAGATATTCATTGGCTGAACCGGCGACTGCATTATCGGTTTTTATACGTTCAATACCCTACTTCCATTAACCTGTGGCGACAAATATGAAACTGAAACGTTCCCTACTTGCTTGTGCCGTACTGGCTGGCCTGGTTGGTATATCCGGTTGTCAAAATGACTCAGATACCGCTGGCGATAACAATAATGAGACCAGCGTCTCCCGTTACGTCAATCCGTTTATCGGCACAGGGAATCTGGGCAACACCTACCCCGGTGCCACCACCCCGCACGGCATGGTGCAGCTTTCGCCCAACAACGGCGCCAATGGCTGGGAATACATCTCCGGCTATTACTACCACGACAATCGCCTCGCCGGGTTTTCTCACACCCACCTCTCGGGGGCTGGTGCCGGGGATCTCAACGATATTCTGGTGATGCCCATCAACTCCCGCTCCAATTTCATGCTGAACGAGGGGTCAGCCTCCCTCAATCTGGAGGCCTCCCGTTACAGCCACAAGGATGAAGAGGCAACGGCGGGCTACTACAAGGTCGATCTGAAGGATTACGGCATCAAGGCCGAGCTGACCGCCTCGGATCGGGTGGGTGTTCATCGCTACAGCTTCCCGCAGGATAAAAAATCACAAATCGTGGTCAACCTCGGCTTCAAGGTCAACTGGGACTACACCTCCGACTCCTATCTGAAATGGGACAAAACCAACAACCGGATCGAGGGCCATCGCTTCTCTGACGGCTGGGCCCCCAGCCAGAAAGAGTTCTTCGTGATGGCGTTCGACCAGCCCATCAAAAATATCCGCTTCGCCTACTTCGACAAAGAGCAGAACCGCTATCTGGATCTGCCGGAAGGCACCACCGAGATCGGCAACGAGACCCGTGGCAAATATCAGTACGCGCGCGCCTATGTGGAGTTTGATACTGCAGATAAGGGCCTGGCCGTGGAGGCCAAGGTAGCCCTCTCCAACGTCGAGATCGGCCGGGATGGCAACGCCGGCGCCTCCCTCAACATGACCGAAGTGGCCAACATGTCGTTTGACGATGTCCGTCAGGCCGCCACTAAAAAATGGGAAGAGGAGCTGGGCAAGATCCAGGTCAGCGGGGATGAGGAGTACAAGCAGACCTTCTATACCGCGCTCTATCACACCTATCTGGGCCAGACCATCCACTCCGATCTGGATGGGCGCTACCGCCAGGTGCATCAGGGGCGCAATGCCTACCCGGATGGCAACACGCCGTGGGGCGAGCAGATCGACACCCTCAAGGAGTCGGTGCGCACCGCCGATGCCAACCGGGATGGCAAAGCGGACTTTACCCGTTACGACACCTTCTCCCTGTGGGACACCTACCGCGCAGTACAACCCCTCTCGTCACTGCTGGAACCGGATCGCCTCGCCGATGTGGTGCTCTCCATGCTCTCTTACGCCGAAGAAGAGTGGATGGACGATCTGGGCAACCTGCGCAAGGGCAGATTGCCGGAGTGGACCTTCAAGGGCAACGAGACCGGCATGATGATGGGGATGCACTCCACCACCGTCATCCATGATGTGCTCTCCAAAGGGTCGCTAGAGCGACGGATGATCGCGCTTGGCTTCAGCGATGCGGAGCGTCAGGAGATCAAGGAACGACTGGTGACCGCCATGATCACCGATGCCCGCGCATCCACCAGCCAGGGGGTCGCCTGGATCAAGGAGTACGAGCAGCAGGGCTATGTGCCCGCCCAGTTGCACGACACGCCGCCGACCAATGACTGGGAATCACACTCCCCGTTCAAGGATGCCTGGACTTCCTCCTACTCGCTGGAGTACTCCATGGATGACTGGGCGATCGCCCAATCGATCAAGGCGGTGTTTGGCGAAAGTGACCCCCGCTATCAAGAGTTTGCCGATCGCTCCAAGAACTGGCAGGCGCAGTTTGACTTTGGCGGCAAGCAGTACAAGGGGTGGTTCAAGGCCCGCGACTACGACGGCAACTTCATTGATGCCGACTGGGTAGACCCGAAAACCGGCCGGGCAGTGGGCAAGGACTGGCGACCAGACATGTTTAACTGGTCATTCGCCGAGTCCAACGGCTGGCAATATGCCTTTAGCGTGCAGCATGACATCCAGGGTCTGGTCGACCTGATGACCCGTTTCGATCAGACCCAGAATCCTCAGGCTAAACGGGGCGAACTGTTTGCCAAGCGGCTGGACGAGTATTGGACCACCTACCCGGATCGCAACGCTGGCGACAACCAGTTCCCGGTGTTCAACACCGGTAACGTGGGTCAGCATGTGCAGGGCAACGAGCCGGATATCCATGTTCCCTACCTCTACAACTACGTAGGGCAACCCTGGAAGGGACAGGCGGCCATCGCGGCAGCCACCAACGTCTGCTACAAAAACACCCCTGACGGCATCTGTGGCAACGATGACTTTGGCACCCTTTCTGCCTGGTTCGTGTTCCGGGCGTTGGGCTTCTTCCCGGTCAATGCCTCCTCCGGCATCTACGAGATTGGCACCCCCATGTTCGAAACCGCCTCGCTCGATGTGGGGGCTGGTAAGCAGTTCACCGTCACGGCCCAGAACGTCAGCCGCGACAACATCTACATCCAGTCCGCTCGCCTCAATGGCAGCGAGTTCAATCGCAGCTACCTCACCCATGAGGAAATTCTGAGTGGTGGCAAGCTTGAATTCGTCATGGGCGATAGCCCCAACCAGAACTGGGCCAGCCAGCCGGAAGATTTGCCGCCCGCGCAAGGTATCGGCACCTTCCTGCACGAAAGTGATATGCCTGCTGGCTCACGTTAACGATCTGTTCGGGGGAGGGTTCCCTCCCCCACCATCAATCAATATTGGAATGCCCATGTTCAAACGTAATTTCATCGCCCTTGCCGTTATTGCTGGCCTGACGGGCGGTATTGCTGGCTGTACTGACGAAGAGCAGTCAACCGCCGTCGAGATCCCCGTGACCCCGATTGTCGACCTTTCCGTACTCAACTACGTCAATCCCATGATCGGCACAGCGGCCTCCGGCCATACCTTTCCCGGCGCCACCCACCCGGCAGGGATGGTGCAGCTCTCGCCAGATACCTTTATTGGCTCCAACAGCGGTCATGAGTCAGGGCAAAACCCCTGGCACTCCGCCTCGGGTTACTGGGATTCATCCAATTACCTGACCGGCGACATAGTCGCGAACGATGTCCCGCTCTACGGTTTTTCCCACACCCACCTCTCCGGTACCGGGGCCACGGACCTCGGGGATATTCTGGTGCTGCCTTACTCGGACATGGCAGACACCCAGCTCAACAGCTTTGACAAAGCCAATGAAAAAGCCAGCGCCGGTTTTTACAAAACCAAGCTGAATAAGGGCGGTATTGAGGTGGAACTGACCGCCACCAAGCGGGTGGGACTGCACAAATACACCTTTGCCAAAGGGGCCGAACGCAGCGTGAAGTTCGATCTGGGTCACACCCTGCTCAACAACAACGGTCAATCACTGAACAACAAGATCGAAGTGCTTGATGAATACACCCTTCGTGGCCGCAGAACCTCAACCGGTTGGTTTCAGGGGCAAAATCACCTGGGTCAGGATATTTTTTTCTACGCCAAGTTCAACCAGCCAGTGGCCAGAGCCATGCTGGGGGAACAAGACAAGATGCCGACCCGGGAGATGCGCTACAACAGCGTTTATCAGGGCGATGATGTCACCGCCTACCTCGATTTTGGTCAGGGCGATCAAGCCATCGAGATCCGGGTCGGCATCTCCCCGGTAAACTGGCAAGGGGCACAGCAGAACCTGGAGGCTGAAGCCCCCACCTTTGATTTTGCCAAGGCGAAATCACAAGCCGAATACGCCTGGGCCGAAAAGCTGACCAAGATCCGGGCTGAAGGGGGAAGCTCGACGGAAAAAACCAACTTCTACACCGCCCTCTATCACATGATGATTGCCCCCATCGAGTTCTACGATGTGGATGGCCGATACGTTGATATGCTCGGTACTGTGCGCACCCTCAAGCCGGGTGACACGCCAAACTACTCCATCTACTCCACCTGGGATACCTTCCGCGCCGTGCACCCCATGTGGACCATCATGGATCCGCCGCAGGCGACCCTGTATGCCAAGGATTTAATCCGTAAGTCCAACGTGGAGTTCGGCCTGCTGCCCAAGTGGGAAGGTCACGGTTCGGAAACCGGCACCATGATCGGCTACCCTTCGGCCGCGATTCTCGGCGACGCTGTCACCAAAGGATTGATAGATGCAGACGAGGCGCTGCAAGCCTCGGTCAAATCGGCCCACTACCGACCGGCCGATTACCCGCAGATCAACGATGACATTCTGAGCGCACTGATGGCCGGTCAGCTCAGCTATCACGAGAAAGAGCAGTGCGTCCGTTATCCCAACTGGAACTCGGTCTCCTACTCGCTGGAGTTCTCTTTCTACGACTGGACCATCGCCGAGATGGCGAAAGCCGCGGGCGACATGACCACCTATCAAGAGTTCAAGGCGCGCTCCTACAACTCGCTCAAGCATTGGGATCCCCAGGCAGGCAATGCCGATGGCAAGGGCTTCTTCGTGCCGACCGAGCTGAAAAACGGCGACCCGTGTGCCCTGAAATACGCGGCGGCCGATTTTGATCCCTACAAGTCGGATGCCTTCTACTACACCGAGGGTAACGCCTGGCAGTGGCAGTGGTCCTTCATGCAGGATCTCGACAAGCTGACCGAAATCATGGGGGGTCAGCAGGGGCTCAACGACAAGCTCGACAACCTGTTCAACGCCAACCCGAATGGTGGCGATGCACATCAGGACATGACCGGCTATATCGGGCAGTACATCCACGGCAACGAGCCCTCCCACCACGTCATCTATCTCTACAACCGCACCGCCCAGCCCTGGAAAGCGCAGGAGTACCTCGATCTGGTCTACAAGGCGTTTTATAAAAACACCCCGGATGGTCTGATCGGCAATGAAGACGTCGGCCAGATGTCCGCCTGGTACATCATGAGTGCCATGGGCTTTTATCAAATCTCCCCGGGCAACCCGACCTACACCATAGGCCGACCCATTTTTGACAAGGTCACCATCAACCTGCCCAACGGCCAGTTCAAGGTGGTGGCGCAGAACAATGGCCCGGACAACCTCTATGTCAAAGAGGTCACCATCAATGGCAAGCCGCTCAACCAGTACAACACCTTTGCCCACAGCGAGATCCATCCCGGTGGTGAGCTGCGTTTTGTGATGACCAACCAGAAACCGACCCCGTAACTCTGCAAGCGGCAAGCCACCCGGCTTGCCGCGTGTTCATATCAGGTATTCAGGAGCAACAGATGTTCAAACCCCATAAGCTGGCCATCGTGGTGACCACCCTGCTTGGTCTTTATGGCTGCAACGCAAACGATGAGACCACCACTGACAATGACCGCCCCGACAATCCCCTGCAGGTGCTGCAATATGTTGATCCCCTGATCGGCACCGATGGGCTGGGCAATGTCAATCCCGCCCCCGTCATGCCGGAAGGGATGATCCAGCCAGGCCCGGATAACTGGAACCCGGCCAACTGGAATGGCAAGGGCTCCCCTTCCGACTACCACCACCATCTGACCAAGCTTTCCGGCTTTAGCAGCACCCATATCTCGGGGGCCGGCAAGGGGGATCTCAATGACTTTGCCTTCTTGCCATACACCGGCAGCAATACCGATCCGGTCACCATCAACAAGCCGAGCGAGCTGTCGGAGGTGGGCTATTACAAAGCCGATCTGGTAGAGACCGGTATCAAGGCCGAGCTCACCGCCACCCAGCGAGTTGCCTTCCACCGTTACCGCTATCCGGCAGGTGAAGATCGCAAAGTCCAGCTTGATCTGCAGCACGAGCTGCTGGAGCAGTACGGCAACCACTCCCGCAACATTTACTTCAAGCGGGTCAGCGATAACGCCATTGCCGGGGCCAGAACCAGCAACGAGTGGGGGCAGTGGCAAACGGTCTTTTTCTACGCCGAATTTTCCGAAAACTTCGTGGAGCAGACCCTCTATGTCGATGGCAAACTGAGCAGCGACACCGAGGTGGGGCTTGCCGATTACATCGGGTATGGCGAAACCAGACCCCGGGTGCGGGATGTGGTGACCCAGCTCAACTTTGCCAAAGGGGAGCAGCCCATCACCATGAAGATGGCGATCTCGGGCACCGGCATTGAGGGGGCGATGGCCAACCTGCGCGCCGATGAACATGGCTACCGCTTCGATCAGGTGGTGCAGGAGAACAAGCAGGCATGGGCGAAGGTGCTCAATAAGTTCACCCTGGAGGGGGGGAGCGATGCCGACAAGACGATGTTTTATACCTCCCTCTATCGCACCTACATAGCCCCCTTCGTCTATCAGGATGTGGATGGCCACTATCGCGGGATGGATGGCAAGGTGCATCAGGCCAAGCCGGGCTTTACCAACTACTCGGTCTACTCCATGTGGGACACCTTCCGCGCCGCCCACCCGCTGAAGACCATCATCGAAAAAGATCGCGCCATCGACTATGTGCACGATCTGCTCAACAAATATAAAACCGGCGGCATCATGCCCAAATGGGAGCTGCACTCCGACTATACCGGCGAGATGGTCGGCTATCCGGCGGTCTCCATCATCGCCGACGTCATCGTCAAATATCCGGGTAAGTTTTCCTCTGAAGAGATAAAGCTGGCGCTGCAGGCGGCCAACGTCTCCGCTAGCTTTGACCTCGAATTGACCAAATCCTGGGTGCCCTATCAGGATCCCTGGAACGGCGACAAGCGCTTCACCGTGATGACCCGTCACGGCCAGTATGCCGAGCAGCACGGCTATGTCCCCGCCAACGTCAAACTCAAGCCAGAAGAGGGGGGCATGGCGCAGGACAAGTACGATGAGCTGGTCAACGAGTCCGTCTCCTACGGCGTAGAGAATGCCTACTATGACTGGTGCATCGCCCAGCTGGCCCGCCTGGCGGGCGACAAATCCGCCGAGAACCGCTATCTGGCCCGGGCCACCACCTGGCGCGCCTATTTTGATTACAACCCGACGGAATATGGCAAATATGGCGCGACCGGCTTTATGCGCCCCAAAAATTACGATGGCAGCTGGGTCAACAACTACCCCTCCTGTGCCATCGACAAAAACGGCAACCCGGTCACGCCACCACAAAATTGCGACATCAACGACAGCAGCCGTTATGACACCTTCTGGCCCTATCGTGCCGAGCACCGGGGGCAGGACTTTACCGAAGGCAACACCTGGCAGTGGAGCTGGTTTGTTCCCCACGATATAGAGGGGCTCAAAGAGGCGATGGGGGGCGAGGAGGGATTCCGGAAAAATCTGGATGCCCTCTTCACCGCCAACTCCAGCGCTGACACCTCGCAAGGGGACATGACCGGCTATATCGGGCAGTTCGTGATGGGTAACGAGCCGGATCACCATGTCCCCTACCTCTATAACTGGACCAAAGAGCCGTGGAAAACCCAGGAGTATGTGGATCAGGCGGTGCGCAGCTTCTTCCACCCGACCACCACCGGCCTGATTGGCAATGAGGACGTGGGGCAAATGTCGGCCTGGTACATCATGAGCGCCCTCGGCTTCTATCAGGTCACGCCGGGGCTCCCGGTCTACACCATAGGTCGGCCACTGTTTGACAAGGTGACGATGGATATTGATGGCGGGAAATTCACCGTGATCGCCGAAAACAATGGCCCCAAAAATATCTATGTGGAATCCGTCACCATCAATGGCAAACCGTTGGGGGAAAACCTGACCTTCAACCACAGCGATATTCGGGCAGGCGGAGAGTTGAAATTTATCATGACGGCGCAAAAACCAACCCGCTCAGATAATAAATAACCATCATTTATTACCAATATATGCCCAGGTCCAAAGCTTCCTTTGGGCCTCTTTTTTGCTGGGCTCACAAAAACACTCAAAAAATATAACGTTCTGTATCACATGATACGCGGATCACAAACAGACAGCCTTGTCACAAAAGTCTAGTGAATGACACTTTTTTGCTCTGTCGATGAAACAGGGGGCATGGGAATAATAGCGGTAGCCGGGATTAACAGCGCTGAGCCTTAATATTGCGCAGGTACCACTCCGGCATCAGAAAAATAGATCATGACTGCTCACCCCCTACCCGATGGAGCCGTTCCATATGTTCAAGAAAAGTATTCTGGCCATTACCCTGACCACCACGCTCACCATGTTATCTGGCTGTGATGCTGATGACAGCACCACCAATAACGATGACCAAAAGCCAACGCCAACCAATGTGTTGCAATACGTGAATCCATTCGTTGGCACTGGTTTTAATGGGCACACCTTTCCCGGCCCCGTGGTACCGGAAGGGATGGTGCAACTGTCGCCGGATACCGAACTGATTGGCTGGCACTCCTCCTCCGGCTATCACTTCGATAAAGATACCCTGTTCGGCTTTTCTCACACCCACCTCTCCGGCACCGGCATGGGGGGGCTGGGGGATATTCTGTTCCTGCCCTTTACCGAAGATAAATCCAAATACATCGAGCAGAGCGATGATTACCGCAAAGCCATCTCGGTCAAAATGGACAAAAAGTCCGAGCAAGCCGAGCCTGGTTATTATGCGGTCCGCATCGCCGAAAATGGCATCAAGGCAGAGTTGACCGCCTCCGAGCGGGTGGGCTTTCACCGCTACACCTATCCGCAGGGCCAACCACAACGGCTGAAGATCGACTTGAACTCGATCCTCAACAGCGACTGGGGCTCGAGTTCGCTTCGCAACAAACTCACCGTCAGTGAAGATGGCTACACCATCACCGGCGAACGGGATGCCGCCCACTTCTCCGGCTGGGCGAAAAACCAGAAGATCTTCTTCTATGCGACCTTCGACAAGAAGATCAAAGGGGTCTACATCCTCGCCGGAGGTGTACCGGTAGAGGGGTTGAGCGCCGAGCACAAGGCAAAATCCAAAGCCGATGTCACCGCCTACGTCGAGTTTGAAGAGGGGGATTCTGCCCAGCTGAACGCCAAAGTCGCCCTCTCGGCAGTTGATGCCAGCGGCGCCCGGAACAACTACCAGGCAGAAGGCAATGTGTCGTTTGACGAAGCCCGCACCAACGCCCGCGAGAAGTGGGCCAATGCCCTCAACTTCACCATCGAGGGGAGCAGCAAGGAGCAAAACGAGATCTTCTACACTGCCCTCTATCACACCAAGATCGCCCCCATCGTCCATCAGGATGTGGATGGCAGCTTCCGCGGCATGGGCAAAGGGGCGCAGGCCAAGGGGGAAGGCAGCTACTCAATCTATTACGGTCAGGCAAGCGAAGAGCAGCCTAACTTCTCGGTCTACTCCCTGTGGGACACCCAGCGGGCGCTGCACCCGCTCAAGACCATCACCGAACCCACCCGCGCTGTGCAATATGCCAAGAACCTGATCCAGAAGTATCAGGAGAGCGGCCTGCTGCCCAAGTGGGAGCATCTGGGGGATGAGACCGGCACCATGGTGGGCTATCCGGCGGTGGTGGTGATTGCCGACGCCATCACCAAATACCCCGATGCCTTCACCGCGCAGGAGAAAAATCTGGCGCTCAAGGCCGCCATCGACTCCTCCAGCTATGACAACTATCCCATGTTGGCGACCGAGTGGGACAAGGATGTGCTGGACAAGACCCTGACCAACCACATCGATTACATCGAGAAGAACGGCTTTGCCCCGGCGGTGCAGCGGATCAACAGTCAGCCCGTCTCCCCTGACTACACCCTCGAGTCAGTCTCCTACGGTCTGGAAAACGCCTTCTACGACTGGGCCATCTCCCGGATCGCCAAGGCGGCCGGCAACCCGGCGGCAGAGGCGCGCTATCTGGCCCGTTCGAACGGCTACCAGCGCTACTTCGATCACAATGCGGCCGAATATGCCCAGTACGGGGTGACCGGTTTCATGCGTCCGGTGATGAGCTATGGCTCCTTCATGACGCCGTTTGATCCCTATGGCACCGAACATGAGACCGGCAACTATACCGAGGGCAACGCCTGGCAGTGGACCTGGTTTGTCCCCCATGACATCAAGGGGCTGAAAACCGCGATGGGCGGGGAAGAGGCCTTCAAGCAGAATCTGGATGCGACCTTCGCCGCCGAGAGTCAGGGATCGGAGACCGCTGACATGACCGGGATGCTGGGGCAGGTAGCCTTTGGCAACGAACCTTCCCACCATATCCCCTACCTCTACAACTGGACCTCGGAGCCGTGGAAAACCCAGGAGAAGGTCGATTACATCCTCCACACCATGTACACCAACACCCCGGCAGGCATCATAGGTAACGAGGATGTGGGCGCCATGTCTGCCTGGTACGTCATGTCTTCACTCGGCTTCTATCAGGTGAATGCGGCAGATCCCGTCTACACCATCGGCCGTCCGCTGTTTGCCAAAGCGACCATCCCGGTCAAGGGAGGAACCTTCACCATCAGCGCCGATAACAACAGTGAGAAGAACCGCTATGTCCAGTCGGTCACCATCAATGGCAAACCGCTCAAGGATGGTCTCTTCTTCGAGCACAAAGAGTTTGTACCCGGTGGCAACCTCCACTTCGTGATGAGCGATACTCCGCCACAAAAGTAACGAGCCATAGCATTGAAGTGACATTCAGCACGTAACCCGCAAATGTCACTTTGTGATACCCTACGGCCCACGCCAGATGGATTGATAAAATCCAATCAGCGCCGGGCCGTTTTATTTTCCAGTGGGGAACGGCAGCACAGCAATAAACCCGTTTTTTCTGAAAACCGCCTTAAATCGGGCAATAAACCGCAAAAAATGGCCTTAAAGTTCGTTGCAAGGGTTTTTCTGCCATACCTTGACCGCTGTCACATCCCGCCATCAATTAAACAAAAACAGCTATTGAGTCACCACTCAACACTTTGCGAGCTGGATCACACCGGCAGAACCATGCAACAAAAATCCAGTTATTGCTACATTCATCGCCTGTCCAACCCAACCTGTGAGGGCAATAATGAGCCCAATTCGCAACGCATGACTTAGCCCTGACGGGAAAGGAGAGTGAGATGTTACCCACCATGACCAACGGCAGACTCATCTGCCTGGAGTTGAAGGCCACCAGCAAGGAGGCCCTGTTCGACGAGATGGCACAGATGCTGGCGCGCGATGGCGCTGTGTCTGATCAACAGCAGTTCGTCAAAGATGTCTGGGCCCGCGAGCAGCTGGACTGCACCGGCTTCGAGCAAGGTGTCGCCCTGCCCCATGCCAAGAGCAAGGCCGTCAGCCGCCCTGCCATTGCCATCGGTGTCAGCCGCCAAGGTATCGAGTACGGCGCCGAAGATGGCAAGCCGACCCAGCTGATCTTCATGATCGCCTCCCCGGATGGCGGCGCCAACCACCACATCGAAGTGCTGGCCGAGCTCTCTACCCGTCTGCTGGAACCCGGTTTTATCGAGCAGATGAAAGCGGCCACTACCGTTGAGCAAGCGCTGACCCTGCTCAAGCAAGGCCCGAAAGTGGCAAAGCCTGCCCCTGCCGCCAAACCGGCAGCCACTGCTCCGGCAGCCCCCGAAGAGCGCACCTTCAAGGATCGCCTCAATACCATGAAGCAACATCTGCTGTTTGGTACCTCCCACATGATCCCCTTCATCGTGGCGGGCGGTGTCCTGCTGTCGCTGTCAGTGATGCTGAGCGGCAAGGGCGCCGTGCCGGAAGCGGGCTTCCTCAAAGACATGGCTACCATGGGTATCGCCGGTCTGACCCTGTTTACCGCCGTACTGGGTGGCTACATCGCCTACTCACTGGCTGACAAACCGGGCCTGGCCCCGGGCATGATCGGCTCCTGGATTGCCGTTCAGCACTATCAAACCGGTTTCCTCGGCGCCATTCTGGTGGGCTTTATAGCCGGTTTCGTGGTCAATCAGCTCAAGCGGATCAAGTTGCCTGACTCCATGACCTCGCTAGGTTCCATCTTCATCTATCCGCTAATCGGTACCTTCCTGGTGTGCGGCATCGTGATGTGGGGGATCGGTGCCCCGATCGCCGCCATGATGGAAGGGATGAACCACTGGCTCTCCAGCATGGCGGGCTCAGGTAAAGTGATGTTGGGTGCCATTCTGGGTGGTATGACTGCCTTCGATATGGGCGGCCCGGTCAACAAGGTTGCCACCCTGTTTGCCCAGACTCAGGTCAACACCCAGCCCTGGCTGATGGGTGGTGTCGGTATCGCCATCTGTGTGCCGCCACTGGGTATGGCACTGGCTACCTTCATGTCTCCGAAGCGTTACAAGAAAGAAGAGCGTGAATCCGGCAAAGCGGCCGCCATCATGGGCATGATCGGTATCAGTGAAGGTGCTATCCCGTTCGCCGCTGCTGACCCCGTGCGTGTTATCCCGGCCATCGTCGCAGGCGGTATCGTCGGCAACATCACCGGCTTCATGATGCACAGTATCAACCACGCCCCTTGGGGTGGCTGGATTGTCCTGCCGGTAGTAGAAGGCAAGATGGGTTACATCCTGGGTACCGTCCTCGGCGCCCTGACCACGGCCATCATCGTCAACCTGCTGAAGAAGCCGGTGAGCGAAGAAGATGACGTGACAACCACCCAAACCAGCTTCGAGATCATCGAAGCGGAAGGTGAAGCTGACGTGCTGGCCATCACAGCCTGCCCGTCCGGTGTTGCCCACACCTTCCTGGCCGCCAAGAGCCTGCAGAAGGCAGCTGCCAAGCAGGGGATCAAGATCAAGGTCGAGACCCAAGGCGCCAACGGCATCATCAACCGCATCACCGCCAAGGATGTCGCCAACGCTCGCTACGTTATCTTCGCTCACGATGTGGCGATCAAATACCGCGAACGCTTCACCGATATCGAAGTCATCGATGTGAAGACCAAAGAGGCGATTCACAATCCGGAAGGTCTGCTGGCCCGCACCCTGGGCAACAAGGCAAACGCCGCCTGATAGCAGTCAGACTCCACCGATCACAAGGGGCCCATCACGGGCCCCTTTTCATTGCCTGCCGAGCAACCGCACATCATCCCACCGACCAAGCCACTGATTTAAAACATATTAACCAGTCACATCACGGATCTTGGCGAGCCGTCACAGAACGGTGACCGCTAAAAAAACAGCGATTGAAGCGCTGGTCAGATCTCATGTCAAATGGCTCCGCCTACTAAACTGGAGCATCACAAAAATGATAAAAATCAATAAATTGGTTATGGCTGTTACCCTCACCCTCACTGCTACCCCCTTGCTGGCTGCCCACTGGGCGTGCGGCGAGCACGTGCGCTTCGGCCTCCCCTCCGAATCGGATCAGAAGCTCTGCCGTGAAGGGTATGCCGTTGGCTACAACTACGACTACAAGGTGGCGGACTGGGTCTCCTACCGGATGACCGCCCAGAGCGCACAGGGCACAGTGCCGCGCAAGGATGCCTTCGCCGAGGACAAGGAGATCCCGGTTGCCTACCGCGCCACCCTCTCCGACTACAAGGGATCCGGTTATGACCGTGGTCATCAGGCCCCGGCGGGGGACATGAAATCGAACAAGAACACCATGAAAGAGAGCTTCCTGCTGAGCAATATGACGCCGCAGATCGGGGTGCTCAACCAGAAGGCGTGGCGCGTGCTGGAGGACAAGGTGAACAAGTGGGCGGTCTCCCGCAAGGAGGTGCAGGTGATCACCGGCCCCATTTTTACCGGCTCTGAAGAGTCCATCGGTCAGGGGGTGGCGATCCCGAGCGCCTACTACAAGATCGTGATGGACCCGGCCAAACTGCAGGCCATCGCCTTTATCATGCCGCAAGAAGAGGTGCCCATCAGCCAGATCGCCGACTACCGGGTCTCGGTGCGTCAGGTGGAGGAGCAGACCCAGCTCAACTTCTTCAGCGATATGCCCGAAGAGCAGCAAGAGACGCTGGAAGCCCGCGTCTCCCAGATGTGGAACTGACCGCGAATACTCATTAGCAGATAGATTGACACCCCATCTATCTTGAATCGCGATAGATAGAGGGAGGGGCCAGCGTCCCTCACAGCAGGGGGAAGCCGGTTCCCCCTGCCCCTTTTAGATGCCTGCAGGCCCTTTGTTGCCACAGGGATACATCCCTGACAGTGGCAACCAGGCAACCCGCCCCGACTCACAGTTTGCCGCACCGTTAGCTGGTATATTGCCCCCTCTTTGGCACTAACAGACTGAATTGACGCACTTTTGCCTTATCCCATCGGCCCACAAGCCGGCGCACCATGGCGCGATTCAGCCCGACAGAGGAATCCTTCGATGAAACAGACCCTTCTTGCCCTGACCCTCGGCGGCCTGCTGACGCTCTCTCCCCTCGCCCTGCAGGCGGCAGAAAGCTCGATGCAGATGGAGCACGACCTCAATACCCTGGTCAGCAAACGCCAGACGGTGGATATGCTGCTCGGTGAGGCGCTGCAGATCTACAAGTCGCCAGCCAAGATCTCCCACGCCGGTTTTACCGCCAAGATGCCGAGCAATATGGAGCTGGTGACCGAGCGGCTGCTGGCCGCCTACCAGCTTGAACCCTACCGCACCGACCTGCTGATCTCGGCCGCCAACGCCCAGATCTACAACGGCAACCTGAGCCGCGCCATCACCTTGCTGGAGCAGGCGCAGGCCGTCGCCCCCGATGATCTCGACATCAACAGCTATCTCGCCATCTGGCAGCTGGTGAAGGGCAACAAGGAGGCCTCCCGCAGCTATCTGGCGAAAGTGGCGGATCGCAACAGCGGCCGCGCCGCCGATCTGGAGGAGATCATCGCCCGAGTGCAGCGGATCACTGCCGCCCCGCTGCAGACCGAACTGACCGGGGATCAACTCAAGGCTACCCAGGAGGGCAAACGCGCCATCGTCACCCTGGGCTACGCCCTCAATCCCGACGGCAGCATGGACAAGATCCTGCTGGGCCGCCTGCAAACCACGCTGGCGCTGGCCAAGGCCGACCCGGAGGCGCTGCTCATCCTGACCGGCGGCGTACCCCAGAACCGCCAGACCGAGGGCAAGCTGATGGCGGACTGGCTGGCCAACCACGGCATCGACCGCAGTCGGCTGATTGAAGAGAACTACGCCACCAGCACGGTGGATAACGCCCTCTACAGCGCCTATGCCCTCGCCCGCCACCAGATTGACTATGCGCTGCTGGTGAGCTCCGCCAGCCATGTGCGCCGGGGCCAGACGGTGCTGGAAGTAGCCTGCGACCAGATTGGTCCGGCCAACCTCAAGGTGGCGAGCGTCAGCTACCCCGACAAGCCCCTCGAGGAGCTGGCCACCCCGAGCGAAAGCGAGCTGCTCGGCATCTACCGCGACGCCCTGCGCACCTACGGCATGTGGAGCTACCGCTCCGCCCCCCTGCTGGAGCGTTGATCGGCCATCAAAACAAAAAAGAGAGGGCGGCGTCATGCCTCCCTCTCTTTTTATTGGCCCAGCCGCTTTCCTTAACTGACCATAAAGCCCTGCGAGGGGGCCGCTTTGGGATCGTCACCGAAGCGGTTCGGTCCCTGCTGGCCGTTGCAAACCATAAAGTAGATGAGCACCAGGGTGCCGATGATGGGGATGAGCCCGAGCAGCAGCCACCAGCCGCTGCGGTCGGTGTCGTGCAAGCGACGGGCCGCCACAGCCAATGACGGCAGCAGCACCGCCAGCGAATAGATGGAACTGATCAGCTCCTTGTCGCCGCCAATCAGCTTGTCCACCATGCCGAGCAGCAGCATAACGATGACGTTGCACAGCACGAACATCCAGTATTCAGTGCGGCGAGCCCGCCCGCTAAATACCGCATATTGCTTGAGGACCGAGATATACCAGTTCATTGCGCCTCCAGAATGGCTATCACGCCAGTGAGTAAAAAGAGAGTCGATAAAACAAGTAGTTAAGATCTTAGCGCGATCATCCCCCCGAGTCGACAAAGATGCCCGAACGCCTCCAAAACTAATCAACTGCGGCAATCATTGACCGGCCCAAGCCGGGAGATCTGCGCCCCTGCGACAGGGCAAATCATCCCCATCAGCGCATCACTCTCGTCACAAGCAGGAAAATGGTGCTTAATAATCCATTAGCAATCGTATGGACTCGGCGTGAGGATAACGGTAGATTCTGCGCCCAATCCTGAACAGGATCTGTGTCTCCCTCCCATAATGAATCCACTTATTCATTACTTCTCCTAACACAGGGATTGCCATGAGTATTACACGCAGAGATTTTCTCAATGGCGTTGCCATCACCATTGCGGCAGGCATCGCCCCCATCAATCTGCTCAAGGCTGCCGAAGGCGGCAGCGCGCTGGCGGATAAAACCCTGGCCTACCCGCCCGCCCTCACCGGCCTGCGCGGCAACCACCCAGGCTCTTTCGAACCGGCCCACAGCATCGCCCGTGACGGCAAGCAGTATGACTTCGCCAATATTCCCCTTGAGGGAGAGGTCGATCTGGTGATCGTCGGCGCCGGGATCAGCGGTCTGGCCGCCGCCTGCTTCTATCAGCAGTTGCTCGGCGCGGATAAGAAGATCCTGCTGCTCGACAACCACGACGACTTTGGCGGCCACGCCAAGCGCAACGAGTTCACCACCCCCGATGGCCTGCGGCTGGGTTATGGCGGCAGCGAATCCCTGCAATCCCCGCGCTCGGTCTACAGCCCGGTGGCGCTGGGGCTGCTCAAGGCGCTGGAGGTCAACATCGACGAACTGGCGGCCGGCTTCCAGCAGACCTTCTATCCGGATCTGGGGCTGAGCCGCGGCGTCTATTTCGACGAGAAGCACTTTGGTGTCAACAAGATAGTGAGCGGGGACCCGGGTCACAACGTGGCGGACGACATCCCCCGCGATCGCCTGAACGGCCGGCCGCTGGCGGAGTTTATCGGTGACTTCCCGCTGGATGATGCCGACAAGGCTGCCCTGTTGGCCCTGCACGAGTCGAAGATCGACTACCTGAGCGGCATGACCCGCGAGCAGCAGGACGAGTGGGTGACTCGCAACAGCTACACCAGCTTCCTGCGTGACAAGGTGGGCCTGAGCGAGCGGGCGATCACTTACTTCCAGCAACGCACCAACGACTTCCAGGCGGTCGGCATCGACGCCACCGCCTGTGCCGATGCGCGCCTCTGCGCCTTGCCGGGTTTTGATGGCCTCAATCTGACGCCGCTGGATGCCGAGGAGCAGGCGGAGCTGGACGATCCCTACATCTTCCACTTCCCAGATGGCAACGCCGGTCTCACCCGCCTGATGGTGCGCAAGCTGATCCCGCAAGTGGCACCGGGTCACACCATGCAGGATGTGGTGCTGGCCAAGTTTGACTACAGCAAACTCGACCTGCCTGAGCACAAGGTGCAGTTGCGCTTGGGCAGCACGGCACTGCAGGCCAAAAACGTGCGCCTCGCCGATGGCAAGCTGGCCGTGGATGTCACCTACATAAAGGAGGGGAAACTGCATCGGGTGCGGGCCAAGCAGTCGATCATGGCGGGCTACAACATGATGATCCCCTACATGGTGCCCGAGATGCCGGAGCCCCAGAAGGAGGCGCTGCGCCAGAATGCCAAGGCGCCGCTGGTCTACACCAAGGTGGTGATCAAGAACTGGCAAGCCTTCGTCAAGCTGGGGGTGCATGAGGTCTACTCCCCGGCCGCCCCTTACAGCCGGGTCAAGCTCGACTATCCGGTCAACCTCGGCGGCTACGAGCATCCCAAGAGCCCGGATCAGCCCATGTGCCTGCACATGGTCTATGTACCTACCCTGCCGGGCAGTGGCCTCTCGGCCCGCGAACAGTCCCGCAAGGGGCGCGCCATGATCCTCGGCATGCCATTCGAGCAGCATGAGCAGATGATCCGCGAACAGTTGCAGGGGATGCTGGGCAGCGCCGGTTTCAACCATGAGCAGGATATCCTCGCCATCACGGTCAACCGCTGGTCTCACGGCTACTCCTATGTCACCAACACCCTGTTTGATGACGAAGCCCAGTGCGAAAAATGGATTGAGCTTGGTCGCCAGCCGGTGGGCAACATCACCATCGCCAACTCGGATGCAGGCTGGAGCCCCTACGCCCACGCCGCCATCGACGAAGCGTGGCGCGCCGTCAACGAGCTGGTGGCCATCAGCAAGGGAGGTGCCCAATGAACCGCACCCTGTCACTGACCGCCAGCGCCCTGCTGCTAGCCCTGCCCGCCCTTGTCGCCAACGCAGCCCCCGCCATGTCGGCGGGGGAATACGTGGCCAAGCTCGGCGATTGCGCCGCCTGCCACACCAGCGAGACCAGCAAGCCGCTGGCGGGCGGCAAAGGGTTCCCGACCCCTATCGGCACCGTGTTTGCCACCAACATCACCCCCGACAAGACTCGCGGTATCGGCAACTACAGCCTGCCGGAGTTCATCAAGGTGATGCGTGAAGGGGTGGCCCGCGACGGGCATCAGCTCTATCCGGCCATGCCCTACACCGCCTACGCCAAGATGAGCGATGAGGATCTCACCACCCTCTACCACTACTTGATGAAGGATGTGCAGCCGCTGGCCATCGCCAACAAGGAGAGCGACATCCCCTGGCCGCTCAACATGCGCTGGCCGCTGATAGGCTGGAACTGGCTCTATCACGACGACAGCCGCTTCACCCCGGTGGCCGGCAAGAGCGAAGAGTGGAACCGCGGCGCCTATCTGGTGCAGGGTGCCGGTCACTGCGGCAGCTGCCACACCCCGCGCGGGCTCGGCATGCAGGAGAAAGCGCTGACCGAGGCGGATCCCGTCTACCTGAGCGGTGCCGCCCTCGATGGCTGGTATGCCCCCGACATTCGCGGTAGCCGTTATAGCAAGCAGGCGCTGATCGATCTGCTGAAAACCGGCCGCAGCCAACATGAAGCGGTCGCAGGCCCCATGGGGGAAGTGATCACTCACAGCAGCCAGTATTTCAGCGACGCCGATCTGGCCAGCATCGCCACCTATCTGACCGATCTGAAAGATGAGCCGATGGCCGAGAAAGGGGCCCGTGCCTATGCCAGTGCCAGCGGCAAGGCGGACTACGCCATGTACTGCTCCACCTGTCACGGGGTCAACGGCCAGGGCAATGACCACGTCATCCCCTCGCTGGTGAACAACCGCACCGTGCTGGCGAGCGATCCGTCTAGCCTGATCAACGTGCTGCTGCACGGCGCCGAAACACCGGTCACCCAAGGCCATCTGGGTTACCACATGCCGGGCTATGGCTGGACCATGGATGACGAGCGGCTCGCCGAGCTGGTCAACACCCTGCGCGCCTCCTGGGGCAATGAAGGCACCGCCATCAAGGCGGCTGCAGTCAAGACCCAGCGCGAGCTGCACGGCAAGGAGTAAAGGCTGTCAGCTCTCTCTTGGCCAAGTGCCATAAAAAACGGGCCTCCACTGGAGGCCCGTTTGCTATTGGCGAACCGCTGACAGGGGGGTCAGCCCTTGCGGGATTTGGGACCCGGCAGCGGCGCCGCGGGCTGGCGGTAATCGCCATAGGGGAAGATATTACGAAAACGCTGAGCCACCGGCTCGGGGATGGAACGAGAGAAGATCAGCTTCACGCCATCGCCATCGCGCTGCCCCACAATGCGACCACGCACCATGTCGTGGCGCAGGATCTGCTTGGCATGCTCAATAAAGGCGGGCGACACCTTGCCCTGCTTGACCACCACCTTGCCGGGAGCAAGGCGGATCTCGAACAGGGCACCACGCCCCAGCTTCATCAACCACCAGATCAGCGCAATCGCCACTATCAAGGAAATCCAGGCCATCTCCATCCCTCCCAAGGTCTTGATATCAAGCAGTATAAGCGGCTGTGCGCCCCGATTGTTTGGCGCCGATCACAGCCCCCGCGTCAGCGCGATACAAGGTCCCCCTCAGCAATCCTTGCCCCAGGCCACCAGCGTCTCGCGATAGAGCGCCAGCAGCGCCTGATCCCGCACCGCCACCCCGACCTGCTGGGCACGATAGTCGGCCCAGCCGTCGTGGGGATGGGACTTGCCATCGAATTTTTGCAAGGTATGGCCGATGGCAGGCCCCTCGTTGATGACCCGCACCGGCCCCTCGCGCAGGGTAAAGAGAGTCGGATCTATCACGTAGGCGATGGCGGAGGGGTCGTGCACGTGGCAGCCATCCAGACCGATGCGCTCCGAATAGAAACGCAAGTAGAAGCGGCTGACATCCCACAGGAAGCGGCCCGGCTCTCCCGCCTTATCCTTGAGATCATCCAGATAGGCGCTGCTGAAGAAGCTCTGCTGGGTCACATCCAGCCCGATGATCACCACCGGCCAGTCGGCGGTAAAGACCCGGTCGGCGGCGTCGGGATCATCGTGAATATTGGCCTCGGCATAGGGGGTGACGTTACCACGATGGCCATTGACGCCAAAAGCGCCCCCCATCACCACCACCTGTTTTACCAACGAGACAATCTCGGGGGCCTGTTGCAGTGCCAGCGCCAGATTGGTGAGCGGGCCGATAGTGACTATGGTGATCTCTCCCGGCGCGGCTTTCACAGCCTCGACCATGTATTGCCAGGCGGGGCGGGGATCCGGGGCGATAGTGACCTCACCCGCCTCGATATCGCCAAAGCCGCTCGGGCCGTGGACTATGGTGGTGGGGCCGACCGGTTCGCGCAGCAGCGGCGCGGCCGCCCCCTTGGCCACATCCACCTTCATGCCATATTTCTGCTTGAGCCAGAGGGCGTTGTGGGTGCCATTGTCGATAGTGGCGTTGCCAAAAACGGTGCTGATGGCGAGCAGCTCGATGGCGGGGTGGGCCTCGGCAAACAGGATGGCCATGGCATCGTCGATACCCGGGTCGGTATCGAGAATAATTTTATGGGTCATGAGAAATTCCTACGGTGACAAACCCTGCGACAAAGGGGAGAGTCTACCCGGCTGACGGCCTCGTATCCCGGCATGGGATCACAGACCGGGCCTTTGCCCCGGGCTGCGAGGGGGCTCTGGCGACGATCAGCACAAAAAAACGGCGCGGCCCTGTTGCCAGCGCCGCGCCATAAAATTGTTCGTTATCTGGCACCGATCTGCCTGACTGCCCCCTCAGTGCTTGCGATGCCAGCGCGGTGAGGTCGCCTTCTCCCCCCAGGGGGTAACGCAAGGGAGCAACGCCCCTTCAATCACCACCTCACTACCCGCCAGCGCCTCGGCGATCTTCTGGTGCAGCACCCGCAGCACCTTGCCCTCGTGTTCGGCCAGAGAGTGACCGGCAGCAAAAAACTCCGGCTGATATTGCAGTGCCAGCTTCTGGGCAAATTCATAGGTGTTGAAGCAATCCGGCATCCGCTCAACCACATCGTCAAGCCGGGTCAACAAGCTGTTCAGTTCCCTGGTCATCATGATCTCTCCTTGTCGGTTAATAACCAAAACCTACCCCTTATTGGATAAGTCACCAATGAGCAAACCACAAAAATGTGGTGGGGCACACAGTTCTCTCTTGCGTCCTCCTCGCGGTGAGCGGGAAACAGCTTGCCAGCTTTACATTCTTGCAACAAAGCGCTAAATTCAGACCGACTAATCAGTCGGTCACTTTTCATTCGGAGAACAACATGGGTGCGGCGCAGCGTCAACACAATCCAGAGGATATCCTCGCCATCAAATTATCCTTACCAGACCATCTGGCGCGGCTAAAGCGGGCGAGTCTGGCCCACCCCATGCCGACACTGGCCGAGCGAAAAGCACAACTGAACAAGCTCAAACAGGCGCTGCTCGCCAACAAGGGGGCTCTGTGTAAGGCCCTGGCCGAGGACTATGGCCAGCGCAGTGAATACGACAGCCTGATCGCCGATGTACTGCCCTGCATCATGCAGATCAACTACACCCAGAAGCGGCTCAAACGCTGGA
Organism: Aeromonas sobria; assembly: GCF_000820145.1. Lineage (GTDB taxonomy): Bacteria > Pseudomonadota > Gammaproteobacteria > Enterobacterales > Aeromonadaceae > Aeromonas > Aeromonas sobria. Next base: position 143,738 of record NZ_CDBW01000023.1, on the reverse strand, counting down.
TGCAGCCTCACCGCCGTCATGCGGGTCTGCTGCTGGCCCCCGCCAAAGTAGAAGTGCACTTCCAGCCGCTGGGGGTAGTCGGCATCATAGTGCCGTGGAATTTCCCGGTGATGCTGAGCCTCGGCCCCCTTATCACCGCCATCGCGGCGGGTAACCGGGCGATGTTGAAGCTCTCCGAGTTCACTCCCCACACCAACACCGTATTGCGGAGCCTGCTCACCAGCGTATTTGACGAGCACGAAATCGCCATCATCGAGGGGGATGCCCAGATGGCGGCGGCGTTCAGCTCGCTTCCGTTTGATCACCTGCTCTTTACCGGCTCCACCATGGTGGGCAAGCTGGTGATGGCTGCCGCCGCCCCCCAGCTCACCCCGCTCACCCTTGAACTGGGCGGCAAGAGTCCGTGTCTCATCGCCCCCGACATGCCGGTGGCCACCGCGGTCGAGCGGATGATCTTTGGCAAGAGCCTCAATGCCGGGCAGATCTGCGTCGCCCCCGACTATGTGCTGCTGCCCCGCAGCGAGGTGGATAACTTTATCGCTGCCTATCGCAGCCACTTCAGCAAGCTCTACCCGCAGGGGCTCAATAGTGCCGACTACGGCGCCATCATCAACGACCGCCAGTATCAGCGCCTCGTCAGCTGGCTGGATGAGGCCGAGCAGGCCGGGGCCCAGATCCACCCCTGTGCCAGCCCGGCCCGTGACGATCAGCGCCGCCTGCTGATCCCGCACCTGCTCACTGGAGTACCCGACCGCTGCCAGGTGATGCAACAGGAGATCTTCGGCCCGCTGTTGCCGCTTATTCCCTACGACACCCTGGAGGAGGCGCTCGCTTATGTGGCCGAGCGGCCCCGCCCACTGGCGCTCTATCTGATGAGCTTCGACTCCGAGCTGCAGGCACGGGTGACCCGGGAGACCCACTCAGGCGGCATGGCGATCAACGAGAGTCTGTTTCAGGTGGCTGCCGATGATGTGCCGTTCGGCGGCATCGGTGCCTCCGGCATGGGACACTACCACGGTCACGAGGGGTTCCTCACCTTCTCCAAGGCGAAAACCGTGCTGACCCGCGGCAAGTTCACCACCGGCTCGCTGATCCATCCGCCCTACAACAGCTGGATCCAGAAGCTGATGATGGCTTTCTTCCTGCGTTGATGGAGAGCCACCCATGAGCAAGGCCATGCCGCAGCCACAAACCATGACCGACAAGCGTCGCCAGATCCTGGATGCCGCCCTCGCCTTGTGTGCCGAAGATGGCCTGCAAGGGGCGGCCACGGCGCGGATCGCCAAAGCGGCCGGGGTCGCCAATGGCACCCTGTTCCACCACTTCCCGAGTAAGGAGGCGCTGATCCTCCAGCTCTATCAGGATGTGAAAACCCGGATGGGGGCCGCCATCCATGAAGCAGACCCCACCCTGCCGCTGTACGACCAGACCCGCCACTATTGGCAACTGGCGATGGGGTGGATGCAGGCCCACCCCAACGAGCTCAAATTTGTGTTGGGTTTCTTTCACTCCCCGCTGCTGGCCAGACCGGCTCGCAGTCAGATCTTGCACGAGGCGTTGCGTTTTCTGCCCGCCCTGCTGGCAAAAGGACAGGCCAGCGGCGAGCTGATGAACGCTCCCGCACCACTACTGCTGGAAGTGTGTCAGGGGCAATTTCTTGCCTGTGCCTCACTGTTTGTCGATCAACCCCACCTTGGGCAGGATGCCTACTGGCAAGCCAGTGCGTTCGCCCTCTTCTGGTCAGCCATCTCAGGAGCCAATCCCCATGCGCCTTTCCATACCAACATGGAAGTTTGAATCTGCGGCCGCCCTTGGTCGCCGCCTCTGGATCACCACTCTGCTCTGGGTGGTGGGTCGCACCCTCTGCCGCGCCGCCCGCACCGACGAGGCGGTACGACGGGAGCTTGCGCCACTGCAAGACGGGCAGGTAATCCGCCTTGAGGTCTGCGGTATCGCTTACGCCATGAACATGCACAAGCAGGGTGGCCGCTGGTATCCCGGCGCGCCAGTCGCCCCGCATGCCACCATCCATCCGCTGCGGGTGCGCTTCAAGCACCCCAATATCGCCTTTCGCACCCTCAGTTTTCGGCTCGGGGTCAATCAGGCGTTTGGTGAAAACCGGCTGTTGGTGGAGGGGGACTTAACCGTCGCCATGCAACTGGTGCGGGGGCTTGAACAGTTGCAAGCACTGATCCTGCCCGCCTTTATCGCGCGCACTTTGCTGCGTGACTATCCCGCCCCGACCAACAAACTCGGTCGGGCCTGCAACATCTATCTGGGTCTGGTGACCGGCTAACGTGCAAGGAGCCTTTAAATGAGCCGCTACTACGATTTTTTCTGCCCGGTCAAACTGTTGGCCGGTGAACAGGCGCTGGAGCAGTTGGCCAGTGAACTGGCCGGCCTCGGGGCACGCCGCCCGCTGCTGCTCACCGACAAGGGGGTCAATGCCACTGGCCTTGCTACCCTGTTGGCCAATGTGCTGGCCGAAGGGGAGCTGCCGGTCGCCGCCATCTGGGACGAGATCCCCGCCGACTCCTCCACCGCCGTGGTGGAGCGGATCGCCAAACGCTACCGCGAGCTTGCCTGCGACAGTCTGGTGGCGCTGGGGGGCGGCTCGGTCATCGACACCGCCAAGGCAGTCAATATTCTGGCATCCATGGGAGGAGAACATCTGCTCGACTACTCGGGCGCCGGTTGCCTGACTCATGCACTCAAGCCGCTGGCGGTGGTGCCCACCACGGCGGGCACAGGATCAGAAGTGACATTGGTTGCAGTGATCAAGGATGAGGCCAGTGGCCGCAAGGTGCCCTTCACCTCCCCCTTCCTGCTGCCTCAGCTGGCTGTGCTCGACCCGCGCCTGACCCAGGGGTTACCCCTCAATATAACCGCCGCCACCGCCATGGATGCCATGACCCACGCCATCGAGGCTTTTCTCGGCACCGCCAAGAACCCGGTGAGCGATGCACTGGCACTGATGGCGGTGGAGAAGATCGCCAACGCCCTGCCGCAAATTCTCACCGATCCGCAGAACAAACAGCTGCGGCTGCAGCTGGCGGAAGGCTCTACCCTGGCCGGCATGGCCTTCTCCAACTCCATGGTGGGGCTGGTACACGCCCTCGGCCACAGTCTGGGGGCCCGCTGCCATCTGCCCCACGGGCTGTGCATGAACCTTTTTCTGCCCACCGTGCTCGACTACAACCGCCCCGAGGTGGATAACGAGTTGGCAAGGCTGCTGTTGCCGCTGGTGGGTGCAGAGCGCTTTGCCGCCACCCCGGCCCACCAGCGGGCCGAGGCGACCATCACCGCCATCCGCACCCTGCGCGATACCTTGTGGCAAGCGGTCAAGCTACCGCGCACCCTCAACGAAGCAGGTGTGAGCGATCGCTCGCTGCTGGGGGAGATCCGCGATCTGGCGATCAACGACGGCGCCATGCTGTTCAATCGCAAAGATGCCGATCGTGAGCAGTTACTTACCCTGTTGGAGCGTGCCTGGGCCTGATCCCGGCACTGAACCTGTGCCCGACTGTCAGTCGGGCACCTTCAATCAGCATCGCGATAGTTACCCTCCCTCAAACCAGATAAACCAATGCCAAAGCGGATGATATTGGCCACGGGCTTTCATTATCTGTTCTATACCTTGGCTAACAGTTATGTTGTCCCGAGAGACCCAACTTCATGCCAGAGGTGCCCACCATGAGCGAGATCATTCATCAGGCCAACCAGCAGCAGTTCATCTGTATGGTGGAGGGGAAAGAGTCGAGACTGCGCTACCGGCGGCTCGATGCCAAAACCATCGATGCCTACAGCACCTTCGTGCCCCCCGAGTTGCGGGTGCAGGGTATTGCCGAACAGCTGGCGCGCGCCTTCTTCAACTGGACTCAGGCGGAGGGGCTCACTATAGTGCCGAGCTGCCGTTACATTGATGTCTGGTTACGCCGCAATGCCAACAACTGAACCTCTGAACACCGCCCTCGAACAGCAATACCAAGCCAAAATAGAAGCCCTGCTGCGGGCCGATCCGCAGCGGATGGCCTGCCTGCAAGCCGCCGCCGAGCTCAATCTGCCCGACTGGGCACTGGGGGCCGGTTTTATCCGCAATCTCATCTGGGATCACCTTCACCACAAGGCGGTGCCCACCCCGCTCAACGATATCGACCTTATCTATCTCGATAAAAGCGACCCGCAAGGGCTGGCCGAAGCGGCGCATGAAGCTTGGCTTACAAAACGGCTGCCGGGTCAGCAGTGGGAGGTGCGCAATCAGGCCCGCATGCACACCCGGCAGCTTGTCGCGCCGTTTGCCAGCAGTCTGGAGGCGCTCAGCCACTGGGTCGAAGTACCCACCTGCATCGGCGTGCGCCTGAACCAGAATGGCGAGTTCGAGTGGCTCGCCCCCTACGGCTTTGCCATCAACTGGTCGCTGCAAGTGAGTGCCAACCCCAGATGTCGCCAGGACAAACAGATTTTTACCAAGCGCATCAAGGAGAAACGCTGGCAGGCTATCTGGCCTGACCTTCAGGTAAACTGGCCATAACCTGATTGCAATCTTTCGATAACCTTGGGCACACTAGGGGAAAAGCTGGTTGTAACTCAATGGGTTAAATAATGCGCGACTTCTTCTCTCTCGAACGCTGGCTACCGGGCCTCGCTGCCCTGCTGCAATACCAGCGCGCCTGGTTGATGCCAGACCTTCGCGCCGGACTCTCGGTGGCGGCCGTGGCGCTGCCCGTCGCCATCGCCTATGCAGAGCTAGCCGGGGTGGGGGCCATCGTCGGTCTCTACTCCTGCATCCTGCCCATGCTGGTCTACGCCCTGTTTGGCACCTCCCGCCAGCTGATTGTCGGCCCCGATGCTGCCACCTGTGCGGTGATTGCCGCCGTAGTGACGCCACTGGCCGCAGGGGATCCGACCCGTCACTGGCAACTGGTGATGACCATGACCGCCATGACCGGCTTCTGGTGCCTGATTGCCAGCCGCTTCAAGCTGGGGGTGCTAGCGGACTTCCTCTCCCGCCCGATCCTGATGGGGCTGCTCAACGGGGTGGCCATCACCATCATGGTGGGCCAGCTCTCCAAGATCTTCGGCTTCACCTTCAGCGAACGCTACCTCATCGAGCGGATCGCCAGCGGCGCAAGCTATATCACCCAAACCCATCTGCCGACCCTGGCCATGAGTCTGGTGGCCCTGCTCACCCTGCTGCTGGCCAAACGCTACAAACCGACATGGCCCTCCTCCATGGTGGCCATGGTGGTGACCGCTGCGCTGGTGTGGGGCTTCAATCTGGGTCAGTTTGATATCGCCACCCTGGGGGCGGTGGGTTCCGGTCTGCCAGCGTTCCAGATGCCGGAGTTTCCCCCCGGACTGATGCGGGAGCTGGTGCTGCCCGCCCTTAACCTGGCTATGGTGAGCTTCGTCTCCATGATGCTGACCGCCCGCAGCTTTGCCGCCAAAAACGGTTACGAGATAGACGCGGACAAGGAGTTTCGAGCCCTCGGCATGGCGAACCTCGCCTCGGCGGTCTCCCAAGGCTTTGCCATCAGCGGGGCGGATTCGCGCACCGCGGTCAACGACGCCAACGGCGGCAAAAGCCAGCTGGTCTCCATCATCGCCGCCGCAGTGATCGCTCTCATCACCTTCTACCTGACGGCGCCGCTCAAATACATTCCTACCGCCGCCCTCGGGGTGGTGCTGGTGATGGCCTCCCTGTCGCTCACCGATTTTCGCGGCCTGTGGGCCCTGCGCAACTCCGATCGCTCCGCCTTCTGGCTGGCGCTGATCACCTTTATCAGCGTGCTCACCATGGGGGTGATCCCGGGGATCACCCTCGCAGTCTTGCTCGGCTTGTTCCAGTTTCTGCGCAATGTGATGCGCCCCACCGACCAGCTGCTCGGTATGGATGACGAGGGGGTGGTGCGCACCCTGGGGGACAACGAGCAGGCCAAGGCGATCCCGGGCATTCTGGTCTATCGCTTCAACTCGCCGCTGACCTACTTCAACGCCCCCTACTTCAAGCGGCGGGTGCTGGCCTTGCTGGTGCAAGATCCCCGCAATCCCAAGTGTCTGGTGATCGATGCGGTGGCCTGCTTCACCCATCAGGACATCAGCGTGATGAGCATGGTGGGGGAGCTGCATAAGGATCTGAAACGACGCGGCATCCATATGGTGATGGCGGGTCGCCACGGCCAGATGACCCACTGGCTCAAACAGGCGGGCGTACGGGTGGGCGATGAGGGGATCATCCTCTGCCCGGATATGTATCAGGCGCTGCGCCTGACCCGCTGCTATCGCGAGCCGGTGTTCAAGGATGATGCGGTGGTGGAGAGCACCACAGATGCCATCCGCTCAAATTGGCCGCAGGATGATGCCCTGCCCGACTCGGCGCGTCTCACCCTGCCGAGCGAACAGGAGGCGGGAGCCACTCCTGCCTGATCCCCTGGCCTGATCCCCCGGGCCGGGCAATCCTGCACAAGGATTGCGCCGGCCTTTGCCTTGGTGTTAAATGCGCCCCCAGAGGGCACTTCTCCGTGCCCGTACAGCTGTTGGACATGCCATGCAATCTCAATCCCACGCCGGCCCGGGCACGCTCTTTGCGCTGACCTGGCCGCTCTTTATCGATCTCGCCCTGCACTTTCTGACCGGTGCCCTCAACACCTTCATGGTGGGTCACGTCTCCTATCAGGGGGTGGCCGCGCTGGCGGTCGGAAATCAGGTGTTCGATCTCGCCATCACCCTGTTCAGCTTCGTCAGCATTGGTACCAGCGTGGTGATCACCCAGTATCTGGGGGCGGGCGATCGGGAGAAGAGCCGGGTGGTGATCCACACCGCAATTGGTTTCAACCTGCTGATCGGTCTGGTGGCCGCCATTGGCGTGATGGCGGGGGCCAGCACCATGCTGGCGCTGATGAACCTGCCCGCCCACCTGATGAGCGACGCGACGCTTTACTTACAGATCATCGGTCTCTGCCTGCTGCCGGAGGCCGCAGCCCTCTGTCTGGCGGCGACCCTGCGCGCCCACGGCCACACCCGTCAGGCGATGTATGTGACCCTCATCGTCAACCTCATCACCTTCGTCGGCAACCTGCTGCTGCTCTACGGCTGGTTCGGCTTGCCCCAGCTGGGGGTCGCTGGCGTTGCCATCAGCACGGTCGCTGGCCGACTGGTGGGCGTGGTACTGCTGGTGTGGCTGGTAGCCCGCAAGACCGGCATTCGACTGGTGGTGCGTGATATCGTCCACCCCAGCCGGGAGATGCTGGGCAAGGTGCTCCATATCGGCCTGCCTGCTGCAGGGGAGAATCTCTCCTGGATGCTGCAGTTTATGGTGGTGACAGCCTTTGTCGGACTGCTGGGTGACAAGGCGCTGGCGACCCAGTCCTACTTCTTCCAGATCTGCCTGTTTATCCTGCTGTTTGGCCTCTCCATCGGCCTTGGCAACGAGATCATCATCGGTCATCTGGCGGGGGCCAGACAGTTCGATCGCGCCTATCAGCAGCTGCTCAAGAGCCTCAAGCTGGGGCTGGCGGTCACCTGCGTCATCGCCGTGGCGGCTGCCCTCAATGGCCGCACCATCATCAGCCTCTTTACCGATGATGCCGACATCATCACTCAGGTGGCGCAACTGTTTCTTATCAGCCTTATCCTCGAACCCGGCCGCACCTTCAATCTGGTGGTGATCAACGCCCTGCGGGCCACCGGGGATGCCCGTTTCCCCCTCTACATGGCGTTGCTCTCCATGTGGGGAATTGCCGTGCCACTCTCCTATTTCCTCGGTATCATGCAGGGTTATGGACTGGTCGGTATCTGGCTGGCGCTGGCCTGCGACGAGTGGGTGCGCGGTCTGGCCATGTTCTGGCGCTGGCGCAGTCGTCGCTGGCAAAACAAAATTCTTGTTGAAACAAAAGCGGAATCACAATGAAGAAGATAGGACTCTTGCTGGCTGCCATCCTGCTCAGCCCCCTGGCCATGGCGCAAACTGCCCCTGCCGCTCCCAAGGCTCAAGCCACCCAGACCTGGTATGTGGCCCCCATCGCCATCGATGAAACCAGCGACGCCCAGAAGGCGCTGACCAAGGACTTCATGGCCCAGATGATCAAGACCATCAAGATCAACGAGTACCAGACCGGTAAGGCGGTGGGCAACACCAAGAAGCCCAAGTGGCTGATCCGCACCAAGCTGATCCCCGCCAGCAACGAGCCACTGGTCGGCAAGAAGCACCCGCAGGGTCTCACCTACGGCAAGGGCAATCCGACACAGGAGATCGTCGGCGAGCTGTTGATGAACGGCACCCTGGTGGCCCACATCGGCCAGGGCTGGCGCGAGCCTATCGTCCCGGGCACGCCGGTGGCCGAAAAGCTCTCCATCGCCAACTATCGCTACGCCATCGGTGATCAGGCCAAGTCGGCGGATCTGGAGGAGCTGGCGGCCCAGATTGGCTTTGAAGCGGGCAAGGTGATCAACCGCGATGGCAAGCCGCTACCCGAGAAGAAAAAGAAAAAAGAGCAGGCTGACGCAGAAAAAGAGTAACGTCGCCAGCATCCAAATAAAGGAGCCATTCACCAACCTCTTATACAGAACTCCCCAAGCATCGCTTGGGGAGTTTTTTTACTTTCTCCCCCTTGCGTGATTTGAACCTGTCATCGCCTCATCAAACTCCTAACATGCCCCTCACTCAACCAGCACAAGGGGCTCAGGCCCAGTTTGGCCACGCGAACCTACAACACTCCGTGCAGCCGTTCGCGCCGCGCGAGCGCAAGGTCGGGGGCATTGCCGACCAACGTATCTGTACCAGTGAAGTCAGCACGCGAGGGCTGTGCATTCGATGCTGCTGACTGACTGGAATGGCGCCCGCTGACCAGTGAAGCCGTAACGACATCAGAGCAGGCCAGCGAGATTATCGGCGACGACAAGCGGCGCTGGCTCATTGAAGATGATCACAAAATCGGAAGAGTGCGGGCACCCGGGTCGAGGGAGTTAAAGATGCAGAGTAGGGATAACCTGACACGGATGTGCGTCATGCTGGTGTTTATCGCGGCGCGATTGCTGCAGCTGCGATGTATCGAAAAGGAACCATCCGTAGCGGGAGAAAGCTGCTGTGGTTGAAGATGGATGAAGAAGCCACTGCCGGGTAAGGCTGTTTTCAGTCAATCTGCCTCCAGCCTTTATACAGCGTGACTTGCAATAGAAAGAGGGAGGCATCATGCCTCCCTCGCTTTTTAGCCCTGATACTAGGTGGGCTGGAACTCAAATTCTCTTAAGTGAATCGGATTGTGCCTTTAAGCTGCCTTTTTACGGGTCACAAACAGGCTTAACCCCATGGACGCCAGCAGGATCAACGCAACTACGCCCTATGCGATGTCACTCAGGGGGATCTTGAACAGACCCCACCGAGATTATTGACGCCGCTTCAAGCCGCCTTTTTACGGGTCACAAACAGGCTTAGGCCCATGGACGCCAGCAGGATCAAGGCCACCACGCCCAGTGCAATGCCGGTCGGGATCTTGAAGATATCCAGCAGCAGCATCTTGACCCCGATAAACATCAGGATCAGCGCCAGACCGTACTTCAGCAGGGCGAAACGATCAGCCACACCAGCCAGCAGGAAGTACATGGCGCGCAGACCCATGATGGCGAAGATGTTTGAGGTCAGCACGATGAAGGGATCCGTGGTCACCGCAAAGATGGCCGGGATACTGTCCACCGCGAAGATGAGATCGCTCACCTCCACCAGCACCAGAATAAGCAGCAGCGGAGTGGCATAGCGCACACCGTCACGCCAGACGAAGAAGTTCTCCCCTTCCAGGGTCTCGGTCACCTTGAAGCGACGGCGCATCCAGCCCAGCAGCGGGTTGTTGGCCAAGTCAGGCTCCTTGTCGGCCGCCCACAGCATCTTGGCACCGGTCAGCAGCAAGAAGGCGCCGAACAGATAGAGGATCCAGTGGAACTGCTCGATCAGCCAGCTACCCGCGAACACCATACCGGCACGCATCACGATGGCACCCAGTACCCCGTACAGCAGCACCCGACGCTGCAGCTCGGCCGGAATGGCAAAGTAGCCAAACAGCATCAGCCAGACGAAGACGTTGTCCACCGCCAGCGCTTTCTCGATGAGGTAGCCGGTGAGGAACTCCAACCCCTTCTGGTTGGCAATTTCACGGCCAGCGCTGTGATCCAGCCAGAGCCAGATAGCCAGGTTGAAGAGCAGGGCCACACTGATCCAGATGAGGGACCAGACACCCGCCTCTTTAAGAGACACCTTGTGTGACTTGCCGCCACCGACAAAGCGTATGTCTATCCATAACAGGACCAGCACTATGCTGAAGAAACCGGTCCACATCCACCATTCACCCATTTCACTTCTCCCAAAAACGACAAAACCCACGACCGAGAGGCGTGGGTTTGCGTTTAGAGCAGATACACCTTGCCTCTCGGCAAGGTCTCACTTACAGCTGATTTTCATCAACTGCCCGGCTGCCGGGTGCACTGCAGGATATGGGTGCACCGTAATGACGACAAACCGGCGAGAAGTTACTCCCCTTGTGCGGCGGATATTAACAGCGGAAAAAGATAACGCCAAGAGGCATCTTCATCTGTTGCCAAAATTAATCGGGGCACCACAAGGGCACCCCGCAATACGTTCAACACCTCGCCATCAGAGCGGATCGACCTTGAGGCAGGAGACCGCGTGATCGAAGTTGCCTTCCAGCACTGGCCGAGTCTTGGCGCACTCGGGGCCAGCCACCGGGCAGCGGGTGCGGAACACGCAACCGGACGGCGGGTTCATCGGTGAGGGCAAATCCCCCTCCAGGATCTGGATCACCTTGTTGCGCTCCAGCTCCGGGTCCGGGATTGGTACTGCCGACATCAGCGCCTTGGTGTAGGGGTGCAACGGATTGGCGAAGATCTCCTTGCGGGTCCCCAGCTCAACGGCATTGCCCAGATACATCACCAGCACCCGATCGGAGATATGTTTGACCACCGACAGATCGTGGGCGATGAAGATGAGCGACAGCCCCATCTCCTTTTGCAGGGCTTTGAGCAGGTTGACTACCTGCGCCTGAATGGAGACATCGAGCGCCGAAACCGGTTCATCGCAGATGATCATCTTGGGTTCCAGGATCAACGCCCGGGCAATGCCGATCCGTTGGCACTGGCCGCCAGAAAATTCGTGCGGATAGCGGTTGACCAGGTTGGGCAGCAGCCCCACCTTGCTCATCATGGCGCGCACCTTCTCTTTTACCTCTTCCCGCGACAGCTTGGGATAAAAGGTGATGAGCGGTTCAGCGATGATGTCGCCGATGGTCATGCGCGGGTTGAGGGAAGCCAGCGGGTCCTGGAAGATCATCTGGATCTCTTTGCGCTTCTCCCTCAGCGCATTGGGGTCGAGCTTGGTCAAGTCATCCCCGAGCCACACCACCTTGCCCGCCGTAGCAGGCACCAGCCCGATGATGGCGCGGGCAAAGGTTGACTTGCCACAGCCGGATTCACCCACCACCCCCAGGGTCTCCCCTTCGTAGAGACGCATGGTGACGCCGTCGACCGCTTTGAGGTCAGATGGCTTGGCCCAGGGCCATGCCTTGCCACTCTTGATACTGAAGTGAACCTTGAGGTCAGACACTTCCAACAGCAATTTTTTGTCGGCACCCATTTAGTTGGCCCCCTTGTTGATCGCATCCGAAACCCAGTGACAAGCCCGCTCCCGACCGTCGTTGAACGGCGTGAGGATCGGTGACTGTTGGCCGCAAATCTCGCTGACCCGGTGGCAACGCTCCTGGAAGGGGCAGCCGGTGGGCAGACGCAGCAGGTTGGGCGGATTGCCCGGGATGGTGGGCAGCTCTTCCCCTTCGGTATCGAGGCGAGGAATGGCGCGCAGCAAGCCTTCGGTATAGGGGTGGCTGGGGCGATAGAAGATATCGTCGACCTTGCCGTACTCCATGGTACGACCGGCATACATCACCAGCACCTTGTTGCAGATACCGGCAACCACGCCAAGGTCGTGGGTGATCATGATGATGGCGGTGTTGAACTCGCGCTTGAGCTCGTTCATCAGGGTCATGATCTGGGCCTGTACGGTCACGTCGAGGGCGGTGGTCGGCTCATCGGCGATCAGCAGTTGTGGCCGGCACAAGAGGGCCATGGCGATCATCACCCGCTGGCGCATACCGCCGGAGAACTCGTGGGGATACATGGCGATCCGCTTGCGCGCTTCAGGGATCTTCACCGCGTCGAGCATCCGCACCGACTCTTCGAACGCTTCCGCCTTGCTCACCCCTTTGTGCAGCATCAGCACTTCCATCAGCTGATCCTTCACCTTCATGTAGGGGTTCAGCGAGGTCATGGGGTCCTGGAAAATCATGGCGATCTTCTCGGCGCGGATCTTGTTGAGCTTGTGTTCCGGCAGGTTGAGGATCTCGTCGCCCTGAAACTTGGCAGACCCTGTGATGATGCCGTTTTTGGCCAGCAGCCCCATGATGGCAAAGGCAGTCTGGGACTTGCCGGAGCCGGATTCACCCACAATGCCGAGGGTCTCGCCCGCAGCGAGAGAGAAGTTGAGGTCGTTGACCGCCACCACATTGCCGTCCGGGGTCTTGAACTCGACCCGCAGATCTTTTACATCCAGTAACTTCATATAAAAACTCCTTATCGATCTTTCGTGATGCTTTCCTGTCGATCCATTGGACGCGATTAACGGCCCTTCGCCGCTTTCTTAGCGATCCTTCGGATCGAGGGCGTCACGCAGACCATCCCCGAGGAAGTTGAAGCAAAACAGGGTCACCACCATAAAGCAGGCGGGGAACAGCAGTTGCCAGATGGCCACTTCCATCGACTTGGAGCCTTCATCCAGCAGGGCACCCCAGCTGGTCATCGGTTCCTGAACCCCAAGGCCCAGGAAACTGAGGAAGGATTCAAACATGATCATCCCCGGCACCAGCAAAGTGGCATAAACGGCCACGATACCAAGCACGTTAGGGACTATGTGACGGGTGATGATCTTCCACTTGGAGACGCCACAGACGTGGGCCGCCTCGATAAACTCCTTGCTCTTGAGGCTCAGGGTCTGACCTCGCACAATCCGCGCCATGTCGAGCCAGCTCACCGCGCCGATGGCGATAAAGATCAGCGCCAGATTGCGGCCGAAGAAGGTCACCAGCATGATCACGAAGAACATGAAGGGGAAGGCGTTGAGGATCTCAAGAATGCGCATCATCAGGCTATCGACCCGACCACCGATAAAGCCGGAAGCCGCACCATACAAGGTGCCGATGATCACCGCCACCACGGCGCCCATGATGCCAACCATCAGCGAAATACGGCCACCGAGCAGGGTACGCACGAACAGATCCCGCCCCAGACTGTCGGTACCGAAGTAGTGACCCGCCTCCATATCTGGCGGTGACTGCATCGCGTTCCAGTCCGGATCGTCAAAGGTGTACTGAGACAGATAGGGCCCGAAGATGACGGCCAGCCCGATGATGGTCAATATAATCAGGCTGGTCAGTGCCGCCCTGTTACGCAGGAAACGGCGGCGGGCATCCTTCCACAGGGAGCGACCCTCCACCACTTCCACTTTTTGCGCGAACGCGTCAACGGCGTCACGTTTTTCAGTTGAAACAACCATGATGAACTCCCGAATTAGTAACGGATCTTGGGATCGATAAAGGCATAGAGAATATCGACCACAGCGTTAAAGGTGATGGTGAGGGCGCCGACCAGAATGGTCAGACCGAGCACCATGGAGTAATCACGGTTAAGGGCACCGTTGACGAACAGCTGGCCAATCCCCGGCAAGCCGAAGATGGTCTCGATCACCACAGAACCGGTGATGATGCCGACAAATGCCGGGCCCAGATAGGAGACCACCGGCAGCATGGCCGGACGCAGCGCGTGTTTGAGGATGATGTGGCGCAGCGGCAATCCCTTGGCGCGGGCGGTACGGATGAAGTTGGCATTCATGGTTTCGATCATGCTGCCTCGCATGATCCGCGAGATGGCGGAGATGTAGTACATCATCATGCCGAACACCGGCAACACCATAAACTGGATGCCGCCACCCTGCCAGCCACCGGCTGGGAACCAGCCCAGATAGATACTGAAAAACAGCACCAGCAAAGGCGCCAGCACAAAGCCCGGGATCACCACCCCGGCCATCGCCGACGACATCAACAGATAGTCAATAATGGTGTTCTGTTTCAAGGCTGCAATGGTACCTAAGGTAACCCCCAGCAACACGGCGAAAAAGAACGCAGCCGCCCCGATCTTGGCTGAAACAGGCAGTGCCTGGCTCACCAGATCATTGACGGTGAAATCTTTATATTTGAAAGAGGGCCCCAGATCCCCCTGCACCAGGTTGCCCAGGTAGGTGAGATATTGCATGCCAATGGGTTTGTCGAGCCCGTATTTGGCCTCGATGTTGGCAATGACTTCGGGAGGCAGTGAACGCTCGCTGGTAAAGGGGTTACCCGGGGCGAAACGCATCATGAAGAACGAGACGGTGATCAAGACTAGCAGAGTCGGGATCGCTTCCAATAGCCGTTTAAAAATGAATTTCAACATAGACATTACCTGTCCTGAACTGCTTCCAAATGGTCGCGGTTGTAATAAAGGCCCGCCGTCTGGCGGGCCCTGCTTGTTATGCGACTTGTTGCTTTAAATCAGTGAGCAATGATGTACATATCTTTGCTGTAGAGGTTATCCAGCGGGTTGGCAGGGTAACCGCCCACAAAAGGTTTCACCATCCGAGCCGTCACATACTGGTAGATAGGCGCAATCGGCATGTCTTTGGCCAGGATCTCTTCGCCCTGGACGTAGAGCTTGTTGCGAGCCGCCACATCAACCTGATCACGAGACGAATCCATCAGCTTGTCGAACTCCGGATTGGAGTACTTGCCATCGTTGTTACCGTGAGTGGTCTGCATCAGATCCAGCATGGAAGAGGCTTCGTTGTAGTCGGCAATCCAGCCGGCACGGCCCACATCAAACTGGCCCTGTTTCTTGGTTTCCAGATAAGTTTTCCACTCCTGGTTAACCAGGCTCACCTGCACACCCAGCTTCTTCCACATGGAGGCAACGGCCACAGCCACTTTCTTGTGGTTGTCGTCGGTGTTGTAGAGCAGCTCGAACTTCAGCGGTTTGCTGGCATCGAAACCAGCCTCTTCCAGCAGCGCCTTGGCCTTGGCATCACGCTCGGCCTGAGTCATCTTCGACCACTCGGGGGCAACCGGTTTGAAACCATCGACGAAGTCCGGTACCAAGGTATAACCCGGTGTCTGACCCTGACCCATCACCTTGTCGGCAATTACGTCACGGTTGATGGCATAGGAGAGCGCGGTACGGACACGCACGTCATCAAACGGCTTCTTCTTGACGTTGTACTGGTAGTAATAGGTCCCGACATAACCGGTCACTTTCAGCTCGTCCGGCTTCTCTTTCTTCATCTGCTTGAAGCGCTCGATGGGCATCTGATAGGTGATGTCCACTTCGCCCGCCAGATAGCGGCTGAGATCGGCGTTGGTAGACTGGATTGGCAGATAAACCACCTTGTTGATCACTGTCTTGCCATCGTTCCAGTAGTGCTTGTTGCGCTCCACTTCGACGCGTTCGTTCACGACCCAACTCTTCAACGCATAGGCACCGTTGGACACCATATTTTCCGGCTGGGTCCACTTGTCACCAAACTTCTCGATCACCTTCTTCGGTACCGGATAGGTAGTGGTGTGGGAAAGCATACTGACGAAATAGGGGATCGCTTTTTCAAGCTGAACTTCGAAGGTGTAGTCATCAACCGCCTTCACACCCAAGGTATCAGACGGCTTCTTGCCGGTAATGATCTCACTGGCGTTGAGGATGGTCGGGATCTCCAGATACCAGGAGTAAGGAGAGGCGGTTTTCGGATCAACGGCGCGTTTAAAGGCGAATTCGAAGTCGTGGGCGGTAACCGGATCACCGTTGGACCACTTGGCATCTTTGCGCAGGTGGAACACGAAGTGCTTGTTATCCTTGGTTTCCCAGGATTCAGCCACCGCTGGGAGAATTTCCCCTTTCGGGCCGGAAGCAACGAGACCCTCGAACAGGTCGCGCAGAATATTGGATTCGACCGTTCCTTCGGTCTTGTGCGGGTCAAGGGTGGCAGGCTCTGAGCCATTACCCTTTACCAGTTGCTGGACATCCGCCAGCTTGGTTCCCGCCGGAACATCGGCAGCCTGTGCCACATTGATGCCACCAAACAGGGCAGCCATCAGAACTGTGTTAATAATTGTTTTTTTATGAGTCATTTCCCTACTCCAACAAGAACATTCCATGCATTTACTAAAGTGACGGGGTCGAAACCCGCTCCCAGCATAATTCCCTGCCAATTGCGATAATGCAACAGATATTGTCAGGGTAATCGGCCTTTTCTGGTCAAAAAATCAGCTTCGGCGCTATTTTTCAGTATTAAAACACCGCCTCAAAGCTCGTTTTTTATACAAACGACCGATTCTAGAAAAAACCGGGCAAAAAGCAACCAATAAAAAGCCGGTCACGAGGACCGGCTTTGATAAAACAGAGCTGGCTCACATCAAGCTAGGGAAAACCCCCTTGATGCCGGCCACCATGATCTCGATACCAAGGGACATCATGATAAGACCCATGATACGGGTCACCACGTTGATCCCGGTATTGCCCATGATCTTGAACAGCAAGGGCGCGGCACGGAAGATAAGCCAGGAGCAGAACGAAAAGACCACCACCACCACCGACATGCCGAGCAGCTGCTGCCAGTGGCTCTGGCTGGCATAGACGATGACTGAGGAGATGGCACCGGGGCCCGCCATTAGCGGCAGTGCCAACGGCACCACGGCGATGGATTCCCGCACCGCCAGCTCTCCTTTCTCCTGTTTGTTGTGCTTTACCTCGCCCAGCTTGCCCTGCAGCATCGACCAGGCGATCAGGGTGATCAGCGAACCGCCAGCAATGCGAAACGACGCCAGCGAGATGCCAAAACCATCGAGGATCAGCTGCCCCATATACATGGAGACCAGCAGGATCACCATCACCGCGATATTGGCGGTGGTGTTGGTCTTCATCCGCTCGGCCTGGGTATGGTGGCTGGTCAGGCTGACAAACACCGGCAACAGACCAAGCGGATTGATAATTGCGAACAAACCGACAAAAAACTTCAGATACAAAGAGACGTCAATTGCTGCCATAGGCGCCTTCCAATAGTGTTACGGGCCCGTCGGGCCAATCCATTAATTTCGTGCGTAAATTTACATCATAGCCAGAGCGGGCACCAATCAAATCATCACACTTATGCGGGTGATTGTTGGTGAGTTCACCTAATGATTGCAATCAACACGGGATAAAGTGGCAAGAAGATGCGCCTTAGCCAGAGAGTAGGTAACAACAAGACAGGCACATTGCTGACAACCACCGCTAGCGCCGCCGGTGCCTCCCAGTTCAGCGAGCCTGGTTGCACCGAGTGACTCTGCGTTGCCCAACAGAGGAGAGTCACAACCGTTATGATCTCGGTGATACAGGGGTCATTCTGCTCGCTACACCCCACCAGGTAAGGCCGCCACAACGTCAGTTACAACTTCATCACAATCAAAATTTACCACGGATTAAAACAACAACCATTTACGCAACACTTGCTGGAGATTTGCGCACAACCCCGACATCGCAACCCTGTAAAAATCAAAATGGTTAACTTTAACGGGAGGAAATAGCCGTAACACCCTCTTAAAAAGATCATTAACCACATGATTAATGAGCCTAAAAACCTTTTCATTACAACTCATTTCACTTCCGCTACAATCCCCCCTCCTGTAACATCCCTCACACACGGATGATGAAATAAAATTTCTTTTGTTCTTTTGTTACACATGATCCAGATCAAGTTTTTATGGACCAACACAGCTCTATAATCGACTCGGAAAGCAATTTAGTAAGGCATGTAAATACCCCGTTATGGTCATTCGCTATTTGACAGAGGGTCTATAATTGCCGGGCATTGCCAACGTCTTACTAAACAGTTTTCAAATAATCAGGAGATAAACATGGCAGTAACCAACTTGGCTGAACTGGATGCAATGGTCGCCCGCGTTAAAGAAGCCCAGCGTGAATTCGCCAGCTTCTCGCAAGAGCAGGTAGACAAGGTTTTCCGTGCAGCCGCCCTGGCCGCCAGTAATGCTCGTATTCCCCTGGCTCAAATGGCCGTGGCTGAATCAGGCATGGGTATAATCGAAGACAAGGTTATCAAGAACCACTTCGCTTCCGAATACATCTATAACGCATACAAAGATGAGAAGACCTGCGGCATCCTGAGCCAGGATGACGAGATGGGCACCATGATCATCGCCGAGCCGGTAGGTATCATCTGCGGTATCGTTCCGACCACCAACCCGACCGCTACCGCGATCTTCAAATCTTTGATCTCCCTGAAGACTCGTAACGCCATCATCTTCTCCCCGCACCCCCGTGCCAAGAACTCCACCAATACCGCTGCCAAGCTGGTACTGGATGCAGCTGTTGCCGCCGGTGCACCGAAAGACATCATCGGCTGGATCGATCAACCGTCTGTTGAGCTGTCTAACGCACTGATGAAGCACAACGACATCAACCTGATCCTGGCCACCGGTGGCCCGGGCATGGTGAAAGCCGCTTACTCTTCCGGTAAGCCTGCTATCGGTGTAGGTGCCGGTAACGTGCCAATCGTTATCGACGAAACCGCTGATGTGAAGCGTGCTGTCGCCTCTATCCTGATGTCCAAAACCTTCGACAACGGTGTGGTCTGTGCTTCCGAGCAAGCCGTTATCGTCGTTGACTCCATCTACAACCAGGTGAAAGAGCGTTTCTCCAACCACGATGGCTACATCCTGTCCAAAGATGAAGCGGACAAGGTACGTAAAGTGCTGCTGATTAACGGCGCACTGAACGCAGATATCGTCGGTCAGCCAGCCACCAAGATCGCCGCCATGGCCGGTGTGACTGTGCCTGCCACCACCAAGATCCTGATCGGTGAAGGCTTGGAATTGTGCGCTGAAGATGAGTTCGCTCATGAGAAGCTCTCCCCGACCCTGGGTATGTTCCGCGCCAAGAATTTTGAAGACGCTGTCGAGATGGCCTGCACCATGGTCAACATCGGTGGTATCGGTCACACCTCAGGTCTGTACACCGACCAGGATCGCAATCAGGACCGCATCAGATACTTCGGCGACAAGATGAAGACCGCTCGTATCCTGATCAACACCCCTTCCACCCAGGGTGGTATCGGTGACCTGTACAACTTTGCTCTTGCTCCTTCCCTGACCCTGGGTTGCGGCTCCTGGAGTGGTAACTCCATCTCCGAGAACGTCGGTCCCAAGCACCTGATCAACAAGAAGACAGTCGCAAAACGGGCAGAAAATATGCTGTGGCACAAACTTCCGAAATCCATCTATTTCCGTCGTGGCTCCCTGCCGATCGCCTTGGGCGACCTGGAAGGCAAAAAGCGTGCAATGGTTGTTACCGACCGCTTCCTGTTCAACAACGGCTATGCCGATGACGTGGTTCGTCTGCTCAAGAAGCTGAACATGGAAGTGGAAGTATTCTACGAAGTAGAAGCTGACCCGACCCTGTCCATCGTCCGCAAGGGCGCCGAGATGGCCAACTCCTTCAAGCCGGACGTTATCCTGGCACTGGGTGGTGGTTCACCGATGGATGCAGCCAAGATCATGTGGGTCATGTACGAGCACCCGGATACTGCGTTCGAAGATCTGGCCATGCGCTTTATGGACATCCGCAAGCGTATCTACAAGTTCCCGAAAATGGGCGTGAAGGCCGAACTGGTCTGTATCACTACCACTTCCGGTACCGGTTCTGAAGTCACCCCGTTTGCGGTAGTAACCGACGACGCCACCGGCATGAAGTACCCGCTGGCTGACTACGAGCTGACCCCGAACATGGCTATCGTGGATGCCAACCTGGTCATGAACATGCCCAAGTCCCTGTGCGCCTTCGGTGGTGTGGATGCGGTCACTCATGCCATGGAAGCCTACGTTTCCGTACTGGCTAACGAATACTCCGATGGCCAGGCACTGCAAGCGCTGAAGCTGCTGAAAGAGTACCTGCCGTCCAGCTACCAGAATGGTGCCAACGATCCGGTTGCTCGCGAGAAGGTGCACAATGCTGCCACCATCGCCGGTATCGCGTTCGCCAACGCCTTCCTGGGTGTCTGCCACTCCATGGCGCACAAACTGGGTGCTGAATTCCACATTCCGCACGGCCTGGCTAACGCCCTGCTGATCAGCAACGTGATCCGTTACAACGCCAACGACAACCCGACCAAGCAGACTGCGTTCTCCCAGTACGACCGTCCGCAAGCTCGCCGTCGTTATGCCGAAGTGGCTGACCACCTGGGTCTGACTGCTGCTGGCGACCGTACCGCTGCCAAGATCGAGAAGCTGCTGGCCTGGCTGGATGAGTTGAAAGCCACTCTGGGCATCCCTGCTTCCATCCGTGAAGCTGGCGTGAACGAAGCTGACTTCCTGGCCAAGGTTGACCAGCTGGCGCTGGAAGCCTTCGATGACCAGTGCACCGGTGCCAACCCGCGCTACCCGCTGATCACAGAGCTGAAAGCCATCCTGATGGATACCTACTACGGTCGTCCGTTCACCGAAGGCGCTGCCGCTGCTCCTGCCGCCGCTGCCCCGGTTGAAGCCAAGGTTGATACCAAGAAAAAATCCAAGGCCTGATAACCAGCCCTGAGATCACAAGCCCGCGCCATGCGCGGGCTTTTTTTATCTGCCTGCAACTCATCACTCCCCCTCCTCTCCCCCTGCATATTGTTGTAGTGCAAACCATCCCCTCTCCCGACCAACCTGCACACCCAGCGTCTAGCCAATCATCCGATAGCAACATCCAGGCAATGGCTCAGCATTGATTGCCGCACCGTGACAACAAGGCCATCGACAATCACCTCGGACATCCTGTACACGGAGCAATCTGCCTACTGGCAGGCGCGAGCCGTCAACTCCACCTAAAGAGCCGCTCGCCTGATAAACCGGATAAGAGGAGCCATACCATGATCACGTAACGCAACCCCGCTAGCGTGTCGGGCTGACCAGCCAACAGGATCCGTGAAATGGTAAGACGTAGATGAGGCGGGAAAAGTATTGAGCGAAGAGAAGTGTTGCATTGGTGAATCAAACGACTCGTCAGCGGTTTCACCGATGCAAAGATAAAAAAATGGCAGCCAGATGGCCGCCATTGGGAGAGCACAATTCAGCGATCAGAGGGTCGCTGCAACTTCATCGGAGATGGAGCCGTTGTGATACACCTCTTGCACATCGTCCAGATCTTCCAGCATGTCGATCAGACGCATCAGCTTGGGAGCGGTTTCCGCATCCAGCTCGGCTTCGGTAGAGGGGATCATAGTCACTTCGGCGTTAGCCGCCTTGAAACCCGCCGCTTCCAGCGCATCCAGCACGGTACCGAAATCGTTCGGGCTGGTGTACACCTCGATGGAACCATCCTCTTCGGTGACCACGTCATCGGCGCCAGCTTCCAGTGCCGCATCCATCAATGCATCTTCATCGGCACCGACGAAGGTCAGCAGCCCTTTCTTGCTGAACAGATAGGCGACGGAGCCGTCGGTACCCAGGTTACCGCCACTCTTGCTGAAGGCATGACGCACTTCGGCAACAGTCCGGTTCCGGTTGTCTGTCAGGCACTCGACCATCACGGCAGATCCAGCCGGACCGTAACCTTCATAGACGATGGTTTCCAGCTGCTCACCATCACCACCACCGGCCCCACGCGCGATGGCGCGGTTGATGGTCTCGCGGGTCATGTTGCTGGTCAGGGCGGCAGTCACCGCCGCACGCAGGCGCGGGTTGTTGGCCGGGTCAGGATCACCGATCCGGGCGGAAGTGGTGATTTCCCGGATCAGTTTGGTGAAGATCTTGCCCCGCTTGGCATCTTGCGCAGCCTTACGGTGTTTGATGTTGGCCCATTTGCTGTGACCTGCCATAGAGATTCTCCGTTATTTTTTAAATGTCAGTAACACACTTCATTGCTCACCAAAGGGGAGAGAAAGGCCACCTGTGGCGGCCTTTGCTGCCGGTAGCGGCTTACTCGTCGCCCTTGACGGTAGTTGCAATCGCCAATTCACCCAGCTGGGCTGCGTTGGCAAGGCTGGGGGCGTCAGTCATCAGACAGGCAGCCGCAGTGGTTTTCGGGAAGGCAATCACGTCCCGAATGTTTTCAGTACCGGTCAGCAGCATGCTGAGACGATCCAGACCGAAGGCCAGACCGGCGTGCGGCGGGGTACCGTATTTCAGCGCATCCAGCAGGAAGCCAAACTTCAGGCGCTGCTCGGCCGGGGTAATGCCCAGGATGTCGAACACGGTGGCCTGCATCTCGCTGTTGTGGATACGGACAGAACCGCCACCCACTTCATAGCCGTTGATCACCATGTCGTAGGCGTTGGCGTAAGCACTCAGCGGGCTGGCTTTCAGATCGCTCGGGCCCATGTTGCTCGGGGCGGTGAACGGGTGGTGCATGGCGGCCAGACCACCTTCACTGTCTTCTTCAAACATCGGGAAATCGATGACCCACAACGGCTTCCAGCTGTTCTCCAGCAGACCCAGATCGCGACCCACTTTCAGGCGCAGGGCGCCCATGGCATCACAGACTACTTTCTTGCTGTCAGCGCCAAAGAAGATGATGTCGCCATCAGCGGCACCGGTACGGGCCAGGATCTCGCGCACGATGGCGTCGGAGAGGAACTTGGCAACCGGAGACTGCACACCTTCGAGGCCATTCGCGGCTTCGTTGACCTTCATCCAGGCCAGGCCCTTGGCACCGTAGATGCCGACAAACTTGGTGTACTCGTCGATCTGCTTGCGGGACAGCTCGGCGCCGCCCGGCACTTTCAGGGCTGCTACGCGGCCTTTCGGGTCGTTGGCAGGGCCAGCGAACACCGCAAACTCAACTGCAGTCAGCAGATCAGCAACATCGACCAGCTCCATCGGCAGACGCAGATCCGGCTTGTCGGAGCCAAAGCGACGCATGGCTTCATCGAAAGTCATCACCGGGAAGTCACCGAGATCGACGGCCAGCACGTGTTGCCACAGCTTGCGGATCATCTCTTCCATCAACTCACGCACTTGCGGCGCAGTCATGAAGGAGGTCTCCACGTCGATCTGGGTAAATTCCGGCTGACGGTCGGCACGCAGGTCTTCGTCACGGAAGCACTTGACGATCTGGTAGTAACGGTCGAAGCCGGACATCATCAGCAACTGCTTGAACAGCTGGGGAGATTGCGGCAGGGCGTAGAACTTACCCTTGTGCACGCGGCTCGGTACCAGATAGTCACGGGCACCTTCCGGGGTCGCCTTGGTCAGCATCGGGGTCTCGATGTCGAGGAAGCCCTGCTCATCCATGAAGCGACGCACGAAAGCACTGGCCTTGGCACGGGTCTTCAGATACTTGGCCATCTCGGGGCGGCGCAAGTCCAGATAACGGAACTTGAGACGTTGCTCTTCGCTGTTGACCTGATTGAAGTCCAGCGGCAACGGCTCGGCACGGTTGATGATGTTGAGCTCGTGAGCGAACACTTCGATGGCGCCGGTTGCCATGTCGCTGTTGCGTTGGGAGTCCGGACGGGTACGCACCACGCCGGTCACCTGGATGCAGAACTCGCCGCGCAGCTCGGAAGCCAGCGCGAATGCGTCCGGCTTGTCCGGATCGAAGAACACCTGCACGATCCCTTCCCGGTCGCGCATGTCGATAAAGATCAGGCCGCCAAGATCACGACGACGATGAACCCAACCGCACAATGTAATGGTCTGCCCGGCATGGGCCTCATTGACCTGTCCGCAATAGATAGAGCGCATGGACTTCTTCCTTCGAAATTGTAGAGAGACGGTTAACCTTGGGCCGCCGGGCACGACTGGCAAGCACCGTCTGTCTCACAGCTGGCCAGATTCTTTTCTTACCCGGTTTGAAATCAGTCTCGTACCATCCGGTTCCCTTGAGCCGGAAGCCTGCCGCCGATATCAGCTTGACCCGATGTGGCTTGCTACAGGCCGGACAGTCGGTCAGGGGGGCATCGGAAAGCTTTTGCAGTTTTGCCAATTCAGGGCCACAGACATCGCAACGATCTGCGTAGACAGGCATGGGCCACTAGAAATTGGTAAACAAAAGGGCTGGCATTATAGAGGAAAACCCCCTTTTGGGTAAAATGGCCAGCAGCCTCCTTTCAGCAGTTTTTTGCACTCGGTGGCAAAAAAATCGACAAAAACGGGCATGCGAGCCCCAAGACCGACGAGAATAGCCGCCATGAGCCTCTATTTGGGCCTGCCACAGTGGTCCCACCCCAGCTGGCCCGGCCAGTTGCTGGGCCTTGGCGCCAAGCCTGCCGAACACCTCGCCCACTACGCCACCGTGTTCAATTCGGTGGAGGGTAACACCACCTTCTATGCCCTGCCGACAGCGGAGACGGTACAACGCTGGGCCGATGCGGTACCCGCCCACTTTCGCTTCAACTTCAAGTTTCCGCAAACCATCAGCCACCAGAGCGATCTGGTGAGCGCAGATAAGCAAGTGGCCGACTTTATCCGCCTGCTCGCCCCGCTGCACCACAAGCTGGGCCTGCTCACCCTGCAACTGCCCGCCCGCTTCGGCCCGGAGGGGCTGGCCAGACTGGCGGCCTTTATCGAGCGGCTGCCGGCACAGTTCACCTACGCCATTGAAGTACGCCACCCCGACTTCTTCGCCAAGGGGGAGGCCGAACGGGCATTGAACCGGCTGCTGATGGAGAAGGGGGTGAATCGCATCATGCTCGACAGTCGGCCGCTTTTCTCGGTGCAAGCAACAACAGCGGCCCTTGTCGATGCCCAGGGCAAGAAGCCGCGGCTGCCGGTGCATCTGCTGGCGACTGCCACAGCCCCCATGGTGCGCTTTATCGGCCTGCCGGATCCGGCGGCCAACCATCCCTTCCTGCCCAGCTGGCTCCCCCACTGGCGCCAGTGGCTCGCGGAGGGCAAGGATCTTTACCTCTATATACATACTGCCGACAACGCCCAGGCACCTGAGCTGGCTCGCCAGATCACTCGCCTGCTGGAGCAGGAGATGGCCCCCTGGCCGGGGGAAAACGATCGCGCACGTCAGGGAGTGCTGCGCTTTTAGCCAACCCATTCTGCGGCCATCGAACTGCGGCAAAAAAAGCGCTTTTTTGTGGCGAGGTAAGCCCTGGCGTCAAGACAAATGGTCATCAATCCTCTACACTACCGCCCCAAGTAAGGGTCCGGAACATGACCCATACGAACAGGGTCGGTCCAAAGGATTTCATGACCAGCCACCCCGTTCGTAAACAGGTGATTAATCTACTCTGATGGGTGTCACCCAACGACTCAATTGAACAATACAGCCGGGCTATGCCCCGACTGTCAGGTTGCGCCAGCATGCAGACCAAAGACCAAATTTTTGCCGCCCCGATCGCCCGATTGGGGGATTTCTGTTTTGACGAACAGGTCGTCGACGTATTTCCCGATATGATCCAGCGCTCAGTGCCGGGTTACAGCAACATCATCTCCGCCATCGGTATGATGGCCGCCCGTTACGCCCAGCCGATGAGCCGACTCTATGATCTCGGCTGTTCACTGGGGGCCGCGACCCAAGCAATGCGCCGCCATATCAGCCAGCCCGGTTGCCGTATCACCGCGGTGGATCTCTCCCACCCGATGATCGAGCGCGCCCGCGCCCACCTCTCCGGTTTCAAATCCGAAGTGCCGGTGGAGCTGGTGGAAGCGGATATCTGCGACATCGAGATCGAGAACGCCTCTGTGGTGGTGCTCAACTTCACCCTGCAATTTGTCGAGCCGGAGAAGCGGGCTGCTCTGATCCAGCGCATTCACGATGGTCTGCGCCCGGGCGGGATCCTGATCCTGAGCGAGAAGTTTCGCTTTGAAGATGAACCGGTCAACGAGCTGCTGATCGAGCTTCATCTCGACTTCAAACGGGCCAACGGCTACAGCGAGCTGGAGATCAGCCAGAAGCGCACCGCCCTTGAGAACGTGATGCGCACCGACAGCCTGCAGACCCACCGTGATCGCCTGCGGGATGCCGGCTTCGTTCATCAGGATCTCTGGTTCCAGTGCTTCAATTTCGGCTCCATGATTGCCATCAAATCCAGCGAGCCCAACCAGCCATGATCGACTTTGCCAACTTCTATCAACTGATTGCCAAAAACCGGCTGAGCCACTGGCTGCATACCCTGCCCGCCCAGCTGCACACCTGGCAACATGACAACCAGCACGGCGATCTGCCGCGCTGGAACCGCGCCCTCAACAAGCTGCCGGTGGTATCCCCCGGACACATCGAGCTGAAAAGCCGGGTCGAGATAGGCTCGGCCGAGAGCCTCGGCGAAGGGGAGCGCAAAAAGGTCGAGAGCCTGCTGCGCCACTTCATGCCCTGGCGCAAAGGGCCATTCACGGTGCACGGCATCCACATCGATACCGAGTGGCGCTCCGACTGGAAGTGGGATCGGGTGCTGCCCCATATCAGCCAGTTGGCTGGCCGCTACGTACTGGATGTGGGCTGCGGCAGCGGCTATCACCTCTGGCGCATGGTGGGTGAAGGGGCCAAACTGGCGGTCGGCATCGACCCGAGCCCGCTGTTTCTCTGCCAGTTCGAAGCCATTCGCCACTTCGCAGGCAATGATCAGCGCGCCCACCTGTTGCCGCTCGGCATTCAGGAGTTGCCTGAGCTGCGCGCCTTTGACACCGTCTTCTCCATGGGGGTGCTCTATCACCGTAAATCCCCCATCGAGCACATCGAACAGCTGCGCAACCAACTGAAAGACGATGGTGAACTGGTGCTGGAGACGCTGGTGGTTGATGGTGACGTCAATGAAGTATTGGTGCCGACAGATCGCTACGGCAAAATGCGCAATGTCTGGTTTATTCCCTCAAGTAGCGCCCTCAAGCTGTGGGTTGAACGTTGCGGCTTCACCGATGTGCGGATTGTAGACGAGAATATGACCAGCACCGACGAACAGCGTCGTACCGACTGGATGATTAATGAATCCCTGAGTGATTACCTGGACCCAGACAATCCGGCACTCACGGTAGAAGGACACCCGGCGCCCAAACGTGCCGTCCTGATTGCCCGCAAGGCCAAAGACTAGCCGCTGGCGATTCAGAAAGTTACACTGACCCAATTCCAGGAAGCACAGTTAAATGAATGACATGAAAAGCAAATTAAAAGGAATGACCCTGCTCTCCCTGCTTAGTCTCGGCGGGTGTGTCAATATGGAAAAAACGCCTCAGGTTCCTGTACTGACGCTGGCCGAGCTCCGTAGCGAACTCGACCAGAGCGAGCAGCGCCTGCAAACCTCCATGGAACAGCAACAAAAGCACTATGTGCAGCAACAGCACCTGCTGGTTCAGCTCAATACTGATGTCACCAATATGAAAGAGTCAGTCAAAAAACTCGATACCAAGCTCACCGCGATTCCTGCTGAGCCGCCCAAACCCATGGCCCTCCCGGCTGAGCAATGCCCTGCCCCCACTCAGGGCCACACCATAGATGGCAAACTGATGGTCGGTGAAGCGGAGTGGATCTGGGTTGACGCCGCCAACGACGCCTTCCAGGCGCGGGTGGATACCGGTGCCACCACCTCCTCCATCAGCGCTCAGGAGATCACCATTTTCGAGCGCAACGGCAAGAACTGGGTGCGCTTCTTCCTGAGTCATCAGGATGTTGATGACAAGATCCAGATCGAAGCCCCGCTGGTGCGCCATGTGCGGGTACGTCAGGCCTCTGCTGATGATCTCGACCGCCGTCCGGTGGTGCGTCTGGCAGTGCGGATCGGTGACATGACCGAGAAAGCCGAATTTACCCTGAAAGACCGTAGCGACATGACCTTCCCGGTGCTGCTGGGTCGTGAATTTTTGAAAGACATCGCCGTGGTTGATGTGGCCCGCGAATATATCCAACCCAAACCCAAGCTCAAGGATGTGAAATAATCCATGGTTTCCCGTAAGCCGTTCTATTTGCTGGTAGCCCTGCTGTACATTGTCGGCCTGGGGATGACGATCTACCACCATATCGCGTTGGATGTGCCGCTCACCCCCGGTGAAAAGCGCCAGATCTGGTCCATCGAAGCCAAGCTGGAGTTCGAGGCGACCGGTGATCCGGTGATCGCATCCCTGGCTATTCCGGGCACCCAGCCCGGTTTCACCCTGATGAACGAGAACGCCGCCAGCCCGGGCTACGGCCTCTCCTTTGTCGAGAAAGATGGCGACGCCCGCGCCGAGTGGTCTATTCGCACCGCTTCCGGTCGTCAAGAGCTCTACTACCGCGTCGACATGATGGCGGATGCCCATGCCAAACCGGCAGCCAATCCGCAGCCGCCCGCCATCGAGAAGCAGATCGAGAGTGAGCCCTACGCCACCGCGATGAAACAGATCGTGGAGCGGGCACAAGAGCGCTCAGCAGATGGCTACACCTTGACTCGCGAGATCATCAAGGAGATCGAGAAGCAGGAGCAAAATGCCGAGCTGCTCAAAAAGAACAAGAGCCGTGCCAACCTGATCGCCGAGCTGCTCAACAATGCCGACGTACCGACCCGGGTGGTGCATGCACTGAACCTGGAAGATGGCCGCCGTCGTCAGGAGCTGGTGGATTACCTGCAGGTGTTCAACAGCCCGACCGACTACAAGCTGTTCAACCCGCAAACCGGTGAACAGGGCCGTCCTGCCAACCTGCTACTGTGGGAATACAACTCAGGCGCGCTGCTGGATGTCACCGGTGGTCACAACTCCCGTGTCAGCTTCTCGATGATCGAGCAAGAGCAGCCGGTCAACGTGGCACTGGCCCAGAAGTTCGAAAAATCCGAGATGATGAACTTCTCCATTCATAGCCTGCCGCTGGAAGAGCAGACCCTGTTCAAGGGCTTGCTGCTGATCCCGATAGGCGTGCTGATGGTGGTGTTCCTGCGGGTTCTGGTGGGGATCAAGACTTCGGGCACCTTCATGCCGGTGCTGATCGCGGTCGCCTTTATCCAGACTTCGCTGGTCACCGGTCTCATCGGTTTCCTGCTGATTGTCGGCACCGGTCTCATCATCCGCTCCTACCTGTCGCGGCTTAACCTGCTGCTGGTTGCCCGAATATCGGCCATCATCATAATGGTGATTTCGATGATCGGTATCTTCTCGGCGTTCGCTTTCAAGCTGGGGCTGACCGATGGCATGAAGATCACCTTCTTCCCGATGATCATCCTCTCCTGGACTATCGAGCGTATGTCGATCCTGTGGGAAGAAGAGGGCCCGAAAGAGGTGGTGCGTCAGGGCGGCGGTTCACTGCTGGTCGCCGTTATCGCCTATCTGGCCATGGATAACGAGTTGATCCGTCACCTTACCTTCAACTTCCTCGGTCTGCAGCTGGTGCTGATGGCAACCGTGCTGTTGATGGGTAACTACACCGGCTACAAGCTGAGCGAACTGAAGCGCTTCAAGCCGCTGGTGGACGAGATGAAGTCAGGCGCCACCCCGGGTAAGGACAAGTAACAGATGTGGTTCTGGGAAAAATACACCACCCCGTGGAGCCTGTCCCAATCAGGCATCCTCGGTATGAACAAGCGTAACCACTCCTACATCAGCCGCTACAATCCGCGCAGCCTCTACCCGCTGGTGGATGACAAGCTGCAGACCAAGCGCATCGCGCTGGATGCCGGTGTCACCGTGCCTGAGCTGATCGGTACCATCCGAGCCCAGCACGATGTGGTGCGGATCACCAAGCTGGTCAAGGATTGGCCAGGGTTTTGTATCAAACCGGCCCGCGGCTCGGGTGGCAAGGGGATCTTGGTGATCCTGCGTCAGGAAGATGGTCTCTTCTACAAGCCCAACGGCAGTGCCTCCAACGGTCAGGATCTGGAGCGTCATGTCTCCAACATTCTGGCGGGGCTCTATTCGCTTGGCGGCAAGCCCGACGTGGCACTGGTGGAAGGCCTCATCAACTTTGATGATGTGTTCGACGGGTACTCCTTCGAAGGGGTACCCGATGCCCGGGTCATCATCTTCAAGGGGTTCCCGGTGATGGCGATGATGCGCCTCTCTACCGCCGCCTCGGATGGCAAGGCGAACCTGCACCAGGGCGCCGTGGGGGTAGGCCTGTGCCTGCGTACCGGTCGTGCCCTGCGGGCGGTGCAGTTTGGCAATCCGCTGCGCCACCACCCGGATACCGGCCTTGACCTCTATGATCTCAAGGTGCCCCACTGGGATACCCTGCTGACCCTGGCCGCCTCCTGCTACGAGATGTCGGGTCTGGGCTATATCGGCACCGATATGGTGCTGGACAAGTTCCGTGGCCCCATGCTGCTGGAGCTCAACGCCCGTCCCGGTCTTGCCATCCAGATCGCCAACGGCCGCGGCCTGGTACCCAATCTCAAGACCATCGAGAAGCTGGGCCAAGTGAAGATGAACGTGGAGCAGCGGGTCAACTTCGCCAAAGATCACTTCGGGATCTTTGACGAGTAGCCACAAGCAGATAGCAAAACGCGCCAATTGGCGCGTTTTTTTATGCCTAACCACTGGCTACCCCACTCTGATTGAGCAGCCATCACTTGGTTCTGCTGATCACAAACATAAAAAAACCGGCGCCTTGGCGCCGGTTCTTCAAATGGAGTGCGACCCGATTACAGGGAGTCAGCATTCTCGGACAGGTACTTGGCCACGCCATCCGGTGAAGCTGTCATGCCTTTTTTGCCTTTTTCCCACTGAGCCGGGCACACTTCGCCGTGCTCTTCGTGGAATTGCAGGGCATCGACCATGCGCAGCATCTCGTCGATGTTGCGGCCCAGCGGCAGATCGTTGACCACCTGGTGACGAACGACACCGTTCCTGTCGATCAGGAAGGAACCACGGAACGCCACACCGGCTTCCGGATGCTCAACGTCATAGGCTTTGCAGATTTCGTGTTTCACGTCAGCGATCAGCGGGTACTTGACCTGACCAATACCACCATCTTCCACTTTGGTATTGCGCCATGCGTTGTGGGAGAACTGGGAATCGATGGAAACACCGATAACTTCCACGCCACGCTTCTGGAACTCTTCATAGCGGTGATCGAAGGCAATCAGCTCGGACGGGCAGACGAAGGTGAAATCGAGCGGATAGAAGAAGATAACGGCAGCTTTGCCTTTGATGTGGGATGACAGGTTGAATGAATCAACGATCTCGCCATTGCCCAGAACAGCTGCGGCAGTAAAATCGGGTGCGGGACGGCCTACCAATACCATATTCAATTCCTCTTTATGTGAAGTGAACAATCCGGTGCGGATTGGGCTACCTAGAGCCAAGTCCATCTAATTCAAGCGACAAACTATAGACCCGATGGTAGATTAGTAAATCAAATTAAATAGATAGCATTAATCGGGTTTTTCTATGCAACGTTGGCCCAGCCTCAAACAGCTGCAATATCTGGTTGCTCTCGACGAGCACAAGAACTTCAATCGCGCCGCCAAGGCCTGCCATGTCAGCCAGTCGACCCTGAGTACCGGGATCCAGACGCTGGAGGACATGATGAGCCTGCAACTGGTGGAACGGGACCACAAGAGCTTCATTATGACCCCGGTCGGCATGGAAATCGTCGAGCGAGCTCGCAATTTACTCTCCGATGCGCGGGATCTGATGGAGCTCGGACAACATCAGGGCGGCGTGATGCAGGGTACAGTCCGTCTTGGCTGTATTCCCACTATTGCCCCCTTCCTGCTCAGCAAACTGCTGAAAGTGTGCAGCAAGACCTATCCTGAGCTGGAATTGTTGCTGCGCGAAGACACCACCAGCAACCTGCTCAAGCAGCTGGAGCAGGGGCAGCTCGATCTGCTGATCCTCGCCCTGCCCATCGAGATCGGCGGTTTTCACTGCAAGACCGTTGGTCAGGATCCGTTCCATATGGTGATGCCCGCCAGCATGGCGGCCGGTCTGCATACCCCGTTCGACTATAAAGAGCTGCCGAATCAAAGCATCTTTCTGCTGGAGCGGGAACACTGCCTCACCGAGCACGCGGTGAGCGCATGCAGCTTGCGGGACAAGAGCAAGATCAACCCGTTCGCCGCTACCAGCCTGCATACCCTGGTACAGATGGTGGAAGCGGGTCTCGGCACCACCTTCTTGCCGCAGATGGCCATCGATGCCGGCATTCTCGCCAACTCCGATCTGGTAGCCATCCCGCTCCCCGGGGAGATGCCCTATCGCGAAATCGGACTGGTCTG
This sequence comes from Aeromonas sobria, assembly GCF_000820145.1. Lineage (GTDB taxonomy): Bacteria > Pseudomonadota > Gammaproteobacteria > Enterobacterales > Aeromonadaceae > Aeromonas > Aeromonas sobria. Next base: position 111,511 of record NZ_CDBW01000023.1, on the reverse strand, counting down.
GCGCCCCAGCACCACCCGGGTGCAGACCTTCTACAAGCTGGCGGAACTGCTCAAGCCGTTGATAACCCCTGCCTCATAACGCAGACGCCAGCCCTCGGGCTGGCTTTTTTTGAGCCCCCGCCGCATTTTTCCGCTCCGCTGCTAGGTATGGAGCCAGATCCCTGTTTATGATGGAAAAGTTGTCGCATCACCACCTCCGGCCCAACAACCAGGTGGTTGAACACAGCAGTAGCTGTACTTTGCTATTGGTTAAACATGTCTGTGAAGAGAGCCCCGATGTATCGCAAGCTGTCGCTATTCCTGCTGACCCTGCTGCTGGCCGCCTGCTCCAGCACGCCGGAGCCGCCTCCGCCCCCCCGGCAGAGTAGTGCCTTTGATGGTTTCTACCAGCAGTGGCGCGGTGTCCCTTACCGGATGGGCGGTGCCAGCCGCGCCGGGCTCGACTGCTCCGCCTTCACCCAACTCGCCTACAACCAGGTTCTCGGCTTCAGTCTGCCAAGAACCACCGAGTCCCAGGCCAGCATAGGTAAGCCGGTGGATCGCTACCGCCTGCAGCACGGGGACCTGGTCTTTTTCAAGACCGGCTGGCAGCAATACCATGTGGGGGTCTATACCGGTGCAGGGGAGTTTATCCACGCCTCCACCAGTAAAGGCGTTATCCGCTCCCGTCTCGACAACGTCTACTGGAACAGCCGCTACTGGCAAGCCCGCCGGGTGACCCAGTAACGGGTCACCTAGCTCCTATCCCCCTTCTCACTGGTTCCCCCAGCACAGGTCGTGGCTATAGCCCCCCTGCGCTTATAACTCAATTGGCCCCAAAACCTGCAATTCACACCATTTCGTGATAAGGTGGTAGCCAATTTTTAACACCTTCGCACTGTTTTTATACGCCAGTTATCAGAATTGACAGTAAGTGTGGCGATAGAAACAACCGATCACCATCAGGCGTGGCGAAAGTGGCTGTGGTAACGCGCTCCGGGAAGGACCGCCCACAGCAGCAATTTCAAAGGTTAAATGGATAAGGAGATCGTGCAATGAAACAGTATCAAAGCTGGCTGGGGCAATACCTGATGAGTCGCCGTGACGGTGACCACGCCATGGCATGCGAGATGGCGAGTTCCATCTGCGAGTTCTGGCAGCAACAGGGTGATGAAAACGAACTGGACAAGTGGCAGCAGATTTACCAAAACCACCTGGAAAAGACCACTTAACCCCACTTGCCACCTTGCTGCCAGCCATCTGGTGTGGCAGCAGGGCCATAGCTTCCGTCGCGCCTTCTACCCCACACTCCCACTGCCTTAGCCCTGTTGCCAAGGGCTGTCGTCCAATGACAGAGCACTGAAGTCTTACCTCAGGATTGGCGCTGGTTGTCGAGCCAGTGCTGGATCAAAAACTCTTCATCCAGTGGCGAGAGATCAAAACGCAGGCTGGCCTCTTCAATGGCGGCGATATCGTGCAGGTGGTGTTCACTGAGCCAGCGCACCGCACGACGCAGATCTTCACCATGGGGGAGCAGCAGATGGTCGCTCATGGGATACCTCCAGTAGACTGCAAGGCAGCCAGCGAAGGTGGCCACCTCTTTCAAGTCTAGTCGGTCAATCCCCATCACCCGCGTCTCTTCACCCTCCCCCATCTATCACTGCGATCAGCGACCGAAAGCGCGCTGCCAATCCTGATCAAACTTCGCCAATGCCGCATCCACCGCAGGCACATTTAGCAACTGCTCGGCCACATCGAGCGGCAATGTGATGGATTGGCAACCGGCCAGCAGGCAGTCGAGCGCCTGACGGGGAGTGCGGAATGACGCCGCCAGCACCTTGCTGTTCGGTGCGTGCAGCTCAAGCAGCTGTTGCAGCTCCTGCACGGTGGCGATGCCATCGCCCCCCTGAGCGTCCAGCCGGTTAACGTAGGGAGCGACATATTCCGCCCCCGCCACCGCCGCCAACCAGCCTTGCAGCGGGGTATAGACAGCCGTACCCAGGGTCGGCACCCCGTTGGCGGTCAGGCTCTTGATGGCAACCAGCCCCTCTGCGCATACCGGGATCTTGATCACCAGATCCGGGTCCAGCTCACGCAGGGCGAACGCCTCACGCACCATCTCGGTTTCGGTTTTGGCCATCACCTGGGCAAACAGGCGAGCCTTGGGGCCCAGTACGTCGCGCAGGGCGGGCAGCAGCTCGCTCAGCGGCAATCCCCCGGCGGCAGTAATGGAAGGATTGGTGGTGACACCGGCCAACGGCAGGATCCGTGACCAACGACGTACTGCCGCCACATCGGCGGTATCGAGATATAGCTCCATCTCTAACTCCTTAACGGGATGTTTAATATGTCGCCATTCTAGCGACAAAACATCTGCGAAATACTTGATCGAAATCAAATCAACTTTCGAATGAAAGCAAATAGAATGAAAAACAAAAGGAGGCGGTATGATTTTCGACCTGCAACGATATTCAACTCACGATGGCCCCGGCATTCGCACCCTGGTGTTTCTCAAGGGGTGCTCGCTAGCTTGCCTGTGGTGTCAAAACCCGGAAAGCCGCGCTCTCAAGCCGGACATACTACTCGACCGACGCCAATGCATCGAGGGATGCCAGCTCTGCAGCCAGACCTGTCCGGCAATCTTGCGTGACAGCGAAGGCATCCAGCTCACCCGCTCAGCCCTCAAGGCCGAAGATATGGAACGGCTGCGCGGCCTCTGCCCCAGCGAAGCGCTGCAGGTGTGCGGCCACGATGAAACCCTGGACACCCTGATGGACACCATCTTGCGCGATCGCCCCTTCTTCGAGCGCAGCGGCGGTGGCGTCACCCTCTCTGGTGGCGAGCCTTTTATGCAGCCCGACTTTGCAGCGTCCCTGCTGGCCCGCTGCAAGGCCGAAGGGCTGCACACTGCGGTCGAGAGCTGCCTCCATGTGCCCTGGCACCAGATTGAGCCAAGCCTCCCCTCACTGGATCTGGTGCTGGCGGATCTCAAACACGTGGATAAAGAACGTTTCTTCAACTGGACCCGCGGCAAGGTGGAGCTGCCCATCGCGAACCTCAAACGCCTCGCCGAGCACGGTGTGCCGATGCAGATCCGGGTGCCGCTCATTCCCGGTTTCAATGCCGACCGCGCATCGATCACCGCCATCACCGACACCGCCGCCAGTCTCGGCACGGTGCAGGAGATCCACTTCCTCCCCTACCACACCTTGGGGATGGGCAAATATGCCCTGCTGGATCTGCCCTATCAGGCGCCGGATACACCACTCGACGACCCCGATTTACTCAGCTTTGCCCACGCATACGCCCAACGTCAGGGGCTGACCCCTGTGACCAGAGGATAAGATCATGACCCAGCTCGACCTCAATACCCTCAGCCCGCGGATCCGCGCCCACAAAGAGAGCCTGATCCACATCGTTCAGCCACCGGTTTGCACCGAGCGTGCCCGCCACTACACCGAGGCCTATCAGGCTCATCTCGCCCGCCCATTGCCGGTGCGCCGCGCTCTGGCGCTGGCCCATCACCTCAAGGAACGCACCATCTGGATCAAGCACGACGAGCTCATCGTCGGCAACCAGGCCAGTCAGGTGCGGGCGGCGCCGCTGTTTCCCGAATACACAGTGAGCTGGATTGAGAAGGAGATCGACGAGCTGGCAGACCGCCCCGGTGCCGGTTTTGCGGTCAGCGAAACCGACAAAGAGATCATCCACGCCCTCACCCCCTTCTGGCGCGGCCAGACGGTGCAGGATCGCTGTTTCGGTCTCTTTACCGATGAGCAGAAAGCGCTGCTGGAGAGCGGCATCATCAAGGCCGAGGGCAACATGACCTCGGGAGATGCCCATCTCGCGGTCAACTATGAGGAGCTGCTCACGCTGGGGCTCGATGGCTTCAAGGCCAAAGTGGCCGAGCGGCGCAGTCGGCTGGATCTGGCGGATTGGGCCGATCTGCAACGCGAGCAGTTCCTGCACGCCGTCGCCATCACCCTGGATGCGGTCAGCGATCACATCGGGCGCTACGCCGCCCTTGCCAGCGACATGGCCACGCAAGAGCAGCAAGCCGAGCGCCAAAGCGAACTTGAGACCATCGCGCTCAACTGCGCCCACATAGCCCACCAGCCCCCTGAGACCTTCTGGCAGGCGCTGCAACTCTGCTACTTTATCCAGCTCATTCTGCAGATCGAATCCAATGGCCATTCGGTGTCGTTTGGCCGGATGGATCAATACCTCTACCCTTGGTATCGCCGCGAAGTGGAGCTGTCAGAATCACTGCCACGGACGCGCGCCATCGAGCTGCTGCAAGGGTGCTGGCTCAAGTTGCTGGAAGTGAACAAGATCCGCTCCGGCACCCACTCCAAGGCCTCCGCTGGCAGCCCGCTCTATCAGAACGTCACCATTGGCGGCCAGAACTGGCGGGATGGTGCGGCCCATGACGCGGTCAACGGCCTCTCCTACGCGATTCTGGAGTCCTGCGGCCAGCTGCGCTCCACCCAGCCCAACCTCTCGGTGCGCTACCACGCCGGGATGAGCGAGGATTTCCTCGACGCCTGCATTCAAGTGATCCGCTGCGGCTTTGGCATGCCCGCCTTCAACAACGACGAGGTAGTGATCCCCGAGTTCATCAAGCTCGGGGTGAGCGTAGAGGATGCCCACCACTACGCCGCCATCGGCTGCATCGAGACCGCGGTGCCCGGCAAGTGGGGCTACCGCTGCACCGGCATGAGCTTTATCAACTTCGCCCGCATCCTGCTGGCCTCCCTCGATGGCGGCCGCGATGCCACCACCGGCAAGGTATTCCTGCCACAATCCCAGTCACTGCGGGAAGGGAGCTTTGGTAACTTTGACGAGGTGATGGCCCGCTGGGACGAGCAGGTGCGCTACTTCACCCGCAAATCCATCGAGATCGACTGCGTGGTCGACAGCGTGCTGGAAGCGCAGGCCCACGACATCCTCTGCAGCACGTTGGTGGATGACTGCATCGAGCGCGGCAAGACCGTCAAGGAGGGGGGCGCCGTCTATGACTGGGTATCCGGTCTGCAGGTGGGGATCGCCAACCTCGGCAACAGTCTGGCGGCCCTGAAGAAACTGGTATTCGAGCAGGGTGTGGTGGGGCAGCACGAACTGGCTGCCGCGCTGGAGCAGGACTTTGCCGGGCTGGCAGGGGAGCAGCTGCGCCAGCGCCTCACCAATGCCGCCCCCAAATATGGTAACGATCTGGACGAGGTAGACCTGCTGCTGGTGCAGGCTTACCAAAGCTACATCGACGAGCTCAAGGGGCTGCACAACACCCGCTTCGGCCGCGGCCCCATCGGCGGTACCTACTACGCCGGTACCTCCTCCATCTCCGCCAACGTACCGTTCGGTGCTGCCACCCTGGCCACCCCGGATGGCCGCCATGCCCGCACCCCGCTGGCGGAAGGGGCCAGCCCCTCCTCGGGTTCGGATCGTCTCGGCCCGACGGCGGTGTTCAACTCCATCGGCAAGCTGCCCACGGCGGCGATCCTCGGCGGGGTGCTGCTCAACCAGAAGCTGAGTCCGGCCAGCCTTGAGAACGAGCGGGATAAGGCCAAGCTGATGAGCCTGCTGCGCACCTTCTTCGAGGTGCACAAGGGGTGGCACGTGCAGTACAACATCGTCTCGCGGGAGACCCTGCTGGCGGCCAAGGCCAATCCGGATCAGTACCGGGATCTGGTGGTGCGAGTGGCGGGCTATTCGGCCTTCTTCACCGCCTTATCCCCGGATGCGCAAGATGATATCATCGCCCGCACCGAGCACAGTCTCTGACGGGGCGCTCCCCATGGCGCCTGTGACGTCATATGATTGGCAAGCCACCCCACGGGTGGCTTGCCGCTATCCACCACTTTGCATGCGAGCGCACCATGAATCCACGCCACCAACTGATCCTCACTCTGGTCCATCAGGCTCGCAAGATGAGCGTGAGTGAGCTCTCCCAACACACCGGCGTGTCGGAGGTGACGGTGCGTAACGACCTCACCGCGCTGGAAAAACAGGGGCTGCTCAGACGGGTACATGGCTCTGCCATGGCGCTGGAGACCGATGACCCGGATGCCCGGATGAACATCAACTACCTGCTCAAGGAGCGCCTCGCCGAGCGGGCCGCCCAGCTGGTGGAAGATGGCGAGACGGTCTTTATCGAAGGGGGCAGCGCCAACGCCATTCTGGCGCGCCATCTGGCCCTGCACAAACGGGTCACCATCATCACCATCAGCAGCTATATCGCCCACCTGCTCAAAGACACCCCGGCCCAGGTGGTGCTGCTCGGCGGGCTGTTCCAGCATCAGAGCGAAAGCGTGGTGGGGCCGCTGACTCGCCTCTGTATCGAGCAGGTACACTTCTCCAAGGCCTTTATCGGAGTCGACGGTTTTCACCCCGAGGTGGGCTTTACCGGCCGCGACATGATGCGGGCCGATGTGGTCAACAGCGTGCTGGCCAAGGGGATGACCAATGTGGTGATCACCGACAGCAGCAAATTTGGCGCCATCCACCCGAGCCAGCTTGGCGCGCCGGGCCAGATCAAGGTGCTGGTCACCGATGATGCCCTGCCCGCCCCCATGCGTGCGGCCATCGCGGCCAAGGGGATCACCCTGCACTGCGTTGCGGCCTGATCTCCCCTGACCTTACCACCTGACCCCGCCACCGGCCCCTCAACCAGGAACGTCCAAACGGGTCTTTCTCCTTGACACTCACCACATGCCCAAGGGTATGCTCCCCCTCTTGCCGATCGCGCCGGGCTGTGTAAACCCACCCGCTCGCCGCACTGCTGATGACAGGGATTTCAACCATGCAAACCAAGGACAAGTGTCTGGCCGCTCTGGTCATCCTCTGCTGGGGGCTCAACTTCGTCGCCATCAAGTGGGGGCTGGAGGGGATACCACCGCTACTGTTGGGGGCACTGCGCTTTATCGGCGTGGTCTTTCCCGCCATCTTGCTGGTGCCCAAGCCCGCCATGCCCTGGCGCTGGCTGCTGGCCTATGGCGGCGCCATCAGCCTCGGCCAGTTCGCATTTTTGTTCAGTGCCATGAAGTTCGGCATGCCGGCGGGCATGGCCTCGTTGGTGCTGCAATCCCAGGTGGTGTTCACCCTGCTGTTTGCCATGATCTGGCTCGGGGAGCGCTGGCAGCCCCACCACTGGGTGGCGTTGCCCTTGGCGGGGTTCGGCCTCTATCTCATCGCCACTCACGGTGAAGGCAACCTGACCTTGCTCGGGTTTCTCCTGACGCTGTGCGCTGCAGCCTGTTGGGGCCTTGGCAACGTCATCAATCGCCAGATTGGTCTGCGCTATCACACCTCCCTGCCCAGCCTGATCGCCTGGGCTGGGCTGGTGCCCATCCTGCCGTTTTTCGCCCTCTCCTGGCTGTTCGAAGGGCCGGAACTGATTGCCAGCAGCCTGCTCAACTTCAGCTGGCAGGGATTATTGTGCGTGCTCTATCTCTCGTATGTCGCGACCTGGCTGGGTTACGGCCTGTGGGGACGGCTGCTGATGCGCTATCCGGTGGCACAGGTGGCGCCGCTCTCCCTGCTTATCCCCTGTGTCGGTATGGTGGCGGCCGCCCTGCTGCTCGATGAACATCCGACTACCTTGCAGTGGCTGGGCTCCGGTCTGGTGCTGCTCGGCTTTGTGGTGCATCTGCTGGGTAGCCGACTGCGCTGGTTCAAACCACAGAGTACGACATGATGAACGCCTGCCCATTTGCGCTATTTCATTGACCTGACAGGATAAAATTTTCATGATGAGCTAGTCCCCTTCGGGACTGACATCACCAGCGCGTGATCTGCAGGAAGCAGACTTTCAGGAGAGCAAGGACATGCCATCGACTATCACTGCCGGGGGGCGCCGCCTCCCCCCTATCATTCGCGCCACCGCCATCACCCTGACCCTGTGCTGGAGCCCGTTTGGCTGGAGTGCCATCCTGCCCGCAGACTTGAAGTGGGAGAGCAACAACCAGGATCCGCTCTATGCCGATCCGGCCGCCAAGCGCGGCGGCACCTTTCGCACCTTTATGACCAGCTTCCCCCTGACCTTGCGCAAATATGGCCCCGACTCCAACGGCGGCTTTGCCGGTTACGTGCGGGAAACCAACCTGCCTCTGCTGAGCACTCATCCCGTCACCGGCAACCCCATGCCAATGCTGGCAAACGAGTGGGCCTTCGGCGCCGACCACAAGACCCTCTATTTTCGCATCAATCCCAAGGCGCGCTGGTCAGACGGTCAACCGGTCACCGCCGATGACTGGCTCTTTACCCTCAAGATGATGCGCAGCAAGGAGATCAACGACCCCTGGTACAACAACTACTACAGCACCCAGATAACCGATATCACCAAGTTTGATGATCACACCCTGGCCATCACCAGCGGCACCGAAAAGAGCCGCCAGGATCTGCTCGAATCACTGCCCATCAGCCCGGAGCCGAGCCACGCCATCAAGCTCACTGCCAACTGGGTCAAGGAGTACAACTGGAAGGTGTTGCCGGTCACCGGCCCCTATCAGCTCGATCAGGTGAAAAAGGGCAAGTCGGTCACCTTCAAACGGATTGAAAACTGGTGGGGGGATGACGAGCGTTACTTCCAGCATCGCTTCAATCCCGCGCGGATCGAGATCAAGGTGCTCAGGGATCTGAACATCGCCTGGCAACACTTCCTGCGCGGCGATCTCGACAGCTTCCCGCTGGTGATGCCCAACTGGTGGCACGACAAGACCAAAACATCGGAGTTCGAAAAGGGATATATCGCGCGTATCTGGTTCTACAACCAGACACCGCAATCGCCGATGGGGCTCTATCTCAACACCGCCGATCCGCTGCTCAAAGACCTCAATGTGCGGCTAGGGATCCAGCATGCCCTCAACCTCGACAAGATGCTCACCACCCTGTTGCGGGGAGATTACCAGCGCCTCAACAGCTATGGATCCGGTCAGGGGGAGTTTACCAACAGCGAGATCAAGGCCCGTCCGTTCGATCCCAAACTGGCACGGCAATACTTTGCCAAGGCCGGTTTCAACAAGGCGGGGCCGCAGGGAATTTTGCAAAACGACAAAGGCCAGTCACTGACTCTCGCCATCACCTACACCACCGCAGAGCACGCCCAGCGGCTCACTTTGCTGCGGGAAGAGGCCAAGAAGGCGGGGCTTAATCTGGAGCTCAATCTGATGGATGCCTCGGCCGGTTTCAAATCGATGCTGGAGAAAAAACACCAGAGCGCCTGGATGGCCTGGAGCGGCGGCCGCTACCCCGCCTATTGGGAGTTCTTCCACAAGATCAACGCCAACAAGCCGCAAACCAACAACATCATGAACATCGATGACGACGCAATCACGGCGCTGGTGGAGCAGTACGACAAGGAGTTCGATTTTGCCAAAAAGGCGACCCTGTCGCGGCAGATCCAGCAGCGGCTCTATGAGCTGGCCAGCTTCGTCCCCGCCTATCAGGTGCCCTACACCCGGGAAGGGGCCTGGCGCTGGCTCAAGCTGCCCAAGGTGCCCGCAACCCCCAAGAGCGAGTTGCTCTACTGGCCCCTCGGTGGCGACAATAGCGGTTACAGCTATGGCGGCCTGCTGTGGATCGATGAAAAGTTGAAGTCAGAGACCAAGGCGGCGATCAAGAGCGGCCAGACCTTCCCTGCCGATCCCATTATTGACACCACCTATCGCCAGCCCTGATAGCGACAGTTCACTCGGCAAAAGGCCTTAAAACAAAAGACCCCGCTAGCTAGCGGGGTCTTTGTTGGCAACCTGTGTTGCGAATGCAGCGGTAATCAGGCGCGCTTGGCCTGCTTCTCTGCGATGGCGTCAGCCACGTCGCCCGGCTCCAGTACGATGCCTTCCTGATCCGGGGTCGGGAACACGGCGACACACAGCTCGTCCTGCTCCATACCGTCAACCCAGCGCTCCAGCCACACCTTGAGGGTGATGGACTGCGGCTTGCACTCAGCCCACTCACCTTCGGCCCACGCCTGGGCGTACTCCGGGTGCGGCCATACCGGGATGCAATCTTCATCGTCGGTGGTCAGCATCATGACGCCATGTTCGTCAGTCAGAACAAACAGCTCTTCATGCTCGACCAGCTTGCTGATGAAGTGCTCGTAACGGTAGTCAGCATTCAGTTGCAGCGCGGCATTGCGCTCGGTGTCACTCAGTTCATAGCTCATTGGCCAAGTCTCTCTCTCGATAAAGGGCGTCATGTTCACATCTTGTCGGCAGCTTGTCCAGCTTGCACCCACGCCAGGATGGCGGGATCGCACTACGAATATGCGCGAGTAATGCACTCACTTTGCGCGGCTGCCGCCCATAAGGATAGAGCAATCCCACCTGCCAGGGCGCGGCCTGCCACCCGGGCAAGCAAGGCACCAGACTGTCCGGATGAGCCTGGTTCAACGCCCGGACACGGATATCTGGCACAATGCCGATCCCTCGTCCACGGCACATGGCGCTCATCCTCATGCCGACATCATCAAACAGCAAACGGGCAGAGGTTGGTTGGCACAGATACTCTCCTTGCTGCCGATGCCGTAGTTGCACCCCCTCGCTGACGCACAGTTCACCACCGATCCAGTCATGGGTGATCAGATCTCCGGGATGCCGCAGCGGCGGTTGCTGTGCCAGATATTCGGGACTGGCATAGAGTGACGCAGGCAGTTGTACCAACGACTCATATCGCAGGTCACTCTCGGGATCGGCACCAAACCAGCACCAGATAGCACCCTGGCTGGCACCATTGACGGGAAGCTTATCCTCGGTTTTGAGGGTGATCCGCGCCCCCGGGTAGCGATCCAGAAATGACTCCAGCGCGGCCACAAACCATGGCTCGGCACAGACGGGATGACAGCGCACCTGCAGCTCCCCGCTCACCTCTTCCCGCAGATCCTCTATCACCTGCAACCCTTGCTGCGAGAGTCGCAACATTTGCCGGGCATAGGATTCAAATAGCCGACCGGCTTCGGTTAACTGCAGCCGATTGCTTTGACGACGTAATAACGGCTGGCCAACCCGCTGCTCCAGTTGGGTAAGGCGCCGACTCATGGTCGATTTCGGCATGCCAAGGGTATCGGCGGCGGCAGTCAGCCCACCGCTATCGACCACGGCACAAAATATTTTTATCTCGATCAGATCCAGCATTCAAATACCGAGCTCACTCTGCTGATGGTGCAAGCTGGTGACTCAACGCCTGCTGGTTTTGCGCCAGCCAGACCTCTATCGATTGCCCCCCCATCCGTAGCAAGGGATCCGGTTGCCACATCCGACGCGCCTCCCCCTTGGCGGGACGGCTGGTCAACACCAGATCGGCATCCTGTTCAGCCACCAGTGGCAAACCGAGCGCCAGCGCCAATGGCATCAAACGCTCATCAGCCACCGCCAGACTGGCCACATTGTGTTCGAGCAACAGGTTATCGATGGCCATGGCACTGCCCTGCACCGCCCGCAGCAGTCGCTGGCGGTTGCGTTCAATCTGCGCGCTCTGGGCTGGCCACACCCGCGCCAGATCCCGCGCGGCCACATTGCCCATCAGGGTCAGGTTGCCAAAATCGAGCCAGAAGTAATCTCCCTCCCCGTCCGGTCGCAGGGTCACTTTGGCACCTGCTGGCGCCAACTCCTGGGCCACATCGATCGGTACAATGCGGATCTGACGCTGGCGCAGCAGAGGATAAATCGCCAGATCGGGTTGCAACGACTCCATGGTAAGCAGGGCATCCGCCTGTCCCAGGGTGGCCACATCCACCTTGTTCAGCCAGCCGGGGAGCCGGTTAAGGGGCAATCTGGCAGGTGGCAGGTAACGTGCTTCGATGCCGGTATCGGCCAACAGTGACAGGTTGATCCCGTGCAGCACGGGTACCGCACTGACCACCGTCGGCGCGGCCCAGAGCGGTAACGCCAACACGCTGAGCAGCAGAGGGATAAGAAACTTCATTCAATGGTTCTCCAGCGACGATAGCCGAGGGCAAGCACAAAAAAGAGCGAGGCAAACATCACGATGGCCGCCCCGGAAGGGAGTGGCAGGGCGCCAGCCATCGGAATCAAAATGCCCAATAAACAGCTGAGGGTAGAAAACAGTACCGATAACCAGAAAAACTGGGCACCACTGCGGCTCACCAGTCGGGCCGCGGTCGCGGGGATAAGCAGCAGTGCCCCCACCAGAATGGCGCCAATCACCTTGACCGAGGCAACCGTCATCAACGCAATCAACAGAACAAACAGATAGTCATACAGACGCACCGACACCCCGCGACTGCGGGCCAGTTCAGGGGCCAGACTTGCCAGCAGGGCGGTATTGGTGCCTCGCAACAACATCAGCAGTGCCGGGATGGCAATGATCAGCAACACCAGCAGATCGAGATCCTTGACCGTCAGAATCGAGCCAAACAGCACGTTCTCCAGAATGTGTACGTTGACCCTCTTGGCCACATAGAGCAGCAAGGCCGCCCCCAGGGCGATGGCAAACGAGAGAAACACCCCCACCAACGCATCATAGGGGATCTGGGTGCGGCTCTTGACCCAGTGCAACAGCAAGGCAAACAGGGTGCAAAAACAAAACAGCGCCACCAGCGGCGCTGTGGCGGGCTCCCCCAGCAAGATCCCTAGTGCGACGCCAGTCAGGGCGCCATGCCCGACCGCTTCGGAGAAAAACGCCAGTCGTTTGACTACCACCAGCGGGCCCAGCGCCCCGAGCAAGGGCCCCATCAACAAGGCCGCCACCAGGGCATTGGTCAGAAAGGCATACTGGAACATCTCGGGCAAATAGCCGCTTTCAAAGAGGGAAAATACCCATTGACGCAAACCCTCCATCACGGAACCTCCTGCGGGGAGTGAGCAAATATCTCATCCGGCGTGCCAACCGCAACCAGACCACCATCGATGAGCCACACCCGATCGGCATAGCGCCTCACCCAGGCCATATCATGGTGAACCACCAGCATGGTGACCCCCTGTTCACGCAGTTGTAGCAGCAAGCGGTTAACCATCTCTTGTCCTTCTTGATCGAGCCCGGTCATGGGTTCATCCAGACACCAGAGTTGGCTCTGCTGATCCAGCCCCTGCGCCAATAGCAACCGTTGGCGTTCCCCCCCGGAGAGTTGACCGAGACGCAAGTGCCCCTTGCCGCTGAGCCCGACGTGCGCCAACAGGCGATCGATCCGGCTTTTTGCCGCTGTGCTCATCGGTAACCAGAGCGGACGACGAGAGAAGGTAGCGAGCAGAAATTCGTTGATGGTAATGGGCAGGGATGGCTCAAACTGGCTCTGCTGAGGCACGTAAGCCACCGGCCCCGGCGCCCCCGGCCACTCTCTGAATACCTCGCCGCGATGAGGTCTCAGACCGAGCACGCTCTTGAGCAGAGAGGATTTTCCCGCCCCGTTGGGACCGACGATGGCATGCAGTTTTCCCGACTCAAAGGTGCCATCGATCGGCTTGAGAATAGATACCCGATTAAGTGACAAGGCCAGCCCTTGCAAGATGATTGAGGGCCCCATCAGCTCGCCTGCGCCGCCAGTGACAGCGCCTTGACCAGGGTCTTGAGGTTGTGCTCCATCTCCCGGCTCACCAGGGTCGGGTCATAGTCACCAAAGGTCATGTGGGAGAAGTGGTAAATCCGGATCCCGGTGGCGTCCTGGATCAGTTCTACGTAGCGGTTATCCATATCGAGTTCGGTAAACAGTACCTGAATATTGGCCGCTTTGATCCGCGCTATGGTCTGTTGTAACTGGGTCGCATTCGGCTCAACCCCATGGGCAGGTTCAATGACGGTGTCGATGCTGATGCCGAACTCTTGCAGCAGGTAGCCGTAGGCATTATGGGTACTGGCAATACGCACACTGGCCAGATCCAGCGCCAGCAACTCGGCCCGGTAACGATTCTTGATGGCACGCAAACTGCGGGCATAGGTCAGGGCATTTTGCTGAAAGTAATCCCGATTTTCCGGGTCGAGCCGTCCCAATTCGCGGGCAATGGTATAGACCTGACGCACCGCCGCATCAATGGAGACAAAGGTATGGGGGTTGTAACTCCCTTTGCCGGTGGCGAGCAGCGGCAAATCGGCATTGGCATAAATGCGGGTCAGGTTGGGCAACGCCAGACCATCCAGGGCATGCACCGCAAACTCATCATGGCCGATACCATTGAGTACCAGCGCATCCATGGTGGCCAGTCGCTTGAGGTCGCTCGGTTGCAGCTCATAACTGTGGGGATTGAAGCCACTCTCGATGAGCGGAATGACCTTGGCCCGATCACCGACAATATGGTGCACATAACTGTAATAAGGGTGCAGGGTGATCCCCACGGTCAGCGGTTTGCTCCACACCGTAAGGCTGGTCAGCAGCAAGGTCAGGCTCAGAAAGAAACGCATCATGGTGTCATCGAAATCCAGTGGATAGGTGTAGTGCAATCAGGGGTACCGGATACCCCCTCGCCAGCCATAAAAATGGCGTTGGCAGGCAGCGACAATAGCCAGCGCCCATCAGCATGACCAGGGCGAGGCCCCAGCCAGCAGCCATTGGCCAGCTCCTGCCAGTCACCCTCGTGAAAAGGCGGGATCTGTGCTTGCGCCATGGCGGCCAACGCAGGCCAGCGCCCGTCACTGGCCATAAAGCGGGCTTCATCAAGGGCGATGGTGAGCTCGGTGAGCTGCTGGCGCGCGGACGGGGTCAGTTGCAGAGTCTGCACCACTGGCGTGGCAGGCTCCTGGCGCAGCCAGATCCCCACCACGCCACACAACAAGAGGGCGATGGTGAAGATCGCCACCCAGCGGTTCTCGTTGCGCCCATTATCCGGCGCCACTCGCTCCCGGTAACCGGTCATGTCAGAGCAACTCGGCATAATCAAATTCAGCTGGATCTTCATGTCCGGCATCGAAGCGGATGTAAAACTCCCCTTTCGGCTCGGTGAAACGTGCTTGGGAGTGACCATTGGCCTTGACGGTAGCCAGTACTTCATCGTCATAGCTATACATGACGACCTCGGCACCGGTCGCGAACGTGCCATCGCTATAGCCCACCTTGCAGACCAGCTCAGCCCCCTCACGACCACAATCCATCACCGGATAGTGGGCTTGGGCGGCCAGCGGCGTCAGTAACGTCAAAGCGATCGCCAACTTGTTAAGCAGTGTCATTGCGGCAGCACCTCGAAGGTCAGCAGGTAGTTGATCTCCACCTTGTCAGCCAGTGGCGAACGGCTGACCTGCTCAATGTTGGCAGACAGCAGGTGTGGGCCCCGCTGGGCAGGAGTGAATGCCACCACACCATCCTGATCGCTCACCAGATCCTGCTGCTGGCGCCCATCACGCCACTGAGTGCCATGCCCCACCACTTCTACTTTGCGCTCAGCCAGCGGTTGACCATCGAAAGTCAGGCGGAAACGGGCGGCCTCACCCACCACCACATCGCTGGGATGGGTCAATGGTTGCAGCTCGAGCCCCTGGCCGCTGCTTTTGAGCACGGTATCGCTTGGCGTGTTGCGGGTGACATAGAAGGCGCTGATGTTTTGCATGGCATAGGTGGTCACCCCCTGCGCCTTGGTTGGCACCTGAGCGGTAGCCTCGTGCTTGTTGGCCATGATCCGCCGTTCAGTATTGCGCTTGCCAATGGTGTAGGTAGTGACATAACGAGGCGGATTACGCAGCTCGACCTTGTAGGTGCCCACCTCGCTCAATGCCAGATCAAACACACTGCGGCGTTGCCCTTTGTAATAGGGCCCGATCCTGGCGGGGTTACCTGCGGGATCATAGACAGTGACATTATCCAGCCCTATCGGCTTGTCAAAACTGAATACCCCGTGGGACGCCGTGCCATCCACTGTCACCCAATGGGCAGTATCACTCGACACATTGAACTCACTTGGCAGCATCCAGACCGGATGCGCGGAAGCGGACGTGGCAACCAGGGCCAGCAGGCCCCAGCCAAAGGAACGGTTAATCATGATTTAACTCCGGTGTGGATGGTGATCGCGCCCAGTTCAGCGACGGGTTCGAGGTGGTAACTGGTTGTTTGTCCAAGTTCAATCGCCTGACTGACCAAAGATCGACTGCCATGCTCGCGAGCGGCTTCGATATGCAGGGTGTAACGCCCCGGCGGCAGGGCGTTGCCCTGCT
The DNA here is from genome assembly GCF_000820145.1 of Aeromonas sobria. GTDB lineage: Bacteria > Pseudomonadota > Gammaproteobacteria > Enterobacterales > Aeromonadaceae > Aeromonas > Aeromonas sobria. Next base: position 95,443 of record NZ_CDBW01000023.1, on the reverse strand, counting down.
GGTCACGGCCGTCCCACTGCAATTGGTAAACCCCGGGTTTACGGGTCGCTCCGGAGACTCCATCCGGCTGGCCATTCTCATAGCGGCCACTCTTGCGCCACCAGCGCCGCATATCCTTGAGCCAGTCCGCCTCTTTGCGCCAGACGGCGAGCGTGGCCACCGCCTGTTGCTGGGGATTTTCTACCCAGACAGCCACATAAGGGCGGTATTGACTACCTTCATGACGCGGTAATTCCAGTGACAAGGTCACCTCAGCGGCAGCTGGCACACTCACCAGCACGAGTGCCAGCGTGGTGGATTTGAACATCCAGGACTCCGTTTAGTAGTAGAGGATAATGAGGTAGAACATGCCCATCAGGGTCGTGCCCGCCAGACTGAGACCAAACAGGCCAATCCGACGCTTGCGCTGGGACAACACCAACCAGAAACCGCTCAAGGTAAACAGCAACATGACCAACGCTGACAGGTCGATGAACCATCGCCATAGCTCGCCACTGTAGCGCCCCATGTGAAGATCGTTGAGCTGGGCCAGCCAACCCGCTGGCTGAGTCTCGATCCTCACTTCTGCCAGGGCGGGTTCAATTTCTACCAGGCTGTAGCCACCGGGGCGCTTGATGTCGAGGGTGAGCAACTGCTCATCGGCATTCCACTCCATGACGACTTCCCCACCCGCCAGCACATCTTGCTGACGGAGCCAGTGCAGCAGCTGCGCACCCGCCAACAGAGGATCCTGTTGCCATAACCCGGTTTCCACCCACTGGGCTGGCAATACCAATCGTTGATGTACCAAAGGGGACGCTGCGGGTAGCCACTGACGATTGTTCAGCGTCAATCCGGTCACTGTGAAAAAGAGCATGATCACCAGCATCAGCATGGAGCTGTATGTATGCAGAGGGCGAACCCAGCGAGGCACATGATAGGGACGGGCAGACTTGCTCGACATGGTAAAGAAAAGCTCCCGCAGGTAGTCATCATAAACCGCGGCAAAGTATTGCAAATGCAAATCATTGTCAATAACGTTTAATTCATTGAATTGACAATAAAAGCTTTTGCTATGGCGGGCCTCTCTTCGCCCTTATCTGCAAAAAAACAGTAACTAACTGATTTAACTTAAATTAAGTATCGATTAATTGATTGCATCCCAGACGAGAACCAACCTCACCTCGCCAGTTCCATTTTTTGGAACAACAGGTTCCATAAACATAACTCTCTGCTCGACCCGAGTTTGCATAGAATGCTGCCGCCACAGGGTGATAATGATTATCAATAGCAGGATTGACTCGTCAGCCGCATTCCAATAACAACAGGAGAGTTCACATGCCCATACCTCAACCATCCCGACTTGGTTACGCCATTGCGATGGCTCTGCTGCCTGCCGGCGCAGTCTCGGCCCAGGCAGTCAATGAAACCATGGTGATCACGGCATCCGGATTTGAGCAGAAGGTAACCGATGCGCCCGCCAGCATCACTGTTATCACTCGCGAAGATCTGGAACAAAAACGCGTGGCGAGCATCGCTGATGCACTCAGCGATGTGGAAGGAGTGGATGTGGGAGGCAGCGTCGGCAAGACGGGTGGCCTGAATATCAGCATGCGGGGTATGCCCAGCGACTACACCCTGATCCTGATCGATGGTCGCCGTCAGAACAATGTGGGGAACGTGACCCCCAACGGCTTCGGTGAAACCGCCAACAGCTTTATGCCACCAGTCGCGGCGATTGAGCGTATCGAAGTGATCCGTGGCCCCATGTCCACCCTCTATGGTTCAGATGCAATGGGTGGGGTCGTCAACATTATTACCCGCAAACCGGCCAAAGAGTGGATGGGCGCCCTTACCCTGGAAAATACCCAACAGCAGCACCGGGAATTTGGCAACAGTGCAGCGGTCAGTTTCTATACCAGCGGCGCCCTGATCGAAGACAAATTGGGGCTGACCCTGCGCGGCAGTGTGTTTGACCGCAGTGCCTCTGATATTCGCTATCAGGACGCCAATGGCCTGGAAAAAACACCGATCATGGGGGCAAACCCCGTAAAATCTGACATTCAGAATTTGGGCGGAAGAGTGACGTTCACCCCCACCAGCAATCAGGATATCTGGCTGGATGTTGATCGCGGCAATCAGGAATATGACAACAGCGAGGGCCAGCTTGGCACCCTGGATACACCGACCAAGATCGGTGGTTATGAGAAACAACAACGCTACAGCCGCGATCAATATGTGCTGGCCCACGATGGCCGTTTCAGTTTTGGTAACCTCTCCAGCAGCATTACCCGAAGCGAAACAGATACCGCAGGACGGACCCTGCCCAAAGGTGTTCCGGGGAAAACGGCAGGGACTCCCCGTACCCTTGAGCTGGAAAACACCATAATCGACAGCAAGCTAGTCACAGTGCTGGGTGACAATACCCTCTCGGTCGGCGGCCAGTGGTGGAAAGCAGAGATGATCGACGGGGTTGCTACAGCACCGTTCGAGCATAAGCAACTGGCACTGTTTGCTGAAGATGAGTGGCGCTTCCTGGCTGATTGGGCGCTCACTGTTGGTGCTCGTTATGATGACCACAGTGTGTTTGGTAGCCAGCTCAGTCCACGTGGTTATCTGGTGTGGAATGCCAGCAGCAACTGGACCTTCAAGGGGGGTGTCAGCCAGGGTTACAAGACCCCTCGCCTGGATCAACTGACCAGCGGCATCGTCGGATTCGGCCGCCAAGGGGCCCTGCCGCTCATCGGCACCCCCAGCCTGACCCCCGAGACCACCACCAGTTCGGAGCTGGCAGCCTACTATCAGGCCGATAATGGCTTTAACGCCAACCTCACCCTGTTCCAGAATAACTTCAACGACAAGATTGCCAGCGGCACGCCGGTAGCTAACTGCCACTACAGCAAGGCGCCCAATCAGCCGGGCTGTGTCGATATAGGAACCAGCTGGAACGATATCAAAGAGTTTGGTCAGACAGTCAATATCGACGAGGCCATTACCCGGGGGGTCGAGGTAGGATCTTACATTCCGCTGGCAGAGTATTGGGATCTCAAAGCCAACTACACCTTCACCGATAGCGAGCAAAAATCGGGCTCGCAAGCGGGCCAGCAGCTGACCGATACCCCCAAACACATGGTCAACATGAAGCTGAACTGGCAGACCACTGCCCAGCTGAATACCTGGCTGCAGGGTGAGTATCGCAGCAAGCGTTGGCGCGGGGTCGGTGCCGAGCAAGATACGTTTGGTGATTACAACGCATTTACCCTGTTCCACCTAGGGGCGTCATACCGGATCAGCGAAAATGTCACCGTCAATGGCACCATCTACAACTTGCTGGATGAAGACTTCTTGCAGTACCACGCCTATAACGACGCTGGCAAAACCGAGTATGCCAACGAATACAACAATAATCAGGAAGGGCGCCGCTTCTGGATCTCGACCAATATCACCTTCTGATCCTCTGATCTGCACTTAACAAAGATGGCCCGTCACGGGCCATCTTTCTCGACGTTAGCGGACGTCATCAGGTCATGGATACACTCGTCTGCCGACCCCATCGCCTCACCCTTACTGCATCATTGGCAACGATTGCCAACAACCGTTCCCACCATCCTTGCCATCAGGCAATTGAGGGCGAGCAAAGCGTGATGTCGGTTTGCTCACTGAGCTTCTGGCGCAACCAATAGGCCGATTCAACCTCGACAAAACAGAGCAGATCTCCGCCGTTGGCCGCCATCGCCATCAGCTGCTCAAACCGCAGTTGCTGTTGTTGCTCCCACGCGGCAGCGAGTTTAGCCCCATGGGCCTCATCGACTACCTCACGGCGCAGCTCAAACAGGTTATCGGTGATCGGGCTGTTGATCTTGACCGCGCTGTGCCAATACATCAGCAGGTTATCCATCATCTCGGTGTCGTAGTTGGCCAGCGCATCCAACTCGGGCGTGTCGCCGCTGTCACTGGCGGCAAAATCACACCAGCCGGAATTGAGTGACGCCAGCTCATGTGCCACTGCCCCTTTGACATGCTTGCGTAGCACCGCGATATCGGCGCCCTTGCGTGCAGGCAACCACACCTCACCCTGATGAGCATCCAGCAGTGACGTCAATAAAGACGTGGGGTAGACCGGAAAGCGGGGACAAAGTGAATGCAGCAGGGATACCAGAGTGATCTTGACCATGAGCGATACCTTGAACTAAGCGCACAGCCGCCAACGGGCCGCACTATGTAAAAAAGTGCCTTATCCTATCACGTTTACAGTGGTTAGACCCTTGGTGAAGCCAGTTGGCCAAGCATTTGATTCCGCCGAAAAAAACAGCATTTGAAACGAGCAATCTAGCCAAAGATCAATAATTTGAACCAGCGCCCACTAAAGTGGATTCGGGGATGCTAGTTTGCATACATCTTTAGCGTAAGGAGTGAATCCATGATTGGGATCGACCAGGTTTCTAACGAATTTGTCAACGATTTGAAAATACTGGCATGCTTTGATCCGGCCAACATGAGTTTGGGGATTAAATTACGCAGCGATATGTCTGACGACCTGTGCCAGGCCGCTGCCCGTCTGCATCAGCAGGGGCTCATCAGCGCAGTAGATGGCGGCTATCTCACCCCGTTCGGCATGACCATGGTGGAACACCTGCAGCACCTGCTGGTCGCACTCAAGCCCCTTTAATCGGCTGTGGTGCCCAGAGCGAAAAGTTAAGTAGCTCCCAACGCTTGCCTTGATGAAGATGGCAAGCAAACAGCAAAGGACCTTCGGGTCCTTTCACTTTGCCATCGACCAGCCACTCCCCCTCTCTTTTTGGTACCAGTCGCGCCTTTATTTCTTCGGGCCGTAACGCTTGCCCAAGACGAACCTGCACAAATTGCTGACAAACCAACTGTGCATCCAACGTGGATTGAACCGGTACCGGCGTATCGGAGATCGGGGTAAGAAGGGAGATAAGCAGCAACGATAGCGACATGATGAAAGAGTTTATGAATCAGTGCAGGAGCCAGATAAACAAAAAGCCGTGGCACCAGAGGTACCACGGCTTTCTTAAATTCTGTAAGAATTACAGAGCAGTTACGTTCTCAGCCTGCGGGCCTTTCTGACCAGTGGTCACGGAGAACTGTACGCGCTGACCTTCAGCCAGGGTGCGGAAGCCGGCACCTTGAATTGCGCTGAAGTGAACGAAAACGTCCGGGCCGTTTTCTTGCTGGATGAAGCCAAAACCTTTGGTTTCGTTGAAAAACTTAACGGTACCGGTGATCATGTTAGACATATCTTTAAACCTGTATTCAAAATAATTACTTATGCTTTTCAGCGGATAAAGCTTAAAAAACGGGATGACTATGAACAACAGGACAAGATGTAAAACATCGTATTCATTGACATAACTATCGCCCTTTCAAGCTGGAGTGAATTATACGCAGCTTTGTCGATTACGCAAACAAATTTGTGCCCTGCCAATGGCAGGGCACAACTGTCTATAACGTGGCGGCTTCCAGTGCATCCACCAGCACCTTGAGAAAACGGGCAGCCTCCCCGCCAGTGCATGCTCTGTGGTCAAATGTCATCGACAGTGGCAAGGTTCTGACGGGACGCGCTTCACCATGAATGAACACCACTTTTTCAAACAACTTGCCCGCCCCTATGATGGCCACTTGCGGCGGCGTGACGATGGGGCTGGCATAGCGGCCTGCGATGGCGCCGAAGTTGGTCAGGGTGATGGTCGCCCCCTGCAACATTTCACGGGGCACTGCACGGGCCTTCACATCGGCGATCATCCGATCCAGCCCCTGCCGGATATCCGCCCCCTCCCGCTCGGCCACGTTCTCCATCACCGGCACATAAAGGCCATGCTTTGAATCCACCGCGATGGCTACATTGACCTCTTTGAACAGACGCCGTGACAGGGTTTCGCCATCGAACCAGGCGTTCATCGAGGGCTCGGCGCGGCACGCCACGCCAATGGCCTTGATAAGGCGCACCGTCACATCCTCATCAGGCCGCCAGTGACGCAAATCCACCTCATCGGTGATGCTGACCGGCACCACAGTCTGATGAGAGAGCTCCATCGCCTTGGCCATGGCCCGCCGTGACCCTTTGAGGAACTCGTTGCCACTGCTCTGCTGGGCCTCGAATGCCTGCTGCACATCCAGTTCGGTCACCATGCCGCCGCTGCCACTCCCCTTGAGCCGGTCGATATCCAGACCCAGTTTTTGTGCCAGCAGCCGCACGGCTGGCATGGCTTGCACCAGCGCGCCACCCGGGGCAATGGCCCCCACCACGAAGTGATCCTCGATATGTTGCTGATGAGCGCTGACCTTGCCCACCACGGTGCCATCATCCTCGCCCCCTTCGAACTCCACCAGCGGCGCACCGATATGGAGGATATCCCCCTCGGCGCCACAGAGACGGGCGATCACCCCGGTCACCGGAGAGGGCACATCCACCAGCGCCTTGGCGGTTTCCACCGACAACAGCACCTGATCGACCGCAACGGTATCACCGGCACTCACCTTCCACTCGACGATCTCGGCTTCAGCCAACCCTTCACCCAGATCCGGTAATTTGAAAAATTTCATAGCCACTGGTTCTCCATCAGCTGGTGAGCGGCATCGGCGATATCCTGCTCGGTGATGAGGTAATACGCTTCGTTGCGATAGTAAGGGACGGCAGCATCCACGCCGGTCAGCCGTTTGGGCGGCGCCTTGAGGCAGGGAAGTGCCTGCTCGGTAACCCGCGCCACAATTTCGGCCCCGACACCGAAGCTACCGCACGCCTCGTGCACCACCAGCAGCCGGCCGGTCTTGCGCACCGAGGTGAGGATGGTCTCTATATCCAACGGCTTGATGGTGGCCAGATCCAGCACTTCACACTGGATATCCTGTTCGGCCAGCAGGTTCGCCGCCCGCATCACCTCCTGAATGCAGGCCCCCCAGGCCACTACCGTGATATCCCGGCCCGGGCGCAGGGTGAAACAGACATCCAGCGGCAGGCCGACACCGTCATCGACTACCTCTGATTTCATCGAGCGATAGATGCGATCGGGCTCGAAAAACATCACCGGATCCGGGTCGCGGATAGCCGAGAGCAGCAAGCCATAAGCACGTCTCGGACTGGAGGGGATCACTACCCGCAGCCCTGGAATATGGGCAAACAGCGCCTCGACACTCTCGCTATGGTGTTCCGGCGAGTGAATGCCAGCGCCATACGGGGAGCGATAGACAAGAGGACAAGAGAGGCGGCCACGGGTACGGTTTCGCATCCGCGCTGCCTGACAGATGATCTGCTCCATCCCGGGGAAGATGAAACCCTGAAACTGGAACTCCGCCACCGGCTTGAGCCCCTGGGTGGCCATGCCGACCGCCACCCCAGCGATCAATCCCTCGGCCAGCGGCGTGTCGATCACCCGCTTGAAACCGAACTTGTCGCGCAGGCCCACGGTGGCGCGAAACACCCCGCCGTTGACCCCCACATCTTCACCCAGCACCACCACATCCGGGTCGTGCTCCATCTCGTAGTGAAGGGCCATGTTGACCGCTTCCAGCAAACTGATCTCACTCATGGCCAACCTCCTGCTTCATCCCCTTGGCAATCACTCGCTCGCGCTGGGGCAACAGTTCGGCGGGCATGCTGGCGTAGTGATAATCGAGCATCGCCTCCGGCGGCTGGGGCGCCATCCCCTCATAACGGGCGACCGCCTGCTCTACCTCTCGGGCTGCGTCCGCCAGCAGGGCCTGCTCCTGCTCTTCATCCCACCACCCCTGGCTGTGCATAAACTGGCGCAGGCGCTTGACCGGCTCCTTGGCCCAGGCGGCCTCCACCTCGGCACTGTCGCGATAGCGAGTGGCATCATCAGCCGTGGTGTGATCGCCGAGGCGATAGCTGACCGCCTCGATCAGGGTCGGCCCCTTGCCGTTGCGGGCCCGTTCGATTGCACTGCGTGCGGCATCATAGACCGCGACCACATCATTACCATCTACCTGAAGGCTGCGCACACCGGCGCCAATCCCCTTCTGGGCCAGCGTAGGGGCGCTCGATTGCAGCTTGCGCGGCACCGAGATGGCCCACTGGTTGTTGTTGACGATGATGACCATCGGCAGGTGCCAGACACCGGCGCAGTTGAGCCCCTCCAGAAAATCCCCTTTGGAGGTGCCGCCGTCGCCGATGGTGACTACGGCGACGCGCGGTTGATTACGCAGTTTAAAGGCAGACGCAATGCCACAGGCATGGGTGATCTGGGTGGCGATGGGGACGCAGATGGGGAGATCTTCAGAGGGAGTCCCATCGGGTTTAAGAAAATAACTGCCCCGCTCGTCACCACCCCAATATTGCAGGTTCTTCTCCATCGGCACGCCCCGCACATAGAGGGTGGGCATATCCCGATAGTAGGGGACGTAGACATCCTGCTGCTGCATGGCCAGACCAATGCCAATCCCCACGGCTTCCGCCCCGAGGTGGGAGGGAAAGGTACCTAGCTTGCCGGTTCGTTGCAGCGCAATCGCTTTTTTGTCATAGCTGCGCACCATCACCATATTGCGGTAGAAGGTGTGCAGTATCGCCTTGTCCAGCCAGGTCGGTAAGGTGGCGACCGGGCACCCTTCCGCATCGAGATAACGAAGGAAAGGGATGTCGACATGGGTCATAACTGGCTCCTTGCCGTTGTGAGCGTCACCGATGCTGGTGACACCTAGATGTAAATACTTTGTTAAATAAAAAGCAAAGAAATTTACTCAGGTAAGACCAGTAGAAACTTCTTCAAAGTAGTGAAGGAGCTGAATTTTCGGCGAGGTTAGAGATTTAACGCCGTAATATGTTCATATTTGGGTGGAGAAATTCAGTGTGGAATGTCCGTATAACAAGGAGCTGCGCCCCCTTTACTGCCCGAGCAAATTGCAGATTTATAAGCGCTGGCAGAAACAAGCGTGGCCCCGATGGGGCCACGTTGTTGTTCGCAGTTAGACGCTCGTCAGGCGACTGACTCACGCTCGACCAGCTGGGCTTCAAACTTGAGCGTCAAGCCATCGACCGGCTTGTGGGCGAGCAGGCGCAGCGCCAGCTCTGCGGCGCAACTGCCCATCTCTTCGATGGGATAGCGCACCGTGGTGAGCTTGGGATAGATGTAGCGGGCATAGGGGATATCGTCGAACCCCACTACCGACACCTGCTGCGGGATCTTGTAACCGCGTTCCAGCAGGCAGGAGATAGCTCCCGCCACCATGCCGTCGTTGAAACCGAGCACGGCAGTGAACTCGACACCACGGGCCAGCAGTTCACTCATCGCCACATAACCGCCATTTTCGTCGGCAAAGGCGCGGCTGATGAGAGCAGGATCAAACCCTATCCCTGCTCGAGCCAGGGTTTGGGTATAACCGGCCATCCGCTGCTGACCATCGACAAACTCTTCGTCGTCGGAGGTAATAAAGGCGATTTTGCGATGTCCGGCATCCAGCAAATGCTGACAGGCGGTGGTGATGCCTGCCTGGTTATCGAGCCAGACACAGCGCTCTTCAAAACCGGGGACCTGGCGGTTGATAAAGACGATGGGGGTTGAACCTGCGGCCAACTCGCGCAGCTCCTCGTCCGGAAGCGCCTTGCTGTGCAGGATCAAGGCATCACACTGACGTTGTAACAGTGCCTGAATGGCATGACGCTCACGGGCGATATCGTGGTTACCGGACATCACTATGGTGAACTTGTTGGCCTTGTCGACCATGGTTTCGATACCACGCATCATCTGGGCAAAGAAAGGGCCGCCACAGAGATCGCCAACCAGCACGCCAATGCAGTTAGAGCGCTTGCTCACCAGCGCCTGGGCAAAACTGTTGGGCCGAAAATTCAGTTCCTTCATGGCCGCCAATACGGCCTCACGCTTGTCTGGTGCTACCTGCGCCGTGCTGTTAATCACACGCGACACGGTGGAGATAGACACATTTGCCAGCTGAGAAACGTCTTTAATCGTTGCCACTATCCATTCCTTTATTGTGGGGGAACCTGTCGGTACCGACGCCCGAGTATACCCTGAGCCCTGGCACAATTACCTGCGCCAGGTCACTAGAGATGTTTCACTTGGTAACGCAATATTACCCCGCGGTCCAGACATCAGCCTGATGAAAACAGCGGGGGCCATTGAGGACCACCCAGCTCAATAGGCGTGATTGAGCTCCCGCTCAGACATAAAGCGCAGCGGTTGCTGCAACTTGTGCTGATAGATGAGATCGAACGACAACACGTTCTGCACGTAGTTACGGGTCTCCTTGTAAGGGATACTCTCGACCCACACATCCATCGGCTTGTTGTCACTCTGGTCACGCCAGCGTTTTACTCTGCCCGGCCCGGCATTGTAGGCGGCGGCAGCGAGGATCCGGTTGCCATCGTAGACATCCAGCAACCGCTTGAGATAGGCGCTGCCAAGACGCACATTGAGCTCGGGATCAAACAGTTGCTGCTCATTGCGGTAAGGTACCCCCAGCTTGCCTGCGGTCTCCTTTGCCGTTGCGGGCATCAGCTGCATCAGACCACGGGCCCCCACCGGCGATTGTGCCAGGGGATAAAGCGCACTCTCCTGACGGGAAATGGCGTATAACAAGCTCATATTCACCGATCGCTCCCGCGCTATCTGGCTGAAGGTCTGTCGGTAGGGTTTGGGAAAGCGCAGCTCGAGGGCATCCCACGCCTCGGCACGAATGCTGGAGAGAATCGCCAGTTCATGCCAGCCCTGATTGAGGGCGATATGGCCAAATTCGATGCGCTGGGCCACCGGATTGCGATCCATATTGTGGATCCACTCCGAGCGTGCCGCCGTAATCTCGTTCATCGACAACAGCTCGCGTACCCGCAGTAAAAACGGCCAGCGCTGGCTGGCGCTGCGCCAATCAGGCACTTGCTTGGCGCTCTGGTTTTTCATGCGATAGGGTATACCAGTGCGCTGCGCCGCCATGAAACCATAGAAACCCCGCAGGTTGGCGGTTTCGAGATAAAGGTCATGGGCCGGTTTTTTCTGCCCTTGCTCCTCCAGCGAGCGAGCCGCCCAATAACGCCAGCGATCCTCTTTCTGGCGGGCCATCGGCATCAATTTTACCCAACCGGACAGGCTACGCCAGTCTTGCTCCCAGATGGCCAGCCGGGCACGCAGCTCGGTGATATCGGGATCCGCCAACCGCTTGACCGTGCTGTCGACCCAGCTGCGCTGGACAATGGCGCGATCCAGCAGCAGACGACGAGCGATGGCCCGCTCGATGGGCTTCTGCTCACTCTGGCTCAAGCCAAACTGGCTACGATACAAGGCCAATTGCCGCAGCACCGATTCCGGCTCCTGATTGGCATAACGGGCCAAGCCCAGTGACAGCAACTTTTTAGAGTAAGGGTTAGTGCTGAAGTAAGCAGGGTTCATCGCCTTGGCTGGCTGTGCAAAGAGGGTCACCATCTGATCGCCATAGGGCTGCAATCCGCTCCCCAAGGTCGCGCCAAGGTGACTGATCAAATTGGGATTTTCTGCCTCAAACGCCAACGTCATCCGTTGCCAGATCTTCTCCTGAGTACGCAGCCCTGCCCCTTGCCATAGCTGGAACAACGGGGAGCAGGCATCGGGACGTGACTGACCACTCATCCACAACTCACCCGCCCCCCGTAATGCCTCTTTTTTCTTGCCGGTGTAATAACCGGCTTGATAGTGCATGCAGAGCAGGTCAGTGGAGCTCGGTTTGGCCGGATAGAAGCGCAAGAACTGCGACCACTGCTGGCTCTGGGCCAGATAGGTCAAATAGCTGCGCTCCAGCCGGTTCGATTGCGGTGTATCGCCGTGCTGACGAATAAAGCGGGTCACATCGCTGTACTCGGCAGCCCCTGGGCGAAAGGCAAGCTGATAGTAATCAAGATAGGGTAACAGGGGATAATGGGTCAAACGGGCACGAATTTGCTGAAAGCGGACCTGATCATTTGCCCGTACAGCCTCATAGGCCTGACGGTATAGGGTCTGGTCTGCCGTTTGTGCCATAAGATTCGGCACAAACAGTGCCGCTAACATAATTCCCCATACAGCTTTCACTGAGCATCTCCATTGAGGGCAATACACCGCCTATGTTGGCGGTGGTTCTACTGCCTCTCATTCTACCCGTTGCCGGGCAGCGCTACAGCGGGGAGAAGGGACTATTTTTCTACATCGCTCAGCTGTATTTCGCGCAATTGCTCCGGTCTGGTCAGCCGCTGTACATATTTCTCCAGATACGGCACTGGCAAAGGCTTGGAGGCGAGATAGCCCTGATAGAAATGACACCCTTGTGCCTTGAGAAACTCCAGCTGCTGGCGGGACTCGACCCCTTCCGCCGTGACGTTGAAGCCCATATGGCGGGCCATGGCGATCACCGCCTCGACAATCGCCATGTTGTCGCCATCTTTCGGAATATCCTGAATAAAGGAGCGATCGATCTTGAGCTCGTCGGCGGGCAACCGCTTGAGGTAGCTCAGGGAGGAGTAACCGGCGCCAAAATCGTCGATGGCAAAGCTGATGCCTAACCCCTTGAGGTCAGTCATTTTGCTAATCGTATCTTCGGCGTGGCCGAGCACCACAGATTCGGTGATCTCCAGATTGAGGCACGCGGGATCCATGCCGGTTTGCGCCAGCACATCGTGGATCCGCTCGACAAAATCGGTGGCGTGAAACTGCTTGGCACTGACATTGACCGAGATCTGCGGAATGTGGATGCCGTTTTCTTCCCACAGCACGTATTGGGCACACGCCTCGTGCAGCACCCAGTTACCAATGTCGACGATCAGATCCGTCTCCTCGGCAATGGGGATAAACTCGGCTGGCGAGACCAGCGCGCGTCCGGCTGGCTGCCAGCGGATCAACGCCTCGACGCCAATGATGTCGCCACCCTCAACCATGTGCTGCGGTTGATAGTAAAGCGTCAGCTCCTGCTGACTGAGGGCATTGCGCAGCTCATTGTGAATAAGCAAACGGCGATCCGCCTGTTGCTGCATCGACGCATCGAAGAAGCGGCGGGTCTTGCGGCCAGCAGATTTGGCCTGATACATAGCGGTATCCGCCTGCTTGAGCAGATCATCAACCCCCTGCTCCCGATCAGGGAACAGGGTAATACCGACGCTGGCGCCAATATGCAGTACCTGCCCCACGTAGGTATAGGGGGCCGCAATTTCACTGATCAGCCGCTCGGCAATGATATCGGCCTGCATCTCGGCTTGCGGTGGGCTTGCAGACAGGGACGGTAGCAGCAGCACAAACTCGTCACCGCCGAGGCGCGCAAGACAATCCCCTTGCCGCACCAACCGTTTGAGGCGAGTGGCCACCTCTTTGAGCAGCCAGTCGCCAGTGGCGTGACCGAGGGAGTCGTTGATGGTCTTGAAGTGATCCAGATCGATAAAAAGCAGCGCCCCGACCAAGCCATTGCGAGTCGCCTCATTGAAGGTCTGCAACAGGGTTTCGTGCAGCTGGCGGCGATTGGGCAGGCCGGTCAGCTCATCGTAATAGGCAAGATCCTGGATCCGTTTCTCGGCCGCCTTGCGCTCTGAAATATCCTCAAAACAGATGACAAAGTGGCTGATCACCCCTTTTTCATCCTGCACCGGCGTCACTATCTCCCACTGGGGATAGGTGTGGCCATCGACGTGGCGACGCTGGGTCTCCCCCTGCCAACGACTGAGGGTGTTGAGCTCGTAACCCAGCCCCCCGAGATTGGGCCAGAGATCCTCTTCCAGCTGCAGGCCCAGCACCGCCTGGCTTTCAAAGCCGGTGATCTGGCTAAAAGCATTGTTGACCCGCAGGATCTTGAACCCGGGATCGGTGATGATGATCCCTTCGTGAGTTTCAAAAGCCACGGCAGAAAGTCGCATTTGGGCATCAGATTGCAACCGTTCCAGCTCGGCCACCATCCGCACCGAAAAGGTATTAAGGACCGATTTGAGATTGGCTATATCCGCTGGCGCCGAATAGAGCAGCGCCAGATGACCGAGCAACTGGCCTCTGGCATCAAACAGCGGCTGACCATAATAAGTCTGCCCGGCCGCCAGCCAGGGCTGATAGTCGTGCGACTCGTCGATCACCTCGAAACAGATGGCCCCTTGTTTGTAGAGCTCCTGACAGGGGGAGTCCGCCAAGGGGTACTCCTTGAGTGCCAGCCCATCGGCGGCCAGCACTCTGACCCGGTCAGCACCGCACAGCTCCCCCACCCAGACCACATCCACCTTGAGGATATGGGCCAGTTGACTCACCAAGGTGCTGAAAAAATCGAGCCCGGTGCGGGCAGAGAGCGCCTGCGCCAGCTGGGTGAGCAGAGTGGTTTGCAGTAACGGCAGGGAGATATTGAGCGAGCTCGCCACGTTGTTGACTGAATCGAGGGGCGCCAACCAACCACAACACACCTGCTGATGGGGCACAAACTGGGCGCTCCAGAGCACATGATTGATAACACCCTTGCCATCGTTCAGATGACCGATAAATTGTTCCGGCAGATGTGACTCATGGAGCCGGGCGAGAAAGTCGGCAAAGCCAGCTTCATCTTCCGGTTGCAGGCGATCGGACCAGGGATGCTTCCCTTCCCCTTGCCACTGTTGGTAGGAACCCTGATCAGAAAGACTCCACTGATCCTGTTCCCGATTGAAAAACCACATGACCTGCGTGGCTTGCTGCTTCATTTACCACTCCAACCAGACAACCGACTACGTTTGATGTCCAGACAAGCGGGCACCGCAACTTCCCCAGAAGCCATCATCAGACCAACGGTTAGCGGGGAAGAGTACAAACATGCGATATCAAGCAGTGGAAACCGGACATGAGGTCGACACGAAGTGCTGCCAAGAAGGGACAGAAACGATCCTATTCCCGTCATACTGCCTGCCAGTTTCATGCAGCTCAAGCTGTTTTTGGCACGAAACCGAGAAAGATCACAATTTACAAGTTACTGAATAGCAAAGGCAAAGCTTCGTGATGCAGATCACATTTTCATCTTTACCAATGAGTAATCTGAAGGTGAAGACACAAGCAAGACGACCCGAAGGGGGCCAATATGAAAATCGAAATCACCAGCAAAATCATCGACATTACCCCGGCTATCCGCGAGCGCATTGAATCACGTTTTGAAAAGCTCGAACGTCTTCAGGTACCTCTCATCACTCCCCATGTGATTGTTTCCAAAGAGCGCCTGATGTTCACTGTCGAAGCCAGTGCTGGCATCCCCAACGGCAAACTGTTTGCCCAGGCAGAGCATGAGGATCTCTACGCCGCCATCAATGAACTGGGACAAAAACTGGAGCGCCAGCTCAACCGTCATACCGCAAAACCGATTGCCCGTCGAGCCAACGCCGGACTGAAGGATCAGCCGCAAACGGATGAAGCTGACGCGTAACAAGGTGGCACTCAAGAGCAAAGGACAGCGTGCAAAAAGGCGGGATATCCCGCCTTTTTTGTTGCCTGTGATTGACCGATTCTGTGGCCCCCACGTCAGTGCGCCCACCATCAACCGAGCCAGTGCAGACGGGTATCTACCCCCTGTTGCAAGCGCTCAAGGATCGGTAGCATGACCAGCGGATCCTCTTGACGCGGCACCACCGCCAGAGCGCCTTGCAGCCGCTCCCGCGCCAGCGGTGACAGGTTGTCATAGACTGCCTCATCAAATAACGGCGGTTTCGTAATCAGGGCTGGTCTTTGCAGTGCTAGCCAGAGCCGCACATCCATCATGCTCCCCCCCTGCTGTAGCCGCTCATTGATGGCACTGCAATCGGTCTCCTGACCATCAGCAACCAGCACAACACTCGGCCTCAGCTCAAAGTGTGCGCGCCAGTCACGGTCATCGGCACTGGCTGTCGGCTTGGTATCGAACCAGGGTTGCTCCTCTACCGCGTCGGTAAGCAGGGCCAGATGCAGCCGAAAATCCGCCCGATCGCCATGTTGCAGGTCACGGTTAAGCCGTTGCCCCAACTGCCCCTCATCGACGAGTAAGTGATCACGAATTGAACTGGGCAGCATGAGATAACTCTCAAAAATGACGATTTCATTGGTTATCGGCCATAAATCCAATTCTTTTAATAGAAAAATTTTGCTTGGGGGTTCCCAAAAGCGGAAGATCTGTTAGTATGCGCCTCGCACTTGTGGAGGGGTTCCCGAGTGGCCAAAGGGATCAGACTGTAAATCTGACGGCTCTGCCTTCGAAGGTTCGAATCCTTCTCCCTCCACCATTTCAAGTGCGACAAGTTGTAAGTAATACCCCGTGGAGGGGTTCCCGAGCGGCCAAAGGGATCAGACTGTAAATCTGACGGCTCTGCCTTCGAAGGTTCGAATCCTTCTCCCTCCACCATCATTTAGAAAACCCGGCCTGGTGCCGGGTTTTCGCATTTCTGGGCCTCTCAATCCGCTATCCCTCTACACTGCCAACCTTTATCACCGTTTGCCTGCTGCCGAGCGCGCAATAAAAAACGGGAGGCCTGCGCCTCCCGTTTACTCTCATGTCTGCCCGGTTACAGGGCGAAGCGTTACAGGGTAAAGCGATAGAAGATATCGACCGCCTGGGCTACCCCGCTCATCGCCTGCAGATAGAGCCGTGGCAATACCTCGTAGCGCAGTTTGAATTCGGCGATAGGGCTGAAGACCCCAACCCCGTACTGGAACTGCAAGCCCGGCAGCAGATAGGCCGACAGGGTTACCTGAGTGTTGTCACCGCTGCCCGCTGTATCGAGGGAGACATCGCTCATCCCCAGCGACTCGCCAATGCTCGACACCACGCCGTTGGCCTGACTCACCGCACCGGCCACCAGCAGGCCGTTGAAACCGCCATCCTCACCGCCGGTCTGCAACCCTTTGCCACGCAGCAAATAGGAGAGCTGTTCCGACTGCGCCATCTGCGGCTCGGAGTAGACATTGATCTCCGGCTTGCTGGCAGGGCCGGTCACCCGCACCCCGACCGTTACCTGACCCTCGATGGTGGCTGGGTCACGGTTGGCTTCGATGTTGAGGAACGGCCGATCCAGCGGACCGGAGAAGAGGATCCGCCCCTCCTTGATGATGAGGTTCTGACCGTAGGCCTTGAAGCGACCATTGGTCAACACCAGCTGGCCATTGCCTGCCAGAGGCTTTTCAGGATCCTGCCGAAGATTGATCCCGCCGGAGACATCGGTCTTCAGCCCCATGGCATCGATCTTCACATCACTCCCCAACCGGATCGCCACCTTCATCGCCAGCGGCAGGCTGGCCTGCTGAGGTGCAGGGGGCAGATCGTCATAGACCACAGTCACATCATCGGAGACCGCCACCGCCGAATCCGGCAGGCTCTTGACCAAAATGCGCGCCCAGGGAATATCCACCTGACCGGTAATGCGGGTCTCCTCTCCCAACGACACGGCGATATCGGGAGAGACTCTGACCCGGCCCATGCCCGGATATTGCGCTTCCAGATCCTTGCCCTGAATGGTGAGGCTGCCGCTGACCGGCATCTTGGCCCAGCTGAGCCAGCCGCCCAACGCCAGCGGTCCCTTACCCACCAGCATGGAGCCATCAAGCTCGGCGCGATTACCCTCGATCTTGAGGCGGGTCACCAGCTTGGTCAGGGTCACCATGTCGGAGTGAGTCTGCACTTCACCGTCACGCAGGTTGAGCTGACCAAACAGCAGGGGCGCCGCCAGTGTGCCGTCGAAACGGGCATCGGCGGAGATGATCCCTTGCAAGGAGCGCACCTCAGGGATCAGTGGCGCAAAGGTATTGAGCTTGAGATCGTCAAACTTGAGCTGACCGCCGAGCAGACCGCGACCGGCAGGCTCCTTGATCAGCAGTTCAGTATCGATATTGCCGATCTGCTTGGATGCAAAATCGAGGCGAATTGCTGCCTGCTGCCGCTCGAAATCAAGGGCCAGTGCCAGCTGCTGATAGTCGGTCTTGAGGCCATCGGCGACAAAGGTGCCCGGCGTGGTGCGCACCACCGCATGCAGGGTGGGCTGATTGCCACGCCAGCTGGCACGGCCGTCGGCCGAGAGCATCGCCTGCCAGCGGAAGTTGTCCGGCAACCAGGGGCGCAACCGCTTGAGATCAAACTCGCTCAGGGCAAACTCCAGTGTGCCTTGCGCAGCGGAGACCTGACTCCCCTTGACGCAAAGGCTGGCACCTTGGGAGCCGAGGCAGAGATCCCCCATCGCCAGCCGCTGATGCGGCAGATCGAGATCCAGCGCCCAGGGGGAGCTCAAGTCCCAACGCCGCAGCGGAGTTTTCAGCTGCAACTCGGAGAGCGCCCCGCGCCAGTGATCCCCGCGCACGCCGCCACCCAGCTTGAGATTGGCCGCCAGCGGGTCACCCTTCATGGTCAGGGTCAGCAGATGCTGACTGATATCGCCGCTGAGGTTCAGGGCCAGTTGACTGAGCTTGGTTTCACCCTGTTTCAGCTGCGCCACCAACAGCGAGAGCTCACCGGCCGGTTTGGCGCCAATCGCCGCATTGCCCTTGAGGTTGATCCCCTTCAGGTCGGTGCCGGCATAGTAGAGCCGCTCGGAGGCGAGATCTGCATCGACTTTAGGTGTCTGCTGATTGCCGCTCACCTTCACCTGCCCCTTAATATCCCCTTTCAGGCCGGGATAGATGCCCCCCAGCTGGGGAGCCTGCAGGTTGGCATCGAGCTGCCACCGGGCGCTGCTGATACTGCCCTTGGCCTGCAGTTGGTTGGGGCCACTTTGCAGCGAGAGCGCCGGGATCTGCCACTCCATCTTGTCGTTGCCGCTGAGCTCCCCTTTTAGGGCCAGCGGGTACTGATTGAGCTTGCCATCCACCTTGAGCTTGGGCAGTTTCAGCTCCCAGTGACCCGCCTCGTTCATCACGAAACGGCTCTCCAGCTCGCCGGCCAGCGTCCCTTTCAGCTCAGGCACCAGCTCGGCCGGATTGATCCCCTTGAACAGGGTGGTCCCCTGCCACTCGATCCCCTTGTTCCAGGCCAGCTTGCCATCTAGCTTCAGCTCCCCCTTGAGGGCGTTGAGCTGCAAGGCGATCTTGCTGAGCCGCTCCAGATCTCCCTTCCCGTTCAGCGCAAGCTTGAAGGGGGGCACATCGGTCCCCTTGCCGGAGGTATTGAGGGCAAACTGGTAGCCGGAGAGCTTGCCCTTGGCGGTCAGGCTCCCTTTATCCAGCCGATAACTCGGCTCATCTTTGGCAGGCTTATGCAATGGCCAGCCTAGGCTCTTCCAGTCGAGGGCCAAATCAAAAGGCAGATCCGGGTCGAGCGAGGCCAGAGAGCCCTTGAGATTGGCGGCGACCGGTCCCTTGGCCGACAACGCCAGCCCCAGCTTGCCGACCGAACCGCTCAGCGTCAGCTTGGACTGCTGCCCTTGCAGCTCACCATCCAGCAGCCCCTTGCGGGCCTTGGCATCCAGCGTCACCGCCAGCGGGTAGTCATCACTGAGCTGGATATGGCCCTTAAGCGCCAGATCGGCCATGGCGTGACGCAGCGAGAGCTCACGCACCTCGATGCGATCGTCTGCAGCAGTGGCAGAGAGCAGCAACTTGTCGAGCCCTTCGATCAGCTCGCCCTGCTGGTATTGCACCCGGGTCGCGCTAACCCCTTCCAGCTGGATGGGGAAAGGAAGGTGAATGGCGGGCAGGATAATGGGAGCAGCCTTTGCAAGTTTTGCAACTGGCGCCCCTTTGCCCTGTTTAGCGGCCTCGGCACTGGCCTTGTCGGTGCGAGCAACCGCAGCCCCGGCTTGCTGCTCGTTAGCGCTCTTATCGTTAATGGGCTTTACGTTAACGGTCTTGGCGTTCGCTGTGGCTGACTGCTTGGTGGAGCTGGCCCCTGCATTGGCAGGCGCCGCGTCATCCAGAGTCACTTTCAGGTTATCGAGCACCGGGCCGAGCACAATCAGCCCCTTGCGATTGAGGGTGGCGCCGATATCGAGCGACCCCAGGGTCACGGCAACGCCGGGCACCGCCAGATCGAGATCCGCGACCTTGAGGCTGTCGATCTGAATCTTGAGCGGCAACGGGTGCCAGACAAAGGGTTCGGAAGGCTCTTCCGGTGTCGGCTCGGAGTCAGCTACCTTGACCACCGGATGGGTCACCGCCAGGGATTTTATCCAGAGCTTGCCCTGCAACAACTTGCCGAGATCCCAGTCGAGCACGGCGCGATCGACCGTGACATCCACCAGCTCATCCTGCCAGCCCGCCCCTTCCAGGGTCCAGCCGTAGCCAAGCTGACCGGCCACCAGCTCCCCCTTGAGGGAGGGCAGCGCCCCCTTGGCCTGTTGCCACAACCACTTGTTACCCTGATGGGTAAAGCCCAGCAGGCTGACGCCGATCAGCAGCAGGAACACCAGCCCCATCAGCCAGAGAAAAATGCGTTTTAGCCAGATCACAATGCAGACCCCCGCGCAAGATACAGCTGCAGCGGCCAAAGAAAAAAGCGTTTAGACAACATCATAATTCAGGCCCCAATGCGAAATGCAGCCGCAAGGGCTTATCCTCCTCTGATACTCCGACCGCCAGATCCAGCCTGACCTGACCGATGGGAGTGACCCAGCGCACACCCACACCAGTACCTATTTTCCAGGGTTCGCTGTAATCGATGGTGGAGGTGCCACCATCCACAAACATGGCCCCCAGCCACTTCTCGCTGAAGCGGTAGTTGTACTCCAGACTCGCCACGCTGGTGTAGCGGCCACCGGTCAGCTTGCCATCCGGTCCGGTGGGGGAGATGGTCTCGTAATCAAAGCCGCGCACCGTCTGATCGCCACCGGTAAAGAAACGCAATGACGGCGGCACCAGCGAGAAGCTGTCACCTATGATGGCTCCCTGTTCGGCCCGCATCAGGAATCTGTGGTTATCGCCGAGGGTCCGCAGCCACTTGCTGCGCCCCCACACCCGCATAAAGCTGATGTCGGAGCCCCATCTCGGGTCGGAAAACTCCAGCGTCACCTGCTGGCGATCCCCCCAATCGGGCACCAACCCGCCGCGCACCCGCAGCCGGGACCAGGAGATCCCCGGGATCAGCAGCAAGCTGTTCCCCTCATCGGCGCCCTGGGTATAGATCTCATTCTCCAGCCGGATGAACACATCCCGATCCCAGCTCTCCGGTCGCCGCGTCCAGCGGTGGACACCGACGGTGGTGAGATCGGAGCGGGTATCGTTGTTGTCTTTGTACTGATAACCGGCCTGCACCGAGTAATAGTCCCGCAGCGGATTACCTACCGGGATCTGGTAATCGAAACTGAGCTCAGACTCCGGTGCCGATACCTTGGCAGTGGCAAACAGACGGTGGCCATAACGGTTGACCCAGGGCTTTTCCCAGGTAGCGCTCATTCGCGGCCCCACATCAGTGGCGTAACCCACACCCGCTTCAATCTCGTGATCGACCCGGTTATCCAGGGTCACTGCGATGGGCACCCGGTAGTTGCTCGCGTCACTGAGCACCGGTTTGATATCGACCTGACGGAATAGCTTGGTGGAAGAGACATCTTGCGACATCTCGGCCAAGCGGATGGCGAGATAGGGATCACCGCTCTGAATATTGATGAGTGGCCGGATCAGGTGCAGCGCTTCCGGGGTGGCGTCATAGCGGATCTCACCGAAACGGTAGCGATGGCCCGACTCGAACAGAATGAAGATCTCCGCTGTGCCCTTGTCCGGAAACACCTTGACCTGACTCTTGCTTAACTTGCCATCAAAGTAACCCCGGGCCAGCCCGAGGCTACCCAGATCAGCCTTGATCGATTCATATTTGGCGTGATTGAGAGGATCGCCCTCCTTGAGGGGCAACTTGTCCAGCAGTTCGCTATATCGCTCATCACTACCGGCATCCCCTTCGAGCAACACATCCAGTCGGGAGACGATAACCGGCTCCCCTTTATCCACCTCGATCACCACTTTGGACGGGGTCTGTTTGTCGCGACTCAGGGTAATTTTTGGCTGGTAGTAGCCATACACCTGCAGCGCTTTTTGCACACTCTCGGTGATTTTGGCGCGGGCAGGGCGGTACTGACGCTCCTGATAAACCGGCAGCGCATTGAGGTAGGCTTCGACGTTATCCTTGTTGTCCCCTTTCAACCCCTTGATCTGATAGGTGAGCTTGGCGGCAAACACGGGCGAGGCCACCAGCGACAGCAACAGGCCCACCACCAGTACCAACATGCCGCGACGAAACGCTGGGCCGGACAGTGAACGCCCTGCCAGCAGGGATGAAATGCATCCTGTCAAAGGTCAATATTCCTGAAGCTGTGGTGAAGAAAACCAACGCCCTTTCGAACCGAACCCGAAAGCGGCGCAGCACGCCATGCAGTGCATGGCCGTGACACAATAATGCGCGCCAGAAAAATGGCGGACCTTATCCTAACATAGGCATCGGCCAGCAACAGCGCGCCACCATTGGCAAATTCACCATATCTTTTAGGCGGTTGGCTACAAATCACACATTTTGGTAACCATGGTGTGGCCCAGTCCTCTGCCACAGGCCACCCTGACTGCCTTAAGGGGAGCCGTCCGCAGTGTCAGCCCTGCACGCGCCTTGCGGCCCAAGACTTCGCAGCAACCTCTCGCCCCACGACAAGGCTTGACGGCATCGATGCCGTGGTGATCTCGAACGTATCCCACTTGCCGGCTCACTGCCGCTTGACGATTCAAAATATGGATTAAGAATTGCTCGTTCAGCGCAATCGAATTATCCCGCTGCCTTTGCAAGCGCCCCTCCCTCACACTTGAACCATCAACTGAAGGAGACACATCATGCATGCACGTAGCGAACAGATGGCTGACTATATTGCCGATCGTCTCGAGTTCATCACCTTTCTCGCCTGTTGCAGCGCCCTGCTGGCCCTGCTGACCGGCATGAGCGGCCAACAGGCACTGGCCTTTACCGCCCTTAACCTGCCGTTTGGCCTCGGCATTCTGCTGGCGATGGCGATGCTGGCCCCGCTGCCCGCCCACTGGCGGCTGCCGGGGATCACCTTGCTGCTGGCAGGTTGCGCCCTGATGACCCTGCAACTGGGGGGTGAGTGGCTCAATCCGCTGGCCATCTGGAGCCTCTACGCCCTGCTCGGGCTGGAGATCATCTGGCAAGCTCGCCCCCGCACCGTGCTGGCCACCCGCGCTCGCCAATAACAGGGCCGACGAGCGCCGATAAACGGCGGGCGGTGATGGCTGACGCCGGTGGCAAATTGGGGTACTCTTGCGCCCCGATTTGCTACCACCCTTGGCGTTAACAACCTTCGCCATCACTCCCAGGAGCGCCCCGATGAAAAAAGCCTGTGCCCAGCACATTCTGGTCAAGACCGAAAAACAGTGTCTGGAGATCAAGGAGAAGATCGAGAAGGGAGCCGACTTCGGCCAGATGGCCAAGCGCTTCTCCACCTGCGCCTCTTCAAAACGCAGCGGCGATCTGGGGGAGTTCAACAAAGGGGATATGGTCAAGCCCTTTGACGATGCGGTATTCAAGGGCGAACTGCTCAAAGTGCTGGGGCCGGTGCGCACCAAGTTCGGCTTTCACCTGATCAAAGTGCTCTATCGCACTTAAATATTGCAATTAAAGCGAGCCACCCCATCGCAACTGGTCATTTTCTCGGTGAAGCTCCCATCTGGCGGGCTTCACCTCCCTCTGCATCCTCCTCGCAAAACTGGCCAAAACAACGCCAAACTCGCATCAATTTACTAACGTTATCAGGCAATTAGGTTTATCCTTCTCGGCATTATCCACATTCGACGATGGATCCCGTGCTATGCCCCGCTCTTGCTTGTGGCCCCTGCTGGCCTGGTTACTCCCGCTCGCTGGCGCCCTCGGCAGCCGCTTTCATCTCTGGCCCTGGTGGATCGGTTTTGCCATCTGTCTCATCGGAGCGCTTGTCTCACTTATCTTGCTGGTGCGCCTGCCCTGGAGCCGCAACCGCTACGCCAGCGGTTGGGGCGCCTTGCCGCTGCTGCTGCCCCTGACCTTTGTGCTGCAGGCGCTGCGCATGCCGCTGATCAACGATGTGAGCACCGATCCCTATAATCCCCCCCTGCTGCGCTGGGCGGCAGAGCTGAGAACGGCGCAGGATCTGCCAATAAATAGCGCCCCGCTGAAAGCATTTGAGACAAAACCCGGTCCTCTCTTTACCCGCTCCGCCCCCGAAGAGGTGGTCATCGAGGCAGAAGAGCTGATGCAGGAGCTGGGCTGGCAGGTGCGACCGAGCCCGGATGGCCTGGATGCAGTGGTCACCACTGGCTGGTTCGGCTTTCAGGATGATGTGGCGCTGCGGGTCTTTGCCGGCCCCAAAGAGACACGTATTGATATGCGATCAGCCTCCCGTCAGGGGCAAAGCGATCTGGGCACCAACCGGGCACGGATCGAGGATTTCCTGACGCGCCTGAACGAGCGGCTGGGTCAGGCCTACAAACCCAATTTGAAACCGTAAGTGTGAAACAACAAGAAGGTAACTGATGCGCGTTGAGGTCAAACCCGACCGGGAATATGCCTGGTTTATCCGCCCCTTTTTCTGGCTGCAAAAGCGCAACTATGGTCAGGTGCTCATTCCGGGCAAGTGCTGGGGCCGCTCGCCGCGCCTGTTTGCCGCCGTCGCCACCCTCTACGGGGTCATCAACCGCAAGCGCTCCCCCATCGATCCCGTGCTGCGCTCTCTGGTAACGGTGCGGGTCTCCCAACTCAACTGGTGCCGTTTTTGCGTCGACATCAACGCCATGACCCTGATCAAACGGGCAGGCTCCAGCGAGAAGGTGGAGGCGCTGGCCAACTGGCGCGAAAGCCCCTTGTTCGACGAGCGGGAGAAAGCGGTGCTCGACTACACCGAAGCGATGACTGGCCTCGATGGGGTGAGCGATGAACAGGCATCCCGCCTCAAGCCCTGGTTCAACGACGACGCCATGGTTGAGCTGACCGGCCTTATCGCCTTCCAGAACATGTCGGCCAAGTTCAACGCCGCCCTCGATATTGCGCCGCAGGGCTTCTGCCAGCTGCCGGTGCAACCGGAACGCCCCGTCCAGCCAGACAGCAAGGACGCCTGATGAACCGGACCCGCCTGCTGCTTCTGCTGGTGATGGGGAGCCTTATCGGCGCCTTTTTTGCCCTCGATCTTGGCCGTTACCTCAGTCTGGACGCCTTGCAGGCTCAACAAGCGGCAGTGGCACAATGGGTCGACAGCCACTTTGTCTCGGCCAGCCTGCTGTTCGTGCTTATCTATGTGCTGAGCACGGCCCTCTCCCTGCCCGGCGCCAGCCTGCTCACCCTGGGTGGCAGCGCGGTGTTCGGCGTCGCCTGGGGGCTGCTGCTGGTCTCTTTTGCCAGCAGCATCGGCGCGACCCTGGCCTTTCTCAGCGCCCGTTTTCTGCTGCGCGACTGGGTCACGGCCCGCTTTGGCGACAAGCTGGCCACCTTTCAGTCCGGCATGGCGAAAGAGGGGGCCTTCTATCTGCTGAGCCTGCGCCTCATCCCCATCTTCCCCTTCTTTCTGGTCAATCTGCTGATGGGGCTCACCCCCATCAGAGTCAGCACATACTACTGGGTGAGCCAGCTTGGCATGCTGCCCGGCACCTTCGTCTATGTGCTGGCAGGCAGTGAGCTTGGCCAATTAACCAGCACCGGCAATATCCTCTCCCCCGGCCTGATGGTGGCGTTGACCCTGCTCGGGCTGATGCCTTGGCTGGTCAAGAAATTGACCGCGCACCTCGCGCTGCGGCGCCAGCTCGCCCCCTACCGCAAACCGGCTCGCTATGACTACAACCTGCTGGTGATCGGTGCCGGTGCCGGTGGGCTGGTCACCAGCTATATCGCGGCAGCGGTGAAGGCCAAGGTGGCGCTCATCGAGAAGCACAAGATGGGGGGCGATTGCCTCAACAGCGGCTGCGTCCCCTCCAAGGCATTGATCCGCAGCGCCCGCTTTGCCGCAGAGCAGCGCAAGGCCGACCAGCTGGGTTTTAGTCCAAGCAACTCCCGCGCCGATTTTTCGGCGGTGATGGAGCGGGTGGCTGAGGTCATCAAAGAGGTCGAGCCCCACGATTCTGTGGAGCGCTATGAAGGGCTTGGGGTGGAGTGCATCGAAGGGGAGGCGCGGCTGGTCTCTCCCTGGGAGGTAGAAGTGAACGGCCAGCGCCTCGCCAGCCGCCATATCGTTATCTCCACCGGCGCTCGGCCGCTGGTGCCCAAGCTGCCAGGGCTGGATCAGGTGCCTTACCTCACCTCGGATAGCCTCTGGCAGCTGCGCACCCCGCCGCGCCGCCTGCTGGTACTGGGCGGTGGCCCCATCGGCTGCGAGCTGGCCCAGAGCTTCGCCCTGCTCGGCATTCCCGTCACCTTGGTGGAACTCTCTGAGCAGTTGTTGCCCCGCGAAGATAGGGAAGTGGCCGACGAGCTGGCCGATCAAATAAGCCGCGATGGCGTGCGGCTACTCACCGGCTGGCGCGCCGAGCGAGCCGACTACCTGCCCGCGGCCGAGGGGGATCTGCCGATCCGGCTGCAGCTGCGCCGAGGCGAAGAAAAGCAGGTGGTGGAAGGGGATCAACTACTGTTGGCACTGGGTCGGGTCGCTAACATCAGCGGCTTCGGGCTCGAAGAGTTGGGGGTCGAGCTTGCCCCCCGCGGCACCATAGCGGTCGATGGCTTTCTTGCCACCAACTTCCCCAGCATATTGGCGGTGGGGGATGTTGCAGGCCCTTACCAGTTCACCCACTTCGCCGCCCATCAGGCCTGGTATGCGGCGGTCAATGCCCTATTTGGCCAGTTCAAGCACTTTCGGGCCGACTATCGGGTCATTCCGGCGGCCACCTACACCACGCCGGAGATTGCCCGGGTCGGCCTAAATCGCCAGGAGGCCGAGGCGCAGGGGATTCCCTTCGAGGCGACCCGCTTCGAGCTGGCCGAGCTGGATCGCGCCATTGCCGATGGGGAGCGCCAGGGTTTTGTCGAGGTGCTGACCGTGCCGGGCAAAGATACTATCCTTGGCGCCACCATAGTGGGCACTCACGCTGGTGAACGGATTGCCGAGTTCGTGCTCGCCATGCGTCACCGCCTCGGCCTTGGCAAGATCCTCGGCACCATTCACGCCTATCCCACCCTGATGGAGGGGAACAAATACGTGGCAGGTGAATGGAAACGGGCCCACCAGCCCACCCGGGTGCTGGCGTTGCTGGCCCGTTATCACCGCTGGCGCCGTGGCGCCTGACAACCAGAGAAACTTTTATGCTCAAGCCATTCTCACAGCTCAAGCAGCGGCTCAACGCCCTGCTGTGCACCCTGTCACTGCTGGCCAGCGGCCCGCTGTTTGCCAACCCTGATAACAACTGGCAGCAGACCCTAGAGGAGGCGAAAGGAGAGACCGTCTACTTCAACGCTTGGGGCGGCAGCCCGGAGATCAACGCCTATCTGGTGTGGGCCGGGCAGGAGCTGGCGCGCGACTATCAGGTCAAGCTGGTGCAGGTGAAGGTGGATGACATCGCCCAGAGCGTCAGCCAACTGCTGGCCAACAAGCAGGCGGGCAAGCAAGCTGGCGGCCCCATCGATCTGCTCTGGGTCAACGGCGAGAACTTCAAGGCGCTCAAGGAGCAGGGGCTGCTTGGCGCTCCCTTTACCGCTGAGCTACCCAACATGGCGCTGGTCGACAGCAGCCTGCCGGTGAGTGAGGACTTCACCCTGCCGGTGGAAGGGCTGGAAGCCCCATGGGGCATCGGCCAGCTCAATCTGATGGTCGATACCGAAGAGGTCGCCAGCCCGCCCACCTCGGCAGAAGCCCTGCTTGCGTGGGCCAAGGCCCATCCCGGCCGCTTTACCTATCCCAAACCGCCCCAGTTCCATGGCTCCAGCTTTCTCAAGCAGATCTTGCTGGAGCTGACCCTGGATCCCGCCCCTCTCTATCGGGAGGCGACCGATGCCGAGTTCATCAGGATCACAACCCCGCTCTGGGCCTGGCTGGATCAACTGCACCCGACACTCTGGCGCAAGGGCAAACTGTTCCCCACCAGCGCCGCCGAAACCCGCCAGCTGCTCGATGATGGCGAACTGGCCATGGCCATCAGCTTCAACCCGCAGGAGGCGCAAAGCGCTGTCCAGATTGGCGCCCTGCCCCCCAGCGTAGAGGCGGTCGCCATGGAGAAAGGCGCGCTCACCAACAGCCACTTTCTCGCCATCCCCTTTAACGCCAACGCCCGTGCGGGGGCCAAGGTGGTGGCCAACTTCCTGTTGAGCCCAGCGGCGCAGGCACGTAAAGCCAATCCGGTATTCTGGGGCGATCCCAGCGTGCTGCGGGCCGATGCGCTGCCTGACTCCGCCAAAGGGCAACCGGCACTGCGCTTCAAGGCGATGGCCGAGCCTCACCCCAGCTGGCAGCTCAAACTGGAAGCGGTCTGGGCCGAGCGTTACGGCCACTGATGAGTGCCGCTGGTCACCCGCTTTCCCGCTCCACCCCGTGGTGCCGGTTGACACGCCACCCCAGTATGAATATGGGGATGGCGGTCATTTATCTGGCGCTCTTCGTCATCCCTCTGCTGGCGGGGCTGTGGCAACTGCTGGCGGAGGGGATGACCGCCTCTCATCTTGCCTTGCTGCTGGCCCAGCCTGGCCTTTGGCACTCCGCTGCGCTGAGCCTGTGGATTGGCGCCGCCTCGACCCTCGGCACTCTGCTGTTGACCGCCCTGCTGCTGGCTCACAGCAACAGCCGTGCTTTCGAGCTGCTCCGTCGCCTGCTCTCGCCCATGCTGGCCATGCCCCACGTCGCCTTTGCCATCGGCTTTGCCTTTCTGCTTGCCCCCTCTGGCTGGCTGCTGCGGCTCGTCTCGCCAACGCTTACCGGATTTGAACTGCCCCCCGATTGGCAGACCATTCGCGATCCTCTGGGGCTCGGGCTGATTGCACAGCTCGTTCTCAAAGAGACCCCCTTTCTGTTGCTGATGGCGATGGCCGCGCAGCAACCCATCCTGCTGGCACGCCAGCAGTGGCTGGGGGCGAGCCTCGGCTTCAGCGCACACCAGATCTGGTGGCGCCTGCTGCTGCCAGCGCTCTGGCCTACCCTGCGCCTGCCCATCTATGCGGTGGCGGCCTACGGAGTGGCGGTGGTGGATCTCGCCCAGCTGCTCGGGCCCGATGCTCCCGCCCCGCTGGCGGTACGGTTGTGGCTCTGGTATCAGGACCCTGATCTGCTCTGGCGCGGCGCCACCGCCAGCGGCGCCCTGCTGCTGCTCGCCATCACGGCGCTGTTGATCGCCCTGCTCAGATTACTGGAGTGGTGTCATCAAGAGGTGGGCAAAGGCTGCTGGCTAGATGGCAAACGGGCGGCGCCCCACTCCTTTGCCAACCGGCTCGCAACAGGCTTTGCATTCACCCTGATTACCCTCAATCTGGCGGTGCTGGCGGCCCTGCTGCTCTGGTCGCTGGCGCGCCGCTGGCCCTTTCCCGCCCTCTGGCCCAGCCAGTGGAGCTGTCACTACTGGCTGGATCTGCTGCCAACCCTGCTGCCGCTGCTGGCAACCAGCGCGCTGTTGGCACTGGCGAGCGGCTTGCTGGCACTGGTGATGACGGTGCTGAGTCTGGAGGCGCAGGCCGGGCGCCGCCCCTGGCCGCTCTGGCTTATCTGCCTGCCGCTGTTGCTGCCGCAGGCGAGCCTGCTGTTTGGTATCCGGCTCGGGTTGGATTGGCTTGCACATGACTCAATAAGTAGCGGCATTGGCTGGGGCTGGGTGCTCTGGAGCCAGCTGCTGTTTGTTTTTCCCTATGTTTATTTGTGTCTGCATGGCCCCTATCGCCAGTTCGATCCGCGGATCACCCAAAGCGCCCTGCTGCTGGGGGCTACGCCATGGCGAGCCTGGTGGCAGGTCAAAGCGCCGCTGCTGGCGCACCCGCTGCTGTTTGCCTTCGGCGTCGGGGCAGCGGTGAGCCTGGCCCAGTATCTGCCGACCTTGCTCTTTGGCGCAGGCAGGGTGGTCACTATCACCACCGAGGCAGTGGCCATTGGCAGCGGCCTCAACCGGCGGTTGGCGGGGCTCTACGGCCTGCTGCAACTGCTGCTGCCGCTCGTTATCTATCTGCTGGCGCTCTGGCTGCCAGCGCGGATCAATCCGGCGCTCAAGGGGGGCGGCTCACGATGAACTCTGATGATGGAAACAACCATATGCTGAGCACCACGCCTCTTCGACTTTACCTTGATGAAAATCTGCTGCTCTCGCTGCCCGCCCTGCAGGTGGCCCCCGGCGAGGTGTTGACCCTGATGGGGCCAAGTGGCTGTGGTAAAAGCTCCCTGCTGGCAGGGCTGGCCGGAGTACTGCCCGGCGCGCTGACAGGAAATGGCCCGATCCGGCTGGAGGGGGAGATAAGGCTCGGCGAGCGGCTACTCAACGCCCTACCGCAGCAGGCGCGGCGCATCGGCATGCTGTTTCAGGATGACCTGCTGTTTGACCATCTGACGGTGGCGGAGAACCTGATGTTCGGCATGCCTGCGACCATCAAGGGAAAACGCACGCGGCGGGAAAAGGCGCTGACCGCATTGGTACAGGTCGCACTGGCGGATCAGGCTGACAAGCTACCGCAACTGCTGTCTGGCGGTCAGCGGGCGCGGGTCAGTCTGCTGCGAGCCCTGTTAGCCGAACCCGACGCCCTGCTGCTGGATGAGCCCTTCTCCCGCCTCGACAAACCGCTGCGGGCAGCCTTTCGCCAGCTGGTGTTAGCGCAGATCAAGGCGCTGGCCATCCCCGCCATCCTGGTGACCCACGATGCGGAAGACGCGCCGGGCACCATACTGAACCTCATCGAAGATCGTTGTTAACCCTTATTTCATCACCAAGGAGTGTTCATCTTGTTTGATCGCCACCTGATCCCCGTGATCCGCAGCCCCCTCACCCAGCTTGCCAAGCCGCTCTGCCGCGCCGGGATCAGTGCCAATCAAGTGAGCCTCACCGGCTTTGCCATCGGCATGCTGGCGCTGCCGCTACTGGCACTTGGCTGCTATCCATGGGCGCTCGCGGCCATCCTGCTCAACCGTTTGCTGGACGGGCTCGACGGCGCCGTGGCGCGGGAAACCGGCATCACCGACTGTGGCGGCTTTCTCGACATCACGCTGGATTTCATCTTCTACGCTGCCGTGGTACTGGGCTTTGCCCTCGCCGCCCCCGCCAACGCACTGCCCGCCGCCACCCTGCTGTTTGCCTTTATGGGCACAGGGTCGAGCTTTCTGGCATTTGCCATCATGGCGGGCAAGCGGGGGATCGAAAATCCGGTCTATCACCACAAGTCCCTCTACTATCTGGGCGGCCTCACCGAGGGGAGCGAGACCATCGCCCTCTTTGTGCTGATGTGCCTGTGGCCCGCCGCCTTCGCCCCGCTCGCCTACGGTTTTGCCCTGCTCTGCCTCATCACTACCCTGACCCGGCTCTGGAGCGGTTATCACACTCTACGTTACACCCCGCGCTGACCCCTCGCTGAACAGTGCAACCCTCACCGGAGGGCTAATCCATCGCTCGATGAATTGGCAGCCAACAAGGCACACGGAACACTTGCACGTGGATGACAATGTTTTACCATGACGGCACTTTTTTCAGTCTCTTTGAGAACCCTATGCGTCGCCTTGCCTCTCTTCTCACTCTGTCGTTATTCCCCCTGCTCGGTGGCTGCAGCAGCGCCCCGGCCCCCAAGCCCGTGGTCATCCCCCAGCCCAACAGCGCCTTTATCAATCAGGTGCCATCGAGTAAACCCGTTTATACACAAGGGGTTAGCAAAGGGGATTTCGCCAATCGCGCCAATGTGGACAGATTCGTCCAGAAGATGGTTGAGAAGCACGGTTTTGACAGCGCCCAGCTGCATCAGGTGCTGGCACAGGCAGAGCGTTACGACTGGATCATCCGCCTGATGGATGCCCAGGCGCCGACCACCGCCAAGCCCACCGGCCCGACCGGTGCCTGGAACCGCTATCGCGCCAAGTTCATCACCCCCGACAACGTGCAAAACGGCGTCAACTTCTGGCGTGAATACGCAAGCGAGCTCAACCGGGCAGAACAGATCTATGGGGTACCGCCGGAGATCATCGTCGGCATTATCGGGGTCGAGACCCGTTGGGGCCGGGTAATGGGCAAGACCCGTATTCTGGATGCGCTGGCCACCCTGGCGTTTGATTACCCGCGCCGCGCCGAGTTCTTCACCAGCGAGCTGGAAGCCTTCCTGGTGATGACCCGCGACGAGGGGATGGATCCCACCGAACCCAAGGGCTCCTACGCCGGCGCCATGGGCTATGGCCAGTTCATGCCCTCCAGCTTCCAGCGCTATGCGGTGGACTTTGATGGCAACGGCCACACCAACTTGTGGGATCCGGTGGATGCCATCGGCAGCGTCGCCAACTACTTCAAGGCCCACGGCTGGGAGAAAGGCCAACCGGTGGCGGTGCGCGGTCAGGGCCAACTGCCCGGCTATGAGCATGGCTTCCAGACCCGCTACCCGGTCGCCACCCTGCGCAGTGCCGGTTTGACCCCCACCAGCAACCTGGGCAACCACAGCGAGTCGAGCCTGCTGCGTCTCGATGTGGGCACCGGCTACCAATACTGGTACGGCCTGCCCAACTTCTACGCCATCACCCGCTACAACCACAGCACCCACTACGCCATGGCGGTGTGGCAGCTGGGTCTGGCGGTCAAAGCGGCACGCTAACAACACCATGAGGCGCCATGGCGCCTCATATCAACAAACGGGAGGCAGGATCTACTGGCGATAAACCAGTCGATCCTGCCTCCCGTGTTCTATTGTGGTTCACCATTTGTGGGGCAACATAGTTGCGCACCGATGCGGCAACCGATTCATCACTGCTCTGGCAAGTTAAGATCCAGCTTGGCGGCCGGTTGCGCCGATTGCTGATTTTCAGCCTGCGCCGCAGCCAGGGCTCGCTTGAGAGCCCGCCGTTTTTGCACCACCACAAATCCGACCCCACCCAGTATGACGGCCAATAACACCCCGCCACCGGCCAGCACCCAGACTAACCAGCTTATACCTTGCTTTTCTGGTACTTCATCAGTCGCTGCAGCACTGGAGGCCACTGGCGCTACCACCACAGGCTCAGGAGGTGGTGGCGGTGGAAAGATGTTGAAGGTTTTAGCCGGTAAGGTAATTTTCAGCTCACGGCCCTGCAGGGTGGTGCCATACAGGGTGGCATTCACCACATGTTGCCCGACCGCGGTGATCATGGAGAGATCAATGTCCAATTTGGGCTCAATGGCCATCTCGCTAAAAGCGTAATCCCCCCCCGCATTACTGGTCACACGACCTTTAACCACCACAGAGGCAGGATCCAGTTCATCACGATCAATCAGCAGTGAAAGTTTGGCGCCCAACTCTTCTGAAGGCGGCGCCAGGCTATAGGCAAACGGAGAGGGATAGAGCAGGATGTCCTGATAACGGGCCCGCACGAACACCTGATTACCGGTGCTGAACATGGCGCGGTACTTGCCGGCGGGAATATCCTGCAGGCTCACTTCCGCGGTCATGATGCCGTCGCCCGGCACTTCATCGAGCCCCTTGCCATCATCGCGATAGTGGCCAAGTACCTCATCCAGCACCACCCTTTGCTGGCTGGCATCGCTGAAGGATTGCAGCTTGACGGTCATCCCCAGATCAGAGAGGTAATATTTATCCTTTGGCGGCTGACCATTAATCAACAGCCATGACTTGAGCTTGATCAGCTCCCCCTGATAGAGCTGCATCGGTAGCGCCGCGATATCGAGCCGGATATCGGAGAGGATGCGCACCCGATTATCGGGGTCGACCTCGCCAATGGCCTGCCAGGGACCGGGCATGGGATTGCGCAGGGTAATAAGGTCATGTTCAGGGAGTGCCAGCCAGCCAACCTCATCGGGTTTGACCTTGCCGACATAGAGCTTGCTACCATCGGGCCGCACCAGGATCACCGAAGGGGTTTGTGGCTTGCGCTTGACGATAAAGGTGATCTCCTTCACCCCGGAATCAATACGAAAACGGTTATCCAGCAACGGAATATCGGAGGGTGCAAACACCTCAGTCTCGGTCGCTGTTGCGCCCAACGAGGCTAACAGCAGCAGGCAGCCCCACCACTTGCTCACTCTCGCCACAGGCAACTACCTCCTTTTTTCTGCACCAAATCGAGTCTGGCCTCGTGCAGTGCCAGATCCTCGGCACTGGCGCGCACAATATTGAGCGCGGGACGGTTGCTCTCCAACCGCCGAATACTGGTGTCCTGATTGTTTTCATTTTCGCTGTTTTCGCTCGCCAGATTCAGCTTGGTCTGGCCACCGGTCATCAGCAGATAGACATCCGCCAGGATCTCCGCATCGAGCAAAGCCCCGTGCAAGGTCCGGTGAGAGTTGTCTATGCCGTAGCGATCACACAGCACATCCAGGTTATTACGCTTGCCGGGAAAGATATCCCGGGCCATTGCCAGGGTATCTGTGATGCTGCAGATATCTGCCGTCTTGAAGTCGAGTCCGAGCTTGCTGAACTCGTAATCCATAAAGCTGACGTCAAACGGCGCGTTGTGAGCGATAAGCTCTGCGCCACGAATAAACTCGATGAAGTCATCAGCTATCTGTCTGAAGGGAGGCTTGTCCGCCAGATACGCATCCGTAATGCCGTGCACCTGGATGGCTTCCGGGTCGACCAGACGATCCGGCTTGATATAGACGTGGTAGTGATTACCGGTCAGCTTGCGGTTGACCACCTCCACACAGCCGATTTCGATGATGCGGTGACCCATATAGATAGGGCCGCCACTGGTGTTCATACCCGTGGTTTCAGTATCCAGGATGATCTGGCGATTCAGTTGGGGTGTGTTCATGATCCAATCTATGTCAAACTTCGGTTTTACTCGCTAGTTTACCCCAAGCCTCATGCTAAAACAGATTGATTGCTCATGTTAAAACACATTGATGTCTATACCGATGGCTCCTGCCTCGGTAATCCCGGCCCCGGTGGTTACGGCGCCGTCATGGTCTACGGTACCCATCGTAAAGAAATTTCCGCAGGCTTTACCCTGACCACCAATAACCGGATGGAGCTGATGGCCGCCATCATGGGCCTGCGCACCCTCAACGAACCGTGCAAGGTACGTCTCACCACCGACAGCCAGTATGTGCGCCAGGGGATCACCCAGTGGATCATCGGCTGGAAGAAAAAAGGGTGGATCACCGCCAGCCGTCAGCCGGTCAAAAATGTCGATCTCTGGAAGGAGCTGGATGCGGAAGTGGCTCGCCATCAGATCGAATGGCTCTGGGTGAAAGGCCATTCGGGTCACCCCGAAAACGAGCGCTGTGACGAACTGGCCCGTGACGCCGCCTGCGGCAAGGATCTGGCCGAGGATACCGGCTACCAGCCCTGACGTGCCATTCCCGGTGTGGCAAGCGACTTTGGCAACTGCCAGCGCCGCCGCACCGGGAGCAATGGAAAGCGCCGTTTACGGGCCGCGATCACGTATACCGAGGCAAACGCCCTGCAATAATCCCGCCCGACACTCTCTCGCCACCAGCTATGCCAGCTCTGCTTGCCCATGAGCGAGTAGCCAAAACGATCATCAAACATCACCTCACAACCCAATAGATGGAGCCAGTCCGTGACTCGTCCAGGGGTGAACATCCGTGCCGACCAGGGCAGTTTTCGCCGCAAGAACGGCACACAATGACCTATCCCGACCAGACTCAAGGGGTTGTAGCCACTGATGATTAACCAGCCATCGTCGGTCAGCACCCGTTCGGCTTCACGCAATACCTGATGGGGATCGGCAGAGAAGTCGAGGCAGTGGGCCAGCAGGCAGGCATCGACGCTGCCGGTACGTACCGGCAGATCCAGCGGATCGCCATACATATCGAGCAAGCGCCCGCTGGGCGCCACCCCTATTTGATGGCGAATGGATGAACGTTTACAGGAGAGTTCGGCACTCAGGGCGCCTATTTTCAGCAGATGATAACCAAACAGATTGGGACACCAGTTGTCGAGTCGATCCTGGATTTCTGCGGCTACCCAATCCCCCATAGGGAGGGCAGACCAGCTGGTCGGTATCTCGATTTGTTGTTCGGTATGTGCCACCTGCATAATAGAGCTCAACTCGGGGTTTCGAACGCCATCCTGTTATATAAGATACCCTCCCTAAAGAGAAGCAAACTCATGTATACCGTCATCACAGTTCCTGCCTTTAATGACAACTATATCTGGTTGATCCGCCACGAAAATCACTGCCTGGTGGTCGATCCTGGCGAGGCCGCGCCGGTGCTGGAGCGGCTCGCAGTGCTGGGGTTGCAACTCGATGCCATTTTGCTGACCCATCATCATCATGATCATGTGGGCGGCGTCACTGAACTGCTCGCCCACTTCCCCCATGCCAGACTCTATGGCCCCAAACTTGACCCCATGCCGGATCACCACGGCCAGTGGCTGGACGACGGCGATCAGATCACCTGGCACGGCCTCGCCCTCGAGGTGCTCCATGTGCCCGGCCACACCCGTGGCCACATCGCCTACCATGGCAACGGCATGCTGTTTTGTGGCGACACCCTCTTCTCGGCCGGTTGTGGCCGACTGTTTGAAGGGACGCCGGAGCAGATGTACCACTCGCTGCAACGGCTCGCCGCCCTGCCCGATGAAACCCTCATTTATTGTGCCCACGAGTACACCCTCTCCAACCTGCGGTTTGCCTATGCGGTCGAACCGGGCAACCCGGCGATCCAGCGTCAGATCGGTCTGATCAGCAAACTGCGCCAGCAAGGGCTGCCAAGCCTGCCGACCCGACTGGCAGACGAGCGCACTTTCAACGTTTTTCTGCGCTGCGAGCAGGATTCGGTAAAATTTTCTGCTGAAAAGCATGGGCTAAAATGCGTGGAAAATCCGGTAGATACCTTCACCATACTGCGCCAGTGGAAGGACGTTTTTTGAACAAACCTTGATCAGAGGGGCATTGCCCCTTATGATGCCCGCTGTTTTTCCTAAAAATGACCGGAGCGAGATGAAGGTACGAACGGCCTTATTGGCGGCGCTGTTGCTCAGCGGCTGCCAAAACCTGAGCCATCAGGATGACCGGGCGCTAACGGCAATCGAGTCGATCAAGTCCCCCCAAGTCAACAAAAAAGCGCACAAAAAGCACGCTTCCGGTTTTCTGTTTAGCGATGAACAGCTAGACGAAATGGAAGATACCGACAATCTGTGGGTACGTATCAGCAATGACATGCAGCTTGATACCCCAGAGAATGATCGCGTGCGTCAACAACGTGCATTGCTGTTGCGTAATGATATGCATCTGGCGACCATTGCCAGCCGGGCTGAACCCTACCTCTATTTGATGGTGGCGGAGATTGAACGGCGTGAGCTGCCAATGGAGCTTATTACTGTCCCGATGATCGAGAGCATGTTTGATCCCCATGCCCGATCCCGCAGCAATGCGGTGGGTCTGTGGCAGTTTGTGCCCGCCACGGGCAAGAACTTCGGTCTGCGCCATGACAACTGGTATGACGGTCGCCGTGATGTGATGGCCTCTACCAATGCGGCGCTCGATTATCTGGAATACCTCAACCGCTTCTTTGATGGCGACTGGCTGCAAACCCTGGCCGCCTACAATGCCGGTGAAGGTCGGGTGCGCAACGCCATTCAACGCAACCAGCGCGCCGGTCGACCGACCGATTACTGGTCGCTGGACCTGCCCCGCGAAACCCGGATGTATGTCCCCAAGATCCTGGCCATGGCGGACATGATCAGCAATGCCGACAAGTACAACGTCCAATTGCCGGTGCTCGCCAACCAGCCGCAGCTGCGGGTAGTAGATACCGGTAGCCGGATCGATCTGAACGTGGCGGCACAACTGGCGGGCCTGCGCACCTCACAGCTCAAGGAGGTCAATCCGGCCTTGAGCCGTGGCGTGATGTCCCCCCGTGGCCCTTACCGTCTGCTGGTACCGGTAGAGTATGCCGATACCCTGGAGCTGGCGCTGGCCGATCTGCCCCAAAGTGAGCGCACTCGCACCACTACGGGCTCTGGCTCCTATCTGGTCACCAGTGGCGACACCCTGTCACGGATCGCCCAGAATCACGGCGTCAGCGTCAGTGAACTGAAGCTGGCCAACAATCTGCGCAGCAATAACCTGCGTCGTGGTCAGCGACTGGAGATCCCGGACAACGGTCGGGTCAGCAGCAAAGCCACCCCCGCCAGCAAGCCTCAGCAGCTTGCCAGCCGTGGCAGCAGCCAAAACAAGATCAACTATAAAGTCCGCTCAGGTGACAACCTGTGGAGCATCAGCCAGACCCATGGCGTCTCCCATAGCGAACTGGCCAAGTGGAACGGTCTGAATGCCAAATCGGCACTCAAGCCGGGCATGAAGTTGGTGGTCTATACCAAGCCAGGCAAGAAGAGCGGTAAGTCGATGGTGTATCAGGTACGCCGCGGTGACTCTGTCTCCTCCATCGCAGCCCGCTTCCAGGTTGCCATCAACGATGTGATGCGCTGGAACCAGCTGGATAAAGGGGAATACCTCAAGCCCGGTCAGGAGCTGACCCTGTTTGTGAAGAACAACAGCTAAGCGCCACCCCTTGAACTCGATAAAAAAACGGGGCCAGTCAGATGACTGGCCCCGTTTTTTTTATTCCTGCGGCAAAGCGCTGTGTCTCAGCCGCAAACCCAAACAGTGGGCTTGGCGCCGCCTGCGAACGCCTCACCACTCTGCCGGCAAAGAACTCAAGCGCTATTCCCAGAGCCTTGTTGGCACCACCAGCAACACGGTGCGCTGGCCGACCGCCACGTTGGCATTGGGAAAGACGACGGCTTCTCGCGGCTGCTCAACCGTGTAGCGCAGCTCGCCATCCTCGGCCAACACGAATCCTTGGGGAAATTCGGTGAAGTTGTCCACATCGCTGGCAAACAGGAAGCGAAAGTCCGCCGATTTTTTAGTGATCACCCGATCGATGGCAAACAGGGTGAACTCCTCCGCCCGCCAGGGCTCCAGCACCACTTCATCCTGACTAACCAGCTCTTGCAGTGCCTGCCGGGTCTCGATAAAGCGGGTCATGTCGTTCTCGCCAAACG
Organism: Aeromonas sobria; assembly: GCF_000820145.1. GTDB lineage: Bacteria > Pseudomonadota > Gammaproteobacteria > Enterobacterales > Aeromonadaceae > Aeromonas > Aeromonas sobria. The sequence continues at coordinate 56,521 of NZ_CDBW01000023.1, read as the reverse complement.
GCCGAACCTTGCCCAGCTCCACCGTAAAGGCATGGGCCCCATGCTGGCGGGAGCTGTAGTAGCTGAAGGTGGTGGTGGGGGCATTAGACAGCAATAGGGTACGCACCCCACAGGCGCCAAGGAACTGCACCTGCTCGCGGCAGTGGGGCCGCTCGTGGGGGAAGGGGTAGACGGCGAACTTCTCGTGGCGAGAGCCGCGAATGGCGGTGTGCAGATCGTAGTGATAGCGAGGCCGGGCCGGATCGGCAAAGAAGCGGCTCACATACTGCTCGAGGCGCATGGCGCGGATCCGCTCCCGATTGCAGAGCCCCTCCCCCTTGCTGTGGGCACCAGAGAAGAGCCGGTTCATGTTCTCCTCTACCTCTCGCAGCCCCAGATTCATCGCCGCCGGATTGCCAAACAGAAACAACAGCCGATGGCGGGCGCTCAGCTCGCCAGAGAGCAAACGGCTCAGCAGCTGGTTGCAGATCTCGATGGGGGCGGTCTCGTTGCCGTGAATGCCGCAAGAGAGGACGATATCCTTGCGCCCGTCCAGCAATTCGCCTGCGCCACTGGCAGGCTCCAGACAGAGCACTCCCGTATCCCAGACGCTGACCCGCGCGCCGTCGGGCAAGGCAAAATCAAAGGGCTCAAGCTGCCACTCATTGCTGCGGGTCAGGGCCAAAAAATCGTGCTGGGGAATCATCCGTCTCACCCTCTTGCTCTGGATCACTATGGCCGGATTATACGCAAGGCGTCGCGGCTTAAAATCGTTTTTTAAACAAATTCAAACATTAACGACACAATTTTGATAACAATCGAACGACGACAGCAATGACAGTAGCGATGTGAAATAAAGAGGAGAGGAAAGAGGATCAACGAACAACAGGGGGAAAATGGGGGGAGATAAAACAGACTATTGCCGGCCTGATAGCAGGGCGCCACAGGGGCAGGACAGCAAACGAGTCAGCAGAAAAACGAGGCATCCATGCCCGGTTGATCAACCACGCCAGAACGGCTTGGTGGTCTCTTGATAACGGTCAGCCTCGTTCAGGCCGATGTCTTTGAGCAGGTACTCGGGCAGCTCGGAGAGCTGGCGACGGCTGCGGCTACGCTCCAGCCAAGTCAGAACGGCCATTTTCACCCGGGCAACCAGATTCAATTGGCTGGACTGCTGGTAACCGGTTTCGGTATAAGTCATGTTGGCCATGTTGTGGCTCCTCTGGATTATGTTTGCGCACTGGGCTTTATTTGATGCGCAAAGCTTAGTCAGGGAGACCATCCGACTCAATTGACGAATTTTGATACATTACATTAGTAAAACTAATGGCATAAATCTGACTGATACGATTTTAATCATTTGATTTATAACGAGTAATTAAATCACCATTCGGCCATCCACTGCCCACAGCATATTGTGCTGCATGGCACCACCTTACATATGCAATTTACCGCCCTGCCTATGCACTCGCCAATATGCCCCCAAGCGCTGGCAACCCCACCATTACATTCAGTTGTTAATCAGGTGATCTTTTGGTGATCTCTATTTAACACAGTGATACATAAAACAAACTTCAGGTCATTCACTCACATCCTGCTGAACAGCAACCTGCAAACGAGCCCCTTGGCGCGCAACCGACACAATGATATGGTTATTTATACAGTAGTTTAGTCGCCCGCCTTTGACGCCATCGCTTATGCCGTCAAAGGCGGATGCAACCACAGGATCATCGATGGATACCTTTACCCCGACCGCGGCCCTGCGCCAACAGATGGAAGCCATTGAAGCCTCCCTGCACCAGCTGACTGACCTGCTCGGCCAGCTCGCGCTGCAAGAGGCCCATGTCTACCCCCTTCCCCCGGTGCCACAAGGGGAAGAGCACGACCCGATCGAACAGATTGAGGTGGGTTACCTCAACGGTGAAGCGGCGCTGGCGGCCACTCTCGCCGCCTATCGGGATCACAGTGCCCGCCCCGGCTGCTCCACCAAGGCGACTCATCGGCTGCCCGGCTGGTTGCGCTTTCCTGCCGCCGCCGCCCCCTTGCTGCAACCGCTGATAGACCAAATCAACCAGCACAAGCTCGATTTCAAGGGACTGGTGCAGCAGGCGGGCGGACGGGACGAGAAGTTTGATCTGGTGCACACCGCCCTGCCCGGGGTGATCACCTTGCAGGTCTATCGCAAACTGACCCTGCTGGCCGGGGAGCTACAGTCCCTCGGCTTTACCTGGGCCGACAAGCAGACCATCAATCGCCTCCGTCGCGAGCAGGTGCTGGAGATGCTGGAGCGCAGCCGCCGCTACATTCCGGCCCTCTCCAACAACGAGGAGTGGAGCAAGATGGTGGATCAGGAGGTGTATGACATTCGCCGCCTGCCCGCCGATGCCGAGTTGCGGATCCGCCGCCCGGTCAAGACCCACCCGATGATCAACCTGCTCTGGCTGGAGCGCACCCCGCGCAAGCAGCAGATCAAGGCGAGCCTGCCGCTGCTGCTCTGCTCGGATACCCCGCCCGCGGTCACCCATCTGGGCAACTACCCCCCCAAGAGCCGACAGGCGCGGCGGGATCGCAAGATTGGTGGCGAGCCCATCATCGAGCGGCTGCACCTCTATCTCTATCAGGGGTGACTGGATCAGGAGTAACTGGGCCGCCTTGCCGCGATAAACGACGCATCCCACATCAGCATCCCAAACGAGAAAGGGGGAGAACATCTCAAGATGTTCTCCCCCTTTTCTGCAGGTATGGATGGAAGACGGTTAAGCCAATCAGCCCATCAGCAGGGCCCGCAGGCTCTCCACATCCAGCCCGCGCACCTCGGACTGGCCGCTCAGCAGGCCATCGGCCAGCGCCCGCTTCTCGTCGTGCAGGGCGACAATCTTCTCCTCCACCGTCTGCTCGCACACCAGCCGGTACACAGTCACCGGCTGGGTCTGCCCCATCCGGTGGGCCCGATCGCTCGCCTGATCTTCCACCGCCGGGTTCCACCAGGGATCGAGGTGCAGCACGGTATCGGCCTGGGTCAGGTTGAGGCCGGTGCCCCCCGCCTTGAGGCTGATGAGGAACAGTGGCACCGCTTCATGACGAAAACGCAGGATGGAGTCCTGACGGGACTTGGCGGAGCAGCCGCCATCCAGATAGCAGTAATCCCAGGATTTCTGCTCGATGCGGGCACGCAGCAGGCTCAGCAGATCGACGAACTGGCTGAACACCAGCACCCGATGACCGCCGTCGATCGCCTCTTCCAGCAGCGCCATCGCCTCGTCCAGCTTGCTGCTGGTCTGCGACCACTCGGGCATCACCAGCTCCGGCGAGCAGCAGAGGCGGCGCAGCCGTGTCAGACCGCTCAGAACATGCATCAGAGCGCGGCCATCGGCGCTTTGCACCTGCTGCACCACTTCACGCCGGGTCGCCTCGTAGAGCTGGCGCTCTTCGGGGGAGAGGCTGATGTGATGGATGATCTCGGTCTTGTCCGGTAGCTCGGTCAGCACCTGCTGCTTGAGACGGCGCAGGATGAAGGGGCTGATCACCGCCCGCAGCAGCGCCATGTGTTGGGGATCCTTGACCGCCTTGCCAAAGCGGCGCTTGAACTCACCGAGGCTGCCGAGCAGCCCCGGGTTGATAAAGGTAAACAGGCTCCACAGCTCCCCCAGATGGTTCTCGATGGGGGTGCCGGAGAGGGCGAGGCGAAAGTCACCGTCGAGCTGGAACAGCAGCTTGGCGCGCTGGGTACCGGCATTCTTGATCTGCTGCGCCTCATCGAGCACCATGCTCGACCAGCGGCGGGATTTGAGTGCCTCCGCCAGACTGCCGAGCATGCCGTAGTTGATGAGGATCAACTGACCGGCCTTGGCCTCGCGAATGATCGCCTCGCGCCCGGACGCATGTTCAAACACCACCACCTCCAGTTCGGGGGCGAAGCGAGCCACCTCTTCCTGCCAGTTGGTGACCACTGACTTGGGCACTACCACCAGCGCCGGGCCCAAGTGCTGGCGCATCCGCAGTACGATCAGCGCCTGCAGTGTCTTGCCCAGACCCATGTCATCGGCCAGACAGGCACCAAAACCATGATGGGCCAGGGTCGCCAGCCAGCGCACCCCATCCTTCTGGTAGTCTCGCAGCGCGGTGAGCAGCTCGTCCGGGCACGCGACCTCCTGCTGCCACTCCTGCTGCAGGGATTGCCACGCCGTATCCCCTTCAGTGGTAATGACCGAGAGCAGGCGCGTGAGCGGATAGGCCAGCTTGTTGTTGATGCGCTGCTCTTCATCGAGCATGGCCCCCAGCATGGTAAGCCGCTCCACCAGCTTGTCGCTCAGCATCAGGCTGGTCTTCTCGTCGAGCTGAACGGTGCGCTGGCCCGGGGTCATCTGGCGCAAGATAAGGCGCAGGTCGAGGATCTGATGCTCATCGAGCGCCAGCGCCCCTTCGACCTGGAACCAGTCCTGCCGCCGCTCGATGCGCAGGCTCAGGGCCGCTTCATCAAGGCTCTTGAGGCGGGCGCTATCCTGATGCCAGTGAATCACCACGCCGGCATCCACCAGCTCGGGCAGGGCATTGACCAGCGCCAGCGCCTGCTCCCCTTGCAGCAACCACTCGCTACCGGGCAAGCCGATAGGCAATTGATTGCGCAGCAGCTGGGCCTGCACCTTCTCGGCCGCGAGATCGCGCTGCCAGTAGTGGTACGCCTTGATCCCCTGCCGCACGATGGGCTCCCCCTTGCCAAGGGGCTGGGGCGGCAGCTCGTCAAAGCGGGTAACCAGCTTGACCGACAGCTGGCCATCCTGCCAATCCAGTTGCACTGACGGAATACCCGGCCAGGGGGCCAGTTCGGCATTGCCGCTAAGCCCCTCGACCTGACTGTGCCAAGGGAGTTCAACAATACCATCCAGGGTGCGTTGCAGCTCGGCGAGCCCTTCGGCGGGCAACAGCGGGATAGATTCGAGCGCGGGCAGCCGGTCGAGCAGCGGCTGCGGGGTGAGGATCAACTGCCACAAGTCTTGCGCCAGCGGCACTATATGGGCCCCGCGCGCCGCGGCATCCGGGCAGAGCGCCGCACTCATTCCCTGCTCGGTGGCGACCACCTGCAGCAAGGGCGCACTGATGGCCAGTTGCAGCTTTTGCCCCTTGGCATTGAACAACCGCGGATGATCGGCCAGCGGTGGCCAGACATCCCGTGGCAACTGTCCCATCACCCGTGGCAGGGTGCGCACCAGCGCCCAGTCGTGCTCATCGAGCATGGCCGCATATTGGGTGGAGAGCAGCGCCGGATCGACCCGACGCCCAGCGGTCCACTCCCCCTTGGTACTCAGTTTCTGGATCTTGCACTCCAGCTCCGGGCCCTCGGCATGGAGCAGCCACACCAGCCGCTCCTGGGGCTTGCGCACCCCGCTGGAGCGACCCAACCCCTGCAACCAGTTGAGCCAGCTGGCAGAGGCCGCACTGTTATCTTCGTCGGCCTCCTCTTCTTGCTCATTCGCTTGACTATCCGCCGAGCCATGACTGCTACGCAGCTGGCAAAGGGGCGCCCCTTTGGCCCCCTCCCCCAGCAGAATACGCAGCAGATCCTGACAGAACGCCATCAGGCGATGATGGGGCTCGGCATCGAGCAGATGGGTAAGATCCCACTTGTGCAGCATCGCCACTTGCGGACTCTGGGCGCCGTGACGGGCCAGCGCGCAGAGATCGAGCCAGAGATAACCCCAGTGAAGCTCCTCCACCGGCAGTTGCAGGGTATCGAACAGACCGACCGCCTGACCGTGACGATCGCCCGCCCACTGGCTGAGCAGATCCGAGAGCAGCGGGAACTGGCCAGTCAGACTGCGCTGCCACTTCTTGCGCTGTTCGCTGGCAATGACCGGATCGGCCTGCTGCAACCAGCCAAGCCAGAGCAGGGCGCTGAACGAACGGGGCCACTGCCCGGCATTACCTTCATCACCGCCCTGCCACTGACCCAGCGCTGTCAGCAAATGCTCATCGAGCGGGCCACTCTGGCTCTGCTGGGCCAACGCCTGCAGCGCAGGCCAGCAGGTGGTGGCATCCTTGTTGCTCTCCAGCTCACCATCACCGCAAAGCCAGTGCCACTCGGCCTCACACTCTTTGGCTCGGGTCTGTACCTCGGGAGTACAGCGCACCAGGGCATTGGCCAGCGGCCAGCGCTCTTCATAAGGGGCATCGAGCAGCAGTTGCAGCGAGAAGTGCTCCAGCAGCAGTTGCTGCCAGGCGGGGCTGGAGCCTGCCAACAGTTGGTATGCATCCGGCGTATCGAGCAGGGTCAGCAGATCGCTGGCGGAAAAATAGGTCGGTATCTCTCCCGCCTTGCCGCGACATAGCTCGCGCACCACCGCATGGGTGAGGTCCTGCCCGGTCAACGAGGGCACCCGGCTCCAGTCCGGCGCCGGGCAGAGTCCGGCACGCACCCCGAGGATCAAGGCCAGGGTGCCTTCGGCAGTCAAGCTCCACTGCTGCTCTCCGCGCAATCTCACCAACCCGGCCTCTTGCAGCGGAGTCAGTTTATCGATCAGCGCATGGCCAACCGCCAGTTGATCTTGCAGCAAACGGGTACTGGCGACGCGCTGCAATTGCAGGGTGCTGAGCAGGGCATAACTATCCGAAGAGAGGGTGGACGCAGACATCAAGACTCACGGGCAGGTGCAAAAGCGGAATTTTAACGGTAAAGCGTCAGCGGCTCGACCCTTAACTGCGAAATAACTCAAAAAAAAACGGCCATCCGTGATGACCGTCGAAAGTAACGAAGGAAATAGCCGGATTGTCCGGTACTTCCCACAGCGGGAAAATCGAGGGCGTGAGCCCCAAATTCGTGCCGTCATGCTAGAGCCTGGCGACGGAAAAAGCTATGAAGCAGATCACAGTTGAAAAGGATTTCTGAAAGCGATTTCAAGTTCAGCTGCAAAAATGCGGCGAATCCCCCTTGAACCGGCAAACGCTCACAGGTATGAGAAAAACAGGGCGTGGCGGACATCCGGGGCCCTGATGAATGCTCATGAATGCGCCATTGACTCGTCTCTGCCGCCTGATCGCTCAGGCTATCTCTTCTCTCGCCTGCAACAGGCTCTGGCATCCCTGCCAGTAGCCCTGCAGGTAACCGGCGTCGAGCTTGGCTGGATCTTTGGTGAAACGAGATACCGCAAAGTCACCGGGCGGTGCTATCACCTCAATCTTGCAATCAGCAGGGGGATTGGCGATGAAATCGAGGGCTCGGTTGTAATGATACGCACGCATCAGCATGGCGTTGGCCAGCGCGGGCTGGGTCTTTAGCAATGTCTTCACCATCCAGCAGAAGCGTGCTGGCTTCTTTCTATATCCCCATGGCTCGGACAGGATGACCATCAGCTGGCGTGCTCCACGGCGATAGGCTTCGATCACCGGGATGGAGTCACTGAGACCGCCGTCCGCCATGGGACGACCTTCGACACAGGGTGTTTCATGCTGCACCACGGGCAAGGAGCAAGTGGCCGTCAGCACCTCAGCCATATTGTCATGACGTACCGGCAAGTAGGCGGCACAGCCCGTCTCCACGTCAGTGGTCACCGCATAGAACGGGATTGCCCGCTCACGAAAGGTGTCGAAATCGAGTGGAAAACGGTGACAGCTGGTGCGCCACAACCACTCAATGTCTACCAGATTGCCGCCCTTGACGAAGCGTAACGGGTCGAGGAAATCCGAGCTGCAGGCGAGCTCGGTAATGATGTGGTGGCTACGACGGGTCTGGCCGCTCAGGTAGGAGAGCAGGGCCGTCGCGCCGGCCGAGACACCGATGGCAAAATCAAAGGGGAAATAGCCACTCTCGATGAAAGCATCGAGGACTCCGCTGGCAAAAATGCTGCGCATGGCCCCGCCCTCGACGATGAGGGCCGACAGGGCGCCGTCGGTCATCGCTGGCCCCCAAGATGAAACCCCTGGCTGGATATAAGACACTGCACGAGTTTGGATCGCGGGCGGCCATTTTTCTGGGTAGGTCATTGATATCATCCGTCGGTAGATTGGCTATCTTACTAGGCGGCCATGGGGGGTTCGCAGACCATAGCGGCAAGCTATTTTCATATGGCTTGTATTGGTGTTTTGTTCAGATAACAGAGGCCTCGTTGTCGGAGGCATCCTGACTCTGTATCTCACTTTCCTTCTGGCTCGGCATAAATTGCTGGAGCTAAATATGTGTTGTAAGAAAGGCTCTCGTGCAAGCAACTAATAACCAAGAATAAAATAACACTGGCCATAGTATTTTCTGTGTAGATACGACTAACGTTAAACAAAATTTTCCAGCACCCCACCGAATGACGACATTAATATATTGCCAAATTATGCCATCCACCCCGCGATGACATTTTCACTAAATATTGAAGCCTGTGAAATAGATGGTAGCCTGCCATTAAGGAAGGGGACTTATTGGAAAGGGGATGTTTTAAATTTCTGCACTGTTGAAATCCCAGTTATTAATCATTGGCTATTCATCATCGCATTTTAAGCGGCGCCATTATCGACAAGATTCACCATCAACAGAGGAGAGGTATCAATCATCTCTGGCGATACAAAATCCTGTTGTTGGCTCGATGAAAACAAGATGATCACAGATATCGCCATTGCCAGTCACCTCTTCTATCAACGTAATCAAGGCCGCTCTTATATTTTCATCCCAAATAGCACCGCTGATATCTACAACACCATTTTTGACATTAATCCTGATGTTGCTCTTGGGCGCCCAAGGCTGACTATGTATTCGGTCTATTATTTCTTTTTGCATCGAGTTGTCATCGGTAGTTTTTTCATGTGCCCTCTCTGGGGTGCGGTCGCGTTGCAATATGGTGCGAAGCGCCTTTAAAATGTCAACCCGGGTGATAATACCGACTAACTTGCCTGCCTTCACAACGGGAACTCGCTTGATATTATTCTTTTCCATCAAACCGATGACCTCATCCAGTGGCGCCTCTGGACTGACCGTTAACGGTCTGGCGGTCATAATCGCCCCTGCATAACAGGCATGGCTTTGGACGTAGTCCTTGGCAAGCTTGTCTGGGCCTAAAAAGAGTGCTTGCCAGTGCGGGCGTTTTATTTCCGTGCCCAGTTCACTTCGGCGCAGCAGATCTCCCTCAGTGATAATACCTACCATTATCCCGTTACTGTCGAGTACTGGTAATCCACTTATTTTTAAATCGAGCAGCAAGTCTACAACCTCAAATACAGGGGTGTTTTCGTTGACGGTAATCGGGGTACTAGTCATCACATTAGCGGCTATCATGGTTATCTCCTGACGTTAGGGTTGTTGACCGTTAAATTATCTGTGTCTCATTAAACTATGACAGTGAGCGGGTACGCTCAGCCGTGTAACCCACTACCGACAAGGTCAATGCCAAGACGGCACAACCAGCTCGCGAAATATCGGTTAACTCCATACGAATTTGGGCAATGCGACTAATTTGCTAACTAAACCGTGGCCAACTTTAATTGACCATTACGTTTCGAACGCGCTAACCAATAGCCCAACAGCGCCAACGGTGCGCTCGCCAGCATTACGATCGCGGTGATCTGCAGTGGCTGCTCGATCATGGATGACACCAGAAGGCTGCTAAGAAAGCACAATCCCAATTGCAGCGTATTTTGCAACGCAGCAGCCTTGCCAGAGTTTTCCACAAATGGCATCAGCGCATTGGTCATAACGATCGGATAACTGGCGGCATTGACCAGCGCCATCAGGCTGAATGGGATCAGTAAGCTAAAGAGGGTTGGCTCGGTGAACGTGGCAACAACATACAACACCACCATACAGAGGCAATACGCCACTAGTAACCAAGGCAACAAGGTCTTGCCATGGAAATGTTGCAAGGCGCTGCGGCAACCAAACCCCCCCACTAAAAATGCGAGTGTAGGCGGTACATAGCTCCAACCAATATCACTGGGGCTATAGCCCATATCCCCAAGGATAAAAGGCGAAGCGGTCAGCCAGGCGAAGAAACTGGCAGAAGATGCGGCAAAGATCATCACGTTACCGGTGAATACCCGCGACGTGAGCAAATGTCCATAACCAAGCCGAGATGGGGCTTTGTCGGTGATCAAACGTTTTGGCTGCGATTTAAGACCGAATGTCAGTAACAGCAATAACAGAGAAATACCCAACAACACCGCGAAGATTTCCTGCCAGCCCCAGTGCTTCAATACAAAAGCACCGAGTAATGGCGCCAGCGCCGGTGACAGGGACATCAGGGGTATGATGCCAGCAAACACCCGACGGGCCTTGTCCGCTGAATAACGGTCGATCACCAGCGCTTGCCAACTGACGGCAGCGGAACACACGCCAATCGCCTGGATAAACCGCAGCGCCCATAACTGAGGTGCGCTCTCGACCCAGAACATGCCCAGACAACCGAGCACAAACAAACTCAAGCCCATGAGCAGAACTGGCTTGCGCCCAATGCGATCCGAGAGCGGCCCCCATAGCAACTGTCCCACGGCAAAGCCTGCGAGGAAAATGCTCAAGCTGATGCCTACGGCACCAGCCGAAATCTGCAACTGCTGACCCATGACCCCAAACGCAGGCAGGTACATATCCATGGCCATCTGGCCGAGCATACTCAGCCCAATCAGGTAGCCGGTGAAGCCAAAGGATTTGTTCATTCAACACCCCAAAAAATTAAAAACAAATATTTTGTTAGCAGCGGCCATTATATTTATTGATTTTTTGGTGTGAAGCGGTAATAAATGATGACATGTATCAATATTTTTGAATGCAAGTAAATGTGGTCTGAATATTCATTGGATGTAGTCAGTTCCGTGGCACGACACGGCAGTTTCAGCGCCGCGGCTCAGGAACTGCACCGCGTGCCTTCGGCGGTCAGCTACACCGTGCGCCAACTAGAACAATGGCTGGCTGTGCCACTGTTCGTCCGGCGCCATCGCGACGTGGTGCTGACACCCGCTGGCAAGCTTTTCATTGAGCAAACGCGGGAGGTGATGAAAAATATGCTCGACACCCGCCGCCTGTGTCAGCAAGTAGCCAACGGATGGAGCGGTCAGTTAAAAGTAACGGTCAACGCCATCGTCAAACAAGAACGTTGCCAACAACTGGTGCTGGATTTTTATCGGCAGTTTCCCGATGTGGAATTGCTGCTTGGGTATGAAGAATTCAACGGTGTGTGGGACGCTATCGCGGATGAGACTGCCGACATTGTCATCGGTGCCAATAGTGCCGTGCCGGTGGCCAGTCGCTACAGTTTCCGCGACATGGGCCAGCTGAACTGGTTGTGTGTCGTCAGCGCCCGACACCCGCTAGCATCTTTGAGTAGTCCGCTAAACGACGACCAGCTGCGGTTCTACCCTTCATTGTGCATACGCGACACCTCGCGCAATCTCCCCACTCGCGACACATGGACCCTGGACAACCAGCGCCGGTTGGTGGTACCAAACTGGGCCTCGGCCTTGGATTGTTTGCAAGAAGGCTTATGCGTGGGTATGGCACCGACACATCTGGTACAGCCATTTATCAAACAAGGCGACCTGGTTGCCCTGGATCTACAACGACAGTTCATCTCCAGCCCATCCTACATTGCCTGGAACCAGGACAAGCATTCGCTTGCCATGGCTTGGGTACTCGATTACCTGGGAGATACCGAGACGATGAATCAGGAGTGGTTAAATGGAGAGGTTATCGTTTAATACTCACGTCCAAGGTCGTCTCGCGTTCAACCTGTTCGCCTCGCAGGCTGAATTCGAGCGCCAGTTGATCAAAAGAGGGGGCGAACGGATCGCATCGGTGGCCGTTCATCTGCATACCCTACCAGCCAATGCCTAGTGGCATGCTGGATGGCATACCAGCAAAAGCAGAAAATGAAAAAGCCCAACCTAATCAAAAGGCTGGGCTTGGTATATGGCGGAGAGACAGGGATTCGAACCCTGGGTGGCATTGCTGCCACAATTGATTTCGAGTCAATCCCGTTCGGCCACTCCGGCATCTCTCCATGGCGCAGATTTTGACTCAAGCCTGGATGGGATAGCAACAAAATATGATATATATCAAATAGCTAAATAAGATATCTGGGAGCAGGCTCACAATGCGACTGTGCTAACCACCCTCAATAGCCATGATCTCCCTTCCCATGTGCCGGACATCTTTTTCCATTCAAAGTGAATGATCGCTGACAACTTCCTCGCACGCCGGATCGGGTTCAGGGGCCGCCCCTCAACATACCGCTCTTTCGCCGCACTTATTCATCAGGTCGTAATCTTGTATCTGTTTTTCCCACTTGGCATTCAAACATGTGGAAGAAGCCGATTTTGGCAGGTTTCCTATGCATCCCTAAACCGTTGCGGGTGCGCGGCAAGCTGGTAATCATAGGCTGATTGAGGAACAATCGCGCCATCCTGGCGGCTGTTTTGATTATTTTCCGCCCCGATCACACTGATGGATTTCCCTATGCGATTGCCGATACTCATGACCCTCTCCATAAAGCCTGCGCTATCCCTGCTGCTGGCTGCGACCATGCTCTGCGCCGCGCCCGCACAGGCCAAGCGCTACCCGCTGCCGCCGGCAGAGAGCCGCCTTGTGGGCGAGCTGGAGGATTACATCATCCAGCAGGATGAGCATCTGGAGCTGGTTGGCAAACATACCCAGATTGGTTTTTTGGCGTTGCTTGAGGCAAATCCCGGCGTAGACCCCTATTTACCCAAGCCGGGCACCCGCTTGACGCTACCCACCCAGATGCTGCTGCCCGATGTGCCGCGCGAAGGAATTGTCATCAATCTGCCCGAGCTGCGCCTCTACTACTTCCCCAAAGGCAAGCCAGAGGTCATCGTGCTGCCCATCGGGATTGGTGATATCGGCCGCGAGACTCCCGAGATGACCACCACCGTCATCGAGAAAAATCCCGACCCGACCTGGGTGCCCGGCCCCATGGTGCGTAAATCCTGGCTGGAGCAAAAAGGGATCACCCTGCCTGCCGTGGTGCCCCCCGGCCCGGAAAACCCCCTCGGCAAGTTCGCCATGCGCCTTGGCTATGGCAAGCGCGACTACCTGATCCACGGCACCAACAAGGATTTTGGCGTAGGTCTGAGGGTGAGCGCAGGCTGCATCCGCTTGCGGCCGGACGATATCGAGGCACTGTTCAAGATGGTGCCTATCGGCACGCCGGTGCGGGTTATCAACCAACCGGTCAAGGTGGCCATCGAACCCGATGGGCGACGCTGGCTGGAGGTACACTCCCCGCTCTCCCGTACCGAAGAGGAGCTTGAAAATGGGGCCCCTTTGGTGCTATCACCGGCCATAGAGCACTTTATCGCGGCCCCTGAAGTCGCACAGGATGAAGTCTCCGCTGCGCTGGACAGTAAAAATGGCCTGCCCCGGCCTATCAGTAGCTAGCTATCCAGCGGCTAGATCAGCAGTGGCTACGCCATCAGAGCCTGAGTCATACCGGAGTTGTCATACGCCATGAAATACCTGCCCCTCCTGCTCATCCTGACCAGCCACTGCTTGTGGGCAAAGGACATTCTCTGGATGAACAACGGCGATCGCCTGACCGGCACCATTGAAGAGATCGGCGAGGAGTCGGTGCGTATCGCCCTGCCCTATACCGGCGCAGTTACCGTCCAGCGGGATGCCATCAAGCGCTGGCGGCTGGAGAAGCAGGATAAACCCAAGGCGACCGCCAAAGGGGGGATCAAGCTGTTCAAGGATGAGCAGAATGAGCGCAATGCCTGGCTCTGGACCGGCAATGGCGATCTCAACGTCAAACTCAAAAACAAAGACAAACACACCAACAACGTCAACTTCAAGGGCAAGACCGAGCTGGCCAATCTGGACTGGCGCTACAGCCTATCCGGTGAATACTCCTACGAAACCTCTGACAGCGTCACCGATAGCCACGACTACAAGCTGAACCCGACCCTTGACTACTTTTTCGATCATCAGTGGTTTGTACGCAGCTCGCTCAATGCCGAATATGACATGCTGGAGAGCAGCTACCTCAGCCTCGACTATGGTACAGGCCCGGGCTACCGCTTCTGGAACGAGAAGCGCCGTCGGCTGGAGTTCGTGGCACAAGGGGGCCTGCGCAAAGCCTACTTCAGGGAAGAGAGCGGGATTGGAGTGATCTTTAAAGGCAACCGGATCATTGATTATCCCTTTGCCAGCATGAACTGGGATTATCGCCAACCTATCCCGCTGTGGCGGGAGAAACTGGAGCTGTTCAGTCAGGGGCGCTATCTGGTCTATCTGGATCAACCCTCCCCCTATATCACCCTGGATCGAGATGTGTCCGGCAGCGTGGGCCTGCGCTACTACTTCAACGATCACCTGCGCCTCTCCTGGTCGAGTGAGATGGAGTGGGAAGATGGGGAAGTGAATTTCTTCGGCATCGAGCAAGAATACAAAGAGACCGAGTTCAAGCATCTGCTCAGTCTGGGTGCCAGTTTCTAAGTCGATCACAAAGTCGAGCACAAACAAGAGGAGCCAATTTGGCTCCTCTTGTCATTCGCGTACACGGTGCTGTGTTGCCTTACCTACGCAGGACCATGGCATGACAGGCAAGAGCCATGGTCAGATCAGCCCCCAAGCCGCAATCTGGTAGATCCATACCATCGCCAGCAGGGTGCCGACCAGTCCCATGATGACACCGATCCGCACCATCTGGCGGCTCTCCACCAGGCCGGTGGCGTGGGCCAGCGCATTGGGCGGGGTACTGATGGGCAGCGACATTCCGAGCGAGACCGAAATGGTGACCGCCAGGATCAGGGTATGGCTGCCACCCCACTCGGCCAGCTCCGGCATACTGACCGCCAGCGCCGCCACCAGTGGCAGCAGCAAGTTAGCGGTTGCGGTATTGGACATGAAGTTGGCCATCACCACCGCCAGCAGACAGGCGCCGACCAGCACCGCCAGCGTGGAGTACTCATGGAACGGAATGTGGGTGATGAGTCGCTCCGCCAGACCGGAGTCCTCCAGTGCCAGCCCCAACGCGATACCGCCTGACACCAGCCAGAGCACGTCGAGAGAGATCTTGTGCAAATCATCTTTGGTGATGATGCCGGTGGTCAGGAACACCGCTACCGGGATCAGGGCAACCACATAGGAGCTCATGCCATGAAAATCCCCCAGCAACCAGAGCACTATGGTGGTGATGAAGGTGAGGTAGACCACCCAGGCACGGGGGGTCTGCATAAAGCGCCCCTCGATCTTGAGATCAATGCGCTTGAGGGTACTCGGGAAGAAGCGCCCCAGCAGAAACCAGCCGAGTAACAACAGTACAGCGACAAAGGGCACCGCAAACCCCATCCACTGACCGAACGAGATAGCATGCTCGCCAGTCAGGTATTTGAGCGCCACCGCGTTGGGCGGAGTGCCGATGGGGGTACCGATCCCACCCAGGTTAGCGGCCAGCGGAATGGCCAGTACGAAGCCGATTTTAGCGGGGTCCTTGTCGGGAAAGACCGCCAGCACCGGTGAGAGAATGGCCAGCATCATGGCGGTGGTGGCGGTATTGCTCATGAACATGGAGAAGGTGGCAGTGATCAACATCAATCCCAGCATGACAATCTTGGGATCCCGGCCAAAGGGGCGCAGCAGCACTCGTGCCAGATTGATGTCCAGCTGATATTTGGTGGCGGCGATAGCGAGGAAAAAACCGCCGAGAAACAGCATGATGACCGGCGAGGCAAAGGTCGCCATCACTTCGGTCGATTTGAGCAGCTCACCAAATCCCGGCTCACTCTTGCCAGCGGTCATGAACCAGAGCCCCTTGTCAGAGAGCAGCAGCAACTCCAGCACTATGATCAGCACCGAGGTGGCAAAGATGGGGATGGGCTCCAGGATCCAGCAGAGGGCGGCCAGCACGAAAATAGCCACGACCCGCTGCTCGACCACCGTTATCCCCTCCAGCGGGATCCACTGGGTCGGGATCAGCAAGATAGCGAGGCTAAGCAGTAGTGGCAGAATAATCTTGTGATTGATGGGCACTATTGTCACCAGAATAGGGAATCAGGCGCCAATAGTCGCACAATATGCTATTTCGTCAGACCTCAATGTGGCCAAAATGGGAGCTGGATAACTGCAGTGGGTCCGGTTTTGTGAGTCATATCAAGCTGGGGTCGGCGCGCAATGGCTGACACCTCACAACTGGCAACAAACAGGCAAAAAAACGGGCCCACTGTTAGTTGAACACTACAGTGGGCCCGTTTCATCATTCATGCCAATCAGGACGCCTAGAAGTAGATGCGGGTCACTGACTCGATCACGCAACCCGGGCGGCGGATCCCTTCGATCTCCACCTTGATCTCCTTGAGCAGCTCCAACCCACCCTTTATCGGGGTCACCCGTGCCAACTTGGTACGAGCGCGGATCTTGCTGTCCACCTTGATGGGGTACGGGAAACGCACCTGATCCAGCCCGAAGTTCACCACCATACGGGCGGTCGGGAACTCGGGGGTGGCCTCATCGACCGAACCGGTCAATTGCGGCAGCAGCGACAGGGTCAGGAACCCGTGAGCAATGGTGGTCTTGAAGGGCGACTCGGCGGCCGCCCGCTCAGGATTGGTGTGGATCCATTGGTTATCGCCGGTTGCCGCAGCAAACTGATCGATCATCTGTTGGCTGATATGAAGCCACTCACCCACATGGGTCTCTTCGCCAACCCGAGCCTGCAGAACCCCATAGAGCTCACCAATCTCGCCCGACAACGCCATCACGGGCTCTTGGGCCATGATCGGCTGACCGTTGGCCACTTGTGCCACGGTTGCTGCATCCTGTTGCTGTTCGCTCTGAGACTCACTCTGCAAGTCCAGTACACGTCCCAACAAAGGGTGAAGATGTGCCTTTTGCTGAAACTCACGCCAGTAGTCGCGGATCGCCGGAGAGAGCCAATCCTTGAGCTCAAAGGGGTGCTGCGCCAAAATTTCGCGCTTGCGCTTCAGAAAATCGACAACTTTCATTTACCGATCCCTATTTGATTCAATGCCGAATAAGAGGTCTAACCAGTCCTATTTTATTAAAGTTTCAGCGGTAAGTGCAAAAAAATCTCGGCGTACACGTGTACCAAGGCAGAAGTAACTACTTACACCATGTAAACCAGCACGATATGCCAATGAGGAAATCGATTACCAGAGATGCAGCCAGCAGGGGAAATTCGCGGGTTCATCATGAAAAAAGGCCCTCGTCGGGCCTTGTGGTGGGGGTTTAGCGCGCGCTCGACCAGCCGTTACGCAATCCCTCTTCATCCAGGAAGGACCAGGCAAGGATCCGGCTCACCTTGTTGCCCTGCGCCATGTCGATAACCCGCACCTGACAGGCCCCAACTCTTGCCAGCGCCTTTTTCGCCCCCGGCAAGTTCTCTTTTTTTGACACCAGCGAGCTGAACCAGAGGCACTGAGTGGCAAACTCCTTGCTCTGGGCAATCATGTTGGCCAGAAACGCCGCCTCGCCCCCTTCGCACCAGAGCTCGGCTTTCTGACCACCGAAGTTGAGCAGCGGTGTCCCGGTGACCTCTTTCCCCAGATTGCGCAGCTTGCGCTCAGAGCCTTTGCTCGCCTCTTCCAACGATGCATGGAACGGTGGATTGCAAAGGGTCAGGGCAAAGCGCTCCTTCGGCCCTATGATGCCGCGAAACACATGGTTGGCATTGCCCTGCAAGCGGCACTCAATCTGATTACCCAGCCCGTTGCTCTTGGTCAGCAAGGTCGCCGCCTTGACCGACACCGGATCAATATCAGACCCCACGAAGCGCCAGCCATATTCGCGGCACCCGAGCAGCGGATAGATGCAGTTTGCCCCAACCCCGATATCCAGCACCCTCACCCCCTTGCCGGTAGGGACCTGGCCCGCGCTCTCGGCCAGCAGGTCGGCCGCCCAATGCAGGTAGTCCACCCGTCCCGGGATGGGAGGGCAAAGGTAACCGGCAGGCAGATCCCAGTGGGCAATCCCGTAGTGATGGGCCAGCAGGGCGCGATTGAGAGTCTTCACCCCATCGGGATTGGCAAAATCGATAGTGCGGGTGCCGTAGTCATTGGTAAAGACGTGAGCGGCCAACTCGGGAGTTCGCAGGCAAAGCGCCGCAAAGTCGTAGCCCGCCTGATGGCGATTACGGGAGTGAAGTCCGGATTTGCGGTCGCCCGACTGGGGGCCACCGGCTGATGGGATGCGGGGTTTCATGCTGAGCCTGCCGAAGAAAACGGGCCCACACTATAGTGATTTGACTCGGGAAAGTCTAAACGACGGCAATAAAAAACCGGGCTATCGAGCCCGGTTCAAGTGAGGTTGGAAAAACAGTCCGTACTGCGAGCCGTTTGTCCAGCCTGACTCAGATGTCGATCCGGCGAGCTTGCCAGAACTTGCTGCGCCAGTATTGGCTGTCCAGCTTGGAGCGCGTCACCCCTGCGCGGGTCGAGGCGTGGATAAATTCACCATTGCCGACGTAGATACCAACGTGGTTGAGACGACGATTGATTTTGAAGAAGACCAAGTCACCCTCGACCAGATCCTGCTTGGAAACGCGCGTCCCTTCGTGGACTTGGGAGCGGGTATCACGGGGTAATTCGACACCGACGGCATTGCGGAACACTTCACGGGCAAAGGCGGAACAATCGATACCGCGCTGGCTACTGCCACCCATCCGGTACGGAACGCCACGCCACTCTTTATATACAGTCAGGATTTCATTCACATCAGGTGTCTGGGAAGCTTCTGGTTCAATGACAGGTTCAACCATGGAAACTTCGATCTTGCTCGCGACCTCGGTCTGGGGTGCCGAGGCACAACCCACCATTCCGAGCGCGACCAGCAGTAGCATCAGGTGGCGCAATCCTTTATCCCCGCTAAATAGTCAATCTTGTTAAAATACGGCCCCAAAGGGCAATTTATAAGGCAACAGCACCCGACTATATCC
The DNA here is from genome assembly GCF_000820145.1 of Aeromonas sobria. Classification (GTDB taxonomy): domain Bacteria; phylum Pseudomonadota; class Gammaproteobacteria; order Enterobacterales; family Aeromonadaceae; genus Aeromonas; species Aeromonas sobria. Next base: position 37,670 of record NZ_CDBW01000023.1, on the reverse strand, counting down.
AAGAATTCTATCGAGGCAAGTGAAAATCCCTATCGAGCTCACATTTTTGCAAGGTAATGCACTATTTTTCATAATTAATGTGATCATGCCCAAACAATATACAATCCCTAAAAGAGCCTTGGGGCTCATAGATAACTGACTTTTATCCCTGCTTCAGCACCTTTTTTAAGTGAATAACAATGATCGAAACCGATCTTTTTTTGTTAAATTCAGCCGCCGTATGCCAGCAACAACTGCTGCAATTACCACAGTGGCTGTCGGACAATGAACGGCATATCTGGCAAACAATTACCCATCCCGCTCGCCGTCAGGAGTACCTGATAAGCCGCGCCCTCTTGCGCCAGCTACTGGCCGAACGGCTGCAACAAACCGCTGCCAGCTTGCAATTTTGTCAAGATGAACACGGGAAACCACGGTTGCATGATAATGGCTGGCACTTCAACCTCAGCCACAGTGGCCACTGGCTGGTGCTGGCGCTCTGCTCGCATGGGCCGCTGGGGGTGGATCTCGAACTGGGCAAACGGCGGCATAATCCCCTCCCCCTGGCACGCCGATTTTATGCACAGAGTGAATATGAGTGGCTCTGCGCGCTGCCCGCTAACGAGCAGGAGTGCGCCTTCTACCGGCTGTGGTCGCGCAAGGAGGCGGTACTGAAAGCCCACGGGGGCGGCATAGCAGCAGGGCTCGAAAAGGTGCGTTTCATCCCGGATGAAGAGTGGCGACTCGACAATCGGCTGGATAACCTTACTTATCAGGTGCAGGATTGGCCCTTTGCCAACGGCTGGCTGAGCCTGGCCGGGGCGACAACCACGGTGAATGTTTACCGACTGGATGAGCGCTTGAATTGCCTGCCTATCAACCCCATGTTACTTACCACCCTTATTAAAGAGTCCAACTCATGATCGTCGATATTACTCCCCAGAATTTTCACGCCGAACTGATCGATGCGTCCATGAAGAAACCGGTCGTCATCTACTTCTATGCGCCGCAGATGCCGGAGTGTCAGGGGATGACGCCGCTGATCGAGTCTTTGGTTGGGCCCGTCAATGAGCAGGTCACCCTGGCCAAGGTGGACATGAACGATCCCCAGCTGCAGCCACTGGCCAGCCAGCTCGGCCTGCGCGCCCTGCCAGCGCTGGTGCTGTTCCATCAGGGACGACCTGATGAGCAATCCATTATTGAAGGCCCGCAGGATGAAGCAACCTTGCGTCAGTACTTCGCCGCATTTGCCCCCAAAGAAGAGGAAGAGCTGCTGAGCAAAGGACAGCAAGCGCTGACGGAGGAACAGCCCAGCATCGCCTATGCCCATCTGACCAAGGCCCACCAACTGGCGCCCGAGCGCCACGACATCAGCCTGTGGCTCATTCAGGCGGCGCTTGAGCTCAATTTGCTAGAAGAAGCGCAGGAGCGCCTCGGCACCATCCCGATGGTGGCACAGGATGATCACTTCCATACCCTGAGCTCACGACTGGCGCTGGCGCTGCAAGCGGCAGACAGCCCCGAGTTGCGTGCGCTGGAAGCCCGCCATGCGGAACAACCCGATGATTTTTCCCTGACCCAGGAGCTGGCTGTGCAATACCACCAGGCTGGCCGTCAAGAAGAGGCATTGAGCTTGTTGCTGGAGATCCTCAAGCGGGACTTGGCATTCGGCGATGCCAGAAAGACCTATCTCGATATTCTGGCAACTATGGGCAGTACAGCGGCGGCGCAGAACTACCGTCGCAAACTCTATAGTCTGCTCTACTGATCAGAGTCGAACTGGCTGGTAATGATGGGGGAGTGCCGGGAGACCGGCATGACCTCATGGGTCACAGGTAAAGACAGGGACGTGCAGACAGGGAAACGGTGAATTTCAGGCAAAAAAAAATGGCGCATAATTGCGCCATTTTTTTCGCATGGATTACTTCTTGTAAGAAGTAGCCATGTTGTCGATGCGCTGGTTAGCACGCATAGCTTCTTGCTTGGCTTCAGAAACATCAGCAGCAATTTTGGATTGATCAGCACGAACAGCGCTAACATCTTGAGCCAGTTGGTCAACTTTGTTAGACAGATTCTGAACGGAAGTTTCCAGTTCGCTGGTGTTTGCACAACCGCCCAGCAGAGCGGACAGACCAACAACACCTACCAACAACAATTTTTTCATTTTTAAAGCTCCCTTGAACTCGCCAGACGTTTAGCAAGCGGCGTGATTATGGCACAAAAAAATCATACTTTGCATAGTCCCCACCACAGATAAACGCATTAAAAGCCTCATTTTTTTTCGAGTGGACAGTTTTTATCCAAAATCTCTAAAAAATGAGTGCCGCATGGTGGAAACACAGACAGAGGTTACCCAACTTTTTGCCTTATTACAATTTCGTATGAGGCTTAAGCTGTTCGATCTGACGCCGATTGACGGTATTGCACCAGATCTTCAATGGTCAGTACCGGCATTTGATGCTGCCGACCAAACGAAATCAGGTCAGGCAGTCGAGCCATGGAACCATCTTCTTTGGTCAATTCGCACAACACACCGAACGGTTTGAGACCGGCCAGTTGCATCAGATCGACCGTGGCTTCGGTATGACCACGACGAGTGAGCACTCCACCGGTACGAGCCCGCAGCGGGAAGACATGCCCCGGGCGATGCAGATCCCCCGGTTTGGCGCCATCGGCAATGGCAGCACGGATGGTGGTGATGCGATCGGCCGCAGAAACACCGGTGGTCACCCCCTGCGCCGCTTCGATGGTGACAGTGAAAGCAGTCTGGTAATGGCTGGAGTTGGCGTCCACCATCATCGGCAGTTCCAGCTGACGAACCCGTTCGTCGGGCAGGCAGAGACAGACGATGCCGGAACATTCGCGGATCATCATCGCCATCTGTTCATTGGTCATGGATTGAGCGGCAAAAATAAGGTCACCCTCGTTCTCCCGATCTTCATCATCGGCCACCAGCACGCCGCCACCGGCACGCAAAGCTGTCAGGGCCGCTTCGACACGGGCAATGGGATCACCGAATTCACTGAATAGAGACTGATTCATGGTAAAACTCCTAAACAAGACAAGGACCAGAATCAGGGCACGGAAAGGCAGACAGAGATAAACATGCGGCAGCCAGCCCACCCTGGGCCAACGCGGCAATGTCTGTCTTATCCTCTTTCATCCGGACTATCACCGTCGGCTCCGGCATCTCACCGGATCTGCTGACCCCGAACCGGCAATCTGCCAGGTCGGGCGCTCGCGGGCTCCCCGAGTCAATCGGGATACCGCCGGTGGGGAATTGCACCCCGCCCTGAGAATAAGCGCAGACAGCCTAAAGAAAAACGGTTGCAGATACCAGCCAAAATCCCCCGCTGGCTGAAAACCGTTTCAACACCGGATCAAATGAGTGCCCTCCGCTGCCGACTGACTACCGCACCACCCTGGCTGGCGAAGTGCTTTATGGTGCGGATCGGTTTATGGCATAGTTCCCCCCCACAACAACTATAAACAGTGCCTCGAAATGAGAGCCTGAATAAATGCGCTCCCTGCGCAGACAGCGGCGCCAACACCACAAACGGAAAATGACAGAGATGGAAAAGAAAATACTGCTCACGGATTGCCCGGATGCCAAAGGGCTCATCGCCAAGATCACCAACATCTGCTACAAGCACCAGCTCAACATCATCAAGAACGATGAGTTTGTGGATCACGAAAATGGCCGCTTCTTTATGCGTACCGAGCTGGAGGGGCGTTTCAACGACGAGACCCTGCTGGCAGATCTGGACGATGCCCTGCCCGCTGGCGCCGAGCGTCGTCTGGTCAAGGCAGGCAAGAAACGTATCGTCATTCTGGTGACCAAGGAGACCCATTGCCTTGGCGACATTCTGATGAAGAACTACGCGGGCGCGCTGGATATGGATATAGTCGCGGTGATCGGCAACTACGACACCCTCGGCGAGCTCACCGGCAAGTTCAACATTCCGTTCCACACCGTCAGCCACGAACAGCTGAGCCGTACCGAGCATGAAGAGCAGGTGCGCGCCATCATCGACAGCTATGAGCCTGACTATGTGATCCTGGCCAAGTACATGCGAGTGCTGACCCCCAGCTTCGTTGAAGCCTACCCCCGCAAAATCCTCAACATCCACCACTCTTTCTTGCCCGCCTTCATCGGCGCCCGCCCTTATCAACAAGCGTTCGATCGCGGGGTCAAGCTGATCGGCGCCACCGCCCACTTCGTGACCAACGATCTGGATGAAGGCCCCATCGTCGAGCAGGATGTGATCCACGTCGGCCACGCCTTCAGTGCCGACGACATGGCCAAAGCGGGCCGGGATGTGGAGAAATCGGTGCTGAGCCGCGCGCTGGAGCTGGTGTTGAACGAGCGGGTATTCGTCTGCGGCAACAAGACGGTGGTGTTCAAGTAAGCACCATCGCGACACGTATGCAAATGCCAGAAACAACAACGGCTCCCGCGGGAGCCGTTGTTGTTTACACACCATCTATCAAAGCGGCAAATTATTCACCGTCACGGCACCCTTCACCAGCTTCAGCTCGGAGATCAGTTTTTGCTGATCGGCCTTCAGATAACCCATCAAGGTCAACTGATCGAGCATCGGGGCCAGTTGTGGCACCGCCTTGCCCAACTTGTCGCTGAGGCTGGCATGCAGTTGGCCACTCAGTGCCTGCATCCCATCCTCGCTATTGAACAGCTGCTCCAGCGAGGTGGACGCCAGCGCCACATCCCCTTTCATGGCAACAGCTTCACCGTTGAGCTTGGCACTCAGGTCGGCCAGCTCCAGGGTTGCGCCACGTTTGAGCATCTTGTCCAGCGCCTGCTGGATGGCGCTATCCTCAATTCCCTGACCGCTGGCAGCCTGCAGACCCTGATATCCTTCCAGATCCAGCCCCTTGAGGTTAAGCGCCAGCTTGCTGTCAGTTAATGCCAAGGTATCGGTTTCACTCTCCAGATCGAGTTTGGCAATCTTCATCTGATAACTGCTGGAGAGGGTTTGGGCATTGTCCCCTGTCAGCTGGGTCGCGGTGGTCAGCCCCTGTAACGATACCTTGACGCTATCGGGCAGTTGCAAGGTCAGCGCCGCCAGTGCCATTTCACTCTGGGGAGAGAGCATGACACCGCTGATCTCGGCGATGTCGGCGCTGCCCTTCAGGTCGGCCAGCACCAGATCCATCTTGCTCTGCTCTTCGTGGACCGTCATGCCCTGCCAGGTCATGGTGAGGTGGCCACTCCCTTCCAGATCGCCGTGGAACTCTCCGCTAAGTGGCAAAAAATTAAACTCGTCCAGCCCCTGTTTGACCTTGAACTCGTTAGCCCAAAAGCGGCTGCTGTTGGCTTGGGTCCAGAGGCTGCTCACTGACTCCACACCTAATTGCCACTGCTCCATCCCCAGCGTGGCAAACACCGGCGCCAGAGAGCCTTGTTTGGTATCAAGCAGCACGTTGCTTTTGATATAGAGCGGCAGGATCCTGCTGGTCACGACAAACTGCAGATCCAGTGGTTGATCCCCTTGCAGATTACTATCGAGTGCCGCCATCTCCTGCGGGCTGACCACCAGCTTCAACACCCCGTCGCGCGCGAACAGATTGCTGTTGCCCGGCAGCCACTGCAGTTCCAGGCCCGTCTCGTTCTTCACCTTGGCAATCTGCTCCGCCACTATGTTATCGAAGCTGTTTCCGGTGTACCAACAGGCAGCCAAACCACCACCTACCAATGCCGCACCCACGGCGAGGGCCACTATCTTTTTCATAAATCCATGTGTCTCCAGCGAGTTGTCACTGCACTCTACGGGGCGGACTCGGGACGAGGCAAGTCCAATCAGATGGCAAGCCAACATTCTGTCGGCTCGCCACAGCGTCACAACAAGGGACTGAAGAGATAGAAGATGTTCTCCATCGCCTTTTTGTACCAGGGACGCGCCTGCCATTTGGCCAGGGTCATCGGGGTCGCTTCCATCATATAACCCTGCACCAGGCGAGTCATCTGGGCCACGAAGGCCGGATTATCGACCAGTAGCGTCACTTCGAAATTGAGCCAGAGGCTGCGACGGTCCAAGTTAACCGTGCCCACCAGCGCGAAGTCATCGTCTACCAGCACGCTCTTGGTATGGAGCAAACCGGCATCATAACGATAGATCTCCACCCCGGCCGCCAGCAGCTCCTCCATAAAAGCATTACAGGCATAGTTAGCCATGATGGAGTCGTTGCGTTCGGGCAATACCAGTTGCACCTGCACCCCGCGGGCGGCCGCCGAGCTGAGCGCTGCCGCCAGTGGATCATCAGGCACGAAGTAGGGGGTGGTTAGCACCAGATGGCTACGGGCTTGATAGATGGCCAGCAGCAGGCTCTGCTGAATACAATCGCCACCAACGAAAGGACCAGAAGGGATCAGCTGGGCACGGTAGTTGGTCTGGGGCCAGACCTCAGGATCGTGCTGCAAACTGTCGAGCAACCGCTCGCCGGTCTCCATCTCCCAATCCCAGACGAAGATGGACCACATCAGCGGTACCATGGGGCCCTGTACCCGGATCATGATATCGACCCACTGGCCGACGCCGGCATCCTGTTTGAAGAAACGGGGATCCACCATGTTCATCGAGCCGGTGTAACCCACTCTGTCATCGATCACCACCAGCTTGCGGTGCATCCGCAGATCCTGGCGCTGGAACAGAATGCGCCAGGCGCCAACTGGCAGCACCTCCACCAGTTTGACCCCCGCCTTGCGCAGCTTTTTCGGCCATGGGGAGCGGAAGAACTGTTTGCTGCCCACCGAATCGAGCAACAAACGACAATCCACGCCGCGCATCGCCACCTCAATCAACGCCTCGCATACCTGGTCAGCATCGCCACCCGGGTGCCAGATGTAGAACTCCAGATAACAAGACTGGGAGGATTGACGAATATCGCGCACTATTTCGCGTAATATCGATTCGGGTTTGTTCAGCAGCGTCATGCGATTGCCAGACAGCATCGGCATCCCCAAGCGACTCTGGATCAAATCGTGCAAAGGCAGCGCCTTGGCACCCACCTCACAACAGTGCTGGGGAAACAGACGGGCCAACTGACGCGTCCAGATAGCATAAGGGCGGTACATGGCCTGGGCACGCTCAGCGCGGCGGCGACCCAGTTTGATCTCGCCAAACAAGATGTAGAAGCCTACCCCGGCAAACGGAATAGCATAGATAAGGGCCAGCCAGGCCAGCGATACCCCGATAGGACGCCGCTTCATGATCACCCGAAACGACACCCCGGTGACGATCACGGTATGAAAAAGCAGTAGCAGCCAGCCCAAAAAACGGGAGAAAAGCAGGTGGAGATCGTATTCCAAACCGTTGAGCAACGGGGACTCCTTGTGATCGACAAACTGTGCGCTGGGCAGACCCAACATGGCCAAAATGGTATGCTGTAAGACAAATCCATTCTATCAGGTCGCCCCCATGATCCTGCAATCTATGCTGCTGAGTCTGGCCATGCTAAGCCAGGGCTCATATGACATCAATGAGCAACAGATTAACCAGTACCTGCAATCTCAGGTACAAGTCGACAAACAGCTGGAGCTGCCGGGCATCATCAAGGCCCATGTGCAACTGGAGCAGAGCGATGTGCAAATTGGTCGCCAGCGCCCCGATACCGCCCGGGTCTATGGCAAGGGCAAGCTCAAAATAGCCCTGCCAGACAACACCGAATATGACGCCCGCCTGCAGATGACCTATGAGGCGAGACCCCGCTATGACAAGGCCCAGAGCGCGCTATTTCTCGATAACATGAAGCTGGTGGAGTACAAGCTGGAGCCAGAGGCGGCCGAGAAGAAGTTCGGGCTCATGCTCGGCATGCTGTTGCAAAGCATGGAGAAACGGCTGGAGAGCAAACCTGTCTACAAACTCAATGACAAGGATCCGGATCAGGCCTGGCTGAAGGAAAATCTGCTGGGACTGGAGCTGTCACCGGGCAAGATCCACCTGCTGACCAAGCCTCGTTGACCACTTAATTCGGGAGGAGCTGGGTGCTTTCTCGTATCAGTAGCTCAACCTGATAGCCTTGCTGCTGCTGCCGCTCATACAGTGAGAAGAGTGACCCACTCAATCGGTTGAGCGGCATATCGGCAAAACCGGCCTTGAGATAAAACGGCTTCTCGAAAGGCAGCGCCTGGCAGACCACCGGCTTTTCGAGCAAATCGCGGCAGGCATGTTGCAACAGGCAAGAACCCAGCCCCAACGACTGATAGTGGGGTAACAGGCGAAAGCCGCACAGATGGTAAAACTCCTCCTCGTCCCGCAACCGAACCGCCCCCACTAGCCAGTGAGCATCACGTACGACAAAGATCCGCTCGGCCAAGTCCGGCACATAGTGGGAAAACGTCGTCTCGTAATAGTCCCTGATGAGAGAGAGGTCGGCGTCGCAGTACTCTTCGAAAGTGAGTTCCATCGCCAGCTTGCTTGTCACAGACAAATCCTTTGATAATCAATTATTAGTGCCAGATACGGTGTGCTAATCCGACCAGATGACGCCAGCACGATAGCATGCCTTTCGTCAACAAAAAAGCGGACATCATGGACACCTTGCTGACCCGGAGGAAGAGGCCATGACCCACCGCCTGACGACCAAAACAGGGCTTCATGATGACTCCCCTTTATTGCGGTGGATACTTTGATCCCGGTCACCGAATCGGATCATTTGCATCCTGTTGGCCGCTTGTTCTGCCCTCGTCATGATGCTTTACTCAACATGGTCATCACAGGAAGGAGTGTTACGGTTGAAAGCATGGATGCTGGCAGGCCATATGTTGTTGATCCCCCTGAGCGGATGGAGCCAGACTACCCCACCCGCGGAGGTGATCTTCCTGACCGTAGCCCCCTCCCCCTTGCGTCCGGTCAATGATGCCGCGCCCGCCCCGCAACCCGAAATCGCTCAAACGGCGGCAGTCGCGACTAACGGCAAGAAGCAGATCCAGGTCTATAAATCGGTGCAGCAGAACGGGGTGGTACGCTACTCCGACATGGCGCCCGAACAGGGCCACTACGAGCTGCTGCTGTTCAACGACTGCTTCGCTTGCGATCCCAAATCCAGCGTCAACTGGCAGACCACAGGGCTGTTCCTCTATGACTATGCCAGCACCATCAAGGCTGCCGCCAAAACCTATCAGGTTGAACCGGCGTTGATCCGGGCCCTGATCCATGCAGAGTCAGCGTTTAATCCGTTGGCGGTTTCCCGCAAGGGGGCGATGGGCCTGACCCAGCTGATGCCTGCCACTGCGCAAGAGCTTGGGGTCGGCAATGCCCTGTTGGCGGAGCAGAACATCTTCGGTGGGGTAAAATACCTGGCTGGCTTGCTCAGGCAGTATGGCGGCAATGTGACGCTGGCAACCGCTGCCTATAATGCCGGCCCGGGAGCCGTACAAAAACATGGCGGTGTCCCGCCCTATGCAGAAACACGCGCCTATGTGGAACGCGTCCAGTTATTGCACCAACGCTACAAAGATATGCTGCAGGCCAAAGGGCTCTAGTCGCTCTGCCAAGCACTGCCAGCACCCATCAGAAACAAAAAACACGCCCGCAGGCGTGTCGATACCACACTTTTGTTTGAACGATTACTTCTGCTCAGTCGCCACCAGGCGATAAGCCAGCGCACCCAGAATGGCACCGACAATCGGGGCAACCCAGAACAGCCACAGCTGGCTGACAGCCCAGTCACCAACAAACAGGGCTACGCCAGTACTGCGAGCCGGGTTGACTGAGGTATTGGTCACCGGAATGCTGACGAGGTGGATCAGGGTCAGGCACAGGCCGATGGCGATCGGCGCGAAACCGGCAGGGGCGCGGCTATCGGTGGCACCCATGATGACGAACAGGAAGAAGCCGGTCATCACCATTTCACACATCAGTGCCGCAGTCAGGCTGTAACCACCCGGAGAGTGCTCACCGTAGCCGTTGGAGGCAAAACCGGCTGAGAGATCAAACCCGGCCTGACCACTGGCAATCACATAGAGCACGGCTGCAGCGGCGATGCCACCCAGCACTTGCGCCACTATGTAAGGCAGCACGCCAGATGCAGGGAAACGACCACCCGCCCACAGACCAACGGTAACGGCCGGATTGAGGTGGCAACCGGAGATATGGCCGATGGCAAATGCCATGGTCAACACGGTCAGACCAAAGGCCAGCGAGACCCCCAACAGACCGATCCCCACATGCGGAAAGGCCGCTGCCAACACAGCACTGCCGCACCCGCCCAATACCAGCCAGAAAGTACCCATAAACTCAGCAGCAACAGGTTTCACATTCATTCTCCCAATGAGATAACAGCAAAAAAGACTCAAAAAAAGCCTCAGATTCAATAAGCGCAGCATTATGGGAGTGTCACTCGAGAATACGAACCTTACAGACGCGGGTCACTTTTTGTGACGTCCATCACAAACAATTGATTAAATGAGATTTTTATCACTATGGAGGGGTGGCATATGGTGCTGTCACTGCACACATGGTGCGACAAAAATTGACGCCGCACGTCAGGGGCGCGCGTATATCGCTCAGCTAACGTGCCATATGCCCTGCGGGCGTGAAGCGGCTGACAACCTGCCCTTGATGCTCGATCCACTCCATGAACATAGCGACAGGGCGAGCATAGACCTGACCATCCTGCTCGGATTGATAGATCACCAGCTGCTCCTGGGTTTCGGTATGCAGGGCGAGGGTGAGCACTTGATAGTAACCCCCCTTGAAGTGGCGATAACGGCCAGGAACGGGTGCATGCATGGGAATGCCTCAATATGGGTGGGTCGATGCGATGACATGGCTCGCCGAGTATGGCTAACCCAATCAGCCGGTACCAGCTTGCCTCAAAGAACAAAGGGGATAAGACATTTTTGTAAACAAGCTTATCGTGCCAGCGGATACCAATATTTCAACACAGTCGGGTATCTTTGTTAATCAGCCCACCATCTTTCACTGGTAACCTCTAGTCACACAAACGATCGTGCTGAATTTAACGTTCTGGCAACCCTGTTTCAGGGCTAAAAATCAGGGAATTCTTCTAAAAAGAGGATTGTTCTAGCATTCAATTCTGTGAAGAATAGGGGAAAAGAAATTTGATACTAAAAATCGCCTTTTTCGCCAACGCGTCCCCATGGGGAAGGAATCACAGTCACCATGTTCACTATCGACAAGTCGCACAAGCTCGACGATGTCTGCTACGACATCCGCGGCCCGGTGCATAAAGAAGCCCGCCGTCTCGAAGACGAAGGCCACCGCATTCTCAAGCTCAACATCGGCAACCCGGCCCCGTTTGGTTTTGATGCCCCGGAAGAGATCATCAAGGATGTGATCCTCAACATGCCGCTGAGCCAGGGCTACTGCGACTCCAAGGGGCTGTTTTCTGCCCGCAAAGCGGTGATGCAGTACTACCAGCAAAAAGGGATGCGCAAGGTCGATATCGACGACATCTATATCGGCAATGGCGCCAGCGAACTGATCGTGATGGCGATGCAGGCGCTGCTCAACAACGGCGACGAGATGCTGGTACCCTCTCCCGACTACCCGCTCTGGACTGCTGCCGTCACCCTCTCCGGTGGCCATGCGGTGCACTATCGCTGTGACGAAGGGGCTGACTGGTATCCGGATCTCGACGACATCCGCGCCCGCATCACCCCGCGCACCCGCGGCCTGGTGCTGATCAACCCCAACAACCCGACCGGCGCCGTCTACGGCAGCGAGTTCCTGCTGGAAGTGATCGAGATCGCCCGCCAGCACAACCTCATCATTTTCGCCGACGAGATCTACGACAAGATCCTCTACGACGACATCTCCCACACCAGCGTCTGCACCCTGTGCGATGACGTGATGGTGGTGACCTTCAACGGCCTTTCCAAGGCCTACCGCGCCTGCGGCTTCCGCCAGGGCTGGATGGTCATCACTGGCCCCAAGGGCCGTGCCAAAGGGTACATCGAGGGGCTGGAGATGCTGGCCTCCATGCGACTGTGTGCCAACGTGCCAATGCAGCACGCTATCCAGACTGCGCTCGGCGGCTACCAGAGCATCAACGAGCTGATCCTGCCGGGTGGTCGCCTGCGCAAGCAGCGGGACAAGGCATGGGAGCTGCTCAACGACATTCCGGGTGTCTCCTGCGTCAAACCCAAGGGGGCGCTCTACATGTTCCCGCGTCTCGACCCCAAGGTGTATGACATCCGCGACGACCAGAAGATGGTGTTCGACCTGCTACAACAGGAGAAGCTCCTGCTGGTGCAGGGCACTGGCTTCAACTGGCCGGCGCCGGATCACTTCCGGCTGGTATTCCTGCCCCGCGAAGAGGAGCTGGAAGAGGCCATCGGCCGCCTCGCCCGCTTCCTCAAGGGCTACAAGCAGTAAGCACAACGCATCGCAACAAAAAGGCTCCTTAGGAGCCTTTTTGTCTTTTTACGCGCCATGATGCTAGCAACCGGTGCGGCACTCTCCCCCTCACGACCATAGTGCGAGGAAACCACGTAACCGCAACCCCATTGCGTTGATAAAAAAAAGCCCCCTCTTTTTCCAAAGAGGGGGCTCTGTTTTCGCTTGCGTCAGGATCAGAGCTCGACCACGTCGAATTTCACGTCCGGATTCACATCCGCATCGTAATCAACCTCATCCAGCCCGAAACCGAACAGGCCGAGGAAGGTCTGCTTGTAGCCGGTGTAGTCGGTCAGATCGGAGAGATTCTCGCTGGTGATGGAGGGCCACAGGTCGCGGCAGGTCTGCTGCACATCTTCGCGCAGCTCCCAATCATCCATGCGGATGCGGGCCTGATCGTCCAGCGCCATATCGGAAGCGTAGAGACGGGTGCGCATCATGCGGTCCACCTGCTCCATGCAGCCCTCGTGAATGCCCTTCTCCTTCATGATCTTGAAGGCCATGGAGATATAGAGCGGCATCACCGGAATGGCAGAGGAGGCTTGGGTCACCACGGATTTCAGCACGGCCACGTGGGCGGTGCCGCCCTTGGCTGCCAGATCGCCACGAATGGCGGTGGCGGCGCGGTCCAGATCTTCCTTGGCGCGGCCCAGGGTGCCATGCCAGTAGATGGGCCAGGTCAGATCGGTACCTATGTAGGAGTAAGCCACGGACTTGGCGCCGTCGGCCAGCACGCCCGCATCACGCAGGGCTCCCATCCACAGCTCCCAGTCCTGACCGCCCATCACGGTGATGGTGCTCTGGATCTCTTCTTCGTTCGCCGGCTCGACGGTGGCGGTGATGATCTGATCCTTGTTGGTGTCGATGGCGGTGGAGGTGTAGACCTCGCCGATGGGTTTGAGGGCAGAGCGCACCACTTCGCCGGTATCCGGCATCTTGCGCACCGGAGAGGCCAGGGAGTAGACCACCAGATCGATTTGACCCAGATCCTGCTTGATGAGCTCGATCACCTTGGCGCGGCACTCGTGGGAGAAGGCATCGCCGTTGACGCTCTTGGCGTAGAGACCGGCCTCTTTGGCGGCCTTGTCGAAGGCGGCGGAGTTGTACCAGCCGGCGGAGCCCGTCTTGGTCTCGGAGCTCGGCTTTTCGAAGAAGACGCCAATGGTGGCGGCGCCGCTACCGAAGGCAGTGGCAATCCGGGAGGCCAGACCATAACCGGTGGAGGCGCCGATCACCAGTACCTTCTTGGGACCATTCTCGATGGTGCCCTTGGCCTGGGTGTAAGCAATCTGGCGACGAACATTGGCTTCACAACCGACCGGGTGAGTGGTGGTGCAGATAAAGCCGCGAACCTTGGGTTTGATAATCATAGGGGTCTCGGATCCGTTAAATGGATGAAATCGGGGCATAAGATACCTCATTGTGGCCCGCTATGGTGCTCTGATGTGTTGAACTGCGGCAAAAATGGCCATCCGAAGGTGGCCATCATAGTCCATACCATGGTGCCTACCTCACGGCAACTAGCAGGCAATGCGGGTGATATGGCCATCCTGCAGCTTATAGAAGGCATCTTGCGGCAACTCCTGTGACCAGGTCGCCTCATAGTCGAGATCGGCATAGACGCCACGCAGCATGGCGCCGAGCAGGCCGTGGGAGATGACTATGGCACGTTCAGCAATCGCGGGGTCCTGCAACCACTGGTGTGCACGGCGCTGGATGCTCTCGAAACTCTCTGCCCCCAGTGCCTGCAGATACCAATCCCCCTTGCCGGTATCGAGTTCGGGGTGGGCAAGCCGCAGCGCCGGGATCTGGCAGCTCTCCCACTCCCCCATGCCGAGCTCCATCAACCGATCGTCCCAGACGATGCGATCTGCCGCCAGCCCCAGTTGCTCGCACACCAGCAACGCAGTTTGACGGGCTCGCCCGAGCGGGCTGGCATAGACGGTCCAGCGGGCGGGATCCGCCAGCTCGTCGGCGAGCCGCCGCCCCATGGCGATGGCTTGCGCCTCCCCCTTGTCGGTCAGATCGGAGTTGCAACGCCCCTGCAGACGCTGCTCGGCATTGAATCGGGTCTGGCCGTGGCGCAGCAGATAGATGAGTCGAGACATGGTTTCTCCAGCACGTTCAGATAGATAGAAATATGAAGGGGGACGATGATAGCAGATGAGCCCGGGGGATGACGCAAACAGGTCTGTTGAAGCAGGCGTAAAAAACGGGTCACTGCTGACCCGTTTGCTGTCAATTTGGCCAGATTGAACCGGCTCAGCCCTTCTTGATCTCCCGCAGATAGCGGTAGATGGAGTGAACCGAGATGCCGAGCTGGCGCGCGGCGATCTGGGCGCTGTCTTTGAGTTCGAAGATCCCCATGTCGTGCAGCTGGTTGACGATGATCCGGGTCTTCTGGGACGGCGGCACCGCCTCGTTGCCACGCACCTCGGCACTGACGGTGTCGATGGTGCTGTTGAGCGCTTCGTCGATGTTACGGGCGAACACCTCAGGTGTGGCATGGCTCTCGTGGGGATGCATGCACTCCGGCATCATGGTCCGCAGCACGGATTGCAACGGGGCATCCATGTCGCTATTGATGCAGAGCAGCCCGATTGCCTGATGCTCACTATTGCGAATGACGGTGGTCAGGGATCGCAGCGTCTTGCCGGTGGCACACTTGGTCATGTAGGGGCTAGAAATATCCTGCCCGCTCTTGAGCTTCATCATCGCCAAATTGGTGATGGGGGCGCCGACACTGCGGCCAGTGATATGACCATTGGCAATCTTGATGATCGAGGGATTGCGCCCATCCAGACTGTGGAGCAGCACCTCGGTGTGCTGGCCATACATGGCGGCGATGCCGTCCACTATGTTCTCCATCGACTTGAGGATCTCAAAATCGCTCGGACTCAACTCTTGCAGCTTCACAATGGGACCTTCTTGCAAGGGCTACTGCACGTGGGATAAGGCCATGCAGCAGCCGACAGGGACATCAGGCGGACATGATATCAATAATGGTGGTATCTGTGGCAGACATGCCGTCCTTGACCATCTGGCCGACGTTGCGGATGGTTTGATCCACGTTGTCGGAGACGATCCCCTGCCCCGATACCGAGTGGCTGTTGAGGGCCATCAGGAAGCCGCGCACCGCCGCACCGGAGGAGGTACTCACCTTCATGGCACAGGAGGCTTTCGCCCCGTCGCACACCATGCCGGCACTGTCGCTCAACACGTTCTGGATGGCGAAGCTGGATTGCTCGAAGCTGCCGCCCGCCAGATAGACCATGGCCATGGAGGCCGCCGCGCTGGTCACGGTATTGCCACAAAAGGCCGACAGCGGCGGATAGTGGGACTTGATATAGATGGCGCCCAGATGGCTCATGATGAGCGCGCGAGCCAATTGCTCTTCGCTGGCACCGTAACGCTCGGCAATCACCATCACCGGGATGGTGGCCGCAATGCCCTGGTTGCCGCTGCCGAAGTTGCTCATGGCAGGCAGGGTAGCGCCCCCCATGCGGGCATCGGAGGCGGCGGCCGTCATCATCACGATGCGGTTCATCACATCCTCACCAATAAGGCCAGCCTGAATATTCTGCTGCATGGTACGGCCAATCTGCAGACCGTAGGGATTGTTCATCCCCTCGGCGGAGAGCTTGCCGTTGAGCACAGAGGCCTGGAGAATGAACTTGATCTGCTCGAACTCCACCTGGGTGGCGAACTCATAGATGGCGGCGATGCTGATATCGACCCCGTCACAGATGGCACCGGTGGCACCACCCTGGCTCTGATCAGCGGCGAAGGTTATTTCACCATTGCGGCGCTGCTCAACGATACGGGTATGACCACCGCACAGGGTCACGTCGGCGCTGTGCTCTTCCCCTTGCTCATCCACACCAAACACGGTCACCCGGCAGAAAATAAACTCGGGGGCGGCGGTGCGGCTCACCTGCACGTGGCCGGCATCGATCAACAGTTGGGCACGGTCCACCTGCTCGGGCCCAATGGCAGCCAGTACCTCCAGTCCGGCATCGGCGTTACCACCGATGGCACCGGCCGCGGCCGCGATGGCCAGACCGATCTTGCCGGTACCCGGCACATAGACACCCATCGAGTTCTTGTAGAGATTATCTGACACCACGACTTCGAGGCGGCGGGGTTCACACCCCAACTGCCGGGCGGCGACAGCCGCAGCATAGGCAGCGGCGATTGGCTCGGTACAACCCAGCGCAGGTTTGACAACCTGTTGAATAATTTGCAGATACTGCTGCCACGCTTGTTTCATCTCGGGAACCTTTTTTTCAGCATTAACGAGCGATATGAGCGATCGCTTCCACTTCAACCTTGACGCCCATCGGCAGATCCTTCACTGCGAAGCAGCTGCGCGCCGGACAATCGTTCTGGAAATAGGCTTTATACACCTCGTTGAACGCGGCAAAATCGCTGATCTCGGCGAGGTAGCAGGTGGTTTTGAGCACGGTATCCAGCGAGCCGCCTGCGGCTTCCAGCACGGATTTCAGGTTTTCCAACGACTGGCGAGTCTGGGCGGCAATGCCCCCTTCCACCACCCCACCTTGCTGTTTGCAGACCGGCAGTTGGCCGGAGGTAAAGATGAGATCGCCATAGGCGGTGCCGTGGCTGTAAGGGCCGATAGCGTCAGGAGCCGCTGCTGCTGTGATGATGCTTTTCATTTTACCACTCCAATGCATGCAATTTTTTTTGCAGTTATGAATCTAATTTACTTCAACATTATTTGCTTTTTATTTTATTCATTCAACAAAAAGATACAAAAATGGCGTTTAAAGGCACCTTTTGGCCTCAATATAAACCGTGATCGCCATCCTGATTTGAACAAAAGTACTCTTATGGGCATTGTTTATGACAGTTTTATTCAACTATATTTGCGCAGTTTTCCCACACCCCTACAAAAAAGAAGGTTTTAATGGACGCGCATAGCACTACACTCGCCAGCCCCGCGATGGGCACGCTGGAATGGAAAGAAGCGGTTCGCTTCGACAGCACCGACTGGGGCTGGATCATCATGAGCATCGGCATGGCCATCGGCGCGGGGATCGTCTTCTTGCCGGTACAGGTAGGTCTGATGGGGTTGTGGGTCTTTCTGCTCTCTGCGGTGATCGGCTACCCAGCCATGTATATGTTCCAGCGCCTCTTTATCAACACCCTGGCCACCTCGCCAGAGTGCAAGGATTACCCCAGCGTCATCACCGGCTACCTCGGTAAAAACTGGGGTATGCTGCTCGGTGCCCTCTACTTCGTGATGCTGGTGATCTGGGTCTTTGTCTACTCCACTGCCATCACCAATGACAGCGCCTCCTTCTTGCAAAGCTTCGGCGTCACCGACGGTCTGATCTCGGACAATCCCTTCTATGGTCTGGTGCTGATCTGCGGTCTGGTGGCGCTGGCCTCACGTGGCGAGAACCTGCTGTTCAAGATCTCCACCTTTATGGTGCTGACCAAGATCAGCGTGGTAGCGGTGCTCGGCCTGATGATGGTGGACAAGTGGGATGCGGCCAACATCACCGCCATGCCCGCTGCCGGTGACTGGATGAAGGATGCCATCATCATGCTGCCCTTCACCCTCACCTCCATCCTCTTTATCCAGAGCCTGAGCCCCATGGTGATCTCTTACCGTTCGCGGGAGAAGTCACTGGAAGTGGCCCGCTTCAAGGCGATGCGCGCCATGAACATCGCCTTCGGCATCCTGTTTGTGGTGGTGTTCTTCTATGCGGTCTCCTTCACCCTGGCCATGGGCCACGATCAGGCGGTCAAAGCCTCTGAAGAGAACATCTCCGCGCTGGCCATGGTAGCCCAGGGGATGCCCGGCCAGACCCTCAAGCTGCTCAGCCTGACCCTCAACATCTTCGCGGTGATGACCGCCTACTTCGGCGTTTACCTCGGTTTCCGTGAAGCCTGTCAGGGACTGGCGATGAACCTGCTGCGCCGCGTAATGCCGGAAAACCGCATCAACCGGGATCTGGTGGGCAAAGGCATCATGGTCTTTACCGTCATGCTCTCCTGGGGTGCCATCGTGCTCAACGCACCGGTGCTGAGCTTCACCTCCATCTGCAGCCCCATCTTCGGCATGGTGGGTTGTCTCATCCCGGCCTATCTGGTCTATCAGGTACCGGCGCTGCACAAGTACAAGGGCACCTCCCTCTACATCATCATCGTCACCGGCCTGCTGCTCTGCGTCTCGCCCTTCCTGGCGTTCAACTGATCGGTTGCAAGCGGATATCCCCTCATCGACCACGGGTCACCTTCGGGTGGCCCGTTTTTTTATTGCTATCAATAGCGGAACAGATGGCTCGTTCTGCTTTCCCCCACAGAGACAAAAAGCCAAGGGGATCACAACTTGCAATCGAGCCTCACCCAAGGGGGAACCGCTCAGAGTACTATTCAGGCAGCACCCATCACGCCCGCGCTCAGGTATCGAGGCTTAACATGAAATGGATTTTCAACCCTGCCATCCGGCTGGGCAATCAGCTCTCCTTCAAATACAAATTCCTGCTCTGGTCCTGCCTGATGCTGCTGCCGCTGGCCTACAGCATGGCCAATCTGCTGGGGCAGCTACAGGATGACAGCGAGCAGGCCAACCGGGAGCTGGCGGGGGTGGTCAATCTCGCCCCTGTTCCCGCCATCGAACAGGCCCTGCTCGCCCATCGCAATCTGGTGACCCGCCACGCCTATGAGGTGGATCCGGTCGGTGACGATCAGGTCAAGGCGGCCGCGCAAACGGTGGATCAGAGCTTGCAAGCCTTTGCCGACACTCGCCAGAACAACCCCTCCTTTGAGGTGCTCCAGCAGGGCTGGGCCGCCCTGCAGAGTGCAGCGGGCAAGCTGGAGGTGGAGCAGAGCAACCTGCGCCACGACAAGCTGCTGACCGGAGTGCGCCACCTCTACAAGCACATCACCGCCTCCAGCAGCCTTATTCAGGATCCGGCGCTCGGCACCTACTACATGGTGATCCTCACCAGCGAGCGGTTGCCACAGCTGCGCGACCTGCTGGCCCAGGTGCGGGATCGCGCCGCCACCATCGCCGACTTCGGCCTGTTTCAGGCAGAGGGCTACAGCGGCCTGCGTTTTCGTCTCGACCTTATCAACGCTACCCTGCAGGAACTGGAAGCTGACCTGACCCTGCTCTATCAGATCGAACCGGCCTACCGCGCCGAGCTGGGCCAGCAGACCGATGCCCTGATGCAACTGGTGCGTCAGGGGGTCGAGACCATGGAAAACAAGATGATGAAGGATCAGCTGGTGCAGCTCTCCACCAAGGAGGTACAGGCACTGGGGGATAACATGGATGGTGCTATCACTGCACTGGCAGGCCATGTGCGCCAACGGCTGGAGGCAGATCTGCACCAGCGGCTGGAGGCCAACCAACGCCACTTCGGGTGGGTCACCGCGCCGCTGACTGCCAGCTTGCTGCTCTACCTCTACCTGATGATCGGCGCCTATCTCTCCCTGCGCGAAACCGTGGGGCGGGTGCGTGATATTGCCGCCCGGGTCAACGCCCGGGATCTCAGCCAACATATCGAGATCGTCGGTCAGGACGAGCTGGCTGCCATCAGCCGGGATTACAACGTAACCCTGGAAACCCTGCGCACCCTGATGCTGCGGGTGCGGGAGAATGGCGTCACCGTGGTGGAGAGCGCCACCGACATCGAAGCGCGCACCTGCCGCTCGCAGGAGGTGATTGCCGATCAGCAAGGGGAGACCCATCAGGTCGCCACCGCCATCAAGGAGCTGGCAGCCACCTCCCAGGACATGGCGGGTAACGCCCTGCAAGCCGCCCGCATGACGCAGGAGGCGCAGAACGTGGTCGGTCAGGGTGAAGATGTGGTGGAGCGCACCATCAAGGCCATCGACCATATCAACCGCGAGGTGCTGCGCACCGCCGACACCATAGGTCAGCTGGAGCAGCAGTGCAGCCAGATTGGCGGCGTCATCAGCGTGATCCGCGGCATCGCCGAACAGACCAACCTGCTGGCCCTCAACGCCGCCATCGAAGCGGCCCGGGCCGGTGAACAAGGCCGTGGCTTTGCGGTGGTTGCCGACGAGGTGCGATCCCTGGCCAACCGAACCCAGGGGGCCACCGTCGAGATCCAGCAGATGATTGAGCAGTTGCAATCCGGCGCCCGTGCCTCGGTCACCGCCATGTCGGCTGCCAGCCATGAAGCGCAGGAGGGGGTCGGGCTGGCGCAGGAGGCGAAACAGGCCTTCGGCGCCATCACCGAGAAGGTGGATCGGATGGTTGATACCAACGCCATCATCGCCAGCGCCATCGAGCAGCAAGGGGCCGTGGTCAACGAGATCGAACGCAACGTGGTGCGCATCTCCGATGGCAGCGATGAGGCACTGCAAGTGGCCAACGCCGCCCGCGATGCCGCCCGCCAGATCCACCAGCTCACCGAACAGCTGCGCGCCATGGTGCAGAGCTTCGTGCTGTGACCCCGCGCTAACAAGCCGGGCTCAATATGAGCCCGGCATCATCCCAGCCTTGCGCCTGCCCACAACATCTCAGTTGCACGGATCATCCAGAAAATCCCTACGCCCCACTCGCTCGGCAGATATCGAACAAGTAGTCTCGAACGAAAACAAAATGCGGCATTTCCGACACGCACTGTCTGCGATGTCGAGGCAGGCCGCCTGCCAGCCACAGATAAAACCAGCGTCACTTCATCTATCACCCGCTTCAGGCAAGGATTTACCCATGGCCAGATACCAGTTTTTTACCGTTCCGGCATCCAATCGGCAGCAATACACCTTTATCGACATGGCATCCCCGACTTTTCTACATGAAAAGGCGGCACTGCTGACCCAAGGGTTCGAGGTGGAGGAGGACTTTATTGACGCAACCAGCCCGCGAGAGGCCGTCGAGAAGTACCAATCCAATTTTCTCTATGTGGCGGACGAGATAGGCAAGTCCGATAGTACCTACGCCGCAGCCGTCGCCATGCTGGAGATTGGCAAGGAATTATTGGGCAATAAAACACGCTGAGAATATGCATAGCAATGAGGAGATGTGGCCATCGTGGCAACGCGCCCGATGGCCATCGAGAGAGATGTAATCACACCGTTCAGCCGCCAGCCAGCTGGCGGAGCATCTCAATCAGCTCCTCTTCGCTACTCGGCTCATAGGCTAGTTGCAGCGCCGGGGCTGCGCCCCCCATCAGCATGTAGACATTGGTGCTGCAGTGGTCGTAGTGATACCACTTACCATTGATGCAGACATCGGTATAGCATCTCGGGTCCCTTTCCAGTTCCATAATCACATCCTTTTGTTACATATCCACAACATCACTTCTGACCGTAAAATAACCGGCACGGGTCAAGCTTGATGCAGATCAAGAGAAGCGGCTGACAAGCGCAGATATCTGCCGGATCTGTGGCCTGCGGTGCCCGGAGCTGCCCATTGCTATCCGAATGAAGATGGGGAAAGCCTCACTACAGCGTCGCGGGACTTCCACAACAAAAACGGCGCCCGAAGGCGCCGTTTTTCTTTCCCGCCAGGCGGGCAACAAGCCAGAGGCTTATTCGTCTTCCAGATAGGCGTAGCCTTGCAGACCCAGCTCCAGCTCGTCGAGCAGAGCTTTGCGAGTGGCCTCGTCCAGCGCCGGATGAGCGGAGATCCGCTGATAGCTCTCGCGGATCACTGACGGGTCGATGTTGACGTAACGCAGCAGCTGGTCAACGGTGTCGCCGCGCACTATGTTGCGAATGTCCATCTTGCCTTCGTCATCCAGCCACACTTCGGCGCAGTGGGTATCACCGAACAGGTTGTGCAGATCGCCGAGGATTTCCTGATAGGCACCGACCAGGAAGAAGCCGACGTGGCACACTTCGTTCTCGGCGTACTCCGGCATCGGCAGGGTGCTCTCGACCCCCAGACCGTCGACGTAGTGCTCCACCTGACCGTCAGAGTCGCAGGTGATGTCCATCAGGATGCCACGACGAGTGAGCGGACGCTCAAGCCCGGTCAGCGGCATCACCGGGAACACCTGACCGATACCCCAGGCATCTGGCAGGGACTGGAACAGGGAGAAGTTGGCAAAGCACTTGTCCGCCAGCTTCTCGGAGAGCTCGTCCGCCAGCGCACGGTGGTTGCGGTTGACCGGGTTGAGCAGCTCTTTGAGTGCCAGACAGGTGTTCTGGTGCAGCATCTCGGCCCAGGCACGTTGCTCCAGGTTGAGCAGGCCCATGGTGTACTGGGTGTTCACATCGCCCAGATCTGCCACCGAGTCGTGGAAGATCTCCAGCAGGGAGGGATCTTCGCTGCGCAGATCCAGCCAACCTTTCCACATGTTCTGCAAAATGGTGGGGGCATCTTCGTCCGGCGCGCTGATATCGCTCATCTCCACCCCTTCGGCACCAATCAGATTGGTAACCAGTACCGCGTGGTGAGCGGTCAGAGCACGGCCAGACTCGCTGATGATGGTGGGGTGCGGCAGATCGAACTCACGGCAGACATCGCCGATGCCCCACACCACGTTGTTGGCGTACTCGGAGAGGCTGTAGTTGGCGGAGCAGTGGCTCTGGGAGCGAGTGCCCTCATAGTCCACACCCAAACCACCGCCGACGTCGACCACGTCGATGGGCACACCCAGACGACGCAATTCGGAATAGAAGCGGCCGCACTCGCGGATACCGCCCTGAATGTCGCGGATGTTGGCGATCTGGGAGCCCAGATGGAAGTGCAGCAGTTGCAGGCAATCCAGCTTGTCCAGGCTGCGCAGACGCTCGACCAGCGCCAGGATCTGGGAGGCTGAGAGGCCGAATTTGGACATGGAGCCGCCGCTCGATTCCCACATGCCGGAGCCGGTGGAGGCAAGCTTGGCGCGCACCCCGATATTGGGCTTGATGTTGAGGCGAGCTGACTCGTCCAGCACCATTTCCAGCTCGGAGGGCTTCTCTACCACGATGTAGACCTTGTGGCCCATCAGGTTACCGAGCAGGGCATGGCGAATATATTCGCGGTCTTTGTAACCGTTACAGACGATCACCGATCCTTGATCATGGTGATGGGACAGCACGGCCAGCAGTTCCGGTTTGGACCCAGCTTCCAGGCCAAGCCGGGGCTTGTCGCTGTAGGACTGGCTGATGGTCTCGATGACGCGACGCTGCTGGTTTACCTTGATCGGGTAAACGCAGAGGTACTCCCCTTGATAGCCTGACTTCTCGATGGCCTGACCAAAGGCGTTGAACAGTGCATCGACCCGGCTCTTGAGGATGTCGGGGAAACGCAGCAACACGGGGGTAGTCAGCCCGGATTGACGCAGCTGTTCGATGGCATCAGAGATGACAATATGTGCATCAGGGCGTGACTTGTCGGGAGCAACGGTCACCTGACCGGCGTCATTGATATTGAAAAAACCCGCACCCCAGTAGGGAACGTTGTAGACCTTCAAGGAGTCCTTGCTGGACCAGTTAGTCATGGGCTATGCCTCGCAAATGAGCGACCAGAAGTCGCCTTCGTTACCCTCTATCACATCCAGACCCTCTTTCTTTACATCGTGGCAAGCCACGCTGTCTGGTGGATTTTGGGAAGTAACGAGTCTTGATGTGGGGCTGGTGGCTTTACATCAAGCTCAACGGTATGCGGTGCCACCAGAAACGGGGCGCCGCGGTACTTTGATGACAGACGACATCAGCCACGCCGTCAGTTCATCATTCGGCAGCCATCACGACAGAAGGAGAGGGTTTCAAGGAAGAGAAGCGAAGACGCCAGCACGCATGCGTGTTGATAGACGACAACAACCACAGCCCAGCTCACATCAAGTGACCACCCATGACAAGGGAAGATGATGAGCCATTGGCCCACTCGGTCAAATGAACGATGAGAGTCTGTTGCTCTCCCTGATACCGGAGCCTAACCGGTATTAAAGAAACCATGCCCAGCAGTGTCTGTCGTTTCTGCGTGCCTCGCCCTATAGGCGTATGATCGGTCGGTTATCTGGCGGCGCTGCCTGCTTCAGAGTTGCCCTTGGATCGGCGCGGAGTGTACACACTTACCGCAGGCAGTGACAATAAAAAAGAGTGCGCAAAATCCCCTTTTAACCAAGGGATGAAATCTTGCTGGCGGGCAGGCGGGCTCTGGGATGGCACTGGTTATGCGATGCGGCTATTTCCCCTTGAAAAGTGTGTTAAAACGACACGGCAAGGCTGACGCCTTGCTGTGCGCTGGCTGGGGGGAATTTCACCCCCACCACAAGCGCCTAAATATCGCGATAACGCCACATTTTATGCGCACCCACACGCCACAGATACCCGACGGCCATTCGGCGAACTGCCGCGCTGTGCGTCAAAAAATGGGAAAAACCTGCGCTGACGCAATGAGTGGCCGACACGGATTGGCCACAATGACCGCTCATCACCGGTTAGAGGCTGACTAATGGATACCCTGCTTGAGCGTTTTCTGCGTTACGTGACTTTTCATACCCGCTCCGATGAGACCAATCCTGCCTGCCCCAGCAGCGAAGGCCAGCTGATCTTTGCCCGTGCCCTGCAGGAGGAGATGACAGCGCTGGGGCTGACCCAAGTCACCCTGGATGAGCACGGCTACCTCACCGGCTGCCTGCCCGGCAACCAGCCAGATGCCCCCGCCATCGGCCTGATTGCCCACATGGATACCGCCGATTACGAGGCGGAGCACGTGGTGCCCCAGCTCATTGAAAATTATCAGGGCGGCGACATCTGCCTTGGCAAGGGTGACGAGGTGCTCGCCATCCGTGACTACCGCTTCCTGAAAAACTATCTGGGTCAGGATCTCATCACCACCGATGGCACCACCCTGCTGGGCGCCGACGACAAAGCGGGCATCGCCGAGATCCTTACCGCCATTGACCATCTGCAGGCTCACCCCGAGATCCCGCGCGGCGATATCTGGGTCGGCTTCACTCCGGATGAAGAGATCGGCCGCGGCGCCAACCTGTTCCCGCTGGACAGATTCCCGGCCAAGTGGGCCTATACCGTCGATGGCGGCGAACTGGGGGAGCTGGAGTATGAGAACTTCAACGCCGCCAGCGCCAACCTGCGTTTTGTCGGCAACAACGTCCACCCCGGCACCGCCAAGGGCAGCATGCTCAACAGCCAGACCCTAGCTGCCCGCTTCCACACCGCCATGCCCGCCGCGCAAACCCCGGAGTGTACCGAAGGGTATGAAGGCTTCTTCCATCTGGCCCAGATGAGCGGCACCGTGGAGGAGAGCACCCTGCACTACATCATCCGTGACTTCGACGACCAGCATTTCGCCGCGCGCAAGGCCGAGATACAGAGCCGGGTCGCCGCCATGCAGGCAGAGTATCCCAAGGCCCGCATCGAGCTGACTCTGACCGACAGCTATCGCAACATGCGCAGCCAGATCGAGCCGCACATACATATCGTCGAGCTGGCCCGCGCCGCCATGGAGGCCGCCGACGTGGTGCCGAAGATCAAGCCCATTCGCGGCGGTACCGACGGTGCCCGCCTCTCCTTTATGGGACTGCCCTGCCCCAACCTCTTCACCGGTGGCCACAACTTCCACGGCAAGCACGAGTTTATCCCGCTGCAATCCATGGAAAAATCGGTCGCCACCTTGGTAGAGCTGGTGCGCCTGACCGCTGCTTGGCGCGCATAGCGCCTTGGCTACAGAATGGCGGATCCGGGCAAACCGCCCGAATAGACCATCCCCGCAGGTGGGAAACTAAACAAGGAGAGGGAGGCCATGGCCTCCCTCTCCTTTTCTGTTTTTGTTTTTGTTTTGCTGACGACGCGTCAGGTGCTACTCGGCCGCCTTGCGATCCGAGTGGCCGAGATCCCGCTCTGGGGCGATGACATCACGCACCCGCTGCTTGATCTCCTTGGCTTCGGGGAAGCCATCATCCACCACCCGATCCCACACCTGCACCCCGTTGACCAGAATGCGAAACTCCCCCTTGCTGGCCGGCACCAGCGCCACCTCTCCCAGATCGCTGTCGAAGGTGGAGAGCAGCTCCTGCGCCAGCCAGGCGGCGCGCAACATCCAGCGACAGAGGGTGCAGTAGCGGATTTCGATGCGGGGTTTGCTGATCAGGGGTTCGGATTCGGTCATGAGGGACTCCATAAAAAATCGGCCAATGGCAGGAAGTGGCGTACCGCCGCCCAATGGCCGATCCCGGTTTGGTCAAATCAGTGCTGGTCAACACCATGAAAATCGGCCAGCCAATGGCGGGCAATGGTACGCATCGCCGATTCTGGCAGCTCGAACAGGCCGGGTGCAAGGGGGCCTGCCGCCAGCATCCGGATCCCCTCCATGATCTCCGCCAGCACCAGATAGACATATTCACCAATCACGGCGCCATGGACGAAGTTGACCGCCTCGCCCCGGTTGAGCAGGTAGATCTGGGTGCCATCCGGCCGGTTGAGGGCCAGCACGTGGGGGCACACCTCTTCGCTCAGCCACGGCAGCTGGGCCAGCGAGAAGGCAAACTCGTCGTCGGCCGAGGTGACCGAGGCCACCATGGTGCCGGGGCGCAGCGCCTGCAGATCCGCCAAGTCCAGCGAGCCGTTGCCGGTGGAGCAGATCACCAGCTCGGCACGGCCGAGGGCCTCGGCCTTGGTGATCAAGCGAAAACCGTGGGAGAGCGCTTCGACCTGGCGCAGCACATCGGTCTCCACCAGCCCGAGATGGAGGTTGCGACCACGCAGGTCGCGGGCGATGCTGCGCCCCACCTTGCCATAGCCAAACAGCACGGCTTCGCAGACGTTGAAGGTGCGGTTGAGGGTGCGCGCCAGCGACTCGGCGGAGTAGACCACGCTCAGACCAATCTGAATATCCTCGGCCTGCTTGAGGGGGCTGCGCGCCACCGACACCACCGGGGTCGCCAGCACCTCCTGCTCATAGCGCTGATGGCCGTTCTCGGTCATCTCCACCACCCCGAGGAAACGGGGGCCGAAGTACTCACTCAAGATCATCTGGGTTCTGGCGAAGTAACCGCCGATATCGAGGATCAGCAACCGCTCGTGGGGGGCCACCAGCGGGGCAATCTGCTGGATGATGCTGTCGGGATCATTGGTCCAGTGCCGGTTGAGGGGCAGCACCGGATAGTGCTGGGATACCCACTCGAGGGTCGGGCCGTGTACCGATTTCGGTTTGGGCAAAATGGCGCCGATCCGTCCCATCTGACCGAGGGCGTCGATAAAACGGGGGCGATCGGGCAGCAGGTGGGTGACCAGCAGAATGCAGAGCCCGTCGATGCGTCCCTGTCCGGTGAAATGGCGAAAAAACAGATGCTCAGATCCTTGACTGCGCAACTGTGGCCTCCTTATGTGCCGCAAAGAGTGTGCTGCAAGCAAACACACAGAACCCGGCATAACCGGGTTCTGTGTGTGTCCAAATAAATTGAAAATCCTTTTTATCTGAAACACATAGGGGGCTCAATCATTATCTGCCAAGAGTATGAGCGGGTATGCAAAAATGACTGTAATTGCCTGTTTTTCATGCAAAAATCAGTACAAAGAAGCAGCAGGCCACACCCACCACAGGCTGAGTCCGGTTCCCGCCGCGGCGAGCAGGATCAGTGCGCCCCAGCGCAGCGGCAATCGCTTGTCACGCAAAGCCCACTCCAGCAGCGGCAGCAGCCAGACCGGCAGCAACACCACCAGCGGCACCTCCACATATTGCCAGGCGAGCATCTGGACAAAGGCGAGCGCCAACGCCAGACCGGCGGGTGCCACCTTGATGGCTGCAAAGGTGGCAAGCAGCGCGCGAAAACCGGCGAAAGCCGCCAGCGCACCGGCCAGCTGGGCTATCAGCAGGCTGCCATCGATGCCGATCACCAGCGCCAGCCAGATAAAGCCGAGGGCAAAGCCGAGCCCCTCGCGGCTATCACCACGCAGACCGCTCCATCCAAACCAGAGGATGGCGGGCAGCAGCGCCAGCCAGATCATCGGCTCGCTGGCCAGTACCGAGGCCAATCCCTGCCACCACACCAGCGCACTGATAACGGCAAAGAGCAGCAGCGAGCCACGCAGAACGCTCACCTGATCCGCGATGGCAGGCACCAGCAAGGTCAGCGGCAGCCACTGCCACGCCTTGGCCGGGATGCCATAAAGGCCGCCGAGCAAGGATCCCACCAGCCAGAGCGCCAGCGCCCCCCACAGATACCCCAGTCGCGGCCAGCGCCACGATAGCAAAGCGGCTCCCAGAGGAGCCGCCAGGGTTTGCAGCAGAAGTTCCGCGCCCATTACTTGCGCACGCCTTCGACAAACAGGTTGATGTTCATCTCGTCCGGGATGCCGGGCAGCATGTAGCTCACGCCAAAGTCGCTGCGCTTGATGGTGGTGGACGCATTGAAGCCGCTGCGGTAGCCGCCCCAGGGATCCTTGCCCTCGCCGATCTTGACCAGATCAAAGGCTACCTCTTTGGCGACGCCGTGCAGGGTCAGGGTCCCTTTCAGCACGCCTTTATCCTTGGTGCCCTCGTAAGCGGAGCTGACGAAGGTCATCTTGGGGTACTGCTTCACGTCGAGGAAGTCAGGGCTGCGCAGGTGCTTGTCGCGGGCCTCGTGGTTGGAGTCGACGCTGGCGGCATCCACTTCAAAGCTCGCCTTGGCCGCCGCCGGGTTGGCGTCATCCATGCTGAAGGTGCCGCTGAAGGTGTTGAAGCGACCCACCAGCTCGGAGAAGCCCAGGTGACCCACCTTGAACTGCACCGTGGTGTGCGCCGCATCCACATCATAATCCGCCGCCATCAGAGGGGTCGCCATAAACAGGCAGGAGGCCAGCAGAGCCTTGGTCATTTTCATCCGTTCGTTCCTTCATCTTGGGGTTCACATCAGTGGCCAAAATGCTAACCTCGTTCTGAAGATGAATAATCAGTGATTTATTAAATTCATTATTTACTGAGGATGGAAAATGGACCAGATCGCCGCCATGCGCACCTTTATCAAGGTGGTGGAGTGCCAGAGCTTTACCAAGGCCGCCAACCAGCTCGGCATCTCGGTCGCCATGGCCTCCAAACTGATGCAGCAGCTGGAGGAGTCCCTCGCCACCCGGCTGCTGTCGCGTACCACCCGTCAGGTCAATCCCACCGAGGCGGGCCAGTTCTACTACCAGCGCTCCCTCGCCCTGCTGGCGGAGCTGGAAGAGACCCACAGCCAGCTGACCCACCACAACCAGCAACCCCACGGCACCCTCAAGCTCTCGGTGCCGATGGATTTTGGCTACCTTCATCTCTCCCCCGCCCTACCGCTGTTTCGCCAGCGCTTTCCCGATCTCAAACTCGATATCGAGTACAGCGACCGGCGAGTGGCACTGGTGGAAGAGGGGTTCGATCTGGCGCTGCGCATCGGCCACCTCAGTGACTCCTCGCTGGTGGCACGCCAGCTGGCCACCATCAAGCTGGCGCTCTGCGCCAGCACCGCCTATCTGGCACGCAAGGGCAGACCGGAAAAACCCGAGGATCTCAAGCAGCACGACTGTCTGGTCTATACCCTGACCCAGCCGGAGTGGCACTTCAAACAGGGGGGCGAAGCCCAGAGCATCCGACCGCAGGGGCCGCTGCGGGCCAACAACGGGGTGGCGCTGACCCGTGCCGCTTGTGATGATCAGGGCATCATATTGCAGCCCACTTTTATCGTGGGGGAAGCCCTGCGGGCAGGGCAGCTGGTGAGCTTGCTACCGGAGTGGGAGAAGGGCGAGGTGGGGCTCTATGCGATCTATCCGCACCGCCGCTTCGTTTCGGCCAAGGTGCGTTGCTTTATCGAGTTCGTGCAGGAGCGCTACCTCGCCCCGCAAAAGTGGGATGCGCCCGCCTGATGGCCAGCGCGGACTGTTCGGCTTAAACCCTAACTTTTGCCGGGAGCAGTGGCGGAGATCAGCTTCGCCAGCAACTGCTGTTGTTCGAGTATCAACTGCCAGCGTGGCAGACGGGTGCGGATCACCGACAACTGCGATTCACTGAGGACATAGGGGAGCGCCACCTCCAGCTCGCTGCAGTCAAACATGGCGGCCAGCTGCAGGATCAGGATGAGGTTCGCCTCATCGGTTCTGTGCTTGTTGACCCGTTTACGGATCTCATGGCGCAGCTGGCTTTCTGGATCCTGAGTCATCGCCTGCCAACCGAAACCGAACAGCGGTACCAGCGCACTGACGATCCCCAGCGCTGTCATCGGCTGCTTGGGGGGATGATAGAGTGCGTTGAGATCCAGCCGAACAGGATTCTGACGAACCTCGCCCTCACCAAATAAAATCGTTTTCGTCATTGGATTACCCGTTATATTCCACTAGACTGCGCCGCATATTTTACCCCGATATGCCAACGAGGTGCTGATGCTAAGCGATATCGAGATCTCCCGCCAGTCCCCCCGTCTCTCCATTCACGCGCTGGCCGAACGCCTCGCCATCCCCCAGCACCTGCTCAGCCCTCACGGTCACTACAAAGGCAAACTCAGCCTGGCACTGCTCAAGGCCCAGCCCCAGAAAGCGGGCAAGCTGGTGCTGGTAAGCGCCATCACCCCCACCCCGCTCGGTGAAGGGAAGACGGTGACCACCCTCGGCCTCTCCATGGGGCTCAACCATATCGGCCAGCCCAGCATCGCCACTATCCGCCAGCCAAGCCTCGGGCCGGTATTCGGGGTCAAGGGGGGCGCAGCCGGTGGCGGCCACGCCCAGGTGGTGCCGATGGAGGAGATGAACCTCCACCTCACCGGCGATTTCCACGCCCTGACGGCGGCCCACAATCTGGCGGCGGCAGCCCTCGATGCCCGCCTGTTCCACGAGCAAAAACTCGGCGATGAGTTCACCGCCAGAACCGGTTTGCAACGGCTCGAGATCGACCCGGCCAATATCCTCTGGCCGCGCACCCTCGACATGAATGACCGCGCCCTGCGCCACCTCACCATAGGTCAGGGCGGCGCTGCCGATGGTGTGGAGCGCAGCGATCGCTTCGTCATCACCGCCGCCTCCGAGCTAATGGCCATTCTGGCGCTGGCAAGCGATCTCAAGGATCTGCGCGATCGCATCGGCCGCATCCAGCTGGCTCGCGACATCCACGGCAAGCCCGTCTCCGCCGAACAGTTGGAAGTAGCAGGCGCCATGACGGTGCTGCTCAAAGATGCGCTGCAACCGACCCTGATGCAGACCACCGAGCAGACGCCGGTGCTGGTACACGCAGGCCCCTTTGCCAATATCGCCCACGGCAACTCCTCGGTGATCGCCGATCGCATCGCCCTCGGTCTGACCGACTATGTGGTGACCGAGGCGGGTTTTGGCTCCGACATGGGGCTGGAGAAGTTCTTTAACATCAAGAGCCGCCAATCCGGCATTACCCCCGCCTGCGTGGTACTGGTGGCCACGGTGCGCGGCCTCAAGGCCAACAGTGGCCTGCTCGACATCCGCCCGGGCCAGCCGCTGCCAGCGAGCCTGCAGGGGGAGGATCTGCCGACCCTCAAGCAGGGCTGTGCCAACCTCGCCTGGCATATCCGGAACGCCCGCCGTTACGGGGTGCCGGTGGTGGTCGCCATCAACCGCTTCCCCACCGACAGCGAGGCCGAGCTGGCGCTGCTGGCCCATGAGGCGCAGCAAGCCGGTGCCTGTGGTGCGGCTATCTCCAACGCCTTCACCCAAGGTGGCGCAGGCACCAGCGAGCTGGCCCGCGCCGTGGTCGCCGCCTGCGAGCAACCTAGTAAGGTGAAACTGCTCTACCCCGACGAGATGAGCCTCGCCGCCAAGCTGGCGACCCTGGTGGAGTGCGGCTACGGTGGCCGCGGAGTGCAGCTATCCGACAAAGCCCGCCAGCAGCTGGCGCAACTTTCCGCCGAGGGGTGGGATCACTTGCCCATCTGCGTCGCCAAGACGCCGCTCTCCATCAGCCATGACCCCGCTCTCAAGGGGGTGCCGACCGATTTCGAAGTGCCCATCGACGAGGTGAAGCTCTGCGCCGGTGCTGGCTTCGTCTATGCGCTGGCGGGCCCCATCATGACCATGCCGGGGCTGGGCAGCCTGCCTGCCTATCGTCATATCGATATTGATGAGAACGGGGAAATAATCGGCCTGAGCTGAAGAGCCTGTTGGCAGCCTGCCCTTCCTGACCGTCATATCGATGAGTACGGCGAGATCATTGGACTGAGCTAAAGGTCGGGTGAGGGGTCTGACTTCGGCCGGTGACGCCTCACTAATTGACCCGCGATCAACAAGCCTGCCAGAAACAACAAGGCCCCGCCAATTGGCGGGGCCTTCTGTTATCCAAGCGTCACGGTTTAGAGGGTGAAGCGCTGGGTCATATGGTGCAGGGTGTTGGCCAGCTTGCTCAGTTCACCACAGGCCTGGGCGATCTGATGGGCACCTTGGGCATTCTCGTCTGCGGCATTGTGAATGTTGACGATGCTGCGGTTGAGCTCTTCGGTCACAGCGTTCTGCTCTTCGGTGGCGGTGGCGATCAGGGTATTCATATCGGTGATACGCACTACGGCACCGTTGATGGTGTCGATACTGGTGCCGGCATCCCGCGCCAGACCGACGCTCTCCTGCATCTGGTGACGGCTCAGCTGCATGGCGTTGCCCGCCTCGGCGGCGCGGCTCTGCAACAGCTCGATCATCTTGCTGATCTCGGCGGTAGAGTCCTGGGTACGCTGGGCCAAGGATCGCACTTCATCGGCAACGACCGCAAAGCCACGGCCCTGCTCCCCGGCACGGGCTGCTTCGATGGCAGCGTTGAGGGCCAGCAGG
Source organism: Aeromonas sobria (assembly GCF_000820145.1). Taxonomy (GTDB): domain Bacteria; phylum Pseudomonadota; class Gammaproteobacteria; order Enterobacterales; family Aeromonadaceae; genus Aeromonas; species Aeromonas sobria. The sequence continues at coordinate 4,623 of NZ_CDBW01000023.1, read as the reverse complement.
TTGGTCTGACCGGCGATATCGCGGATCACATCCAGCACCACGCTGATGTTGGCGCTGTCGGCCTCCAGCTGCTGCACCACGGTGCCCGCCTGTTCAATCTTGACCGACACCTCTTCGATGCTGGCGATGGAGCTGCGTACCACTTCGCTGCCAGCTGCGGAGGTGCGGGAGGCATCCTTGGCGGCGCTCATGGCATCTGTGGTGTTGCGGGCCACTTCGTTAACGGTGGACTGCATCTCGTTCATGGCGGTCGCCACCTGGGAGACTTCATTCTGCTGAATGGCCATGCCGCTGGCAGACTGGCTGGAGATGGCGCTCACCTCCTCCACCGCGCTGCTGAGCTGGCTCACGGAACCGGCGATCTCGCTCACCAGATCGGAGAGGGAGCCCTGCATCCGGTTGATGGCGGCACCCAGTTGACCCAGTTCGTCGCGGTTGAAGCGGCTGTCACGGATCCACTGCTGCAGTTCGCCCTGACCCAGCTCGCCATTGGCAATACGCTGGGCCTGACGGGCCAGCATGATCAGCGGATCGCGGATCTGGCGGGTCAGTACCATGGAGAGCACCACCACCAGTACCAGACCGAGCACCAGCGCGATGGTGACGCTCAGCTTGGCGGAATCATAGGAGGCAACCACGACCTTGCGCGACTCGGTCGCATAACCGTGGTTAATGCGGATCAGCTCCGCCACCGACTTGTGCAGATTGTTGTAGAGGGGGATCCCCTGATCCATGAAGACGGTCTGGGCCTCGCTCATCAGGCCGCTATCTTGCAACTGCTTAACCTGCTGGTGCAGGGCCAGGTAGCTTGCCCAGTCACCCTTGACGATATCGAAGGTGCGACGCTCTTCCACGTCCTGCGCCCAGATGGTCTTGTCGTGGTCAATCATCTGCTGTTTGAGGCGCTCCACCAACTGAGCGGCCGTGGTGCGGTACTCGGCACGCTTCTGGGGATCAGAGGCCACCAGGAACAGGGCCAGCTCATAACGACGCAGCTCACTGATGCTGTCACCGATGTCATTGGTGCGGTTGACTGCGGGCAGGATGCTGTCGGTAAAACCGATAGCCGCCCGGTTCATGTTGCTGAACTCCAGCAACGAGAAGCCGCCGATAAAGGCGACCATCAAACCGAGCACGGCAAAGCCGGCGGTGAGTTTTTTGCCTATGGTCATGGAACTGGTATTCATGGCGTATCCTGGTGGTCGTTAAATTCGTTGCACTCGTCCGGTTCACGCCCTCCTGGCATGAACTATCTGGCCACTTGTTCAGTGGCGCACCATCCAACCTTGATGAATATCTCTGAATTCCATGAGCGGCAGCGAGAGCCGTGAGGGGGCGCTAGAGTAACCAGATCGGGGTGGTTAGGAAAGAGTCTGTTTGGTTACTTTTTGTAAGGTGAGAGAGGTCAACTGCTCACCATTGATTAAATATACCGCTCAGATGAATAAATCGAAAAACAGCATAACGTTTACCTGATGCAGTCCCCGCGGGCCAAGCCGATGCGGGGCAAGGTTCTCATCCGCTACCAATGAAAAACGCCAGCAAGGGTTGCTGGCGTCTCGTTTATTCAGATGGGTGGTTACAAAATAACCGTTATTTTATCTTATCCGCGCAGACCGCCCAGAAATTCGGCCCGGGTATCAGGCTGGGTCTTGAATACCCCACCCAGCGAGGTGGTGGTGGTATGGGAGGTGGAATCCATCACCCCGCGCGCCTTGACGCAGTAGTGGGTCGCCCTGATGCTGATGGCCACGTCTTTGGTGCCGAGCAAAGTCTGCAGCGCCAGCAAGATCTGCTGGGTCAACCGCTCCTGCACTTGGGGGCGGCGGGCAAAGAACTGCACGATCCGGTTGATCTTCGACAGGCCAATCACCTTGCCGCGAGGGATATAGGCCACATGGGCCAGCCCGTCGATGGTGACGAAGTGGTGTTCGCAGGTACTGGTGAGGCTGATGTCCCGCACCATGATCATCTCATCCACCTGCATCTTGTTCTCGATCACCGTCACCTTGGGGAAGGTGGAATAATCGAGGCCAGAGAAGATCTCATTGACGTACATCTTGGCGATGCGGTGCGGCGTCTCGGCCAGACTGTCATCGGCCAGATCGAGCCCCAGCGTCTCCATGATGGAGCGCATATGGCCTTCGATCTTCTCCCGTTTCTGCTGGCTGTTCAGCTCGTTGGCAACCAGGGGAGTTTCCAGTCCCTGGGCTTCGAGGGCAGCCCTGACCAGCAAGGCTTCCTGACTAAGTATTGTCATTCTCTTCTCTCCCACGCTCAGGGACTATGTGAGGGCCGCTCGTCGAGCGACCCCTTATGTTATGACGATGCACAGGGCCGACGGCATCGTTGTAATGGTAGCCACATGAGATGTGACGGCCATCTGTTATGGCGGCATAGTAAACGGCCATTGCCGCCAAGATTCAAGTCAACTTGTGCGTCACCTCATACTTTATGGCCATCTCACCCCGTTTCAGCGCTGATTACCTCGAGATTCCCTTGAGATAACCTGCCCATCCCCGGGGAATTTTGTGATAATCCCGCCTTCAATCATAGAAAGAGGTCATGACGATGGGATTTGATACCAGCGGACTACTCCCCTTAAGCGATGCCCTGCAAGGGATGCTGGAGCAACTCGCCTGCTGCTGCGACAGCGAGCAGCTGCCCCTGCCAGAGGCTTTTGGCCGGGTACTTGCCAGCGATATCGCCTCCCCCCTCGCCGTGCCCCCCTTCGACAACTCAGCCATGGACGGTTACGCCGTGCGCCTAGCAGATCTCGCCACCGGCACCCCGCTCATCATGGCGGGCAAGGCCTTTGCCGGTCAGCCCTACCAGGGTGAGTGGCCCGCTGGCCACTGCGTGCGGATCATGACCGGCGCCCCGCTCCCCGCAGGGACGGATGCGGTGGTGATGCAGGAAGAAACGCAGGCCGACGGCGATCGGATCACTTTTTTGTGTGAACCGACTGCGGGGCAGAACATTCGGCTGGCGGGTAGCGACATCGGCAAGGGAGCCTGCGTGCTGCAAGCCGGTACTCGCCTCACCCCGCGCGAAATGCCGCTGCTGGCCTCCCTTGGCGTGGCCACCGTAGCAGTGCACCGCCCGCTGAAGGTGGCCATCTTCAGCACCGGTGACGAGCTCAAACCGGTTGGCACCCCGCTTGCCCACGGCGATATCTATGACTCCAATCGCTATGGCGTGCGGGCCATGCTGGCACGCATGGGCTGCGACTGCCTCGACCTTGGCATCATCCCCGACGACCCGGCCCAGCTACGCGCCGCCTTTATCCGCGCCGATGAAGAGGCCAATGTACTCATCACCACCGGAGGCGTCTCGGTGGGGGAAGCGGACTTCACCAAACAACTGCTGGACGAGCTCGGCGAGATTGGCTTCTGGAAGCTCGCCATCAAGCCGGGCAAGCCGTTTGCCTTTGGCCGTCTGCCCCGCGCCTGGTTCTTCGGCCTGCCGGGCAACCCCGTCTCCGCCATGGTCACCTTCGATCAGCTGGTGCAACCGGCGCTGGCCAAGCTGGCGGGCCAGCACTTCGAGCGCCCGCTCCAGCTGCAAGCCATTGTGGCCGAGCCACTCAAAAAGAGCCCGGGCCGACTCGACTTTCAGCGCGGCATCATGAGTCAGGGACCGAACGGCCTCGAGGTGCGCAGCACCGGCTCGCAGGACTCCGCCGTGTTCAGCTCCCTGTCGCGAGCCAACTGCTACATCGTTCTTGAACGGGAACGGGGCCGCGTCGCCGTGGGCGAGACGGTCACCGTCGAACCATTCGGGGGATTGCTGCTGTGAGCGAGATCCTGAGCGATGCCGAACTGCTGCGCTACAACCGCCAGATCATCCTCAAATCCTTCGACTTCGAGGGACAGGAGGCGATCAAGCAGGCCAGGGTGCTGGTGATCGGTGCCGGTGGCCTTGGCTGCGCCGCCAGCCAATATCTGGCGGTGGCCGGGGTCGGCCAGCTCACCCTAGTCGATTTCGACAAGGTGGAGCTCTCCAACCTGCAGCGTCAGGTGCTGCACAGCGATGAGCGCATTGGCCACCACAAGGTGGACTCTGCCGCCCAGTCCCTGCGCGCCCTCAACCCCTGGCTTAACGTGGAGACCCACGCCATCGTGGCCGATGAGGCACTGCTCGATACCCTGCTGCCCCGGCACCAGCTGGTATTGGATTGCACCGATAATCTGGCTATTCGCAACCTGTTGAATCAGAAGGCACGCCAGCACAGGGTGCCGCTGGTCAGCGGCGCCGCCATCCGGTTGGAGGGTCAGCTCTGCAGCTTCACCTGGCAAGAAGATGAACCCTGCTACGCCTGCCTCAGCGCCCTGTTTGGCGAACAGGCCCTCACCTGTGTCGAGGCGGGGGTACTCGCCCCCGTGGTGGGGCTGGTGGGCAGCCTGCAAGCGCTTGAAGCCATCAAGCTGCTGGCGGGCATGGGCAAAAGCTACAGCGGCCGCCTGCTGATGATCGACGGTCTCGGTGGCACCTTCCGCGAGATGAAGCTGCCCAAGCGCCCCGATTGCCCGGTCTGCTCCCATCCTTGACGCTCGCGGGATCAAAAAAGCCGAACCCTGTGGTTCGGCTTTTTGTTATCTGCGTGTCCCGTCCTGAATATGG
>NZ_CDBW01000022.1 GCF_000820145.1 Aeromonas sobria | reverse complement strand
GACTCTGGGTATCAGCACCATGAAAACAAAAGCCTCCCTGAAAAGGGAGGCTTTTTTGCATTTGTCTCTCGGTAAAAAGTCACCATATCCTCTGCTGATCGCCATTTCACAGGGTTTCATACTTCTCCGTCACTCTCCATTTTTGTGGTTCGTTTGACCACAAAACCCATTAATTTCCCGATATTCATCGTGGTTTGATTGACGTAAAACGTTTTACATGTAAAATCCGGCGCGTTTTGCCTATTACGTGGAGAGAGAGCATGGCGCAGGATAACGAATACTGTTTGGGGGCGGTTCCCGCCAAAGGGCGCAAAGGTGTGCTGTCGCTGATGCTGGTGATGCTTGGCCTGACCTTCTTCTCTGCCAGCATGTGGACCGGCGGGGCGCTCGGTACCGGGCTGGTGTTCGATGACTTCATCAAGGCAGTACTGATCGGCAACTTGTTGCTGGGGATCTACACCGCTTGTCTCGGTTATATTGGTGCTTCAACCGGTCTCTCTACCCATCTGCTGGCTCGTTACTCCTTTGGGGTGAAAGGTTCCTGGCTGCCTTCGCTGCTGCTCGGCGGTACTCAGATCGGCTGGTTCGGCGTCGGCGTGGCGATGTTTGCGCTGCCGGTGCAGAAGGCGACCGGCATCGATGTGAACTGGCTGATCGCCATTTCGGGCATTCTGATGACGGTGACCGTCTACTTCGGCATCTCCGCCCTGATGGTGCTGAGCTTTGTGGCCGTACCAGCTATCGCCCTGCTCGGTGGCTACTCGGTCTGGCTGGCGGTGACCTCGACCGGTGGCATGGCGGCGCTGCAGCAGGTGCAACCGACCAATCCCATCGAGTTCACCACGGCGCTGACCATGGTGGTCGGTTCCTTTATCAGTGCAGGAACCCTGACCGCCGACTTTGTTCGATTTGGTCGCAAACCCTGGGGCGCCGTCATGATTACCATGGTGGCATTTTTTTTGGGCAACACACTGATGTTCGTCTTCGGCGCAGCCGGCGCGGCGGTGACCGGTCAGGCCGATATCTCGGAAGTGATGCTGATGCAGGGGCTGCTGATCCCCGCCATTCTGGTACTGGGCCTCAATATCTGGACCACCAACGACAACGCCCTCTATGCCTCCGGCCTTGGTTTTGCCAACATTACCGGCCTCAAAAGCAAGCCCCTCAGTGTAATCAACGGCCTGATCGGCACGGCTTGCGCCCTCTGGCTCTACAACAACTTTGTCGGCTGGCTGGCCTTTTTGAGTACGGCAATTCCGCCGATTGGTGGCATTATCATCATGGATTTCCTGCTCAATCGTGAGCGTTACCGCCAGTTTGCCGATCAGCAGTTCGAGACGGTGCGCTGGCAGGCGCTGGTCGCCACGGCAGTCGGGGTAGCTGTCGGCAAGTGGCTGCCTGGCATAGTGCCACTCAACGCGGTATTGGGCGCCGCCTTCACTTATTTCATTCTGGTTCGCCTCACCCCGCGGCCGGTTCTGGTACAGGAAGCTAGCAAATGCTGATTCAACATATTCGTTTTGCCGATCGGGAAGGGTTGTGGCAGATCCGCTGTCAGGATGGGGTCATCACCGCCATCGAACCCCATGACGAGCATGCCGTCGCCGGTCGGGTGCTGGACGGGGAGGGCGGTCTGGCCATCGCGCCCTTTATCGAGCCCCACATTCACCTCGATACCACCCAGACGGCCGGTGAGCCGAGCTGGAACCTCTCTGGGACTCTGTTCGAGGGGATCGAGCGCTGGGCCGAGCGCAAGGCACTGCTGACCCATGAAGATGTGAAACAGCGCGCCATCCAGACACTGAAGTGGCAGATCGCCAACGGCATCCAGTTTGTGCGTACTCACGTTGATGTCTCCGATCCCAATCTGGTCGCGCTCAAGGCTATGCTGGAAGTGCGGGAGGAGATGAAAGAGTGGGTCGAGCTGCAAATCGTTGCCTTCCCGCAAGAGGGAATCCTCTCCTACCCCAACGGCAAGGCGTTGCTGGAGGAGGCGCTCAAGCTGGGTGCTGACGTGATCGGTGCGATCCCCCATTTCGAGTTTACTCGGGAATATGGGGTCGAAAGTCTGCACTACATCTTCGATCTTGCCGAGAAGTATCAGGTTCTGGTCGATGTGCACTGCGACGAGATCGATGACGAGCAGTCCCGTTTTATCGAGACGCTGGCAACCTTGGCCTACGAGCGCGGTATTGGCCATAGAGTCACCGCCAGCCATACCACCGCCATGCACTCCTATAACGGGGCTTATGCTTCGCGCCTGTTCCGGTTGCTCAAGATGGCGGACCTCAACTTCGTGGCCAATCCGCTGGTGAACATTCACCTGCAGGGGCGCTTCGACACCTATCCCAAGCGCCGCGGTATCACCCGGGTGAAGGAGATGCTGGAGGCGAACATCAACGTCTGCTTCGGTCACGACGACGTGTTCGATCCCTGGTATCCCATGGGTACCGCCAACATGCTGCAGGTGCTGCACATGGGGCTGCATGTCTGCCAGATCATGGGTTACGAGCAGATCAACGACGGTCTGAAGCTGATCAGCAGCCACAGCGCCCGCACCCTGAATGTGCAGGATCGCTATGGCATCGAGGTGGGCAAGCCGGCCAACCTGCTGATCCTGCCCGCCGACAACGGCTTCGATGCGGTGCGTCGTCAGGTGCCGGTGCGCTATTCAATCCGTCACGGCAAGGTGATTGCCCAGACCCGTCCGGCCCAGACCGAAATCGTGCTGGGTCAGCCCGAGCCCATCGATTTCCGGCGCTGAGTTTTCAATCAGGCTGGATGACGATTAGTTCCGCCTCTGGGCACAAGGGCCGCCATTGCGACATAATGGCGGCCTGACCCTGAGGGAGTGACAACATGCAAACCTGGTTCTATGTTGCAGCAGGGGGGGCTATTGGTGCCTCCCTTCGTTTTGGGATTGCCGAATTGATGGCCTTGCTGCTGGGCCGCCACTTCCCTTACGGGACTCTGGTGGTCAACGTGGTGGGCTCTTTCATCATGGGGATAGCTTATGCCCTCATCAGCCACGGTCATATCGTGGAGCACCCGATGAAGCCCCTGTTGATGGTCGGGGTCCTCGGTGCCTTGACCACCTTCTCTTCCTTTGCCCTCGATACAGTAGTGCTGGCTCAACACGGCGCTTATCTGAAAGCACTGCTCAACATTGCGCTCAATCTCTTCCTCTGTCTGGCCATGGTGGTGCTGGGCATGCAGTTGGTTGCGAGCCGGGTTTAAGGTGTCCGCACGCCTTTGGCTCTGGTAAACTGGCGGCCATTCTTTGCTCTATGGGTGTTTAAGGGATGTCAGAACAAGCAACGACAACGCATTTTGGCTTTACAACCGTGGCCGCGACCGAGAAGGAAACTCTGGTAGCTGGTGTCTTCCATTCGGTGGCAGCCAAGTATGATCTGATGAACGATCTGATGTCGTTCGGCATCCACCGCCTGTGGAAGCGCTTCACCATCGACTGCTCCGGTGTGCGCAAGGGCCAGAAGGTGCTGGATCTGGCCGGTGGCACCGGTGATCTGACCGCCAAGTTCTCCCGCATCGTCGGCGAGACCGGTCAGGTGGTGCTGGCGGATATCAACGACTCCATGCTGAAAGTGGGTCGCGACAAGCTGCGCAATCTGGGGGTCGCCAACAACGTCTCCTACGTGCAGGCCAACGCCGAGGCGCTCCCCTTCCCAGATAACCACTTCGACGTCATCACCATCGGCTTCGGCCTGCGCAACGTCACCGACAAGGACAAGGCGCTCGCCTCCATGTTCCGGGTGCTCAAGCCGGGTGGCCGTCTGCTGGTGCTGGAGTTCTCCAAGCCGGTCAGCGAAGTGATCGCCAAGCTCTACGACCTCTACTCCTTCAAACTGCTGCCTAAAATGGGCGAACTGGTGGCTAACGACGGTGAAAGCTACAAGTATCTGGCGGAATCCATCCGCATGCACCCGGATCAGCAGACCCTGGCGGGCATGATGGAAAATGTCGGGTTCGAGCAGGTCGAGTTCTACAACCTGACTCAGGGTGTGGTCGCCCTGCACCGCGGTTACAAGTTTTAAGGTTGCCTATGCCAATCCCGATACAACTGGATGCCATGGTCACCGCGGTGATCGAAACCAGCCTCAACCAGTTGCTGGCGCTGGACAAACAGAGCCCGGAGCGGCTGCGCAAACTGGTGGGCAAGGTGCTCAAGCTGGAGCTGCGTGAACTCAAGCCGCTCTGGTTTGTCTTCTCCGAGCGTCGGCTGGATGTGCTGGCCCAGCATGAAGGGGAGGCCGATGCGGTGCTCAGCCTGTCGCTGACCGCCCTCGGTCTGCTGAAAGATCCGTCCGCCCTGACCCGCTATATCCGCGAGGAGAAGCTGGATCTGAGCGGCGATCCCCAGCTGGTACAGGCATTCAGTGTGCTGTTGGGCGAGCTGGATATTGACTGGGAGGAGGAGTTGTCGCGCTATACCGGCGATGTGCTGGCCCATACCCTGTTCAGCGGTGCCCGTCAGGCGCGCCGTCTGGTCGGCCGCGAGCTGTGCCGCACCCGCAGCCAGCTGGCGGAATATCTGACCGAAGAGGCCCGCCTCGCACCCGGCCCGCTGGAAGTGGCAAGTTTTAACGATGACGTCGAGGTGCTGGCCCAGCAGCTCAAGGCCGTCGAACTGCGGCTGGCTCGCTTCGAACAGCAGGTGACCTGATGACCCCGAAGGAGTTCAAACGCCTCTATCGCATCATCACCATCCTGCTGGAGCAGGGCATCGACGAACTGGTGCCCGCCCGCTATCAACCCTGGCCGGGTCGTCTGGCCCGTCGTTCCCTGTTCTGGCTCAAGAACAAGCAACCGGAACTCAGCCGTGGTGCCCGCATCCGGCTCGCCTTCGAGGCCCTTGGCCCCATCTTCATCAAGTTTGGCCAGATGCTCTCGACCCGCCGCGACCTGTTGCCGCCGGATATCGCCGAAGAGCTGGCCCTGCTGCAGGACAGGGTGCCCCCCTTCTGTGGTCAGGCGGCGCGCCAGCAGATCGAGCTGAGCCTGGGTTGCCCCATCGAGACCCTGTTTGACGACTTCGACGAGACGCCACTGGCGTCGGCCTCCATCGCCCAGGTGCACACCGCTCGCCTGAAGGAGAGTGGCCGTGAGATCGTCATCAAGGTGATCCGCCCCGACATCGAGCCGGTCATCGAGGCCGACCTGCGGCTGATGCAGGCGCTGGCCCGTCTGGTGGCCCGTTTCGCGCCCCAGAGCGCGCGGCTGCGCCCCATCGAGGTGGTAGAGGAGTATCGCAAGACCATCCTCGACGAGCTCAACCTGATGCGCGAAGCGGCCAACGCTATCCAGCTGCGCCGCAACTTCACCGGCTCCGAGGCGCTCTATGTGCCTGAAATCATCACCGATCTCTGCCGCGAGCAGGTGCTGGTGATGGAGCGCATCTATGGCATTCCGGTCTCCGATATTGAGGCGCTGGAAGCCAACGGCACCAACATGAAGCTGCTGGCCGAGCGCGGGGTGGAGGTCTTCTTCACCCAGGTGTTCCGCGACAGCTTCTTTCACGCCGACATGCACCCCGGTAACATTTTCGTCTCCTACGAGCACCCGGAAAACCCGCTCTGGATCGGTATCGACTGCGGCATCGTCGGCACCCTCAATCGGGAGGACAAACGCTATCTGGCAGAGAACTTCCTCGCTTTCTTCAACCGCGACTATCGCCGGGTGGCAGAGCTGCATGTGGAGTCTGGCTGGGTACCGGCAGACACCAAGGTGGACGAGTTCGAGTTCGCCATCCGCACCGTGCTGGAGCCCATCTTCGAGAAGCCACTGTCCGAAATTTCGTTCGGCCACGTGCTGCTCAACCTGTTCAACACAGCCCGCCGCTTCCATATGACGGTGCAGCCGCAGCTGGTGCTGTTGCAGAAGACATTGCTCTATGTGGAAGGGTTGGGGCGTCAGCTCTACCCGCAGCTCGATTTGTGGCAGACCGCCAAGCCCTATCTGGAAAACTGGATGCACGAGCAGGTCGGGCCGAAAGCGGTGTGGAACGCCATCAAGGAGAAGGCGCCATTCTGGGCGGAGAAGCTGCCGGAGCTACCGGAGCTGGTCTATGAGACCCTGCGCCAGACCCGTCATCAGCAGCGTCATTTCGACCAGATGTTTGCCGAGTTCCGCCGTCACAGCCGTCGGCAAGGGCAGGCCCGCTACCTCTTAGGGGTTGGAGCCAGCCTGCTATTGGCGGGTGTATTCTTGCTGACCCAAAAACAACATATTGAGTGGGGACAAATCAGTCTCGCCGGTGCAGCCCTCTGCTGGCTGGTTGGCTGGTTGCGAACCCGTTCCAATTAAACAAAACCGCGCCATCAGGCGCCTGCTCTGGAGAGAAAGTCATGGGTGGTATCAGTATTTGGCAATTGTTGATCATCGCAGTCATCGTCGTGCTGCTGTTTGGTACCAAGAAACTGCGCGGGATTGGCGGTGATCTGGGGGCCGCGGTCAAAGGGTTCAAGAAAGCACTCTCCGACGATCCGGCCGATGCCAAGGCCGAGCAGAAAGATGCCGAGTTTCCCCCGAAACAGCTGAACGAAGCGGCTAGTCAGAGTGGCGATGCTGCCAAGCAGAAAGACAAAGATCAGGCCTAAGCCATGTTTGATATCGGTTTTTGGGAGCTGGTCGTCATCGGTGTGGTGGCGTTGGTGGTACTGGGGCCCGAGCGGCTGCCAGTTGCCATCCGCACGGCTACCCACTGGATCCGCCTCATTCGTTCGACTGCGAATTCGGTCAAGTCCGAGCTGGAACAGGAGCTCAAGTTGCAAGAGCTGCACAACGATCTGAAGAAGGCGGAACAGCTGCAGATGAGCAACTTGAGTCCCGAGCTGCAGGAGTCTATCGAACAGCTCAAGGCGGCGGCCCAGTCGGTCAATCGCCCCTATCAGGTGGAGAACGAGATCCGTCCGCCGCGCGCCGAACCGGTCGCCCAGGTTGAACCTGCCATGCCGGTGGAGCCTGCGGTGCAGTTGAGCCGCGACGTGCCACCGGTCAACAGCCAGCGGGAGAGCGAACTTGTGCCCGTCGGCGAGTCAGCAGTGAAAGGGGAGGTGAAGCCATGAGTCAGGCCGAACAACCCCTGATCAGCCATCTGGTTGAGCTGAGAACCCGCTTGCTGCGATCCATCTCCGCCATCCTGATCGTGTTTATCGCACTGATCTACTTCTCCAACAACATCTACGACTTCGTGGCCCAGCCGCTGCTCAGCCAGCTGCCGGAAGGGACCAGCATGATCGCGACGGATGTGGCGACCCCCTTCCTGACGCCGATCAAGCTGACTCTGGTGGTCTCCTTCTTCGTGGCGATCCCCTATCTGCTCTATCAGGCCTGGGCCTTTATAGCTCCCGGCCTGTACCAGCATGAGCGGCGTTTGATTATGCCGTTGGTGGTCTCGACCGCCCTGCTGTTCTATGCAGGGATGGCGTTTGCCTACTACGTGGTGTTTCCACTGGTGTTCGGTTTCTTCACCAGTACCGCCCCGGTCGGAGTGACGGTGGCGACCGACATCGCCAGCTATCTGGACTTCGTACTGACCTTGTTCTTCGCGTTCGGGGTGGCGTTCGAAATTCCGGTGGCCACCATACTGCTGTGCTGGACCGGCGTGACCACGCCGCAAAACCTGAAGGAGAAGCGCCCCTACGTCATCGTCGGGGTGTTTGTGGTCGGCATGCTGCTGACGCCGCCTGATGTCTTCTCCCAGACCCTGCTCGCCATCCCGATGTGGGCGCTGTGGGAGGTCGGTCTGTTCTTCGCCCGCTTCTATGTGAAGAAAGAGGATGAAGAGCAACAGGAACAACCGGATGTGGAGAGCTGAGGCTCTGTTCGTCACCTGTTTGCCGGACGGCGAGAGGATGACGAAGTCCGCAGGAATAGTAGAACGAGGGGAGCTGAGGCTCCCTTCCTCTTTTCATGCTCCCGTTCGAGGCGTATGGTGTTGGCCCATCGAGTAGATGGTTTTCAAATACCTGATATGTATTCCTTTTGTTCGGAACGTCTTATCCCATGATCGATATCGGTTTAAATCTGACCAGCAGCCAGTTCACCGGTGAGCAGCCTGAACTGGTGGCCCGTGCCCGCGCAGCCGGGGTAGAGGCCCTGATCCTCACCGGTACCGATCTGGCTGGCAGCCGCGACAGCGCCGAGTTGGCCGCCCGCTGGCCGGGCTACTGCTTCTCCACCGCCGGGGTGCATCCCCACGATGCCAAGAGTGTCGATGAGGCGACCCTGCCCGCCTTGCGTGAGCTGGCGGCGCTGCCGCAGGTGGTGGCCATCGGCGAGTGTGGCCTCGACTACAACCGTGATTTCTCCCCCCGTCCGGTGCAGGATGCGGTGTTCGACGCCCAGCTGGCGCTGGCGGCCGAGCTCGGGATGCCGGTGTTTCTGCATTGTCGTGATGCGCACGCCCGTTTCATCGAGATCCTCCGTCCCTGGTTGCCCAGACTGCCGGGAGCCGTGCTGCACTGCTTCACTGGCTCCGATGAAGAGCTGGACGAGTGTCTGGCGCTGGGGCTGCATATCGGGGTGACCGGCTGGCTTTGCGACGAGCGACGCGGTCAGCTGCTGCGCGAACAGGTTGCCCGCATTCCGGCTGGTCGGCTGATGATCGAGACCGACGCCCCCTATCTGGTGCCGCGGGATCTGAAACCCAGACCAAAACGCAACGAACCCGCTTTTTTGCCGCATATCGCCAAGGTGGTGGCGGCCTGTCGTGGTGAAGCGCCCGAGGCCTTGCTGGCCCACACCCGGGCCACCTCCGCCGCGTTCTTCCAACTTCCTCTCCAGGAGTGATTCATGGCTACAACTCTTCCGGGCGCCTTTCCGGGCCGCCGCCTACGCCGAGTGCGCAAACATGATTTCAGCCGTCGTCTGGTGCGCGAAAACGTACTGACCGTCAACGATCTCATCTATCCGGTGTTCGTGCTGGAAGGGGAGAACCGTCGGGAAGCCGTTCCCTCCATGCCGGGGGTGGAGCGTCTCTCCATCGATCTGCTGCTGGAAGAGGCTGCCGAACTGGTAGAGCTGGGCGTACCCGCCATCGCCCTGTTCCCGGTGACGCCGCTGGAGAGCAAGAGCCTGATGGCGGAAGAGGCCTACAACCCGGACGGGCTGGCCCAGCGCACCGTGCGTGCCCTCAAGGCCCGCTTCCCGGAGCTGGGGGTGATCACCGATGTGGCGCTCGATCCGTTCACCACCCACGGTCAGGATGGCATCATCGATGACGAAGGCTATGTGCTGAACGACATCACTACCGAGATCCTGATCAAGCAGGCGCTCTCCCATGCCGAGGCCGGGGTCGACATAGTGGCGCCGTCCGACATGATGGATGGCCGCATCGGCGCCATCCGCGCTGCGCTGGAAGAGAACGGCTTCATCAATACCCAGATCATGGCCTACTCCGCCAAGTACGCCTCCTGCTACTACGGCCCGTTCCGCGATGCGGTCGGTTCTGCCGGCAACCTCGGCAAGAGCAACAAGGCCACCTACCAGATGGATCCGGCCAACAGCAACGAAGCCTTGCACGAAGTGGCGCTGGATATTCAGGAAGGGGCCGACAGCGTGATGGTCAAGCCGGGCATGCCCTATCTGGACGTGATCCGTCAGGTGAAGGATCAGTTCGGCGTGCCGACCTTCGCCTATCAGGTGAGTGGCGAGTACGCCATGCACATGGCGGCGATCCAGAACGGCTGGCTGAAAGAGAAGGAGTGCATCATGGAGTCTCTGCTCTGCTTCAAGCGGGCCGGGGCTGACGGCATCCTCACCTACTTCGCCAAGCGCGTGGCGCAGTGGCTGAAGGAAGATGCCCGTTAAGCAGACGTGACGGATAAAGACGGATAAAAAAGAGGGGAGCCGATGGCTCCCCTCTTTCGTTATGAATGTAGCCCGGACATCACTCCGGGCGGTGCCAATCGCGGTTGATGCGAGTGGCTGAGGGAGCCAGCGGCTCCCTCTTGATTATGCCTATGACCGGCTGATTACAGCTTGGTCCAGGCGTCGCTCCAGGCAGAGCCGGTACCCGGTGCATAGTGGCTGGTAGAGCCACCACACCAGCCGCTGTACGGCCAGGGTTTGCACTCGAAGTTGCCACCGGCGTTGCTGACCCGATCACCGGCCTGATAGCTGGTGTTGGGGGCATAGGCCGGGTAGTCGCCATCGTTGCCGCCGTTGTCGCTCTCTTCAGCCAGGGTGACCGGGAAGCGCTGTACTACCGGCTTCTGGCCGTCAGCCAGACCGCTGATGACCACTTCATAGCTGCCGTCAGTGACGTTGCTGCCTTGCAGTACCAGGGCGCTGGTGCCATTCACCTTGCTGCTGGTGGTGCCGTGGCTACGGCCGTTCTGCTCCAGGGTCGCAGTGATCTGCACCGGGTTGGCGGTGGTCACGTTGAAACGGATGCTGACCTGACCGTTGACTATGGTGTACTCGCTGGCCATGGCGCCGACGGTGAAGTCGCTGCTGTCGATCACCGGCGGCTTGTTGCCACCGTCACAGTCGCTGTCACCCTGCGCTTTCCAGACACCCCAGTCACCTGTGGTACCCGGCTCTTCGTTCTGGGTCCACCAGCCAGCCAGCCAGTTCTTGCCGTTGTGGCTAACGATGTCGCCGCCCACGTAGACCTTCTTGGCATCCCAGCTGTTTTCACAGATAGCGCCCTGCTCCTTGACGGTCACGTTGCGCTGCTGGGTCACCAGCTGACCGGCACTGTCGGTCACCTGATAGGTGAGGGTGTAGCGACCGACCTTGTTGCTGTCGACACTGCCGCTGACCTTGATCTGGGCAGTCAGGTCACCATCTTCTTCATCATTCGCACTGACACCGGTCATCGGATCGAAGGGGGTACCCAGCTCCAGAGTGGTGTCGGTGACGCCGCTGAATACCGGCTTCATGCTATAGACTTCGACGCTACGCAGCTGTTCGGTGACGTTGTTGTCACGATCGCTCACTTTGTAGGTGAGGGGATAGAGACCGATGCGCTGGTTGTCTACCGAACCTTCCACCAGGATCTGGCCAGTCAGGTCGCCATCTTCCTTGTCGTTGGCAGTGACACCGGCCATGGGATCAAAGGCGGTGCCCTGCTTGATGCGGGTATCGCTCACGCCACTGAACACCGGCTTGCCGTTGTCGATCGGCGGAGTGATCTCCTGCTCGTGGATGAAGGGGCCGTAGCTCTTGATGAAGGATTCGTTGTAGGCCTGGCCGGCGGCGTTACGACCCATGTCCCAGTTGATGGACCAAGTCATCAAGCCGCGCAGGGGCTGGCCCTGGTTCTTCAGCTTGTTGAAGGCATCGAACAGATCTTGCGGATTGGTGACGTAGCCGGTGGCGGCGGCGTCGATGTTGGTCGGGATACCGAATACCAGCTTGTCGTGGGGGATCTTGTAGTAGCCACGGGTGCCGTTGATCAGCGAGTCCGCCATGTAGTAGATGAACTCTTCTTTCAGGGCATCGTTGTTCTGGGCAATCCAGCCGAAGCCGTCGATCCAGATACCGTCGCCACCCTGGTTGTAGAACTGGGGGTTGATCCAGTCATAGTAACCTTCCAGCGCCCGCAGATAGGGGGTGTAGAGGCCGTTGGCGGTCAGGTAGGGGAACTCGGGCGCCATGGTGATGAGGAAGTTTTTCCCCTGGGCACGATAGTGATCTTTGACGATGCGCAGGGCGGCCGGGATCACGGTCTGGTTGTTGGCAGCGGTGACTGCGGTTTGCTCCAGATCGATGTCCAGACCGTCAAAACCATAGGTCTCCACCAGACGAATGATTTCATCGGCGAAGGCTTGCTCCTGACCAGTACGCAGCTCGATGTGGGCATCGGCGCCACCCAGTGCCAGCAGTACGGCGCGGCCCTGACGGTTCAGCTCAGCGATCTGTTCGATGAACTGGCTTTCATTCATACCGGTGCCGGTATCCAGCTTGAAGGTCGGGATCGGGTTGCCGCCATAAACCTTCATGAAGGAGACATCGACCACGTTGTATTGCGGGTTGACCTGATCCAGCTTGACGCAGGGGGCGACGCCACCCTTGTAGCCAGCGCCGCCGCACCAGTTGTGCCAGTAGCCGACTACCACGCCAGATTGCGGGTTGACCATGTTCTGGCCTGCGCTGGCGGCATGCAGCATGGGGCTGGTGGCGCCGATCAGGCAGCCCAGCAGGGAGAGTTTGAACTTGTTCATTGTTGCTCCGTACGTTGCAAAAGGAGGCCCATCAGGGGATGGGCTTCGGGGGCAGCTCCGCTGTCATAGGAAAATCCCTTAGACCGGTGGCTTTGCGTGGTGGCCTTTCGAGCCACTTTGCCTTTTTCACCCGACCTCTGTGTGGCACAGACAATCAAGTGGCCCCCTAAATTAGCCGCATATGGTAGGAGGGGGAAGATAAATTAATCAACGCGCTCTCCTGTATGTCACATTTTGGAAAAAGTTAATAATTCAAAGTGTTCCAGAGGGTCTTTGTTTAAATAACAGGATGTTCGAAGAGGAGGAAAGCCTGATGGCCACAGGGTTGGTGAGGAATTTACCCTGAGGATCGCCACGGGGGGCATGCCTAGCAGTAGCACGGGAATGATGGGGAACAAGGGCTGCGACCTGTGTCATTAGCTGACGCGAGGTGGCCCCGGCTGGCTGGCGGCACTCCGGTTGTGAGACGGATGGCAAAAAGGGGGCTGGAGTGTGATTCCAGCTTGATTATTGCATGGGTTGCCCACATGTTAGAAAACCATACAGAGCTGATAAAGCGGTCTGTTCAAGACCTAACAAGAGGTAACCGGGATGAATAACCCTTTGCTGACAATGGATGCACTGCCCCCTTTCAGCCAGATCCAGCCAGAGCAGGTGCAACCTGCCGTGGTACAGGCGATCGCTGACTGCAAGCAGAAGATCAGCGATGTGCTGGCCCAGAATGAAACCCACACCTGGGATAGCCTGATTGCCCCGCTGGAAGAGGTCAATGACCGTCTGGCTCGGATCTGGTCACCGGTCAGCCACCTTAATTCCGTCCTTAACAGCGAAGCGCTACGAGTGGCACATGATGCCTGCCTGCCGCTGCTCTCTGAGTTCCAGACTTATGTCGGCCAGCATGAAGGGCTCTATCAAGCCTATCTTGGCCTCTCCCAAAGCGATGACTTCCCGCTGCTGAGCGGTGCCCAGCGCAAGGAAATCCTCAACACCCTGCGCGACTTCCGCCTCTCCGGTATCGGTCTGCCTGCCGAGGCGCAGCAGCGTTACGGCGAAATTCAGGCCCGCCTCTCCGAGCTGGCCTCCCGCTTCAGCAACAATGTGCTGGATGCCACCCAGGGCTGGCACAAGCCGGTGACCGAGGAAGTCGAACTGGCCGGTCTGCCCGATAGCGTGCGGGCCGCTGCCCGCCAGATGGCCGAGCTCAAGGGCAAGGAGGGGTGGCTGTTCACCCTGGATATCCCTTCCTATTTGCCGGTGATGATGTACTCGGACAACCGCGAACTGCGTGCGGAGATGTATCAGGCCTTCACCACTCGTGCCTCGGATCAGGGCCCCAATGCGGGCAAGTGGGATAACTCCGCCATCATGAGCGAGCTGCTCACCCTGCGCCGCGAACTGGCCCAGTTGCTTGGTTTTGCCAACTATGCCGAGCTGTCGCTGGCGACCAAGATGGCGGACAAGACCGAACAGGTGGTGAGCTTCCTCACCGATCTGGCGGCCAAATCCCTGCCGCAAGGCAAAGCCGAGCTGGAGGAGATCCGCGCCTTCGCCACCGAACAACATGGTCAGGGCGAGCTGGCCGCCTGGGATCTCGCTTATTACGCCGAGAAGCTCAAGCAGCACAAATTCTCCATCTCCGACGAGCAATTGCGCCCCTACTTCCCCGCCAGCAAGGTGGTGAAGGGGCTGTTTGAAGTGGTTAAGCGGGTGTTTGGCATGAAGGTGCGCGAGCGCCTTGGTATCGACACCTGGCACCCAGACGTGCGCTTCTACGACATCTTCGATGCCGAAGACGAGCTGCGTGGCAGCTTCTACCTCGATCTCTACGCCCGCGAACACAAGCAGGGCGGCGCCTGGATGGATGTGTGCCTGGGTCGTCGTTACCGTCAGGATGGCTCGCTGCAAAAGCCGGTGGCCTACCTGACCTGCAACTTCAACGGCCCGGTGGATGGCAAGCCAGCGCTGTTTACCCACAACGAAGTGGTCACCCTGTTCCACGAGTTCGGTCACGGTATTCATCATATGCTGACCCGCATCGACGTGGCCGGTGTCGCCGGTATCAATGGCGTGGCCTGGGATGCGGTGGAGCTGCCGAGCCAGTTCCTCGAGAACTGGTGCTGGGAGTCCGAGGCGCTGGCCTTTATCTCTGGCCATCATGAGACCGGCGAGCCGCTGCCTGCCGATCTGCTGGAGAAGATGCTGACGGCCCGCAACTTCCAGGCGGCGATGCAGATGCTGCGCCAGCTGGAGTTTTCTCTGTTCGACTTCCGGTTGCATCAGACATTTGACCCGGCCAACCCGGATCAGATCCCGAGCCTGCTGGCCGAAGTGCGCAGTCAGGTGGCCGTGATGACGCCACCAGAGTTCAACCGCTTCCAGCACAGCTTCTCCCACATTTTTGCAGGTGGCTATGCGGCGGGTTACTACAGCTACAAGTGGGCTGAAGTGCTCTCTGCTGACGCCTTCTCCCGCTTCGAGGAGGAGGGGATTTTCAATCCGGTCACCGGCCAATCCTTCCTGAAGCACATTCTGGAGAAGGGCGGCTCGAAAGAGCCAATGGAGCTGTTCCGTGCCTTCCGTGGCCGCGAGCCCAAGGTGGATGCCCTGCTGCGCCACAGCGGGATCGCTGCGTGATATCTCCCCTCCAGCGGCGGGGTGAGCTTCAAGCAGGTACATATTTGTGACCTTGCAGGGTCAACTTGTGACGGGTGCGACAAAAAGGGACCTTATGGTCCCTTTTTTCAAGGCTTTTTAATATCTTGCTGATTGCATATTTGCACTGCCTGCGGCTCTTCAGTAGAGTCGTGTTCTAATCAGTCAAGGTGAGAAAGCCACTTGCCATGAGGCGAGCTCTCGATTCCGTCTATCAAATCATCTCCAGTCTGGCTCATTCGAGCGGGCGGGGATATTTCGATACTTTTGTGAGTGAAATCGCCGCTGCTGTGATGGCTGATGTCGTCCTGATCTCCAGCGGGGCGCTCAATGACACCTACTTGACGGTGCAGGCGGCCTACCCCTCCTCCCTTGACCCGGATATCCTGACGCTGCCACTGACTGACTCTCCTGATGCCATTACCTGGCAGGAGGGGGAAGCCTGGTTCAGCGATCGTCTGCTACAGCTCTTCCCCGAGATGCCACTTGCCCGGCAGTGGCAAGCCCGGGCGTATGTCGGGATTGCCCTCAAGAATGCTGACGGCGAGACCATAGGTGTCTGCAGTTTGCTCTATCGCCAGCCCCAGGCTGATATGGGTCGGGTGATGGGCTTGCTCAGGTTGCTGGGGCCACTGGCGGGTCGCGAGCTGGCGTTGCTGTTGCAGCGACAGCTGCCGCAGCCTGTGCCTGATGCACCCCATGTTTTGCAGAGCATGCTTTTTGAGGTTCCGGTGGGGATCGGCAAGCTCGATCTCACTGGCCGGATCCTCTGGGCCAATCCGGCCATTGAAAAGATGTTGGGTTATTCCCTCGACGAGCTGCTGCAGCGATCCATCTCTGACATCAATCACCCCGAGGATTGGCAACGCAGTCTCGAGTGCTACCAGCAAATTCACCGCGGTGAGTGCAGTCGTTTTACGCTGGAGAAGCGCTACCTGCGCAAAGGGGGGGAAATCCTGTGGGGGCGGGTCACGGTTACCCTCATCAATGACGAGCAACAACAGCCGGACTACCTGATGGTGCTGCTGGAGAATATCGATCCCCTCAAGCGTCATGCCGAACAGCTTAAACTTTCGCACCGGGTCTATGACAACCTCTCTGAGGCCATTCTGGTGTGTGATGCCGATAGCCGCATCATCTCGGTCAACCCGGCATTCGAGCAGATCACCGGTTACAGTGGTGACGAGGCCCGTGGCCAGCGTCCCAGCCTCCTCAAATCCGGGCTACACGATCAGACCTTCTATGCCGACATGTACCATGCGCTGGAGCGGGTGGGGGTGTGGCGCGGCGAGGTGTGGAACAAACGCAAGAACGGCAAACTCTATCCCCAGCAGCTGATGATAAGTACCCTGCGTGAAGCGGGGAAAATACAGCAATATATCGCCATTTTCAGCGATCTTTCCCAAACCAAGCAGGCTGAGCAGAAGATCGCCGCCCAGGCAAACTATGACACTCTCACCAGCCTGCCCAACCGCTGGTTGTTTAGCCGCTGCTTGACCCGTTTTTGCGAGCGGGGCGAACGCTTTTCCCTGATGGTGCTCGATCTTAATAACTTCAAGGCGGTCAACAACAGCATGGATCACCAGGCCGGTGATGCCCTGTTGCGGGAAGTATCGGATCGACTGGTGAGCCGGGTGCGTACCGAAGATATGGTGGCCCGTATCGGCGGCGACGAGTTTGCTTTTCTGGTGCCCGGTATCGTCACCCGCCGTCAGGCAGAGGTGTTTGCCAAGCAGGTGATCGGCAGCTTTGCTCGCCCCTTCATGCTGGCCAACCAGCAGCTCTATGTCACCGCGACCATCGGCATGACCCTTTGTCCGGTAGATGGCAGCGAGAGCGACGAGCTGCTGCGCAACGCCGAGCAGGCGCTGTTTGCGGCCAAGCGGCAGGGACGGTTGCTCGGCACCTACTGTGCGACCATGCGGGAAGAGGTGCGTCAGCGCCACCAGATGCAGCAGGATCTGGCCGAAGCGATCAAGCTGGAGCAGTTGACCATGGCTTACCAGCCCATCTGGGATAACCGCAGTGGACGGGTCGCCAAGCTGGAAGCGCTGGTGCGCTGGTATCACCCCCAATGGGGACAGGTCTCCCCCGCCGAGTTCATTCCGCTGGCGGAAGAGGCGGGCCTGATTCAGGGGCTGGGGGCGCTGGTGTTGTGGCAGTCGTGCCGGGATCTGGCGCGCTTGCAGCAATCCGGTTTCCCGCAGATGCAGATGTCGATCAACCGCTCGACTCTGGAGTTCCAGACCATAGATCCGGAGGCGAGTGAGTGGCTCAAGGTGATTGAGCACTACGGGCTTGATCCTGCCGACATCGTCATCGAAATTACCGAATCCTTGCTGATGGAGAGTAGCGATCAGCACAGGGTGCGGATCGATGCGTTGCGTGCAGCGGGATGCCTGCTGGCTATCGATGATTTCGGCACCGGCTACTCGGCGCTCAACTACTTGCGTACCTTCCCGGTGGATCTGGTCAAGATCGACCGCTCTTTCGTGCGCCATATCCCCTTCAACGAGCAGGATAGACTGCTGCTGGATGGCATCATCAACATAGTGCACAACCTCGGCATGGAGGTGGTGATCGAAGGGGTGGAAACCCGTGAGCAGCTCAACTTCCTCTGTCAGAAGGGGTGTGCCTTCACTCAGGGCTACCTGCTCAGCCGCCCGCTGGCCTATGACGACCTGACCGATTACCTCGCCCTCAACCGTCAGGGGATGAACCTCACTGTCGTGAGCTGATCCACCGCTTCTGTTATCATGGCCGCTTCTGTACGTGCCATGAGTCTGCCTCCTATGCCCCATATTCAGGTTTTCAGTGAAGTACCCGCCCGTGATGGCGAGCTCGACGCCCTGCGTTTACGCCTTGCCGACGTGGAGTTTGTGGCCCCGTTTGCGCTGGTACTGACTGAAGAGAGACTGGAGCTGCGCAAGCTGGATGAACCCAAGCTGGGTGCCGTCTATGTGGATTTTGTGGAAGGGGCGGTGGCTCACCGGCGCAAGTTTGGCGGCGGCCGTGGCCAGTCTATCGCCAAGGCGGTGGGGCTCAAGGCTGGAGCCACTCCGACCGTGGTGGATGCCACCGCGGGACTGGGGCGTGATGCCTTCGTGCTCGCTTCCCTCGGTTGCAAGGTGACCCTGATCGAGCGTAGCCCTGTGGTGGCAGCCCTGTTACAGGATGGGTTGGCGCGGGCGGCGCAGGATCCCGAGATTGGCCCCTGGGTCAGCGAGCGGATGCAACTGCTGCAAGGCCCGGCGGTGGATAACCTGCTGGCGTTGACCGAGCGGCCTGATGTCATCTATCTCGATCCCATGTTCCCCCACAAGCAGAAGTCGGCGCTGGTGAAAAAAGAGATGCGGGTGTTCCAGTCGCTGGTGGGGCCGGATCTCGATGCGGATGCCCTGCTGCCGGCGGCGCTCAAGATGGCGAACAAGCGGGTGGTGGTAAAGCGCCCGGCCTATGCTGGCTGGCTCAATGAACACAAACCCAGCATGGCCATCGAGACCAAGGGTAACCGCTTCGATGTCTATGTGATGGCGGCGCTGGCGACGGGTTAACTGTCGCTTTGAATGCTGGATGAAAAAAAGAGGGCCAACCTGGGTTGGCCCTCTTTTTTTAATTGATTCAGTTGGTTGAAGCGAAGCGGATCAGCTTATCTTCCCCTTGCCAGTTCAGGCGCAGGGTCGCCAGCTCTGCCAGACTGAGCCGTTCTCCACTGTGTAGCAGCAGATATTCGACCCCTTCACAGGCCTCTATGGTGCGGATCTTGTCATCCCGCTGACGACCATCGCGACTGGTGAGCGTCACCGGCAGTTGCCAGCTGGCGGCAATTTCGAGCCAGTCGTAGAGATCGCAGCTGATGGGTTGATAATCCGGCATGATCGACTCCAAAGCAGGCAGGTTGCTGAGTCAGGCTTCCCGCAGGCGGGTTGGCCAGCCCATCTTTTGCTGGCGTTCCACTTCCAGACGCAGCTCGCTGGCGCGCAGGTAGTGTTCATCCATCCAGCCCTTGGGCAGGGTCAGGGTCAGTGACTCTTCTTCGGCCTGCAGGGTGAAGCTGGGCACCGTGCCCTGGGTGCGGCGCATGCAGAGGATCAGCGATATGCGCAGGATGCGGGCCAGCCGGATCGCCTGACGAGCGGTGACTGCGCCCTGTTTTTCCAGGGTTTCCAGCTTGAATTCGTCCCGCTGGTTGAACAGCAGGGCCGACAACAGCTTCTTTTGTGCAGGGGTAAAACCCGGCATATCGATGTTGTCGATGATGTAGGCAGCGTGTTGCGGTGCTTTCTTGTACTCGATACAGAGACCCAGTTCGTGCAGCAAAGCGGCATAACGAAGGATGGGGCGACCATAACGTTTGGATAGACGCCAGCTTGGTTGCAGCTGGGTGAATGCTTCGACGGCGGTATCGCGCACCCGCTCGGCGTGCTCTTTATCCAGCTGATAGCGGCTGATCAGGCTGTCGGCGGTGCGATCCCTAGCATCACAGTCGTGATTGTTGCCCAGCAGACCGTAGATCAAGCCTTCACGCAGAGCACCACCCGCCAGGGTCATGCTCTCGATATTCAGGGTTTCAAAGATGGCGATCAGGATGGCGAGGCCGGAGGGGAACACAGTCAGCCGTTCGGCCGCCAGCCCTTCCAGCTGCAACCGATCCAGCTTGCCACAGGCGATGGCCTGACCCATCAGCTCCTGCAATTTCGGCAGGGTAACCCGCTCGCTCTTTCCTTGTGCCAGCATGATCTCTTGCAGCGCCTGCACCGTGCCAGAGGCGCCGACGCAGGTGCGCCAGCCGAGGGTGCGGTAATCTTCCGCCACCTTCTCCAGCACCGCTTTGGCGGCGGCAATCGCCTGCTCGAAACGCGTGGCACTCAGCTCGCCATCACCGAAGTGGTTGTTGAGCCAGGTGACACAGCCCATGTGCAGGCTGTTGAGCAGTTTCGCTTCACTATGCTCGCCAATCACCAGTTCGGTACTGGCTCCGCCAATGTCGATCACCAGCCGATTGCCCTCTCCGGCAGAGGTCCAGGAGACCCCTTCGTAGATGGTTTTGGCCTCTTCCTCACCCGAGATAATCTCGATGTTGTGGTTGAGTAACCGTTCCGCTTCGCTGAGGAACTCGTCGACGTTGGTGGCAAGGCGCAGGGTTGCGGTGCCTACCACCCGGATGTTGTCGGCCGGAATATCCTGCAACTGCTCGGAGAACAGTCGCAGACAGTCCCAGCCCCGCTCCATGGCGGCACGGCTGAGGTGAAATTCCGGATCGAGCCCGGCAGCGAGGCGAACCTTGCGCTTGACCTTGGTGACGGTGCGCAGGGCACCGGCGACCTCGCGCACCACCAGCATATGAAAGCTGTTGGAGCCGAGGTCGATGGCGGCATAGAGCGGCGAGTTGTGCAACTGGGCCTGTCCTTTAGCTCTTGCGCGGCGGACGACGACGGTTGTTGCTGTTGTTGCTGCCACCCTGACGGTCACGCATGTTGCGGTTGACCGGCTGGCGGTTGCGAACAACACGTTTCGGCGCAGTCACATCATCCAGCAGTGCTTCACGATCATATTTGCTGACCGGGATAGCGTGGTGGATGTACTCCTCGATGGCTGGCAGGTTGAAGGCATAGTCTTCACAGGCCAGGCTGATGGAGTGGCCGCTCTTGCCGGCACGACCGGTACGACCGATACGGTGCACATAGTCTTCGGCGTCGTCGGGCAGGTCATAGTTGAAGACGTGGGTCACGTCAGGGATGTGCAGACCACGGGCAGCCACGTCGGTAGCGACCAGGATGTCCAGCGTCCCTTTGGTGAAGTCTTCCAGGATCTTCATCCGCTTCTTCTGCGGCACGTCGCCAGTCAACAGACCTGCGCGGTGGCCGTCATTCTCCAGCCACGCCTGCACGTCTTCACAGATATGCTTGGTGTTGGCGAACACGATGGCTTTTTCTGGCCACTCCTCTTCCATCAGAGAGAGCAATAGCAGCATCTTGTCTTCATTGGAGGGGTAGAACAGCTCTTCCTGAATGCGTACGCCGGTCATCTGCTCCGGCTCTACCTGCACGTGTTCCGGGTGGTTCATGTGCTCGTAGGCCAGCTCCTGCACGCGCAGGGAGAGGGTCGCGGAGAACAGCATGCTCAGGCGCTCGGTCGGGGCAGGCATGCGACGAAACAGGAAGCGGATGTCCTTGATGAAGCCCAGATCGAACATGCGATCGGCCTCATCCAGTACCACGACCTGAATATTGCTCAGATCGATCACCTTGGACTTGAAGTAGTCGATGATGCGACCTGTGGTGCCGATCAGGATGTCGACACCCTGCTCCAGCACAGCCAACTGCTTGTCGTAACCTTCGCCACCGTAGGCGAGGCCGAGTTTCAGGCCGGTAGAGGCAGCGATGCTGTCGGCATCGTTGTAAATCTGTACTGCCAGTTCCCGGGTGGGCGCCATGATGATGGCTCTGGGTTGATTAACCAGACGGGGAGTGGTCAGTGGGTGAGTCAGCAAATAGTTGAAGGTGGCGGCCAGGAAGGCGATGGTCTTGCCGGTTCCTGTCTGAGCCTGACCAGCGAGGTCATGACCTTCTACCAGCAGTGGCAGAGACAGTGCCTGGATGGGGGTGCAATAGTGAAATCCCTTTGATTCCAGACCAGCCAGAACTTCGGGTTCGAGGCCCATTTGGGCGAATTTTTCGGTCGTTAAGTGTGTTTTGCTCATGGCGGTAGGTTATCAGGTTAGGCTTGCATTAATAAACAGGATCATTTCAAATAGGGCAACTATTGCCTTTGTTGACGTATCAATAAAGCCTTATTTACTGACTGGAGTTGGAGATGAGTGACAAGATTGTTCAGCTGAGCGATGCCAGCTTCGAGGCAGATGTAATCAAAGCCGATGGCGCCGTCCTGGTCGACTTCTGGGCCGAATGGTGTGGTCCGTGCAAGATGATTGCCCCGATCCTGGAAGAAGTTGCCCAAGAGTACGAAGGTCGCGTGACCGTGGCCAAACTGAACATCGACCATAACTCTGATACTCCGCCCAAGTACGGCATTCGTGGTATCCCGACCCTCTTGCTGTTCAAGAATGGCGAAGTGGCAGCGACCAAGGTCGGTGCACTGTCCAAGACTCAGTTGAAAGAGTTTCTGGACGGCAACCTGTAATAACCTAAGGGGAGCGCATTGCAATAATGCGCTCCTTCTGTTTTATCACCTAGACGCTCATCCCGATTAGTGCTAATTTATCGCTCGTTTGCTAACCTTTTTGTCAGACCCGCTTTTGCAAAAGTCGGCTGGCAAGTCAAATCTGAACAGCACCAATCCAGCAGACTGTCTCCTCCCATTTCAATCCTTGCTTACAGACTTTCACCACTATGAATCTGACTGAATTAAAGAACACTCCTGTGTCCGAGCTGGTCAAGCTTGGCGAATCCATGGGGTTGGAAAATCTGGCTCGGGCGCACAAGAAAGATATTATTTTCGCGATCCTCAAGGCGCACGCCAAGGGTGGTGAGGATATCTTTGGCGACGGTGTGCTGGAAATCCTGACCGATGGTTTTGGCTTCCTGCGTAGTGCAGATGGCTCCTATCTGGCTGGCCCGGACGATATCTACGTCTCCCCGAGCCAAATTCGCCGCTTCAACCTGCGTACTGGCGATACCGTTTCCGGCAAAATCCGACCACCGAAAGAGGGCGAACGTTATTTCGCACTGCTCAAGGTCAACGAGGTCAACTATGACCGTCCGGAAAACGTCCGCAACAAGATCCTGTTTGAAAACCTGACTCCGCTGCATGCCAACGAACGTCTGCGCATGGAACGGGGTAACGGTTCTACCGAAGACATCACTGCCCGTGTACTGGATTTGGCATCCCCCATCGGTAAAGGCCAGCGTGGTCTGATCGTGGCACCGCCCAAGGCCGGTAAGACCATGCTGCTGCAGAACATCGCCCAGAGCATCGCCTACAACCACCCGGACTGTGAACTGATCGTCCTGCTGATCGACGAGCGTCCGGAAGAAGTGACCGAGATGCAGCGCATGGTGAAAGGTGAAGTGATCGCTTCTACCTTTGACGAGCCTGCTTCCCGCCACGTTCAGGTTGCCGATATGGTGATCGAAAAGGCCAAGCGTCTGGTCGAGCACAAGAAGGACGTGGTGATCCTGCTGGACTCCATCACCC
Organism: Aeromonas sobria; assembly: GCF_000820145.1. Taxonomy (GTDB): domain Bacteria; phylum Pseudomonadota; class Gammaproteobacteria; order Enterobacterales; family Aeromonadaceae; genus Aeromonas; species Aeromonas sobria. The sequence goes on along the minus strand of NZ_CDBW01000022.1, from coordinate 46,969 downwards.
GTCTGGCGCGCGCCTACAACACCGTCATCCCGTCATCGGGCAAAGTACTGACCGGTGGTGTGGATGCCAACGCCCTGCACCGTCCCAAGCGCTTCTTCGGCGCCGCGCGTAATGTGGAAGAGGGCGGTAGCCTGACCATCATCGCGACCGCGCTGGTGGATACCGGATCCAAAATGGACGAGGTTATCTACGAAGAGTTCAAGGGTACCGGTAACATGGAACTGCACCTCTCGCGCAAGATTGCCGAGAAGCGCATCTACCCGGCCATCGACATCACCCGTTCTGGCACCCGTAAGGAAGAGCTGCTGACAGCGCCTGACGAGCTGCAGAAGATGTGGATCCTGCGCAAGATCATTCACCCCATGGGCGAGATCGATAGCATCGAGTTCCTGATCGACAAGTTGGCAGGCACCAAGACCAACGACGAGTTCTTTGACGCCATGCGGCGCCAGCAGAAGTAAGTCCGGTCACAAAATGACGAAACCGCGGCCCTGGTCGCGGTTTTTGTTTATCTGTTTTCCGGTCGCCCTAGTAGTATGAAATCCCGATGTCACAAGGATAGAGACGTCATGAAACCCATTTTTTGGTTCTGGCTTGGGTTGCTGTTCGCAATGCCGCTCCATGCCCAAGTGGCATCAGCCTCATTGCCGGTGACCGTTGAGACTCTGCAAACGCACCAGCGCTATCTGGCGAGCCGTCTGCAACAGGGGCAATTTGCTGCCATCGACACCCTGCTGGCAACCCTGAGCCGTGAGCAGCGGGAGTTCCTACTGTTGCAACTGCTGCGAGATATTCCTGTTACCGCCCCTGTGTCCCCCGAGTTGCAACAGTGGGTCGAGGCTCAGGCCGATAAGGCCCCCGAGTGGCTACTGGAGCAGCAGGTAGACGGTTTTCTGGTGCAGCAACCTGCCTACGATTTTTCCGCCCGCGCCCGCCAGTTGCTTGGTCAATGGCAACTCCAGCGGCTGGTGGTGAGCTATCACCAGCAGCTTGCCCAGGGGAGCTTTGCGCTAAAATCCATTTACTACAGCCGTAACCCCGACCTTGCCATGCAGCAGCAAGCCCTGTTGCTGGCCCTTGCCCAAGTGCCGCCGTCGATCTGGGGTCGGGAGGCCCGCCAGCTGGCGGGCCAGAATATCTATCTGCCCGACAACCAGTTGTTGCGCTATCTGCTGGAACGTACCGGCGAGCTAGCACTCTATGCCCGATTGTGGCGCCAGCCGGCGGATCAGGATGCGTTGATGGCGCTGTCCACCATCAGTCACTTCCATCAAGGCGCGGCGGCCAGTGATCTATTGATTGCGGCCAGTGTTAACCCGGATTTGAAAGAGCCCGCCCTGCGCCAGTTGAGCGCGCTATCTCCCTTGCCGCAGCAGGCCCAAAGCTATCTGCTGGCGGAACTCTCCAACCGCCAATACGGTGCGCTGGTGGCGGGTTTATTGATGGAAGTGGACGAGCCGCTGTTGCTCTCTGCACTGGTCAGGCGTCTGGGACAGCGTGACCCCCCTCCCATCGCCCCGAGTCTGTTACCCGATACGGGTACAACCGATGTGCGGCCAGGGTTATAATGCACAACCTCCTGAACCCGGTTGGGAACTTGCATGAAATACAAGGATTTGCGTGATTTCATCGCGCAGCTGGAACAAAACGGACAACTCAAGCGCATCACTCGCGAGATAGATCCCTATCTGGAGATGACCGAGATCAGCGATCGCACCCTGCGTGCAGGTGGCCCGGCTCTGCTGTTCGAAAATCCCAAAGGCTACACCATGCCGGTGCTGACCAACCTGTTCGGTACCCCGGATCGGGTGGCCATGGGCATGGGCCAGCCGAATGTGGGTGCCCTGCGTCAGGTCGGGGTTTGGCTCTCTTATCTCAAGGAGCCTGAGCCGCCCCGTGGTCTCAAGGAGCTGATGGAGAAGCTGCCGATCTTCAAGCAGGTTCTCAACATGCCGACCAAGCGGCTCTCTTCTGCCCCCTGCCAGCAGGTGGTGCAGGAGGGGGATGCGGTCGATCTCGACCAGATCCCGATCCAGCATTGCTGGCCTGGCGATGTGGCGCCGCTGGTTACCTGGGGCCTTACCATTACCCGTGGCCCCTACAAGAAGCGACAGAACCTCGGTATCTACCGCCAGCAGAAGATCGGCAAGAACAAGCTGATCATGCGTTGGCTCGATCACCGCGGCGGCGCCATCGATTTTCGCGAATGGCAAGAGGCCCATCCGGGTGAGCGATTCCCGGTGGTGGTGGCGCTCGGTGCCGATCCGGCAACCATTCTCGGCGCTGTGACGCCGGTGCCGGATACCCTCTCCGAGTATGCCTTTGCCGGTCTGCTGCGCGGTAGCCGTACCGAAGTGGTGAAAGCGATAAGCTGTGATCTGGAGGTGCCCTCCAGCGCCGAGATCGTGCTGGAAGGCTATCTGGAACCGGGTGAAATGGCGCCGGAAGGGCCTTATGGCGACCACACCGGCTACTACAACGAGGTGGACGAGTTCCCGGTCTTTACCATTACCCATATGACCAAGCGGCGGGATGCCATCTACCACAGCACCTACACCGGTCGTCCGCCCGATGAGCCCGCAGTGCTGGGGCTGGCGCTGAACGAGGTGTTCGTACCGCTGCTGCAAAAACAGTTCCCCGAGATTGTGGACTTCTATCTGCCACCGGAAGGGTGCTCCTACCGGATGGCGGTGGTGACCATCAAGAAGCGCTACCCGGGCCATGCCAAGCGCGTCATGCTGGGGGTCTGGTCCTTCCTGCGCCAGTTCATGTATACCAAGTTCGTGATTGTCTGCGATGACGACATCAATGCCCGCGACTGGAACGATGTGATTTGGGCCATCACCACCCGAATGGACCCGGCACGGGACACCACCCTGATCGAAAACACCCCGATCGACTACCTGGATTTCGCCTCACCGGTCTCCGGGCTCGGCTCCAAAATGGGGCTGGATGCCACCAATAAGTGGCCGGGTGAGACCAGTCGTGAGTGGGGTCAGCCCATCGTGCAGGACGAGGCGGTGAAGCAGAAGATCGATACCATTTGGGATGAGCTAAATATCCTCAGCTGAGCCAAAGATGGCCACTTTGCGGCATTTGCTGCAAAAAGTGATGCGATCCGCACTGATTTGAGTATTCTCGACTGACGGGACCAGGGCTGCTGGTCGTCATTCCATAGTGAAACAATGAGCGAAGCGGGCCGAGCGAGCCCGCCACAAGGACAAGAATGCAACGTATCAAATGCCGCGTAGAGGAACTGCGCGAATATGTCGACACCATCTGGCATGTGGCCCTGACGCCGCAGCAAGAGATCAGCTTCAAGCCGGGCCAGTATCTGCTGGTGGTGATGAGCGATTCGGACAAGCGCCCCTTCTCCATCGCCAACTCGCCGACCCGCCCGGGTGTGCTGGAGCTGCAAATTGGTGCCACTCCCGAAAATGCCTACGCCGGTCAGGTGCTGGCCCGGATGCGCGAGCAGGGTGAGATCGAGGTCGAATTGCCGGCTGGCAAGGCGTTCCTGCGTGATGAGTCCCCCCGTCCGCTGATCCTGATGGCGGGTGGCACCGGCTTCTCTTACGCCCGCTCCATTCTGGAATATCTGATCGACACAGGCAGCAAGCGCCCGGTGTTCTTCTACTGGGGGGTGCGTCAGGCTCATTGGCTCTACGAGCTGGAGCAGATGCAGCAGTGGGAGCGTGACTACGCACCGCTCACCTTCATCCCGGTGGTGCAGGAGCCGGAGGCTGATTGGACTGGCAAGAGTGGGCTGGTGCACAAGGCGATCATGGATGACTTCGTCAGTCTGCACGACTACGACATCTATGTCGCCGGTCGTTTCGAGATGGCGGGTGCGGCGCGGGAGGAGTTCAAGATCCTCGGTGCCGAGCCGGAGCGCATCTTCGGTGATGCCTACGAATTTATCTGACCAACAGCAGGGTTGGCTGATGCAGCCCCCGGTGTGACCGGGGGCTGTTGTGTTTTCGGGGTTGTTATCGTGAGCGGGCGTGGCGCGACGAACGCGGTGTTATCCCATGATTTTTCGTCATTTTTGAGATGAATGGCTACTAATTAGCCGTGGCTGGTGGCATCTTGGTCGGTGATGATCAGCAGGCTGGATAAGGATATCCGAAGTGATAGCACAAGGAGGGGTAGCGTTGAGTGAAGAGGGCCGGGTATCGGCAGAGGATGTCGCGGGTGAGGCCCGTCGTGCTGAATGGGCCGCGACGCCAAACCCGCCTCTTCATGGTGGTGAACGTGCCCGTTTGCAGGCTGAAATAGCTGCCCTGAAGCGTGACAATAACCTGCTGCAAGAGAAGCTCAATGCCGCCCTCGATGGCACCGGTATCTGCCTCTGGCAGGGCTCCATTCCCACCGGTGAGCTGCGGGTATTCAATCTGCAGAACTTCCAGGCCGGAGATATGGCCCCTCATTTCGATCTGTGGAGCGCCAAGCTCCATCCTGATGATCGTAGCCACACCCTGACCCACTACCATAACCACCTGCAGGGGCTGACTCCCTGCTATGAAGCCGAATATCGCACCGTCAGCCCGGAGGGCGAGATTACCTGGCTGTGGGATCGGGGGCGAGTCGTCGATTGGGATGGTGACGGCAAGCCGCTGCGGATCATGGGTTCCCACATCGATATCACCCAGCGCAAGGCGTATGAGCTACAGCTGGCAGAGCGAGCCAACAGCGATGCCCTGACCGGGTTGCTCAACCGGCAGGGATTTGGCAAGGCCTTCAAGCAGTTAAAGCCGCAGGGGCCAAGGGCTTTGCTGTTTATCGATCTGGATGATTTTAAAGGGATCAATGACCAGCTGGGTCACGCCTGTGGCGACCGGGTGCTGCAGCAGATCGCGCAGTGGTTGCGGCGCATCATGCCGACGTCGGCACTGTGTGGCCGCTACGGTGGCGATGAATTTGTGGTCCATCTGCATCATGAGGTATCGAGTCACACCTCGGCCCAGTTGGCCGATGTCCTGATCAGCGAGATACAGCGTTATGTGCCGCAACCCGACTGTCCGCTCCGGGTCGGGATGAGCATCGGCATTGCTCTATGGGAGGCCGAATTGTCGTTAAGAGAGGTGCTGGATGTGGCGGACAGGGCCATGTATGAAGCCAAGGCACGGGGAAAACGGGCCTGGCATCTGCTACATGCTTGATTGAGCCATTCGGCTGACCATCACATAACAAAAACCCCAGCCGAGCTGGGGTTTTTGTTATTCGCCTTTGGCGCCGAACTGCTGTTCGAGCTGAGCCAGCTTGGTTTCGAGGGCGGCCAGTTTTTCCCGGGTACGCAGCAGCACCTTGGTCTGCACGTCGAACTCTTCGCGGCTGACCAGATCCAGCTTGCCCAGCTGGGCTTGCAGTACCTGACGCATCTTCTTCTCGGCCTCTTCACCCATGCTACGAATGCCGGGCGGCAGGGAGTTGTGTACCTGCTTGGCGATCTCTTCCAGTTTCTTCGGGTCGATCATGACGTTCTCCTTAAGCGTTGGCTGACATTCTACCGACAATTCCCTCACTTTGCCGAGATCGCGGCGGCTTTTTAGTCGTGAAGGCGAGCGCTGTCTGGTCGGGTCTGGTTAATCCTCCGCTGTTGTTACCCTTGCGCCCCTTTGTTGACGTAAAACCTTGATTCTCGCCACAAACCTGAGCAGAAGATGACCAACGCGAGTCTCGTTGGTTGTTGGTTTTATGTTAACTTCTTGCAGTCGAAGTGGTGAATGCTTCGTTGGCTTGTGATGGACAACAACCTATAAAGAGAACAAAAAATGAAGAAGAAGCTAATTTATGCAGCCGTTGTCAGCGCCCTGCTGGCCGGATGTGGGGGAGATGAAAACAAGGGCGATACCACCAGCTCCCTCGACTATGCCCTGAGTGGCGCCAGCGGCCTCCGCCCGAGTGTGCTGGCCCCCCGAGCCAGCGACGGCACCCTGAAGTTTGCAACAGAGACGCAGGATCTCTCCAACCCAGTGTCTGCGCTCTCCACCCTGGATGGCTGGTCTACAACGCAACCTATCCAGCTGGTACCGGCGACCGTGACCGGTGTATCTGTGCCGGCACCGGCGGCCAGCGAGTATGCCTCTGCCGTTGCGCCACTCTATCTGCTCGAGCTGGTGTTGGATCCGGTGACTCAGCGACCCGTCGGGGTGAAGAACAACAAGCCTCTGACCTATGGCACCGACTTTGTGGTGAGCGATGGCGGCGGCAAACTCAATCTGGTACCGCTCAAGCCGCTCAATCCCTCTTCTTATTACATGATCGTGGCGACCGACTCCCTTAAGGACAGTCTGGGGACACCGCTGAAAGCCGGTGGTGATTACAGCAGCTTCAAATCGACAGCAGGCAGCAGCGCGCAGGATCAGGCCATCAACGGTCTGATTACGCTGCAGGAGGGGCTGTTCAAGGAGGCCACCGGGATCACCAGCGATCGGGTGATCTTCTCCGACTGGTTTGCCACCCAATCTGGTCCTGATGTGCTGCTGGCGGTGAAGAGTGCCGCCGCTGCCGTGCTGAAGAGCCTGAGTCTGGACGCCGCATCGCTGTGGAAACAGGATGCCAAAGGCAATACCAGCTTGCCGGCAACCTATACCATCAGCGGCCTTAATGGCGGCGTGGATTTCCTGACCCAATTGGCCGGTGAGCCGTTCCTGCCTTCAGATCAGAAGAGCTTGTTGGCAACCACTATTGCCAACAGTACGCAGCTTACCGCTGTCGCCAACCAAACCAAGGTTTACACCGGCACCGTCAAGCTCCCTTACTTCCTCTCAACCCCAGCGATAGCCGGTTCCTGGGACAAGGCCAAGACCCAATCCTGGCACGGTGCTATTCCCAGCCTCTATGCCATCGCCAACGCCCTGAAAGCGGGCGATACCGAGGTGATCGGTGGACTGGTCGGGGCGGGTGTGGATCCGGCGCTGCTGGGTGAGATGATGGCCGACCCGAGCCGTCAGAGTGCACTGCTGACCGAGGCGAGCAAACTGATCGGAGTGACTATCACCTCTGGCGGCAAGCCGCTGGATGCCGAGCGCAATATCGGCCGCTTCAACCCGCTGCCGACCCTGACCGAAGTGCAATCGGTACCGCTGCGGATCTTTGCCGCCACACCGCTCAATACCATTACCGATGTGATCATCTATCAGCACGGGGTCACCTCCATCAAGGAGAACGCCTATGCGCTGGCGCTGGGGCAGATTGGCGCAGGTTTGAGTGCCAGTAAAAGTGTCGCAGTGGTGGTGATCGATCATCCGCTGCACGGTGAGCGTGGTTATGCCCTGAGTGGCAGCAAAGATACCGTCACCACCTCCGAAAACCCGACTCCTTACCTGAATCTGGGCTATCTGACGGTGGCGCGGGACAACCTGAAACAGAGCGTGGCCGATTTGCTGGGGCTGCGACTGGCAGTCGGTCTGGCCAATGCCAGGGGGCTGGGTGGCCAACTGGGCGGTGCCGGTCTGAAGGTGCATTTCCTCGGCCACTCGCTGGGGGCCATTGCCGGAGCCAATCTGCTGGCGGTAGCCAATCAGACCACCGGCAGTGCCCAGGCTGATGCCCTGTTCAAGTTTGATACCGGTGGTCTGGCGATGCCGGGTGGCGGTATCGCGCCGCTGCTGCTCAACTCGCCGAGCTTCGGGCCGACCATCAAGATGAGCGTACTCACCTCGGGCAGTCCGGAGCTGAAAGCGGGCTTTACCGCCTATGCACCGAACTGCAAAACGGCTGCCGCTAACTGCTTCGTCAACGAGTTCCTGCCCAGTCTGGATGCGGCCACGCAGGCGGGTGCGGCGAGCACCTTGCAGAGCTATACCTTTGCCGCCCAGTCAGTGCTGGACTCTGCCGACCCGATCAATCTGGGCAGTGGCGTCGCCAAGAGCTTCCCGCTGTTCGCCACCGAAATTGTTGGCGATGGTGCGCTCAGCTTGCCGGATCAGGTGATCCCCAACAGCATCGCCTCCGCGCCGCTGGGTGGCACCGAGCCGCTGTTCCGGGTGCTGGGTTTGCAAGAGCTGAAGGGTTCCGGCGTGCTCCCGGCAGGTCACCATGCTGCACGCTTCCTGAAAGGGGGCCATAGCTCGCTGCTGGCCCCTGACGAGAACTTCGATCAGGCTGGCGCGGTCACCACCGAGATCCAGACCCAGTTCGCCAGCTTCTTTATGAGTGGCGGTGCGGTGGTTAAGGTGAGCGACGACACCCTGATCAAGCAGTAACTGCCTGGCGTGTAAAAAAACGCCGCCCTTCGGGGCGGCGTTCTCGTTTATGCAGGCGGCTTGCACATCTCAGGCAGGTTGGTGATTTCTATCCAGCCAGCCTTGCAGCAGGCCGACCAGCAGGCCGACCAGCAGGCCGACCAGATGAGCCATATTGGCGGTTTTGGCACCGAGCATGTCGAAGAAACCGAGCACCAGCCAGAACAGCATAAAGCCCATCAATGCCGGTGGCAGGGTCAGGCCACAGGTCGGTTTCAGCTTGCTGCGCAGCCAGCAGTAGCCGAGCAGGGCATAGACCACACCAGAGAGGCCGCCAAACAGCGGGCCGCTGACGAAGAACTCGGCGATATTGGGCAAGGCCGCCCCGATCAGCAGCAAGATCAGCAGCTTGCCGCTGCCAAGACGTTGTTCGATCTGGCCCCCCAGATACCACCACCACAGCAAGTTGAACACCAGATGGAGCACCGAGAAGTGGATAAGGGCGGGGGTGAAATAGCGCCATGCCTGCCAGTCGGTGAACTGGGTCAAGGTCGGGTGGAACGCCAGCTCATCGTAGATGGGCAGGCCGATGGCATCGATCCCGTAGATGGCCAGACAAGCGATGATCACCACCAGGGTCAGTGGCCCTGCTTGATGGAGAAAATCGGTGACCGGATCCATCATCCCCTTGCTGTAGTCAATGCGGGCATTGGCTTGGCCAGACTGCCAGGAGGCTTCCAGATAGCGCGGGTGGTTTGGTTCAGTCAGGAAGCGCTTCACCTCCAGCTGGGCTTGGGCGAGGCGCTGCTCGTCCGCCAGCCAGATGGTGACCCCCAGCTCTGACTGGGTCAGTTCGCAGGAGATGCCCAGGGTCGCCAGATAGTCCACCAGCGCCTGCGCCATGCGGGCGTTGTCGAGCACCAGCAGCTGGATCATGCCTCGCCTGCCTCGATGGGAAACTCCCGGCGCCACGCCTCGAAGCCGCCATCCATGCTGTAGACCTCGTCATAGCCCTGTTGCAGCAGATACTGGGCCGCCCCCTGACTGCTGTTGCCGTGATAGCACATCACTATGACCGGGGTATCGAAATCCACTTCATTCATAAAGTGCACCAGGGAGCCGTTGGTGAGGTGATAAGCGCCGACCGCATGGGCCGTTTCGAACGATTGCGGGTCGCGAATATCCACCAGTCGAGCATCACCGGCGCTCAGTTTCTGGTGAGCATCATGGGCACTGATATGGGCAAACTGGTCCATTGAAATGTCCTGCGAATAGGTTGATTGCCGGTCAGTGTACCGCAAGCCGGGGCGCAAACTAACCCCACAAAAGATAAGGGAGCCAGCGGCTCCCTTGTCGTTATGTCAGCGCCGTTCCAGGCTCAGCCACCGAGATAAGCCTGCCGTACGGCCGGGTTGGCCAGCAGGGCGGCGCCCGTGTCTTGCAGCACCACGTGGCCGTTCTCCAGTACATAGCCGCGGTCGGCCAGTTTGAGCGCCTGGTTGGCGTTCTGCTCCACCAGAAAGATGGTCATCCCCTTCTGGCGCAGCTGCTCTATGGTGTCGAAGATCTGCTGGATGATGATGGGGGCCAGCCCCAGCGAGGGTTCATCCAGCAGCAGCAGGCGCGGTTTGCTCATCAGGGCGCGGCCGATGGCCAGCATCTGCTGCTCGCCGCCGGACATGGTGCCCGCCCGCTGTTGCAGCCGTTCGTGCAGCCGCGGGAACAGGGTGAACACCTGATCCAGCAGGGCGGGCTGTTCGGCCTTGTCGACAAAGAAGGCCCCCATCAACAGGTTCTCCTCCACCGTCAGGCGGGCGAAGATGCGGCGCCCTTCCGGCACCACGGCGATATCCTTGCGCATGATGCGGGCGGTGGTGAGGGAGCTGATCTGTTCACCTTCAAACCAGATGGAGCCGCTGCTGGGCTTGGGTTCACCACAGAGGGTCATCAGCAAGGTAGTCTTGCCAGCGCCGTTGGCACCGATCAGGGTGACGATCTCCCCCTCTTTTACCTCGACGCTGACATCGTGCAGCGCCTGAATTTTGCCGTAGTGGGTCGATACGTTGCGAAGTTCTAACATCGTGACTCCTAATGCCTATGCCTACGATTCGCCCAGATAGGCTTTGATCACTGCCGGATTGTTGCGGATCTCATCCGGCTTGCCGTGGGCCAGCGGTGTGCCCTGATTGACCACGAAGATGCGGTTGGAGATGCCCATCACCAGCTTCATATCGTGCTCGATCAGCAGCACAGAGACGCCGAATTCGTCCCGCAAAGAGGTGATCAATTCATCCAGCTCGTCGGTCTCTTTCGGGTTGAGGCCTGCAGCCGGTTCATCCAGCATCAGCAGCTCGGGCCGGGCTGCCATGCAGCGGGCGATCTCGAGGCGGCGCTGCTGGCCGTAGGCCAGATTGCCTGCGGCGCGGTTGGCAAGATCCGTGAGCCCCACCTTCTCCAGCCAGAATGCGGCTCGCTCCAGCCCCTCTTGCTCCGCCCGGCGAAAGGCCGGGGTCTTGAACAGACCGGCGATAAAGTTGGTGTTGAGGTGCTGGTGCTGGGCGACCAGCAGGTTCTCCACCGCCGTCATCTCCTTGAACAGCCGCACATGCTGGAAGGTTCGCACTATTCCCTTGCGGGCGATAAGGTGGCCGGGCAGCCCCTGGATCTCTTCACCCTTGTAGCGGATGGTGCCGCCACTCGGGCTGTAGAAGCCGGTCAGGCAGTTGAAGATGGTGGTCTTGCCCGCGCCGTTAGGGCCGATGATGGAGATCACCTCGCCCTTGTCGATATCCAGTTTGACCCCGTTGACTGCCAGCAGACCCCCAAAGCGCATCGACAGATCAGAGACTTCCAATAACTTCTGATTGGCACTCATTTTTTCAGCTCCCTATTCGATGTGGAGCAAGCCACTGCCAGCCATTCGGCCACATAGCGCATCGACAGATCAGAGACATCTATGAACTTCTGATGTGTACTCATTTCTTCAACTCCAGATGCGGACGGGTCATCGGCAGCAATCCTTGTGGCCGCCAGATCATCATGAACACCATCAACAGGCCGAACATCAGCATGCGGTACTCGTTGAATTCACGGGCCAGCTCCGGCAGCACCGTCATCACGATGGCGGCCAGCACCACCCCGATCTGGGAGCCCATGCCCCCGAGCACGACGATAGCGAGCACTATGGCCGACTCGATAAAGACGAAGGATTCCGGGCTGATAAAGCCCTGCCGCGAGGCAAAGAAACTACCGGCGAAACCGGCAAAGGTGGCACCTATGGTGAAGGCGGTCAGCTTGATGATGGTGGGGTTGAGCCCCAACGACTTGCAGGCGATCTCGTCTTCCCGCAGCGCTTCCCAGGCGCGGCCGAGCGGCATCCGCAGCAGACGGTTGATGACGAACAGGGTCGCCACTACCAGCAGCAGCGCCATCAGGTAGAGGAAGATCACCTTGTGGTTGGCGTTATAGGTGATGCCAAAAAATTCGTGGAAAGTCTCCCAGCCGCCATCCTTGACGGTGCGGTTGAACTCCAGCCCGGCCAGAGTCGGTTTCGGGATGCCGGAGATCCCGTTCGGGCCGCCGGTCAGGGAGGTCATATTGTTGAGCAGGATACGGATGATCTCGCCAAAGCCCAGGGTGACGATGGCCAGATAATCCCCCCGTAGCCGCAGCACCGGAAAGCCGAGCAGGAAGCCAAAGGTGGCGGCCATCATCCCGGCGATAGGCAGGCACTCCCAAAAGCTCAGACCGAAATAGGTGTTGAGCAGGGCATAGCTGTAAGCGCCGACCGCATAGAAGCCGACATAGCCGAGATCGAGCAGCCCCGCCAGACCCACCACCACGTTCAAGCCCAGCCCCAGCATGATGTAAATCAGGGTGAGGGTAGCCAGATCGATGGCACCGCGCGAGGCCATAAAGGGCCAGAGTACCGCAAACAGCAGCACCAGCACGGCAGTGGTGTTATAGAGCCGAGGCGCCTCTTCCTGACTTGGCAGCACCAGCTTGGTGAAGCCGACCGAGAAGCCACTGATGGAGGAGTGGAACAGCCGACTGATCTGGCCGCGCATCAGCTGGAACCAGAACACCAGGGTGGCGCCGCCCAGCAACCAGGCCAGCGACACATCGAGACGACTGACGATCAGTAATTGACCCCCCTCAGACTCAAAACGAAAGCCGAGCAGCCAGAAGGAGAGCACCAGTAACACCAGACTGGCGATGCTGGCGTGGATGAATTGGCTTTTCATGCCTTCACCTCCGAACGTTGCGGGCGGCCCCGGGTGCCGCTGCTGGGCAGAGAGATCCCTATCAGAGTGGTGATATCTGCATGAGTGAATGGATGTTTCATCATACTTTTTCTACCTCCGGGCGGCCCAGAATGCCGGTGGGCATAAACAGCAGCACAAAGATAAGCAGGGCAAACGCCATCACATCCTTGTATTCGGTGCTGAGATAACCGGCGGTGAGCGCTTCAACCACCCCCAGCAGCAGGCCGCCAAGCACGGCGCCCGGAATGCTGCCGATGCCACCCAATACCGCCGCCGTGAAGGCTTTCAGACCGGCCATAAAGCCGAGGTAGGGGTTGATGACGCCGTAATACATGCCGAGCAGCACCCCGGCGATGGCGGCCAGCGCGGCCCCCAGCACGAAGGTGATGGAGATGACCACGTGGGTGTCGATCCCCAGCAGGTTGGCCATCTTGATATCTTCCGAGCAGGCGCGGCAGGCGCGGCCCATGCGGGAGCGGTTGATGAACTGGGTCAGCGCCAGCATGGTGATAAAAGTCACCACGAAGATGATCAGCTGCATATAGGAGAGGCTGGCCTGAAAACCATCCTCGCCCCCCAGGGTCCAGCCACCGGAGATCAAGGTGGGCATGGCGATATCCCGCGAGCCCTGTGCCATCCGCATCATGTTCTGCAAGAAGATCGACATGCCGATAGCGGAGATGAGGGGGATCAGCCGGTTACCACCGCGCAGCGGCCGGTAGGCGACCCGCTCGATGCTCCAGCCATAGGTGCCGGTGATGACGATACTGACCAGGAAGGCGCCCCCCAGCAGTAGAAAGGTGCTGTCGATGCCCATCATCATGAGCCCCGCCATCACCATGAAAGCGACATAGGATCCGATCATGTAAACCTCGCCGTGGGCGAAGTTGATCATGCCGATGATGCCATAGACCATGGTGTAGCCGATGGCGATCAACGCATAGGTGCTGCCTATGGTTAATCCGTTCAGCAGCTGCTGAACCAGATAAAGGAGGTGTTCGGACATACTGCGTTCCCTGTACTTGCCCGCAAAGAGAGGAGGGGGTGAGTGAGGCTCACCCCCAAATCGGCAGATTATTTGACTTGGCTGGAGGTACCGTCAGCGTGCCACTGGAACACCCCGAATTCGAAGCCTTTCAGGTCACCGTTCGGTGCCCAGTTCAGGTTGCCCATCACGGTATCGATAGGGGTTGCCTTGATGGCGGCTGCAACGGCGGCCGGGTCATCTTCACCCGCTTTGGCGATACCGGCTGCCAGGGTTTGCACCGCAGCATAGGTAGTCCAGACGAACGGACCGGAAGAGTCCTGACCCTTGGCCTTGAATGCCGCAACCAGCGGGGCGTTGGCAGGGACCAGATCGTACTTGTTCGGCAGGGTGACCAGCAGTCCTTCGGACGCTGGGCCGCCGATGGCGGAGATATCCTTGTTACCCACCCCTTCCGGGCCCATAAACTTGGCTTTCAACCCTTTCTCGGCAGATTGGCGCAGGATCAGCCCCAACTCCGGGTGATAGCCGCCGTAGTAGACGAAATCGACGTTCTCTTTCTGCAGCTTGGCGATCAGGGCGGAGAAGTCCTTGTCACCGGCGGTGATCCCTTCAAAGGCCACCACTTTGACGCCCGCCTTGTCGAGCGAGGCCTTGACGCTGGAGGCGATCCCTTCGCCGTACTGCTTCTTGTCGTGGATAACAGCGACGCGCTGGGGTTTGACCTGCTCGATGATGTACTTGGCGGCAGTCGGGCCCTGATCGCTATCCAGACCTATGGTACGCAGGGTCAGCTGGTAACCGCGCTCGGTGATCTTGGGGTTGGTGGAAGCCGGGGTAATCATCAGGATCCCCTCGTCTTCATAGATGTCGGAGGCGGGCAGGGTGTTGTCGGAACAGAGGTGACCGACCACGAACTTGACGCCGTCGTTCACCACTTTGTTCGCTACTGCCACCGCTTGCTTGGGGTCGCAGGCGTCGTCATAGACGATCGCCTCAATCTGCTTGCCAGCGATGCCGCCAGCCTTGTTGATCTGCTCTACCGCCATCTTGCCGCCGGTGAACTGCATGTCGCCGTATTGAGCGACCGGACCAGTGACCGGACCGGCGATACCGATCTTGATGGTGTCTGCTGCATTGGCGATGGAAATCGATCCAAACAGAGCCAAAGAAACCGCTGCGCTTACTGTTATTTTGCTCAACTTATGCATTGATTCGTCCCTTAATCAGTGAATTATTTCATTTCCGTACCTTGTTCCGGATCTTGATCCCACATGTCCGGCAGTAGATAAGGTTCTATCATTCCTCACGGGACAATAACAAGCTGTTAAAGATACTAACCAGAGGGGGTTGGATGGGGGTATTTTGAAACTAATGACCCGTTATTTTTGTTGGTTTAGAATTTAATATTGATTTTGTCTCTTAACATCTTGGCAACGAGTTGCTGGTTGGTGAAATGCCAGAGGATTAATCTGGTGATAATTTACCCTGATGGCGCTCCCATTTTGACCACAATTAATTTGCGCAAATACAAATGGGCGCATAGATTAGCCAGCATTGACAATTCCGTGGCCGAGCCCGTTAAAACCAAGCCTTTATTCGGGAAATCTGCTAATGTTCCGCCTTTGACAGTCAGGAGACTGAGATGGCCACTATCAAGGATGTCGCCTCTCGCGCAGGCGTATCCATCTCCACCGTCTCACATGTGCTCAACCACACTCGGCGGGTCAGCGAAGACGCGACCCAGAAAGTGATTGAGGCGGTGGCAGAACTCAACTACGCGCCCAACTCGGTAGCGCGCAGTCTAAAAATCAATTCGACCAAGACCATTGGCATGCTGGTGACCACCAGCGTAAACCCCTTCTTTGCCGAAGTGGTGCAAGGGGTCGAAGCGTACTGCTTCGAACAAGGCTACAGCCTGATCCTCTGCAACACCGAAAACCAGCCGCCCCGCCAGCAGCATTACTTGAGAATGCTGATGGAAAAACGGGTGGATGGCCTGCTGGTATTGGGTACTGATATCGATACTCCGTTGCGCGATATGTTGCGCATCCACAAACATGTGCCACAGGTGGTGCTGGATTGGGGTACGGAGTGCGATTTCGCCAACGTGATCAACGATAACGCTCGCATCGGTGCCGGCATGGCTGTTCGCCATCTGCTGGAACTGGGGCACACCGATATCGTCTGTATCACTGGTCAGGTCTCTAAAGAGACCACCCAGCAGCGACTGGACGGGGTGCGCGACGCCTTGGGCGAGCACGGTCTGACCCTCAAAGATGAACAGATCTTTGAAGGGGATTACGAGAGCCAGAGCGGCTTCGATGCCATGCAGCGTATCCTGGCCTTGCAGCCCCGGCCGACCGCGGTGTTCGCGTTCGACGATCCGATGGCAATCGGGGCTATCTGTGCCGCTTGGGAAGCCGGGGTCAAGGTGCCTGATGACATCTCTGTGATCGGCTACGACGATGTGGCGATGGCCCGCTTCTCCAGCCCGCCGCTGACCACCATCCGCCATCCCAAGGCCGAACTCGGTCTGCTGGCGGTCAAGCATTTGGTCAGCCGGATCCGCAACAAAGAGCTGGATGTCGAGTCAATGACGGTACAGCCCGAGTTGATCATCCGTCGCTCGGTCAAAGCGCTGGGTTAATCACACCTCTATTGCCCCAATGAAAAACCCCCTCTGTCACGAGGGGGTTTTTGTTTATGGGCGGTTTACTTCAGTTCCGGCCAGTAGGCTTTGTTGGCCTCAATCAAGTCATCGAGAATGGACTTGGCCACCGAGGCACTGGGCACTGTCTTGGAGAGGGTGATGGCTTGCCACAGCTTCTGGTAAGAGTGCTCGGTCCAGGCTTCGACCACCAGTTTCTCGACCGCTACCTGCTGGCCCATCAGGCCTTGCTGGAACAGCGGGATGCTGCCCACCTGCAACGGCTCAGGCCCGCTACTGCCGACCAGACAGGGGATCTCGACCATGGCTTCCGGGTCGAAGTTGGGGATGGCGCCTCGATTGGGAACGATCAGCAGCATCCGCTCCTGGGTGTTGAAGGCGATAGCGGTTGCCAGGTCAACGATATAGGAGGCGTGCTCATCGATCTCCAGCTCGCCAGCCGCTGAATTGCCTGCCTTGACGATCTCGGTACAGGCAGTGAAGACCTGCTTCTCGCGGTGCTCCATCACCTCGTTGGCGCGGGTGTGCTCCGGGTTGGAGTGGGCCACCACATAGTCCGGGTAGAGGTAGTACTTCAGATAGGTGTTGGGCAGGGTATCCGGGTCGAGCGCCCACACATCCTTGGCCTTGGCGAAGGTATCGTTCCAGCTTGCTTCGGCATGGCTGGCGCTGTTGGGCACATAGCCGTGGCGGGCGACGTGCTCCTTGATCTTCGGCATCAGGTCGTTGCCTTCCAGATCTTCGATGCGGGTCCACCAGCCGAAGTGGTTGAGGCCGTAGTAGCGTACCCGCATCTCTTTACGGGATTTGAGGCCGGCAATCTGGGCCATGCGCCCCTCGATCCCGATCGGCATGTCACAGATGTTGAGAATTTTGGCATTGGGGCGCAGGCGACGGGTCGCTTCCGCCACAATGGCTGCCGGGTTGGAGTAGTTGAGCATCCAGGCATTGGGGGAGTACTGCTCCATATAGTCGACCAGTTCCAGTACACCGCCGATGGAGCGCATGCCGTAGGCGATACCGCCCGGGCCGCAGGTCTCCTGACCGACCACACCATGACGCAGCGGGATCTTCTCGTCCAGCTCGCGCATCGGATATTTGCCAACCCGGATATGAGCCATGACGAAATCCACATCGCTAAACGCTGCTTTGGGATCGGTGCCATAGCTGAAGGCGATCTCGGGAGCCTTCTCTTTCAGCAGGATTTTGCAGGCTTCGGCGATGATCTCCTGACGGGCACCATCGTTGTCGTAGAATTTGATCTCCTTGAGCGGGAAGCGATGCTGATTTTCCAGCAACATCAGAACGATACCAGGAGTAAAAGTGCTGCCACCACCGGCAATGACTACAGAGAATTTTTTCATGATCATGACTCCATTACTAAAGACGATTGTTGATGACTGTTGTTCATAATCGATTCCATATTTTCACGTACCTGAGGTACATGCAGACCGATAATTACCTGGATACTATCGCCATGGCGGACGACCCCATGGGCACCCAATTTAATAAATTCCTCATCTGCAGCAGCCAGCTTGCTGTTAACCAGCGATATTCTTAACCGGGTGGCGCAATTATTCAGGCTGTGTATATTGTTGGCACCGCCAAGCGCTTCAATAATTTGTACTGCACTATCACTGCCACGTTGTTTTTTGGCTGCCTGATAATCTGACTTGGAATAAAGCTTTATTTCACTGTCTTCCCGCCCCGGTGTTTTCAGATTGAGCCGGATAATCAGCGCACGGAATACCAGGAACCAGATTCCGGTAAAGACCAATCCGATAGCGATCTGGGTGAACATCATTCCCGCATGGTTGTGGAACATGGGTATCCAGTTCTGCGGCAGGAACTGGTCGAGCAGACCACCGCCCATGTTGCCGACTACACCAAACAGGTACATCACAGTCGACATGGTGGCTGCCAGCAGGGCGTGGATGGCAAACAGCAGCGGCGAGATGAAGAGGAAGGTGAACTCCAGCGGCTCTGTGATGCCGACCAGAATGGCGGTCAGGGTGGCCGGGATAAGCAGGCCTGCCACCTTGGTCTTGTTCTCTTTGGCTGCCGTTGCATAGATGGCAAGGGCAATCCCCATGGCACCGAAAATCTTCGAGTTGCCATGCAGGGCAAAGCCACCCTGGGGGAACTGCTCAATCAGTGGGCGGGTGTTCTGGCTGAACTCCAGCATGTGCTGTGCCCAGTAGAGCTGAATGCCACCTTCCACTGCCGCAGGGCCGAAGATGAAGGGGCCGTAGATAAAGTGATGCAGGCCGGTCGGGATCAAAATCCGCTCGAGGAAGGTGTATACCCATACCCCGACCGGCCCCGAGACCAGCATGAAATTCTGCAGGGAGGCGATACCCATCTGCACTTTTGGCCAGCCGAGCAGGGTCAGCCAGGCGCAGGGGATCATCACGAAGAAGGCGACGATAGCGACAAAGGAGCTGCCCTGAAAGATACCGAGAAAGACTGGCAATTGGCGGTCAAACAGCCGGTTGTGCAGCGCGGTCACTAAGCCGGAGATGACGATGGCGCCTATGATGCTGGTATCCAGGGTCTTGATCCCCGCCACCATGGCTAGGCCGCTTTCACCGCCCACATCCTGACTGAAGTCGACCCCAAAATAACTGCCCCAGGTCATCCCCATGGCGTTGATGAAATAATTCCAGGTCATGAAACTGACCAATACTGCCAGACAGGCTCTGGCAGGTGCCTTATTTGCCAGACCAATAGGAAGACCAATCGCAAATATTAGCGGCATATTTCTGAATACAGTCCAGCCACCTTCTTCAATAATATGAATGATCTGGAAAAATAATCCTTGCGGGTTTGCCAGTGCTTCACCGACAAACATCGGGTTTTTCAGCATAATTGCAATGCCTACTACCATACCTGCAAAAGGAAAAAGCAGGACTGGAGTGAACATTGCACCGCCAAAACGTTGAATTTGACTGAGCATATATTGTCCCTTGGTTTAAATGGCTAATCGAATCCTTGCCGGTGTTGCCAGATGCAAATTAGCAGCGATAAAAAGAGACCTTATGAAATATCTTGGAATTATGTGATCTGACGCATGCAGTTATTTATACAAAGATGTCTAACTTTTGAGATATTGTTGTACCTCTTCATTCTGTGATGTTATTGCAGCTTTTGTTGAAAGGTAAGTTATTGTTTTTAAGCTTTTTTACCACTTTTTTCAGAATGAGTTGGCTGGCGTTGTGACAACAGGAGATGTCTAGCAGTGATCTATAAATCGGTAGCTGATCGACTCAGGATCAGGGTAAATGGTGCCGAGTGTCGGGTGGGGGATGTGTTGCCGGGCGAAAAAGCGCTGGCAGAACAGTATGGCGTGTCCCGCATGACCATCCGCAAAGCGGTAGACATGTTGATCGAGTGGGGACTGGTCGAGCGGCGCCACGGCAGCGGCACCTATGTGACGAAAAAGGATGTCCAGCATGAGACCAAAGGGCTGAGCGGGTTTACCGAACTGATGCGTGAGCAGGGACGCACATTGACCAGCCAGGTACTGGAATTTCGCACCATGCCCGCGCCACCAGCCATCGCCAGTCAGCTGAGGGTGAAGGTCAATGAACCCGTCTACTACTCCAGCCGGATCCGCTCGGTGGATGGTCGGGCGCTGCTGCTGGAGGAGAGCTACATGCCGGTCAGGTTGTTTCGCAATCTGTCGGTCGCCCATCTGGAAGGGTCCAAATTCGACTACATCGAACGGGAGTGCGGGATCGCGATTGCGGGTAACTATGAGTGTTTCAGCGCTGTGCTGGCGGATCGGGCCACTGCCGAGCTGCTCCATATCGAGCAGGGGGCGCCAATCTTGCGCCTGACCTCCCTCTCCTATAGCGAAGATGGCGAGTTTCTCAACTACTCCATCATGTTCCGCAATGGCAACGACTACCATGTCGACTACCACCTGCACCGGTTTCGTTAATCCGCTCGCCAGCCTGCTGGCTGGTTATTGCCGGGATGCCGGGCCTCTCGCGAAGCAGGACATAGCCCCTTATCCGGTGAATATTCCACCTGTTTGAGCCACCTCCCTTTATCGGGTGCATAAACCCGCGAACCATGGCGACGACCTCTCTACCACCCGGCTGGCGGTGGTCGAGGTGAACCGCAACCATCAACCGGTCGGCGGGCTGGAGACCGGTCAGGGCGGCACCGGGATCCGCGGTGTGGTGCCGGTCACCTTCAACGGTCAGCCGGTCGGCTCGGTGGAGTTTGGCCGCGTCCTCGATGCTTCGCTGTTTGCCGATCTGCTGGGCAAGGACAGTCGGCTCGCCATCTATCTGTTTGAACAGGGAAAACCCGTGATGCTGACCGGCACATCCATGCTCGGCGAGTCGGCGGACTGGTATCAGGGGGTACTGGCGGGAGAGAGCCGCTTCACCACCATCAAGCAGCAGGGGAGCGATTTTCTGGTGATGGCGGCGCCGCTGCACGACTTCTCCGGCAAGGCGGTCGGGGTGATCGAGCTGGCACGGGATCACAGCGTGGTTGCCGCTGCGTTGGCGCGTCAGAGTTGGCAGATGGTGATGATCGCGCTGCTCGGCACCGCCCTGATTGCAGTTGCGCTGGTGCTGCTGCTGGCGCGTCTTAGCCGCCCGCTGCTCGACAGCGTCAAGGCGCTGGAGGCGCTGGCCAACGGCTCCGGCGATCTTGGCAGCAAGCTGCCGGTGGCGGGGCCGGAGGAGATCCGCCGCCTCGGGTCGGCGTTCAATGTCTTCGTTGCCAAGATCCGCGACACCATCAGCCAGCTCACCACCACCTTGGGCGAACTGGCTGGCGAGAGCGAGCGGCTGTCGCGCAGCGCGGCGGGTAACCTCAGCAGCATGACGCGCCAGCAGGAGCAGACCACCCAGCTCGCCACTGCCATGACCGAGATGACCAGCACGGTGCACGAAGTGGCCCACAACACGGTGCAGGCGGCCGAGGCGGCCAGCGAAGCGGACAATCAGGCAGTCACTGGCGATGAGGTGGTGCAGCAGAGTGTCAGCATGATCGAACAGCTGGCCGAGGAGATCGCCAGCGCGGGCAACACGGTGAGAGAGGTCGCCAAGGCCAGCGAGCAGATTGGCTCGGTGCTGGCGGTGATCCAGTCCATCGCCGAGCAGACCAACCTGCTGGCACTCAACGCCGCCATCGAGGCGGCCCGGGCCGGTGAACAGGGGCGCGGTTTTGCGGTGGTGGCCGACGAGGTGCGCTCGCTGGCGGGCCGCACCCAGCACTCCACTGCCGAGATCCGCGGCACCATCGAGCAGCTACAACGGGCGGTGGGCGCGACGGTGACCATGATCGAGCACAGCGTCTCGCAGGCGGGGGAATCAGTGGAGCGGGCCAATCAGGCGGGGGATGCCCTCAGCCGGATCAAGGGGGCGGTCAACAGTATTCGCGACATGAACGCCCAGATCGCCACCGCCTCGGAGGAGCAATCCTCGGTGAGCGACGAGATAACCCGCAATATCGTCAGCGTCCACGAGATCTCTCAGGCCACCACTCTGGTGGCGCGGGACACCGCCCAGATTGCCACCCATGTGGCGACGCTGGTGGACAAGCTGGGGGAGCTGGCCGGGCAGTTTCAGGATGGTTCCAACGTGCAGATGGTGCTGACCCGCGCCCGCGCCGCCCATCTGGGCTGGAAGACCCGGGTGCGCGCCTATCTGGATGGGCAGGAGGGGTTGTCGCGCAGCGAAGCGGTCAGTGACAAGGAGTGCCGTCTCGGCCGCTGGTACTTCAGCGAAGGGGCATCCTGCTGCAGTTCACAACCGGCCTTCAAGGCGATCGCCACCCCCCACGCCAGGCTGCATCAGGTGATCCAGCAGGTCATCGAGCTGAAAAATCAGCACAAGCACGCAGAGGCGGAGGCCCTCTACCGGGAGATCGAGCACAACTCCGAGAAAGTGGTCGGTTGCATCGATCAGCTGTTGCGGGAGATGACCCAGCCGGAGCGTTAATCACGCTCGGGCCGGATAGCCAAAGGGCTGACAGCGATGTCAGCCCTTTTTGATGGTGCTGGTCAGGGGCGCGAGGTTACTGCACCGGGTGCTGATCCTGATAACGGGCGGCAGTGATGAACTGGCCGAAGGTTTCACACCAGACGATCACGCTGCTGTAGCGGGCCGGATCGACCGTGGCGGGCAGCGGCACGATAAAGTTGTCGAAGGTCTTCACCGGCCCGACCCGCACCATCTGATCCTTGAGGCGGGCAAAATCGGCTTCGGTCTCGACAAACTCGGGGGAGAGGTAGAGCTGGTAGTCGGGTCCGGGGGCCAGCTTGCCCATCAGACTGATGGCATCCGGCCCTATGCTCACCTTGCCTTCCCCCCAGTGCAGCCGATCGCTGTCTTGCAGATCCCGGCGAAAGGTGCCGTGGAATCTGGCTTGCTGCTGGCTGGCCGCCACCAGCTCACTGCCGGGGGCAGAGGGCGCGATCAGGATTGGCAGGGTATAGACACCGGCGGCAAAGCCTGCCGCCGCGACCAGCAGATGGGTGCCCAGCAGCAGGGCCATGGTTTTGCGTTTCATGATATCTCGGTCGTTGATGAACAGGAGTCAGCATCATAGCAGTGGCACCGATGGGCCCGCTTGTCGTCCGGCGCAATGGAGCAGGATGTTTGCGCAGCACTGGCCGCGCGAAAATCGACCGCTCCTTAAGCTCCGGTACAAGGGGGGGGCGGGATAATGGCTGCCAGCGCCGAGCTGGTGGCCGGATTTGGCTCCCGCCGCTGACAACCCTGCGCCAGTTGCCGAACGTGGAATCGAAAGAGTGAAACCGACCAATAAATCCCTGCTGTCCATGCCTGAACGCCAGATCCCGCAGATGCCGTCTGACGAACCCGAGGCCATGCCGCCCGCCGAGCCAGCGCGTGAGGCACCCTGCGAGCCGCCCATCGCGCCTGCGCTTGCTGAGCTGCCGCTCCCCTCGTTTCCATCAGGCACCACTTCACTGTCAGCTCCGCCGATTGTGGTGGTGCCGGTTACGCAGCCACTGCCTGCTCGCGCCAGCAACAAGCTGGTTGGGGCGCTGATCTGTACCAGCCTGGCGCTGGTGGCCTCGCTGGTTTTTATTGCCCGCTTGCACCTTGCGGCACTTCCTCTGGTGGTCAACGAACCGCAGCCATTGGCTGAGTTTGGCGTGGCCGCCATTGATCAGCCCGCCCCTCTCTATGCCATGGAGCTGGCCTTTCCGCCGCGGGAGACCACCATCCCGCTGCCGGTAGCAGTTCCTAGCCAGAAGCCAGCCAAGCTGAAGATCGGCGTCTACAAACAGGCGGATAACGTCGAGAAGTGGCGCCGCTGGGCGCGCCAGCAGAACGTCACCTTCGAGGCGGTGAAAAAGAACCGCGATGGCGAGCCCCACTACGTCCTTTATTTGTGCGAACAGGACCCGGCACGGGTCGATCAGCTCAAGCTCGACGTGGCCCGCATCAGCGGCGAAACCCCGCTGCTGGTACGGCGGGCATCCTCCGCCAGTATCTAGCGAGCAATGAACCCCGGTTGAGTGGGTTGGTGACGATGTCAGTCATCAGCCAGATGATTATTTGTGTAGAAAGGTGGGCGCCCCGGATTTCCGACCGGCATGCACCATATTTCACCGCCTTATGTAGGTTCGATTAGCGCAGCGTAATCGGACGATCGAGAGGCGTTGATTGCGGTTGTTGCCGTGAGTCAGGGTTGGCCAGCCGGAGGGGAAATGCGGGTGGCCGTTATAGCGGGAGAGTTGATTTACGCGAATGTCCGATTACGCCTATCGGCTAATCGAACCTACGATATATGTCACCTCCAGTCAGGAGTTACTCTGTCTTTATATACAGCTGTTTTTTTACCACTTCTTAAATACTCAATAACTCCAATGAGTTCTTTTGAAAAATCTATTGATGTCTCTAAAGAAAATGGAAGGCTATGCCTAAACCCTATATCTAAGCTGATTAGTTTTAACTTATAACCATCGACTTCTAAATAAGCATCATCATAATGATATGTTTTAGTGAAATCACCATATACCTCTTTATATTCAGCGGTTAGGTCGGTTTCTAATTGATGGATAGATGTTCTAGTTAGTGCTCTTTTATCATTAATATATATTTGATCATTTCTAGAGTGGTGAACTAATGGTTTAGTCACATCAATATCAGTGTTTGCTAATATCCATTGTCCATCTAACTGTGGGATGATTTGGTATATCTTGACAGGAGTATTTATCTGAATGTTAAAGCCTATCTCTCGGAGGTATGGAGTTCCATCGTCAGCAACCCAATCATTTTCACATTGCTCCCTTACGATAAGAAGCTCAACACCTTTACGTTCTGCTTTTATCTTAGCTCCGGACTGATATCCAATCTTAGTTGCAAATATAGGGTATATGTTTGGAATGTCAGAAATCTTACCAATTAAAGCATCAATTTTTTCGATACTGATTTTTTTGTTGTAATCTTTACATTCAATAACGCTTTTGTATTTTATTCCACCTAGGTCATATTCCCAGTAAAGATCAAATTCACGTTCGATGCCATTGTTGTCCGTGATGATTCTATTCTTCTCTATAGTGATATTTTTAATTTTCAAATATTCTTCTGAATTCAAAATGGCCTGCTGAAGTCGCCCTACAAATTCCTCATATTGCTTTCCATTGCCCATAATTAAACCCATAAAGATAATGAATGATATTAATGTACAATCAGGGTTGGTAAGTGTAAATAAAAAAGGGGGCCCCAAGGGCCCCTTTAGTATAATCGTGGTCAAAATCACTGCAGTAGGGAGATATCCGCGACTTGCAGGAACAGGTTGCGCAGGTTGTTCAGCAGCGCCAGACGGTTGGCCTTGAGGGCTTCGTCGTCGGCCATCACCATGACTTCGTTGAAGAAGGTATCGACCGGCTCGCGCAGGGCGGCCAGACGGGTGAGGGCAGCCTGATAGTCACCGGCAGCGAACAGCGGGGCCAGTTCGGCTTGCAGTTCGGCAACCTGGGTGGCCAGCGCCTTCTCGGCGGCATCGACCAGCAGTTCCGGTTTGACGGCAGTCGGCAGTTCGCCTTCAACCTTGGCCAGAATGTTGCTCACCCGCTTGTTGGCGGCAGCCAGAGCCAGTGCGGCATCCAGAGTGCGGAAGTGGCTGACGGCCTTGACGCGACGATCGAAGTCGAGGGGACGGGTCGGGCGGCGGGCCAGTACGGCCAGCACCACGTCGGCACCGATACCTTCGTCCTGATAGGCGGCGCGGAAGCGGCCCAGCATAAAGTCGACCACGTCGGTGACGACGGTTTGGTTGGTCAGCTTGTCGCCGTAGACACGTACCGCTTCTTCCACCAGTTCAACCAGATCCAGATCCAGCTGCTTCTCGGTCATGATGCGCAGGGCACCGATGGCGGCGCGACGCAGGGCGAACGGATCTTTGTCACCCTTCGGCAGCATGCCGATGCCGAAGATACCGGCCAGGGTGTCGAACTTGTCGGCCAGCGCGACGGCACAGGCTTCCAGAGCGGACGGCAGGGCATCACCGGCAAAGCGCGGCATGTACTGCTCGTTGAGGGCCACGGCCACCACTTCGTCTTCGCCATCGTGACGGGCGTAGTGCATCCCCATGACACCCTGGGTGCTGGCGAACTCGCCGACCATGTTGGTCATCAGGTCACACTTGGAGAGCAGACCGGCACGCTTGGCCTGAGTCACGTCGGCACCGATACGCTCGGCGATAAAGCCGGCGACGGTCTCGATGCGCTCGACCTTGGCCTTGACGGTGCCCAGCTGCTGCTGGAACAACACGGTTTCAAGGCGCGGCAGGCGGGAGGCCAGGGTCTGCTTGAGGTCGGTCTTGAAGAAGAACTCGGCGTCAGAGAGACGGGGGCGAACCACCTTCTCGTTGCCGCTGATGATCTGGCTCGGGTCTTTGGACTCGATGTTGGTGACGAAGATGAACTTCGGCAGCAGTTTGCCGTTCTTGTCGTAGACCGGGAAGTACTTCTGGTCACCCTTCATGGTGTGCACCAGCGCTTCAGCGGGAACGGCCAGGAACTTCTCTTCAAAGTTGGCGGTCAGCACCACAGGCCACTCGACCAGTGCGGTCACTTCTTCCAGCAGGGCGTCGTCCAGATCGGCAACGCCACCGAAGGCGGCAGCGGCCGCTTCGGCGTCAGCCTTGATCTTGGCCTTGCGCACCATGAAGTCGGCAACCACTTTGCCTTTTTCCAGCAGGATCTGCGGGTACTGGCTGGCGTTGTCGATGGTGAACTCGGGCTCGCCCATAAAGCGGTGACCGCGAATGGTGCGGGCAGAGTCGATACCCAGAATGGTGGCGGGAACCAGATCCCCATCCAGCAGCAGGGTCACGGTGAACACCGGACGCACGAACTGGATGGTCTTGTCGCCCCAGCGCATCATTTTCGGGATGGGCAGCTTGGCCAGTGCAGCAGCGACCAGTTCGCCCAGCAGCTCTTTGGCCGGACGGCCTTCGACCTTGGCGGTGTGAACCAGCCATTCACCCTTGTCGGTGACCAGACGCTCGGCCTGAGCAACTGTGATGCCGTTGCCACGGGCCCAGCCTTCGGCAGCCTTGGTCGGCTTGCCTTCAGCATCGAACGCCTGAGAGACAGCCGGACCGCGCTTCTCGACGCTCTTGCTCGGCTGCTCGCCAGCCAGCTCGCTCACCTTGAGCGCCAGACGGCGCGGTGAGGCAAACCACTCGACACCGGCGAAGGCCAGATCGGCCTTGGTCAGTTCGTTTTTGAGGTTGTCGGCAAAGGCTTCGGCCAGGGAGCGCAGGGCTTTGGGCGGCAGCTCAGCAGTACCGATCTCTACCAGAAATGTATGTTGTGCCATGTCCGTTCCTTAACCTTGCTGCTCGTTGCTGTCACGACGCTGGCGCTCTTCGTCGCTGCGCTTGCACATGGGGAAACCCAGCGCTTCGCGGGAGGCGTAGTAGGCCTCGGCCACGGCCTTGGTCAGGGTGCGAATGCGCAGGATGTAGCGCTGACGCTCGGTGACCGAGATGGCCTTGCGGGCATCCAGCAGGTTGAAGGAGTGAGCGGCCTTGAGGATGCGCTCGTAGGCAGGCAGCGGCAGCGGTTTTTCCAGTGCCAGCAGGTGTTGGGCTTCCTTCTCGTACTGCTCGAAGCAGTGGAACAGGAAATCTACATCGGCGTGTTCGAAGTTGTAGGTGGATTGCTCCACTTCGTTCTGGTGGAACACGTCGCCGTAGGTGGTCTTGCCCAGCGGGCCGTCAGACCAGACCAGATCGTAGACGCTGTCTACGCCCTGAATGTACATGGCCAGACGCTCGAGACCGTAGGTGATCTCGCCGGTAACCGGTTTGCACTCGAGGCCGCCAACCTGCTGGAAGTAGGTGAACTGAGTCACTTCCATGCCGTTGAGCCACACTTCCCAACCCAGACCCCAGGCACCCAGCGTCGGGTTTTCCCAGTTGTCTTCCACAAAGCGGATGTCGTGGATTTGCGGATCCAGACCCAACTCTTGCAGCGAGCCGAGGTAGAGCTCTTGAATGTTGTCGGGGGAAGGCTTGATGATCACCTGAAACTGGTAGTAGTGCTGCAGGCGGTTCGGGTTTTCACCGTAGCGGCCGTCGGTAGGACGGCGGGACGGTTGCACGTAAGCGCAGGCGATGGGCTCAGGGCCCAGTGCGCGCAGACAGGTCATGGGGTGGGAAGTACCGGCACCCACTTCCATATCCAACGGCTGAATAATGGTACAGCCCTGGCGGGACCAGTAGTCCTGCAGCTGCAGGATCAGGCCCTGAAAGGTTTTGACATCGAATTTTTGCATAATTTTTTTTCGCGCGAAGTGAAAATCAGAGCAAGATTTGCTGAATGTGAACCGAGGGAGTATACCGTCTGGCATGGTCGGATAATAGGCGAAATTGCTGGGGATTCGCGAGATGGCGCCCCGTTATGGCGGGTTAGCGGCGGGTTGGCGCCGGATGTTCACGGGATGATCTGCCCACGGGGTGGGAGGATATCGGGTATCAGTGAGAAGAGAGGAGATAGCCAAAGATGAATGAGATGGAACTGCGTTGCGCCTGGGTGACCAGTGATGCGGAATATATTGCGTACCATGACCAGCAGTGGGGCCGGCCGGTTTATGACCCCCGCGAGCTGTTTGCCAAGCTCTGTCTCGACGGTCAGCAAGCGGGCTTGTCGTGGCTCACCATCCTCAAGCGCACCGGGAGCTATTACCGCGCCTATGCCGACTTTGATCCGGTGCTGATCGCCAGGTTCGACGAGCAGGATGTGGAGCGGCTGATGCAGGACACCGGCATTATCCGCAACCGGCTCAAGGTGCAGTCGATCATCAGAAATGCCCGCGCTTATCTGGCGTTGCAGGAGCAGGGCATCGACTTTGCCGATTACCTGTGGACCTTTGTCGGCGGTGCTCCCATGGTCAACCAGCGTCAGGGCAACGGCGATATTCCGGCGACATCAAAGGAGTCAGATGCCATGGCGAAGGCGCTCAAGAAGCTCGGCTTCAACTTCGTCGGCAGCACCATTTGTTACGCCTTTATGCAGGCGGTGGGAATGGTGAACGATCATCTGGTCAGCTGTCCTTGCCTCGAAGAGTGTCAAAAGACACCACACTAAGCCTCTTTGTTGCATCCGGTTCAGTCGGTATACAGTGATGGGCGTTCAGAATCTCGCTCCCAACTTAAGGAGTCATTCATGTCTTTCATCACTGTTCGCGGACGCACTTGTCGTGCCCTGATCCTGGCTTGTGCCACCCTGTTGACCTCACTGCCTGCCTTGGCTGTCAAAGAGGCGCGCGATATTCGTCAGGATGGTCGTAGCGACGCGCGTGACGTTCGTCAGGATAGCTACAACGGTCATCAGGATGCCCGCCACGATGCCCGTGATGTGCGTCAGGATGGCCGCCCGCAAGCCCGCGATACCAAGCAGGATTGCCGTCAGGAAGAGTACCTGAACAACGTCGACTGCCGTCAGGACAAGCGCCAGTTCAAGCAGGACGTACGTGAAGAGGCGCGGGATATCCGCCGCCGCTGATCCTCGCTTCATGGTAGCGGCGCCCGATGTGGCCAACCGCTGGCAGCAAAACAGTGTGACATGAAAAAGGCTCCCGATGATGGGAGCCTTTTGGCATCTGGCTGCCGGGTGGCGACTTACTCCACCCCCGCCTTGATCAGGCATTCGCTGTACTGCTTATCCACCTTGAAGATGTGGTTGAGCAGCCAGTTCTTCAGAAAGATGATCAGCTCCATGTTGAGCTCCTGCTCGTCGGTATCTTCGCGCCGGATCAGGGTATCCAGCTCGGTCAGCAGCTTGGTGTGCTCCTGCTTGTGACGCTGCAACTGGGGATAGCGGGCCTGCTCCATGCTGCGCTCTTCGTCGGCAAAGTGCTGGGTGGCCAGTTTCAGTAGCTCATCCAGCCGCTGCTTGCGCTGCTGAGCCGGGCTGTTATCCCGTACCGCGTGATAGAAGCGGTTCATCGCCTCGAACAACCCCTGATGCTGCTGATCCACGCTGGCCACCCGCACCATAAAGGCTTCGTTCCAGTGCAGCAGATCGTGCTCGTGGCCACTGAGATCCTGCCGGTTCACTTCGAACTGATCGCTGATAAGGCCGATCTCCTCGTTGGCCTGATTGAGATCCCGGGTATGGGTGCGGCTCTCACGGGCCAGATCCAGACATTCACGGGCAATATGGGCAACCTGCATGACGTTGCGGTTGGTCTCTTCGGCGACCTGCGCCTGTTGTTCGGCGGCGGTGGCGATCTGGTGGTTCATATCAGCCACCCGGGTGATGGCGGCGACGATGGCGTCGAGGGTTTCACCGGTGCCAGCAGCCTGATTGACCGCCTGCTCGCTGACGTTGCGGGTGGTGTGCATGGTGGTCACTGCATGGCGGGTGTTGTGCTGCAGCGCTTCAATCCGCTGCTGGATATCGATGGTGGCGGCTTGAGTGCGGGTGGCCAGCTTGCGTACCTCGTCGGCGACTACCGCAAAGCCGCGTCCCTGTTCGCCGGCGCGGGCGGCTTCGATGGCGGCATTGAGGGCCAGCAGGTTGGTTTGCTCCGAGATGGTGCTGATCACCTGCAGTATGTTGCCGATCTGGCTGCTCTCTTGATCCAGCCGGGTCACCTCACCGGCTGATTGCTCGATATGGGTGGCCACCTGACGGATCAGGGTGATGGTCTGGCTCACCTGCTGCTGACCATCGTGGGCTTGCTGCTGGGTGAGCAGGGTATCCTGGCTGGCCTGCTCGGTGTTGTGCTCGATATTGTGCACCGTGGCGGTCATTTCGTTGATGGCGGTCGCCAGCAGATCAGTACTTTGCTGGGCCTGCTGCATGCTGCTGAGGGTGCTGCCGGAGTGTTCCATCAGCAGCGCCATCTTGTCATGGGTCTTGTGGGAGACCTGCTGCACCGAGCCGATCAGGCTGTCGATATTGTCGAGGAAGCGGTTGAAGACGGTGGCGAGGTAGGCGAACTCGTCCTGCCCGCGGCTGCGTAGCCGGAAGGTGAGGTTGTGGCTGTGATTGGCCAGCTCGACCAGCTGGGTCATCAGTTGTTGCAGCGGGCGCACCGTCTTGAGATGGATCAGCAGCAACATCAGCATGATGATGGTCAGGCTGACCACTAACAGCAGCAGATCCTGGCTTTGCAGGGCACTGCTTTGGGTGGCGATCTCCCGCTCCTGACGCATCAGCTGTTGTTGTTGCTGCTCCAGCGCCCCTTCCACCTGAGTGGCGATGCTACCGGTTATCGCGTCAAAGCCCTCTCCCGGCTGCTTCATCAAGCGGTTGCCCGCTTCGCGCCCCCCTTTCAGGTAGGCATCGACCATCTGTTTGCCCACCTCGAGCTGGCGGGTGAGCAGAGGGGTGAGGGCGCTTTGCAGCTGTGGCAGGGTGCCGAGCAACTGGCGGGCGGCCTGCGCGTGCTGTTCCGCCTCGGCGATGGAGTCCTGCTCGCCCGAGACGGCAGCATCGGTCAGAAATTGCTGCACCTGGGTGGTGTGATAGCGCAGCTCCTGCAGGGTAATTTGCCGGTTGGCGCTGGTAATCAACTGTTCCGGCAGTTGCCCGAGCCGATCGGTCAGGGTGCTGCGCCAGATACCTCCCAGCACCATGGTAAACAGGATAACCAGGCTCGCGCCCAACAGCAGATGGCGGATCGAGAGGTTGCGAAGCAGTGCAAACATGGAGAGCCCTCAGAGACCTATTGATAGTGCTTTCAATAGTAGTCAATGGCGTCAGCCAGCTCGCTGCCGTTTGTGACAGGGAGTCGGGTTATATGGGATTGTCTGGTGTTCAGCTCATATCCAGTGCGGTTTGACATAATGGCGGTCATCCACCAGAAGAAGGTGCAATTCATCCCCTGACGTCACACCTTGGCGCGCCTCTGGGGTAGAATGCGCGCCTTCCCGTTTTGAGTCGTTTTTTCAGAGGTTCTTACATGCATTTCAAGATGATTGTTCCGGCGGTTGCATTGGCTGTGGCGCTGAGTGGTTGCACTACCAACCCGTATACCGGTGAGCAGCAAACCTCCAAGGCTGTGTGGGGCTCACTGGCGGGTGCCGCGACCGGTGCTGCAGTGGGTGCCATGTCTTCCAGCAAGGGCGATCGCAAGAAGGGTATCTGGACCGGCGTGGCCGCAGGTGCTGCATTGGGTGGTGGTATCGGTTATTACATGGATGTGCAGGAAGCCAAGCTGCGCGAGAAGTTGCAGGGCACCGGCGTCAGTGTCACCCGTAATGGTGACGAACTGATCCTCAATATGCCGAACAGCGTGACCTTCGACAGCTCCAGCTCCCAGTTGAAAGCGGCCGGTGCCAATACCCTCTCCGGCGTAGCCATGGTGGTTGCCGAGTTCGACAAGACCCGCCTGAACGTGGTTGGTCACACCGACAGCTCAGGTTCCCGCGATCTGAACATGAAGCTATCTCGCGATCGTGCCGATGCCGTTGCCGCCCAGCTGATTGGCCAGGGCGTATCAGGCAGCCGTATCTCTACCCGTGGCGTCGGCCCGGATCAGCCGATTGCTTCTAACAGCACCGCTGACGGCAAGGCGCAGAACCGCCGCGTCACCATTACCCTGACCCCGACCGCCTAAGTCGTCCGGTTTGTGGTAACGAAAAGGCCCCGCCAGTGATGGTGGGGCCTTTTCGTTTATGCCGTGGCGAGCAATGGCTGCCTGGTTGTTTGCTCCCTCCCCTTGCGGGAGAAGGGCTGGGGATGAGGGGAGAACCGCCTCTTAGACCGCCGCAGTCAGCTGCACCTCTACCTTGTAGCCTTTATGGGCGAGGCGGGCTTGTACGCAGGCGCGCACCGGTGCGGTGTTGGCGTCAGGGGAGCCAGGCATCCTGCTTCGTTTAGACAGCCGCAGTCAGCTGCACTTCCACCTTGTAGCCTTCGTGGGCGAGGCGAGCCTGTACGCAGGCGCGAACCGGTGCAGTGCCAGCCGGGATCCAGCTGTCCCACTGCTCGTTGAAGGCGGCGATATCGCCAATGTCCTTGAGATAGATGTTGGCCATCAGGATCTTGTTGACGCCGGAGCCGTTGGCTTCCAGCAGGCGCTGCAGGCTGGTCAGCACTTCGCGGGTCTGCTGGTGGATATCCGCCTCTTCACTGACAGGGACTTCTACCACATAGAGGGTGCCATTGTGGATGACCACATCTGACCAACGCTGGGTGGTGCCGATTCGGGTAATGGTTGTCATGGATTGCTCCGGTACTGGGGCTTATTGACCCTTGCGGATCAGATAGCGGTAAGGGGCCTGCTCTGTCTCGCTGGCGATCAGGGTGTGATCCATAAAGCGGCAGAAACTGGGGATGTCGCGGGTGGTTGAAGGGTCGTCGGCGCTGACCAGCAGGGTCTCGCCATCCGCCATCAGCCGCACTTTCTTGCGAACCATCATTACGGGTTCCGGGCAACGAAGCCCGATTGCGTCCAACTTATGGGTTGCGCTGCAGAATAAATCACTCATCTATTATCAACCTTCAACCTATTCGGCTGCCAATGATACTCAGGGCTAAAAAATAATCAAATAAACGCCCTGCTAACCAGCATATGTAACCAAAATGTTATTTAGCCCTATCCAGTGTGCGCCGGACGAGTAATATAAAAATTGCACCATATTCAACAAGGAGGTGAATATGCAGGTTTCCTACGGCAGATTACAGGCCTACGCAGGCATGGGTTTCTTGTCTTTCGCCATGATAGTGATGGGCAGCCCGATCGGGAATACCGGTACCTGGTTCGGCTCCATGGTGATGGTCGGATTGGGGCTCTGGATCGAGCTCAGCGATTACTATGACGAGGATGAGGACGAAAACGATCAATCCTGAATCGGATGACGATTCAACAACAAAGGCGGATAAATTCCGCCTTTGTCATTTCTGCCGTTTGGCAATTTGTCCGGATCAGCGGGTCGAACGCATGGCCCGTTCCAGTTGCAGCGCCGTCTGTTGCGGGTCGCCTTTGGTGTCATTGAAGAAGTTACCGAGCACGTCAAAGATGGCCTGACGCATATTGGTCGGGGTGGCCATCCCCTCTGCCATGCTGGGTAGCAGGTTGTCCTGCTTTTCCGCTTGCAGGAAATCCTGATAGGAGTGGATGGCGCAGCGGTCGAATTTGCTCATATCAGGGTTGGTCAGCGCCGGAATTGACCCCTTCACCCGATTGAACTCCTGCTGGAATTTCGGCGTCATCAGCAGCTGGGCCAAGTCGCCCTGGGCCTGCAGCTGGGCCGGATCACGCTGTTTGAACATGGCGATGGAGTCGAGGTTGTAGCTGAACAGCCCGGCGCTACCCGGGCTCGGCAGGCAGGCGATATCCTCGCCCGGCCGGTAGTTGCCCGCGCTCAGCTCCCCCTTCACCCAGTCCCCCATCAACTGCATGGCGGCACCACCGCTCTCCAGCAAGTTGGTGGCCTGATGCCACTTAAGACCCGCGTATTTTTGCGGAACATAGGCGCGTAGCTGGTGGAAGCGGGTCAGTACCCGCACCATGTCGGGGCCGGTCAGGGTGGCGCTGTCCTGTTCGAGGAACGCTTTACGGTAGAACTCTTTACCGCCCTCACCGAGCGCCACCGTTTCAAACAGCACCGCCAGCTGCCAGGGTTCGTTGCCGATGGCGAGCGGGGTGATGCCCCGCTGTTTGAGCTGCTCGGCGACCGTGATGAACTGGGCCCAGTCATCGGGTGGCGTCAGCTTTTGTTGCTCGAACACCTTGCGATTGAGCCACAGCCAGTTGACCCGATGGATACCGGTCGGCACCGCCATCAGGGCGTCATGCTGGCTGAGGGTCGCCCGCACCATGGGGGGCATTTTGGCATACCAGCCAAGGTGCTCAGCCATCGGGCTCAAATCGCGCAAGAAACCGAGACCGGCCCACTCCTTGAGCTCGTAACCCTTGAGGTGCGCAGCCTCCGGCGGGTTGGCTGCCAGTGCCCGGCTTTTCAGTACCGTCATGGCGCTCTTGCCGCCGCCCCCTTGCACTGCGAAATCATTCCACTGATTACCTTGGGCAGCCCATTCGGATTTGAGCTCTTCCACCGCTTTCGCTTCACCACCGGAGGTCCACCAGTGCAGCACCTCCACCTGGGAGGCGGAGGCAGAGCCACAGAGCAGGGCAAGCAGGGAGATCGGGAACCACTTCATGGGCAACTACCTTGGGAGAGAGAGGGTGGCTTGCAGGCCGCCTTGCGGACGATTTTCCAGCACCAGATCGCCGCCATGGGCGTGGGAAATATTGCGGGCGATGCCAAGGCCAAGGCCGGTTCCCGCCTGATCGGTGCTGAGTCGGTAGTAGGGTTCGAAGATGCGTTCGAACTGATCTTCCGGCAGGCCGGGACCTTCGTCCATGATGAACAGGATCAACATTTCCGCGTCATCCATGATGATGATGCGTACCCGCTGACCATATTTGATGCCGTTATCCACCAGATTGCCGATGCAGCGCTTGAGGGCCAGCAGCTTGCCGCGATAGGGCCACTTGCAGTGCCCCTCGATAGTCAGCCGCTCGTCATGGAGGTTCATCGACTCCGCCATCTGCTCCAGCAGTGCGTTGATGTCGATCTCCTCGATGTTCTCGTGGATGTCGGTCTCTTTTACCGTCTGTAGCGCCCCTTTCACCATCAGCTCCAGCTCGTCGAGATCCTTGTTGAACTTGCCGATCTGCACCTCGTCGTCGAGCAGTTCGACCCGCAGCCGCAGCCGGGTGATAGGGGTCTTGAGGTCATGTGAGATGGAGCTGAACAGCCGCTCTCTATCATCGATATAACGGCGAATGCGGTGCTGCATGATGTTGAAGGCGCGGGTGGCCGCCACGATCTCCGACGCCCCCTCCTCTTTGAGCGAAGGCTGGTCGATATCTTTGCCCAGATTCACCGCCGCCTTGGCGAGACGGCGCAGCGGGCGGGTCTGCCAGCGCACCAGCATAAAGGTGAAGAAGCAGAGGAACACCGTCATCAGGGCGATAAAGCGCACCTGATTGCTCGGCATCACGGTGTCATCCAGCGTCATGTAGGGGGCGGGCAGCAGGGCCGCCAGATAGAGCCACTCTCCCTTTTCAATCTCGATCTGGGTCACCAGCACCGGCGGATTGAGCGGTTCCAGCGACAGGGTGTAGCGAGCCCAGGAGGAGGGGAGATCCGCCAGCAGGGTGTCATTGTTGAAGACGTGAAGGTCATCAGGTCGGGAGAAGTCCACCTTGATCGCCATGGCATCGGAGAGCTTGCGGGTCAGCACCCCCTGCACCTCCTGCAGCACCAGCGTCTTGCGCTCGCTGTCGGGGATGGCGTTGATGTGGATCTCTTCCTCGTTGAGCGAGACGAAGAAGCGGCTGCCGCCCATGTTGCGCAGCTGGTCCAGCGCGATATGGCGATACTGCAGTGGCAGGGATTTGAAGAAGTTGACGGTGGAGGCGGCGGAGAGCGCCAGGTTGCGGGTGGTGCTGATCATCCCCTCCAGCTCCCGCTTCTGGATCTGCTGCATCCAGATGCCGGTCAGAATGGTCTGGGAGAGCAGGATGGCCAGCAACAGCAGCAGGATCATCCGTGACAGCAGGGAGCGGGGCACCAGCGCCCCCCAGGACCACTTGTGGCTCATGGCAGCTCGTGCACCTCGGCAATCAGCATGTAACCGCTGCCGCGAATGGTTTTGATGATGCGTGGGCTCTTGCCGTTATCACCCAGCTTCTGGCGCAGACGGCTGATCTGCACGTCGATGCCGCGCTCCATCGGCAGGCTCTCGCGGCCGCGGGTGGCATCGGAGATGGTATCCCGATCCAGCACCAGCCCAGGCTGCTGCAGGAACATGCCGAGCAGCATGGCATCGCTGCCGGAGAGATCCAGCAGGCTGCCATCGTCATGGGTCAGCTGGTGGCTCAGGGTGTCGAGGGTCCACTCGGCAAAACGCAGGCGGCGGCTCGGCTCCTTCTCTTTTTCCGGCTGGCGGAATTCGGCGCGGCGCAGCAGTGCCTTGATGCGGGCCTGCAGTTCACGGGGGCTGAACGGCTTGGCAATATAGTCGTCGGCGCCCAGTTCGAGGCCGATCACCCGATCCGCTTCGTCGGAGGCGGCGGTCAGCATGATAATGGGCACTTGGGAGTCACGCCGGATCTGCTGGCAGAGGGTAAAACCGTCCTCGCCGGGCATCATGATGTCCAGAATAATCAGGTCCGGGCTGTGCTGGGCGAGTTGCTGGCGCATCTCGTTGCCACCGGCGGCCGTCAATACCTGAAAGCCCGCCCGGGTCAGGTACTCGTTGAGCAGCTCGCGGATCTCTTGGTCGTCATCGACGATCAGCAGTTGTTTGCTCATTGACATATGTATGTGCATCCACCCATTTTTTTGTGCAGATTGAACCTGTCGGGGGAGTAAAAAGCAAGCAAGCCCCCCATCTAATGTGAGGTTTAAGGCAATAACAGGCTATTGATAACTTTAAAACGAAAAAAGGCCGACCCAAACGGGACGGCCAACAGATAACAGCTGACAACTGACGATCACCCCGTGTGGCTCTCGTCACAGACTTGAAAAGGGGCCAGTCAGACTGGCCCCGAAAAGGGACAACACTCAGTCATGCATCCCGTCGATCCGGCTGGTCATCACACCCGTTCAAACACGGTGGCGATGCCCTGACCCAGACCGATACACATGGTGGCAACCCCCAGGGTGGCGTCCTTCTCCTCCATCAGATTGATGAGGGTGGTGGAGATACGCGCACCGGAGCAGCCGAGCGGGTGGCCCAGCGCAATGGCGCCGCCGTTCAGGTTTACCTTCTCGTCCACCAGATCCTGCAGACCCAAATCCTTGACGCAGGGCAGCGACTGGGCGGCAAACGCCTCGTTCAGCTCGAACAGGTCGATATCGCCAACGGTCAGACCGGCACGCTTGAGCGCTTTCTGGGTGGCCGGTACCGGGCCGTAGCCCATGATGGCGGCATCACAACCGGCGATGGCCATGGCACGCACCTTGGCGCGGGGCGTGAGGCCAAGGGCCTTGGCGCGATCCGCACTCATCACCAGCATGGCGGCGGCGCCGTCAGACAGGGCTGAGGAGGTGCCGGCAGTGACGGTGCCGTTGACCGGGTCAAACACCGGGCGTAGCTGGCTCAGGGTTTCGACCGTGGTCTCCGGGCGGATCACTTCGTCGTAGTCGTAGAAGAAGCGGGCGCCGCTGGCGTCATGGCCTTCCAATCCGACGATCTCCTTGGCGAAACGCCCTTCCACAGTGGCAGCATAGGAACGGCGATGGGAGCGGGCGGCAAATTCGTCCTGCTGCTGGCGGCTGATGCCGTGCAGCTTGCCGAGCATTTCGGCGGTCAGCCCCATCATGCCGGAGGCTTTCGCCACCGACTTGGCCATGCCGGGGTGGAAGTCGACGCCGTGGCTCATCGGCACGTGGCCCATGTGCTCGACGCCGCCGATGATGAAGATGTCCCCATCACCCACCTGAATGGCGCGGGAAGCGTCATGCAGCGCCTGCATGCTTGATCCGCACAGACGGTTGACGGTGACCGCCCCCACTTGCTTCGGAATACCAGCCAGCAGTGAGGCATTACGGGCGATGTTGAAGCCCTGCTCCAGAGTCTGCTGCACGCAGCCCCAGTAGATATCCTCGATCTCGTTCGGGTCGAGGTTGGGGTTGCGCAGCAGGATGGATTTCATCAGGTGCGCGGACAGATCTTCTGCACGCACGTTGCGGAAGGCGCCGCCCTTGGACCGGCCCATCGGGGTCCGGATACAGTCGACAATGACTACGTCTTTCATGAATGGATCTCCTTTCCGCAATCAGTAGAAGGTTTTGCCCTGGGCGGCCATCTCACGCAGCTTGTCGCTGACGCGGTAGAGCGGGCCCAAATCGGCATACTGGTCGGCCATGGCCACGTAACGATCCAGACCAATGGTGTCCAGATAGCGGAATACGCCGCCGCGGAAGGGAGGGAAGCCCAGACCGTAGACCAGTGCGATGTCGGCTTCGGCTGGGGTGGCGACAATGCCCTCTTCCAGACAGAGCACCACTTCGTTGATCATCGGGATCATCATGCGAGCTATGATGGCTTCCTTGTCAAAGTCCTGCTTCGGCTTGGCAATGGGGGCCAGCAGCTCGTAAGCAGCGGCGTCGGCTACCTTCTTCGGCTTGCCCTTCTTGTCCTGCTCGTAAGAGTAGAAACCCTTGCCATTCTTCTGACCGAAGCGGCTCACCTCATACATCACGTCGATGGCGGTGCGACCTTCCTTGCTCATGCGTGCCGGGAAACCCTGCGCCATCACATCACCGGCATGGTGACCGGTGTCGATGCCGACCACGTCCAGCAGGTAGGCGGGGCCCATCGGCCAGCCGAACTCCTTCTCCATCACCTTGTCGACTGCCGCGAAGTCGGCGCCATCGGCGACCAGCTTGTTGAAGCCGAAGAAGTAGGGGAACAGCACGCGGTTGACGAAGAAGCCGGGGCAGTCGTTGACCACCACCGGGGACTTGCCCATGGCGGCGGCATAGGCCACCACGCGGTTGATGGTTTCATCGGAAGTCTGCTCGCCGCGGATGATCTCCACCAGTGGCATACGGTGTACCGGGTTGAAGAAGTGCATGCCGCAGAAGTTCTGCGGGCGCTTCAGCCCCTTGGCCAGCAGGGAGATGGGGATGGTGGAGGTGTTGCTGGCGAGCACGGCGTCTTCGCCAATGATCCCTTCCACTTCGCCCAGTACGGCGGCCTTCACCTTGGGATTCTCGACCACGGCTTCGACCACCAGATCCACATGCTTGACGTTGTCATAGCTGAGGGTCGGGGTGATGGCTGAGAGCACCTGGCCCATCTTGATGCCGTCGATGCGGCCCTTTTCGAGTTGGCCGTTGAGCAGCTTGGTGGCTTCGCCCATGCCAAGTGCCAGTGCCTTCTCGTTGATATCCTTCATCACCGCCGGAATGCCCTTGCTGGCAGACTGGTAGGCGATGCCGCCCCCCATGATGCCGGCACCCAGTACGGCGGCGTGGCTAGTGGCCTTAGCAGCCTGCTTGGCAGCCTTCTTGGCCAGCGCCTTGATGTGCTGATCGTTCAGGAAAATACCGACCAGTGCTTTGGCGACATCGGTCTTGGCCAGCTTGATAAAGCCCTGTGCCTCAACGGCCAGCGCCTCGTCACGGCCCATGCCAGCGGCGGCCTCGACGGTTTTCACCGCGGTCATCGGCGCCGGATAGTGTTTGCCCGCCACGGCGGCAACCATGCCGGCGGCGGTGGTGAAGCTCATCATGGCTTCCAGTTTGGAGAGGCGCAGCGGCGCTTTTTTGGCGGCGCGACGGCTCTGCCAGTCCAGTTTGCCCGCGATGGCGTCTTTCATCATCTGCAGCGCAGCGCTCTGCAGTGCGTCCGGGGCGACCACGGCATCGATGGCACCCACCTTGAGGGCGTCATCGGCACGGTAATCCTTGCCGGTGGTGATCCACTCCAGCGCGTTGTCGGCACCGATCACCCGTGGCAGACGGACGGTGCCGCCAAAGCCCGGCATGATGCCGAGTTTGGTCTCGGGCAGGCCAATCTTGGCGCTGGTGTCGGCCAGCCGGAAGTCGGTGGAGAGAATGGTCTCGCAGCCGCCGCCCAGGGCGTGGCCCTTGATGGCCGAGAGGGTCGGTACCGGCAGATCTTCGATGGCGTTGAAGATGTCGTTGGCCTTTTTCAGCCAGCCGAGCAGATCTTCTTGCGGCAGATCGAACAGTTCCAGGAATTCGGTAATATCGGCGCCGACGATAAAGGCGTCTTTGCCAGAGGTGAGGATCAGACCTTTTAGTTCACGTTCTTGTTGTAATGCGGCGATCGCTT
The DNA here is from genome assembly GCF_000820145.1 of Aeromonas sobria. Lineage (GTDB taxonomy): Bacteria > Pseudomonadota > Gammaproteobacteria > Enterobacterales > Aeromonadaceae > Aeromonas > Aeromonas sobria. The sequence continues at coordinate 6,576 of NZ_CDBW01000022.1, read as the reverse complement.
CGCTCAGGGAGAGCAGGGTAGCGCGATCCAGCTTGTTGACTGAACCCGGGGCATCAAACCTCAGCTCGGCAATGCCGTTTTCGAGGTAGCTGACCGACAGGGTTTCGCCTTGGTAGATCATGAGAGTGTCTCCTTGTTCCCACTCAGTGGGGGGTGTTGCTCCTTTATCCCCAGCAGGGGGCGAGGCTCACTATTGATCCAAAAGGAGACATTTTCAACACCTATTTAAAACATTTGTTTAACAGTTCTCGAGTAAAAGCTCCTCATCACAAAACGGGCAAAAGAGAGGCGCCTTGCGGCGCCTCCGATGGATGTGAGTTTGTTATCAACTGGCCAGTTCCGGCCGGTTGCGATACTGGTTCAGCACCTCGGGATCTGCGAGGGCGTGGGTGTTGTTGACGGGTCTGTTGTGCACCACCTCCCGCACCGCCAGTTCGACGATCTTGCCGGACTTGGTGCGGGGGATGGCATCCACCTGCAGGATGCGGGCGGGCACGTGGCGGGCGGTGCAGTGCTGTTTTATCTGCTGGCGAATGCGCTCGCGCAGCGGTTCGTCGAGCTTGCAACCCGCCTTGAGCTTGACGAACAGCACCACCCGCTCGTCCTGCTGCCACTGCTGGCCGATGACGATGCTCTCTTCCACCTCGTCCAGTTGCTCGACATAGCGGTAGATCTCGCTGGTGCCGATGCGCACGCCCCCCGGGTTGAGGGTTGCGTCGGAGCGGCCGTAGAACAGAATGCCGCCGGTCGGGGTCAGCTCGATCCAGTCGCCGTGGCACCAGATATTGTCGAAGCGCTCGAAGTAGGCCGTGTGGTACTTGTCGCCGCTCTTATCCCCCCAGAAGCCCACCGGCTGGGCCGGGAACGGCTTGGTGCAGACCAGCTCGCCCTTCTCCCCCTGCACTGGCTGGCCAGCCTCGTTGAATACCTGTACCGCGAGACCGAGTCCGCGCCCCTGACTCTCGCCGCGATAGACCGGGCTGAGCGGGTTGCCGATGACGAAGCAGGAGCAGATATCGGTGCCGCCCGAGATGGAGCTGAGTTGCACATTCTGTTTGATCTGCTGATAGACGTAGTCGAACCCCTCCGGCGACAGCACAGATCCGGTGCTGCAGATCAGCCGCAACTGTGGCAAGTCGTGGCTGTTGATGGGGGCATAACCCTGCTTGTGCAGCGCATCGAGATACTTGGCCGAGGTGCCGAACAGGACGACCTCTTCGTCGCGGGCCAGATCCCACAGCACGTTGCCGTCCGGGTAGAAGGGGGAGCCATCGTAGAGCACCAGGGTGGCGCCGGAGGCGAGGGCGCTCACCAGCCAGTTCCACATCATCCAGCCGCAGGTGGTGAAGTAGAAGATCCGTTCCCCCGGTTTGATGTCGCAGTGCAGCTGGTGCTCTTTCAGGTGTTGCAGCAGGGTGCCGCCGATGCCGTGGACGATGCACTTGGGTTTGCCGGTGGTGCCGGAGGAGTAGAGGATATAGAGCGGATCGTTGAAGGCCATCGGTTCGAAGGCGAGCTGGGCACCGTGCTGGCTTGCCAGCAGTTGCTGCCAGTCGTGGCCAAGCTGCAGCGGGTTGCCGAGCAGGGGGATCATCACCGTCTGCTCTATGCTGCCTAACTGGCTCACCACGCTGGCGACCTTCTGCTGAATGTCGATCCCCTTGCCGTTGTAGCGATAGCCATCCACCGCGAACAGCACTCGCGGCCGGGTCTGGCCAAAGCGCTCCACCACGCTGGCTTCACCGAAGTCGGGGCTGGTGGAGGTCCAGATCGCCCCGAGGCTGCTGGTTGCCAGCATGGCAACCACGGTTTCCGGAATATTGGGCAGGTAGGCGGCAACCACGTCGCCGCGACCTATGCCCTGATGGCGCAGCCACTGAGCCAGCCGGGCCACCTGATCACTCAATTCACGCCAGCTCAGAGTGCGGCTTGGGCTCCCTTCGATGCGGGAGATGATGGCCGGGCTCTCGTCCTGACGGCGCAGCAGGTTTTCGGCGAAGTTGAGGCGGCTGTCGGGGAACCAGCGGGTGCGCTGCATATCCTGACGGTTCTCCGCCACTATGTTGCCGAGCTCGCCTTTGACGCCGCAGTGCTGCCATACCAGCGGCCAGAAACGGGTGGTTTTCTCCACCGACCATTGGTAAAGCTGCGGATAGTTCTGCAACTGCAAGCCGTGGAAACGGTTCACCTCCGCCATAAAGCGATAGAGGTTGGATTGCTGCATCCTGAGCGGATCCGGTTGCCACAGGCAGAGGTTGTCCATGAGTAATCCCTGACGTCATGTATCTAGCGGCAGTGTATTGAATTGTTTTTGATTTGTTAATGATTGGTTTTCTGTTGATAACAAACACTTTGTAACGCATGCGTTACCTCACGAAGCGGCAGCTTGACGGGTCGAGCAGCCCCGAGCTTGGTGTTATGCTGCTATCACATTCACCTCGGAGCAGGACGCCATGAGCAGCTACAGCCAACTTTTTGCCCAGCACCTCGATACCTTGCAGCAGCGTACCCGCGATATTCTGCAACAACAGGGGCTCAGCGGACTGGCCATCCACTCCGGCCAGACCCACCGCATCTTCCTCGATGATCAGGATTACCCGTTCAAGGTAAACCCGCACTTCAAGGCCTGGTTGCCGGTGCTGGACAATCCCCACTGCTGGCTGCTGGTGGACGGGGTGAACAAACCGGTACTGCTGTTCTATCGTCCGGTGGATTTCTGGCACAAGGTGGCGGATCTGCCCAATGCCTTCTGGGTCGAGTTCTTCGATATTCGTTTCCTGACCCGACCGGAGCAGGTGGCCGATCATCTGCCTGCCAACAAGCAGGAGTGGGCCTATCTGGGCGGTCATCTGGAAGTGGCCGAGCTGCTGGGGCTGACCCAGCCCAATCCGGAAGCTGTGCTCAACTACCTGCACTATCACCGCGCCTACAAGACTCCCTACGAGCTGGAGTGTCTGCGCGAGGCGACCCGCATCGGCGTGCGCGGCCATATTGCCGCCAAGGACTCCTTTATGGCGGGGGCGAGCGAGTTCGAAATCAATCTGGCCTATATGAAGGCGGTCGGGCAGGGGGCCAATGAGGCGCCCTACGGCAATATTGTCGCCATCAACCGCAACGCGGCCATTCTGCACTACACCCATCTCTCCGCCTTGCGGGTGCCGGATGCGGAGCGCCACTCCTTCCTGATCGATGCTGGCGTCGATTTTCACGGTTATGCCTCCGACATCACCCGTACCTGGGCGTGGCGGCGCGGCGAGTTTGCCGACCTGATTGCGGCCCTCGACGAGCAGCAGCAGGAGATCATCAAGGAGATCAAACCGGGTCGCCGCTACAGCGAGCTGCATCTGCAGATGCATCACAAGCTGGCACGCCTGCTGCAGGCCACCGAGCTGGTGGACATGTCGGTAGACGAGATGATCAATACCGGGGTGACCAACGTCTTCTTCCCTCACGGCCTCGGCCACTTCATCGGTCTGCAGGTGCACGATGCGGGTGGTTTCATGCAGGATGAGCGCGGCACCCACCTGGCGGCCCCCGAGCTGTTCCCCTATCTGCGCTGCACCCGGGTGATGGAGGTGGATCAGGTGTTCACCATCGAGCCGGGGCTCTACTTTATCGACAGTTTGCTGGAGCCGCTGCGTCAGGGCGAACAGGGCAAACGGGTTAACTGGAACAAGGTGGAGGCACTGCGGCCGTTTGGCGGCATCCGCATCGAGGACAACATAGTGCTGCACGCCAACGGGGTGGAGAACATGACCAGACAAGCAGGGCTCTGATGGCGGTAGCGTACTCTATTCCGGCTGCCCCGCTGGAACTGACCGAAGAGATAAAGAAGAGCCGCTTCATTACCCTGATTGCCCACACCCCGACCGTCGAGGCGGCCAAGGGGTGGGTCAACGAGATCAAGCGTCAACATCCGACCGCTCGCCATCACTGCTGGGGCTTTGTGGCGGGCGCGCCGCAAGATAGCCAGGTCTATGGCTTCAGCGATGATGGCGAACCTTCGGGCACAGCGGGCAAGCCGATCCTGGCCCAGTTGATGGGGTCTGGATTCGGTGAAATCTGCGCCGTGGTGGTGCGTTACTACGGCGGTATCCAGCTTGGCACCGGTGGACTGGTTAAAGCCTATGGGGGCGGTGTCGGTGCCGCCCTCAAGCAGCTGCCAACCCTGCTCAAGGTGCCGCGCACTCCCTCTCTCATTCACTGCGATTACGGTGACATGGGGACGGTCGAGTCGCTGATCAGCAGCCACAATGGCGAATTGCTGGCGGCCGATTACGGTCAGCAGGTCACCTTGCAGGTAGCATGGGAATCCTCGGTTTGGGCTCAGGTTGACCGTGAATTGACCGACCGGACTCATGGACGGGTATCCCTCAGTCCCTTAGATGGCTAGAATCCATCGCTCTTTAATAGGGAAAAGGGAGCTGTAATGCACATTCTGAGCATCATTCGCATTGTTGGCCTGCTGGTTGCGCTGTTCAGCTCGACCATGCTGTTGCCTGCGCTGGTGGCCTTCGGCTATCGGGATGGGGGTGGTGCCGAGTTCGTCAGCTCTTTTCTGATCGCCCTGCTTCTCGGCGTGGTGCTCTGGTTTCCCAACCGCTATCACAAGAAGGAGATGCGCTCGAAAGAGGGCTTCCTCATTGTGGTGCTGTTCTGGACCGTGCTGGGCAGTGTGGGGGCGGTGCCTTTCATCATGAGCGACGTGCCGGACATGTCGGTCTCGGAAGCCTTCTTCGAATCTTTTTCCGGCCTGACTACCACGGGGGCGACGGTACTGACCGGGCTCGATAATCTGCCCAAGGCGTTTCTGTTTTACCGCCAGCTGCTGCAGTGGCTGGGGGGGATGGGGATCATCGTACTGGCGGTGGCCATTCTGCCACTGCTGGGCATTGGTGGCATGCAGCTCTACCGTGCCGAGATCCCGGGGCCGGTGAAGGATACCAAGGTGACGCCGCGTATCGCCGAAACGGCCAAGGCGCTCTGGTTCATCTATCTGCTGCTGACCGCGCTCTGTGCGCTGGCCTATTGGCTCGCCGGGATGACGCTGTTCGATGCGGTGTGCCATTCGTTCTCGACCCTGTCGGTCGGTGGCTTCTCCACCCACGATGCCAGCATCGGTTTCTTTAACAGTCCGGTCATCAACCTGATTACTGTGGTGTTCCTGCTGCTGGCCAGCGTGAACTTTGCACTCCACTTTACCGTTTTCTCCCACCGCCCGGTTCGACTCGGGCGCTACCTCTATGATGCGGAACTCAAGGTGTTCCTGGCCATCCAGGCGACCCTGGTGATGATCTGCTTTATCGCCTTGCTGACCCATGGGCACTATGACACCTGGCAAGAGGCCCTCAATCACGGTCTATTCCAGGCGGTCTCTCTGGGCACCACCACCGGCTACAGCACCACCACCTATGCAGAATGGCCCTCGTTCCTGCCCATGCTGCTGATGTTCTCTGCCTTTATCGGTTGTTGCGCGGGCAGTACCGGCGGCGGCATCAAGGTGATGCGTTTCATGATCCTGTTCATGCAGGGGATGCGCGAGCTGAAGCGGCTGGTTCACCCCAGAGCTATCTATACCCTGAAGCTGGGAAATCGGGCGGTGCCCGAGCGCATCGTCGAGGCGGTGTGGGGCTATTTCGCCACCTATATCATTCTCTTCTTTATATTCATGCTGCTGTTGCTGATGACGGGGCTGAACGAAGTGACCGCATTCACTGCCGTGGCTGCGGCCTTCACCAACGTGGGGCCGGGGTTGGGAGAGGTATCAGCCAACTTCGGCAATATCTCGCCAGCGGCACAGTGGGTGCTGGTGGTGGCCATGTTGTTTGGTCGATTGGAAATTTTCACGCTTCTGGTACTGTTTACCCCTGCTTTCTGGCGTAGTTGAGGTCGTTATGGACAAGATTCTGGTGCTTTATTCCTCTCGGGAGGGTCAAACCCGCAAAATAGTAGATGTCATGCTGGAGCAGATGCCAGGATGCGAAGTGGTGATGCACGACCTGCACACCTTGCCGATGTGCAACTTAAGCAAGTATGCCAAGGTCTTGATCGGCGCCTCAATTCGTTATGGCAACTTCCACCCCAGCCTGTTCAGCTTTATTCATGCCCATCAGGAGCAGCTGGAGGTGGCCAATGCGGCCTTCTTCTGTGTCAACCTGACCGCCCGCAAGCCAGAGAAGCAGACGCCGCAAACCAATGCCTATATGAAGAAGTTCCTGCGCCTCTCTCCCTGGAAGCCGAAAACCCTGGGGGTGTTTGCCGGCGCACTGCAGTACTCCCGCTATAACTGGTGGCAGACTCGCATCATCCAGCTGATCATGAAGATCACCGGGGGCAGTACCGATACCAGCAAGGACCTCGAGTTTACCGACTGGGAAAAGGTGCGCAGCTTCGCTCGCGAATTCTGGTCAAAAAGGTAGCAACCTGATGTGAATTCAGGGTTTATTGCCCGAAAGAGCCTCGCCGAAGCGGGGCTTTTGTTTAATAAAGCAACGGTTGAACCGGAAAACTGCAAAAAGTGCCATTTTTTGCAGTTTTCCTCTTGTCATCCCGGCGTGGCTCCCTATAATGCGCCCC
>NZ_CDBW01000021.1 GCF_000820145.1 Aeromonas sobria | reverse complement strand
ATCGCTTGGGCTTTTTTCTTATCTGAAATTTGGGTATGCCACGCAGTGTGCCACAGTGCCTTGGCTGCCCTTCTCCTCGATAGTACTGCTTTGGACACGTTATTAAGCCGATGAACCAATGCAAAACAGCCATTGTTACTTGCGCTTGATTTCCCCACCAACTCTTCACCCTGCTCTAAACGCTACTGTGGATGGCATGGAGCTTTAGGTACAGCATAACCCTAAAGCCCTTTTTTATTCTCGGTTACCGAGTTGCTCTAACAAGAGTAAAGCCTGCATTTGGGCAGCAGGGTGGGAACGGTTCCCCTTTTACACAAGTCACTTCATTTCCACACTTGGTGCACTTGTAGATCCCTGATTGAGGGACAATTTGGCCCGATTTGTACATTGAACACTCCAGTTTTGGTTGTGCATCACTCAAGGTGGCGATGCTTTATTCTATTTGGGGGTACTGGCATTGGGTTTCAATAGTTACCACTTAAAAAGTATGGTTATTTCCTGCGATATCTCAGATCAATGTCGATGTGGCAACCTGTCACGGTGAGTTCGAACGGGATACACCCTGCGTTGTCGGCGTTTTTGACCCAACGTAGCAGCTGAGGGCCTTGGCTGCCGTATTGCTTCGGACATGTTGTGTTCAGCTTTGGGTAAGGTGGTCAGCGGTAACATAGCTGCTGTGTCAGTCATCCGTTACCCTGCAAACTATCATCCAGGAGGAACAACCAACACCGTGAACCGAATGACCGCCCCCCTATTGACCCTCTGCCTTATGGCCATTCCCGCTTTTGCTGCCTCTACGTTCAGCTTTGAACGGTATGATGTGAAAAGCAACCAGCTGTATATGCATCTGGTGAGCCCAACCACGCAGGGGGATGTCTTGTTGCAGGTTGGTGAAAAGATGCTCCCCCTCAAGAATGCTAAGCTGGAAGGCCTGTTCATGCTCAATGTTCAGGTTCCTTGTGAGCAATTGACTGCTGGCACGACGCTTTATTGGGCTACTGGGCGTTCGTTGTTGCATGCCCCTATTCCTCCCCAGAATTGTCAGCTTCCCCGTGAGGTTACCCCTGTCACGGTCTTTGACAAGCAAGGCGAGTGTTGGCTGGATATCGGTGATAACACCTTGTGGCGAGCCGCGACCGAGGTTAGTAAGCTAAACAAAGCGACCGTGTACCAAAATATGTATGCCCTTTTTCTGGCTAATCGTACAGCCTTCTCCGGTGAAGACATCAACCGCCTTAAAAGCCCTTTGCTGCGATGCCCACCAGATCAGTTGATTGAGCAAATCCCCCCTCAAGATGCCCATCGCTTGTTTAAGGAGATGCTGGAGTTTAAAAAGCAATCCTAGGTAGAGGGTACATTTGTGGCATGATCTTTGGCTGTCTGCGCAGCCTGATAAATCGCAATGTAGATGTATCCGTGGCTGCCCAGGCTATCGGCTTCGCAGGTAAATTCTGCGTGCTGGACGGTAATGCGTTGCTGGCGTTGGGCATCGAGTTCACCCGTCAGCAATTTGCCCTCCTGTTCCTTGATGATGCTAGGAAAGGCAATTTCCAGCTGGTCTATTGCCTCCTCTACCCATTCGCCTACTAGTGATGCCCGATCTGACAGAACGTGCAGCCGGTGATGCTCCTGAATGAGACGAGCGCCAAAGCGCGGTGTAACAGTATGGGGCAAGCCCCACTGCGCAAAGATCCGGGTGGGCAGGTCTGGTGCTTCAGATTGTTGGCCATTGGTGTGGGTGGTTGTCGTGGTCATGATCAGCGATACCTCAGTTGAATGTCGATGCGGGTGCCGGGCACGTTGTGGCGCTGGCGTAGCCTGGTCAGATGCTCAGGGAGGTCGGTCAGGTTTGCCAGTCGCCCTCGGAAGAGCCGGGAGAGATTGACGTAGTCAGGATGGCTCACGGTGATGGTTACCTGATGCCCTGGCTGCCAACGGCCAAACAGGCGGGCTTTGGCCTCCTTGATGGTGGTGATGCCAGGAGCGGGTAACGTCTGCTGGTTGCGCAGATGCAGTTTGTTGAGCTCGGGGGCATAGCGATGCACCTCGAGTCCGGTGATAAGACGGGTCATGTTCGGTGACTCCAATGGTGCCAAGGGCCAGCCTGAGAGGGCTGGCCCTTTATGCTGTGTGTCGATGAGCAAGACAGTCGGGCGTCAACGAGCGCAGTTAGCCGTCTCATTGATAACTGGCTTGCAATTGAGCCGGTCCAGCAGGTGCAGCGAGCCGTATTGAGCCACCAGACGGTCAATGGCCATCTGGGCACAGGCCGTTCTGCTGGGCTTATTCTCAGGTATGGCGTAACGAGCGGTCAGCCAGCCACCGAGCAGCGCGATGCGATAGCCGCTCGGGATGTGGGTGAGCGAGGTGCCTATGCCCCTCCCGTGAATGAGGAAAGGCACTGCCTGCCCACCAATGTCGATATCCATGCGCTGGCCCTTGAGCTCGAAGGTGGTGAGCTCGCCAGTTTGGGGATGTTTGCCGGGCACCTTGATAGTGATGTTCTTTGCCATCTCACACCTCCGGTTTGGCTTCAAAGTGGTGGGTCACAATGCCTGCCTCCGGGTCGATAGTGATAAACGCTGGAGCCTGCGGGTGGTACTGGTAGAGCCGTGCCAACTCAGCTCGAAAGGCTTCGATGTTTGGTGCAATCACATGGTTGGTATCCCCCTCGGTGTAGGTAAAGGTCTCCAGCGTCTCTGTGTTAATCCAGATACCGAAGTACCACGCATCTTCTTCGGTGTCGTACTGCTGCCACCCTTGGGCCAGTAGTGTCCGGTCGTAGTAGTAACGGTCTGCCTGATGGCTACCCCGGTCGATGCGGCAGCCTGTCACCGTGAGCTCAAGCGGGATACGTCCCGCCTTGTGAGCTTGCTTTACCCGACGCAGCAGCTTGAGGGCCTTGGCTCTGCTGCAACTATTACCGAATGGATGGGGCTGTGTGGCCCGCAATGCAAGGTGGGTCATTATCTTCGGCGCGGTGTTGTGGTTGAGCTGACCGATAGCTGCGGTTATCTGCTGAGCGGTCAGAGTCTTGTAATCACGCAGGTCGTGCATGGTGTGGCTTCCTTCAAATGCAAACAGCCCCTCGGCGTGAGGGGCTGCATGGGGTTAGGGGGAGGATTGTCTACAGCCATTGTTTGAGGCGATTGATGTCTCGCTGATAACGACGACGGTGGCTGTGCCAAATCACCCGTTCGGCGGCAGCCTCCAGCAAGGCCGTGGTCACGGTGCGAGGCAGGACCAGATTTGCCCCATCCCAGTTATCCAGGTCCAGTCCGCCGAAGCGCACCAGACTGGCCAGCTGCGCATCGAGCTTGCTGGTCAGCTCCAACGCGATGAACTCCTCGATATGGGCTCGGAGCCTCGCAATGGCGGCCTCTGGCGACATTGTTGGTGCTGTGGGTGTTGTCACGTGTGGCTACTCCAATCCGGCGCGTCGTTGCTGCCGTGGTTGACGTAGGCTCCGACTATCACCCGTTGCCACTCGCCGACCGGCTGACCCGCAGCATTACAGGCACAGCGAAAGCGGGCGAAGTTAATCTCTCGTGGCAGGTGCTCACGCATATCCCGTGGACTGACAAAGAGCGTGGTCTTGTGCAGCACCGGGTTGGGCGCAACAATGGGGCCACCAATACGCCTTCCCTCCACATCGTGGGCATAGGCAAAGCCCGGTAGCATCAACTGCTGACTGATGAGCTTGGCGAGCCCTGAATGGGCACACATGGCCTCCGCTACGGCGGCCTGGCTAAAACTGTCATTGAACGTAATCATTGTTGTTTCTCCCTTTCTGCTGGTGAACGGTAGGCCGCTGCCAGCAGCGCAAACTGTTCGACCAGATAGCTGATACTGATGCCCAGTTCATCACTGACCCCATCCCCGAGGCGGTGATGCAGGTGTGCCATGTCATCGGCGATGCGTTGAGCCAGGTGGGCCGTTGAACTCGGTGGTGAGTTTGTCACCGTCAGGGTGATGGAGAGGTTCATCACATCTCTCCCCAGGGGGCTTGTTCCCACAGTGACAATCGGGTCAGCACGTCTTGCGCCAGCGCTTGCTGCAACTGCTGTATTACCTTGACCAACCGAGGAGCATGCTCAGGGCTCCCACTCCATTCACTCGATTGGTACAGGGCGCAGCAGGTGAATTTGTAGAGGGCTACCAGTTCGGCATCGGTGAGTGGTGCCTGGTGGTAACGATGGGCAGGTTTAACCGGTCCCAGCTTGGTCGAGCGGCGCTGGCTTGGTTCCTTCTGGTCCTGCTGACGCCCAAGCTGATAGCGATGCCAGACAGCCCGCCGATTGGCGAGCATCATTAGCCGTACCAGCCGGTCTACCCGCCACGTCCCGGTACTGGTGACATCCATTGGTGAGTTCCACCAGAGGGTGCGCAGCAACTCAAGGGTGTAATGAGGCGGCATCGGGGCATTACAAAAACGGTGCAACTGAACGGCAAAGGCAAGATAGTCCTTGCGATCGATCATGAAGGCAGACATGGGCATGGCTCCTTGAAATGCAAAAGGCCACCTTTGGTGAGGTGGCCCTGTGGGTTGTGTCGGAATATCCGGATCATGGTATTGGCTCTAATGATCCGGGTGAACGATCGACCTGTATGTTATTGCTGCGCCTGCTCTGCGTCTGGGTAAGCCGCATCAAACTGCATGGCGTAGAGCGCACAATCAATGCCGTTGACGGCATCGTGATGCGGGTAATAGGGCGGTGCGTCTCGGGATCGCTCGAAGTAGTCGCCAAAACAACTGAGGCACTCGCGGATCTCGATGGTGGATCCCCGCAGCAAAGCCTCTTCAAACTGCTTGGCATAACCCTCGTCGTCACGCGCCTTGGTGACGGCTTTTTCCAGTAATGCCAGCGCCTCCTCGTTGCAGGCGGTAGCCAGGCCATGGCGTAGCTTCCCGAGCGTTTCCTCGAGGGAATAGGGGTTGAGTAATCGCATGGCGCTTGTCCCTTCTTGGCGCGGCTAATGGCGCAGATGATGCAGCAGGGCATCAATAGCTTCGACACAGTCGGCCTGGGTGAGTTGGTGGCCGCTCGGCAGGTGAGCCACGATAGCGGGCGCTGCCTGCATCTGGACGTTGTCTGCAAGCCAGCAACGCAACTCGATGAGGATATCGATGACGGTGAGGTGTGATTTGCCAGGGGGAATGTTCATAGCAGGCCTCGCTCGGCCAGCGAGACTACGCCCTCGGCACCGACCACCAGATGGTCAAGCAATCGCACATCGACCAGCGCTAAGGCCTCTTTGAGGGCTTGGGTAAAGACCCGGTCAGAGTGGCTGGGTTCAGGGTCACCGCTGGGGTGATTATGCACCGCGATGATGGCCCCACAGTTGAGTAACAAGGTCCGCTTGACCACTTCCCGTGGGTAGATGCTGGCGCTGTCGAGGGTGCCACGAAACAGCTCCTCAAAAGCCAGTACGCGATGTTGGGAGTCGAGGAACAGTGCCCCAAACACTTCGTGCTCTCGCTCTTGCAGCAGGGTTTGCAGCCGCTCAGCGGCCTCCGTGGTGCTGGTGATGGCGGTGCCTTTAGCCAAGCGCTTCCTGGCAATCTGATTGGCGATTCGCAGCAGGTCTTGCTCTGTCACCGGCTCGGTGACGACATAAGTGCCGGGGCATTCCCCGGCTTTCAGCTTGTGGTAACGCATAGTGGAATTCTCCAAATAAACAAAACCCCGGCAGGCAGGAAGCATGTCGGAGTTAAAGGCAAAGAGGTTGTTGGTTCACTGTGAGGGGTGTTCAGTTGGCCTTGGTGGCGGCTTCTGCTCCTGCTCCGGCTGTAGGGGCACGCTTCACCGGCATCAGCGATTCGGGGACTAACACTGTGAGTGGGATAGCGAGCGCAACGCTCAGCCGTTCAGCCAGTTCATAGGCTGGGCCGATGGTGTCGTCGTCAGCAACCCAGGTGGCCAGTGCCAGCCCGCTGGCCTCCACGGCCCGCAGATAAACGCTGTAGCCGTGCACGGGTATGCCACTGTCACGTACCACCTGTGTTTCCCCCTCTCGGTTAATCGCTTCCAGCTCAACGGCTATCGGTTGTTTGGGCATCTTCTGCCTCCTCTTGGGGTAAGGGGTCACTCTCCACACGATAACCGTGATGAATGCAGGTACGCTGCAGGTCAGCCAGGAAACTTGCCAGTACACGGGGCTGGTCAGAGAGTGAGACCGGTCCTGCCTGGCCGCGCCAGAAACAACGACGCTTAGGGTCAACGCAGATTTCATCCATGGGCTGGCTCATGGTGCGCCAGTCCTCGGCATTGGTGAGGGAGAGCAGCTGCCACTGCACGCCAGACCAACGCAGATGCAGTGTGACGGTGCGGGCGTTTGGACTATCAGGGGTTAGGTGCAGCAACCAGCGCTCGCTCTGGCGAGTTGGTTGTAGTTTGGCCTTGGCCGCGACCAGTCCCAGCCACTGGCGTGAGTAGTGGGAGAGCGGCAGTTCGTTAGTCATCACACACCTCCTAATCCCCGCTGACCGTGACGGTGAAATACCCCAACTGGCCATAAGCGATGAAATTACTCTGCCACAGGGCGAACAGTTCGCGTGCTTCCACGCCGGGCAGTGGTCCCCAGCCCTGCAGATAGTGTTCGTCGCAGGAGAGGTTGAAGTCGAGCTCCTTGCAGAGCTCGGCATCCTGGCCCAGTCCCTGATAACTGAAGTCGGTGATGTAATCGAAGACCCAGCCGTGCAATCCCCGAATAAGCCGCAGCTCTACCGGATGGACGCCACCCGTCTCGGCACTGTAGCCGGGGCTGCGAAAGTTGAAGGTCAGGGTCGAGAGGTCGGTGAGGTCGAGCTGTTGTTCCCGCACGACGCTGCGCAGTAAGTCAGGCTGCTCGGGCGAAATCGGCAGGGCCATCCCTGCCAAGTGAAATGGCATGGTCATCATGGTGTGTCCTTTCGTATCGAATGTGAGACGCGTTAATCCCTGAACCAGCGCCAGGCGCGGTAGAGGCCGTAGGTGGCAGCCAAGGGCGCCGCCAGCGAGGTGGCCGAACTCCCCAGCAACGCACCGACTGCAGCGGTCACAGCGGTAGTTGCTGATGGATTCAGTGCCGTGCTGGTGGCCATGCTAGGCAGGGCCGCAAGGGTAGGCTGCCGAGCCACAGAGTGAAGCGCCTGATGTGCGATACACCCCGTAGCAATGAGCTGGTTAATCTGCTTGCTGTAGTGAAAGCCCTCGATGCACCAGAGCACAAAGTGCTCGCAGTTGTTAAAGAGCGTGCTGTAGTGCGCCTCTCCAAGACGGGAGTAAGCACGGTCGATACTCTCCTCCCGGTTGAAAGCTCGTGCGCTATGGTGCTGGATGCGATAGCCCCGCCCTTGGCTAAACTCAGCAAACGTGGCGATAGCTATCTGACCGGAATGTATTCCGGCACTGACCCCCTGGTAGTGGATAACCTGATGGTCTCCCAGATAGATACCGTGGTGCTGGTAACCGGTGCGGGGTGAAACGAGGTGGTCCCCCGGTTGTGGTAATGGCATGAACCGTTCCTTAAATAAAATGCGGCATAAAACAGAGGGCACCCGAAGGTGCCCTGATGGTGGTGAATGTGTGGTGGCTGGTGGTTAGGACTGCTTTCGCAGCGTCAATCTGTTGGCATCCCATACCCAGCGCTGACGAGGATTGCCGGGCAGGTCGAGGGTGAAACCGTTGGGGGCGGGGGTCAGCTTGCCTTCGTCGCTGCAGGTACCAAAGGGCTGTGAAAGCATGGTCAGCGCCCCCGTCTGGGCGACCGCCAACTGATAGAGCACCGGGCATGCCACACCGCCACTGTGCAGCTCAAACAAGACCGCCTGCCCGTTGACGAGCGGCAATCGGTGCGTGAGCTTGATGGCGTCATATTCATTGGTGTGCAGCAGCACCTCATCCCGATACCGGATCTCGATGCTGTCATCACCATTTTTCACGATGGTAAATGACGTGGTACTTGATGCAGCTGACGCAGGTGCAAAGGAGGGCTCGAAGTAACGGCTGCCATCTGAATAGGTGAGCATAAAACCGTTCAGGGCAACCGGCTGGCTGACACTGGGGATGAGCCTTGGCTCATCTTCATCCAGCGGCATCAGCATGATGCGCTCCCCTTTCGAGGTCTCTATCCAAAACTGCATGCTGGCGAAATTGAGGGTACCCTCGACATTAGCCGGTACCCGTTTCGTGACCGTTGGCACAGTGAATTCAGGCGCAGCCCAGGTCGGTAAAGCAAACAGCGATAACCATGTGCACCACAGTGCCAGTCTGATTTTTTCTGTCATGTCACTCTCCAGATAAATTATTCAATGGTGTAAGAGGCATTGCCCAGATTGGTGAAGAGGGTGACCTCTCTCAACCGGCACGGCTCGGTCATGACCAGCCGCCAGCTTTCGGTGTAATTGAGCTTGAGTGGAAAATAGGTTCCTCCCACCGACCCCATCAAGTCACTGCGCAGCATTACCCGGCATTTACTCTTGCCGCCATTAATCAGCACTTTTTGAATGGTGACTTGATCGTTGAGCGAGGTGACGACGATCTGAGGTCGCCCAATAGCGGTGTATTCCACTTCCAGAGTAAATTCTGGGCCATCGGCAGATTCAGCATTGCAGGCACTCAGTGATAGGCCAGAGGCCAGCAGCAAGGGATAAAGCAGTGTGCGATTCATGATTTCTCCTTAATAAAAATGGCAAAGGGATGCCTGACCAACGAGGCGAGCCTGTCGGGCTAACGGGTGTAAACGTAATGGCTTAATGGTGGTGCTGGCTGATAGCCAAATGCCACCAAGGGGATGGGTTGAGGTTAGGTCGTGTCGAACTCCTTTCGATGTTGGGGTAACTATTTCACTGGATTAGATCTAATGGGGTGATCCTCATCGCAAAGGGTCCTTAATGTCAATAAAAGTCCATAGTCAACTATCAGGGTTGACTGGAGGACTTATGAAAAACATCAACTCTGAAGCGCTGGCCAAGAGCGTGGGCAAAGCGATTGGGCGCCAACGCCAGCAGGCGGGGCTGACTCAGGAGCAAGTGGCAGAGCACTTGAAGATAGGTATGGAAGCCGTCTCTCGAATGGAGCGAGGTCTCGTAGTGCCGACTGTCGTGCGGCTCGCTGAGCTGGCTCAGCTGTTTGGCTGTGAGCTTGCAGACTTTCTGCGTGAGACCAGCAACCGCCCTACCGAACAAGGTATTGTGCTCAGCCAGCAGTTGGCCAAACTCGATACAGCTGACAGAGCGCTGGTGTTGGAGGTGGTTGATAAGCTGGTGGCGCGACTGGCGCCTTAATGGCTCACAGTGCGCATCGATGACAGACTGATGCCGATACCAGGACAGATAACTTGGGAGGCCGCAATGGCGCTCCCAAGCAGCTTCACAGCGATATGTGTTTACTTTCCCTTGATAATATCTATCTGAGTTACTTTTCAATCGGACCGGAAAAGCGACAACCCTGAGCTACCAAGACGAAACTATGAAGCCTCACCCATTTATCTATTTCAATGGGGAAATGTCTAGTGACCATGCTGCTTGGTCTCTTCAGCTATATGTGAGTTATTCCTGTTCGCGTGTCAGAGAGGGTGCTATTCGCATAAAAAGCATGACATCTAGTCGCAAAGCGAACTACATTTTATTGGTGTTTAATTTAGCGGTTGCTCGGTGATTGAGGTGCAGTATTGTTATTGATGCGAACACATCAAAGAGCCACCAGTTAAGGAATGCTCCCTTATCAATCAAGCAATTTACAGTTCGATGGTCAACGAAAATGATATTTAACAACATCCTCGCTTCGAGTTTAAGCATTTATCAATGCGAGTCTGAGCACAAAGGTTTCAACCACCTCTGAGCAGGTCTCCATTTCAGCTTAAATTTATTTCGCTGAGTATTTATAAAGGTGTAGAGCCTCATGGCGCTGCATCACGTTAGAAGCTGATTCGTTAGGTAGAGGGAGATCGGAACAAGTTACTCTCACCGTATAGGTTAGTATATTGATAAGCATAAGATATTAAATGTTTTTTGGTGATGCATTCAGCATTAAATAAATGCATCAAAAATAGTTGTGGGGGTGGAATTCTTGTGAGGCTCCAAGGGGTGTTTTTGGTGGTGACCGCTGTGTAGATGAAACCTATATTTTAGGCTGATTTTAACAACAGTAGCAAGAATGTCAGATTGCCACACAATCTATTCACATAGATTAATGTCGCAGAGCTTCATGTGAGAAGCATGGCTCCAATTCAAAGAGGCACTATTAGGGGATATCCCAGATACTTTTGATATTTGTATCTGAAAGTATCTGGAGAGGACTTGGGGTGATCGTATTTCATTGGCTGCCGTAACTTAGTACGAACAGGAGCGTGTACTGACTCAAGACTCGATGCCTCTGTGAGTGGTTTTACATCAACCAAAGCTATAAAAACATACTTTTCAACAAGTTATATCTAATATATAAATTGAAAGTAATTCACTAGCAAGCTACTTTTTTGACATTCTAGATGATAGTTCCTCGTATGCTAGAAATAATAACTGCACAACATCGCTTTTCTCACCAAGCTTTATAATGTTATTAACATTATCGCCAGGAACAGAAAATAGCATTATGAGAGTTAAGTAGTCTAGGAGGCATGCTCCGAGTGAGGAGTCGGTAATACAGTGGATTAGATTACTCATGAACTCATTTTTTGAAATAATCTTGGCTCTACTTAAGTCATATACAAAATTTACAAGGGCGTTAGGATCTTTCAGATCCACACCGGTGTTAACTTTATCCAAACCAGATAATACCTTACCGCATACAATATTTAAACGTTCAAGTAAATTATGGCAAATCAGTTTTGAGTCATAGTTCAAATTATGTATATCTACAGTCAAAAGAGGCTGTTCAAATACGTTATAATGAATGCCACTAGCCGGTGTAGTATGTCGCGCAATAGTAAAATTATAACAATAAATAGCTTTTGCAAGGTACAAGTTGTAATGTCTATATTGGTTTAGGCTAAAAATCACAGAATGTTTATTGTAAGAATCCTCTGAAAGCCATGAATCTAAAAAGCGAGATCTATATAAAAGGATGGATATATTTCCTTCATGATTAAGCGTATCGTTCACTTGTGGTAATAATGAGATGTTTTTTATTTCGCTTGCTCTTTTATTATACAATAACCCAATGGTCAGTACAGCCAATGCATACTTATTGAATCCAAATGTTGATAAACTGAATTCGTTTATGTTATCGATCACATCCAGGGCTTTTTCGGGTAATGCCCTTTGAAGGGAATCAAGTATTTCGAGTAGGGGGATATATTGGGAAAAATAATCTTGATATTGGTTAGTTGGGTCATCTGCGAGTTCAGCTATAGTAGAGAAATAATCCCTATTAAACACAATATAATTGGCGTGAGTAGGATTTTCACTTGGGTTGTGTTCAAAATTTATATGCCCATTATCAATATCTAGGCTATAAAAATAAGGTGCCGGTGGTGGATATACCATGTGTGACAATAAATCCAAATTCTCTTTCAGTTTGGCAAAACCAAATTTCTCTTTGAAAGGGGGCATTAAAGGTGTGTCAAACAGTCGTAAAACACAATCAACAACATTATTTATTCGCTCTATGCGTCTTTCTTTAACTAGCAGTAACGGGGGCAGTCCGAGTAATTTACCAAGTGCCTTGTCTTCTTCATTGAATTCATCGTAATTATCGTCAAGGACGAATCTTAACGTCTTTTTCAAATTATTTAGTAATGGGTTCGATCCAATCACAACCTGGTTGTAAGTCTTGTGAAAATGACCAAACATGCCTGTTTTATTGTCTATATCTTGCAGGATTATAACAGCAGTGTAAGCTGCGGAAATTGAATTCAGATTATAACTATTAAGGTTACAATCAGAGAGTCTTTTTTGACAGAGACTTATTTTTTCATTTAATGTTTTACAGGTTTGATTTCCTTTCTTGTGTAATTCATTTAAATAGTCCAATAGCTCTTGAATGAATAGTTCAGGGTTGTTATATTTTCTTGATTCGCAAAATTCTAATATATAATTATTTTTAATTAACTCTCGTATGTATTTTTGTGCTGTTAGTTTTCGGAACCTCTCTTGTCCCTCCTTTATTAATATTAAGTTTTCCTGTCTTAGTATTTCGTCGAGATGATAATAAATAGACTCTTCACTAGATTGTTCTTTAAATATATATATGTCTGTGCAGATTAATGGAATTATTGAATTTTTGGTGTAGACATTTAACTCATTCTCTAATGGATCCTTTGTTATTATGTCTTTTCGAACCAATACATTGCATACACTCTCTAATATATCAATATGATTGGAAAGGATATTTTGTGACAAACTGCTGCCAATATGTAGCCGCTGGCATATTTTATCCAGTGTTACCTGGTAGTTGTACTTGTCATCGTCTGACTGTGCATTTCTGTATGAATTTTCGCCATCTCTACTGGGCTTCTCGGATGAGCGGACTGGCTTGCTAAGCCCAAGGGTCTTTTCTACAAAGTAGAGAAATGCTGCGAAAAAGTGCGTCATCATGATTTACCTCTTGGGTTCGTAATTTGTCCCCCTGACGTTACTCCATGTCCCCACCATAATGCGAGCTCATCCACTCAGACGTTAGAAGGACATCACGTAATGCAAGACGCAATAGACCGCATCATTAGGATGCCGGAGCTTACAAAGATGATTAGCCTCGCTAGATCAACAATTTATGACAAGCTGAACGCGAGGTCCTCCCGGCATGATCCCAGCTTTCCCAAGGCGATAAAGCTTGGCAAGTCAGCGATCGGCTGGCGTCAGAGCGAGGTCAATCAATGGATAGCAACCAGGTCGCAAAGTAGTCAAGCAATGGAGGTCAATAATGAATCAATACAGAGCCATTGAGGCTGTCATTGAGCGGTTAGATCAGTCCCTTTGGGATCCACTGGATGTCGTCGCTTATAGAACAAAGGCCCCGAAATTTATGATCTTGACTCAAATGTTGTCTGTTATAGCTATCGCATCGCAGCAGTTGGTAGATATTAGCCCAAAAAGTGAGATGAAAATACCGGCATCACTTTACACTCTAATTCTAGCTGCTTCTGGCGAGAGAAAAAGCACGGTCGATAAGCTACTGATGAAACCAGTTCGTGAATTTGAAAAATGGTTGGCTGAGCAAGCAGAAAATACACAGCAAAAATATCAGACTGAACTGGAATTGTGGAATATGAAGAAAAAAGTGTTAAGCAAGGAGTTAGATGATATGTATAAAAAAGGTGAGGAGCAGGCTATTCTGAAAGATTCATTGCATACTCACAATCTGAATAAGCCAACGTCACCAATAGCCAGTAGAATTTTAGCTGAAGACGTAACCGTCGCAAAGCTGAAATCAATGTTAGCAGGACATAATACGTCATTAGCCCTAGTGTCAGACGAAGCAGGGACACTGCTGTCGAGTGACTTGATGAAGGATAATGCATTGTTCAACTCATTGTGGTCAGGTCAAACTATACGGGTAGACAGAGCCAACACCACTGAAGTTCATATTGAAGGTGCACGTTTGACTTTGAGCATGCAAATCCAGCCTGATATATATAGAACATTCAGAGATAGTAATGGTGATGCGATGAGGAGTTCTGGATTAGATGCTCGAATTCTACTTTGTGAGCCTGAGTCAGAGATTGGCTATCGTCAAGAGGATAGAAATGAGAGCGCATCACTAGAGGATAAAATTAAATTAGGTAGATTTAACTCCAGGATTGATTCTTTACTGAAAGAAGGGCTCGAGATGAGAGCACAAGGCAAGGAGCGTCATTGCCTGAATTTAACAGAAAGTGCTAAGAAAATTTGGAATGACAAGTTTAATGACATTGAATACGCAATGAGGCGTGGGGAATATTTGGAACACTATAAAGATTTTGGTTCAAAGTTTATGGAGCAGGCGTCAAGAATTGCGGCGGCACTTCATGTGTTTAAAAACATAGACTACAAAACCACGCTTGTGACTCATGAAACGATGCAGACTGCTATTGAACTAGCTGAAATATACTTGCATCAAGCATTGATAATATTTAGATCGCCCGAGGCTAGGGAGTTCGTGGACGAGACACATGTGAATAAGCTACTGGAGTGGATTATTCATAACTGGAATAATGAGTTGTTTTTGAAAGGTGACATTAGACGAAGTGGCCCACATTGTGTTCGTAACTCGAATAAGCTAGAAGATGCAATAGAAGTTCTTATTGCTCGAGGAGATATCATTTGCTTTAAAAAGAAACAGTCAATCTATATTTCTTTATCTTGGAAGAAATACCCTAGGCTTGTTAGGCGATCTTCAGTACGCACTCACGATAGGATTTATGTTAACGAACTTGTAGAGTATCGTGGAAGACGCCATTTAGGGATACCATCAGTTGAACTTTTTGAAAGACCGTTGATGGACATGAGAAGTCAATTACGATGATAAGAGTATGCCCCATACCCATGCCGTAAGATGCAGCATTAACGATTGCGATACCTCGCCTTAAGTAACTTAAGAGTGTTTTTATATATGGACGTATCATTATTGCATCTGAATTAGGAACCCTATGTTTATATTTCAGTGTATATGTCAATTTGATTGAGTAGTGTATGGGCTTATTTAGATAAGCCATGATGCGGTATATGTATTATATATAGCAATACATACATAGCCATGCACACTACTAACGTTCAGCAGCATACGCTATGCAATCTAACGATGAGAGGAGCATGAAGACTACATGCCTCTAAGCATGTACCACTATGGATAGCATCCAGAGCATGGTGTATTTGCTTAAGCAAAAAATATATCTATTTATTTAATCCAATAGAACTATACCCCTGTGTCTATTAACCAAGGTAGGGACTCCTATGTTGAATCACTTAAAAAATTCAGTATTGAAGATGAAAGCGCTTACTAGTTTATACGCATACAGTTATGGCCCTATGAATAGTACTTATTTGAGGCGTAGCTTAGATGTTGTTTCCGGTACCCTGGCTAGGTATCCTCGTGTTTATGCTCTGCGTGTGGATCTGCGCTTTGCTAGTGAGTCGCCTGAAGATGATACTGATACGCTGACTTGTTTACAGCGTTCAGATTCATCAGTGATCACTCGTTTTATGGAATCACTGAAAAGCCAATTACGTGCAGACCATTACCGTCAGAAACGGTGTGGGTCTCCGTCATTACCAACCGTTATCTGGTGTCGGGAGCAGGAGTCATCGGCATCACCTCATTACCACCTGATGCTGCTGTTTAACAAAGATGTGTATGCCTTCCTGGGAGATTATCGGGATTATGATGCCAACAACATGGGGACTCGGATCCAGAAGGCGTGGTGCAGCGCGTTGGACCTCCCATACCCTGATAATGCAACGCTGGTTAACTTCCCTGTAAATCCACAATACAGGTTTGACCGTAACTCAGCGCGAAACTTAGATGACAATTTCAGCGCATTTCTATTTCGTATGGCTTACCTGAGTAAACAAAGAACGAAGGTTGTTGATGGACAACGCAACTTCGGTTGCAGTCAAGTTCGATAATATGCTTGAGCACATCAGTGCTCATTAGTATGCTATAGAACAATCCCTGCATATTTAATTAAAGGATATCTATGAGTGAATTTCTGAAAGTGCTGTTGAACATCCGCAGTCTACGTGCAGCACTGCGCGAGTTGTCGCTGGAGCAAATACAAGAAGCCCACGAGAAGATTGAAGCGATTTATCTGGAGCGTCTGGAGCACGCAGAGAAAGAGCAAGCCGCCAATGCAGAACGTCAGCAAAAGCTGGCTGAGTTCCAAGCGATGTTGGCTCAGGCTGGTATTGACCCGACTGAGTTGGTAGGCAGTGCCCCAGCAGCGACTGCGGCTAAAGCGAAACGAGCACCTCGTCCACCGAAATACCGTTATGTTGAAAATGGCGTAGAGAAAACCTGGACCGGTCAGGGCCGTACACCCAAGTTCCTGGCTGAGCAGCTCGAGCAAGGTCGTCAGTTGGACGAGTTTCTTATCTAAATAGACAAGGCCATGCCCTCACGGTGTGGCCTTTCTGTTTACACGCTCCGTGGCTCAATTAATGCCAGCTCTCGTCGTTACGAACCAGGAATATTCGGTAATGTTCTGTCGCATGACTGAGGTCAGCTCTAATGACACTATTCAAATCATCCTTTAGCATGCGCTTGATGCTGGCTTAGCTCAGTAGGTAGAGCAACTGACTTGTAATCAGTAGGTCACCAGTTCGATTCCGGTAGCCGCACCACGATCACCACCGAATTTCTCATAGCAGATCCTGATGCCCGCCATAAAAGACTTAGACGCAGAACGTACCGATTTGGATGCGCGATTACGTGAAGCCATTGATAGTTGGGATCCACGTCGCCCCAGGCGCTGGTTAGCAAAATATGGCGGTTGGCGAGTTGAAAAGCGCTCCCTCCTCACGCAGCGATATTGTGCGATACGCGATGAAGCCCAAGCCTTGCTGACAAGTAGCTAGCCTGGGTGTTTATTGCCATTCTCTGAACTAATCGCTCAATGGGTAGTCCAATGTGTCTACCCATCACCAGCATTATGACGGAATGATATGTCAATCGATCCGAAGCCACCTTTGCCGCGTTACTTGTAAGTAGCACATTGGCTACATGACCAACAACGAGCAATCAGTGCCCGTGAAGCAGCAGATGTATTTGGTGTTTCGTCTTGGTCCATAGAACGCGATTTTGCCAGGGTTCGAGCGTTGTCCGGGATCGTGGTGTTCGATGAGCAACGAGTACCCAGCAAGGGTGGGCAGCAATATCTACTGCGGGTGCTGCAGATTTTCCCCTACTGGCTTGACGAACACCAGCAACCCCATCAGCAGCTCGCGAGTTCCTGGAACCTCAACGCCCCCCTTACGTGGCGAGACCTGCTCTGCCGTCCTTGGTGTCAATTAGTCGCCCGACATCAACGCAGCATCGACGATTGATCCTGCTCGTATCGATCGCTTACCTATCGAAGTGAACCAAGCGCCTTGGTAAAGGGAACTGATTTGATGAACCACTCATTTTGAGCTTTATCATTTCATGATTGGATATGTTTTCACTCGATTAATACTTAACAATATTTAGCGTGTTTCCGCCCTGTTAAGCCGAGCGATTGACCTCTTCCTCACTTTATTTTCTCAATACGACCGATGCGCTGACCCTGATATCTCAATGCCATACCGCCGCTGACGAACAGTCCATCATGTGCTTACTCCACTCCCTCTGCCAGCAGATGGGATTTGATCATTTTCGTTTGGGGTTCATTTCACCTAGCTCGATACAGCGCCCTGACGTACGGATCTTCAATGGCTGTCCTGCTGACTGGGTTCAGGTTTATAACGAACGTGACTTTCTGACTGTCGATCCGGTTGTGCGTAAAGGCATGGTCTATAGCACGCCAATCTTGTGGGCCAATCTCATCACTGAGTGTTGCGAACAGGATGCAGCTGGATTGGAGGTCATGATGCTAGCCCAAGAGGCGGGGCTGCGTGATGGCATCACTATCCCTTGGCATGGACCTAACGGCCATGTAGGGTTGCTCTCTCTTATCACACGCACACCACGCACGGAACATCGATGGCTTAGCGCGATCCCATTTCTGAGCTGGTTATCAAGCCATGTCTTCGAAGCTGTCGTACGGGTGTGTACGTCAGCCATGCTACCTCGTGACCCTTTAAGCTTGCGGGAACTGGAGGTCTGCCAGTGGGCGGCAGAGGGGAAGCAAGTCAGTGATATCGCCAAAATCCTGGGTATTACCCCTAGAACGGTGACCTTTCACCTGGAGCGTATTGCCGAGAAGCTGGGAGCCAGTAATAAAAACCAGGCGATATCCTGGGCGCTCAAGCAGGGGCTGGTGCGGCTCAATATCGATGCTGCGTTAGTGGGAAATATCAGTGAGCTTAGTGAGTGATGCTAACTGGCGCAACACTTTGCAAAGCCAGCTCTTGCACGACCCGCAGCGGGCCATGGGTAGGTCTGGTGAGGGAGTAATCGAGGATGGCCTGCTCAATCTCAGGAGCGACCCGGTTGGGATGAGCCCCTTTACAGCCAGGCAATTTGTCGAGCAAGCCCTCGGCGCCATAGGTCTGATAATTACGGCGAATTTCGTAGAGCTGTTGACGGCTGTAGCCAATGAGCTTACAGGCTTTGCTGACGTTATTGAGCTCTTTGGCAAGCTCTAGCAGGCTGAGTTTGCGACGTGCTACTTTCTCGTTGGTGGTCATATGGTGACTCCAGATAACACGGTAGGGGTACCGGTTTGAAGCCGTATGACCACTCCCTTTTGTGGGCAACTGTCAGGTGAATACCATCTCCATACAGCCCAACCCGATACGGTATCCTGTTTACGTTTGACGAACTGTAAGACAGCCCTGGCGCCATGGATAAGCAAGGTTCTCAAATGGGCGTCTCTGCGTTTGCTTATCTCAAGCAGCACTTGTTTACCTCCGCTAGAATGCTGGCGTGGCACTAAGTCAAGCCAAGCAGCAAGTTGTCTGCCATTCTCGAAATTGTTGGCGTTGCCGATGGTCGCAATCAACGCACTGGCGGTGATGGGGCCGATGCCCGGGATCTTACCAATACGCTGGCATAGCGCGTTTTGCTGACGGCACTGCTCTATCTGTTTGTCGAGCGTCGACACGACATCAAACAAATACTCCATATGTTTCTGTAGCAAACGCAGCTGAACACGAAATAGGCTGGGTAACTGGTTCTCTGCGTCCTCCAGGATCTCAGGTAACCGTCGCAGTAGTTGGTGGATCCCGATAGGCATAACAATGCCAAATTCAGCTAATAATCCCCTGATCTGATTAGCTTGTGCGGTCCGCTGCTTGATGAATCCCTGGCGGCTTCCGATGAAGTGCCAGAACGGCTTGCTGCTCAGGACTTTTGATAGGCACAAACCGCATATTGGGTCGAGTGACGGCTTCGCAGATAGCTTCTGCATCAGCAGCAGCATGCTTGTTAGTTTTGACATAGGGCTTGACGAACTGGGGAGCCATCAGTTTGACGGTATGTCCCAGCCCTTGCAGCTTATTGGCCCAGAAGTGGGCAGAGGAACAGGCCTCCATGCCGATCAAGCAGGGTGGAATATTGGCAAAAAAGGAGGCTATTTGTGAACGCTTGAGTTGCTTGTTGAACAACCGCTTACCGTGCTCGTCCACCCCGTGAACCTGGAATACCTCTTTTGCCAAATCTATGCCGATTGTCGTAGCCTTCATGGTGGTCGCCTCTCTCATCAGTGGGAACGTACATTCGCCACTTTGGCACTTCAGATGCCGTTTGGGGTAGGGGCAACCATCCCATTAACAACGCCTCTAATTACTATTATCTGCAGTACTGCTGTCCGCAGAGAAAACGACTCAAAAAATAGAGCACAAGCGCCACGATATGTGACATGGGATTGCAGCATGTGACACTTTCATCGCGTATTTAAAATGTACGATTAGTGTATCGCACCCTCAGGGGGTGCAGGGGGGGGGCCCAAATCAGCCATTAGGCCACAACTTCCCCAGCCCAGGGGATAGTTAACCGGCAGACCAAGGGCATTCAGTTTGTTCATCGCACACCACAGGTATCGTCTGTGGTGTGGTAGCTGGCGAGCATAAGTCGGTATAGGTGTATTTTCTAATGATAGGTGTAGTCGATTTTCATACGGTACCAGGCTCTTACAGGGTGTCTATCCTTGAAGATCCTCTTGGCACTGCGTACGTCGCATCAGTCGACCCGGGTGGTACTCCTCCGGGCGTGCTCTACGAGATCCATGGTCTCCGTATCCCCCTCAGGACCGCCATAGAGTTCGCATGCCGGTGGGACAATCAGGGAACCAATTATGGAGTGCAATGGGGCGATGCGGTAGGCCCTGTCGACAGTTCGTACGGCTCAGGCTCTTTGAGTGACGGTAGCCCTTCGGGCGCTGGGGTCATTGTGGAGCATCATCCGCCCACCGTTTGGAACGCACCCGTAACAACGCCAGGCTTCGTATACCAGCAAACAAACTTGCAATTGTTCCGGGGGGCGGGGCTCTTGCCCAGCAAGGTTCAAGTCACCTACCCATCCGGCTCTATCCCTGAACTCCAATTGAATGTGACTGGGACGTGCGAAACTACCCTGCGGGACAGGGACCAAGGGCAGGTGCTGTACCGCTTCAAAGCCTCAGTCCAGGGGGCCGGGACGCTCCCCCGAAAAAATGACGTAGCCCTACTTGTACCGAGTACCATAACGTTTGGGGCTATCCCGCTAGGGGGACACTCAGTGCGGGGGCTTGACGTAACGGTTACTGCAGACCTCGACTACACTGGGACGCTACGATTTGTGGCTGATAGCGCGAATGGTTCTGCAGCACCGATCGGGGGGGCAACCATGCGGCTCTGGGCGCAATACCTCGGGGGCTACGCCGACTTGTCTGGGGGTACTGAATACCGAGTCACTGGACTTGGGGGCCAGCAGCCACAAATTTATAGCCACGATGTGTTCATCGACACGCAGCACGGAGGGCAACTGGGCGCTCATCGTACGAATCTCCGTCTGGTGCTAAAGCACGATTAACGATGATTAAGCCGCAGGCCGCAGGCCGCAGACTGTGCCGCAGTGAGCGGCTGTTGTGCAAGAGCGTCCTCCCTCCGGTGCTGCTCGTTGGGATGATGGTCAGAATGTCCGCAGAACTCACGTCCATTATCTGACAAGATGGTATAGACCCTCGCCTCGTGAGCTTCGAAGAACGGCAGGGCCGCTTCGTTGAGCACATGGATTGAGGTCTCCTACCATGATAAGAAACGCTAAGGTATCACCCAGAACTTGCCCAAGGATCTGGCTGCCCAGATGGCTCGTGGTTATCGAATGCAGGTCGGTGATAAATGGCGAGAAGAACAGCGCAACAACATAGCGCTGGGCCTGGCTTGCGGTGGCTATGTCGAGGTGTTTTTAAGAAACCCCAAGGTCAAGCAGGACATATTGTTGGCCAGAGGGTTGGCGACAGAAGTGACCGATGACACTTATGACAAACGAGTACCACTCAACAAGCATATGCCATAGATGAGTTTTGGGCCAAGTTTGGTCAGATCTACCAAATACCCCACCCCAGTGGTATGGCTTGGGCGCCCATCATGGATGCTTACCGCGCAGCACAGCCCAAGACTGATGCTCAGCCGATCAAGTAAGATCGGCCCTCCCAGAAGGTGATTGAAGAAGTCTCAATGAAGCAATGCCAAAACAGGTTGGCCCAGTATCTGATTTGTCGTCGTGATGGTGATAATGCTATGGCCGCAGAATTGGCTGAGAGCATCTGTGCTTTCTGGCAGGCCAGAGGCGATCAGACTGAGCATACCAAGTGGCAGAAGGTCTATCAGGATCACCGAAACCACCTGACGGGCGAGGCTCATGGCCAGGGAAGGCGCCGCATCAGTTTTATGCCCATCAGGTGGCTGCGTAGCATAACGGATTAGCCCGCAATACAGCAGTACCTTATCCGCCACTGTTCACTCTATGAAGAATTTTCCCTATGACTCATCGAGCCTTATGGCTGGTGTTGGCAGCTAGCATGTACTGCGTCACTCACTGATGTCTAGTTATCTCAAGCTGCAAAGCAGGGGGATGACCGAGCCCAATACGAGCTGGCCAGACGCTTGGCAACCCAACCCGATTACCCCAACGCCATGTGCTGGATGCAGCAGGCTGGGCTCGGTGAGCCCAAAAATCCGGTGTTTGCTACACAGTGGTGGCAAAGCTTGGCACGCCTAGCAATATCAGCTCTCGTTAAGGACCCATGCGCAGGAAATAGCATCAAGACAAGCTGGTGCGTTTTTCGACCGGACTATGTCGTGAATTTGCAGAGCGTCGAAGTCATGTGAGAGCGCAGTTGATAGATATCAATCCATATAACCAATATCTACTGATTATATATAACCTAGATGAATCTATATCCAACTTCACTAAATGACACTTATTTGTCATGTGGCTTTGCTATAGATTTACTGAGCTGTTGCTTTAACGTAAATGCTGAATAGTGTCAGCAGTTAGAGGGGCTTTAACCAACGATAAGTATAATTGTGGCAAGGTATGAGTTTTATCTCTTATAAAAGAGACTCGTGTTTTTGGGCGATAGACGTAGATCATAGCGCAACCACATTTCATGTGGCGTGAGCTTGTCGAGCCTGGTCAAAGCATGGGGGGGTATCGATTAAGGCTGTCAGTAACCTCCTGATACTCAAAGATATTTTTGGCCTCATTCTGCGCGCAACTCAAGGGTTACTCGCCCCCTGTACGCATTAATGAACGTTTCGCTCTGTGCCCACGATTACAGCTGAGTCAGTCAGTGGGTACACACGGGAGTTGTACAGAGGGAGGGTTAAGAGAACTAATTCAATGTCTTTAAATAGCAACATCTGATTATCAGAGTGAATCGCTGTTAAATAAACTGAGACTCTAGAGATATATTATAAATGAAAAAAATAGTTCTTACTCCATTATTAGTTCTGCTGGTCACCGGCTGTGGCGGAGGAGATGGCGAACAAGATGAGACTTATCCCCGCCCTCCTACTGACACCCACTATTTCGAGGCATCCAGCCAAAGTAGCCCAGGCGGACAATTGAACCCCACCAGCCTGCGGATGGCGGCGGGTGAACAGGGGCGATTCTCGGTACAGGCTGACAGCGGTTACGTCCTGACAGAGATAACCGGATGTGATGGCACTCTAGAAGGACTCACCTATACCACCGGCCCCATGCGCAGCGATTGCCAGGTCTCGGCCAGCTTCACGCAGGAGAGTGCCGCCGTCTATTTCAACGCTACCACTCAAGCTTCTCAGGGGGGCGCACTAAGCCCCGATGCCCTGCGCCTGACCGTGGGTGAGCAGGGCCGTTTCACCGCGCAGCCCGAGAGTGGCTTCGTACTGGCGCAGATTACAGGGTGTGAGGGCACACTGACGGGTAACACCTACACCACAGCGCCCATGCGTGCCGATTGTCAGATCTCGGCCCGCTTTATCAGCAATGCCGCCAATGCCATTGCCCGTGAAGATCACACCCTTGCTAGCGAGCAATCCCTGATCGCTCATGCCCGTTCGGCGATTGTCGACAGTGAGGCGCACCGCTCCGAGCTGGTTCGCAGCCTCTATCAGGGGATGGCACAGATCAGCTGGAACCCGAGCCACGACTCCATCACCTTTTCCAGCTTCCAGCCGGAGAGCACGGTGACCCTGCTCCCCTCCAACATCAATGGCAAGGGGGAGAGCGAGATCCGGGGTCTGGTGATTGTCTCCGAGCAAGCCGATTACCGTCAGGCCGCCATGGGGGCGAACCTGTTTTCCGTTGACCGCACTGCGCAGAGCGAGGCGTTGCTCAAGGGCCTGATTGGCTGGCTGACCCGGGGCAAGGATAGCGATGGCCTGCGCATCCTCACCGCCCAGATGCCGAGCCGTGCCGATAGCTGGTATTTTCCCCATAACGAAGGCGTGCGGGACTGGCTCAAGGCGATCTATCCCGACAAGCACAGCATCAACCCTGCCAATGCCTGCGATTATCAGGCGCTGAGCGACTGTATAGACACTATGGCGCCGGAGCTTATCGTGATCAGCGATATCGACCGCCAAGGGCTGGGCTATCAGGGGATCGCACAGGCGATCGCCAAGGCCAAAGCGGCCGGGATCCCGCTGCTGCTCTCCAACTATCGGCGTGATGCCAGCCCGCTGCTAAGCCCCCTCTATCTCGATATGGGGCTGGTCACTTGGGGCAACTACTGGTCAAAACTCAGAGCCAGCAATCTGGCAGTGAACACCATCATGGCCCCCGACGCCCAGCTGATGGCGGTCGATACCCTGCTTGGCAACCTTCAGACTCGCAACTTCACGACCCAGTGGCTCGATAGCTGCGGCGGCAACTTTATCAATTGCAGTGGGTCGGAGAGCTTCAACCAGCAGTTCAAGCTGGGGGCCGACTGGCTGAGAAATGCGGCCATCACCCTCGATAAGGCCGGGATCAGTCCTTTTGCCCGTGATGGCGTGACACTGCTGCCCGCCACCCTGCTGCTGGCCGACAAATACCGTGCAGCCATCGACTACCCCATTGCCTGGGATGAGCATCAATCCTGGCAGCAGGCGATGTTTGCCGACTGGCTGGTGAGCTATGCCCGCACCCGAACCCCGGCCCAGCCCGATCTGGGGGAGTACGTAACCGATCGCAGCAAGGTGGTGAAGAAACAAGCGGCTCACTATGCCTACCCCGCGACGCTCGCCGACAACCGCCGCATTTCGGTTCCCTACAGTGGGCAGTGGACCACCACCGGCTGGTATGCCCTGCCGGGACAAATCATCACCCTGAGACGTACCGATAACGCCGATGTGTCAGCCACCGTCCGGCTCAACTACCACAGGCCCAACACCAATCGCGCCTATGAGCAGAAGGTCTATCGGGCCCCGCTGGAGCTAACCACCGGGCGGTTGACCTTGGCAAAGGGTGGCAGCGTCACTTTCACCTCTCCCTATGGCGGCCCTATCTACCTCTATCTGGAAGGGGGTGCCGCGTCGCTGGCCGTCCAGGTGAGCGCCACAGGCGTCACCCGTCATCCGGCCATCATGGATTTCAGTGATGAGCAGCAGATCCGCGAGTTCAACGAGCGGCTGGAGCAAACCGAGCTTCCCCATATCGATCTGCGGGCTGATAGCGCCGAGCAGCACCTGCGCCGGGATCGCTTCACCAAGGCGGTGGGTGGCGTCATCCCCGACACCAATGCCCTGCTCGACAGCATCGCTAGGGATCACATCAATGGCGTCTACACTCTGGCGGGCCTGAAGATTCAGGGCAAGGGGCTCGATGAGTCACTGCCTGCGGATGTTAAAAACGCCTGCGTGGCACTGCTGGGGGAGGGTTGTTTCGATGAATCTCTCCATACCCGCACCATCATCCAGCATGCCAACTATGACCAGAATGCCCATTGCGGCAGCGGTTGCAGCGGCAACCCGTGGGACTCTTCCGGCAATATCAGCCCGACCGGCTGGCTCGATAATCACGAGCTGGGCCACAACCTGCAGACCAACCGGTTAAATGTGCAGTACGCTGCGGCAGGTGATGCCGACAACTGGAGTGGCTACGGGAGCCGGGCGGGAGAAAACTCCAACAACATCTTCCCTTATGTGGTGAAGTGGCGTGCCCACTATCAGCGTGATGGCAACACGGCACCCATCAAGGATGGACACATGAATCACAAGGATCTCTTCTATGTGTTCATGTCTGATGCCGCGCAGGTACGGGACAAGAGTGGCCGTCGCATCGTGCTCGGGGCCAACTGCAAGGTGCTCGATACCGGCGAGAGTCGCTACGAAGCCCCCTGGAAGAGCAATGCCTACGCGGTCCATAACGGCTATCGCATGGCTTTTTATATCCAGATGGCATTACGCGCCCACGGTATGATCCTGACTGATGGCACCCGGCTGAACGATGGCTTCACTATCTTCACTCTGCTCTATCAGCATTCACGGATCTTTGGCGCGGCAGCCGACAGTGAAGCGCAGTGGAATGCCAACAAGGATACGCTCGGCTTTAGCCTGTTCCCCTACTCGGGACATGCGATCTATGGCGGCAAATGGGTACGCGACATACCGGGCAATGACTTTATGCTGGTTGCCCTAAGTCGGCTCACCGGCTGGGACTGGCGCAATCACTTCGATCTGCTCGGCCTGCGTTACTCAAGCCTCGCGGTCGCTCAGGTGCAGGCAAACCAGCGCTATGGCAGCCTGCCGATGGGGATGTATGTGCTGGAGGATGACCTGCCCCCTGTCAACATGAGCGAAGGCGTCACGTTCCTGCCGCTCTCTGCGAGCAATGCTGCCACCCTCTGGCCCCGAGGCAATGGCTCGCCTGCAACCTGCCCGACATCATAATAGTGGAGACTAGCAAGCCCCCGAGGGGGAATGCTGATCAGTTAAGGAGCCATTGACCGCGCCTTCTGATGTGTGAAAATCCGAAA
The DNA here is from genome assembly GCF_000820145.1 of Aeromonas sobria. Taxonomy (GTDB): domain Bacteria; phylum Pseudomonadota; class Gammaproteobacteria; order Enterobacterales; family Aeromonadaceae; genus Aeromonas; species Aeromonas sobria. Next base: position 24,240 of record NZ_CDBW01000021.1, on the reverse strand, counting down.
CCTGTTGATGGGTTTCGGATTTTTTATGCGTATTGTACAGGCTCTCGACTTCCCCCATGCGAGCAATGCTGCTCAGTTTGAATCACTCATCGACTTTATTCCCCCGAGCTCATCATGACGTTGTCCGGCGCCGCGTGCGTCTGCTTTCCTGCGCCGTCACGGTATGCCATGGAGCGGATTTCCTTTCTAGCAAAAATTGGCTTTACTGTTCCACGTTCTATCGGCATTGGAACCAGACATATAACGCCAGTTCATCATTTCCGAGTTCGCAGGTACGTCCGACCATTCGCTGATGTGCCAACAATGACATGGTTGTCCACCAATGACCCATGGTCCTCCCTTCTGGTTAGTGGAAATGTTGCGTGCCTCTTGCCCTCGACACTGTGCAATGAACTGGATGCAGCAGGCGGTAATCAGTCAGGATAGTTAGGCGCTGACTAGCAGATCCGCGCTCATGCCACGTGGCAGTTCGGTGACAGGTATCAAACTGTACTCGAGGAGCCGACAAGTCCAAAGCTAACAGTAATCAAACTGTATCAACTCGCTTCATTGGCTGTCGCAATATCTGCTGTATGCGTGTAGCTCAATGCGAATTGAAGAAGGCATGAGGCAGTTGAATAAAAACGCTCCCAATTGGCGCGCCGTGTAAGTAAAAGTCCGATGAATCAATATTTTTACTACACTAGAAGTACAACAAGGAGGTGGATCATGATGCGGAGCACATCGGTTACATTTATTTTTTGTACATTATTAAGTTGTGCAACATTAGCAAATGAGAATAGTTCAGCTGAAAGAAAACTCATGTTTGTGGGCTCGGTTGTCCGTCCTTTATGCAATACAGGCCATTCTGAAAGTGTGGTTACACTATCTTGTCTGAACAACGTGGTGACAGGGGTAGAAGTTGAGAAGTACAACATAGTATCGCTCATGAAGATGGGCACCCTTCGCTCACGTTACAAGAGTATTCAGCTTGCCACGATCAAAAGTAAGCCTGGCTTAGCCCGGGTGACAGTGGCCTACTATTGATACCCTTGGCTTGGACTAAAGCGCCCGGCATAGTGGCTTTAACACCGCTATGTCGGCTTTAAATTCCGCACAAGCACATGATTTTTTAGCCACAGTTATTATCCCTCGAACGCTCTTCCCCTTTGGTTTTCGGCAAGTCCGCCTAGACGTAAGTAGATAGTCAATCCGTAAGATATCTCTTCGACTTAATCATCTCTACTGNNCAGTAGAGATGATTAAGTCGCATGCAGATAAATACATCTCATTATCATTATTTCATTGCAGTCCGCAGAAGAGATGACTAAAAAAATAGAGCAAAAACACCACGATATGTGACATGGGGCTGCAGGATATGACACTTTTTTCGCGTATTTAAAATGCATTATTGCCTCGCTGTCGCTAGGGCGAGTCATGAAATGGCCGCCCGAATTCTGGTGAATAACAAACTTTATCGAGGTGAATATGAAGAAGATTTTTGCTTGTACTCTGATTGCTCTGGGTTGTATGGCCGGTACCGCTCACGCTGCCAACGAAGTCCACTTTTTGGGCGCTGTCAGCTCGACTACTTGTGATCTGACCCCAGAATTCGGTGGCGCGATGGGAGCAACCGTTGAGTTGGGTACTGTAGCGCTCTCCACTCAAGGTTCCTCCGTTGGATTTGCACTGAAGCCTACTGATGCGACTGCGAATGCCTGCGCTGCGCTAACTCAAACGAACATGGTTACTGTTGGTTGGGCTGGCTCCGAGTTCACCCCTCAAGGTCTGCGCAACCTCTCAGGTAATGCCACCGATGCATGGGTCAAGCTTGACCACACCAACAACACCGGTGGTTCTGCCGCGATTAATTCCGGCAATCTGCTGAGCTCTGTAACTGGTGACGTGTTGCTGAAGGATGGCTTGGTGTACACCGCCCAGCTGAATGGTGGTGCGGTTGCAGGTCAGTTCATTGGTGCTGCGAAGTACGCCGTGTCCTACCGCTAATCATCTTATTTAGCGAGCGGCCCAGGCGTTCGCTTGGGCCTTTTTATTTGATTTTAAGGCGAGCCATTTAATGTGGCACCCTGAATAATTGGAGGGAGGGATGTCGGTGAACACAGCACGCCCCGCCGTATTTTTAGCGTTATCGGTCAGCGTTTTTTTTGCCAATAGTGGACGCGCTGCTGACGAGTTTGAATTAAATACCGATTTTCTGCAGGGGGTATCTGGAGTTCCCGCCGTACTTGCTCCAGGTATAAAATACCCGGCAGGTCAGTACTATGTTGATGTTCGACTCAATGGAACAACAAATGCTCGAGCATCGCTGACAATAAGTAAAGAGGATGAGTTGGCGGGCAATATATGTCTGAGTCCTGAGTGGTTATTGAGAGCGGGAGTCCTGTTCAAGACCGAGTTTTATGCGGATACCTTTGATGCTATCCGTGAGTGTTACTACTTAGAAAAAAACAAGCACACGCAGATTGATTTTGATTTTGGTGCACAGGCTGTAGATTTTATAATTCCACAGGCGTACTTGTTAGATAAGTCTGATGCCGCACTATGGGATTATGGTGTTAATGGTTTTAGACTCGCATATAGCGGTAACTTTAGTAAAAGTAGTGATGACTCCCTAAATGTTTTTGGTAACTTTGATACCAACCTTAACTTGGGGCGCTGGGTGCTTTCCAGCAATATGAATGCCACCAAGAATGCATATGGTAATGAGTTTAGTACAAATGACTTAACGCTCTCTACCGCCATCGGTCAGGTGCGGGGTGATTTTCAACTGGGGCGCTCACAAACGCGCACGGAGTTGTTTTCAGATTTTGGCTTTTATGGTGCAGCGTTACGCTCCAATAGCAGTATGCGTCCATGGTCTGCAACTGGCTATGCACCACTTATTTCAGGTGTTGCCCCCTCGACTTCTCGTATTACTGTTTCTCAGGGTGGGTACACAATTTACTCCAAGGTTGTGCCTGCAGGCCCCTATCAGCTGGATGATATTTCCCCCGTTGGTAACGGTGACTTACTTGTTACCGTTGAAGATGACAGCGGAGCCAAGACAACAACAGTATATCCGGTAGCGACACTGCCGACGCTGTTGCGTCCTGGTGAGTACAATTACAACTTTGCTATCGGCCAGAAAAGCGTAAGCAATGAGCTAGGCGATGCCTTCTCATCCAGTCAGGGTATGTTCCTGTTAGGGAGCTTTGATTATGGCTTGGCTACAACCACCATTAACATGGCGGGGATTTTACATGACAAGTACCAGGCTGGCGGTGTTGGCGTGACCCAGCCCCTTGGCCAGTGGGGGGCGTTCTCATCCAACGTCAACCTATCCAAGGCTGAGTTTGACGACAATACATCTGAGCAGGGCGTCAGCTTTGCATTCAAGTACGCCAAGAGCTTTAGCGAACGAACCAATTTGCAATTGCTAACCTATCGCTATCAAAGTGCAGGCTATAGAGAGTTTGCCACCTTTGACCCGGATAAGCGTAATCATGTCAACTCAGAGAAGGTCCGCTACGAGGCGCTCCTCTCACACCGCCTCGATGGCAACGTTCATATAGGGACATCTTTTTGGCAACAATCCTATTGGGATCGTGATAAGGCGGCTATCGGTGCAAATCTGTCCGCAAGCACAACCGTCTTTGATGATGTTTCTCTTTATCTCAATGGTAGTTACTCTCGCGATGCCTATTCTAATCGTGATGACTATTCAGCCTCATTGGGGGTGAGCATTCCGTTCAATATCGGCGGACTCAGACATTATAACAGTAATAGTGTTGGCTATAGCCGAAGCGGCGGCACAACCTTTAACTCGGGGGTCTCTGCCACGGTGAATGAGCGCTTGAACTACAGTGTCAATGCGAACACCAATTCACAGGGTTCCAAGGGGGCCGGTGCATCTGTTGGCTATGCATTTGATACAGTTCAAACTAACTTGGCTGTGTCCCAAAACAGAGACAGGACTACGCTCTCGGGCAGTTTGTCAGGTTCTGCAGTGGTGACAGAAGAGAGTGGTTTGCTGTTAACAAAACAAGCATCTGACACTATCGCAATTGTTAAGATTAAAGACATGCCTGGTGTGACGTTCAATGGTTCTCTGCCAACCAATAAGGATGGCAAGACTGCTGTGTATTTATCAAGCTACAATCCGACTAGCATCAATATAAACACCGAAAATGTACCGGATGAAGCTGAACTGCTCAATAGCTCGTATAGCGTGGTGCCTACTGAAAAAGCTATTATTTATCGTGAGTTCGGATTCGAGAATATACAGCGATACATATTACGAGTTCGCGATCTCAAAGGTAACATCATCAAGGGTGGTAGCGCTGAGACAGCAGACGGCATGAATGCTGGATTTATTTCAGGCAATGGCATTCTGCTGATGAACCTGCAAGCAAAGCCCAAGCATGTTATCATTACCCAGAGTAATGGGAATAGTTGTCGCGTGAACATTTCAATTCTTAATGAAAATACAAGTTCAGTCCAAGAGGTTCGTTGTGAAAAAAATAGTTAAGAAGGCTGTTGTTGCCTCTCTCATCATGAGTATTAGCAATCATTCAATGGCGGCTTTCGTCTTGAATGGGACTAGATTTATCTACGAAGGGGACAAGAAGAACCTCTCCTTCGAGGTAACAAATAACGCAGACCAAACATATGGTGGACAAGTCTGGGTAGATAATACAACTCAGAGCAAGGACGATGTATTCATCGTCCCTTCGCCTCCATTTTTTAAGATTAAGCCCAAGCAGAAACAAATTGTTCGTTTACTGAACGTTAATCCGGCGCTTCCACAAGACCAAGAGTCCCTGTTCTGGCTGAATGTCCAGGAAGTACCCCCCAAGCCAACTGATACGGAGGGAAGTGTATTGGCAATTGCGATGAACACTCAGGTCAAGTTGATTTATCGACCGAAGGCGCTGAAGGATGGCCGTAAAGATGCAGAGAAAAAAATCCAGGTGATAAACAAGAGCGGAAATTTCTATATGAAAAATCCAACTCCCTATTATTTTGCTGTTGTCGGACTGAAGCAGAATGGGAAAGAAGTCGCCATGACGGCTGAGCAGAGTGCAGCACTCGCATTATTAGCACCATTTTCTGAGTCATCGTTGGGAACTAAGTCGCTGAGTGGTGGTGTTACCATTGATGCGATCAATGACTGGGGCGGGATCCAAAGCTATGACATCAAGTAAGCGCGTCATCCAACATATCTCATTCTGGCTCGGTATATTGCTTATCGGCAATGCTTCAATGACGCGTGCAGCAGAGGTAACGGCAGATGTAGAGATTAGCGTAACCTTTGTCGCGGCATCTTGTGATCTCAGTGCTCCAGACACAGTGGTACTGGATACAATGGTTAATGGCTCTCAGATGCACAAGTCATTTGATATTCAAGTGACCTGCAATACGCAGAGTAAAACGTCTATTGTTGCGCAGGCTGTTAGCGGCAGTCTGGAAGATACCCAGACGGTGTTCATGACGGGGTTAGGAAGTTCAGGGTCTGGGGCTCGATTCTCACTTATGGAAAGTGGTCAAAAAATCACTCTCAATGGTGACGCTGGTAATGTGTTTTGTAACGGGGTTAATAGCCGTACTTGCACACTAACGCCAATTACAGAGGTAAAGCCAGACACACCTAGAGGAATTGCCTCTACTATAGTTAGATTCAATATACGGTATACCGCATAAGCTTGGTTGCGTTGGTATAGCCAAGAGAGACTTGTGATAGTGAAACGTCACTCTGTCAGTTCTGTATTACGTATGACGTAATCGCAAAAAGAATACGTGCAACAAATGCTATGCTCAACTGGTATATAGTAATTCACTAGGTGAAGGTAAAATGATAGATGTTTTCATTTTATACGTAGGGTGTTGATTTGAACAATAGAGCCGCATCGGCATAACGGGTTATGTCGCGCTGCCGATAGAAATATATTTACTCGGAGAAACAGATGCTTGATTATAACTTGAGCTGGGATGTGGCGACTGTACGATCTGAAATTATTTCATATGGAAATGGTCAGGATGGCAGTCCTGTGCCTGGTGTCATAACCATATATAATAATGACCAAGAAATAGAAGCTCCCTTCGTCGGCGAAGCCGTGTCGGTGGTTCCCAATGGCGTTATCGACTCGTATTGTAGCATGACGAACGAATCCAGTATCCCGCTAATTTCACGTGTGACGCTTCCTACATTTGTGGCACACAATGTAGGTAGCAAATGGGTAACTCGGAATCTGGTCGATAGAAATGTTCTGCCCGGCGCGACCATGACCATTCCGTGGTTTGGTGGTGAACGCCCGCATGGTGGAGAAGGCTCCGGGGAGCTTATGGTTCGGATGAACGCTCCGTCTCTGCACATTCCAGCGAGTGTCATTACGTCTCCTACGCCTGTACGAGCAAGGGTCCGGTGTGAAGGGAAAATCATTAACGAGCAATCGATAACAACGCTACATTATCAGGTCAGTGGTACGGCTAGCGCAATAGTTTTGCCGCGAACAAATGTATCTCTTGATATGCCATCATCTATTACTTTTAACACTATCTCAGCTGGAGGTCACGGAGTCAGTGAGTTACCACTAACAATACGTTCTGACGGCTCATTCAGTGGGAATTTGAGATACATCGCAGACACACCTAACATAACCGATGCAAAAATTGGTGATGGTCATCTACGACTTGCCTATAGTACTGGGCACAGCGCTACCGGATATGCTGATTTATCTGGGAATACAAGTATTCCCATCTCCGGCATCAGTGGCGAAAAGAAGCTAGAACATCGCGTGCATATTGAGGTGCCTGCTAATGCCACACTTGGCACGTACTTGACAAAATTGCGGGTGATTCTCAGATTTTTTTAATCTGTCCGGCTTTGAATGGGGGCGGATGGAGCTCTCCCTCGCAGGGGCCGCATGGATTTTCTGCAAATAACGACCGAGGGGGTAATAGGTATTTCCCCTCGGTTATTGGATAACCACTGTGAGCATTATGAAGACCAAGAGGCCTTGCCATATCTGCAACGTTACCGCCATGCTCAAAAAACAATACGAAGAGCCCACTAATGACAGCTTTTGTGACCTATGACTACATCCCGTCGGCAGCATCATACAACACTAACGTGGGAACGAGCACGAATCCTGATAAAGAGATATTACGCCTAATGGCCCACAAGGATCGGATAGAGGTGGTTGCTGACCGCCCTATATTTAGTTGGAGCAGCACCATCCAGTGTGGCTATCAGAATAATAGTCAAAAAAATGCTTGGAACGCGGCAGTCCCCACCGCCTCAATTTACAGCGACGGCCAAACCATCGTCACACAGACCAACCGTACCGACATAGGTGTCCGTCCCGGCGACGAGCTCAACTACAGCAACGCGTCGACTGCTCACCAGACCGGTCGCCCGGCGGTCGTCATGTGGAGTCCTCGCTTTAAGTTCAACTCGGCCCTTCCTAGTGATCGTTTAAGTATGACACAGAGATGTAGGATTTATCTTGCCTATACTGAAACCGATGGAGGCCCCCAATACGGGCATCACATTACAGTCCTAGCGCCAGCAGAACCCAACAACCTCTCTTCCCTTACGACAGTCCTTCTGTCCTCGCCCACGGCGGTGCGTGTTCCCGACGTGGCCCCCGGAGGCACCGCAACCGCTGACTACACTTATCAGCTCCGTGCCGATGGTCCCTTTCGCGCCACGGTGTCGTACACCATATCTACGCCGGATGGGCGTGACGGGAAGATCGGTGATGGTACGCTCCGCCTGCGGTTTGTCTCTGGCCATCCAGAGAGTGGCTTCGCCGACCTGTCTGGTGGAACGGCATACGTGCTCATAGGGGCGGCGGGCACGCATCCTATAAATACCCGTCTTGAAATCCATGCCCCGACTAATGCGCGTCTAGGAAGTTACCGAACAAACCTACGTGTTAACGTTGCATATCAGTGACTGGTAAGGGCGTTGAGCGTGGGAGTGAAAATGACCACCGCGACGCCCATCTTTATAACGAATGCGACCAAGTGTATAGTGTATAGGCTTCAGGACCTACAGTTTGCATGATAATGGGTTGTGCTTGGGTAGAAAAAATAACCTTTAGTTATTATCTATCTTTCGAAAATCAATCGGACCACGACAAGTGACAAAGCAAAAACGATTAACTATCAAGGATTGCCACGACAGTATCCTAACCTGGATTGAAACCAATATAGATGAACAGCCGCGCCTTGAGGACTTAGCTGCCAGAATAGGATATAGCAAGCGGATGATACAGCTTTATTTCAAAGAAATTTATGGTATGAGTATCGGTGAATATATCAGTAACCGTCGGCTCTACCGAGCCTGTGGCCTACTTCGGTTGACCGAGTTAACGGTCAGTGAAATTGCATTGATGCTCAAGTATGATAATCACCATAACTTTTGTCGTGCTTTTAAAAAGAAGCTACATTGTACTCCACTTACGTTCCGTCGACTTCCGCAAGAGCTCTTGCCCGCAGTAAGATTGCCTAAGACGAACCATCGAGATGAGTTTGCCCATCACTTGGTCACGTTCACCAACAAGGCACTATATGGAGTAGAGTTTCAGTACCAAGATCAGTTTACTAAGCCAGGCTTACTTGGCGGACCAATAAGATTGCAGCGACTAAGAAGCTGGTTTACAGACAGCCAAGCTCCCTTCACTATTGCCTCTGACATCGTACGTAAGAATATGAATCTAGACGCGCGAAATGAGCTTATTACGGTTAATGCAATTGCAGGCCTTAGTGTGCATGTTGATAGTATATTTACCCCGCCAAAAGATTCAATATTCTACCCTCTTGATGGATTATATCTATGCTGCCCATTCTATGGTTCTCTGCAAGATTATGCAGAGCATAATAAAGACATTTATAGACATTTGTTGCCGCAGTTTAAATACACTAGAAGGGAGGCCCGTGATGTAGAAATTTTTCATTTCACTCATCATGTTTTTGACGCTTCTCCAAGAATTCTCTGTGAGCATTACATCCCGATCATGAGGGAAGTGGGAAACTGAATAGTTAAGTCGTCATTCCATGCGCAGGGTTCTTAGTATTTTTCATTCGCTGGTTTATGTAAGCATATTAGCCGACTGCAGGCCAAAGGTAGCCTTGTCCATATCGCATGCCCAATGCCAATGCTACATCTTTTTCTTGGGATGTCTCAACACCTTCACAAATTACATTTGCAGCTGTGAAATGACTTTCAAGTGTAATGTTTTTTTTGCTGTCTCTAGCTAGAGACCAGAAAAAATGTCGATCTAACTTAACGCCACTCCAAATTTCATATGTCGCGAGAAGTACCCCATCGGCATAGTCATCAAACCATACCGGAATACCATGCGCACCAATAATGCTCTTTATTGCTAACCGCTGAGTACAAGTCAGCGGATATTGAGGCTCCAACTCCAAACTAATGGGGTAGTGGCGATAGTAGGGTATAAATAATGCCAGGAAGTCATCTTCCACTAATAACTCTTGGTTTATGTTCAAAAATAATCTTCGACCTTGATAAATTTCAGGGTGTTGCTCAACCCACTTTTGATATTTCTGCAGTTGCTTCGAAAGCAAATCAAAGTGCTCATTTATCGAGAGTGTCTTGAAAAAAGTCTCAGGATTGACATTGCCGAGCTCACTCCTGCACAGTCCCTCATAGCCAATTACTTCATTGTTTAACATGTCAACGATTGGTTCGAAAACCAAAAAAAAGCGCTCACCTCTGATATCATGCATGTTCTAAAAAGCCTAGTATTTATTGGTCCGATTTTGCATGCGTGAAATGTTAGCATGTGCATAGGAGATGAGTGTGTCATAGAGTGAAATTCACAATGTAAATGTATGTTATATATTTCCCCTGTTTTACAGCAGTCCAACTTAGGCATGAGATTGTCTTATCTACCCTTTACATTTCAATATATGACACGGCGACGATGCCAAAGTCTTGCTAGAATATGCCCTATTCTAGGGCGTTGCTATTAAATGGCGAGTCAAGGTCGTGTTGAGGTGTCATGTGATTAAACGGTTACTTCAAGTTTTGTGTTTTGCATTTTTTGCAAGTAACTCTGCAGCATCAAATCAGCCTTTTGATAAATGGGTTAATGTTCAGGTAAGCAACTCTAGTACACATGATGGTGAATTTGAAATTGAATGGGTGAGCGGATTTTCCAATGAAAAAATACTTAAAAAAAGTATTGTTGTATCAGGTGGAGAGTATTTATTTGAAGTTCCAGAACGGTCAAGAAACATTAGGCTGCGAGGGTATTTTATTGACGGGGAGAGGCTGTCAGAGCGAGTTAAAGTGTTTGAAACCAATTTGACTTTAAATTCATCTCTAAATCTTTTTGGCGAACGCCATTATTATTCCGCTGATATTTTGGGGCGAAAGCCAAATGTTAATTGGAGACGGGTTGAGCCAAAAATGGGTGTGGATGGCTTAGACCCATATTCTATAGACCCACAGCGCTGCACCAAAGTAAAATCTGCCTTTGATAAAGGCTATCTATTTAGCAGTGAGAGCGGTTTCAGGTTGATGCTTATCAACCTGTGTAGGTTCGATGTTGAATTCTTGTTTGAAGATGATAAGAAATATTCGGTCAAGGCAGAAAGTACACTGTCGATATATAGACCAGAGTATAAGTATTTCACTGTTGTGAGGAAAGGTGCTACATAACAGGAATATGTTGTTTTTTATTATGGGTTTATTGCAGTATTTTTTAATAAATATCGTTATCCGCTTGACGATGCGTTTTTACGTGAATAGCTCAGAGTGATTGCGTATAATAAAATGAGACCTGTCTACGTATGCTATATAATTGTGCTTGTGTTTGAAGTGTTTCTTGCTGGTTGTTATTTTCGATGGGTGAGCGTCTGAGAGTAATGCTAGTTTGTTTATTTGACGACACTATTCCCTTGTTTATTGTGTGGGCTTGATGCCTAAGACCCGCATGAGCATCTAAAGGTTTATATTTTATTGGAGGTTTATAATGCGTGACAAAGATGTACTGGCTACTTACTCACACGCAGACCTGCAGTTAAAAAAAGCGGTTGATAGTTGGCATCCAACTCGCCCACGTTGGTGGTTATCTCTCTATGGTGGGTGTCAGTATGAGCCACATTCTGGCAATGTACACTTGGTAGAGCAATTTTTACAATTGCGTAGTGATGCATCTCAACGAGTAAAGCGAGTAAGTGTCCAGAATGGATCATCCCTTCCATGTCATGTTCTCCATTTATCCAGGGAGTGATGATTAATTAACGCAATCTGTCTATGGATATCTGTGTAAGCAATGCGAATAGAATCATGGGGTCTAGATATTAACATGAGAATGCTTTTATGTTCGCAATCAGGTGTTGCTCTTGTAGCTTTGTTATTTTTTTCATCACTACTTTCAGCAGAGCCTGCTTTGTACCTAAGTTATCATGATGAGTCGGGTGTCAATGATGCATCTTTTGTTGGTGGTATGCTGGAAAATAAAGGTGTTGAAAATGTTTATCAAGGCTACATTGTTATTACTCCGCTAACCAAGAATTGTTACCCTGTATCTCCACAGCTTTGGCGTTTTAGTGGTATTGAGATTGGGAGAAAGCAAAGATTCAAGATCCCAATTAGAGGTAATCTTAGTAACTACAAGTTAGATGTGGTACATGCGGTTGACTCGTTTGGGAATAGGATTAAAGTTATAGATACAGTGTCTTCAACAATTAGCGTTACTGAAGATGACTATCTGGAAAAGTGCAAGAAGGCAAGGATATATCATCGCTGAGTGGATGATGTTGGAGATGGAATATTTAGAGCATATGTAGATTATAGTGCCGATTCATTTCAGCCATAGTGAAGTTATAATGTTCACTGTTGATTCTATGATAATCATTAATTAATGTTCATGATGAGAGTGGCCCCAAGGGCCACACACTTTATTTACCATTTGTACCATGTTCAACCCATTCGGCCCATGCATACATCATGAGACGTCGCTGTTCCAGCAAGTCGGTGCGGTGATAAGCCGCCTCAACCTTGTTTTGGATAAGGTGTGCCAGGGCCCGTTCAGCCAAGTCTCGGGGGTAACCGTGTTCGCTACACCAGTCCCGAAATGTGGAGCGAAAACCATGAGCGGTGGCCAGCCGTCCAGGCGTCGTGCTCGGGGCTTCAATCCTTCTTAGCAAAGTGGTCAGCGCCATATCTGTCAGCGGCACCTGTTTACGTGGGGAGGGAAAGACCCATTCCCCATGTAATCCCTGCACTTTCTCCAATACAGCCATAGCTTGAAGAGATAACGGAATGCGATGTGTGACTTGCGTCTTCATCCTATCAGCCGGAATGGTCCAGATTCCGGCGTCTAGGTCGAGCTCATCCCATCGCATTTTCCTCGCCTCGCCAGAGCGGCAGGCCGTTAGGATCACAAACGAGAGCAGAGCCCTACTGACATCAAAGCGCTCTGCATTCGCCAAGTGCTGTTGGTTGAACGCTGGCAGTATCCGCCAATCCATTGCTGGTTGGTGCTGAGTGCGGATTGCTTTACTGGGCTGTAGTGGCAGGAGCTTGTCCACGACATCGACAGGGTTTGCTTGGCAAAAGCCATGAGCCCAAGCCCAGGCCATCACTGCATGAAGTCTCTGTTTCACGCGGGTAGCAGTTTCCGGGATTTCCAGCCAGATAGGCTGTAGTACACCGGCGATATGTGCCGGGGTGATGGCGTTGATCGGCTGTCGACCGATGATCGGGAAGGCATATTGCTCCAGGGTCGAGATCCATTGCTTCCCATGCTTGGGGTTACGCCAGCCGGGTAACAACTGTTCGTGCACCTGACGAGCCGCAATTTCCACTGTGGGTATCGCAGGCTTACTGGCTTCTTCTTTCTTTACTTCCAAGGGGTCCAGCCCCTTGGCCAGTTGCTCACGCATCAGGCGAGCCTGGTTGCCCGCATCGGCAATCGAGATTTCAGGATAGATACCGAGCCCAGCGTTACGGCGCTTGCCGGTAACAGGGCTGACATAGCGAAATACCCATTTCCCACGACCTTTTGTGGTGGAGGGATGCAGTGTGAGGCCGGTAATGCCGCCATGTGGGATAGGTTTGTCGTCTGGTTTGATGCTACGCGCTTTTGCATCAGAGAGGAGTGCCATAACAGATCCTTGATAAAAGCATAGTGTGCCACGCAGTATGCCAGTTTACGTTGGCTATGGTTAAGTGTGATTGGACAGGGATGAACTGGGTTTTAATGTAAGCTCATGATTTTGATTAGTATAATGAGCTTGCTTGGCGTGTGTCGGACTTGTTTATAGCGGTCGTCCGCTCCGCCACTAATTTTAAAGGCCTTCCCGATTGGGAAGGCCTTTTTGCTATGGGCGGATTTTGCCCATTGAAGCCCATGTTTGCACACCAGAGTGAACACCAAAGCCCAGCCTCTCGACCGGGCGTTGTCATTTTTAGTATGTAAAATAGCCTAAATCTGGCTTTTTCCTGCCGGAAGAGTGCCCAACAGCCTGCAATTCCCTCCTTTTTGTATCTATACCGCGGCATTATCTGCTCGATTCACAACCATTTGAACGGGGCTTGGGTCGGCTGCACAAACCAAGAGACCTTCCCGTTGGGAAGACCTCAGGCTGATGACACCCCTCCCGGCGCCGATCCCGGGGTTTGATCTAATTACTGCATGGTCAACCAATGGAGTGCACCATGCTCAGAGAACCCGTATCCCATCCTGGATATTTGTCCTTTACCGCCACGTCGGCGTGCCTAGCTGGATAATCCATGTAGCTCCTTGAGCGATTCGATAAGAGGGAGGGTTCCAGCCACCTCAATGATGCCTTTTGTCCATGTGGCTTGATGTGCTTCAATCTCGCTCAGAAAGTGGCTATATCAGTGGAGGGTCGTGTTTTTGCTGATCCCGTAATGTTGGAGCCTGGCTGAGGTGCGCACCTTCAATGAGGGCTTCCCTGCATTGTGTCTTAGGCTGTCAGGTTATAAGAGTGGTGCTGGTGAGCTGACACTCTTTGCAGCTGTTGCGAGCCAGCCTCAAGGGGCTAGCAGCATCAGCCCGACAATGGGGATTACTACAAGATACATGCTCAGGGAGGTCATTAAATAAGAAATGGGGTGCCGCCCAAGACACAGCTTCGGATCACTACTGAATTCAGATAAGTGATGGGTACGATCGAATTCAGTGGCGCACCCTGCCTGGCGCTGACCAATGAGGTGGAGGATGAGTGATTCAGCCAAAAATAGCAGATACAAAAAAGCCCAACCGAATTAATCAGTTGGGCTATATAGATGGCGGAGGAGGTGGGATTTGAACCCACGGATGGTCACCCATCGCCGGTTTTCAAGACCGGTGCATTCAGCCGCTCTGCCACCCCTCCGCAGCAGTGCGGCGAATATTACCATGCTGATCCGGCTTGTAAATCCCCACTTGGTTTGATTGCTGGTAAATTGCACGAAATGACATAAAAAAGTGGCAAAGCGGGTACCGCCAGCGCTTTTTAGGCCAGATAACTTGACTTGAAAACAGACTCAACCACTATAGTGGCCTCTATCATATCCTCTGCAAGATAACGTTATGACTATTAAAAATGCCCTGTTTTGCGCGCTGGCAGGCGTGACCCTGCTGGCGGCACCGGTACATGCAAGCGAGTTGACCAAAAGCGATGTCGAGCAAATCGTTCGTGACTATCTGGTCAAGAATCCCGAGATCCTGGTCGAGATGTCCAATGCCCTGCGCGCCAAGCAGGAGAGCCAGCAGGCCGAAAGCGACAAGGCGCTGATCAAGGCTCACTCCAAGCAGCTTTATGCCAACAATGATCCCGAGATGGGGAATCCGAAGGCGTCGCTTACGGTGGTGGAGTTTTTTGATTACAACTGCGGTTACTGCAAGCGGGCTCATCCGCTGGTCAAGCAGCTGATGGCGGAAGATAAAGACATCCGGTACATCTACAAGCAGTTCCCCATTTTGAGCGAGTCCTCCTACCTTGCGGCTCGCGCTGCCTTGGCGGTACAGCTGGGCCAGCCTGACAAGTATCAGGCGTTCCACGAGAAGCTCTATACCCATCAGGGCCCGCTCGCGGATGATGCCCAGGTCAAGCAATTGGCACTGGCGGCCGGTGTTGACTGGAGCAAGGTGGAGGCCAAGATCAAGGATGGCAGCATTGACCAGAACCTCGGCACCAACCGTGCGTTGGCTGAAGCGCTCGGTATTTCAGGTACCCCCGCCTTCATCATAGGTGATCAGATCCTGCGCGGTGCGCCCCGTGATCTGGCCAGCCTGAAGGGGTTTATCAAGGACGTGCGTGCTGGCAAGAGCATTCAATAAGCGCTTGCCATGGCAAGGGGTCTACGCGCCCCAAGCCAGATACAGAAAGAGGGTCGGTATCGCTACCGGCCCTCTTTTTTATTATGTCCTTTGGCACAGGTGGTCGTCGCGAAAGGACCATAACAACGTGCTCAGGACTCGGCCTATTGGCCTCAGTAACAAGTATTAGCAGAGTCGTTCGACTTCTATCTGGAAAGATTTCAACACCTTCTGACGGGTCGTGGAGCTTGCTTAATTACAGCCAAGACTTTTTCTGTGCCCTGCCTTAGAATCGCCGCCCGGTGCAGGAGAAACCCATATGTTAGTTGATATTTTGCGGATTATTTTTATAGCCGGTGGCCTGGCATTTGTCTTTATGCTGGTGCAAGCCTGCTGGCAGAAGAAGTGCAACGGCACGCTCGAGGCCACGCCTTTCTGGCCGGTGGCGTTGATCGGCGGGGTTGCCAACTTCCTCGATACCCTTGGGGTGGGCAGCTTTGCGGTAAAGACCGCCTGCTACAAGCAGTTCAAGCTGATCGATGATCGGGTGCTGCCGGGTACCCTCAATGGCCAATGCGTGTTGCCGACCGTGACCCAGTCGCTGATCTTCGTCGGTGCAGTGGCGGTGGAGCCGCTGACGCTGATCAGCATGATGATTGCCGCCGCAGCTGGCGCTGCTTGGGGCGCCCGCCATGTGGCCTCATTTGATCGGCAGACCATCCGGCTGGTGATGGCCACTTCCCTGCTGGTTGTCGCCGGGTTGATCTTTGCCGGTTTGCTGGGGCTTTTCCCTGTAGGCGGGGATGCGATGGGGCTCAGTGGCTACAAGTTGGTGATCGCCCTGATCGGCAATTTCATATTCGGGGTGCTGATGAATGTCGGTATCGGCCTGTTTGCCCCCTGCATGACGCTGGTCTATCTACTGGGGATGAATCCGCTGGCGGCGTTTCCCATCATGATGGGCTCCACCGCCGTGCTCAGCGTCTTCTCCGCAGGCACCTTTATCCGCAAAGGGGCGTTCGATGCCAAAGCCGTGCTGGCGGTGGCCATCTTCGGCCCTATCGGTGTGGTGCTAGCCGCCATGCTGGTCAAATCCATGGATATGGAGATGCTGAAGTGGTTGGTCGCCTTTATCGTCATCTATACCTCCTGGACCATGTACGCCTCCTGGCGGGCGGCGCGTCGCTCCTCTGTGCAACTGGCGGTGGAGAGCGCAGGCTAGCCTGTACCAGTGCCGCCTCGGCCTTGGCCCCCAGATAGACATAGAGGCCCAGCGCCAGTAGCAAACCCACCGCACACCCCATTACCCCGACCGCAGGCCAGAGCAGCTCGCTCTGGCCGAGCGACCCTTTGAACAGCAGCAACAATCCCTCGATGGAGACCGCGATCAGAATGGCGGCAATAAAGCGGGTGATGGTGCGGCGAATGGCGCTGTGGCGGAAGATATCCTTATGCAGCAGCACCTCCTCTTCCATAATGGTCTTGCCCAGATCGAACACCGCCAGCGCCAATGTCAGGAAGATGATGGCGCTAAAGGCGCCGAGCTGGTTCTGCTGCTCACCGCACAACAACTGGTAGAGCTGCTCCAGCCCGTGCCAGATCAGGGTGGCGACGATAAGAAACAGCGCCATGCTGAGCACCACATAGACGGCCTTGAACCAGGGCATGGCGCGGCGGCGCTCCCTGTCCCCCATCAACCAGCCAATCAGCTGATTCAGACAGACGGTGATCTCCCGTCCTTGCCCCTGCACGATAAGATGCAGCCGGTTATGGGCCGCCGGTACCGCAGGCTGGATGCACACCGGCCCCTGATAGCGGTCAATGCTGACAACAAAGGGATACCTCTTGAGCGAGGCAAGGGGGGCGCTGAGCAGCCCCAGCAGTAGCGGGGTCAGCTCCTCCTGATACTCCTGATAGCGCCGCAGCAGATCGATGGGGCTCATCTCTGCCATATGGACCTCGGTGACGTGGGCTCTTGTAGCGGATGTGCAAATAGTGGGCCTGCTTTATGACAGGGATGGCGGGGCAATTTGCACCAGAGGATGACAAAACGACGGATGATGAGGCGGGAATGCACCAGAAATGGGCGTGCAGCCCTGTGTGATGATGAATGCACTGCAATAGAAAAGGGCCCGTGACGGGCCCTTTTGCGACAACCGGCGGCGATTTAGCCAGCCAGCTTGGCGAAGCTGCGCTCGGCGGCGGCCAGAGTGTGCTTAATCTCCTTATCGCCGTGAGCCATTGACAGGAAGCCCGCCTCGTAGGCGCTCGGCGCCAGATAGACGCCCTCTTCCAGCATGAGATGGTAGAAGCGCTTGAAGCGTTCCATATCGCAGCGAGTGACCTGCTCGTAGCGGGTGATTTCGGGCTCGTCAGTGAAGAAGAAGCCGAACATGCCACCCACATAGTTGATGGCGAGCGGGATACCGTGTTTGGCCGCAGCCGCTTTCAGTCCTTCGGCAACCCGCGCAGTCTTGGCACTCAGCTGCTCATAGAGGCCCGGCTCCAGCAGCAGATCCAGCATGGTCAGACCGGCCGCCATGGCCACTGGGTTGCCGGAGAGGGTGCCTGCCTGATAGACCGGGCCGGTCGGGGCAATGTATTGCATTACCTTCTTCTTGCCGCCGAAGGCACCTACCGGCATGCCGGCACCGATGATCTTGCCGAGGGTGGTAAGGTCGGGCTCGATGTTGTAGTGGCCCTGAGCACCGCGCAGGGAGACGCGGAAGCCGGTCATCACCTCGTCTAGGATCAGCAGGGCGCCGAACTCGTCACAGATGGTGCGCAGCCCTTCCAGGAAGCCGGGCACCGGCGGGATGCAGTTCATGTTGCCAGCAACTGGCTCGACGATGATGCAGGCGATCTCGCTGCCGTACTGGGTGAAGGCTTCGCGCACTGACTCCAGATCGTTGAAGACGCAGGTCAGGGTGTGTTTGGCGAAATCGGCCGGTACGCCCGGGCTGTTGGGCTGACCCAGGGTCAGGGCGCCGGAACCTGCTTTGACCAGCAGGGAGTCGGCGTGGCCGTGGTAGCAGCCCTCGAATTTGACGATCTTGTCGCGACCGGTATAGCCGCGGGCCAGACGGATGGCGCTCATGGTCGCTTCGGTGCCGGAGTTGACCATCCGCACCTGCTCCATGGAGGGGACGATCTGGCGGACTTTCTCTGCCATCAGCACTTCGATCTCGGTCGGCGCACCGTAGCTCAGCCCCTTCTCAACGGCCTTGATGACGGCAGCCTTGATGGCCGGGTGGTTGTGACCCAGCAGCATGGGGCCCCAGGAGCCGATGTAATCCACGTAGGCCTGACCATCCACATCATAGAGATAGGCGCCATCGGCGTGATCGATGAAGCGGGGCGTGCCGCCGACTCCATTGAAGGCGCGGACCGGTGAGTTGACGCCACCCGGAATGGTCTGGCGGGCCTGTTCAAACAGCTGATCTGATTTTGACATGGATCATCCTTAATGGGATTTTGGGCGTCACACAAGGGATTGCAGCCGATTGAGACTCGGCAGGCAGGGGCATCAGGAGTATGCTTTGCGCTCTCGCCACCCGGACTCTCGGTCTGCTCCCGTGACAAAAATTTAACGGGCCGACTATAGCAGAAAGCCCCAGCCCTGGGCAGCCGAGCACGCGCCGGGTGATCCTGATCTCAGCTAGCTGACGATGTGGTTTTTCCAAGTTGGTGTAACAAGATGGCGCAACAAGCTCTCTCCTCTGAACCCGATACCTCTTCGCGGGGGTCACTTTCCCGCATTATCCGGCAAGACAAGATGCCCTTGCTGGTTCTACTGCTGGCTGCGCTGGTCGGCACCTTGGCCGGACTGGTGTGCGGCCTGTTCGAATCGGGTGTCCACTGGCTGGCAGAGCAACGCATTGCCTTGCTGGCAGACCGTCCCTGGTGGCAGCTCGGTCTGCTTGGCTTTGGCTTCAGCGCCTTGCTGGGATTTGTCGGTTACTTCCTCACTCATACCTTTGCCCCGGAAGCGGGGGGCTCCGGCATTCCCGAGATCGAGGGGGCGATGGACGATCTGCGCCCGGTGCGGTGGTGGCGAGTGTTGCCGGTCAAGTTCTTCGGCGGCATCTGTACCCTGAGCTCCGGTATGGTGCTGGGGCGGGAGGGGCCTTCGGTACAGATCGGCGGCAACCTCGGCAAGATGGTGGCGGATATCTTCCGGCTGCCCAAGGAACATGGCCATGCCCTGTTGGCCGCCGGTGCGGCGGGCGGTCTGGCGGCAGCCTTCAATGCGCCGCTGGCGGGCATCCTGTTCGTGATGGAGGAGATGCGGCCGCAGTTTCGCTACTCCTTTCTGGCCATCAAGGCGGTGGGGATCTCCGCCATCATGGCGACCTTGATGCTGCAGAACATGAAAGGGCAGGGGGCGGTGATCACCTTGCCCCACTACGATGCGCCCGCCCTCAAGGCGCTCTGGCTGTTCCTCTTTATGGGGGCCACCTTCGGGGTGCTCGGTTTTGTCTTCAACAAGCTGGTGCTGGCCTGTCAGGATGGCTATCTGGCGTTGCATCAGAACAAGCGCCACCGTTTCGTGGCCATCGGCATGCTGGTCGCCGGAACGTTTGGTGTGCTGTCGCTGTTCGCCCCCTCGGTGACGGGCGGCGGCACCGAGCTTATTCCCCATCTGATGGGGGATGAGTATGCGATGGCGACCCTGTTCCTGATCTTCTCGGTGCGGCTGGTCGCGACCCTTATCTGCTTCTGCTCCGGTGCCCCGGGCGGGGTGTTTGCGCCGACCCTCGCACTAGGCACCCTGTTTGGCGTGGTGTTCGGCCATCTGTTTCATGCGGCGTTCCCCGAGCTGGGCATCGAGCCCGGCGCCTTTGCCATTGCAGGGATGGGGGCGCTGTTTGCTGCCACCGTACGTGCCCCCATCACCGGCATCGTGCTGGTCACCGAGATGACCGACAACTATCAGCTGATCCTGCCGATGATGATCACCACGGTCGGGGCGACCCTGGTTGCCCAGTGGCTGGGTGGCCGACCCATCTATTCCCAGATCCTGGAGCGAACTTTACGGCTCGCCGCGCGTCAAAAGCGGGGTGAGGGCAGCGCCACGGCCAGTTAATTTTTCCCTTTATCGCCTTTGACGCCAGTCCGGGCGGTATAGTGAAGGGAGCGGCGCTGCCGTAAATGGCGTGATAACGGGATGAGGGGCTATGTCCAATCTATTGAAGTTATTGGTCGTGTTAGCCGTTGGCGGGCTCATCGGTTACTTTGCCGGTAACCGCCAGGAGCTGGCCCAGAGCAGTCTGTTGGTGGTGCAGCAGGAGACGCTGGAACGCCAGGGCAAGGCCATCGGCCAGCTCAAGACCGAGTTGGGGGTGAAAGATACCCAGCTGGCGACCCAGCGGGCAGCCTTCGAACAGTTGCAGACCACCCTGAAGAGTCAGGAGGCGCAGGTGCAGGAGCTCAAGCGCCAGCTGGCCTTTTTCGAGCGGATCATGCGCCCCACCGGTGAACAGGTGGGGGTGGTTATCGACAACCTGACTCTGCAGGAGACCAGCATTCCCGGTCGTTACCACTACCGTCTCGCCCTGACCCAGCCTGCCAAGAAGCGGGAGCTGTTTCGTGGGCAGGTGCAGATCCGGGTCGAGGGGAGTCTGGCCGATAAGCCGAAGACGCTGACCGGGCGGGATCTCGGGATGAAGGTGAGCGAGTGGCGCTATGCCCTGCGTTATTTCCAGCTGCTGGAAGGGAATTGGCAGTTGCCGGAAGGCTTTGTGCCGGATCGGATCAGTGTCACCATCAACAAGGACGGCAGGCAACCGGCACAAGAGCTGCTGGTTGAGTGGGGGGAGGTGATCAAGCCGCTGGTCGCCGCACCGCCTGCTCCGGTTCCCGCTGCCGGTTAAACGTGGTGAATACTTGAACTGAATGGTCGGGTATTAGATAATTTCGCGGTTTCCATGTTTGTGGATCTAATGGTTGTGAGGTCAGTAATGAGTGCAGTAGCAGAAGCCCCGTTGCCCATCCAGATGACGGATGCGGCGGCCAACAAGGTGAAGACCCTGGTCACCGAAGAAGAGAATCCCGAGCTGAAGCTGCGGGTATACATCACGGGTGGGGGCTGCTCCGGTTTCCAGTATGGCTTTACCTTTGATGAGAAGATCAACGACGGGGATACCGTGGTCGAGAAGAACGGCGTCACCATGGTGATCGATCCCATGAGCCTGCAATATCTGGTAGGCGGCAGTGTGGATTACATCGAGGGTCTGGAAGGTTCACGCTTCACCGTGACCAACCCCAACGCCACCACGACCTGTGGCTGTGGCTCCAGCTTCTCCATCTGATTGGCGTTATCAGTCTGATGAAACGGCTCTCGGCGACGAGGGCTGTTTTTGTTTGTGGGCTCTGCGATGAGGGTCAAACAGCATCCCCCTGAAACAACAAAGGCGCCTTGATGGCGCCTTTGTTGTTTGCAGGATGACTTAGCGGGAGCTTGCGGCCGCGACCAGCGGGATCCGGTTTACCCCTTTGCCCATATAGGCGAGGGACACGGTCACTATGATGCAGGTGAAGCTGAGCCACATGTAGGGCAGGTAGTCGAGGGTCGCCACCCCCAGCACCCCGGCCATGAAGATGCCGTTGTCGCTCCAGGGCACCATGCCACAGGTGAGGGTGCCACCGAACTCGGCGTTGCGAGAGAGGTTCTTGCGCGCCAGTCCCAGTCGATCGTAGTTCTTGGCCATGATCTTGGGGGTCAGGATCAGCGACACATACATGGCTGAGCCAAACACGTTGGCCAGAAACGCGGTGCCTATGGTGTGGCTGGTCAGGCTGCCTACGCTGTTAATGCGCTTCTCGAAGGCGCTGGCGATCACTTCCAGAATGCCGACCTTCTCCAGCAGGCCGCCGAAACCCAGCCCGAAGATGATGACCGCGACCGAGCCCAGCATGGACTCCATGCCGCCGCGACCGAGAATGTTGTCGATAAAGTCGATGCCGGAGGTGATGGCAAACGGGCTATAAGCCGAGTGCATTGCCTTGACCGGATCCATGCCCTGGAAGGCGATGGCCCAGATCAGGCCCAGCAGGGCGCCGAAGCTGATCACCGGGAAGGCGGGCTTGCGGTTGGCCAGCAGGCCCAGCACCAGTACCACCGGCACTATGGCCAGCGGGGTGATGTTGAACTGACTGTCGAGGGCCTCCATCACCAGATTGACCTGCTCCAGGCTGACATTGCCTGAGTACTGCATGCCCACCACGGTGAACAGCACGGCGGTGATGATATAGGAGAGCAGGCTAATCGGCAGCATCCCTTTGATGTGCTCCACCACGTCGACGTTGGACATGGTCGAGGCCAGCACCACGGAGTCGGAGAGCGGAGAGAGCTTGTCACCGAAGTAGACGCCGGAGAGCACGGCACCGGCTACCAGCGGCGCAGGCACGCCGAGGCTGTGGCCGATCCCCATCATGGCGATACCGGCGGTGGCGGCAGAGCCCCAGGAGGTGCCGGTGGCCAGCGAGGTCAGGGAGCAGATGATCAGGGTCGCCAGCAGGAAGATGGACGGGTGGATCACCTTGAGGCCGAAGTAGATGATGCTGGGCACTATGCCGCCAGCAATCCAGGTGCCGACCAGGGCACCGACAGAGACTAGGATCAGGATGGCCCCCATCCCCTTGGCGACGCCGTCAACGGCAGCCTGCTCCAGGGATTTGTAATCGTGGCCGAGTTTGATGCCGAGCCCCATGATGACAAACCAGGCGATGAACAGCGCCAGCTGGATCGGCAGATCGAGCACGCTGGTGAACGAGAATGCCAAGGCCAGGAAAATGGCCAGACAGGCAAACACCTGTGCCATGCCCGGTAGTCGGATGTGGTTTTGTTGGTTTTGCATAGATACTTCCTAAACTCTTGCTCGCCAAGGTCAGTCCCTCTCGTCCTGTGGATACATGTATCCCGAGGGGCCAACCCAAAAAGAGGCCGCAATCTACCACAAACCTGATGGGTTAAAGCCCCATCAAATTGGTAAAAATACACATTTGATTGAAAAAATCACAAATTAGTTGATCTCATAACCCGTTTTTGAGCGCCCTGTTGACAGGGGGGGCCACATACGACACTGGCTTACCACGCGACTTGCGTCCCGAATAGATGATGATTTTTATCAATGGTTGGTGGGGGAGAAAACAATGCGCTGGCTATTGCGGGGGATGATGTTGCTGGTGGGGCGTACTTGCATGGGGTCAGGATAAAGAGTTCGACTCCTGGAGTGCCGCTTGTCTGCTGGCGGCATGGGTGATGCTGGAGCCGCGGATTGCGGCCTGCCTTGATCTTGCTGCCAGTGGCCGGGTTGACCGGTATCGTCACTCTGCTCTGGCAGCAGCCCAGGTTATGAGGTCTTGACGGGAGCCTGCTTGATCTTCTGCTGTGCCAGCTTGAGCGATTCGACGACCAGTTTCTCCATTTCGGTGCGTTTGGCATCGGTCAGGAAGTAGATCATGTCGACATCGTGGCGAATATAGTGGGAAGGGAGCTGATTGAGGGTCAGGCAGCAGAGGTCGGCCATCTGATCGCTGGTGAGAGTCTGTTGCAGGTTTTGTTTTTCAATTTCCTTGAGTACCAGATGTTCGTAAAAGTTGTGAATATCGGTATCCAGTATCATATGCATTCCTTGGTATGACGTTCGGTGGGAGTTGTCAAAAGCATAGTCATAACAAGGAGTAAAAACAAAAGGCCCGTCACTTTCGTGAAGGGCCTTTTGCAAAAATGAATGGTGCGAAGAGAGGGACTCGAACCCTCACATCCGTGGGACACTAACACCTGAAGCTAGCGCGTCTACCAATTCCGCCACCTTCGCACACTGATTTTCTCCATCTGATTTTTAAATGCGGTTGGAACGCATTGCTCTGTTTTTACATGTCAGAATCATGGTGCGAAGAGAGGGACTCGAACCCTCACACCCGGGGGGCACTAACACCTGAAGCTAGC
>NZ_CDBW01000020.1 GCF_000820145.1 Aeromonas sobria | reverse complement strand
CTAAATAACTGATCATAAAAGTGCTACACCTTCTCTGTGCCATAGCCATTCCCCGGGAAAGGAGACACGGTATCCATGAAGTGTTTCACTCGGGCCAGCAGGCTGGCCATTCCTCTGCATTGATGATTGCGCGTGATGGTTTCATGTAACTTGTGCCACAGCCGTTCTATGTGATTAACCCAAGGGCTGTAAACTGGCTGGAATACCAAGCAGAACTTGGGGTTCTTCTTCAACCATCGCTCGGTCTGTTTGCTTTTGTGAATGATGTAGTTATCGAGGATCAGCGTGATGGTTTTGGCTCGTCGGTAGTGGCGACGCAGCTTTTCCAGCAGGGCGATAAACAGGGATGAGTTTTTCTTTATCCCACTGACGTAAAGTACTCTTCCGTTACCTGCATGGAGAACGCCTGCCAGGTAATGTTTCGCGTTCTGTCCCGGTGTGACAACCCGCTTTTGCTGCGCTCTGAACATCCAGTCGGCCCCTAATTTGGGATTGAGGTCTATATCGACTTCATCCTCATAAAACACCGGATTATCGGCATCACAGCGGGCCAGCGCAGCGTCGATATCCGCCATTTTCTCCTGATAGGCCGGGTCTTTTATCCGCAAGGTTGGCACGGGCCTTCGCCAGACAATGCCCATACGAGGTAACCATCGGCGGAGCGTGGAGGCTGCCATATTGAGGCCTGTTAACCGATTGATTTTGATAGCCAATAGTTCGGTACACCAGCGGCTGCGCTGATAACCAAAATCTTGCGGAGAAAACTGCATGAGCAGCACCAGTAAGGTGACAATCTTGGCGACAGGTAAGACTGGGGCACGGCCAGCCGGTAAGGCTTCTAACGCACCCACACCTTCATCCCGATACCACCGAAGCCAACGGCCGATGGTCGAACGAGCAGCGCCGGTAAGGTGATGAACATCAGTGATCGTGCGTCCTTCATGTAACAGCAAGATGGCCATCAAGCGACGAGCATGTCCTTTATCACGGGTGGCATGGATGATTTTGTGAATGCGTCGCCGCTGTGACCGTGGCAGGGGTGGTAGGATAGGCATCAACTCAGTCCTTTGGGTGTGGCTTGTTTTGTTTGGCGACTAATCAGATCGCACAAACTGGACTGAGTTCCCTTCCTCCAGTGATCTACTATTCGGAACAGTTATTTAG